>NZ_JAQLFL010000009.1 GCF_028206995.1 Collinsella aerofaciens | reverse complement strand
CCTGTCCCCTTTGCGGTGGTTCAAAGGGGACAGGCACCTTTGCGGTGGTTTGGGCTGCGAATCTTAATACTGCCACATATGGTTGGCGGGGCCGGAGCCTTTGCCCATGTCAAAGCCGGCGGCCAGAGCGCCCGTTAGGTATGCCTTGCCGGCGTTGACAGCGTCGGCAAGATCCATGCCCTGAGCCAGCGCGCAGGCGATGGCGGACGAGAGCGTGCATCCGGTGCCGTGCGTGTTGTCGGTCTCGATGCGCTTGTGGCGGAACCACGTGGTGAGTGGATCTCCCAGATGGTTGCCCTCGTCATCGAGTGGCGCGGGTTCGGCCAGTACATCGTTGGCCTCGTTGACAAGATGCCCGCCCTTAACGAGGGATGCGCAACCAAAGCGGCGGGTGAGGAGCATGGCAGCATTTTGCTGCGTGCGCTCGGAGTCGACCTCGTAGTCGAGCAGGGCCATGGCCTCGGGAATATTGGGCGTGATAACCGTCGCTAGCGGGAACAGGCGGCGGGTGAGCGCCTCGGCGGCATCTTCGGCAATCAGCCGCGCGCCCGAGGTGGCGACCATGACGGGGTCGACGACCACGTTCGTTGCGTTCCAGGCGCTCAAGCGGTCGGCGATGACTTCGATAATCTCGACAGAAGAAACCATGCCGATCTTGACGGCGCTTGGGCGGATATCGTCAAAAACGGCGTCAATTTGCGCGGCTACGATATCTGGCGAGATATCCTGCACGGCGGTAACGCCCAGTGTGTTTTGCGCTGTGATGGCGGTGATGGCCGTCTCGGCATACAGGCGGTGCGCCGTGATGGTCTTGATGTCGGCCTGAATGCCGGCGCCACCGCTGGAATCGGATCCCGCGATGGACAGGACGGCAGGTACCTTACTACGATCCATGTTCGCTCCCTTGTTCGGTCGGAATCAAATGGGTCTTTAAGCCAGCATTATAAAGATGCCCGGGCCGACTCTATGCCGAACCCGGGCGGGCGATGCAATCTCTACGCAAATGTAAGTAAATGTTCACAAGTCAACAATTGACAGGCACCAGCTCGCCGCCAGAAGCGGCCGCGTCGACAGGGTTAGTCCTCCATGCCGAGGTCGATCGTGGTGCCCTCGAAGATCTTGTTGACGGTGCGGACGGCGCACATCTTGCCACACATGGTGCAAGTGCCCTCGGTGGCGGCGGGGGACTCCTCGTAGCGCTTCTTGCCCGTAACCGGGTCGAGCGCGCACTCCCACATGGCGTCCCAGTCGAGCTTGCGGCGTGCCTGGCCCATCTTGTCGTCCATGTCGCGGGTGTGCGGCACCTTCTTGGCGATGTCGGCGGCGTGTGCGGCAATCTTGGTGGCCATGAGGCCGTCGAGCACGTCCTGGGCGTTGGGCAGGCACAAGTGCTCGGCCGGCGTCACGTAGCACAGGAAGTCGGCGCCGGAGCTGGCGGAGATAGCGCCGCCGATGGCAGCGGTGATGTGGTCGTAGCCCACGCCGATATCGGTCACCAGCGGCCCGAGCACATAGAACGGGGCGTTGTGGCACAGGCGCTTCTGCAGTTTCATGTTGGCGGCGATCTCGTCGAGCGCCATGTGGCCCGGACCCTCGACCATAACCTGGACGCCGGCGGCCCATGCGCGCTTGCACAGCTTGCCCAGCTCGATCATCTCGGCGGTCTCGGTGGCGTCGTTGGAGTCGTAGAGGCAGCCCGGGCGACAGGAGTCGCCGAGCGAAATCGTCACGTCGTACTCGTGGCAAATCTCGAGCAGCTCGTCGTAGAACTCATAGAACGGGTTCTCGTTACCGGTGACCTCCATCCAGCCAAACAGCAGCGAGCCGCCGCGGCTCACGATGTTCATGAGGCGGCCGGTCTCCTTAAAGGTCTTAATGACCGACTTGTTGATGCCGCAGTGGATGGTCATAAAGTCCACGCCGTCTTCGGCGTGCGCGCGAACGACCTCGAGCAGGTCGTCCTTGGTGAGCTTGACCAGCGGCTTTTCCATGTAGCCGATGGCGTCGTACATGGGGACGGTACCTACCATGAGCGGCGTCTCGTCGATGAGCTGCTGGCGGAACCGGCGCGTCTTGCCCGAGTTGGAGAGGTCCATGATGGCGTCGGCGCCAAAGTCCTCGGCGATCTTGACCTTCTTCCATTCCTCGGCGGCATCGGCCTTGTCGCCCGAGATGCCCAGGTTGACGTTGACCTTGGTGGACAGGCCCTCGCCGACACCAAAGGCGCGCATGCCCTTTTTGATATGCACGATGTTGGCGGGAATGGCGATGCGGCCGTCGGCCACGCGCTCGCGGATGTACTCGGGGTCGAGATGCTCGCGCTCGGCGACCTCCTTCATCTGCGGTGTGATCTGCCCGGCGCGGGCGAAGTCGATTTGCGTGACGAGCTTGGGCTCGGTCTGTGTGCTCATTGGCACGGCTCCCTTCGTTGGCATTACCCATATCAGGTTTGCGGGTCAGGGCGGGCGCGCCCAATCTCAGCCTGCCGTCTTGTCCTGCAAGCCCCCCGTTTATGTAATGGGCTCAAGTATAGCTCGAATGGGTACGATTGGCCTAACGAGCGTGCCTGTGAGGAGGCGAACATGGAAGACAAGCATCTATATCGAGAGACGCAATGGGATGTATCGGCCGAGGAAAGCCGTGCGCACCATGGCCTTGTCGCGATCGGTTTTGCGGTGCTTGCCGTGCTGGTGATTGCCTTTTGTATCTGGACGTTTGGTGGTCGCGGCGGCGCTGCATGGGAGTTCGAGGCTGATGATAGCCTACCGATTATGACGGTGAGGAGTACTGGCGGTAATGCCAATACGCTCGCCGTTCCGGGCGATTATTGGTACCCGTGCGATGAGTTTGTGCAGTTGCAGCTGAGTGGTGGGTCTATTCCTGGTGAGGAAATCGAACGCGTGACGTATGATGCGACGTTCAAAACGTTGACGGTGAAGCTCAAAGATCAAGGGGATGTGCCCACGACGATGGATATCGCGCTGACGGAATGGCGCCTGGAGCCCCCGTCGGGTGTTGCGGTGTCCGAGGTCGAGCACGTCAAGATTGTCTATCAGGACGGTTCGACAAACGGGATTGCAAAGGCCGACGGTCTAGCAGAATAGGTGTCGAGCCTAGCAGCCAATTCATAAAAGTTGCGGTGGAATAGTTCCTGATTGTGCGAAAAAGGCTCAAATAGGAATTATTCCACCGCAAGTTATATAGAGAAGGCTGAGCGGGTCAGTGTTGGGTGCCGGCTCTAGAGCATCTGTTCGTTGATGAACATGAGGGTGCCTAGGTATGAGAGCTCGGGGACGTGGCGATAGCCGATGTTGAATGCGGTAAGTTCGCTTGCATCCTCGAGCTTGTTTTCTGCCATCCACCGCACCATGGAGCCGCGCGCCTTTCTGCTGGCGGTCGACCGTTGGATGGGCTTCCCGTTGCGGATACCCTCGCCAAAGAGGCACGTGACGGCTGTGGCGTCGCCCGCGAGGTGGGGCAGAACGGCTTTGGCATACTCTACGCTGGCGAGGTTGACGATCGTGGTGTTTGAACCTGCCGGGGCGATAGCCCGCGCGAGCTTATCGCTCCAAAATGCGTAGAGGTCTCGGGCACCGTCGACGACAAGCTTCGCGCCCATCTCCAGCCGATACGGTTCGACGGCATGAAAGGGACGAACGCACCCGTAGAGGCCGGAGAGGATCCACAGATGGTCTTGCAGCCATGCGAGCTGCGCGGAATCCATCACCTCGGGTGCCATGCTCTGGTATTGAATGCCGTGATAGGACATGGCGGCAGGGGAGAGGTGACGGGCGAGTGCGGGATTGTCGAGATCGCCGCTTTTCAGGATGGGCCCGAACTCATGCAGGGTGTTGAGGCAAGGTCCCAGCAGTTTGTCACTCACGTTCCACAGCGCCTGCAGGCCGCCGCTGCCTTCATTCCGCTCGATATCTAGCAGTGCGCGGTGGAGGCGAGCCGTCTCGCGCACAAAGGGTGGGATGCCCAGGACTTCAAAAGCATCTTGGGCCGCGCGCATCTGCTTGGCGGGCGAAATGATGACCTGCAGCATGGGCTCTCCTCTGCCAAAAAAGTTGCGGTGGAATACGGTCTGTTTTGGCTGTTTATGGGCCAGTTTAGTCCGTATTCCACCGCAAGTTATAAAGGGCTGGTTTGATGCGCCTTACGAGGGTTTGCTAGGCGCGCTCGAGGAAGGCTTTGTAGCCGCGGTAGGCCTCGTAGATATCGGCCTTGTTGGCGACCTCCCACAGGGCGTGCATGGACAGGACGGCAACGCCGGAGTCGATGACGTTCATGCCATACTTGGCCATGATGTAGGCAATGGTGCCGCCACCGCCCGCGTTGACGCGACCGAGCTCACAGGTCTGGAAGTCCACGCCGGCCTCGTCCATGATGTCGCGGACGAGGGCCACGTACTCGGCATCGGCGTCGTTGGAACCGCCCTTGCCGCGGCTGCCCGTGTACTTGTTAAAGCACAGGCCACGACCCATAAAGGCGGCGTTCTTCGTCTCGAACTTGCCGGCATAGCCCGGGTCGAAACCGGCGGACACGTCGGAGGAGAGCATGCGGCTGCGGGCGAGCGCGCGGCGCAGGGCCAGCGGGCTATCCTCGCCGGCGAGCGTCATGATCTCGGCGACGGTGTTCTCGAAGAAGCGGCTCGTCATGCCGGTGGCACCCACGGAGCCGATCTCCTCCTTGTCGACGATGAGCGTGATGCTCGTGCGCTCCACGTTGGCGACGTCGATTTGGGCAAGCATGGAGGGGTAGGCACAGACGCGGTCGTCATGGCCATAGCCCAGAATCATGGAGCGGTCGAGGCCCATGTCGCGGGCGGGGCCGGCGGGCACGACCTCGATCTCGGCGGAGAGGAAGTCCTCCTCCTCGACGTCGTACTGCTCCTTGAGGATGTCCAGGAACATCTGCTTGACGGGCTCCTTGGGAGCGTCCTTGTCGTCCTCGTCAAACTTGACGGGACGGCCGCCCACGATCACGTCGAGGATCTCGGCGTCGACGGCGTCCTTGGCAGGCTTGGACATCTGCTCGCTCGAGAGGTGGATCAGCAGGTCGGAGATGGTAAAGACCGGATCGTCTGCCTTGTCGCCGATGTTGATGTCGACGGTGGTGCCGTCCTTTTTGCAGATGACGCCCACGAGTGCGAGCGGGGAGGCCACCCAGTGGTAGCTCTTGACGCCGCCGTAGTAGTGCGTGTCGAGGTAGGCCATGTCGCCGGCCTCGAAGGCGGGATTCTGCTTAAGGTCCAGGCGCGGCGAGTCCACGTGAGCACCCAGGATGTTAAAGCCCTGCTCGAGCGGGGCGGTGCCCAGGTTGACGAGCATGAGGTCTTTGCCGTGATTGGCGGCGTACACCTTGTCGCCGGCCTTGAGCGTGCGGCCCTCGGCAATCACGGTCTCCAAGTCGACGTAGCCCGCCTCCTCGGCCATCTTGATGCCGGTCTTGACGCACAGGCGCTCGGTCTTATTCTCGCTCAAAAACTGCTTATAGCCGCGGCAAAGCTCCTCGAGTTCCTCGACTTGCTGTGGCGTGTACTTTTTCCATGCGCAGGGACGCTCCATGACGCAGGCTCCTTTCGGATCGATCGTGCTGGTTGATGTACCGTGAGCCATCGTATCACGCGCGGGCCCGCGGCGGCAGGGAAGCCTGATGTGCGGTGGTCGCGGGGCGGGGAGCGTGTAAACTGGTGTGAGCAAACCGTGCCCAGCCCAAAGCGAGGTATTCAATATGTCTGACAAGCGCCGCACCTTTGCCGTTATCGACGGCAACTCGCTCATGCACCGCGCCTTCCACGCCGTGCCGCCCACCATGAATGCGCCGGACGGCCGCCCCACCAACGCGATCTTCGGCTTTCTGAACATGTTTCTCAAGATGATCGATGCCTTTAACCCCGACGGTGTGGTCGTGGCGTTTGACAAGGGCAAACCGCGCGTGCGCATGGAGATGCTGCCGCAGTATAAGGCGCAACGCCCGCCCATGGACCCCGATCTGCATGCGCAGTTTCCGATGATCAAGGAGCTGCTCACCGCGCTCAACGTGCCGATTCTGCAGTCCGAGGGCTGGGAAGGCGACGATATCCTGGGAACCATGGCGCGCCTGGGCGAGCAGGCCGGCTGCGACATGCTACTGGTGACCGGCGACCGCGACATGTATCAACTCGTGACCGAGCACGTCAACGTGGTCTCGACCCGCAAGGGCCTGTCTGACGTGGCGATCATGACGCCCGAGAGCGTGGACGACCTGTATCACGGCATTACGCCGGCGCTCGTGCCCGATTTTTACGGTCTAAAGGGCGATACGTCCGACAACATCCCCGGTGTACCGGGCATCGGTCCCAAAAAGGCGAGTGCGCTCATTGCGAAGTACGGTAGCCTGGACGAAGTCATCGCGCATGCCGACGAGGTCAAGGGCAAGATGGGCGAGAACCTGCGCGCGCACATCGACGACGCGCTGCTGAGCCGCAAGGTCGCGACCATCCGCACCGATGCGCCCGTTGAGCTCGATTTTGAGGCGACGTCCTTCCCGGCGTATTCTGCCGATGAGGTTTCCGCTGCGCTGGGCACGCTTGGTATCACCGCCATGCAGAACCGTTTCTTGGCGCTGATCGGCGGCGAGGGCGGGGCTGCTGCTGTCTCCAGTATGTTTGAGATGCCTGCGATGGTTCGTGCAGCTGCCGGCGAAGCTGACGCGCTTGGTGCCGTTGCGGCTGAGGTCTCCCGCGCGATTGATGCCGACGAGTGGGTTGCCGCCGTGGTGGACGACGACAAGGAAGAGGGCGCGCTCTTTGGCCTGACGCGCACGCTGTGGTTGGCGACGTCCAAGGGCCTGTTTGCGCTCGAGGAGAGCGACGGCGGTGCGGCGGCTGAGGTTGAGGGCTTCAACTTCGTCCACGGCGTGATTGCCGGCGTGCTCGTGCGTCTCTTTATGGAGGGTCGCGTGGCGAGCCCGGATATGAAGGCGCTGTTGCACGAGCTTTCGCCCATCGATTCTTCTGAGCCCGAGCTTATGGACCCGCTGGCAGTCGATTCCACGCGCATCTTCGATACCGTGGTTGCCGCCTACCTGCTGGATTCCGACCGCTCCGAGTTCGATGAGGCGTATCTGGCCGATACCTATCTGCAGATGGCGCTGCCTGCGGCGCGCGGTGCAGAGGGTGCCGGCGAGGACGCCCCCGCGCCCGCCGCTCGCACGGCGGCCTTGACGCTGGCGCTGGTCGCACCGCTGCGCGACCGCATGGCCCGTGAGAATGCCTCCAACGTGTTCGATGGCATCGAGATGCCACTCGTGCCGGTGCTTGCCAAGATGGAGCGCGCGGGCATGCTCGTAGACCCCGACCGTCTGCATAGTCTGTCCGAGGGCCTGGCGACTCAGATTGCCGAGGTCGAGCGCAGCATTCGTGACCTGGCGGGTGACGAGACCTTTAATATTGGCAGTCCCATGCAGCTGTCGCATGTGCTCTTTGATGTGATGGGGCTTCCGACCAAGGGCCTCAAGAAGACTAAGCGCGGCTATTATTCGACCAACGCCAAGGTGCTGAGTGACCTTGCCCGCGACCACGAGATCGTGCGCCTGATTTTGGACTGGCGTGAGAAGTCCAAAATCAAGTCCACCTATCTGGACACGCTGGGCCCGCTACGCCGCGGTGACGGTCGTGTGCACACTACGTACAACCAGACCATCACAGCAACGGGGCGTCTGTCCTCGAGCGACCCGAACCTGCAGAACATCCCGACGCGCTCGGAGCTGGGTCGTACCGTCAAGACGGCGTTTTCGGCAGGCGAGGGAAGCGTCTTTTTGGCGGTGGACTACTCGCAGATCGAGCTGCGTCTGCTGGCGCATCTCTCGGGTGACGAGCACTTGGTGCGCGCCTTTAACGAGGGCGAGGACTTCCATGCCGAGACGGCGGCGCGCGTGTTTGGTGTGCCGGTGTCCGAGGTAACGCCCGACTTGCGCAGTCGCGCCAAGGCCGTGAACTTTGGCATCGTGTATGGCCAGCAGGCCTACGGCCTGTCGCAGTCGCTGCATATCTCGATGGCCGAGGCACGCGACATGATCGACCGCTACTACGAGGCCTACCCGGGCGTGCGTACGTTCCTCGACAACGTGGTGGCGCGCGCCAAGCAGATGGGCTACGCCGAGACCATGTACGGCCGCCGTCGTCATATTCCGGAGCTCAAGGCCAAAAACCCGCAACTCCGCGGCTTTGGCGAGCGCACGGCCATGAACCACCCCATGCAGGGAACCGCCGCCGACATCATCAAGATCGCGATGGCCCGCGTAAGCCGCCGCCTGGAAGAGGAAGGCTTTGCCGCCCACATGATCCTGCAAGTGCACGACGAACTGGACTTTGAGTGCCCCATCGACGAAGTCGAGCGCCTGACCGCCATGGTCCAAGACGTCATGGAACACGTCGTAGACCTACGCGTACCCCTCATCGCCGAAGCCAGCACCGGCATAACCTGGGCCGATGCCAAATAAAGAAGCACCAACAACCCCAAAGTAACCAAAACCAGAAGGACGCCCCTCATCAACAAGGAGCGTCCTTCGTTCAATAAAAATCAGCCAAAGTATCTAGGCGCCAAGACGCCATCCAGACGGCAAGCAAGTCACCGCAGGACCTGGCCGGGCGAGCGGGTAAGTTTTTCGTAGATTCCGCACGAGCCGGAAAGCACTTAATGTGCTTTCCGAGCGAGCCCAGGACCTGACCGAACGAAAAACTTACCCGCTCGCCCGGCCAGGTCCGACGAGCAACGTTAACGAGCCGCCAAGATGGCGTCGATGAGCGTCAGTACGCCCCCGTCGTTGTTGCTCGGAATGCGCCACTTGGCATGTGCGTTCATGTGCTCCTCGGCATTGTCCACGATAAAGCTGTGCCCGACGCGCTCCAGCATGGGGATATCGTTGTAGGTGTCGCCCACAGCGGCGGCGTCGGCGATATCGATGCCCAGGCGCTCGCAGAGATGCGCCACACCCGAACCCTTGTCGACGCCCAGGTTCATAAAGTCGATCCACTCGCGGCCAGCATTGGTGACGTAGAGTCGGTCCGAGAATGCCGGGCTGTAGTCCTCGCGAAACGCCGGCTCGGCGTCGTAGTCGGGGAAGAAGATCGAAATCTTGTTGGATTCGACGTCAAGGCCCTCAAAGGTATCGACGTAGTTGATCGTGTTGTAGTACACGCTGATTTCGTTGTGATACTGATGGTCACGGGCAAGCACATAGAACTCGTCGTAGCAGCACAGCACGGGGACGGCGCGCGAATCCTCCGAGGCGCGGCTCAAGACCCGCTGATACAGTTCAGCGTCGATATTGCTCTTATAGATATACTCTCCGCGATAGATCACGCACGCTCCGTTGTCGGGACAAAAGGCGAGGCGGTTCTTGACGCCCTCGAACATCTCCTCGAGCTTGGGGGCGGGACGTCCGCTGGCGGGGCAGAATACGATGTCGGCGTCGGCGAGCTTGTCCAGGCGCTCATCAAGACCCTGGGGCAGCACGCGCTCGTCGGTCAGCAGCGTCTTGTCCATGTCGACGGCGAGAATCTTAATGTTTCCGATATTGGCGTCCGATTCGTAAGTTTGCATAAAAGCGAGCCTTTCGTTTCGAGATTGTTTCAGACGTTATAACCATCAATTCGTAGTCGGGCGTATTTTCGCAGGAACGGAGCGTATTTGCACCACGCTTCACAAAGTAATGAAAAAACTTTTCAGAAATTTGAATTTGTCGCTTGTGCTGCGGGCACTTTAGCGTAATATAGCGACCATCGAAAACGGAGACGGAAAAACAACCGCTTACCGAGGAAAAGGTACCGTTTACGATATTAGAATTGCGCCCGGCGATAGGTGAAAGGAGAGGCAGATGCAGTTCGTAACGATCATCACCACTGCAGACAATGCCATCCGACGCCAGCGCGCAATTTCCCGACGACGATAACAATCGTCTCTGTCCGCATGGGGCGAATTGCCTCAACAGAGTCATTTTGAGGTCGTTGGGTTTTAGCACGACATTGCTGCATGTTTCTAGGGCATGTATGTGCTGATTTTTGCTATTTAACCTGATATTGCACGGTATATGACCTTGAAATGACTTGCAACTGACCGATGTTCTAACTAGCTACCAAGGGCGAAAGGAAACAGCCATGAGCAAGGAAAAAGTCGTTCTCGCATATTCCGGTGGTCTTGATACATCCGTATGTGTCAAGTGGCTCCAGGACGAGAAGAATCTCGATGTCGTTTGTGTCTGCGGCAACGTGGGCCAGGAAGAGACCGGACTGGATGCCAAGAAGCAGAAGGCGCTCGACCTGGGCGTTCTCGATTGCCAGGTGCTCGACCTGCGCGACGAGTTCTCCGATGAGTTCCTGACCAAAGCCATCGCCGCAAACTCCATGTACGAGAATAAGTATCCGCTGCTCTCCGCCCTGTCTCGCCCGCTGCTTGCCAAGAAGCTTGTCGAGGTCGCCCACGAGTTTGGCGCGACCTACGTCGCCCACGGCTGCACTGGCAAGGGTAACGATCAGGTCCGTTTTGAGGCCGCCGTCAAGGCCCTCGACCCCGAGCTCAAGGTTATCGCCCCGGTTCGCGAGTGGGACCTGAAGTGCCGTCCCGACGAGGTCGCCTATGCCCACGCCCACAACGTGCCGGTTCCCGAGGGTGCCAACGACAACCCCTACTCCATCGACGACAACCTGTGGGGTCGTGCCATTGAGTGCGGTCACCTGGAGGATCCCTGGAACGAGCCGCTCGACGACGCTTGGGTTATGACCAAGAACCCCGAGGACACGCCGGACACCCCGACCTACACCGAGGTTGAGTTTGAGGCCGGCAAGCCCGTCGCCGTAGACGGCAAGAAGATGAAGCTCTCCGAGATCGTCATCGCCCTCAACAAGATCTCCGGCGACAATGGCTTTGGTCGTCTCGATCTGGTCGAGGATCGCCTGGTGGGCCTTAAGAGCCGCGAGTGCTATGAGGTCCCCGGAGCCCTGACGCTCATCACCGCCCACAAGGCGCTCGAGGACATCTGCGTCGAGGGCGACCTGCTCAAGACCAAGATCAAGCTCGAGCAGGATTGGGCCACCGCCGTGTACAACGGCCAGTGGTACAGCCCGCTCAAAAACGCGCTCGATGCCTTTATGGCCGATACCCAGAAGTTCGTGACCGGCACTGTCCGTCTGAAGTTCTTTAAGGGCAACTGCCATGTCGTCGGCCGCAAGAGCCCCTTCAGCCTCTACGACTACGGTCTGGCTACCTACGACCGCGACACCACGTTTGACGAGAAGGCCAGCGCCGGCTTTATCGAGATCGATACGCTGTCGCTCAAGACGTGGGCAAAGGTCCAGGGCCCCAGCTCTGCTGCCGCCCAGGCCTAGCGCCTCCTTCCCTTGGTATCCGCGCGGCCCATCCGCGTGATACATAACGGGCGCACGGGGTCCCTACCTTTCGTTATGCTTGCTGACACTTCTTAACATCGGTGGCCCCTACGTTCCGCCCGCATATATGATGTCGCGTCTGCGGCTGAGTCCGAGCCCCGCCGGGGTTGTCCGGCGGGGCTCCTTCTATCAATTTGGCGGCTCTGCGCCTATATATATGAGGAGTATCCATTATGTTCAATGCTATTGCGCATGCTTTACTTGCCCTCGCGCCCGAGTTCGATGCTGCAAGGGTCGAGGACGTCCCTATGAGCCTGAAGGCCTGGATCGATGGTTCGCAGGGCAACATCCGGAGGGAGACGTTGGGCGCCAAGTGCATGGCGCGTCACTTCTTTGCAAATTAGCTACATGGCCCCGCGCACGGTGGGGAATATGCAAAACTAGCGGTTGAATAATTGCTTTAGCGACATGGCGCAATACTTTGGGCGCTTGTTTTGGTATTTGGAGAAAGGGGACGGTTCCATGGCTCTTTGGGGCGGTCGTTTTGAGGCGGGCGTGGCCGAGGTCACGCAGGAGTTTGGCGCGTCGCTGCCGGTCGACAAACATCTCTATAAGCAGGATATCGCCGGCTCTAAGGCGCATGCCAAGATGCTGGCGGCCCAGGGCATCATCAGTGCCGAGGACGAGCAGGCGATTGCCAAGGGCCTGACCGGAATCGAACAGGATATCGATGCCGGCAACTTCACCTTCGACATCAACGACGAAGACATTCATATGTCCATCGAGAGCGAGCTGACGCGTCGCATCGGCGAGGCCGGTAAGCGCTTGCATACCGGACGTTCGCGCAACGACCAGGTGGCGACCGACACACGCCTGGGCGTCAAGGCGCTGGCCAAGGAGCTCATGGAGGCCAATCTTGAGCTGCGCCATGTGCTGGTGGATGCGGCCAGGAAGTACGACAAGGTAATTCTGCCGGGCTACACGCACATGCAGCACGCTCAGCCCGTGCTGCTGTCGCATCATCTGCTGGCGTATTCCTGGATGTTCGCGCGCGACTTTACGCGCCTGAAGGCAGCCTTTGATGCCGCCGACAACTGCCCGCTGGGTGCTGCCGCGCTTGCCGGTACGAGCTATCCGCTCGACCGTCAGATGACGGCTGCCGAACTTGGCTTTGCGGGTGTGATTCCCAACTCGCTCGATGCGGTTTCCGACCGCGATTTCCTGCTCGATCTGCATTACGCCGGCTCCGTCATGGCCATGCATCTGTCGCGTCTTTCCGAGGAGATCGTGCTGTGGTCGAGCTCCGAATTTGGCTTTATCACGCTTTCCGACTCGTACTCCACCGGCTCGTCCATCATGCCGCAGAAGAAGAATCCCGACTTTGCCGAGCTTATCCGCGGCAAGAGCGGCCGTGTGTATGGCAACCTGGTGCAGCTGCTGGTAACCATGAAGGGCTTGCCGCTTGCTTATAACAAGGACTTGCAGGAGGACAAGGAGGGCGCGCTCGATACCGCCCATACGCTCATGCAGTGCCTGTCCGTTATGGCCGGAATGATTTCGACTTGGACCGTCAACGAGGATGCCATGGCGCGCGAGTGCGGCGTGGGGCACCTTGCCGCCACCGATGTTGCCGATTACCTGGCCAAGCGTGGCCTGCCGTTCCGCGAGGCACATGCCGTGGTGGGCCATCTGGTCCTGATGTGCGAGAAGCGCGGCTGCAATCTTGAGGACCTGCCGTTTGAGGTGTTCCAGGAGGCAAGCTCGCTCTTTGAGCGCGACATTACCGAGGCGCTCGACATCCCGTCGATTGTCGCCGCGCGCACGACCGAGGGCGGCACCGCCCCTGCCGCTGTTGCCGTGCAGCTTGATCGCGCCGAGGCACAGCTCGTGGCTGACGAGGGTGTGTTTGGGTCACTGACTAAGGTCGTCGAGATGGGCCACGGGGTAAAGTAGGGATTTGGCTGAAGCCGTTTTGGCCGTTTATTGATAAATCGTTTTCACTTTACGGGCGCCTGCTGATGTGGGCACCCGTATTTTGTTGCTATGGGGTAGGGGCTTGTCGAGAACTTCTGCAGGACCTTTGGGCAGGTTGTGAAGGGGTTACGTTCGCGGGCGGCAACCGACCGCCTGCTCTGTTCGATGCGGTTGATGGGCGGTCGGATGGTACTCTAATCGGGCTTCGAAACAGAAGTGACACATATGGAGCGCTTTAATAAATTGCAACGTTTTAATAAACAGCTTTTTGTTTAACTGCAGCTAAAACTCTGTTACGATGCAGTCCAGGCGGGTGCCGGAATGGGACTTGGGCACGCGCGAACCTACTTGAAAGGCTACTTTTATGGCTATCGAGAAGACCTTCATCATGATTAAGCCCGACGCCGTGCGCGACCGCAAGATCGGCGAGATCGTTGCTCGCATTGAGCGCAGCGGCCTTGTCATCGAGCGCATGGAGATGACCACGCTCGAGCGCGCTACCGTCGAGGAGCACTACGCCCATCTGGCCGACAAGCCCTTCTTTGGCGGTCTCTGCGACTTTATGACGAGCGGTCCGGTCGTCAAGATGGTCGTTTCCGGTCTCTCAGCTGTTGCTAAGATGCGCACCCTCATGGGCGCTACCAACCCGCTTGAGGCTGCTCCTGGTACCATCCGCGGCGACTTTGCCGTCGATGTCAACGCCAACGTGATCCACGGCTCCGACTGCCTGGAGAACGCCGAGATTGAGATCAAGCGCTTCTTTGGCTAAACCAGCTTTGACTCCTTAAAGCTGTTAGCGTGTGGCTTGGGCGCCGCGGAACTCCATCCGCGGCGCCTTTTATGCAGGGGCCCGCTCGGACATGTGTTCCGAGCGGGCCCCTGCTGTTAGCTTGTGGCACTGAATAGTTTAGGCTTCGTCGACAATCTTAAGGGCGCGCGTGTGATCGATCTCGTTGAGGAGGTTAACGCGACGCTCGTGACGACCACCCTCAAACTCGGCGTCGAGCCACTCGTCGACGATCATCTTGGCGAGCTCGGAGCCCACGACGCGGGCGCCAAAAGCGAGCACGTTGGTATTGTTGTGCATGCGGGAGAGCTTGGCGCTGAAGGGCTCGGAGCACACAACGGCGCGTACGCCCTCGACCTTGTTGGCAGCCAGACTAATCCCGACGCCGGTGCCACAGATGAGGATGCCCAGGTCGACGTCGCCGTTGGCAACGGCCTTACCCACCTTGTAGCCGGCGATGGGGTAGTCAAAGCTCTCGGAGGTGTCGGTGCCAAAGTTCACGACCTCGCAGCCGCGCTCCTTCAGGTGCTCGGAAATGATGTTCTTGAGCTCGACGGCGGCGTGGTCGTTACCGATACCGATCTTCATGGATGGTTCCTCTCTGGTCTGTGCGGCGCAAATGCTAAAGGTGTTTACCGCGTTCGACTGC
The DNA here is from genome assembly GCF_028206995.1 of Collinsella aerofaciens. Lineage (GTDB taxonomy): Bacteria > Actinomycetota > Coriobacteriia > Coriobacteriales > Coriobacteriaceae > Collinsella > Collinsella aerofaciens_AQ. The sequence continues at coordinate 68,526 of NZ_JAQLFL010000009.1, read as the reverse complement.
ATGATAGCGCGACTTTTGCGTAAACGCTCGAGCGTTTTTTGGTCAAACGCTTTAGCAGGCAACAAGACTGGCTTCTCGTGAATGAATGTCGTCAGTTAGCGCTTGAGCGCCGTCTGCCGGAACCATGGTTGCGGTTTTTGATGCATTGTTATCAAATAAAGGAGCTAACTTTTTTGAGAGCCCAGCCCGTTATGCAAGCAGGAGATACCTATGCCTACCGATTCCCTTCGTGATGCCGCGTTTTGCGATGTTTTGAACCGCGAGCTTGTCTGTGCACTCGGCTGCACCGAGCCCATTGCCGTTGCCTATGCAGCGGCGCTGGCGAGTCAGACGCTCGGTTGCGAACCCGATCATATGGACGTTGCCTGCTCGGGCAACATCATCAAGAACGTTAAGAGTGTGACCGTGCCCAACTCGGGCGGTATGCACGGTATTGAGGCCGCGGCCGTGCTGGGTGCCGTGGGCGGCGACGCCAAGAGCGCGCTCGAGGTGCTTGAGAGCGTTAACGATGAAGACCGTGCACGCGTGGCCGAGCTCCTCGCCGACGCCGGCTACTGCGATGTGTCGCTTGTCGAGGGTGTGCCCAACCTCTACATCAAGGTGACTGCGACGGCCGGGGGCCATACCGCGGTCGTCGAGATTACCGATCACCACACCAATGTCACGTGCCATACGCTCGACGGTATTCCGGTATGCGGCAAGTCAGCGGGGGAGTGTGCCGCCTGCGCCGAGCGCGTGGTGGCCGAGCGTGCGGCGGATAAGGCCGACACGCCCATGTCGATTGAGTCCATCATCGACTTTATTGAGGACGGCGACATTGAGGACGCCCGCGCTGCCGTTGAGCGTCAGATTGAGCTGAATGGCGCGATCAGTGCCGAGGGCCTTGCGCACGCTTGGGGCGCCGAGGTGGGCCGCACGCTGCTGGGTGCTCGTGCCGATGACGTCGCCTGCCGTGCCCGTGCCCGTGCGGCCGCCGGGTCCGACGCCCGCATGAACGGCTGCGCGCTGCCGGTCGCCATTGTGTGCGGCTCGGGCAATCAGGGCATTACCTGCGCATTGCCCGTCATGGAGTATGCCGAGTACCTGCGTTGCGACCACGAGCGCCTGGTGCGCGCCGTGATGCTGTCCGATCTTATCGCCGTGCATATCAAGAGCTATATTGGTGCGCTCTCGGCGTTTTGCGGTGCTATTTGCGCCGCGTGCGGCGCCGGCGCTGCGATTACCTGGCTGTGCGGTGGCACGCGCGAGCAGATTGGCGCGACGGTCTCGAATACGCTCGGTAACGTGGGCGGCATCGTGTGCGACGGCGCCAAGGCGAGCTGTGCCGCCAAGATCTCGGCTGCCGTCGATGCGGCGATTCTGGGCCATGATATGGCCATGCAGGGTCGCGGCTTCCGCGCCGGCGAGGGCCTGATCCAAGATACCGTTGAGCAGACAATCGCCAGCATGGGCTACGTGGGCCGTGTGGGTATGAAAGATACCGACGTCGAGATCCTCAACATCATGATCGGCAAAACCCAGGTTTGTTAGTTACGCGGTTTTACCAAACCGCGTAACCGGTCGACGCTGCAAACGCCCCTAAGCGGCAATCTACCTTTCAATCGTCGGGCATGGCCAGAAGGCCTATGCCCTCCTCTTTCAAGGCACATTGCTCGCTTAGGGGCGTTTTCGCTGGCTTATGCTCAACCTGCGGCGTTGTTTTGTTTGGAGCGAGTGAGGGGTTCTATGACAGTTCGTTGGCTATTTGGTGTTCGTAGAAGGCTTCGATTACGGCGTTGAAGTCGCGGGCGAAGTCTTCCATGGTTCCGCGCCAGGTGGCTCGGCTGGGCTTGCCCTGGCCCACAAAGGCGGTTTGGATGCCGCAATCGGGGGACGGGAAGTCGCGTTTGGGATCGTTGCCCACCATAAGGACCTCGTGTGGCTCGAGCCCCATCACCTGAAGCTGCTCTAGATAGTAGGTGGCATCAGGCTTGCAGCGGGTAGCGTTTCCCATGTGCGTGACGAGCTCAAAGGGGGCGTCAGCCAGGTCGCCCCAACCCATGCGGCATTCGATGGCCCCCTGGGGAAAGCTGGGGTTGGTAAAGAGCGCGTAGCGCAGCCCTGCGTCCTGTACGGCCTGGAGCGCGGCGTGTGCGCCCGGCATGGCGTGGGCGTTAATGATATCGTCGTTCTTGTACGGAAGAACTTCGCGCTCGTAGTAGGTAAACGCCTCGTAGATGAGGGGATCGGAGAGGCAGATCCCGCATCGGCGCTCGACCTCTTCTTGGTAAAACTCAAGATTGGTGCGGTTGTCCGTGCCGCTGCGGCGATTGGCGTTGAGGTCGACCAGGATGGTGCCGAGGCGTGCCATCGTGCCACCGCGGCTGCGGCGGCCGATATCCGCGAGCATCGAAGAGACATCCTTAAAATAGCGAAGGATGAACGCGTTGAGGTTGATGCTGAGAAGCGTCTCGTCCATATCGAAAACGACTGCTTTGAGCACGCGGGCACCTTTCTCGTAAATTTGATCTAGAGTCGTTGGCTCCGGATACTTTACCCCAAAGCCGAATGCCTGGCTGGTTATCGTCAAGTTGCGGAGACGTGTGTTCATAAGATTACGAAAAAGTCTCCACACGAGTAAAAAATCGCAGTTCACGCTTGAAATCGAACTCATTTCCCCGTAACCTATACGAACGTGATTGCATAAGCGTCACATTAGTATCTGTCGGCTCCCGAGTGTTCCTAAACGTTGTGTGCTTGTCGCACCCTTCTGTAGGTCCTAGCAATCGGGGCCCCGTAGTTCGAAAGGGGTCCACCTTTGAGTGAGATTCAGAACTCGTCCATTTTCTCTCTTGACGATGTCAATGAGGAGGAGATGAACAACCTCATCGACGGTACGATTACCGACTTTGATGAGGGCGATCTCGTTAACGGCACTGTCGTTAAGATCGAGCATGACGAGGTGCTCGTTGACATCGGATTCAAGTCCGAGGGCGTTATCCCGGTCCGCGAGCTGTCCATCCGCAAGGACGCTAACCCTGCAGACATCGTTGCACTCGGTGATCCCATCGAGGCTCTGGTTCTCCAGAAGGAGGACAAGGACGGTCGTCTGGTCCTGTCCAAGAAGCGTGCCGAGTACGAGCGTGCTTGGAACCGCATCGAGGAGAAGTTCAACTCCGGCGAGAACGTCGAGGGCGAGGTTATCGAGGTTGTCAAGGGCGGCCTGATCCTCGACATCGGCCTGCGTGGCTTCCTGCCCGCTTCCCTCGTCGACCTCCGTCGTGTCAAGGACCTCACCTCCTACATGGGCACCCGCATCGAGGCTCGCGTCATCGAGATGGATCGCAACCGCAACAACGTTGTCCTCTCCCGTCGCGTCGTGCTCGAGGAGTCCCGTAAGGCCGAGCGCTCCGAGATCCTGTCCAAGCTCAAGTCTGGCATGCGTCTCCAGGGCACCGTTTCCTCCATCGTCGACTTCGGCGCCTTCGTCGACCTCGGCGGTATCGACGGCCTCATCCACATCTCCGAGCTCTCCTGGAACCACGTCAACCATCCTTCCGAGGTTGTCAAGGTCGGCCAGGAGGTCGAGGTCGAGGTTCTCGACGTCGATCTCAACCGCGAGCGCATCTCCCTGGGTCTCAAGCAGACCACCGAGGATCCGTGGCGTGCACTGGTCAAGAAGTACCCCGTCGGCGCTATCGTCGAGGGCACTGTGACCAAGCTTGTCCCGTTCGGCGCTTTCGTCGACCTGGGCGAGGGCATCGAGGGCCTGGTTCACATCTCCGAGATGGCCAACAAGCACGTCGATCAGCCTTCTCAGGTCACCCACGTGGGCGACAAGGTTCAGGTCAAGGTCATGGAGATCGACCTCGACCGTCGTCGTATCTCCCTGTCCATGAAGTCCGCTGCTGAGACTCTGGGCGTCGAGATCGAGGTTACCCCGCTTCCTTCCGAGAAGAAGGACGAGGAGACCGACGCCGAGTAAATCGGTTTGACGATCACTTGTTTTAAGGGACCCGTCCGTAATGGACGGGTCCCTTTTTGCATTTGGTGCTGAGGCGCGCGATGCTGGCTTATAGGACAAAACGTGTGTCCACGTTGGGGGCATCGGCGCAGGTCGATGCCCCTTTTTCAGCCGTTTAAATTCCGTGCCCGCTTTTAACCGCTCGGACAGAATGTGTGTCCGGTTGCCTATCGTTCCCGCAGGTAGATAACCTTTTCCGGAACCGTTAAATACCCTTTCGGAAGAGGTGCCCATGAAGGCCGTTTATTGCCCCTACTGCGGCGGTCGGACCAAGCGCAACGGCAGGACCTCATCGGGGTCCCAGCGGTGGAGGTGCACGGCCTGCGGCGCGTCGACGACGGTGAGGTACGACGACGCGGCGGCAAGGCTGGACGAGTTCCTCGGGTGGCTCCTCTCCAAGGACTCCCAGGCGGCGATGCCGGGCGGCGGACGGTCCTTCAGGCGCAGGACGGCCGAGTTCTGGGAGGTCTGGCCCATGCCCGTCCCCGACGGCGAGCTGCACCGCGTGCTCTACGTCGACGGGATCTGGGTCGCGCGCGACCTCGTGGTGCTCATATGCTGCAGCGGCGAGAGGGTGGTCTCCTGGTACATGGCCAGGTCGGAGAACTCGAGGGCGTGGTCGGCCCTCATGGCGCCGATCCCGGCGCCCGAGGTGGTCGTCACCGACGGCGGGAGCGGATTCGCCAAGGCCGTGCGCGAGACCTGGCCGCGCACCAGGGTCCAGAGGTGCGCCTTCCACGCCTTCTCGCAGGTCAAGCGCTACACGACGACGCGGCCGAAGCTCCAGGCGGGGCGCGAGCTCTACCTCATCGCGCGCGACCTCATGGGCATCGAGACGCTGCACCAGGCCGAGCTCTGGGTCGAGCGCTACCTCGACTGGTGCGGGTTCTGGGCCGACTTCCTGGAGGACAGGACCGTGGTGGACGGCAGGAGGGTCTACACCCACGAGAGGCTGAGGCGGGCGCGCTCGTCGCTGTCGTCGCTGGTGTCGGCGGGGACGCTGTTCACCTACCTCGACCCCGCCCTGGCCAAGGCCGGCCCGCTGCCGTCGACCAACAACATGATCGAGGGAGGGGTGAACTCGCAGCTGAGGGCCGTCCTGCGCAACCACCGGGGGCTGACGTCGGTCAAGCGCGTGAAGGCGGTGTTCTGGTGGTGCCACGCGCACTCGGGGGACGCGAGGACGGCGCGCGAGAAGCTCGCCGCGATGCCGACCGACGCGGACATCGACTTCCTGTTCAGCGTCTACTCCGCCTCGCCGTCGCGCGAGGACGGAGGGCCGGAGTGGGGCGACAGGGCCGTGTGGGAGGACCTCCACCACAGGGGCCCGTACCCGTTCTGGCTGGATTAATGGATGGAAACGGGTGTTCTATCGGGACACACATTTTGTCCTATAAGCCGCGATGCTACCCGTGCGCAATGCTGCCCGGGTTGTCTGTTTGCTATTGGGTTGTCGGTGCGTGAAAAATGTCGACATCCCGCCTCGGGGAGGAGGCGGGAACGCACCGAGTAGACGGAGGGGTGCGGAGCGCGGTCGCGTCTCGACTGACGACGTTGCCCATCGACAACCCTATTGTACTGCATGGCGTGGTTCTTGGTTTATCGTGTCGAACGCTTGTGTTGTGCCATTGCCTGTGGTGACGGTGTGCTACACTCTTGCACTGCTGAGTGGGCCAGACGGTCGCGCGATGTGCTGTTTGCAGTACGCGTGAGGAAAGTCCGGGCTCCAGAGGGCGGGATGCCGGCTAACGGCCGGGCGGAGTGATCCGACGGAAAGCGCCGCAGAAAAGAAGACTCCCACCTGCGCCGCAAGGCGTAAAGGGAAAAGCTGAAACGGTGGTGTAAGAGACCACCAGCGTCGTGGCAACACGGCGGCTTGGCAAGCCCCATCCGGAGCAAGCGCGAATAGGAACGCTATGGGCCGGCCCGGTCCGCGTTCGGGTAGCGTGCGTGGAGCTGCACGGTAACGTGCAGACAAGATAAATGACCGTTCACGACAGAACCCGGCTTATAGGCCCGCTCAGCATTCTTGTCGACGCTGCGACGGCGTCAGCTGGCCGATTTGGCGCTCATTCGTCGGTCGCCGCCATAAGGCGTGCTCCCTCCTCTTTCGGGCCAAATCGACTCAGCTGACGCCGTCTCGCTGTTTTTGCCTGGTCATCGGCAGCCTCATTTCTGTTGCAATCTTGTCTTTCAAGGCACCTTGCTCGCGCTGATGGGTTCTCGCTTTCGTTGACGGAATCATCGGCGGTTCCGTTCTTGGCATCTCGCTGTCTTTGCCTGGTCATCGGCGTCGCCGTTCTATTTACCGGGGTTATCGGTACGGTCTTTGCCGTATTATTGAGGCTGTTTGTTGCTTTGCTTGTTGTTGAGGGGCTTTGTTGGACAGCTATTTTACTCTGCAATCGAATAATGAGGCTTCGGGCGAGTTTGTGGACCGCAAGAGCCGGTTTATTGCCCAGCTGGTCCATATTGAGTCCGAGGATGAGGCGAATGCCTTTATCGAGATGGTTCGCAAGCGTCATTACGACGCTCGACACAATGTTCCCGCGTGGATTTTGGTCGATGGGCGCGAGCGCCAGAGCGATGATGGTGAGCCGAGCCGCACGAGCGGCATGCCGACGCTCGAGGTGCTGCGCGGTGCGAGGCTCAAAAAAGTTTGCTGCGTGGTGACGCGCTATTTTGGTGGCACGCTGTTGGGGCCTGGTGGCTTGGTACGCGCCTATACCGCGGCGACGCAGGCGGCGGTGGCCGCGGCTCAGGAGGCAGGGCAGATCGTTGAGATGACAAGCGTCGTGCCTGTTGACGTGCATGTGGCCTATCCGCAGTACGAGCAGGTGCTTCGTTTGGCGCAGGATTCGGGTGCCAAGGTTTCGGATACCGATTACGCGGATGCCGTGACACTTCACCTGGTATTCAAAGCGGGGGAGCAGGAGCAATTTTGCGCCAAGATGCGCGAGCTTATGGCGGGGCGCGAAGAGATCGAGGTCGGCGCTCCCAAATTTGCCGAGTTCTAACGGCGACGGCCGGCGTTTTTTTGGATGGATCCCAAACGCGCCGGCCGTCGTTTTATGTTGCTGCCGTTTACTCGGCGAGCTGCTTTAGCACATCGCAGGCGATCTCGATGGCATCGTCGATGCAGCCGGGGCAGCTGCGGAGCGGACCCTTATCCGATCCGATGCCCTTGAGCGTGCCGCAGACGGTCGTCGTGTTCTTCTCGCCAAAACGCTTGGCGATTTCGCGCGACAGCTTGTAGGTCTGGCCCTTGGTCTTGGGGTTTTCCATGCCGTCGCTCATCACAAAGCCCATGATGGCCACGGCGCCCGAGATGGCGCCGCAGGTCTCGGTCATGCCACCCATGCCGGCGCCAAAGCCCTCGGTGAGGGTAAAGGCAGTCTGGGGGTCGAGCCCGACGGCAGGTGCGAGCGTGCAGGCAACGGCCTGGGCGCAGTTAAAGCCACGGGCGTGGTATTCGGCAGCTTGAGCCTGACAGGCGGTGATGTCGAGCTGGGCCGTATCGATTTGCTTCATCGTTGTCTCCTTGGTCACGGTTTACCCGCTTATGGTACCCGTGACGGTGCGTGTAATCATCGAGAGCTTCATGGATGCCTCATTTTTCTCTGTCGAGCAAATGCCCAAGGCTTGAGATAAATACCCCTGATCGATTTGTCCCATAACCTACCTTGGGGATGGGTTGAGAGGGCTGCGGGGTAGCGGTATCGTGAACCGAATAAATCAAAACCCAAGCAAGGGAGCTAGATATGAGCGAGCAGACCATCGGTACTACCTGTGTTCAGGGCGGCTACCGCCCGGGTGACGCGGAGCCGCGCCAGGTGCCTATCTACCAGTCCACCACGTGGAAGTATGATACGTCCGAGCATATGGGCAAGCTGTTTGACCTGGAGGAGTCCGGTTACTTCTACAGCCGCCTGCAGAACCCCACGTGCGATCTGGTTGCTGCCAAGATCTGCGAGATGGAGGGCGGCACCGCTGCGATGCTCACGAGCTCGGGCATGGCTGCGAACTTCCTCGCGATCTTTAACGTGGCCGGTGCCGGCGATCATGTGGTCGCGAGCTCTGCCATCTATGGCGGCACCTACAACCTGCTGGCTCACACTATGGGCCGCATGGGCCTGACCTGCACGTTCGTCGCACCCGACTGCACCGATGAGGAGCTGGAGGCCGCTTTCCAGCCCAACACCAAGCTCGTCTTTGGCGAGACCATCGCCAACCCCGCGCTTGCCGTGCTCGATATTGAGCGCTTTGCCAAGGCCGCGCACGACCACGGCGTGCCGCTGATGGTCGACAACACCTTCCCGACGCCCGTGATGTGCCGTCCCTTTGAGTGGGGCGCCGACATCGTTACGCACTCCACCACCAAGTACATGGATGGACATGCTGCCTACCTGGGCGGCGTGATCGTCGACCACGGCCAGTTTGACTGGATGGCCCATGCGGACAAGTTCCCGGGTCTCACCACGCCTGACGAGAGCTACCATGGCGTGACCTATGCCGAGAAGTTCGGTCGCGAGGGCGCCTTCATTACCAAGGCCACCGCGCAGCTCATGCGCGATCTTGGCCCCATGCAGAACCCGCAGGCGGCGTTCTTCTTGAACAGCTCGCTCGAGAGCCTGCATGTGCGCATGCCGCGTCATTGCGAGAACGGCCTGGCCGTTGCCAAGTTCCTGCAGAGCCATCCCAAGGTGCGCTTCGTGAGCTATCCGGGCCTGGAGGGCGACAAGTACTATGACCTCGCTCAGAAGTACATGCCAAACGGTACCTGCGGCGTTGTGAGCTTTGGCTTTAATGGTGGTCGCGCGGCGGCCGAGACCTTTATGAAGAGCCTCAAGCTCGCCCAGATCGCCACGCATGTGGCCGACGCCCGCACCTGCTGCCTGCATCCCGCTAACGCTACGCACCGCCAGATGAACGATGAGGAGCTCATCGCCTGCGGTATCTCCGCCGACATGGTGCGCCTGTCGTGCGGCCTCGAGGATACGGCCGATCTGATTGCCGACCTTGAGCAGGCGCTCGAGCAGTGCTAGGCTAGCGTTCGTGCGAGGCGCCGATGCTGGCAGAAAGCTTCGGCGACCTTTCGTTCCGATTCCGTAGGCGGGACCCCAATTGCGGCTGTTTGCATGCGATTGGGCCCCGTTTTTTTGCGTTGGGCCACTCGAAAGGATGGATATGGAGAAAACTGCAGAGCAGCTGCGCCGCGAGCACATTGCCCTAGAGGGCGACACCCATGGCAAGAACAAGTGGGCGATTCTGTTTACCGTGCTCATCATGACGTTTATGGTGTGTCTGGATTCGACCGTCGTGACCGTGGCGCTGCCCGTGATGCAAAAGGAGCTGGGCGTGGGCCTCGATCGCATTCAGCTGGTAAGCTCGGTGTATCTGCTTGCGACATGCGTGGCTATGTTGCCGTTTGGCCGTCTGGGCGACGTGCGCGGCAAGGTGAATGTGTTCCAGCTGGGCGTCATCGTCTTTTCGGTCGGTTCGCTGCTGTGCGGCCTTTCGTCCTCGCTCGAGGTTCTTATCCTGGCACGCATTGTTCAGGGTGTCGGTTGCGCGGCGGCCATGGCCAACAACATGGGTATCATCACCGAGTCGTTTCCGGCGCGCGAACGAGGCCGTGCCATGGGTATTCTCGCGACCTTCGTGGCCCTCGGCATGATGTGTGGCCCCGTGCTCGGTGGCATGCTGGTGGCAAGCTTTCCCTGGGAGAGCATCTTCCTCATCAACCTGCCCATTGGCGTCATCTCGTTTATCGTGGGGCTCTACACGTTGCCGCATGTTAAGCCGGAGGCCGGCGACCGTCCCATGTCCCTTGCCGAGGCCACTCGTCGCTGCTTTGCAAATTCGGCCTTTACCATCAACCTTGCCTGCATGCTCATCGTGTTCGTTGGTATTGGCGCATCCGAGTTTATCCTGCCGTTCTATTTTCAGGACGCCCACGGCTTTGGTTCCGACATTTCCGGATTGCTGTTTTTGGCGCTGCCGATGGTGAATGCCTTTATCGGCCCGCTTTCGGGTGCGGTTTCGGACCGTGTTGGCTGCGAGGGTCCCACGGCGGTCGGCCTGGGCGTGTACGTGTGCGGGCTCTTTGCGGTAAGTACGCTCGACGAGCACTCTTCCATCCCTGTGATTGTGTGCTGTGCCGCGTTTATGTCGTGCGGTACGTCGATTTTCCAGAGCCCCAACAACTCGCTGTATATGGGCTCGGCTCCGCGCGAAGCGCTCGGCTTTGCGGGCAGCCTGGGTAGTTTGGCACGCTACGCCGGCATGGCGCTCGGCATTACGGCGGCGTCGCATATCCTGTATGGGCAGATGAGCGTGGCAATGGGCGAGGCCGTGACCAGTTTTGTTACAGGTCGTCCGGACGTATTCCTATTCGGCTTTCGCTCGGTGTTCTACGTACTCATGGCTGTGGCCGCCGTGGGCTTTGCGCTTGCCATGGTGCGTTTGGTGAAGATGCGCGCCCGCCATTAGCATGTTGGGAGGCTGTCTGCCACGATTCGCGCCGTCCCAAAAAGACTGGTTTGTGGTGCGATGTGGCTTGTGGGGCGGGCGGGGGTCGGTCCGTGGTAGACTATCGAACAACGTTTATTAATCGCGCGGTATCGTTGCCGCGAGAAGGGGTTGCGCCATGCAGGAGCTTGAGGATCGTATTCGCCATGACGGCATCGTAAAGGCCGGTAACGTCCTTAAGGTTGATGCCTTCCTCAACCACCAATGCGACGTTGGGCTGTTCGACCACATGGGCGCCGAGTGGGCCCGACTGTTCGAGGGTGTCGAGATCAACAAGATCCTGACGATTGAGGCTTCGGGCATTGGCATGGCTTGCATCGCGGCTCAGCATTTTGGCGGCGTGCCGGTGGTCTTTGCCAAGAAGGCGCAGTCCATCAACCTCGACGGCGAGCAGTATGCCACGACCATCTACTCCTTTACCAAGCAGAAGGAGTACCCGGTCATTGTGGGTAAGCGCTTCCTGTCCGAGGGCGACAAGGTCCTGATTATCGACGACTTCCTGGCCAACGGCTGCGCGCTTGAGGGCCTTATTAAGATCTGCGAGGCTGCGGGCGCCGAAGTTGCCGGCATTGGCATCGCCGTTGAGAAGGGCTTCCAGGGCGGCGGCGATAAGCTCCGTAAGCGCGGCTTCCGCGTTGAGAGCCTGGCACGTATCGCCGATATGGACTGCGAGAACGGCGAGATCACCTTCGCCTAAGCGCGCAACACAAGCGATTGGTATGCGATGTGACAAAGGGACTGTCCCTTTGTCACATTTTTTGTATGAGGGGAGGTGTTGATATGGATGAGAATAAGATGGGATGGCGCGAGTATGCGCGCTATGCCGAGATGTCGGCCGAGGAGTTGGCGCGCGATTGCGAGGTGCAGGTGCTTCGCGCGACGGGTCCGGGCGGACAGGGCGTGAACACGACGGACTCGGCGGTACGCATGAAACATATCCCTTCGGGGATTGTCGTGATGGCGCGCGAGAGCCGCAGTCAGTTCCAAAACCGTAGCAGCTGCCTACGTAAGCTGCGCGCTGAGCTTGAGCGTCGCGGGCGTCCGCCGCGCCGCCGCGTCAAGACCAAAGTGCCACAGCGATCGCGCCAGCGCAGGCTCAACGACAAACACTTCAATGCGATTAAAAAGGCCAACCGTCGCAAGCTGGGCGGGGAGGAATGATCTTATCAATAAGTTGCGGTGAAATAGGGACTGTTTTGCGGCTTTAGCTACATAAACAGTCCCTATTTCACCGCAACTTAGGTGGGGCTAGCGGGTGGGGTGCCAGACGTGGAGGGCGCCGGCAAGGATGTCGACCTCGATGCGCGAGGCGACGATGGGCTCGCCGTCGGCCTGGATGGGATAGTTGGGCTCCTCAAAGGTGAGCTCGACATGGTGGCAGCGGCGCATGCGAACCGGCGGCAACTTGGTATGGTGGCCGTCCTTGGCCGAAAGAAACATAGGCAGGGCAACCGCGCGAGGGACGGGGCCGCAGGCGTAGCAGACGTCGAGTATGCCGTCGCAGGGGTCGGCATCGGGGCAGATGCGATAGCCCGAGCCATAGGTGGGTCCCAGCTGGATGGCCATGATAATCGCCCGCACGCGCTCGGCGGGTGCGCCATCAAAGCTGATGGTCATGGGGTAATTGCGATAGCGTAGGCCAAACTGCTCAAGTCCCGAAAGAGTGTAGAGCGGCGCGCCGGTGAGGCTCGTCTTTTTGCGTAGCTCGGTGGTGCCAAGGCCGATGGCGGCATCGATGCCGACCGAAAGCGTCTGGTCGTAGTACTCAACGGTAGCCTCGCCGCTGCCGCTTGTGGGGTTCCATAAGCGAATGCGCCCGATGTCCTGACGCTGCAGCTCGCAGGTGAGCAGCGCGCCAAAATCCTTACCGGAGAAATCGTCGATGCCGAGCGTTTGGGCAAAATCGTTGCCGGAGCCCACGGGTAGGATGGCAAGAGCGGGGCGGGTGTCCTCCTCTTGCGTCATAAGCCCGTTGACGACCTCGTGAATCACGCCGTCGCCGCCAAGGGCGATAACGGTGCGATAGCCCTGAGCCTGTGCGGCCAGCTCCTTGGCGTGTTCCATGCGCTCGGTCAGCACCAGGTCAAACTGGGATGCGCGCGCGGTCATATCCAAAAAGCGTTGCAGGCGCTCGGCAACTTCGCGCGCCGCACCCGACTGGGCGGCTGGGTTGGCGATGATGAGCGTGAGGCCAAAATCAGTTGCGTGCATGGGGCGACTCCCGGCGTATGACGTGACGGTGCGGTCGCGCTCAGGTCGAATTGCCCCCGATTGTGGCTGCACGTCGAATACTTACGTCTACTCTATCAGGTCGTTGTGGCGCTCGATAGCATCCGCTACCGTACCGCCCTCATCCACAATAAGCGAACGGCGCTTGGGCGAGATGATGCGCTGGGCGGGGTACACGCCGCGGTGTCCGGCGGTTAGGTAGCTGATAAAGGCCACGATGACAAAGAACCCGGCTGCCGTGCCGTGGAACAGGTCGATGGCCATCATACAGGTGGTGATAGGCACGTTAAGGCCGGCGCAGAACACGCCGAGCATGCCCAGCGCTGCTAGAAAGCTGGGATCGATTCCGACGAGGCAACCGATCCAGCCGCCGAGCGCCGCACCGATACCAAACAGGGGCGTGACCTCGCCGCCTTGGAAGCCGGCGCCCAGGGTGAGCGCTGTGACGACCAACTTGATGACTGCGTCCGCCAGGGTGGTGTTGCCGGCAAATCCGGCGCCGGAAAGCCACGTGGAAAGGCCGGCGTAGTCCCAGGCGTCGAGGAGGGCATAGGCGGCCAAAACCACGAGTGCACCTATGAGTGCGCGAATAAGATAATTGGTGATAAAGCGACCGTACAGGCTCTTGACGGTTCGAACTGACCAGGCAAAGAGGCGTGCCGTCAGACCGAAGATAATGGCGCTGATAACAACGATGACAACCGTCCGTGGTGTCATGTTGGGAACGCTGGCGATAACATTCGCCTCGTACTCGGTACCTAGGGCGAGTGATGTAAAGTAGCCGGTAAATGAGGCGACCAGGCAGTAGATGCCCGCCGTGTAGTCGATCTTGCCGATAAAGCACATCTCCATGCCAAAGAAAGCTCCGGCAAGGGGCGAGCCGAATACGGCGCCAAAGGCCGACGAGATGCCGGCGAGCATGAGGTCGTGGTGGTCATGCTTTTTGAGGTGGGCGAGGCTCGAGATGTTGCTGGCGATGGTGCCGCCAATCTGCACCGCGGCTCCCTCGCGACCGGCCGATCCGCCCGTTAGGTGCGTGAGCGTGGAGCAGACGAAGGTGAGGACGGCCATGCGCATATGGATGAGGCGTGTGCCCAGAGCGGAGTCGATGACCAGGTTGTTGCCACGCTTGGCGGCAAGACCGTGGTTTTTGTACACCCATGCGGTGGCAACGCCCACAACGGGAAGCAAGGCGTAGACCCACACATGGTGCTCGCGATAGTCGGTCGCGATATTCAGCGAGGCCAAAAACGCCCAAGCGGCAACGCCCATGGCGAGCGAGACGATGACGACGAGTACGAGCAACTTAGCGCTCGCAAGTAGGTTGCGGGCGTTGCGGCGCGTGTCGGCAGCCAAGAGATGCTCGGAGCGGGTAAGTTGATGCCTGCCTGCCGTGATGACGTCATTAAGGGAGAAAAAGCCGCCGTCGTCGAGCGGCTGGGAATGATCCTGCGCTTTGTTTGCGCTTTCGGGTTTGTCGTTATGAGCCATACGTTCCTCTTTTAGGTTGCAACGCAAGCATTATAAAACGCGGTAAACGCGACGAGCCGGTGGGTTGGTTTCCATTCTGTTTCGCGGCCTGCAACCGACAGGTGTATTTGCGGGTACAGGCCGAGTCGCGGTCGTGCGTTGGGGGATTATACTGAGACAAGCATAAAGAATTGGCGCCCCTGTTGTGCGCCGTGGCATTAAGAGGTGCATATGGCAGAGAAACTCATTCCACTGGAGGACGCACAGTCGATTGTCCTGTCGCACGTTGCTCCGACCGATCTCGTCGAGATTCCCGTGTGGCAGGCGGCTGGTTTTCCCTTGGCCGAGGACGCGGTGGCCGATATCGATATCTCGCCGTTTGCCAACAGCGCTATGGACGGATATGCCGTGCGCTCGGCGGACTTGGTGCAGACATCTGGCGAGGCGCCGGTGACGCTCGACGTTATCGGACACGAGGCCGCGGGCCATGTGTTTGAGGGCGCAATCGGTGCGGGCGAGGCGGTCCGCATCATGACAGGCGCGCCGGTGCCCGAGGGTGCCGATGCCGTGGTGAAGTACGAGATCGTCGATGTGCTCGACGGTGACGGCAACGAGGGCTCGCACGTTCGCTTTTCGGCGCCGGCCAAGGTAGGGGAGAACGTTCGCTCTGCTGCCGAGGAGACCCATGCCGGCGATGTTGTGATGCACGCCGGCGAGGTCGTGGCTCCGGCGGGCGCGGGTCTGCTGGCGAGCGCCGGATACGCGAGCGTGAAGGTGCACGCTGCCCCGCGTGTGGGCATCATCTCGCTGGGCACGGAACTGGTCGCACCGAGTAAGGTACCGGCGCGTGGTCAGATTCGCGATTCCAACTCCTCGGCGCTGATGGCCGAGGCACTCGATGCCGGCGCCGAGCCCGTGTTCTACGGCATCGCGCCCGATGATGAGCAAGCGATTGCCGAGCTGGTACATCGCGCCACGCGAGAGTGCGATTTTGTCATTACGAGCGGTGGCGCCTCGGCGGGCGATTACGACTATGTGACGGCGCTCGTCCGGCGCGAGGGCGAGGTGCTGTTTGACCGCATCTCGATGCGTCCGGGCAAGGCCATCACGTTTGGCTTGCTCGGGGGTAAGCCCTACCTGGGGCTTTCAGGCAATCCGGCCGCGGCGTATGTGGGCTTTGAGATGCTCGCCCGCCCGGCGATTCGCAAGATGCGCGGCTTTGCCGAGGGTACGCGTCCCGTGCAGCAGGCGACGCTCGCGCACGGCGTGAAAAAGCGACAGCATCGCCGCTTCTTCGATCGCGCCACGGTTTTGCGCGACCCCGAGACCGGTGAGTTGTTGGTGACCGAGGCTAAGACACAGAATTCGGCGCTGCTTGGAACTATGCAGCGTGCGAACTGCCTGTTGCGTATTGACGAAGGACCGTGCGAGCTCAAGGCGGGAGATGCCGTGGACGTTGTTCGCGTCGACCTGCCCGAGGGAACGGCGCTATAGGAGGAACGCTATGGAGTTGAAGATTTCGATCGTGACGTGCTCGGACACACGCGATCTTTTGCAGGATGAGGCCGGAGCTGCACTCGAGGAACTTATCGAGGCACAGGGCTGGACGGTCGCCTCGCATGTGGTCGTGCGCGACGACGTCAGCGAGATCGGTGATGCCATTGTGGAAGCTGCCGATGAGTGCCACGCCAATGTCGTGCTCACCTGCGGCGGCACGGGGCTTTCGATGCGAGATGTGACGCCCGAGGCGACGCGTGCCGTCTGCGACCGCGATGTGCCGGGTATTGCAGAGGCAATCCGCGCGTATTCGATGACCAAGACGCGCCGCGCCATGCTCTCGCGCGCTATTTGCATGCAACGAGGTCATACACTTGTCGTAAACTTTCCCGGTTCTACGAAGGCCGCCCGCGAAAGCTGGGAGGCCATAGCAGACCAGCTGGAGCATGCGGCTCAGATGACAGCTGGCGGCGGACATACCAACTAAGCGGTTTAACTGCGGCGGGGCGACCTGAACGGCTGCTCCGCCTTTGTTTTCCGCCGAAGCGACGCCGAGATGCACAGTAATTCGGAACTATATTCTCTGACGAGAATAATTTCTCACTATCATTATTCGCGCAGAAGTATAATCTGATTGCAGATTAAAGCCCGCGGTGGGGTACCCGGGCATAGCGTTCGAAAGGGTTGAACATGTTCGATATGGTTTCTCGCCGCGGATTCGTTTCGCTTTCTGCTGTCGCCGCTGCCGGCCTTGGTCTTGCCGGCTGTTCGGGCAGCAAGACGTCCGAGCCGGCCGGATCCGATGCCGGTTCTGCTAAGGCATCTTCCAAGAAAGCTGTCGAGCTGCAGGTCTTTGCCGCCAACTCGCTCGAGAAGGCCCTGCCCGAGGTTCAGGAGCTCTACACCGAGCAGACCGGCACCACCTTTGCCGACACGCAGTTTAAGGCGTCTGGCGACCTTGTCGAGCAGATGCGCGCCGGTGCCGCCGTCGACGTGCTCATCACGGCTTCTAAGGGCACCATGGACGACGCCGAGGCCGCCGAGCTCGTCGACGCCGACACGCGTGAGGACATGTTCGTCAACGACCTTGTGATCATTCGCGCCGAGGGCTCCGATACCAAGGTCGAGGCCATCGCCGGCGTCGCGAATCTGGACGGCAAGATCGCCATCGGCGACGCCAAGACCGTTCCCGCCGGAAAGTACGCCAACCAGGCTCTGGCCTCCGTGGGCCTCTACACCGGCACCGAGGGCGACGACGGTGAGTATGCTCCCGAGATTGCCGACAAGGTCGCACTGGCCGATAAAGTTGGTACCGCCGCCGCCTATGTGTCCACAGGCGACTGCGTGGCTGGATTTGTCTACAGCTCCGATATCTTCCGCTACGACGGCATCGAGGAGGCCTTCGTGTGTCCCGAGGACTCGCACAAGCCCATCGTGTATCCGGGCGCTGTCGCCGAGAGCTCCGAGCATGCCGACGAAGCCAAGGCGTTCATCGACTTCTGTCTGACCAACAAGAAGGCTCAGAAGATTTGGGCTAAGTACGGCTTTGAGCTTTCCGCGTAGTGCGGCCTGGCGCGATAATTCCATCGTTTTGTGTTTCACTCCGTCCTTGTATTCACTTGGAGCTTTTCGTGCTTAATAGATTCCGCATGCTTGTCGCCTGTGCTTTGACCTTCGCGCTTTGCTGGGTGCCGGGATTTGCGTTTGCTGGGGGCGCTGAGGATGGGGCCCAGGTTGCTGCGACCGCTCATGGGCTTTCCTACGGGATCGAGGGTTTTGAGCGGCTGGCCAAGGGGACCGCTCGTGCCATGGAGGGCCAGCCTGAGGGCTACAGGTTTCCCGTTGACGAGGACGTGGACCTTGTAGTGGCGCCTGCTGCCGATCGCGTTGTGGTGTGGATATCGCCCAAGGCGGTCGAGAAGTATGGATTGGATCTGCGGGACAACGAGTGCGTATCGGGTCTCAAGGCCCTCGTCTGCAAGCTCGACAGCGCAAACTGCATGGGAGGTGCGCAGCTGGGGGACGTGGATCTTCCTTGGTATGTCACGGCGGAAACAACGTTTGATGCTGGCGGGTATACCTATAGCTTTGACGAGCGCGGTGTGGATGGGGACCGCTATGTGGTGATTGCATCAGCCTCGGGTGATGCCAAGGGCGGCGCGCGTTGGCTTGATAGCGCTCAAATGGTAGAAGCATCGTCCGTCGTGTTGCGGGATGAGCAGGGGCCCTTGACCTCTTTGGCCTCCTTTTTGGGCGACATCGACTATCGCCCATTTTGGGTGTCCATTAAAACGAGCGGCCTTGCCCTGCTGATCTCCTTTGCGCTGGGCCTGTTTGCCGCGTGGAAGACTATGGGTACCTCGAGCCGCATCAAGGGCCTGCTCGACTCGGTCTTTACCATCCCTATGGTGCTGCCGCCCACGGTCTGCGGCTTTTTGTTGCTTATGCTGTTTGGTCGCTCGACCAGTGTTGGACAGTGGCTTATCGCGCACGGCGTCTCGATCGTCTTTACGTGGCCGGCGGCGGTGATCTCTGCCGTGGTGGTGTCGTTTCCCCTGGTCTACCGTACGGCGCTCGGTGCCTTCGAGAGTCTCGACACGCAGATGCTCGATGCGGCGCGCACGCTGGGCTGGTCCGAGCGTCGCATCTTTACCAAGCTCATGATGCCGCTCGGCTGGCCTTCGATTGCCGCCGGCACGGTGCTCGCCTTTGCCCGCGCGATGGGCGAGTTTGGCTGCACCCTGTTCTTTGCGGGCAACTACGCCGGTATTACGCAGACCATTCCCATCGCCATCTACTTTGAATGGATGGGCGGCAACACGTCGGTGGCCTTCTTTTGGGTCGCCGTCGTGATCGTGTTTAGCTTTCTGGTCATCCTGTTCATCAACATGTACACCGCGCATTCGCAAAAGTATCGCGAGCGGGGCCTTTCCCGTGCTGAGCGCAAACGGGCCAAAGATCTCGCTGGACAGGGCGATTCGCTCGACCCGGCGGGCGGCGATGCCTTGCGTATCGATCGCGAGGCGCTGGCCGAGCTCATGCGCGATGATACGGTGCCGCAGGGAGGTCGATAGGCCATGTCGCTCGTTCTGGATATCAAAAAGAAATACCCCGGGTTTATGCTCGACATGCAGCTTGGGGCCGGCGAGGAGCGTGTGGCGCTGCTCGGTGCCTCAGGTTGCGGCAAGAGCTGCACCTTGCGCTGCATTGCCGGTGTGGAGACGCCCGACGAGGGAAAGATTGTTGTCAACGGCGTGACCTTTTTTGACTCGGCGGCGGGCATCAACCTGTCGCCCCAGGAGCGAAAATGCGCCCTGCTGTTCCAAAACTATCAGTTGTTTCCCAACATGACGGTGGCCGATAACGTATGCGCCGGTGTAAAGGACGCGGGTGACGCCGCCGCGCGTAAAAAACTCGCCGAGCGTTATCTGAGCATTTTCGGTCTAGCCGATTTTGCCGACCGCTATCCCGCGCGACTCTCGGGCGGTCAGCAGCAACGTGTGGCGCTTGCACGCATGGTGGCGGCGAATCCGGGCATCTTTATGTTCGACGAGCCCATGAGCGCACTCGATTCCTATCTTAAGAGCGCCCTCGAGCAGAACATGCTCGACTTGTTCGATGTGTGCAACCGTACCGTACTCTACGTGAGCCACGACATCGACGAAGCGTGCCGCCTGTGCCAGCGCATCTGCGTGATGCACGACGGGCATGTTGAGGAGATTGGCTCCATCGAGGACGTGGTCCGCCGTCCGCAGACGCTGGCGGCACTGCGCCTGACGGGCTGCAAGAACACAAGCCGGGCGCGCAAGATCGGCGACGAAGAAGTTGAGGCCCTCGACTGGGGCATGACCTTTAACGTGGGCCATGAGGTTCCCGATAACGTGACGTACCTCGGTATTCGTGCGAGCTACTTCCATGTTGACAATCGCGCGGAGCGCGGTCGCAACAGCTACGATTTGCACGTGGCCCGTGTGAGCGATTCGCGCTTTGAGCGGCTGGTGCTGCTGGACGTGCCGCGTGCTGATGCGCCCACGCGTCTGCAGTGGAAGGTGAATAAGGTGAGTGTACCCGTGGAAGAGCTGCCGCAGGCGGGTGAGACTCTGCGCATGCATTTTGATGCAAGCAGGATTCATCTCGTTTGCCGATAATGCGGGGGCGATGCGGTCGAGGAGGTAGTCCTCGACCGCTTTGTTTTCACTTCGCCGTTCGCCGATTTCTACATGACTAAACCTTATCAGTCTGATAATTAATTATCAGACAGTGAGATGCTCACATCCCGACGCTGTCGTACGCATGTCGGCGGTGTTCGTCTGGACGACAACCGTTGATATAGTTACCTTCGACGAGAAAAGGAGGACGCGCTGATGCCGCAGAAGACAAATTCACGTCGCGTTGCGGCGCGCGCCCTGTATATGGCTCGGAGCCGCATATGAGCAGGTATGTTCACGGCTCCGGGAGAGACGACGCACAACTAAATAATCAGCTGCAAAGCAGGTTCCCCAAAATTCCGGGTTTAGGCACGGCTGGGTTTTCGCCGCCCACCGTGCAGCAATACCGTAGTTATCCGTATTTGGTTCGAGAGGGGAACCGTCATGGCTGAAGAATTCGATTTCCATCCGATGTGGGAGAGCCTCGGCATGAATCTTGCCGATCACGACATGCTGCTGGGCGCTGTGGGCCAGATGTACGGCGATATGTTCCTGACGCAGAACAATCGTCCCAAGTCCACGTCCTACCTGGATTTTGTCGCCACCAACATCCACAGCGGCCGTATTAAGGAGATGCTCGACAAGAAGGAGGCCGGCGAGGCCACCAAGATCGTCGGTTCGTTCTGTGTGTACGTGCCCGAGGAGATCGTGCTTGCCTGCGATGGCATCCCCGTTGGCCTGTGCTCGGGTGCCGACTGGGCGACCGACAAGGTCGAGGAGCATCTGCCGCGCAACACCTGCCCGCTCATCAAGAGCTTTGCCGGCTTTAAGCTGGGCGAGGTTTGCCCCTACATCGAGTCGAGCGACCTGGTGGTAGGCGAGAACACCTGCGATGGCAAGAAGAAAGCCTACGAGTTCTTTGCCACGCAAAAGAACATGTACGTCATGGATATTCCCAACGTACACGACGAGTCGACGCTCGTGACCTGGAAGGCCGAGGTCAAGAAGCTCGCCGCCAAGATCGAGGAAGAGTGTGGCGTCAAGATTACGCCCGAGCGTCTGAAGGCCGCCATCCACGCCGTCAATGAGAAGCGTCGCGCCCTGCAGCGCCTCGCTGCCACGCGCGCTGCCGACCCAGCGCCCATCAGCGGTCTCGATAGCCTGCTGACCGTGCAGGCCGCCTTTATGGATGACACGCCGCGTCTGACCGGAGCCATTAACGATATGGCGGCTGAGTGCGAGCAGCGTGTCGAGGCCGGCGAGGGCGTGGCGCCCAAGGGGACCAAGCGCATCCTGTACACCGGTACGCCCATGGCCGTGCCCAACTGGAAGCTGTTCAACCTCATCGAGAAGGCCGGCGGCGTTGTGGTAGGCGAGGAGTCCTGCACGGGCTCGCGCTACTACAAGGACCTGGTCGATGAGTCCGGTAAGACGGTCGACGAGATGCTCGACGCCATCGCCGAGCGCTACTTTAAGATCAACTGCGCCGTCTTTACGCCCAACGACCAGCGTATGAAGGACATTGTCCAGATGGCCAAGGACCTGCATGCCGACGGCATCGTCGACGTGGCCTTGCAGTTCTGCACGCTCTACGAGATGGAGTCGTTTGCCGTGGAGAAGGCCGCCGAAGAGGCCGGCATCCCGTTTATGCACATCACGACCGACTACGCCGGCGAGGATGCAGGCCAACTGCAAACCAGGATTGAGGCTTTCTTGGAAACCATTTAGGGCTATCCGGTCCAGCGGCTTCCCCAAGCACCCGATCTTGCCGTTCAAACCATCGCTTGCATACCAAAGTACGCGGCGCTCCTCTTTCACGGCAACCTCGGGCACCTGGGAAAGCCGTTTCCTTGGTTGGTTAAAAGGTTTGTTAAGGAGTTATATGTCGGAAAATATTGAGCAGCCGTTGCCGTCCACGTTTGAGGAGTTCAACGAGCAACGCAAGGCGGCGTTTATTCGCGTCAAGGATTATAAGCAGGCGGGTAATCGCCTGGTCGGTTTTCTGTGCAGCTACACGCCGCTCGAGATTATCGATGCCGCGGGGGCTGCGAGCGTGGCGCTGTGCGGCACGTCCGACGAGGTGATTCCCGAGGCCGAGAAGGTGCTGCCGGCAAACCTGTGCCCGCTCATCAAGTCTACGTATGGTTTTGCCTATTCGCAAAAGTGCCCGTTTACGTACTTTAGCGACATGATCATCGGCGAGACCACCTGCGACGGCAAGAAGAAGATGTACGAGCTACTCAACGAGCTCAAGCGCACGCACATTCTGCACCTGCCGCAGAGCCGCGATCGCGCCCACGAGCGCGAGGGCTGGTACGAGGAGTGCCGCCTGCTCAAGGAGGAGCTCGAGAACTTCTACGGCATCGCGATTACCGACGATGATCTGCGCGCTGCCGTCCGTCGTCGCAACCGCTTGCGTGCGGCCCAGCTCGAGATGTTTGCGCTGCAGGCCAACCAGCCGGCGGCCATGAGCGGCGTCGACCTGATGAGCACCATGTTTGCCGGTACGTTTAGCTTTGATATCGAGGCCTATACGCAGCAGCTGGAGCAAAAGGTTGTCAAGCTGCGCGAGGCCTACGACGCGAGCGAGCGCCCGGTTGCGGCGGATGCCAAGCGCATTCTGATCACCGGCTGCCCGGTGGGCGGCGTGATCAACAAGATCGGTCGCACCATCGAGTCCAACGGTGGTGTGGTCGTGTGCATGGACGACTGCTCGGGCGAGCGCACGGCGGCCATGATGATCGACCCGGAGGCTCCCGACATCTTGCGCGCCATCGCCGACCGCTACCTGGACATTAACTGCTCGGTCATGACGCCCAACGACGGTCGTCTGGAAAACACGCTGGCCATGTGCGAGAAGTACCATGTCGATGGCGTGGTAGAGAGCGTGCTGCAGGCCTGCCACACCTTTAACGTTGAGAGCGCACGCATGCAGGAGGCCGTCGAGGGTGCGGGTATTCCGTATATGAAGATCGAGACCGACTACAGCAACGGCGACATGGGCCAGATCGAGACCCGCATCGCCGCCTTTATCGAAACCCTGTAGGACAAATGCGGCAAAGGGATAGCTGCTTTGCCGCATAGAAGGAGGATGTCGTGGTTGGCATTGGTATCGACATAGGCTCGACGGCCGCGAAGGCTGCAGTGGTGGAGACGGACGGCGCCATTGCGTGGACCTGCGTCACGCCGACGGGGTATTCGTCGGTCGATGCGGCCGAGCGCTTGCGCGGCGAGCTCGCTTCAGCCGGCTATGACGTGGCGGCCGACGATGTGCGTGTGGTCGCGACCGGCTACGGTCGTGTTGCCGTGCCCTATGCGCACAAGGTCGTGACCGAGATCACCTGCCACGGCACCGGTGCCGTGCGTCTGTTTGGCGATCACGGTACCGTGATCGACGTGGGCGGACAGGACACCAAGGTGATCCAGCTCAAGGGCGGGCGCGTGGCCAAGTTTGCCATGAACGACAAGTGCGCCGCCGGCACGGGGCGCTTTTTGGAGATCATGGCCGACCGCCTAGGCATTTCCCAGCAGCAGATGGCCGACCTGGCGCGTTCCGGCGAGCCCACCAAGATCAGCAGCATGTGCACGGTGTTTGCCGAAAGTGAGGTTATCAGCCTGATCGGTCGCGGTGAGCCACGCGAGAACATTGCGCGTGGCGTGATCGAGAGCGTCGTGTCGCGTGTGGCGACCATGGCCGGGCAGGCCGCGGGCGCCCCGTACTATCTGACCGGCGGTCTGTGCGAGAACGCCTTCGTGGTGGAGCGGTTGGGCGAGCTACTGGGGTCGCCGGTGACCACCTCACCCCAGGCTCGCTTTGCCGGAGCGATCGGCGCGGCGATTCGCGCACAGGCGCTCAATTAATGCATCGGCCGTGAGCCTGCATTCATGCGTATACTGGGAGAAAATGATTGACCGATGAGAGGAGGTATCGATGGCTGACGATCAGATTAAGCTCACGTCTATGACTGCCGCGAGCGGTTGAGCCGCTAAGTTGGCTCCTGGAGCCCTCGCCCAGGTCCTGGGCGACTTGCCAAATGTGCCCAACGACAATCTGCTCGTGGGGTTCGATACCTCCGACGATGCGAGTGTCTTCCGTGTTGGCGATAACTTAGGCCTCGTTCAGTCCATCGACTTCTTCCCGCCGATGGTCGACGACCCGTATCTGTTTGGCCAGATCGCTGCGGCCAACTCGCTGTCGGACATCTACGCCATGGGCGGGCGGCCGAGCCATGCCATGAACCTGCTGTGCATTCCGAGCTGCCTGGGCGTTGAGGTCGCCGGCCAGATTCTGGCGGGTGGCGCCGACAAGTGCGTCGAGGCCGGTTGCTCTATCGCGGGCGGCCATACCATCAACGACGACGAGCCCAAATACGGTCTGTCCGTGAGCGGTTTTGTCGCGCTCGACCACATGCTCGCCAATAGCGGCGCACGCGTGGGCGATGTTCTGCTGCTGACCAAGGCGATCGGCTCGGGCATCATCACCACGGCCATTAAGGGCGAGCTCATCGAGCAGGACGAGGCCGCAGCCATGTTTGACTCGATGCGCACCCTCAACGAGGCTCCGATTCGTCTGGCCGAGGGACTTGAGCTTCACGGCTGCACCGACATCACGGGCTTTGGCCTGATCGGGCACGCGTGCGAGATGGCCGAGGGCTCGGGCGTGCAGATTGAGCTTGCGTCGGGGGCGGTGTCGCTCTTTGACCAGGTGCTCGACATGGCGCGTCTGGGCATTATCCCCGCTGGCTCCTACCGCAACCAGGACTTCTTTGGCCCGCGCGTGGCTGCCGACGAGGACCTTGAGCCGGGCATGCTCGACGCGCTGTACGATCCGCAGACGTCTGGTGGCCTGCTTATCGCGGCATCTGCTGCCGATGTGGATGAGCTTGCGCGTCGCCTGGATGCCGAGGGGCGCGTTGCCGCCACAATCGGCCGCGTGTGCGAGCCGGTGCCGGGCGGTCCTGCCGTTCGCGTTGTTCGCTAGCCCGCACGTTTATGTAACTGTTTACCGTTCTCTAGAACGGTTCTTTCGAAAGGACTTTGCTATGTCTACCAAAATTGAAGTCAATGCCATGGGCGATGCCTGCCCGCTGCCCGTCGTCAAGACGCTCAAAGCCCTGAAGCAGCTTGAAGGCGAGGGTGCCGTCGTGACCTCGGTCGACAACGAGACCGCCGTCAAGAACATCTCCAAGATGGCGCAGGAGAAGGGCTGTACGGCCTCGGTCGAGAAGGTTTCTGACGCCGAGTGGCACGTGACCGTGGCGGCCTCTGGCGCCGTTGCCGTGGCCGATCCCGAGCAGGACGGTGCCGCTTTCTGCGACGCCAGCGCCGGCAAGGGTAAACTCGTCATTTCCGTCTACACCGACTGCATGGGCCGCGGCGACGACGAGCTGGGCCACAAGCTCATGAAGGCGTTTATCTTCGCCGTGACGCAGCAGGAGGAGCTGCCCGCGACCATGCTGTTCTACAACGGCGGCGCCAAGCTCACTGTCGAGGGCTCACCGGTACTCGACGACTTGAAGGGTCTGGCCGAGCAGGGTGTCGAGATCCTTACCTGTGGTACCTGCCTCGACCACTATGGCATTAAAGACCAGCTTGCGGTGGGCGAGGTCACCAACATGTACGTAATTGTAGAGAAGATGGAGCAGGCCGTGCGCGTCGTGCGCCCGTAGCGTATTGGTTGGAGTTGCCATGAGGGAGAAGCGCCCGGCGCTTGTCATCACGTTTCCCACCACGGCGGCCGCCATGGGGTGCGAGACCCTATGCATCGAGCGCGGACTTCCCGGGCGCACGATTCCCGTGCCCGGGGAGGTCGCTGCCGGCTGCGGTCTGGCGTGGAAGGCGTTGCCTGCCGATGAGGAACTGCTGCGCAGCGAGCTTACCGCGGCGGGCGTTCCTACCGAGGGCTATACCGTGATTGATATGTGGGAGGTCGTGCGATGATCTATCTGGATAACGCGGCGACGACCATGCACAAGCCGCAGACGGTCATTGATGCCGTGACGCAGGCGATGTGCTCGCTCGGCAATGCCGGGCGCGGCGCCACGTCGGGTGCCCTCGATGCCGCTCGTACGATTCACGCTTGCCGTGCCAAGCTCGCGCGCCTTTTGGGTTGCCCGAGGGCGAACCATGTGTGCTTTACGCCCAACTCAACCGCGGCGCTCAACACCGTCATCAATGGCGTGGTTCGCCCCGGCGACCGTGTGGTCACAACAGTGCTCGAGCACAACTCCGTGCTGCGTCCGCTCAACCGCTTGGCGGTAGAGCGGGGTGTGACCGTTGAGCATGCGGGCTGCGACGCGAACGGCGCGCTCGACTACGACGAGCTCGAACGGCTGGTCACACCCGGTACGCGTGCCGTGGTGGTGACGCACGCCTCCAATGTGACCGGCAACGCGGTCGACATTGCACGCGTAGCCGCCATGGCCCATGCGGCCGGTGCACTCGTGATCGTCGATGCCTCGCAGTCTGCCGGCACGGCGCATATCGATATGCAAGCCATGGGGCTCGACGTCGTGTGCTTTACCGGCCACAAGGGGCTCATGGGACCCCAAGGCACCGGCGGTCTGGCCGTGGCAGAGGGCATTGACGTGTCTCCGTGGGCCATGGGCGGCACGGGCGTGCACAGCTTCGACCCACTGCAGCCGCTTGAGTGGCCTACGCGCCTGGAGGCGGGCACGCTCAACGGTCACGGCATCGCGGGCCTTTCTGCCGGCCTCGACTTTATCGAGGCCCAGGGTGGGGTCGAGGCGATTGCTGCCCACGAGCGTGCGCTCGCTGATCGCTTCCTTGCCGGGGTGCGCAAGATTCCGGGGATTAAGCTCTACGGTGCGTTTGACCAGCCGATGCGCTCGGCGATCGTCTCACTCAACGTGGGCGATATCGATTCGGCCGAGATCTCGGACGCGCTCATGCAAGGGTGGGGGATTGCCACGCGCCCCGGTGCCCATTGCGCTCCGCTCATGCACCGCGCGCTCGGGACCGAACGCCAGGGTGTCGTTCGCTTCTCGTTTGGGTATTTCAACACGGACGAGGAAGTCGACACCGCGATTGACGCTTTGCGCGATTTAGCCTGCTAGAGCGTATATACTTGCGGGACGGGTGTTTTTGCCCGTCCCGTTTTTGTTTCGACCCGAAAGGTGTGCCTATGGCCTCATCCGCCCCGCGCGGCCTGCGCTCCGACCATGTCGTTACCGTCGGCATTGCGCTGTTCTCGATGCTCTTTGGCGCCGGTAACCTCATCATTCCGCCGTTGCTGGCACTTCAGGCCGGTACCGCCACGCCACTTGCCATGATTGGCTTTTTGATTGCTGCCATCGGCCTGCCCGTCATGGGCTTTATCGCCGTAGCGCTCGCCGGAACGGCGCGTGAGCTTGCCGGCCGCGTGCACCCCAAGTTCGGTGAGTTCTTTGTCGCGGCGGTGTATCTGGCCATCGGCCCGTGCCTGGCTATTCCGCGCACGAGCTCCACGGCCTTCGAGATGCTGGTGCCGCTGCTGCCCGAGGGCGTCTCGCTCGGTACGGCTCGCCTGGTGTTTGCCGTTAGCTTCTTTGTCGTCGCGTTTGCGCTCACGCTGCGCCCGGGTGTCATCACACGCGTGCTCGGCCGCATTACGGGCCCCGCGCTCATTGCGCTCATTGTGCTGGTCGTGGGTGCTGCCGTGATTTCGCCGCTGGGACCGGCTGCCGCGCCTCAGGCTCCTTACGATGCAGGCGCCGCCGTGCAGGGCTTTCTGACTGGC
The DNA here is from genome assembly GCF_028206995.1 of Collinsella aerofaciens. Taxonomy (GTDB): domain Bacteria; phylum Actinomycetota; class Coriobacteriia; order Coriobacteriales; family Coriobacteriaceae; genus Collinsella; species Collinsella aerofaciens_AQ. The sequence continues at coordinate 40,910 of NZ_JAQLFL010000009.1, read as the reverse complement.
TATCAGACCATGGACCTGCTCGCGTCGCTCGCCTTCGGCATCATCATCGCCGAGACCATCCACGAGTTGGGTGTTACCGATGACAATCGCGTGGCCTTTGAGATTTCGCGCTCCGGTGTGATCGCCGGCGCACTCATGGCCGTCATCTACTGCGGTCTGGCGCTTGCCGGCATGCAGCTCGGCACGGTTATGCCCGATGTCACCAACGGCGCCGCCATCCTCGCCCGTTCGGCCTCTATGCACTTTGGTCTTGTCGGCACGGTCGTGGTCTTTGCGATTTTCTTCCTCGCCTGCATGAACGTGTGCATCGGCCTCATCAGCTGCTGCTCGCACTACTTCTGCGAGACGTATGTGGTCGAAGGGGGAGCGGAGGCCTCCGAGGAGGCCATGCGCCGTCCCTTTGCGGTTCTCGCCTTTGTGTTCGCGGCGTTTTCGTGCGTGCTTTCCAACGTGGGCCTCGACGTGATCCTCATGTTCTCGGTGCCCATGCTCAACGCCTTGTATCCCGTTGCCATCGTGCTGGTACTGATGGGCCTGGTGCACGGCTTTTGCGACGCTCATCCGCAGGTATGGGTCTGGGTCGGCGGCGTTGTCGCGGTGCAGAGCGTGATCACCTCGGTTCGCGACGCGTTCTTTGCGGGCGCGTGGCTACCGTTTGATGCGCTGCCACTGGCAGATATCGGTGCCGCGTGGGCGCCGGTTGCCGTGGTTGCCTTTGTGATCGGTCTGCTCCATAGTCGTTTTGTCGCACATTCGAGGAGCTAGGGTTTCTGCGCTTGCACAGGCGGGGAGTCTCCCCTATAATTTCCTTCGCTTTGGGACACGCAAGGTTTAGACCTTAGCTGCTCAACACCTTCGGGACGTGGCGCAGTTTGGTAGCGCGCCTGCTTTGGGAGCAGGATGTCGCAGGTTCAAATCCTGTCGTCCCGACCATATCTTGCGGGCGTAGTTCAATGGTAGAACCCCAGCCTTCCAAGCTGATGACGCGGGTTCGATTCCCGTCGCCCGCTCCATAGGATAGATGAATGGCTCTGGTTCCTTTTGGGAATCAGAGCCATTTTCGTAAGTGTACGGGTGACGGGAATCGATGCCGCCCCACGCCCCACCTAAGTTGCGGTGAAATACGGACTGTTTTTCGGCTTTTATGGCCCATGTAGTCCGTATTTCACCGCAACTATTTGTAAGGTTGGATTTTGATGCCGTTGGGAGGGTCGTAGCGACCGTCTACCGAGCGTGGAAATATTTTTTGAAGCCTTGACCTGCGACGTCAAGCTTTTGGTCAGCTTTTGGCAAGGCCTGCGGACGGAAGCATGCGATAGCGTAATGGTATTCTCTCCGCCGTGATGGTTATGGGGGTTGGCCATGCTCGATAAAGGCAAACATTTTCCGCAGTCATATGCCAAGATGCTGTTTTCCACTCTCGGGATTCATCATGACGAGCAGCTATTGATAACGATTGATCCTTGGGATGAGCGGCGCGCGCGTGAGCTTATGCAAGAAGAACTTTTAATTCGACTCTATAACCATGTGTACGCCGATCCTGTTTATTGGAACCACCTTGACGTGGAAGCCCGCATTTTCCAGCTTGCATCTGCTATTGCGGCCGTCGAGCCGGATGCCATTTTCTGCGGTTCAACGGCGGCACTGCTGTACGGTATCGGCTCCGCTTACTCGCTGCTTAATGCCGTTCAGATGTTGTTGCCGAGATCTTCCAGGCGCGATACATATGAGTTCGTTGAGTATCGTCGATGGCGCCCGGGTGAGGTATGGCGGCTCGGCCCGTTTACGCTGACAGACCCCTATCGGACGGTGGTCGATATTGCCCGCACGAGTGCATTTCGGTATGCGCTTGGCTACGTCGATGGATTGGCTCGCGAGTATGATGTCGACCGCGAGGAGCTGCGTGCGTATGCGCAGACCAATTGCCGCGGTTTGCATGGCATCTCCCGTGCGTTTGGCGTGTTCGAGTATATGGACGGAAGGTCGGATAACGGGGGAGAGTCCGAGACGCGAGCGGCAATGATCCTTGCTGGCGTCGCTGCGCCTGAGCTTCAGGTTGAGATTGCTCGGCCAGGAAGCGCCGGCTATTATCTGGCAGATTATGGTTGGCAGATGCCAGATGGGTCATGGATGTTGGCAGAGCTTCATGGTTTGGGTAAGTTTGAGGACGAAACTCAAAAAGATTTGGAACATGCTGCGGCAAAAACCTATCGAGCCGCCTTATTGCGCGATGCGAACTTGCGCGCCATGGGTCATAACGTCATTCATTTCAAACTCTCGGACACATATGATGTCGAAGAGTTTGGCGCTATGATGCGCGGCTACGGTATCCCAACTACAAAGCCTTTTGCGGATTCCTGATAGCAGAGACTACCGACTCCGCCGCCCAACAATAAGTTGCGGTGAAATACGGACTGTTGAGGCCTTTAAAGGCATGAAACAGTCCGTATTTCACCGCAACTTAGGAGGGGATGGGGTTAGCTGCGGGGGCGGTGGCGGAGCTTGTCGATGGTGGAGTCGGTGCTTCGGCTGCGGGCTTCGGCGGCGCGGTCGCGAGCATCGGCGGCGGTTTGGCGCTTGCGACGGTAATCGATCATGCCTTGGATGATGGGCTTGCCAAAGCTCACGACATCATCGTTGTAGATGGCGGTTCGGGCTGCGAGGAGGCAGTCGGTAAAGTCCATATGGGTCTTGCCAAAGAGCTTGACGGCAAGGGCGACAACGGTGGGCTCGTCGACCATGACGTCATCGAGCAGCCTTTTCATGGCCGCAGCAATCTCAACGCGGGGAACCTTATAGACGTCGCGCAGCGTGACCACGACGCGCGTGATGATTTCGGGATAGACACGAGCGGTGCGCGTGGCGATGACCTTGGCGGCGCGCGGTGACAGGACCTCGTCGTCGAGCAGATAGCGAAGGATGACGGTCTCGTCGATGATGGTGCTACTCATGGATATCTACTTCCTCGGGACCCAAAATCGAATCGTCGCTATCTGTAGCGAGGTACTCAATCCAGGCATTGCGCTCCTCGGAGCGGCGATTGGGGTCACCGTATGCTTTGAGCGATCCATAGGCGGCGGTGCCGTCCTTTGAGCGCACGGCGACCGGCTGAAAGGGGAGCTTGCGCATCAAAATGCTCTGCGCGACAAATAGACGGACGGCCTCGGCGAGCGATGTGCCCATGGCGTCGTAGAGATGTTCGGCATGCTGCTTGTCTTCCTCGCGAATGCGCACCTGCAGGATGGCTCGTTTTTGAGTCGATGACATCACTGGCCCCCTTAATGAGCGTGCAATATAGTCGGTCAAATGCGGCATGTGCCGATACTTGAGCATCTTATAACGATTACTTTATTTCGCTCAAGTAAATAACCATTAACTTGAATACAAGCGTAGTACATCTAAAATGAGAGCGCGTAAAAATCTCTGAGGCGTACGCATGTAATACACTCACCTTTATAGCTTCTAGAGAATAATTCCAACCTGCCAAAACCCCTGCAATACACCCGTATTGCAGGGCCTATGCTCAAGTTTGCCCCCTGCAACTGCGTATATTTAACCTGTATATCGTTGGAGGAATTCTATCGAAGTGCCTGTTTCGCCGCATGCACTCGATACGCCGATGCCAGACCACGGGCGGCTTGGGGCAACGTCGACAGGGTCTCTCCGGCATGGGATTCAGGAGGGAGTGAACAACATGGGCAATAAACGAGTCGTGGCTGATTCTTCACGCTGCATTGGGTGCCAAACCTGTATGGCGGCGTGCATCGAGGCACACGATATTCCCGGCAACATCGCCGCACCTCGCTTGCGCGTAACGCGCACCTACGAGATTTCCGCGCCGGTGGCATGTCACCACTGCGAGGACGCTCCGTGCGCCAAGGCCTGCCCCACGGGCGCCTTGTTCTTTGATCCAAAGAACCATCGCATCGGCGTCAACGAGGACAACTGCATCGGCTGCAAGAGCTGCGTCATGGCATGCCCCTTTGGCGCCGTGAGCGTGGCGACCACGCAGGTCCCCGTCTTGATGGGCGACGTGCGCGTGGGTTCGCAGACTAAGAGCTTCGTGCTCAAGTGCGACCTGTGCGTGGACCGTCCCGGCGGTCCGGCGTGTGCCGAGGCGTGCCCGACCAAGGGCCTCACCCTGGTAGACGAGGAGCGCCTGGCAGAACTGACTGCCGAGCGTGCCCGCGCCACCATCGAAAACGAGGCGTAGACGGGCGGCCATACAAGCCCAACGATTGTCATATACGTACCGATTACTCGGTAGCAGAGAAAGGAAGGAGGGTGTCATGGAGAAGCATAAAGTGATCTGCCCGTACTGCGGCGCCGGTTGCCAGTTTAACCTCCTGGTCCAAAACGGCCAGGTCGTGGGTACCGAACCGCTCAACGGCATCACCAATCAGGGCGAGCTGTGCCTTAAGGGCATGAGCGGCTACGACTTCATCAACGACACCAAGATCTTGACTCCTCGCGTACTGCACCCGATGATCCGCCGCACTAAGGGCGCGGATCTTGAGCGCGTAAGCTGGGACGAGGCGCTGGATTTCACCGCATCTAAGATGCAGGCCATAATTGACGAATATGGTCCTAACGCTGTCATGACCACCGGCTCTTCGCGAGGCGGCGGCAATGAGGCGAACTACGTCATGCAGAAGTTTACGCGTGCGTGCATCGGCACCCACAGCGTAGACAACTGCGCCCGTACTTGACACGGCCCTACTGTCCTCGGTCTGATGGACACGGTTGGTTCAGGTTGCATGTCATGCTCCATCCCCGGTATGGAGGATGCGGGCTGCATTTTCCTCTTCGGCTATAACCCTGCCGATTCGCACCCCATCGTCGCAAGGCGTATCGTGCGAGCCAAAGAAAAGGGTTGCAAGATCATCGTCGCCGACCCGCGCCATATCGAAACCGCGCGTATCGCCGATCTCTACCTTCCGATCAAGAACGGTTGCAACGTCGCGTTCCTCAACGCCTTTGCCAACTGCTTGGTCAACGATGGCCTCTACGACAAGGAATTCGTCGCCGAGCACACGAACGGCTTTGACGAGTGGTGGGAGACCATCAAGAACTACACTCCCGAATCCGTACAGGACATCACGGGTGTCGAGCCCGCGTTGATCCACCAAGCTGCCGAGATGTACGCCACGGCGAAGCCCTCTGCCATCATTGGCTGGGGCATGGGCGTATGCCAGCAGAAGCAGAACCTGAAGACGGTGCACACCATCGCCTCCATCGCCTGCGTTGCCGGCCAGATCGGCAAACCCAATTCCGGCCTCGCGCCCGTGCGCGGTCAGAATAACGTCCAGGGCTCCTGCGATATGGGCATGCTGCCCAACCTGTACCCTGGCTATCAAAAGGTCACCGACCCGGCCGCGCGCGCCAAGTTCGCCAAGGCCTGGGGCGTGCCCGAGGAGAAGCTCCCGCTCGAGGAGGGCTACAAGCTCACCGATCTGGGCCACCTGGTCGACGAGGGCAAGGTGCACTGCTTCTACAACTACGGCGAGGACCCGGTGCAGACCGAGCCCGATTCGGCCGGTATGCGCAAGACGCTCTCCGAGCTGGATCTGTTCATTTGCCAGGACATCTTTATGACGCAGACGACCATGCTCGCCGACGTCATCCTGCCCGCTACCTCTTGGGGCGAGCACGAGGGTGTCTTTACCGCATCCGACCGTAGCTTCCAGCACTTTGACGCGGCCGTTCCGCCCAAGGGCGAGTGCCGTCACGACTGGGAGATCTTCGCGGACCTGTCTACGCGCATGGGCTATCCCATGCACTACGACAACACCGAGCAGATCTGGAACGAGTGCATTAGCCTGTGCCCCAACTTTGTGGGCGCGACCTACGAGAAGATGGCTCCCGAGGGCGGTTACGCCCAGTGGCCCGTCAAGAGCACCGATGTGAACGACCACGGTACGCCCGACATGTTCGCTGGTGGCAAGTTCACCACCAAGGACGGCCGCGCCAACCTGATGGCACACGACTGGGAGGCGCCCTCCGAGCTTCCCGACGATGAGTACCCGCTCATCCTGTGCACCGTCCGCGAGGTCGGCCACTACAGCTGCCGCTCGATGACCGGCAACTGCAAGACGCTGGCACTGCTTGCCGACGAGCCCGGCTTTGTCCGCATGAATCCCGCGGACGCCCAGGCACGCGGCATCAAGAATGGCGACATCGTCTCGATCCACAGCCGCCGCGGCCAGGTATACAGCCGCGCCGACGTGAGCGACCGCATCAACAAGGGCACGGTCTATATGACCTACCAGTGGTGGATCGGCAAGTGCAACGAGCTGACCATGCACAAGGTCGACCCGGTCTCGCATACGCCCGAGGACAAGTTCTCCGCCTGCCAGGTCGACGCCATTGCCGACCAGGTCTGGGCAGAGGGCGAGGTCGAACGTCAGTACACCGAGCTCAAGCAGGCTCTGGTGGACGCCGCCGCTCCCCAGGATGTTGAGCCCGGCGTCGCCAAGTTCGACGACGAGACGCACGTGAATCAAATCGTGTAGTCCCGTTCTCGTTGGCTTTTTGGGCCGGGCGTCCCGTACGTTCGGGAGCCCGGCCCGTTATTTTGAAAGGAAGTGGGGATGAACCGCTTCATCGACATCAACCCGGAGAGGTGCATCGGCTGCGGAACATGCCAGTCCGCCTGTGCCGACGCCCACCGGATGCAGGGTCTTCAGGATACGCCGCGCCTGGCGCTCGTGAAGACCGGCGGTATTTCGGCCGCCCTTGCCTGCCACCATTGCGAGGGTGCCCCCTGCGCCGAGGTTTGCCCGGTGAATGCCATCGAGCACGATGGCGACCGCATCCACGTCAAGGAGCAGGAGTGCATCGGGTGCAGGCTGTGCGCCATCGCGTGCCCCTTCGGAGCCATCCATCCCGATGGCACGTCTATCGCCGGTGTCGCAGGCATGTGCGACCCGACGCCTTCGTATCCTAAGTCCCTGAGCAGCCTGCTTACGTGGGCTCCCGGCCAGTACACCTGCGCCATCAAGTGCGACCTGTGCGCCTTCGATCCGGACGGCCCGCATTGTGTGGCGGCGTGCCCCACCAAGGCACTGACCGTCATGGGCGGCGCGGCCGATCGCGAGCTCGATGAGGCCAAGCGCCTGCGCTCGATCGAAAACGGTCCGGTCGTCGACGTTACCGCTGTGGCCCAGGGCCTGTCCGAGAAAGCAGAAGGGAGCGTAAACAATGGATAGCATGACGCTGTTTATCGCATCGCTTGCCGTCTCGTGCATCGGTGCGCTCGCCTCGGTTCTGCTGATCAAGGCCGATAACGCCGCCAAGACCGCCGGCTGCCTTATCGGCGCCGTCGCCGCGGTGCTTTCGTTCGTGGCCGGTATCCAGGCCGTGCTGGGCGATGTCACGTCGGTCGACACCATCGTGTTCTTCCCGTTTGCCCATTTCCAGCTGCTGCTCAATCAGCTGTCCGGCCTGTTCGTGGCGCTCATCTCGGTGCTCGCGTTTGCCGGTTCGATCTACGGTCTCAACTACTTTGATGAGTACCCGGGCAAAAAGGGCCGCGCCGGCTTCTTCTTTAACACCTTCGTGGCGTCCATGATGCTCGTCATCACCGCCGACAACGTGTTTTGGTTCCTGGTCGCCTTTGAGCTCATGTCGCTGACCTCGTACTTCCTGGTCGTGATCGAGGAGAACGAGAACTCCATCCATGGCGGTTGGCTCTACTTTGTGATCGCGCACGTGGGCTTTGTGCTCATCATGGCGAGCTTCCTCACCATGACCAACTTCGCCGGCGGCTCGTTTGCCTTTGCGGATTTCCGCGCCACGCAGTTTAGCCCCGTCGTCGCATCCGTGTGCTTCGTGCTCGCCTTCTTTGGCTTTGGCGCCAAGGCCGGTATCATCCCGCTGCACGGCTGGCTGCCCAAGGCGCATCCCGAGGCGCCGTCCAACGTGTCGGCCCTCATGTCCGGCGGCATGATCAAGATCGGTATCTTCGGTATCCTCAAGGTGGGTCTCGACCTGCTCTCCGCCTCGGGCGTTCAGGTCTGGTGGGGCCTTATGGTCATGGTCTTCGGTGCGATCTCGTCGGTCCTCGGCGTGGCCTTCGCCCTGCAGGAGCATGACATCAAGCGCCTGCTGGCCTATCACTCCGTCGAGAACATCGGCATCATTCTGCTAGGCGTCGGCGCCTCCATGGCTGCCATGGCGCTCAACTCTGTCGGCATCGCCGTCCTGGCTCTGATGGCCGCCCTCTACCACACGTTTAACCACGCGATGTTTAAGGGCGAGCTGTTCTTGGGCGCCGGTGCGCTGCTGTACTCCACGGGTACGCGCAATATGGAGAAGATGGGCGGCCTGTTCCGTCGTATGCCGGCAACGGCCATCTGCTTCCTCGTTGGCGCGCTTGCCATCTCGGCCATCCCGCCCTTCAACGGCTTTGTGTCTGAGTGGTTTACCTACCAGTCGCTGTTTAATGCCGCCATGCAGGGTGACAAGGCCGTCATGATCGTGGCCGTGTTCGCTGCCGTCGCGCTTGCCATTACCGGCGCGCTGGCTGTCACGTGCTTCGTCAAGGCCTATGGCGTCTCCTTTGCCTCCGCGCCCCGCTCCGAGGCCGCGGCCAATGCCAAGGAGGTTCCCGCCCCTATGGTGTTTGCGCAGGGCCTGCTCGCGGCCATCTGCGTCGTGCTGGGCATTGGCGCTCCCGTGATCGCGCCCATGTTGGTCGATGTCGCCGCGTCCGTGCTGCATCCGTACGGTGGCGTGTTTGCCGCCGAGGGCATGGAGCTCATGAACCAATACTCCGGCGCTGCCACCTCCACGCCTGCGATCGCCATTGCGCTCGTGGTGCTTGTCGGCCTTGCCTGCGGTTATCGCAAGCTCAAGACCGTCGGCAAGGTGCAGAAGTCCCAGCCGTGGGCATGCGGCTATGCTCCCAACGAGCATATGCCCGTCGTGGCCACGACCTTTGCCTCCGAGGTGTCCTGGTTTATGCAGCCGCTCTACACGCTGCGCGACCGCTGCACGGCCGTCTGCTGGTCCATCGCGCACTTCTTCCAGAAGCTCATCGGTGTGGCTGAGGCTGTGGAGCCCGTACCCGACAAGGTTCTCGTCGATGCCCCGCATAAGGGTGTCGAGAAGCTCGCCGACCTCGCGACTAAGCTCGAGGGCGGCAACTACAGCATCTATATCTGCTACATCGTCGCGGCACTCGTGGTGTTCCTCATGCTCGCCGTGCAAATGGGTTAAGGAGGGGAGAGCATGAACAACATCGTACTTGCCGTTCTGCAGGGCGTGGTCGTCATGGCCGTTGCGCCGTTCTTCTCCGGTCTCGGCCGCGTGATCCGCGCCAAGATGCACAACCGTCGCGGCCCCAGCATCATGCAGGACTACCGCGACCTGACCAAGCTCTTTGCGCGCCCCGAGTCCCAGAGCGAGGACGCGAGCTTTGCGCTGCGCATTATGCCGCCGCTGTTCTTCGCCGTCGCCTTTATGCTCGCGATGGGCCTGCCGCTCTTTACGGCACAAAGCCCCATCCCGGTCTTTGGTGACGCCATCACCATCATGTACAGCCTGGCGCTCGCCCGCTTCTTCTTCGCCCTCTGCGGTGTGGATTCGTCCAACGCCTATGCCGGTATCGGCGGTGTCCGCGAGCTGCTCATGAGCGTGCTCATCGAGCCGTCCATGCTGCTGGCGCTGTTTGCCGCCGCCCTGGTGTGCGGTTCCACCGACATCGCCACCATGGGTCAGCACATCATGACGGGCGCCATCGACGCGCCGGTCGCCGTGATCCTCGCTGGCATCGCCTTTGCGATCGCCTGCTACATGGAACTCGGCAAGCTGCCGTTTGATCAGGCCGAGGCCGAGCAAGAGCTTCAGGAAGGTCCGCTCGCCGAGCTTTCCGGCCCGTCGCTTGCGATGGCAAAGCTCGCCATGTCCATGAAGCAGGTCCTGGTCGTCGCCTGGTTCTGCGCGATCTTCGTCCCCTGGGGCGAGCCCGCGACCGTGGGCGCCGCCGCCGTTCTGGGTGCGGTCATCTTCCTGGTGAAGTGCCTGATCGACTTTGTCGTGTGCGGCGTGATCGAGAACTCCTGCTCGCGTTCGCGTTTTAAGGTGCTCGGTAATCAGACCTGGGCCGTCGTGGGCATCGCCGTTCTGGCGTTTGTCTTCGTGGTCGTCGGCGTGTAGGAGAAGGGAGAAACAATGTCATTTGCAGTCAGTCTGTCCCTTCTCGGCTTGGTCGCTATCGCGGCCCCGATGGTGGCCTCGGTGCTCGTCGCCCTGTTCCCCCGTCCGTACGCCAAGTGGTTCAGCGTTTTGGGTGCCGCCGTCTCGACGGTCTGCACCATCGCCCTCGCCGCGAATTTCGCTGGCGCCGGCATGCCCGACACGCAGGTCCCCCTGATCTCGTTTGGGCAGACCCTCGTTATGGGATTCACCTTCGATCGCATGAGCACGCTGCTCGCGCCCGCCTTTGTGGGTATCGGCCTGCTTGTCGTGATCTATTCGATTCCCTATATGAGCGAGAATAACCGTGAGCATCCCGACGCGCCGCGTCGTCGCTTCTACGCGTACCTCGCGACCTTCATCGGCGCCATGGCCGGCCTCGTGTACAGCTCGACCCTTTTGGGCCAGCTCGTGTTCTTTGAGATCACGGGTGCGTGCTCTTGGGGCCTCATTAGCTACTACATGTCGCCTACGGCCAAGAAGGCCGGCATGAAGGCCCTGATCATTACGCATATCGGTGCGCTCGGCCTGTATCTGGGCGCCGCCATTGTGTTTGCCCACACCGGCACCTTCGCCATTACCGCGATTGCCGGCCTCGACGCCAAGCTCAAGGCCATCGTCCTTTTGCTCGTGCTGTTTGCGGCCTGGGCCAAGTCCGCACAGGTTCCCATGTACATGTGGCTGCCTTCGGCCATGGAGGCGCCGACGCCTGTTTCGGCCTACCTGCATGGTGCCTCGATGGTCAAAGTCGGCGTGTGCGTGTTCGCGCGTGCACTCGTCTCTGCCGGCGAGATTCCTGAGATCGTGGGCTGGGTTGCCATTATCGACGCCATGGTCACCATGCTCTTTGGTTTCCTGATGTACCTGCCGCAAAAGGACATGAAGCGTCTGCTGGCCTTCTCCACGATTGCCCAGCTCTCCTATGTGTTCTTTGGTCTGGGCCTTTCGGTCTTTGGCAGCCAGCTGGCCTTTGACGGCGCCGTGTGCCACATCTTTAACCACGCTTTCGCCAAGACGCTGTTCTTCCTGATCGCCGGTTCGTTCTCCTTTACGCTCGGCACGCGTATGCTGCCCAAGCTTCGCGGCATCGTAAAGAAGTACCCGATCTCGGGCGTGGGCTTTGGTGTCGCGGCGCTCGCCATTGCCGGCGTGCCGCCCATGAACACGTTCTTCTCGAAGTTCCAGATCATCGCCGGCGGCTTTTCTGTGGGTGCCGGCAACGTCGCGATCCTGGTGCTCGCGTGCATTATGGTCGCCGAGACCGTCGCCACCTTTGCATGGTTCCTTAAGTGGATGGGCTATTGCCTGCCCGGCGAGCCGAGCGAAGAGGTCGCTGCGGGTGCCCCGCTTCCCCGCGCGATGGCGTTCGTGTTCATCGTGCTCATCATCATGGTCATCGTCAGCGGCCCGCTTTCGGCCAGCTGGATCGGTTAGGAGGTAGAACGACATGGGTTATTCGATCGTCAACATCCTTGGCGGCCTTCTGATCGTCACGTCCACCATGGTGGTCGTCTCCAAGAACATCAAACATGCCATCAACTGGTATGCGGTGCAGTCGCTGGTGCTCGTGGGGCTGCTCGCTACGCTCGGTGCCACTACCGGTGCGCAGGAGCTGCTTATGTGGGCCGGATCTGCCTTTATCACCAAGGTCGTCCTGGTCCCTTATATCCTCAACCGTGCGTACAAGAAGATGGGTGAGCCGAGCGACGCATCGCTCAAGGCTGGCCTTAAGCCCGCGTGGGCCATCTGCATCATCGCCGTCGAGGTCGCGATTTGCTTTGCCGTCGTGACGCAGATCAGCCTGCCCACGGCCGAGGTCGCAACGCCTGCGCTCGCTATTAGCTTCGCTCACTTCTTTGTGGGCCTCACCTGCATCATCTCGCAGCGCAACATCATGAAGCAGATCTTTGGATACTGCCTTATGGAAAACGGCAGCCATGTGACGCTTGCGCTTTTGGCCCCCACCGCTCCCGAGATCATCGAGATCGGTATCGCCACCGACGCCATCTTTGCCGTCATCATCATGTCCATCGTCGTGCGTCGCATTTGGGACGACTCCCACTCGCTCGATGCGCGCGACCTGTCCGAGCTGAGGGGGTAGTCCATGGAAACGTTGATTCTCGCCCTGCTCGCGACTCCTTTGGTGTTCTCGCTCGTCATGGCGTTTTTGCCCAAGAACACGTCCTATAACGTGTTTGCCGGTCTCAACCTGGTCTCCGTCGCAGCCGTCCTGGTGCTGTCGATTATGACGGCCGGTGACGTCCTTATGAGCGGCGACACCGCGAGCGCTTTTGGCCTGTGGTTCCACCTCGATTCGCTGGGCGCCATCTTTGTGCTGCTCATCGGCTTTATCGGTTTTCTTACGGGGCTGTTCTCGCTGCCCTATGTAAAGGCCGATATCGAGGAGGGCTCCATGCCCGCCGAGCGCGCCAAGCAGTATTTTGCGCTGTTTAGCCTGTTTGTGTTCACCATGCTGCTCGCGTGCCTGTCCAACAACATGATTCTCACGTGGGCCGCCGTGGAGGCAACCACGCTTTCCACCGTGTTCCTCGTGGGTATCTACAAGAACAAGACGGCCCTCGAGGCTTCTTGGAAGTATGCGATGGTCTGCACCGCCGGCGTGGCCTTTGGCCTGTTCGGTACGCTGCTGATCTACGCCAACGCCGCCGACGTGATTCCCAACGCCCACGAGGCCGCATTCCTGTCGTGCGTGCTGCCGTATGCCGACCAGTTCGACCCGACGCTCATGCGCCTCGCCTTTGCGTTTATCGTGATCGGCTTTGGCACCAAGGCCGGCCTGTTCCCCATGCACACTTGGCTGCCCGATGCCCACTCCCAGGCCCCGAGCCCTGTCTCGGCCCTGCTTTCGGGCGTGCTGCTTAAGTGCGCCATGCTTGTGATCATGCGCTTCTACGGCTTTACCATCCAGGCCGTGGGCGCCGAGTATCCGCAACTTTTGCTGTTGATCGTCGGCACGCTGTCCATTTTGGTGGCGGCACTTTCGATGTTTCGCCAGGACGACCTCAAGCGCCGCTTTGCGTACTCGTCTGTGGAGAACGTGGGCGTTATCGCCCTGTGCCTGGGTATCGGTGGCCCGCTGGGTATCGCCGCGGCCCTGCTGCACTGCGTGTTCCACGGCTTTACCAAGACGCTTGCTTTCTGCGTGTCCGGCAACATCCAGCACGCTTTTGGCACGCGTAGCCTGGCTAAGATCCAGGGTGTCGTCGAGGTTGCTCCCGCAACCGCCGCGCTCGCCGTCCTGGCGCTGCTCGGCCTTGGTGCCTTCCCGCCCTTTGGCATGTTTATCTCCGAGTTCCTGACCTTTGTCGCCGGTGTTACCGCCGGTCCCATGTGGCTGGTCGTCGTGGTTGCCCTCGGTCTTACCGTGGCCATCTCCGCGCTCACCCGCATCGCACTCAAGTCGGTATTCGGCCATGCGCCCCAGGGCATGGATAAGCATGAGGCCCCGGCGCTCATGCTTATCCCCGAAATCATCCTGGCTGTCATGATCTTGTGGTTTGGCATCGCCACCCCGTTGCCTCTCGTGCACGGTGTGGAGACCGCGACCGGCATCGTGCTCGAGCAAAGCACTGAGGAACTTCACGCGACGCCGATGTACCGCGCTGTGTTCGGTACCGAGACCGCTCAGAGCGAGGTGGAGTAACGAATGATTGAAACTGAGAACAAGGTGTATGCCCGTCGCTGCGAGAGCCATGTCGAGGCCCTGCGCCGCGCCGTTCCGGGCTGCATCGAGAAGGTCGAGTGGCAGTGCGAGGACCAGCTGACGATTACCGTCAAGCAGGACAAGCTGCCCGAGGCCGTCCACTACCTGTATTACGAGCGCTACGGCTGGATTCCCGTGATCGTCGGCAACGACGAGCGCAGTCTGTGCGGTCGCTACGCCGTGTACTACGTCATCTCCATGGAGGGGGAGGACCCCGGCTGGGTGACCGTGCGCACCGAGGTCGATCCCGCCAAGATGACGTTCCCGTCCGTGACGCCGTTCGTCCCCGCCTGCGTGTGGGGCGAGCGCGAGCTGCGCGATATGTTCGGCCTGATCCCCGAGGGTCTGCCCGATCGTCGTCGCCTGGTGCTGCCCGACGATTGGCCCAGCGGCCTGTACCCGCTGCGCAAGGACTCCATGGACTACCGCTTCCGTCCCGCTCCCGCGAGCGACATGGAAAACTACGAGTTCTTGGCCGATACCAAGGGCAAGGAGACGACGCTCGTTCCCATGGGCCCGTTGCACATTACCTCCGACGAGCCTGGCCACTTCCGCCTGTTCGTTGAGGGCGAGACGATCGTCGACGCCGACTACCGTCTGTTCTACGTGCACCGCGGCATGGAGAAGGTTGCCGAGACGCGCCTGAACTATGACGCCGTGACGTTCCTCGCCGACCGCATCTGCGGCATCTGCGGCTGCGCCCACTCGGTGGCCTACGCCGAGGCCGTCGAGCGCGCTCAGGGCATCCATGTCCCGCCGCGCGCCCAGTACATCCGCGCCATCATGCTCGAGGTTGAGCGCCTGCACTCGCATCTGCTCAACATTGGCCTGGCGTCGCACTACACGGGCTTCGACTCCGGCTTCCAGCAGTTCTTCCGCGTCCGCGAGAAGTCCATGGACCTGGCCGAGAAGCTCTCCGGTCACCGCAAGACCTACGGCCTCAACGTGATTGGCGGCGTGCGTCGCGACATTTTGGCTGAGCAGAAGCTCTCCACGCTCACGACCATCCACCAGCTGCGCTCCGAGGTTCAGGAGCTCGTCGACGTGCTGCTCTCCACGCCCAACTTTATTGAGCGTACGAGCGGTATCGGCATCTTGGACCGCAAGATTGCACGCGACTTCTCGCCGGTCGGCCCGCTCATGCGTGGCTCGGGCTATGCCCGCGACGTGCGCTTTGACCATCCCTTCGACGGCTACGCCGATCCGGACATCCAAAAGATGCACGCCGCCACGGCCGACACCTGCGACGCCTTCGGCCGTACCGCCGTCCGCATCCAGGAGGTCTACGATTCGATCGACATGATCGAGACCATGCTCGAGAACTGCCCGTCGGGCCCCATCCTCACCACGGATTGGGAGTACACCCCGCACAAGTACGCCATCGGCGCCACCGAGGCGCCGCGCGGCGAGGACGTGCACTGGGCCATGCTCGGCAATAACCAGAAGTGCTACCGCTGGCGCGCCAAGGCCGCCACGTACAGCAACTGGCCGGTCCTGCGCTACATGTTCCGCGGCAACACCGTGGGCGACGCGGCGCTGATCGTCGGCTCGCTCGACCCGTGCTACTCCTGCACCGATCGCGTGACGGTGACCGATGTCGCCGCCAAGCGCGACCACGTGCTCGACAAGGAGCAGTTCGAGAACGTCTGGCGCGACAAGTCGCCGCTTGCGGGCGAGGGCACCATGGCCGCTCCGCTCGATGAGGAGGCGCTCTAATATGCTGAAGCTTTGGAAGGTTAACGCCAAGGCCGGCGACGCGACGGTCAAGTACCCGTTTGCGCCGTTCCCCACCAACAAGGACATGCGCGGCAAGCCCGAGCACAATGCCGAGCTCTGCATCGCCTGCGGTGCCTGCGGCGTGGCGTGCCCGGCCGATGCCATTCGCATGGATACCGACCTTGCGGCCGATACCATCACCTGGTCGATCGACTACGGTCGCTGCATCTTCTGCGGCCGCTGCGAGGAAGCCTGCCCCATGGAGGCCATCAAGCTCACCGAGGAGTTTGAGCTGGCCGTCATGAGCAAGGACGACCTCACCAGCAAGAGCGTCTACACGCTCGAGCACTGTTCGCGCTGCGGCAAGCCGTTTGCCCCGCACAAGGAGATCGACTACGCCAAGCGCCTGCTGCAAAAGGCCGGCGGCATGGAGGCCGAGCAGGCTGCCCGTACCGTCGGTATGTGCCAGGAGTGCAAGCGCGAGCTCGACGCCCTGCGCGCCGCCTCGGCCGTAAAGACCGGCAACGCTGCCGGCATGGCTGCCAACGAGACGCTTGCGTCCGGTGAGCCCCAGGGCCCCGGCATGGAGTATCTGGGCGGCCACGGCGTGAACCCGGAGTATATCGACCGCGAGCTCAACCCCGATGCGCCCGAGATCCCC
Organism: Collinsella aerofaciens; assembly: GCF_028206995.1. Taxonomy (GTDB): domain Bacteria; phylum Actinomycetota; class Coriobacteriia; order Coriobacteriales; family Coriobacteriaceae; genus Collinsella; species Collinsella aerofaciens_AQ. The sequence goes on along the minus strand of NZ_JAQLFL010000009.1, from coordinate 24,612 downwards.
GCCGGTCCTGCACCGGTCGAGGGCATCATCATGGATTTTGATACGAAGGAGGAGTAACCATGGCCGAACCCACGCTTTTGCCCGAGCGGCTTCAGTACCGCCCGACCAAGATCGAGCTCGACGAGAGCATCGAGAAGGCCAAGGCGACCCTTCTTAAGAAGATCAAGCGCTCGGTGTACGTCTACCGTGTTGACTGCGGTGGCTGCAACGGCTGCGAGATCGAGATCTTCGGTTCCATCACGCCCGTCTTCGACGTCGAGCGCTTTGGCATCAAGGTCGTGCCCTCGCCCCGTCACGCCGACGTGCTGCTGTACACCGGTGCCGTGACGCGTGCCATGCGCATGCCGGCCCTGCGCGCCTTTGAGGCCGCACCCGATCCCAAGATCGTGGTGTCCTATGGCGCGTGCGGCTGCACCGGCGGCATCTTCTACGACAACTACTGCGTCTGGGGCGGCACGGATAAGATTCTGCCGGTCGATGTCTACATCCCCGGCTGCCCGCCCAGCCCCGCGCAGACCGTCTACGGCTTTGCCATGGCGCTCGGTCTGCTGGACCAAAAGCTCCATGCCGAGACCACGGTGGAGGCCGCCGGCGAGCAGGCCGATATCCTGCACCCCGGCGTGCCGTACAAGCTGCGCGTTGCCATCGAGCGCGAGGCTCGCGCCATGAGCGGCTACCGTTACGGCCGCGACCTGGCCAACGAGTTTATGGATACGCTCGAGGGCGCGCCCAAGGGCGATATCCGCGGTGCCATGGCGCTGCTCATCGACAAGCAGGACGATCCACGCCGCGTTGAGGTCTACTCGGCGCTGCAGGATCTTGTGCTGGCCGGAGGTCGCTAGATGGAGCTCACGGACCGCTCTGGTTACTTTGCGGGCCCCGGTATGCTCGGCGGCTCCTTTGGCGATGCCTCGCGCGCAAGCGACGAGGCTGCCGAGGGCGTCGCCGACCCCTGCCTGGACCATGCGCCCGACCAGGTGGTCTTTTACGAGCTCACGCGTAAGTTTGTGGAGACCGAGGAAGACGTTCCCCAGGAGGCCTGCGACGTGCTGTACTACACGCTCGCCGTGGGCCACCATACCGGCGTGCTCGACTGCTTTGAGCCGCGCCTGTCGGTGCCGGTGAACGTGTTCTATACGCTTATCGACGCGCTGCCGGAGGGGGAGGCCAAGACCAAGTTCGAGGCCATCCGCTCCTTTGGCGAGTGCCAGCTCGACAAGGCGGCGGTGCCGTCGCTGCTCGAGGCCTGCGATACGCTGCTCGACGAGCGCGGTTTTCGCGGCTCGGCCAAGGCCGGCATCTCGGTGTTCGATAACGACTTTGGCCTGCATGCCCAGCAGGTCGCGTTCTTAATGAAGTTTCGCGATCTGGTCGAGCGCGTGCGCGATGTGTCGGGCGTGTATCTGACGGGGAGGTTGCAGTAATGGGTCGCGTTGTGGATGGTTGTGTGAACGGCGCCCCGTTTGCGGGTATCGTGCTCACGGCGGGAAGCGTGCTGCGTGCCGACGATGCCGCCGGCCCCGTGCTCTCCAAAAAGATGGAGGACGCGCCCATCGCCGGTTGGTATACCATCGACGGCGGGCAAACGCCCGAGGATGACATCATCGAGGTCAAGCGCGAGCGTCCGCCGCGTCTGGTCTTGGTCGATGCCGCCGACATGGCGCTGCCCGTCGGGTCCATCCGCTTGCTCGACAAGCGCGATGTGGCCCGCAAGTCGATGTTCACCACGCATTCGCTCCCTTTGTCGATTCTGATCGAACAGATTGAGCAATCGTGCGAAGATATCGTCTTCATAGGGATTCAGCCGGGCGACACGGAGTTCTACAACCCCATGTCCCCGGAGGTCTTTGAGGCCGTCGACGCCGTGTACGACGCCGTGGCCGCCAACGACTTTTCCCACTTTGTCCGCTTGGGGCAGGAGCTATAGCAGCGCTTGTCCCTGCTGATTAGGAAAGAAGTGATTGACATGGCAGATTCCAAGGCAGAATATCCCGCTCCCGATTGCCTGGCGCCCGCCGCGATTGAGGCCAAGACCGAGGCCGCCGGCGTGACCAAGGCCAACCTGCCGGTCGCAAAGGCCTTTCTGTTGGCAATGTTCGCCGGTGCGTTCATTGCCTTCGGCGGCCTGTTCTTTACCGTGTTCTTGAGCGATAGCACGCTGGGCTGGGGCGCCCAGCGCGTCGTGGGCGGCCTGTGCTTTTGCCTGGGCCTGGTGCTCGTGCTGGTGTGCGGCGCCGAGCTGTTTACCGGCAATTCTCTTATGGTCTGCGCGCTCAAGAGTAAAAAGATCACCTTGGCTCAGATGCTCAAGGCTTGGGTCGTCGTATGGGTCGGTAACTTTGCCGGTGCCCTGTTCATCGTCTTTTTGGTGTACATGGCCGGCATTTACAAGCTCAACGGCGAGGCGGTCGCCAATTCCATGGTGAGCGTCGCCGCCGGCAAGGTGACGATCGACTGGGTGACGATCTTCTTCCGCGGCATCCTGTGCAACATCTTTGTGTGCCTGGCTGTTTGGATCGGTACCGCCGGCAAGACCGTGGTCGATAAGGTCGTGGGCATTCTTCTGCCCATCGCCGCCTTTGTGGCCTGCGGTTTTGAGCACTGCGTCGCCAACATGTACTTTTTGCCCATGGGTGCCGTGATGCACGCGTGCGGCTATGGTGCCAAGGTCGCCGGCGCCGATGCGCTCAACGCCGCGGGCATTGCGTTTAACCTGTCCGCCGCCACGCTGGGCAACATCGTGGGCGGTGCGGTTCTGATCGCGCTCGGCTACTGGTTTATCTACGCCAAGAAGTCCGAGGCGTAAGGTATCGTCTGTTTGACGTTGGGCCTCCCGCGGGGCGTTGCCGTGCGGGAGGCTTTTTGGGTCTGGGACTCGTTGCCGGGCTTTTGGCCTGTTGTGTTTGGCTGATGAAAGGGGTAATCGAGATGGCATCTGCTGTGAAGCGTGACGGTCGCGCCGTGGTGACCACATGCGGGGGATGCTATGCCGATTGCGCCTTTGCGGCACGCGTTGAGGACGGTCGCGTGGTGGCTGAGTTGCCGGTGCCGGGGCATCCGTGCGCGGCGCGCGCCCTGTGCGCCCGCGGACGGCATCGCCTGGCAATGCCGTTTGACGAGCTCGACCGCATCGTGCACCCCATGCGACGCCGCCGGGATGGCTCGGGGTTTGATGCGATTACCTGGGACGAGGCGTTTGCTCAGATTGCCGAGCGTCTTTTGGGGATTGTTGACGAGTGCGGGCCTCGTGCGCTGGGCATGACGCTCGGCGTTCCCTCGTTCGACCGCTACTGGGCCTATCGCCTTATGCATGCGCTGGGTTCGCCCAACGTGTACGGTGCCGATGGCGCCTGCGAGGTAAGCCGTCTCACCGGTTGGGAGCACAGCCTGGGCTACAGCCCCGCCTCCGACCTGGCGCGTACCGATTGCATCATGTACCTGGGGCGTTCCATCGTCGATTCGTCGACGATGGGGACCGTTGATGCGCTCAACGATGCCCGTCGCCGTGGGGCGAAGATTATCGTGGTCGACCCGCGGCGCAGTGGCTCTGCGGCGCTTGCCGACCGCTGGTTGCGCGTGCGCCCGGGCTGCGACTTGGCGCTGCTGTTGGGTATTGCCCATGTCTTGATTGCCGAGGATCTGTATGACCACGAGTTCGTGACCCGCTATACCACGGGTTTTGACGAGCTGGCGCAGGCGGCCGCTGTTTGGTCGCCTGAGTGGGCCGAGTCGATGTGCGACGTGCCGGCCGCAGAGATTATCGCGACGGCGCGCGATCTGGCTGCCGCCGCGCCTGCCGCTGTGGTGGATGCGGGCTTTCATGGCGGCATCGGTATCGCGTATGCCAATAGCACCCAGACCGCGCGCGCGATTTGTATGATCGATGTGCTGCTGGGCTGCATCGGACACGCGGGCGGTGCCCTCAACCCGCCCACGCCGCTTGCGTTGGGCGATTTGGACCCTGCGCGTTTTGCGACGCCGTCGATGCCACGTGAGCCCAAGTTGGGGTCCGAGCGCTATCCACTGGTCGATCCGGTGCGCGGACTGTGCACGACCATCGGTCAGTCGATTCTTGCCGGCGATTTGCGTGGGCTCATCGTCTATGCCAGTAACCCCGGTGCGGGCTATGGCAATGCGCAGGCTTGGTTGGGTATTTTGCAACAGCTCGACTTGCTCGTGACCGTTGATATTCGCTGGTCCGAGACAGCGCGCGCTTCTGACTTCGTGCTGCCCGACGTGACGTATCTGGAGGCCGACCGTGGCGTGGGAACGGTGATAGGCACCAACGATGCGCGCGTGTTCTACCGCAACGCCGTGCTGCCTGTGCAGCATGACGACACACGTCCCGGTCGGGAGATTTTTGCCGGTCTGGCGCAGGCGTGTGGCGTGGGCGAGTATTTCCAGTTTACGTCTGACGATCTGGCGGCTGCCCAGGTGGCGCCTTTTGGGATCGATCTGGACGAGCTCAAGGAGCGCGGCTGGGCCGATACGGGCGTGGCGCTGCCGTCGCGCACGGGTGAGCCGGTGATTCCGCTTGCCGGCGGCAAAATTGCGCTGGCAAGCGACGTATGGGAACGAGTCGGCATGGGTCGTGTGCCCAACTGGATTGCGCCCATGGTGGAGCCCGGCCCGGGGATGTTTCGCCTCATTAGTGGCAACCGTCCCTTTGAGTCGCACACCTCGCGCAGGCTTGCGGCTCAAGGTGCCGCCGAGGCTGGATCGGACCTGGATGCCGTGCAGATGAATGCCGATGCTGCTGCGCACATGGGCATCGCCGACGGCGAGATCGTCAAGCTCGTGAGCGATATGGGCCGCGACCGCGTGCGCGTGGAGACGACGCCGTATCTGCATCCGGCGTGCATCTTCACCTCGGCCGCCCCCGGTGGGCGTTCGTTTGGCGCCGATGCCGGCGGCGCTCAAGCCTTGGGCGTCGGCCCGCTCGACCATACACCGTTGCGTTGGGACCCGTTGACGGGCGCCGCGCTCACTCAGGAAAACGCCGTTCGCGTGGAAAAGATCGCGGCGCGCGAGGATAATAGCGATTGATTGACTCAGCCGATCGAATTGGTTGATAGTTTGACGTTCGAACGATTGATTCACCTTTGGTTTTGAAAGGCCGCACATGAGCGATAGCCAGAACATGTCCGATGAGGTACGCGCCCGCCTTCGCGCTATTCCTTCCGTCAACGAGCTGCTTGCCGAGTGGCCGGTGGTGAAGGCGGCGGGGGAGACCTGCGACGCGGTGGTCCATGCTGCCGTGACGGCCGAGCTCGACGAGGAGCGCGCCGCCATTCGCGCCGGTGCCGCCCCGCGCTCTAAGCGCGACCTGGCCTCGGCCATCGAGTGGCGTGCGCATCGCTCTGCGCTGCCGAGCCTGCGTCCCGCCGTCAACGCCACGGGTGTGGTTATCCATACCAACTTGGGTCGCGCCCCGCTCGCGGAATCAGCTGCCAAAGCCGTGGCCGAGGTCGCGCGCGGGTATAGCACACTCGAGTACAGTGTCGACACCTGTTCGCGCGGGTCGCGCAAGGAGCACGCCGCGCAGCTGATCCGCTCGCTCACCGGTGCCGAGGACGCGCTCGTGGTCAACAACAATGCCGCCGCGGTGCTGCTGGTGCTTGCCACCCATGCCGCGGGTAAAGAGGTTATCGTCAGCCGCGGCGAGCTTGTCGAGATTGGCGGCAGCTTCCGCATCCCCGATGTCATGGCGGCTTCGGGCGCCAAACTCGTCGAGGTCGGCGCCACCAACCGCACGCATTTGGGCGACTACGAGCGCGCCATCACGCCCGATACGGCGATGATCCTTAAGGTCCATCCTTCCAACTATCGCATCGAGGGTTTTCACGAGGAGGTGGGCTCTCGGGAGCTTGCCGCCCTGGCCCACAAGCATGGCCTGCTGTTCTACGAGGACCAGGGCTCGGGCGCGCTGTTGCCCGACGACATCTTGGTGCGCGGCGGCGAAGAAACCACGCCGGCTTCGGTTTCGGCAGGGCTCGATCTGGTGTCGTGCTCGGGTGATAAGCTGCTGGGTGCCGCGCAGGCGGGCATTATCATGGGCCGTCGCGATCTGGTCCAGGCCTGCGGGTCGCATCCGCTTATGCGTGCCCTGCGCCCGGGCAAACTGGCTCTGTCGGCGCTCGAGGCCACGCTGCGTATCTACATGGACGGCGCCGATGTTGCCCATCGCGAGGTGCCGGTGCTCAGCATGCTTACGCTTCCGCAGGCCCATTTGGAGCGACGTGCCCGCAAGCTGCGCGATCGTATGGTCGCCGGGCTCGACAAGGCCGGTTACCCGTGCGCCGTTCAGGTGGAGATCGTCGAGGAATCGTCAACCCCCGGCGGTGGCTCGCTTCCTACCGTCGAGCTACCCACGATGTGCGTTGCCGTGCGTCTTGTTGACGCGCACCTGACGGTCGATGCGCTCAAGCGCTCGCTTGTCCAGGACTTCGACACGCCGGTTGTCACGCGAACCTCGCACGATCGCATTTTGTTTGACGTGCGCACGCTCGTGGGTGACCGCGATATCGAGACGGCGGCATCGACGCTCGTAGCGTGCGTTAAGAAGGCGATTGCTCGATGAGTGAGGTTCAAGCGCTGGTGGAGTGTCCCGTTATCGTTGGCACAGCGGGCCACGTCGACCACGGTAAGTCGGCACTGATCGAGGCGCTGACTGGCAAGAATCCCGATCGTCTGGAGGTTGAGCGCCGTCGCGGTATGACCGTGGAGCTGGGCTTTGGCGAGCTGGCGCTGCCGAGTGGCAAGATCGTTGGCCTGGTCGACGTGCCGGGCCACGCGCATTACTTGCGCGCCATGGTGCAGGGCGCCACGGGCATCGACGTGGCCGTGCTGGTGGTTTCGGCCGTCGAGGGCGTGATGCCGCAGACCCGCGAGCACGTGCACGTGCTGGAGCTGCTGGGTGTCACGCATATGGTGGTGGCGCTGACGATGTGTGACCTGGCCGATGCCGAGATGACCGATCTTGCCGAGCTCGATGTCGATGACTTTTTGTCAGGTACCGTGTTTGCAGGCGCGCCGATCGTGCCCGTGTCGTCCAAGACCGGCGAGGGGATCGATGGCCTGCTGGCTACGCTCGACGAGCAGGTTGCCGCTTGCTGGGATGCCTGCCGTGCCCGTGCCGAGCTCACCGATGCCGCGCCGCGTCTGCCGATTGACCGCTGCTTTACGATCAAGGGCGTCGGTACTGTCGTGACGGGAACGTTGCACGATGCGCCGGTTGCGGTGGGCGACGATCTCGTCGCCCTGCCGTCGCGTACGGTCTGTCGTGTGCGCGGGATTCAGGTGCATGGCGATACGCCGCGAGCACTGCCCGGACAGCGCGTGGCGCTCAACCTGGTTGGTGACGGTGTCGCGGCGCTTGACCGTGGCGAGATGCTGGGCGTGGCGGACCGCTTTGGTCAGTCGTTGCGCTTTATGATGACGTTCACCTACCTGGGCCGCGAGGGCGCCAAGCCGCGCGTGCTCGAGTCGGGCGCGCGCGTGCATGTGATGGCCGGCACGGCCGAAGTCGTGGGTCGCATCATGCTTTTGGAGGGCGAGGCCCCCATGGCGGTGGGCGAGATCCGTACCGTGCAGGTGCGCTTGGAGGAGCCGCTGCCGCTGCGAGCCGGAGACCATGCCGTGGTGCTGTCGTATTCGCCCGTTATGCTCATCGGAGGCGGGCGCGTGCTGCTTTCGCGCTGCCGTCGCTCGCGTGAGCTTTCGGCGGGGGAGCGCACACTGCTTGCGGCACTTGAGGCCGGCGATGCCGTCGCTGGTGTTGAGGCGTGGTTGGCGCTGCAGACGTTGCCGGTCGTGGTCGCCGACGTTGCCGCGGCGCTAGATCTTGTTTCCGGTGGGGCCGATGCCGCGCTGAACGAGTTGGTGGCGCGAGGTGCTGTGTGCGAGCTTGCCGGCTCGGGCGGTGCGCTGTATGTGAATGCCGCCGTGCTCGACGCCGCGATGGATGCCCTGGCGGCGACCCTGTCAGCCATGCATGCGGCGTCTCCCAAGGAGACGGGCTTTACGCCTGGCGCCGTTGCCCATGCTGCGTGGCCTGCCGCTGACGATACGGTTGCCGCAGCCCTGATTTCCGAGGGCTGCGCGCGTGGCGTATGCGCTGCCGAGGGGGCCGAGGTGTTCGACCCGCGCTCGGCCGCCGCGGCGGCACGCGTGGTGCGCGAGGCCTGCGAACGTATCGTTGCCTTGCTGGATGAAGCCGGCCTCGATGCGCCGACGCTGCCTGAGGTTGGCGAGCAGTTGCAGCTCGATCGCGACACCATGACGCGTGCCCTGCGCGAGCTTTCGCTCAACCGTTCCATCGTGAAGGTCGAGCGTGACGCTGCCTTGTCCGCCACCGTGGAGTCGCATGCGCGCGAGCTTGTCGCTGCCGCTATCGAGGCAGCCGGCGGCGCTGCCACCACGAGCGTGCTGCGCGAGGCCCTGGGTGTGTCGCGCAAACGTGCCATCAGCATCTTGGAGCACCTGGATGCCGTGCGCTTTACGGTGCTCGACAAGGACGCCGGCGGCCTGAGGTCCCTGCGCTAAGCCGGTCACTCGCTCCCGCCTCCTCAGTTGCGGTGAAATAGTTCCTATTTGGAGGCTTTGACAGCAAATACAGGAACTATTCCACCGCAACTTCTTGTTCGTCTTTTTGGGATGGAGCCGTTTCGGTTTGGTAAAATACCGCCGCACTTGGGAACGGATGGGCTCCGGTGGGCTCCGCGGTCCTCAAAACCGTTGCGAGGCGTGCAAAACGTCTTGGATGTGTTCGATTCACATACGTTCCCGCCACACGCTACCAGCGCTTTTGTGCTCGCGGTTTTGCTGCGTGCCGCAAAGGCGCTGTTTTGTTTCTGCACGGGCTTGCCGTGTCGTCTGCCTTGTCGCCTACGGTAATTAGTCCCGTGCGTTGGGCTTTGAACGTGCCGATGGGGGTGTTTTGCCGTATGACTACCGTAAGACGGGCCGATCTTTCTTGCGTCGTCCAGGCGGGCGGGCTGTCGTCGCGCATGGGTTGCGACAAGGCGCGGATGTTGTTTTGCGGCGAGCCGCTCATCGAGCGCGTGCTGGGTCGGTTGGCGCCAGTTGCCGGCGAGTTGGTCGTGACGACTTCGCGTCCCAGCGAGCTTGCCTACCTTGAGGAGCGCGCGTTTGGCGGTCTGGTGCCGCGTGTGGTGGCGGACCTTGAGGGGTCGGCGGGCGCCATGCGCGGCATCGCGAGCTCGTTGGCCGCGGCCCGATTGCCGCTCGTGGCGATCGTCGCCTGCGATATGCCGTTTGTCTCGCCGGAACTCATCGGCGCGCTTGCCGATCGTGCTGAGGTCGAGGCGCTCGACGTGTGCGTGCCGCGCGAGGAGCGGGGGATTGAGCCGCTTTGCGCCGTCTGGCGCCGTGACGCTTGTGCGCCGGTTGCCCAAGAGCTGCTTGCCTGCGACCGCCAGCGCATTCGCTGCCTGATCAATCGCGTTCAGGCTGGCTATATGGATGAGCCGCAGATCGTTAAGGCCGCGGGCTCGACGCTCTGCTTCGAGAACGTCAATACGCCCGAGGAGTTTGCGGCGGCCGAGTTACTCGCCTAGACGATTGGAGTTGCCATGTCTCATGATATTTGCCCCGACACGGGAGAGCCTTGCACTTGCGATGGTTCCGAGCCCTGTACCTGCGGCTGCGGTGGCTGTGGACATACCGCGGAAGAGGAAGCGGCCGCCGCGGCGTATCGTGAGGCACACCGCGAAGGCCCGTCCGGCGATGCCCTCGACCACGAGCGCAAGATCATCGTGTCGTTCGACAGCACTTTCGATGTGATGGAAAGCGAGCAGCTGTGCCTTGCCGCCGGCGTGCCCGGGCGCATCATGCCGCTGCCCGGCTCCATTACCGCCGGCTGCGGGCTGTGCTGGGCCATGCCGTTCTCCGGCGATGCCCTCGCCGCCTTCCGTGCCGCCACCGAAGGCCGCATAACCCCTGCCGACTACCATCAGCTCGTCCTCTAACCACCAACACCACCACAAAGGTGCCTGTCCCCAATGTGGTGGTTTGGAACACGTGGACGAAACAGGTTTGAAACACGGGTTTTGCATGTCAGGCACTCAAAAACGCTTCTACCTGCATCGTAATCAAAACGAAACATCTGCTCGTCGGCTTATGCGAAACTTTGCTGCAACAGTGCGATATTATCCATACTCGATAAAGTTCGCGGCGCATAGGGTGCCGCGACCGACATTTTTCGTTTCCCATCATTGGAGGAAGCATGAGCTATACGCAGAAAGTTCTCGAAGAGCTCAAGGCCCGCTATCCCGAGCAGCCTGAGTTCATCCAGGCCGCGACCGAGATCCTCGGCACGATCCAGCCGGCGCTCGACGCCCACCCCGAGTACGAGGAGGCCGCCCTGCTGGAGCGCCTCGTCGAGCCCGAGCGCATCGTCATGTTCCGTGTTCCCTGGATCGACGACCAGGGCAAGGTTCAGGTCAACCGCGGTTATCGCGTCGAGTTCAACTCTGCCATTGGACCCTACAAGGGCGGTCTGCGCTTTAACCCGACGGTCACCTTGGGTATGCTCAAGTTCCTGGGTCTGGAGCAGATTCTCAAGAACAGCCTGACCACCCTTCCCATGGGCGGCGGCAAGGGCGGCTCCGACTTTGACCCCAAGGGCAAGTCCAACAACGAGATCATGCACTTCTGCCAGTCCTTCATGACCGAGCTCTATCGCCACATTGGCCCCAACACCGACGTTCCCGCCGGCGACCTGGGCGTTGGCGGCCGCGAGGTTGCCTACATGTTCGGTCAGTACAAGCGCCTGACCAACGAGTGGACCGGCGTCCTCACCGGCAAGGGCCTCTCCTTTGGCGGCTCGCTCGCCCGTACCGAGGCCACCGGTTACGGTCTGGTCTACTTTGTGGACGAGTACCTCAAGAGCCGCGGCGACTCCTTCGAGGGCAAGAACGTCGTCGTTCACGGCTCCGGTAACGTCGCCATCTACGCGGTCCAGAAGGTCGCCCAGCTCGGCGGCAAGGTGCTGGCCTGTTCCGATACCCACGGCTGGGTCGAGGATCCCGACGGCATCGACTACACCGTGCTCGAGCACGTCTACAACAAGAAGCGCTCCGGCCACGACAAGGGCGTCACGCTCGCTATGTACGTTGACGAGAAGCCCAACGCCGTGTGGCACGAGGGCGACGGCCGCGGCGTGTGGCAGCTGCCCTGCGACATCGCGCTGCCCTGCGCTCGCGAGAACACGCTGCTGCTCGAGGACGCCCAGGCGCTCGTCGCCAACGGCTGCAAGGTGGTCGGCGAGGGCGCGAACATGCCCACGACCATCGAGGCCACGACCTACTTCCAGGAGAACGGCGTCGCCTTTATGCCCGGCAAGGCTGCCAACGCCGGCGGCGTGCTCGTGTCTGGCCTGGAGATGAGCCAGAATGCCGAGCACCTGTCCTGGACCTTCGAGGAGGTCGACGGCAAGCTCGAGCAGCTCATGCGTGGCATGTTCCACAACGTGGACGACACCGCCAAGGAGTACGGCGAGGAGGGCAATTTCGTCATGGGCGCAAACATCGCCGGCTTCCTGAAGGTCGCCGATGCCATGCTCGCCCAGGGCGTCTGCTAAATCTTGCCTGACATAGCATGTGATGAGGCTCCCAGCTATCTGGTTGGGAGCCTTTTTCTATCCCGGAGGATTCCTCATAACTTGCGGTGATATTCGGACTGTTTAGCGTCCCAGAACGGCTAATCAGTCCGTATATCACCGCAAGTTATGTATGGGTGGGTGGATTTTGTCCTAAAACGGTGTGCGGCCCCTCGTTTGGTACACTTAAACGTACTGGACAAGTGAAGAGATGGGGGAGAACGTGCTCAAGTTCGGTACCTACGTCCGTGTTGGAAACGCGGCCGAAGCCTATGAGCTCTTACAGAAGAACCGCAACAACAAGATTGTGGGCGGCGGCATCTGGATGCGCCTGGGTTCGCGTCGCGTGGCGACGGCGATTGACCTTTCGGCCTGCGGACTCGATCAGATCGAGGAGACCGAGACCGAGTTTCGCATCGGCGCCATGTGCACCCTACGCCAGCTCGAGCGTCATGTCGGGCTCAACGCGCTTGTCAACAACGTCTTTGAGTTCGCCGTCCACGATATCGTGGGCGTGCAGCTGCGCAATACCGCCACGGTGGGCGGCAGCATCTACGGCCGCTTTGGCTTCTCGGACGTTCTCTCCGCCTTCCTCGCGCTCGATTCCTATGTTGAGCTGACGGGCGCCGGCCGCGTGCCGCTCGCGGAGTTCGTTGACATGGGCTACGTGCGCGACGTTATTGAGCATGTCGTGGTCGTTAAGCACGATTACCGCGCAAGCTATGAGGCCGTGCGCAAGGCCGCGACCGACTTCCCCTCCTTAAACGTCACCGCCGCCTGGTGGAACAACAGCTGGCATGTCACTGTGGGTGCCCGCCCGCTGCGTGCGACCCTGCTGCAGGGCGAGGCATGCGGCCTTACTGCCGAGCAGCCTTCCGAGGACGAGCTTCGCGCCCTGGCCGCGTCTGTGCGCGCGCTGAGCTACGGCACCAACCTGTGGGGCTCGGCCGACTACCGCCGCCGCATCTCGGCCCCGCTTGCCGTCCAGGCCGTGCGCCGCGCCGTCGGCATCGAGCTTTCGGCCGCGCTTGCGCACGAGATCGAGGGCGTGCAGATTCCTAAGTTTGCCACGGACGAGTATTCCTGCCGCCGCGTGCCCGGCGTCGATTCTAGCGAGGTGCGCTAATGGCTGCCAAACCCATCGATCTTTCCTTTACGCTCAACGGCCGTAAGGTCAAGGTTCAGATTGCCCCCGATACCATGCTCTTTGCGCTGTTGCGCGAGCAGGGCTGCGCGTCGGTGCGCTGCGCCTGCGAGACCGCCAACTGCGGCCTGTGCACGGTGTGGCTCGACGGCGACCCGGTGCTGAGCTGCTCGGTTCCCGCCGCTCGCGTCGAGGGCCACACCATCACCACGCTCGAGGGACTCAAGGTCGAGTCCGAGGCGCTCGCCCGTGCGATGGCTGCCGAAGGCGCCGAGCAGTGCGGTTTTTGCGCCCCCGGCCTTATCATGAACGTACTGGCGCTTGCCCGCGCCGCCAAGGAGGACCCGAGCCTCGTTGCCACGCGCGAGGAGCTCTCGCGCCAGCTCGCCGGCAATCTCTGCCGCTGCAGCGGCTACGAGAGCCAGCTGCGCGCTATCGTGCGCTTCCTCAACGAGTCCGGCGTGCAGGTTGGCTTTGAGATGCCCGAGCTGCCGGTCAACGACACCAGCTGTGACGGTGTCTCCTACAAGCAGATCACCCACAAGCAGCCCAAGAAGGATTCGAAGGCCTTGCTCGAGGGCCGTCCTGTCTACACGGGCGACATGGTGCCCGCCGGCGCGCTCATCGTTAAGCTCAAGCGCAGCCCGTATGCCCGCGCCAAGATCCGCTCCATCGATACGTCGCGCGCCCTGAAGGTGCCCGGCGTCGTGGGCGTCTACACCTATGAGGACGTGCCCAAGCGCCGCTTTACCATCGCCGGCCAGAGCTATCCGCAGCCGAGTCCCTACGACCGCCTGATTCTCGAGAACCTCGTGCGCTATCAAAACGAGGAGGTGGCGATCGTCGCCGCCGAGACCGAGGAGGCCGCCGACAAGGCACTCAAGCTCATTAAGGTCGACTACGATGTGCTCGAGCCGCTGCTCGACTTTACCAAGGCACTCGATAACGACATCGTGGTTCACCCCGAGGGCGACGTGACCTTTATGTTCCCGCAGGGCGGCGACGTTCCGCGCAACCTGGTGTGCAGCGGCACGAGCGACTTTGGCGACCTTGACGAGGCCTTCGCCCAGAGCGACATCGTCTTTGAGCGCACCTACACCAGCCAGGCCACGCAGACCGCACCCATGGAAACCTTCCGCGCCTTCGCGACGACCGACGCGTTCGGGCGTATCTCGGTGACCACCTCTACGCAGGTGCCCTTCCACGTGCGCCGCATGGTCGCGCAGTCGCTCGATATCCCGCAGTCGCAGGTGCAGGTCATTAAGCCGCGCATCGGTGGCGGCTTTGGCTCTAAGCAGACGGGCTGCTGCGAAATCTTCGTTGCGTTCGTCACCCAGCAGACCGGCCGTCCGAGCTACTGCTGCTATACCCGCGAGGAGACCATCACCGCGGGCAACTCGCGCCATCAGATGCAGATGACTGTTAAGCTGGGCGCCATGAACGACGGCACCATCACGGCCATCGACCTGCATACGCTGTCCAACGCTGGTGCGTATGGCGAGCATGCCACCACGACGATCGGCCTTTCGGGCCACAAGAGCCTGCCCATCTACAACCACGTGAAGGCGAGCCGCTTTAGCTGGGACGCCGTCTACACCAATACCAACCGCGGCGGTGCGTATCGCGGCTACGGTGCCACCCAGGGCCAGTTTGCCGTGGAGAGTGCCGTCAACGAGCTCGCCGACATGCTGCACATGGATCCCGCCGACCTGCGTCTTAAGAACATGGTTCACGAGGGCGAGATTATGCCGCAGTACTACAACGAGAAGCTCAACGCCTGCGCGCTCGACCGCTGCCTGCTGCGCGCGATGGACATGATCGACTGGCGCGACAAGCCGCTGGCCGTGGACCTGGGCGACCGCGTGCGTGCTCTGGGCTGTGCGCTCACCATGCAGGGCTCGGGCATCTCCAACGTGGACATCGCCGGCATCGACATGCGCCTGGAAGAGGACGGCTTCATTACCATCGGCACCGGCGCCACCGATAACGGCATGGGTGTCGACACGATCCTGGCGCAGATTGCCGCCGAGGAGCTGGGCGTGGAGAGCTCGCTGATCGTGGTGCGCGGCGTGGACACCGACGTGTCGCCGTTCGACGCCGGCTCGTACGCGAGCTCGGGCACGTATGTGACGGGCCTTGCCGCCAAGAACGCCGCGACTGAGCTGCGCGAGAAGATCTGCGCCAAGGCCGCCCGGATGTGGGACGTTGACGCCGTCGATGTGGTCTTTGATGGCCAGTACGTGCGCCTGTCCGACGAGCGTGCCGCGCGCGAGCAGAACCGTTACCTCACGCTGCGCGACTTTGCCAACCTGTGTGTCAAGAACATCGCCGGCGGCGACGCGCTGACCTCGCACGCCTCTGCCTGCCTGCCCGTTTCGCCTCCGCCGTTTATGGCCGGTATTGCCGAGGTCGAGGTCGACAAGGCCACCGGCAAGGTGACTGTGGTGGACTACGCGGCGGCCGTCGACTGCGGCACTGTGATCAACGAGGCGCTCGCGCGCGTCCAGGCCGAGGGCGGCATTGCCCAGGGCATCGGTCACGCGCTCTACGAGATTGTCGAGCACGACGACCGCGGCCGCCTGCGCACCGGCAACTTTATGAGCTACAAGCTGCCCACGCGCCTGGATATCGGCAGCATCCGCGTGGCCTTTGAGCCGAGCTACGAGCCGACGGGCCCGTTTGGCGCCAAGTCGATCGGCGAGGTCGTCATCAACACGCCGCTCGCCGCCGTTGCCTCGGCCGTGGCGCACGCCACCGGCCATCAGGTTCGCTCGCTTCCGATCACGCCCGAGAAGGCCCTGCTGGGGGAGTAGACGAGGCGCCGCCGCCCTTTGGCAAGCCCGGGGAAACCGCATCCCGCTTTTCGTCCGAATTGCGGGATGCGGTTTCCGTTTGAGGCCCCTGGCGGAAAGTGCATCCCGGAATAGGGGCTCAAAACGGGTTGCAGTTTACGGTTGATGGCTATAGCGGAAGCCGCATCCCATTCCGAGGCCCCAAGCCGGGACGCGCTTTCCGGCGCATGGCCAGCACCGCCTGACTGCCGAGTCCCACCGAAGTTGCGGTGGAATAGGGACTGTTTTGGAGGACTGGAGCCCCAAACAGTCCCTATTCCACCGCAACTTCGATGGGGCGGCGGGGGATTCGATGCGTACTCGTGGTGAGGTCGTGAGCCTGTAAAAGGTGTGCGTGCGCTTGCCGTTCGTATCTGCTATCATTCCTAGTCTGTGCGCTCATGCGGGCGTGGCGGAATTGGTAGACGCGCCAGATTTAGGTTCTGGTGGGATTCCCGTGAAGGTTCGAGTCCTTTCGCCCGCACCATCGCACCTGCGTCGGCCTTGGCCGTCGCGACACTTTGTTGCATAAAGGTACCAGCACCTCAGATAAGCTGGGCAGTATGAGGAGGAACGTGTTGAACATCACCGCTTCTGACGTCAAGGACGCCAAGCTCACCGCTACGGTCACCATCCCGGCCGCCGACGTCGACGCCGCGATCAAGAAGGCCTACAAGGACACCGCCAAGAAGTACCGCTTCCCGGGCTTCCGTGCCGGTAAGGCTCCCCGTCCGGTCATCGACTCCGCACTTGGCGCCGAGGCTACCCTCGCTCAGGCCACCAACGACCTGATCGCCGCCAACGAGCCCGCCGTCCTCAACGAGCTGGACATCGTCCCCACCAAGAACGGTGACTACAAGGAGCTCGACCTCGCCAAGGATCACGAGGACTACACCTACACCGTCGAGTTCTCCCTGCGTCCCGCTGCCGAGCTCTCCTCCTTCGACGCTGTCGAGATCGAGATGCCCCCTGCGGAGGTCACCGAGTCCGAGATCAACAACCAGGTTGAGATGCTCCTCAACTACCGTGCCACCTTCGAGGACGTCGAGGGTCGTGCCGTCGAGGCTGACGACTATGTGACCGTCGACCTCAAGGCCGTCGAGAACGCCGACAACTTTGCCGCCGAGGGCCGCATGCTCATCGCCGGTAGCGACAGCAACCCCAAGGAGTTCAACGAGGCCCTGATCGGTGCCAACGTTGAAGACGTCAAGACCGTCACCTGGACCGACGAGGTCGAGGAGGGCGAGGAGGCCGAGACCCACACCGTCGAGGTCACCGTCAAGGGTATCAAGGTCCGCAACACCCCCGAGCTCACCGACGAGCTCGTCAAGTCCGACTTTGGCTTTGACAGCATCGACGCTATGCGCGACGCCATCAAGATCGAGATCGAGCAGGACAAGGCTTCCCGCCTGCCGGCCGAGAAGGAGAACCGTTGCGTCTCCGCTCTCGCCGAGCGTCTGCAGCTCGACGAGATGGACGCCGACTACGAGCAGTCCGTCTTTGAGGAGCTCGGCCAGAACTTCCTGTCCAACCTCGCTGCTCGTGGCATGACGCTGGACACCTGGCTGCCCGCTTCCGGTCTGACCATGGAGCAGTTCATCGGCGACCTGCACAAGCAGGCCAACGACGTTGCCCGTGAGTCCCTGGCTCTGGACGCCCTCGCCCGCGAGCTCAAGATCGAGGTCACCGAGGATGACATCAACGCCGAGTTCGAGAAGGCCGGCGTCAAGGACGTCGAGGCTTCCAAGGCCGAGTTCATCGCCGATGGCCGCATGCCTGCCGTCCGCGAGTCCATCCGTCGCTCCAAGGCCGTCGACCACCTGGTCGAGAACGCCAAGGTGACCGAGGTCGACGAGACCGCCAAGGACGCCGAGTAATTCTCGCCACCTTGCCCGCGAGCGCATGCGTGCGCCCGTGATGGGGTAAAGTTATACACCGGTTATCCGGTTGCTTCGTACGGTGCCAGCCAATGCATAGCATGCGGGCACCGTACGTTTATCTAGAACCAATTTGGTCCGCAAGAGAGAAATGGAGATGCGTATGATCGCCAAGTTCGATTCCGCCCTCGTGCCATACGTTATCGAGCAGACGCCGCGCGGCGAGCGCAGCTACGATATCTATTCGCGCCTGCTCAACGACCGCATCATCTTTTTGGGCGAGGAGATCAACTCCGTCAGCGCCAACCTGGTCGTTGCCCAGCTGCTGCATCTTGAGAGCCAGGATGCCGAGAAGGATATCTCGCTCTACATCAATTCGCCCGGCGGCGAGGTCTACTCCGGCCTGGCAATTCTTGACACTATGAACTTTATCAAGCCGCAGGTCTCGACCATTTGCGTCGGCATGGCCGCGTCTATGGCCGCCGTGCTGCTTTCGGCCGGCGCCAAGGGCAAGCGCTTCTGCCTGCCGCATTCCAAGGTCATGATTCACCAGCCCAGCGGCGGTGCGCAGGGCCAGCAGACCGAGATTGAGATCGTGGCCGAGGAGATCAAGAAGACCCGTCGCGAGCTCAACCAGATCCTGTCCGACGCCTCTGGCCAGCCCATCGAAAAGGTCCAGGCCGATACCGAGCGCGACAACTACCTGACCGCTGCCGAGGCCCTCGACTACGGCCTGATCGATCGTATCGTCACCTCGCGCGACCTCGCCGCGAAGGACGCCTAGGATGGCAGGTAACATGCAGGACAACTTTGACGAGAACGGCAACCCCATCCGCTGCTCCTTCTGCGGAAAAGAGCAGGGCCAGGTTCGTCGCCTCGTAAAGGGCCCGACCAACATCTTTATCTGTGACGAGTGCGTCGCCGCATGTTCCGAGATCTTGGAGGAGTCGCTGGCTTCGGACTTTATGGACGCTGCCCGCAACGGCAAGCTGCCGGGCTTCCTCAACGACCACGGCCAGGCTGCCGGCCAGCCTGCTGTAGATCCCGAGGCCGAGGGTTTTGAGCTGGAGGACGACGCTCGCCAGGTCATTACGCACGTGCCGACGCCGCACGAGATCTATGACGAGCTTTCGGCTTATGTTATGGGCCAGGAGGACGCCAAGCGCGCTATGTCGGTTGCCGTGTACAATCACTATCGCCGCGTGATCGAGGGCGGCGCCGCGGTGTCCGCTTTTGATGCTGGCATGGGCTCGCAGTTCGATGACGATATGGACGAGGTAGAGCTCGCCAAGTCCAACATCCTGCTGCTCGGTCCCACCGGTACCGGCAAGACCCTGCTGGCCCAGACGCTCGCGCGCATCCTCGAGGTGCCGTTTGCCATTGCCGACGCCACCGCGCTCACCGAGGCCGGCTATGTGGGCGAGGACGTGGAGAACATCCTGCTCAAGCTCATCAATGCTGCCGATGGTGACATTGAGCGCGCTCAGGTGGGCATTATCTACGTGGACGAGATTGATAAGATCGCCCGTAAGGCCGAGAACCTCTCCATTACCCGCGATGTCTCGGGCGAGGGAGTTCAGCAGGCGCTGCTTAAGATCCTTGAGGGCACGGTGGCAAGCGTTCCGCCCACCGGCGGCCGTAAGCATCCCCAGCAGGAGCTGCTGCAGATCGACACGACCAACATCCTGTTCATCTGCGGCGGTGCCTTTGTGGGCCTGGATAAGATCATCGCCGATCGCGTGGGCAACAAGGGCGTGGGCTTTAACTCCGAGATTGCCGGCCCCACCTCGGTCGATGAGAACGACCTGCTGCGCCAGGTGCTCCCACAGGACCTCAACGCCTTTGGCATGATCCCCGAGTTTGTGGGACGTACGCCCGTCGTCACCCAGACGCAGGCGCTCGACGAGGATGACCTGGTGTCGATTCTGACCGAGCCCAAGAACGCCGTGGTGCGCCAGTATCGTAAGATGTTCCAGCTCGAGGACGTTGAGCTTGAGTTTGAGGATGCCGCCCTGCACGAGATCGCCCGCATGGCGCTTGCCCGCAAGACCGGCGCCCGCGGCCTGCGTTCCATCTGCGAGGACGTGCTGCAGCAGACGATGTTCGACCTCCCCAGCGAGGAGGGCGTTTCCAAGGTCATCGTGACCGAAGCCTCCGTAAAGGGCGAAGAACAGCCCCAACGCATCTACGGGTAAATAGTTTGAATCCAGGCCCCGCGGCAACCACCGCGGGGCCTGCCATTTAGGGACAGGTTTATTTTGGTCGGTTTTATATGGGCAAATGTCGTTTCCCCTGATAAAACCTACCAAAATAAACCTGTCCCTTTTCGGCAGGTATGCCTGTGCTATTCTGTGAGACTGTCAAGTTAGTACCTTCAGACTGAAGTAATCGATACCTAAGGCGTGTCCGCCTGCTTGGTTTTCGTAGATTCCGCACGAGCCGAAGAGCACTTAATGTGCTCTTCGTGCGAGCCAGGACCTGACCGAGCGAAAACCAAGCAGGCGGACACGCCGGCGGGACAGGGAGAGATATATGGAAGAGATGCCCAAGAACTACGATCCGTCGACCAACGAGCCGGCGATCCTACAGAAGTGGCTCGACGGCGGCTACTATAAGCGCCGCGAGGGCGTGGGCGACTGCACCGTCACCATTCCGCCTCCCAACGTGACCGGCAAGCTCCACATGGGTCACGCCACCGACGACTCCATCCAGGACGCCATCATTCGTATGGCCCGCATGCGCGGCAAGTCCACGCGCTGGGTGCTCGGCACCGATCACGCCGGTATCGCCACGCAGACCAAGGTCGACAAGAAGCTCAAGAGTGAGGGCATCAGCCGCCTGGAGATCGGCCGCGACAAGTTTGTCGACGCTTGCTGGGATTGGACCCACGAGTACGGCGGCATCATCGTCGAGCAGATCAAGCGTATGGGCTGCTCCGTCGACTTTGATAACGAGCGCTTTACCATGGACGAGGACTACGCGCAGGCCGTGCGCAAGGTCTTCTGCGACTGGTACCACGACGGCCTGATCTACCGTGGCAAGCGTATCGTTAACTGGTGCCCCAACTGCACCACCGCTATCTCGGACGACGAGGCCGAATATAAGGACGAGAAGGGCCACCTGTGGCACCTGCGCTACCCGCTGACCGAGCCGGTCAACGGCCAGGACTACATCGTCGTCGCTACCACGCGCCCCGAGACCATGCTCGGCGACACGGGCGTCGCCGTCTCCCCGAAGGATCCCGAGAAGGCCGCCTTTGTGGGTAAGACCGTCAAGCTTCCCATCGTTGACCGCGAGATCCCCATCTTTGAGGATTGGCACGTCGATGCCAACTTTGGTTCCGGCTTCGTTAAGGTCACCCCGGCCCACGACCCCAACGACTACGCCATGGGCCAGGCCCACGACCTGCCGCAGATCAACATCTTCGACGAGCACGCGGTGGTCGTCGAGGGCTACGGCGAGTTCACCGGCATGAATCGCGACGAGTGCCGCGAGGCCGTCATCAAGTGGTTCGAGGAGCACGACCTGCTCGATCATGTCGAGGAACTCGATCACTCCGTCATGCACTGCTACCGTTGCGACGCCGCGCTTGAGCCGTGGCTGTCCGAGCAGTGGTTCGTGGCCGTCGACAAGCTCAAGGGGCCGGCGCTCGACGCCGTCAACTCCGGCAAGGTCACTTTCCACCCTGCGCGCTGGACGCAGACCTACACCACCTGGATGGAGAACCTTAAGGACTGGTGCATCAGCCGCCAGCTGTGGTGGGGCCACCGCATCCCCGTGTTCTACTGCGAGGACTGCGGCTGGGAGGACGCCCTTACCGAGGACACCGACGTGTGCCCTAAGTGCGGCGGCCATCACGTGCTTCAGGACGAGAACGTGCTGGACACCTGGTTCAGCTCGCAGCTGTGGACCTTCGCCACGCAGGGCTGGCCGCAAAAGCCGGAGCTGCTCGAGGGTCATCACCCCACGACGGCGCTCGTCACCGCGCGCGACATCATCGCGCTGTGGGTCGCCCGCATGGTCATGAGCTCGCTGTACTTCCTGGACGAGGTGCCGTTTAAGGACGTCGTCATCTACCCGACAATCCTGGCCAAGGACGGCAGCCGCATGTCCAAGTCCAAGGGCAACGGCGTTGACCCCATGGATCTCATTGGTATGTATGGCGCCGACGCCATGCGTTACAACCTGCTGACTCTGTGCACCAACAACCAGGACGTCAAGTTCGATGCGAACATCGACAAGAAGACCAAGAAGCTTATCGACAGTCCGCGTACCGAGCAGGCCAAGTCGTTTGTGACCAAGATCTGGAACGCCAGCCGCTTCCTGCTCATGAACATGGAGGGCTACACGCCCGGTGAGCCCGTCGTGGAGACGCCGGCCGACGCCTGGATGTTCAGCCGCCTGGCAAAGGCCGTGAAGATGGTCACCGAGGGCATCGAGAACTACACCTTTGGCGACATGGCCCGCGGCGTGCAGCAGTTCTTCTGGAACGAGGTCTGCGACTGGTACGTCGAGGTCACCAAGGCCCGTCTGAAGGGCGAGGGCCGTCTGCAGGCTCAGCGCAACCTGATCTTTGTGCTCGACACCTCTATTCGCCTGATGCACCCGCTCATGCCGTTCGTCACCGAGGAGATCTGGGACAACATGCCGGCGAGCGTGCTCGATCTGGACGCCGAGGGCAACGTGAACCGCGCCGAGGCACTCATGATCGCCAAGTGGCCGGAGCCCGCCGACTACGCCAAGTACGTCGACGAGGACGCCGAGCGCGCGTTTGAGCTGTGCCGTGCCGTGGTATCTGCCGCCCGCGCCACGCGTTCGCGTTATCGCTTGAGCCCCAAGGCCGAACTCGACGTGGTCGTGCGCGCCGGTGCCGAGGATATCGCGAAGCTCGAGAGCCTGCGCTCGACCATCGAGCCGCTGGCGAACACCGCCTCGCTGGTTATGGGCACCGACGTTGAGAAGCCTGCCGCGAGCATCGCCGTGGTCGACAGCGGCGTCGAGGCCTTTGTGGTGCTCGAGGGCAAGGTTGATCTTTCGGCCGAGAAGGCGCGCCTGGAGAAGGAGATCGCCACGGCCCAGAAGGAGCTCGCCGGCTGCGAGAAGACGCTTGCCAACGAGGGCTTTGTGGCCAAGGCCGCGCCCGCGGTGGTCCAGAAGAAGAGGGACCGTGCAGCTGAGCTCAAAGAGATCCTGGCGGCGCTGACTGCTCAGGTTGCTGACTTCTCGTAGGCGGTACTGGGGGACGCGGTTTGGGGCTTTGCTCGCTACTGCGGACAGTCCTGCGCAAGACGGACAGCACATTAAGTGCTGTCCTTTGCGTGCGGAACTTGCGGCGAGCAAAGCGTCGGGCCGCTCCTAGTTCGCTTACGTGGTTGTTTGCAACTGGTAGGTTGGGGCCACTTGGTTGTGGCCTTGAGGTCGCTGCAAAGCGGTGTTTAGCTGAGATTTTGAATGGGAGGGGCTCGTTGTTTATTACGGGCCTCTTTTTATGTTGAGGGGACTTTGGGTTATGGCTAAGCGTTCTGGGTCGTATGTCGTTCCTTTCTCGTTTGAGTTGCTTTCGTTTGATGAGGCTGTGGGACTTGCTGCTGATACGGGGCGGATTTCTGGGGATGCTGGTCCTTTGCTCGAGACGGTTGTCGATATGCTCGATGAGCTTGGTCGTCCGGATGAGTATTTCGATTGCATTCAGGTTGCCGGTACCAATGGCAAGACTTCGACTACGCGTTTTTCGGCTGCCATTCTTCGTGGTGAGGGGCTCAAGACCGCGCTGTATACGTCGCCGCAGCTGGTGCGCTATCCCGAGCGCATGGAGGTCGATGGGTGCGTTGTGAGCGACGAGGCCTTTGCCCGTGGCGTTTCGGCAGCTGTCGAGGCGGGGCATCGTGTGAATGCTCGTCGTGTGGCAGCGGGGGAGCGCGCCTATTCCATAACGCCGTTTGATCTGCTTACGGCTGCTGCACTTGTAATGTTTGCCGAGGCTGCGGTGGACGTTGCCGTGCTCGAGGTTGGCATGGGCGGGCGTTGGGACGCCACAAGCGCGACCGATCCTGTCACCGTGGCCATTACGGGCATTGGGCTCGATCACACACGTATTTTAGGCGACACGCTCGAGGCCATTGCGGGGGAGAAGGCTGCGGTCATCAAGCCCGGACGCTTGGTTGTGCTGGGCGAAGGCACGCATGAGCCGAGCGTTCAGCGCGTGATGGATGCCCGTTGTCGCGAGTGCGGCGTCGTGCCGCTCGTGGTGAGTCATGCCACGACTAAGGTGCCGGCGCATGTGGGCGACACGGTTGAGTTTAGCTGCACCACGCCGCGTGCAATCTATACGTCGAGCATGGTCAAGCCGGCCTATCAGCCGCAGAATGCCGCGTGCGCGATTATGCTTTGCGAGGGGTATTTGGGTCGCGAACTCGATCATGACAAGCTCGATGCGTCGCTTATGGGCTGCCCCACGCCGGGCCGCTTTGATGTACTGGGGACCGATCCACTCAAGCTGATCGACGCCTGCCATAACCCTCAGAGCTGCGAGAACTTTGTGAGCGCGCTGGACGAGATCGATCCGTGCGTGGAGAATCGCCCCACGCTGCTATGTGCCGCGCTGGCCGATAAGGACGTGGCGGGTATCGTTGACGTTTTGGTTCCGGCGTTCCCCCGCGTAGTCGTGACCCAGACCGATTCCGACCGCGCCCTGCCGGCAGAGGAGCTCGCTGCCCTGGTGGACGCCGAAAAACTCTCGGGCGTGTACATGAGCGTGTCCGAGGCTCTCGCCGCCTTCGATGCCGCGGGCGAGTCCTTCGTAGCAGCCGGCACCATCACCCTAGCCGGCGAAGTAGCCGGTCTGCTGCGCTAACCCATCCCCTCATCAGTTGCGGTGAAATGGGGACTGTTTTATGGGCTAGAAGCCTTAAACAGTCCGTATATCACCGCAACTCAAAAGCAATCAATTTGGGACAGGGCTTTTTTGGCTGCCCTGTGCCCCGAGTCGACTCGCTTGCCATGAAATTGGCCTGTCTACTACGTTTGACCGGTTACCCTCGACCACACGGAACATTGCGAAATTAAAACCGACGCTCCTATAAGTTGTCAAGAGGCAGTTTGCGGGAGCGCTCTCTCCAATTCGCACAGGAGCTCGTAATA
>NZ_JAQLFL010000008.1 GCF_028206995.1 Collinsella aerofaciens | reverse complement strand
GCGACGCGGAAATCGCGCGCCGTTGCCGCGCCCCGCAGTGCCCGCTTCCCCCGAGAACAATTATCAGTGCAGGTAGACAGCTTGTCGATTTTCGAAAAAGCCGACTATGGTTGACCCCTGCGGCTTAAACGTAGTAGATAGGCCCTTTTCGTGGCGCAGCACTACTGCACCCCAAATTGGTACCTCGAGCCTGTTATAAGTTGCTATGAAATACGGACGGTTGATAATCAGGGCGCGCTATACGACTTGCTATTTCTCACTATACTTTGCTGTACGTCGCTATACTTTGCTATATCTTGCTATAACTTGACAATAATCGGCCCGTTACCATCCGGGATATAACGGACCCCAAGCCAACGCTGGCTTGGGGTCCGTCTTGTACCATGGCTCTTTTGGACTAAGAGCGCTCATATTTCGTGGCCCGCCCGGTTCCCTGCCTTACGATTGCATTCCGTTCAAGCAGAGATTCGAGTGCCGCCAACGTCCGCATGCGGCTCAGCCCCGTCTGTTTTTCAATCTCGCTTCGCGACATAATTCGCCCGCCCGACAAGGCCTTGAGAACCCGGACCTCTTCCTCGGACCCTTCAAAGGCATCGGTAACGGGCAATGTGACGGCCACCATGCCGCCGCGAACATCAAAAATTGGTTGATTGATCGAATCGCGATAGGCGCGTCTAATGCGCGCGATTCCCGTACCAAATTTCTCGATGTAATCCAGCTTTAAGAAGGCCTCTGCAACGATGGGGTTTCTGAGCACGGATATCTGCCCATACAGGTATTGTTCCGTCGTCAAACCGGCGGGCAGCGATCCAGGAGAGGTCACAACGACGCGATCATCATACAGGGCAATTTGAACGTTCGCTCGAACGTCCCACGTCCGATGCACCAAAGCATTTGCGACAGCTTCGCGAAACGCCTCGAGAGGAATTCGATCGGTTTGGACGCGCTCCATCCCTTCGATACGCTCATAACGGTAGTAGCGTGCAAACATAGCTACCGCCCTGTCCACCTGCTCAATTGCGGATACATTTGTCGCCGCTTCGCGATCCAAGATCACATCCTCGGTATCACCAAAACGGACGCAATCGATGCCCGGAAAATCATTCTTATCCGCCAAAATCGCCGCAGCGTTGGTATAGCCGTCCTTGCCGAGCAAGCGAAGCGTGCGCATAATATCCGACGTTAGTTCAGAAATGCCGAGATGTTCAACACATTTATGCTCGAGCGTGTGAAAACTCAAGTCCTGGCGAGCCGACGTGAGCGCGTCGAACGTTACGTTGCTGCCTTCGAGCGTCAGCCTGCCATACTCAAACCGGTCGACCTCCACTGTTGCCGAATCGTTTCGCCTGTAGGCCTTTCCCTTGCTTCGATAGGGTTTGTCCTGGCCCTCATAAACCGTAAGGATTACGGTCCCGTGTTTCTCATCGGGCTCGAGCGTGTAACGGGGAGCGGGGTCCAAGCTGTCATTAATCATGTTCTCGATGCGAAGACACTCTGCGACCGGATCCGCAAGGCCGACAGCCACGCCCTCGTCATCAACGCCAAACTCAATCTTGCCCGTCCCGTAGTTTGCATAGGCACTCACCGTTTTAAGAAACGTCGGCGTAACGCTTTCCTTGTATTCGACTGTAGGGCTCTCTCTAACAACCATATGCACAACCTCTTCGTTTCGTACTATTCATGACCGTATTATAAGACGAAAACCGTTTGCGTACTGATTTATCCAAGACGCAAATGATTTTCGTCTTGATTTGCGTACGGAATTAAGACGCATAATTTCGCTTTCGTATGGCTCAATATCGGACGCAGACTGTTTTCGCCTGTCAATACATCTGCAATCCAAACGAAACGAGCCCCGAGCTCGCATGAACTCGGGGCTCTTTGTGCCGCACATCTATGAGAGGAGCAATTCGATGCGTACGGGCGCTACTCCATGAAGCCGCCCTGGGATGGCAGCAACCTCGTCGAGGAGACCATCCGCACTCACCGTGGCGTGGCCGACGCCATCGCCGCGCGCAACCCCACCGTAGCGCACGAGGCGATGTATTTGCATCTGGTGTACAACCGCAACATGATTGCGGAAGTCGCACAGACAAAAGGCATTTAAGGCTCGACAATGATCTTTCTTTGATAAAACGCAAGCGGCGGCCGTCCCAAAACGGGACGGCCGCCGTGTTTTGCTATCGACTGGCGCAATGGAATCAGGTTTACATGCATCAACTTAGCGCAAAGTAACCTGTCCCCCACGCACAAAGGGTTGACTAGAGCTCGCAGGCAACCTTGTAGCCATCGCCGATGGCGTCGCGAATGTTGCCGCACTTGTTGGCGTCACCCAGCACGTGGGTGGTAACGCCGGCAGCGGCAAGGTCGTCGGCCAACTTGGTATTGGGACGATAGCCCATGGCAAGCACCAGCGTATCGGCATCGGCGATGGTGTGGACCTCGCCATCCTTCTCGTAGCTGATGGCATCCTCGGTAATCTCGGTCACCTTGGCCTCGGTCAGCACGTGAACGCCCTTGGAAAGCATGCGTGTGATGAGCACCGCGCGGCCGGCACCGCCCTCGTTGGCAGCAAGCGTCTTGGTCATCTCGATGACGGTGACATCGCGATTGGCCGGCGACAGGTCGTTGACCAGCGGGGCCAGGTAATCGGCCGTCTCGCAGCCAACGGTACCGCCGCCCACGATGACGATCTTCTTGCCCGGGAAAGCCTTGCCGCCCAGCAGGTCGTCGGCCGTCATAACCTGCTTAAAGCCCTGCATGAAGGCCGGAGCGATGGGCTCGGCGCCATAGGCCAGGACGACCTCGTAACCTGCGTAGTCGCGCTGAATGTCCTCGGCCGAAAGCTCGGTGCCAAAGACGCACTTCACGCCGGCCTCGGCCAGGCGACGGTACTGATACTTGATCACGCGGGTGAGTTCCTGCTTTGCCGGCGGCACGGCTGCGATGCGCATTTCGCCGCCCGGCTCATCCTGCTTGTCCACGAGCACCACGTTGTGGCCGCGCTCGGCGGCAATGTAGGCTGCCTCCATGCCCGCAGGACCAGCGCCCACAACGAGCACGTTCTTGGCCTCGGCGGCAGGCTCGTAACCGGCCTCGTCGCGCTCAACATCGGGGTTGACGGTGCAGGAGATGCGCTTGCCAAACATAATGCCGTTCAGGCAGCGCAGGCAGCCAATGCAGGGACGGATGTCGTCGGCGTTGCCGGCAGCGGCCTTGTTGCAGAACTCGGCATCGCACAGATTGGCGCGGCCCATCATGCAGATATCGGCAGCGCCGTCCTCGATCAGCTCCTCGGCGATCCAGGCCTCGTTAATGCGTCCGACGGTGGCGACGGGAATGTTGACGTGCTTTTTGATCTCGCGCGAGCAGGCGGCGTGCGAGGCCTGCTGCGTGCCGGCGGCGGGAATCGCGGAACCGCGCTTGATGGTGGTGCCACCCGACACGTGAATCATGTCGACGCCGGCCTTTTCCAGGCGACGCGAGACGTAGATCATGTCGTTGAGGGTCAGGCCGCCATCGGTGTACTCGTCGCCCGAGATGCGGACGTCGATGATAAAGTCCTTACCGCAGCGCTCGCGAATCTCGGCGATGACCTCGAGCAAAAAGCGCATGCGGGCGTCGAGCGAGCCGCCGTACTCATCGGTACGCTTGTTGTAGAGCGGGGTCAAAAAGCCGCCGAGCATGCCGTGGGCGTGTGCCGCATGGACCTCGACGCCATCGACACCGGCCTTCTGCATACGCACGGCAGCGTCGCCAAACTGATGCGTGAGCTCGTGGATCTCATCGACCGTGATAGGACGCGGTGCCTCGCGGGCATAGGACGGTCCCACGAAGGACGGAGCGAGCAGGCGCGGCGTGCCCGGAATGTTAAAGGCCATGTAGGCGGGGTGGAAGAGCTGCGGCATGATCTTGCAGCCATACTCGTGGACGGCTGCGGCGAGCTTTTCCCAGCCAGGGATAAACGTGTCGTCGTAGCAGCACATGTCACCCGGCAGATAGGTATAGGTGGGCTCAACCGTCACGACCTCGGTGATGATCAGGCCAACGCCGCCCTTGGCACGGGCACGGTAATGATCGACCAAGTCGTCGGTCACATAGCCATGATCGGCCAGGTTGGTGGACACCGGCGGCATAAAGACGCGGTTCTTGACCTCGGTCGTACCGACCTTGATCGGGCTAAAGAGCATCGGGTAGGCGGATGACTCCATACAGGCTTCCTTTCGTTTAAGCCGCTCGGCGGCAGTTGCTAACGTACTTATCCTATCAGCAACTGCCGCATTCGCAGTCAAACATGCCCAAACGCCGGTCGGCTAATGAATACCGCGGCCCAAGTCTTCGGCGATTTTGTCCACGCCCTTAAGTGCGGCGCACGTCTTTTTGTTGGAGCAATGCCCGGTGCAAACGCCGCCCTGAGCGCAGTCGGCGCAGGTACCCTTACGGTAGATGCGCACGCACACGGCGACAAACGCAATACCGATAACAGCCAGTACAACAATATCGATAGGTGCCATAGCAAGCCTCCTCTAGTTAACCACCGCTTACTTTACCCCATTCTCCACCTACCAAAAAGGGACAGGTTTATTTTGGTCGATTTTATCTGCGGAAACGCCACATCTCCCCACCAAAAAGCCCGAGTGTCGCTGGGACACCCGGGCTTTTGGAAAGGGGCTAATCCTTATTCAGACTTAAGCGGAAACTGCGGCGGAAGCAGTGTTGGTCTCGTCCTCGTCGGTCCAAGCGTGCTTGGGCATGGGACGGAAGATCTGGAAGAGCATCGCAACCAGCAGCACAATGGCCACAACCGTCCAGATACCAAACTGTCCCAACACAAGCAGGTTGTAGAACTGATTGATGAACAGGGCGATCACCCAAGCGAAGAGGCACTCGTAGCCGATAGCAATCGCGGTCCACTTGCCGGAGTCCATCTGGTTGCGGATGGTACCCATGGCGGCGAAGCAGGGGGCGCACAGCAGGTTGAAGGCACCGAATGCCACGCAAGCGCCCATGGTCGGGAACATACCAGCAAATGCGGTCCACAGGCTCGGATCGGTCTCGCCGGCATCGGCAACGGACAGCAGCGAGCCAGCGGTAGCGACGACATTCTCCTTGGCGACGAGGCCCGAGACGGTCAGCGCAGTGGCCTGCCAAGTGCTAAAGCCGAGCGGGGCGAAGATCCAAGCGACCAGGTTGCCGAGCATGGCGAGCACGGAGTAGTCCATGAACTCCTCGGGGATGCCGTCCATCGCAGGCAGGAAGCCAAAGGAACCGTTATAGCTACCAAAGTTGGACAGGAACCAAACCACGACGGTGGAGGCGAAGATGACCGTGCCGGCCTTCTTGATAAAGGCCCAGCAGCGCTCCCACACGTGCAGCGCCCAAGAGCGGATCGCCGGGAAGTGATAAGCCGGGAGCTCCATGACAAACGGGGTCGGGCGGCCGGCGAAGAGCTTGGTCTTCTTGAGCATGAGGCCTGAAGCGATGACGGCAAAGACGCCCAGGAAGTAGAACAGCGGGCTGATCCACGCGGCGGTGGTGGAAGAGTCACCGATGATGGAGCCCATGAGCAGGGCGATGATCGGCAGCTTAGCGCCACAGGGGATGAACGTGGTGGTCATGACCGTCATGCGGCGGTCCTTCTCGTTCTCGATGGTCTTGGTAGCCATGACGCCGGGGACGCCGCAGCCCGAGGACACGAGCATGGGGATGAAGGACTTACCGGACAGACCAAAGCGGCGGAACACGCGGTCCATGATGAAGGCGACGCGAGCCATATAGCCGCAGTCCTCCAGGAAGGACAGCATCACAAAGAGCAGGAACATCTGCGGCACGAAGCCGAAGATGGCACCCAGGCCGCCAACGATACCGTCACAGACGAGCGAATCGACCAGACCGCCATCCTCGGTGCCGCCCGCCACGAGGGCATCGTGCACCATGGTGGTAATACCGGGGACATAGGGGCCATACTGCGCCGGATCGACCGAATCGGCGTCGTCGCCCGCAGCCTCAACAGCTGCGTCGTAGGCGTCGCGGCCCTGGCCGAGCACATACCAACCGTCGGTACCAAAGAGCTGGTCGTTGGTGAAGTCGGTCACCGTGCCGCCCAGGGTGGAAACGGCGATGTAGTACACGCAGAACATGATGACCACAAAGATCGGCAGGCCCAGGATGCGGTTGGTAACCACGCGGTCGATCTTCTCGGAAGTGCTCATCTTGGCAGGGGCCTTGGTAAGGCACTCGTCGATGATGTGCGCGATCACGCCGTAGCGCTCACCGGTGATGATGGACTCAGCGTCGTCGTCGCAGTCCTGCTCGCACTGAGCGACCAGCTGTTCCACGCGAGCGGCCTTCTCCTTAGTGAGGTTGATGAGTTTGCAGGCGTCTGCATCACGCTCGAACAGCTTGACAGCGTAGTAGCGGCGCTTGTTGGCGGGAACGCTCGCCGGAAGGTTGTTCTCGATGTGCGTCAGAACGTCCTCAATGGAAGAGTCGAACTTGTGCTCCGGCACCTGGCCCTTGGAAGCGGCGGATTTCTTAACCTGCTCGAACAGCTCCTTGATACCCTTGTTCTTAAGAGCCGAGATCATCATGACCGGGCAGCCGAGCTTCCTAGACAGCTTGTCGGTGTCGATCTTGTCACCGTTCTTCTCGACCAAGTCGGCCATGTTGAGGGCAACGACCACGGGCAGGCCGGTCTCGATGACCTGAAGCGCCAGGTACAGGTTACGCTCGAGGTTGGTGGCATCGACCACCTGAACGACGACATCGGGCTCGCCGCTCATGAGGTAGTCGCGCGAGCACTGCTCCTCGGGGCTGTAGGGGGAAAGCGAGTAGATGCCGGGGAGGTCCGTGATGGTAACGTTCTTGTCGCTTAGGAGCTTGGCTTCCTTTTTCTCAACCGTGACGCCGGGCCAGTTGCCAACGTAGCCGTTGGCGCCGGTGATCAGGTTGAAAAGCGTGGTCTTGCCGCAGTTGGGGTTACCCGCCAGCGCGACATGGATCTGAGAATCCGCCATTCAATCCTTCTTCCTTGTGTGCCTGCGCTGCTTTCTCCGCGCAGGCTGGATAATGTGCTTCAAAGTGCAGCATTAAGTTAGAAATACCTAACTTTATCTGCAGAAATATACGTCGCGAGCCCTTACTGGACCTCGACGACGGCCGCCTCCTCCTTACGGATGGAAAGCTCGTAGCCGCGCACGTTGATCTCGACCGGATCACCGAGCGGTGCAACCTTCACGACCTTGAACGAAGTGCCCTTGATGAGCCCCAGGTCCATAAGGTGACGGCGAAGCGCACCCTCACCGTGAAGCTTGACGATGGTAGAGCTCTCGCCCACCTTAACGTCACCCAACGTCTTCATCCTCTTGTCCCCCTTTCGGTTTTTATGAAATGCTGCGGACTAACCGACGGTCATGATGTGCATGGCAACCTTGGAATCGATGCCAAAGCGTGCGCCCAGCACCGTGACGATGATATTGGCGCCACTCGAGCTCACCACGTGGATTTCGTTGCCCTCGACAAAGCCGAGGTCCTTGAGGTGGTGCTTCATGTCCTCATTGCCCTTTACCCGAGATACGCGCACGGTTTCGCCCGCTTTTACCATCGAAAGCGGCATGGCCGGCATCTGCGGTCCGCAAGACATGAGTTGCTCCTAACGTCAGTTCGTCCTCAACATCGACGCGATAAAAGTTAACCACGTCTATGTTCGCTTTAGTAAACTAACACGTGGTTAACTTTTTGGAAAGGGTCTCTATTCAGTTTTCGAAAAAGTTTCCTATACGAAACAAAAAGGCGCGGCAAAGAGCTGTCCTTTGCCGCGCCCTGTCATGCTTAGAGCGAGAGGTTTCTGATCGACGTGACGCACGAGGCCTCATCCACGCCCGAAACGCGGAAGATGATGTCCTCGCCGCACTCGCCGTAGAGGGCCATCAGGCCCATAACGTCGCGACCATCCGTATGGCGGTCACCGATGCTGACCGACACGTCGCTACGATGCTTGGCAATAATGTCATAGAGCAGCGCAACCGGGCGGGCATGTAATCCCAACGGATCTTTAATCGTCTTCGTAAACTCGACCATGTCCCCTCCCGCGACATCGCACATCGGCCGGCAAAACCCAGCCACGTGGTAGTTATTGTAGCGTTAGATGCTTGTTGAGGGCGGGACGGAAATCGCATCCCATTTCGAGCGTCAATGATGGGACACAGTTTCCGTTAGACAGCTCAATCGGAAACTGTGCCCCGTTATTTGGCTGGATTCTGGGACGCAGTTTCCGCTGAGCGACCCTGGCGGAAAGTACATCCCATTCTGGACGCAAATTCCGGGACGCAGTTTCCTCGACGTCCGGTCACCCCATGCCCTCACAACCTCGGCGCATATAAAACGAGGGAAGGCCCGCGTCCTTCCCTCGTTACAGGCAATATGTAGCCGTTCGCCTACATCAGGCGCAGACTGACGTCCTTGAGCTGGGCGCCGCTAACGGCACTCGGAGCGCCCGACATAAGGTCGGAGCCGCTGGCCGTCTTGGGGAACGCCATGACGTCGCGGATGGAGTCGGAACCGGTGAGCAGCATGCACACGCGGTCCAGGCCCAGAGCGAAACCGCCCATCGGGGGCGCACCAAACTTGAGGGCCTCCATGAGGAAGCCGAACTGAGACTCGGCACGCTCCTCGGTAAAGCCCAGGAGCTTGAGCATGGACATCTGCATCTCGGCGTTGTGGATACGCATACCGCCGCCGCCGGCCTCAAAGCCGTCCATGACAAAGTCGTAGGTGCAAGAACCGGCTGCCAACGGGTCGGCCTCGATCTTGGCGATGTCGGTCTCGGTCGGCAGGGTAAAGGGCTGGTGCTCGGCAGCATAGGCCTTGCGATCCTCGTCCCAGTGGAACAGCGGGAAGTTGACGACCCACAGGAAGTCGTGGCCCTCGCGCTTGATCTCGAGCGCATTGGCCATGTGCGAACGCATGCCGCCCAGGATCTCGTCGGAGAGCAAGCGCGGGCCGGCGGCGAACATCACAAGGTCGCCGGGCTCGACATCCATGCGCTCGCGCAGAGCCGCCATCTCCTCGTCCGAGAAGAACTTGACGATGGGGCTGTTGATAGAGCCGTCCTCGCGGAAAGCAATCCAGGCCAGGCCCTTGGCGCCAAACGTGGAGGCCACGCCGGCAAGCTTATCGATCTTGGCACGTGCCCAGGCACCGGCGCCCTTGGCGTTGATGGCCTTGACGACAGAGCCCTCCTCGTTTGCGGCAGTCGCAAAGACCTTGAACTTGGAGTTGGCGAAGATGTCGGTCAGGTCGACCAGGTGCATGCCATAGCGGGTATCGGGCTTGTCGGAGCCATAGGTGTCCATGGCCTCCCAGTAGTCCATGCGACGCAGCGGCGTGGGCATCTCGACGCCCATGCGGCCGAAGGCGTCGGCCAGGACCTCCTCGAGCGCGCTCATGACATCATTCTGGTCCACGAAGGACATCTCGATATCGACCTGGGTGAACTCGGGCTGACGGTCGGCACGCAGGTCCTCGTCGCGGAAGCACTTGGCAACCTGGTAGTAGCGCTCGACGCCACCGACCATGAGCAGCTGCTTCAGGAGCTGCGGGGACTGCGGCAGGGCGTAGAAGTTGCCCGGCTGAATACGGCTGGGGACGATGAAGTCGCGAGCGCCCTCGGGCGTGGACTTAAACAGGGAGGGCGTCTCGACCTCCATGAACTCACGGTTGTGCAGCGCCTCACGAATGGCAAAGGTGAAGTCGGAGCGCAGTTTGAGGTTGGCCATCATCTCGGGACGGCGGAGGTCCAGATAGCGATAGCGCAGACGGGTGTCCTCGCTGGTCTCGATGCCGTCCTCGATCTGGAACGGCGGGGTGACGGACGTATTGAGTACCTCGGCGTGGTCGGTCAGGACCTCGATCTCGCCGGTCGCGAGTTTGGTGTTGGTGGTCTCCTCGCCACGGGCGCGCACGACGCCGTGAATCTTGATGGGCCACTCGGGACGCATGGTCTCGGCGATCTTAAAGGCGTCGCCGTCGGAGTGCTCGGGGTCGAAGGTGAGCTGCGTGATGCCCTCGCGGTCGCGAAGGTCGCAGAAAATAAGGCCGCCGTGGTCGCGGCGACGGCTCACCCAACCGGTGAGGGTGACCTCTTCGCCCACGTTCTCGCGGCGAAGCTCGCCGCAGGTACGGGTGTGCATGGAATGCTCGTCGATGGGACGGGTCTGGCTCATACCAGTGATCCTCCTTTATGGATCTGTGCCGCCCCGTGTCGTTCCGGGCGGCGTCGTACAGATTTGCC
This sequence comes from Collinsella aerofaciens, assembly GCF_028206995.1. Taxonomy (GTDB): domain Bacteria; phylum Actinomycetota; class Coriobacteriia; order Coriobacteriales; family Coriobacteriaceae; genus Collinsella; species Collinsella aerofaciens_AQ. The sequence continues at coordinate 123,254 of NZ_JAQLFL010000008.1, read as the reverse complement.
CAGCCTGCGTAAACCGCGCAGCCAGACATGGCGTTCTATCTTATCGCACCCGCGTCGATGTGCCGCGAAAAAGTAGCTCTTGCCCAAAGACTTGACGGAGACGAAACAATTGACGCACCGCGGCCGTCGCTAAGGCGCGCTCCGTGCGACAATGTGCCCCAATACAACTGCACTCGGAAAGGCCCCTCATGACCGCACGCCTCATCGTTATGGATATCGACTCCACACTCATCAACCAGGAGGTCATCGATCTTTTGGGCGAGGAGGCCGGCGTGGGCGAGCAGGTAGCGCAGATCACTAAGCGCGCCATGCGCGGCGAGCTCGACTTTAAGCAGGCGCTTGAGGAGCGCGTGGGGCTGCTTGCCGGCTTGGACGAGAATGTGTTCGAGCGCACCTTTGAGCGCGTGACGTTTACCCCCGGCGCGCTGGAGCTTGTGCGCTCGGCGCACAGCAAGGGCTGGAAGGTCGGCGTGGTAAGCGGCGGCTTCCACGAAGTCGCCGATAAGATCGTGGCCGCCGCGGGCATCGACTTTTGCCTCGCTAACCGCCTGGAGGTCGTGGACGGCAAGCTCACCGGTAAGCTGGCGGCAGACATCGTGACCAAAGAGTCCAAGCTCATCCAGCTGCTGGATTGGGCGGTTGAGTGTGGCGTCGATATGGCACACACCGTGGCAATCGGCGACGGCGCCAACGACATCCCCATGATTCAGGCCGCAGGCACGGGCATCGCGTTTTGCGCCAAGCCCAAGACGCGCGAGGCCGCCCCGTTTGCCATCGACGAGCGCAACTTGATGCTCGCCATGGACATCATCCTGCGCGACTAGCCGATCCGTCTAACAATTGAATCAGTCTGTCCTATAGTTTCCGAACAATTTTGTCTTAGTGTTCGGAAACATACCCTTTGAGTGCTAGACTTTGCGCCGTCGAAGGGAACATATATGGATAAGCGAGATCTTGAGCAGCTTCTGAGCGATGTTGCCGGCGGATCAGTCACCCCTGCCGACGCCCTCACACGCATCCAGACGGCTCCGACCGCCGATTTGGGCTTTGCGCAGCTCGATCTTTCGCGCGGGGTACGCCAGGGAGCCGGCGAGGTTGTCTACGGCGCCGGTAAAACCGCCGAGCAGATTGCCGCCATTATCGAGGCACTGCGCGATGCCGGCCAGGAGCGCATCCTGGTCACGCGCCTGGATGCCGAAAAAGCAGCCCGTACCTCGGAGCTCCTCGACGACAGCATCGACCTGGGATATGTCCCGGACGCACAGCTCGCCCTCGTGGGCGGCAATCCCTCCCCTACCGGCAACGGACGCATCGTCGTCGCCTGCGCCGGCACGAGCGACCTGCCCGTCGCCGAAGAAGCCGCGTTGACGGCCGAGTTCTATCGCAACGAGGTCGACCGCCTCTACGACGTGGGTGTCGCCGGCCTGCACCGTCTGCTTGCGCATGCCGAGGAACTTGCTCAGGCGCAGGTAGTCATCGCCATCGCCGGCATGGAGGGCGCGTTGGCGAGCGTTATCGGCGGCCTGGTGAGCTGTCCGGTCATCGCCGTTCCCACCAGCGTGGGCTACGGCGCAAGTTTTGGTGGCGTAGCCGCACTGCTCGCCATGCTCAACTCCTGTGCCAGCGGCGTATCGGTCGTCAATATCGACAACGGCTTTGGCGCCGCTTACCAGGCAAGTCTTATCAATCATCTGAGCGCCGGCACACCCCGCGCCCGCTAAGGAGCATTCCATGTCCAATCATCAGCACACGCTTATCATCGACGGCACCTCGGGCATCAGCGGCGATATGACCGTCGCGGCCCTGCTCGACCTGGGCGCCAGCGAGGAGCACCTGCGCGAACAGCTCGCCACACTGCCGGTCGACGGCTTTACGATCGCCGTCACGCGCGTAAACAAGCATGGCATCGACGCCTGCGATTTCGACGTTCAGCTGGCAGAAGAGCTCGAGAACCACGACCACGACATGGCATGGCTCTACGGCAACGAAGCAGCTGCCGAGCACACGCACGAGCACGAGCACCACCATCATGACCATGACGAGCATGAGCACTGCCATGAGCATGATCATGAGACCCACGGCCATGGCCACGAGGGTCACCATCACGCCCACCACCATCACCACCGTTCTTTGGCGGACGTCACCGCCATCATCGACGGCTCGCAGTTAAGCGATGGCGCCAAGCGTCGTGCGCACGCCATCTTTACCGCGCTCGCCGCCGCCGAGGCAAAGGCCCACGGCAAAACGCCCGAGACCGTCATGTTCCACGAGGTAGGCGCCGTCGATTCCATCGTCGACGTCTGCTCTGTCGCCATCTGCCTCGATGACCTAGGTATTGAGGACATCGTGGTCGAATCGCTCTCCGAAGGCCACGGAACCATTCGCTGCGCCCACGGCCCTATGCCCATTCCCGTCCCCGCTGTCGTCAACCTGTGCCAGGCGGGCAATATCGCCCTCACGCCCGCACCGGTCGCTGGCGAGCTCGTGACGCCCACGGGCGCCGCCATCGTCACCGCGCTGCGCAGGTCCGACCAACTGCCCTCACGCTATCGTATCGAAGCCGTCGGCTACGGCGCCGGTAAGCGCCCCTACGAGGGCTGCTCCGGCACGCTCCGTTGCCTGCTCGTTGACGTGGATGCATAGCCATGGATGCCCGCAAAGAAAAAAGTCGCGCTGCCATCGTTGCGGCGTTCTCCGAGCTGCTACGCGAAGAGGATTACGGCAAGATTACCGTCGGCGACATCATCGCTCGTGCTCACGTAGGCCGCGCGACATTCTACGGCCTCTTTAAGAGCAAAGACGACCTACTGTCCGAGCTCGTGAGCGACATCTGCACCCACGCCCTCGACGACGATGGCACACCGCTCGACGACCCACTCGTGCAGGTCGAGCATATCCTCAACAACCTCTGGGAGCGCCGCCAGGGCGTTCGAGCCCTCGTAGCCGGCGCCGGCTCACGCGTCTTCGCCGACTGCCTACGCAAGACCATCATGTCACGAGCAGCCGAAACCGTCCCTAGCGACCCAAACGGCCCCGCCGCCACCATGGACCGCAGCTTCTTACTACACCACATAGCCTCAAGCTTCGTAGCCACCGTCCAATGGTGGGCCTGGCACAACTTCCAAGCAGACAAAGCCGACGTAGCCAAAGACTACCTCTCGGCCATAAAACCCCTCTTCAACTAAGTAAACCCCTCATCCCAAAGTTCCGCCCTCATCTCAAAGCCCCGCCCCAACCCAAAGCACAATCCATCCCAAAGTGTCGACAGAAGCCCAACGCCCCTACCAGCAACAAGCCCCTCCCATCCAAATTCAGATATATATGTTGGGTTGCTTGTACGAACGCAACAAAGACCCCGCAGCTGTCCGCATGGGGTAACTTCCCAGCGCATTCCGCAGGACGCAAAAAGGCTCGCCGCACGAAGTGCGCAGCGAGCCTTTTTTGCATGTCCGAGGACGCGCTGGGAAGTTACCCCATGCGGCCAGCGGACAACTATGTAGCCTTGGACTAGAACATGCCCAAGAAACCATGCACAAACAGCGCGGCCAGAGCGGCACCGACAAACGGAGCGATGCCAGGAACGAGCAGGCCGTACTTCCAGTTGTTGTCGGCCTTGTTCTTGATCGGCAGCACCTGATAGGCCATGCGAGGACCAAGGTCACGGGCCTGGTTCATGGCGAAGCCGGTGATGCCGCCCATGCCCATGCCAACAGCCCAAACGATCAGACCGACGCAGATAGCGAGCATCAAAACGTTCTCGCCGGCGCGGCTAGCGGCAGCAAGGATGGCGCTGATGAACACGAAGGTGCAGATAGCCTCGCAGAAGAAGTTGCGGGCATAGTTCGTGCCCTCGGTGGTTGGGTTGGTCGAGAAGATGTTGCGCTGAGCAATGGGATCGATGACACCATCGGAAGCCTTGAACTCATCGGCATACATCGACCACGCGATCACGGCACCCGCAAAGCCGCCGAGCATATCGGCAACCATGAAGGGGATGCAGCTGCTCCACGGCACCAGGCCGACGATGCACTGGGCAAGCACCATGGCGGGGTTCATGCACACGGCGCCGCCAAAGACAAACAGGCAGACTGAGATGCCAAAAGACCAGGTGGTGATGGCAAACATGTGGCCGGAGCCCTGATACTTGGTGCCCTTGAGCACGGTATCGCAGTGCACGCCCACGCCAAAGATGATCATGAGGGCCGTTGCGCCGAATTCGCAGAGGAGTTTGGTAAGCATAAAACCTTATCTTTCTTGTCGGTTATAAACGATTCGTTTAGGCCGCGTACTAGTGCTGAGCGACGACAACGCCCAGGCCATCGGGAATGACGGCCACCTTGGCATCGGCACCCTTCATCTCAAAGGCGAGCTTGAGCGCCTCATCGAGGGTGTTGACCGGCGTCATGTGCATATCCTTGATCATCCGGTGATCGCACAGGTCGGTAACCATGATCACAGGATGATGCGCCAGGATGCGGGCAAAAATCTGGCTCGTCCACTGGTCGGGCAGGGTCTCGTCCTTAGGACGGTCGATGCAGGCGCGCTCAAACTCTGCCGGATCGTTGTCAGCGATGTTGTGATAGAAGCCCTCGCCACCGTGACCGTCGGCACAGCCGGCGACGTCGATGATCACGCCGCCCTCGGGAAGCGTGGCCTCGGCAGAGCACATGCCCTTCACGGCCTGGTAGATGTTCTGGTCGAGCGGGTAGCCGCCGTTGGTGGTGATGGCAATCTCGCACTCGACGGGCTCAACGCCGGCAAGGCTCTTCACGAACTCGCAGCCAGCCTCGTGCGCCTTGTGGATATCGCCGGCAAAGGAGCCGATGACCTCGTGCTTGCCGTTGAGCACCACGTTAAGCACAAAGGCAAGGTGAGCCATCTCGGCAGCAGCAAACATGTCCTCGCTCACGTGGTTGCGGCACAGGTTGCCGGCACGCGAGTGGGAATCATTCACAAACTGACCGTTGTGGTTGTACATGATGGTCTTGTAGCTGGCGATGCCAGGCAGGACGGACTTGCGGCTACCAGAGAAACCGGCAAAGAAGTGCGGCTCAATAAAGCCCTCGGCAAGCAGCAGATCGCAATCGGCGGCAATCTTGTTGATGATGCACTCGCCACCAGAAGGCAGGGTGCCGATCTTTTTCATCATGCTGTCGTCAGTCGCGACGTGCATAACGATTTCCTCGTTGGCAACGATCTCCTCGCCGTACTTGTTGACGAGTTCCTCATGCGTCGACGGACGATGCATACCCGTAGCAACCAAAATGCGCACGCGAGCCTCGGGCGCAGCAGAATGGATGTGATGCAGCAGAATAGGCATCGTCACACGCGAGGGAACGGGACGCGTATGGTCGGAGCTAATGATGACGATATCCTTCTTGCCAGCACAAAGCTCCTCGAGCGACGGCGAGCCATAAGGGTTGGCAAGCGACTCCTCTACCAGCTCTTCCTGCGATTTCGTGGTCTTAAACTCGTTTTGATGACCTTCCATCACACCCGCGAAGTTCTTATCCTCGAGCTCCAGATGCAACGTCTTGTGGTCAAACGGCAGTTCACATTCAAACAATGACGAGCGCCCTCTTCCTTTTCAACTGACACACTAGATAAACCGTTGGAAGGATACGCCGCTCACCGAGAAACACCACCGTCCACCGACTCATTAACACAACGTTCATATTTGACCCACAACAAAACGGCCGCGATCTCACTTGGGACCGCGGCCGCTACAGTCGTAAGGCGAGAAGCGCCAAATGCGCCACCGGGATAGACCCCATCCAAAACGCGCGAAGCGCGCCATTATTCCCCCAGCAGTAATCCGCCGAAGACCGAGGACGAAGGGACCCGACGGGTTTCCCTCTGAATGCATTCCGCAGCACGAAGCCCCCTTATCCGTGGCTCCGAAGGAGCAGGATAAGGGGGCTTCAAGTGCGAGGACGCATTCAGAGGGAAACCCATCGGATCCCGGTGAGAGCCACAGGGCTATCGATTACCCCGTGTTCTGCAATCCTGCCGAGACGCCGGTCACAGTCGAAAGAATCAGGCTCATGTACTCGGCCTTCTTCTCCTCGGCCATCTCGTCCTGGTTCATACGCACCTCGCGAAGGGCGCGGACCTGGGCGATGGACAGAGCGTCGACGTAGGGGTTGCGCACGCGGACGGCGCAACCGAGCACGCGGCGGCGCTGCAGCGGCCACTCATCGCCGACGATGGCAAGGACCCACTTACGCGTGAGCTGCATCTCGGTAAAGACCTTCTCGGACAGATCCTGGCGATCGCCCAGGTGCAGATACATCTTGGCGATACGCTGATCGGTCTTAGCAATCGACATCTCGATGTTGTCGATGAACGTGCGGAAGAACGGCCACTCCTGGTAGGCAGCCTTGAGCTGGTCAAGATCGCCAAGCTGCTCGCAGGCGGTGCCCAGACCGTACCAAGCGGCCAGGTTAATGCGCGCCTGGCTCCAGCTGAAGATCCACGGGATGGTACGCAGGTCATCGAGCGACTTGGCGCCCAGACCGCGCTTGGCGGGACGCGAGCCGATCGGCAGCAGACCGACCTCGGTCAGCGGCGTCACGGTCGAGAACCACGGTGTAAAGTCCTCGGTGTTCAGCAGGTCCAGATAGCGTTCGTGGCTTGCAGTGTTGAGCTTCTCGGCCATATCCCAGAACTTCTGCGTGGTCTCGGTGTTGGTCTTCTCGACACTCGGGGCCGACTGCAAAAGCGTTGCGGCGGCAACGGACTCAACATGGCGCTGAGCCAGCGTGCGGTTGCCGTAACGGGCAAAGATGACTTCGCCCTGCTCGGTAAGCTTAAAGAAGCAGTTGACCGAACCCTTGGGCTGCGCCAGCACGGCCTTGTTGGCCGGGCCGCCGCCACGGCCCACGGCACCGCCGCGACCGTGCATGAGCACCAGGTCGATATCGTTCTTCTCTGCCCACTTGGCGATGCGCTCCTGCGCGGAGTGCAGCGCGAGCATGGCCGTGGTAGGACCGGCATCCTTGGAAGAGTCGGAATAGCCCAGCATGACCTCCATGCGGCGGTTGGTCTGGGCAAGGCGCTTTTGCACCACGGGCAGCGTAAGCATCTGATCGAGCACGTCGACGCAGCCCTCGAGGTCCTCGAGCTGCTCGAACAACGGGATCACGTCGAGCTCGGGGACATCCTCCTCGTGTGCAAAGGACAGGTGCGCCAGCTCAAAGACGTCGGCCACATGCTGAGCGCTCTTGGTAAACGAGATGATGTAGCGGTGCGCCATCTTCTTGCCGTAGCGCTTTTGGATGGAGCCGATAGCGCGGAAGGTATCGATGACCTCGCGCGTCATGGGCTGCAGGTCGCCATGGATACCGTTCTCGTGGATATCCTTAAGGGCGCGGGCATGCACCACGGAGTGCTGACGGAACTCCATCTCGACCATATGGAAGCCGAAGGACTCGACCTGCCAGATGATGGTTTGGACCGGGCCGTAGGCAGCACGGACGGCACCGCAGGCGGCCAGCGAACGCTGGACGACGCGCAGGTCATCCAGGAACTCGTCGGCGCTGTGGTACATGGTGTCGGTGATACGACGGACGGTGGCGTTCAGGCGGTCGGCCATGACGAGCATGACGGCGCGATGCGGCTCGTGCTCGGAGATCAGCTCGGCGCGGGCCGTGTAACGAGGGCTCATCTCGACCTGATGGTTCCACAGGTTAATGAGCTCGGCCGACGGCTTGCTGTAGGTAGCCTCGAGCGTGAGGTTGCGGCCGATGTGGCGGCACTTGTCCTCGAGCTTGAGCACCATGTGCGTAAAGTACTTGGCGGCGACCTCACGGCTCACCTTGGCGGTGACGTTGGGGTTACCGTCGCGGTCGGAACCGATCCAGCTGCCGGGATGGAAGAACGCCGGGCACAGCGGCGGCACAGTACCGGCCTTGTCGCCCAGCACCCAATCGTCAAAACGACGATAGATAACGGGGATGACGTCGAACAGCGTGTTATCGAAGATGTCGATGATGGTATCGGCTTCCTCGACCGGCGTGGGCTTCTTGAGCGCGATGGGACTCGTACGCACCAGGGCGTCGATCTCCTGCAGCATATGGCGCTCGTTCTCCACCAGGTCGGAGCCGCCCAGACGCGGACGCTCCTCCAGCAGGTTGGAGATACGGCGGATCTTGCCCTCGACGGCCTTACGACGGGCCTCGGTGGGATGTGCGGTAAAGACAGGGTGGAACTCGAGCTTGTCGAGCAGCTCGTTGGCACCCTCGACACCCAGCTCATTCACCAGCTGGTGATAGGCAACGGTAAGCTCGTTGGCAGGATCGACCTCGGTATCGGTCGACGCACCGGCCTCGCGCTCGCGCAGCTGCGCCACACGGTAGTTCTCCTCCGACAGGTTTGCCAGATGGAAAAAGCTCGTAAAGGCGCGAACGATGACCTGCTGCTTATCGAGCGGCAGGCTGTCGATCAAATCGACGACCTCACGAAATGCCACGGCAGTGGGCTCGTCGGCGGTGGGCACGCCCTGCTCGTCGACGGCTTCGTCGGCAGCGCAGGTACCGGGGTTGCCGGCATTGACCACAATCTCGGCTGTCAAAATCTTGTCGAACAGGTCCGCGATCTCGGGATCATACTCGCTAAGCACACGGCGCTCCAGGCGCAAGAACAGCGCCAGATTGTCGCGCAGCTCCTCGGGGATCTCGATCTCGGCGAGACGCTCCCTGGACTCGGCATTCGAGCCGATTCGGTTAACGAGGCGGTTGACCACGGCAGCGACGCGCGCCGCGGCTTCGGGTACAGACTGGTTGCTTAGGTTCTCAGCCACGTTTCCTCCCATTCCTCCTTCTATGCACGTAACATGCGGTATTCATTATAGGCGCTTGAGAAATACTTTCGACACTGATTGCGCTTTACCACACAAAAGTATTTTCTGCATTGCAAAGGTTTTTGCCCTAAATGGTCGTATTTCTCGGTGGGCGGCATACGTAAACGGGGGCATTCCGCATAAAAGCGAAACACCCCCGTAACAATCGCTCTCCATGAGCAGGGCACGTTAGCAGGCCCGAAGCTCAAAAAGATGCGCTACAGGCGCTCGCGAACCGCCTCGACAACGTTGGCCAAATCGACCAGTACCTCGTCATGGCTCTGCATGTCGCGCACCTTGACCTTGCCGGCGGCAAGCTCGTCGCCACCCAGGACTAGGATGAGCTTAGCGCCCACCTTGTCGGCCTGCTTAAACTGAGCCTTGAGCGAGCGACCCTGATAGTCGGCCTCGGTCACAATCCCTGCGGCGCGAAGCTGCTGCGTAATAGTAAAGACGTTCTGGCGCAACTCCTTGCCGGCGTTGGCGACGTAGACACACGGGGCCTCATCGGCACCCAGATCACTGCCAAAGGCCTGCAGGGCCAGCAGGGCGCGCTCAAAACCGACGGCGAAGCCGACGCCGGCCGTAGGCTTGCCGCCCTCGAGCTCGACCAGGCCGTCGTAGCGGCCGCCGCCGCCGATGGAGCCGACGCCGGCGCCGGGGGCCTCGACCTCAAAGACGGTACGGGTGTAGTAGTCCAGGCCGCGCACCAGGGTGGGATCCTCGACATACTCGATGCCGGCGGCATCCAGATAACGCTTGACCTGCTCGTAGTGCTCGCGGCACTCGTCGCACAGGTTGTCACCCATCAGCGGGGCCTCGGCCATGATCTCGCGGCAATGGTCGTTCTTGCAGTCGAAGGCGCGCAGCGGGTTAAGCTCGGCGCGCTCGCGGCACTCATCGCACATCTCGTCGGCGTGATCGAGAATGAACTGCTTGACCTGCTCGCGATAGGCCGGACGGCACTGGGCATCGCCCATCGAGTTAATGAGCAGACGAAGCTTGGAAAGATCGAAACCAAGGCGCTTGTAGAACTCCATGAGCATGATGATACACTCGGCGTCTGCCGCCGGATCGGGAGCGCCGAGCCACTCGATGCCCACCTGGTGGAACTGGCGCAGGCGGCCCTTCTGGGGACGCTCGCCGCGGAACATGGCCTCGGCGTAGTAAGCCTTAAACGGCGTGGAGCCCTGGGGCACCAGATTGTTCTCGACGACGGCGCGCACCACGCCGGCCGTGCCCTCGGGGCGAAGTGCCAGGCGCTGCTTGGGCTTGAGTTTGGTGTCGGTGCCCTCGGTAAAGACGCGCTCCAGGTTGGCACCGCTGAACACGCGGAACATTTCCTTGCGCACGACGTCGGTCGACTGGCCGATACCGTGGACAAACACGTCAACCTGCTCGATCGCGGGCGTCTCGATGGGTTTAAAACCAAACGGCTCGAACACGCCGGCCGCAATCTGCTGCATCTTTTGCCAGGCGCGCATCTCGGCGCCGATAAGGTCGCGGGTTCCATCCGCCTTCTGTGCCTGCATGGGCAAACACCTTTCTGTTGTATCGCGTCTTAGGTAGTGGACATTATACGGCACAAAGCAGCAACGCGGCGGCGCGTCTGACCGAACGAGGGTATGGGGACTCGTTCGGCCAGACGCGCCGCCGCTATTTGTGATCCCTTTTCCTCCGTCCCCTTCGGGTCACATGATCTGCTGGGGACGGAGGAAAACGGATCATTCGTAGGCCCGTGGCCGCCTTGGAAACCGAATGACGGTACGAGCATCCATTCGGCTTCCAAGGCGACCACGGACAGAACGGGGCGAACAGAAAAGAGCGACGGGCGTCTACTCCCCCGCCACGCTCGCGCGCAGCTTGGCGGCGATGGGCTCGGATGCCAGCAGAAACACGAGCATGACCGCGGAGCACGCCAGGCACACGATCCAGGCGCTCGCAAAGGAGCCAGAGACGGCAAAGAGCACGTAGACCTGCCACAGCTCACCGACAAAGCTCATGCTGGCAAGAACGGCAGAGGTAGCGATAACGGTTAGGGAGCCCAAAACGCGACCGCTTACTTTATCGGCAACATGGCCAATGACAAGCGATCCGATAACGCTCACCACGGTAGAGATCGCATTGGAGATGTTGTACTGCGCAAGAGATATTCCCAAGTCGCTGACGATGAGCGGCTGGAACAGGCTCATGCAGTTGACGAAAATCGTGTAACACGTGGCCATGATCACGAAGCCGGAGGCCACCACGAGCCAGCCGGGGAAGAACTTACGCTGCTGGGGCATACTGCTCCTTTTAGACAAACGAATAGCCTGCGCCGGGCGCCGGTAGTGCCCAAGATTGCCTTGAAAGACAAGGGCATAGGCCTTACGGCCATGCCCGCAGGCTTGAAAGGCAATCTTGGGTGCTACCGGTGGTCGGCGATATAGCCCAAAGCGACGGCGGTATAGGCCGCGGCACCGAGCGGCAGCTCGGCATCGTTAAAACGTGCCTTGGGATGGTGCTGGGCAAAGTGTTCGTCCGTGTCGGTTACGGCCGCGCCCACGGTAAAGTACGCACTTGGGATCTTGCTCGAGATAAGCGCGAAGTCCTCACTCGCCATGGCATGGAAAAGCGGCAAGAAAGCCGTCTTGGGCAGCACTGCGCCCACGTAGCCAAGCGACGCCTGAGTCATATCGCTGTCGAGTACAAGCGGCGGAACATCCGAAAGCGTCTCGATGGTCGCCGGCGTACGATAGGTCGTAGCAACGCCGTTAACGACCTCCGCGATGCGGGTCTTTAGGTGAGCCATGAGCTCAACATCAAAGCCGCGCAGCGTTCCCTCGAGCACGCAGGTGTCGGGGATGACGTTGGCCGCCAAGCCGCCGGCGAACTTACCAACGGTAAGTGCGACTTCCTTGGCCGCCGGCACCTCGCGGGAGATAAGCTCCTAGAGCGCCAGGTGCACGTGGACGCCGGCCGTGATGGGGTCGATGCAGATCTCGGGGCTGGAACCGTGGCCGCCCTTGCCCTGGAGCGTGATGCGGAAACCGTACACACCCGAGAGCGCCGGGCTGCCGTAGAGCACCAGGCCAAGCGGCGACTGGCTGTTGACATGCATGGCAAAGGCCGCCTGAGGGCGCGGGTTCTCGAGCAAGCCGTCGGCGATGGCAGCGCGTGCTCCCTCAAAGGTCTCCTCGCCCGGCTGGAACAGCAACTTGACGGTAGCGTTGGCCTCCACAAGCTCGGCCTCGCGGGCCTTGAGCAGGCGCGCCGCACCAAGCAGGGCCGTCGCGTGCATATCGTGACCGCAAGCATGCATGCAGCCATTGGTGGATGCAAAGGGCTCGCCGGATTCCTCGACAACGGGAAGGGCATCCATGTCGCCACGAAGCATGATGACCGTACCGGCCTGCTCATTCGTGCAGATGCCATTGCCTTGGGCCGCGGCGGCACCGGCGCCGACAAGGCCCACAACGCAGGAACCATCGACGAGCGTAGCAAATGGGATGTCCATCTCGGTCAGGCGCGCTTGGATATACGTAGAGGTCTGCGGGAGGCTATTACCCAGCTCGGGCATCTGATGTAAATCGTGTCGCCACGCAGCGAGCTCATCTGCAAAAGCCTGAGCTTCTGCAACAAGACCGTCACCGATAGCGGTCTGCGCCGCCGCGGTGGCCTTGGGCGCTGATTGCGGTTGAAGATCGGACAGTGCTGGTGCCATAGATGCCCTCCAGTAACGTTTTTGCAGCAAGCACTTTGATAGCGTAAAGTGCAAGGTACTACTTTAAGGGCGACACATAAAAAATGCCGCCCCGGGAGGCGGCGCAACAAATTGTTTACAATTGCGGACGCGGCTTTCGACGCAAAAAATCGAAATGCGTCTCGCTCAAGATAATCGAAAGAAAGATGAGCGCGAAGCCGGCGAGCAGGCGCGAGGTGAGCGCCTCCCCCATCAGCAGCACCGAGAACAGCACGCCCGAAGGCGACTCCATCGAAAGGAGCAGTGAGCCCGTCGAGGCCGAGACATGCGCCAAGCCGACGTTTTGGATGAGCAGAGCCGCGCATGTGCAACCAACCGAGAGAAACGCCATCGCGCTGATAAAGCTCGGCGTCCACACGGACAGAGGCGCTTGGGTCTCGAATAGCAGCGACGTTGCCAGGCTCAGCACGCCGTTGCCCACAAACATCCAAAACGTGATGACGTTGATGTCCATTTTGCGACCGTACTTGGCAGTCACCGCCATCTGGATGGCGAAAAAGACCGCACCCGCCAGCGTAATGACATCACCGATGTTGAATTCAACGCTATCGAGCGCCACCAAGCCAATGCCCGCCAAGCACAGCAGCGCCGCGCCCAGGTTATAGCGGGTGAGTTTTTCGCCGCTCAGAAAAGAGCTCGCGAACGGCACAACGATGCAATACGTGCCCGTCAAAAAAGCATTCTTGCCCGCCGTGGTGTGCGCCAGACCGACTGTCTGCAGGGCGTAGGCGGCCCACATAAGTGCGCCCATGCCAAGTCCGACGATAAGGTTGCGGGCGTTGAGGTGCGCGATGATGCGCTTGTGGAAGATGAAAAACATGACCAACGCCGCAGGCAGAAAGCGCACGTAGAGCAGTTCGAACACCGGAATGGTGTCGAGCGCGTCCTTCATGGTCGTAAAGGAGTAGCCCCAGACGACTGCCACCGAAAGCAGCAGGACTTTCCAGAACAGCGGCGAGCGAGCGCCGGCGCCGCGGGAGGTGCCGCCCGCGCCCAGGTCCTCGCGAGCAACAGGGCTATCGGGCATCATTTCGATATTGTCAGTGGCATGCTGGGCCATAGGGCATCCTCGCGCTCAATCTGGGCGTGGTGTCCGCACGCGCATGGCTGCGTGCCGCCTCATGGTCAAATAAAAGCAGGGCGCACCGGACCCCCGGCACGCCCCGCTACTGTAGCAACAACCAAGCAGCCCGTGCAATTCACTACGCTAAAGCATCGGGTTGGAAGATCTCGATGTTCCGACGGCGTTTACGTTGCTGAACTAAATCAATTTGGTTGACTCCAGTTTTTCGATGATCCAGTCGTTGGCTTTGATGACCGGGCGGCGGAAGACGACGCCCAGTGCCAGCGACGGAATCAGATAGCTCGCCAGAATGCCTAGCTCAATCCAGTACTCCATGTGGTACGCACCGGCCATGGCGGCATGCATGGCGTTGATGCCGTGGGTGAACGGCAGGAACGGATAGATCGCCTGGAACACGGGGCCGGTCATCTCGATGGGGAACGTGCCGCCCGAACCGCCGACCTGCATGACCAGCAGCACGACGGCGAGCGCCTTGCCGATATCGCCAAACGAAACCGTAAGCGTGTAGACGATATTGGAGAACACGAGACTCGCGACCCAGCCCGCCAGCACAAACTGCAGCGGGTCGTCGCACTGGATGCCAAAGAACAGGATGTCGCCCGCACACACGAGCGTTGCCTGCAGCAGGGCCAGACCGCCAAAGAACAGGTAGCGGCCCAGGTAGATCTCGTGCAGGCGCACGGGGATGAGCTCGTTGATAAGCTCATCGTCAACCGAGACCTTCATCATGGCCGCCAGCACAATCGAGCCCACCCAGAGCGACAGAATCGTGTAGAACGGTGCCATGGCCGAACCGTAGTTGCGGATCGGATAGACCGGCTTGCGATCGAGCGCGACGGGGCCGGAAAGCGACACGGCCAGACCCTCGGGATCATTGCCGATCATCGTCTTGATCGTAGCGAGGTCATCCGACATCAAGGCGCCGTCGAGCTCGTCCTTAAACGCACTGATCTTGTCCGACGCCTCGCCCAGCTGATCAGAAGCCTTGTTGACCAGCTTTGCAGCCTTGGAGAGGCCCTTTGCCAGCGAACCGGATGCGTCGGTCAGGCCAGCAACAGCACTATCCATATCGTTCGAAATACCGTTCAGCGAATCCAAAACGCCCGAGATGGTCTTCTTGAGCTCCTTTGCCTTGGCCGAAAACGTAGAGTCGTAGTCAGTCTTGGCGCCCGAGATACCAGCCTTGGCATCCGCGATTGCCTGATCGACCTCGGCACGCGACTTATTAACCTCTGCCATGCTGTCAGAGAGAGACTTCGCGGTGGCCGTCAAGTCCTTGGCGTTGTTGCGATACTCCACAGCAATCCTGCTCAGCGATGTTGCCACAGACTTGAGGCTGTCCTGGAGTTTTTCGTCAGTCACCTGATCGGCAAAGCTGCGGAGCTGGTCGGCCGTGGCGTCGATATCGTCGGCACGCGTGTTGAGCGCCGCCGCGGCATCGTTGAGCTGGGACACTGTAAGGTTGACATGTTGATTCGCGGCATCAAATGCCTTCGCAAGCTCGGCGGACACGTTGTCAAACGAGCCCGCGCTTCCGTCAATCGCGGCATTGATGGCGTCGTTGGCGTCCTTCAGCGCTTCCTTGGAATCGCTCATGCCGCTCTTGACATGCTCCATCAGCTGCTTCGTTGACTCATCGACCGTGCCCGTCTGCTTGAGCATGCCGCTCGCCGACGTCAGCGAATCGGACGTGGAGCTCAAAATGCCCGCCAGCGACGAAGCATTTGCCCGAACGTCTCGCAGGTCCTCAATCGAATCGCCGAGCGTCGAGGACAGGTTGGCGATAAAGTTACCCACCTGGTCGGTGCTCATGTAATCGAGCAGGCTGGACACCGTCTTAAGACCGATCGTCGTAATGGTCTCGGTAAAAGTTTTGTTAACCTGGCTCTGGACGGCGCTCGAACCCTTCTCGGTCACGATCTGCGCAATGGCGTTGGCCTTCTGATTCTCGTAGAACTCGATATCGGCATGCTTCACGTCGGTCGAGAAAAGCGTCATCATGTCAGCGCTAAACGTTTTGGGGATAACGACGGCAGCATAGTACGCGCCCGACTTAACGCCCTCGATAGCCTTTTCGCGATTGTTGAGCACAACCCAATCGAAGCTCTCGTTGCCGCGTAGGGTGGCGGTCACGTTTTCGCCCACGTTAACCTCGACGGGGATCAAATCGCTCTCGTAACCCTCATCGGTGTTGACCACGGCGATCTTAAGATTGCCGGTGTTGCCGTACGGATCCCAGCTGCCGGCGATGTTAAACCACGCGTACAGACACGGTACGATAATGAGGCCCATCACGACAACCAAGCCGATCACGGAGCGAGACACGTTTTGGACATCGCGCTTAAACAGATGCAGGATGTTCTTCATTTATGCCTCACCTCCTTTGGAGTGCTTGCCAAGCGCGGTGGTATCTCCATCATTTGTGGCTGTGCTGTCGCTGCCCTGAGATTTATGGTGCGAGCCGATATGCGGCAAGCGGCCCGTGGACTGATCGCCGCCCTTGGCACCACGCTCGCTGGCGTTGAGGCCAAACATGTGGCGGGCGGCAGGAATGGCGGCCGTGTGTTCGCGCATCTCGCGACGCAGGTCCTCATCCGAAAGCGCCGAGATGCGCATCTGGGTATTGAGGCTCGCTCGGATATATTCGATATTGATAAGCCAGCCGCAGATGGCAATAACCGAGATGATCCAAATGACAAGCAGGATGATCTTGCCGTTATTGTCGATATCGAGAACCGTCGACAGGACAAAGAGCAGGACCTGAACGCCCACCACGGCGGCAAAACCGCCCTTGATGTAGTACGGGTAGCGATGTTCAAAGGCGACCGCATGATCGAGCAGTTCGCGACGGTACGAATCGGAATCGAGCATGACGCGCATGGCCGTGCGCAGCGAGTAGCGCTGGCGCGGCAGGTCGTTGGACTCGCAAATCATCATACCGGTCGTGGAGAGCTGTTTATCAAAGAGCAGGTTAAGGTTGAGCAGCAGCGGACGCAGCTGCAGGCCGATAAAGAGCGCCACGATCAAGAACACGCCCAGAATGCACAGGTTAAACAGGTAGTTGAACGAATACATGCCGCCGACCGTCTCGCGCAGCAGATTGATGCCGTAGGTAAAGGGCAGCAGCGGGTGCAGCCACTGGAAGAAGCCGGGCATCATCTCGATGGGGTACATGCCCGACGAACCCGGGATCTGCACGATGACGAGAATGACGCCGATAGCCTTGCCGATATGCTTAAACGTGGTGGACAGCGCATAGATGATATTGACGTAGGTGAACGAAATGGCGATGCCGCCCAGCACGAACAGCAGCGGGCTGACGCACTGCACGCCAATCACCAGATCGCCTACCGTAACGATGATGGCCTGCAACGCGCCCAGGATCACCATGAGCAACCAGCGGCCAAAGTAGCCTTGGCGCGCCGTAAAGCTGCCAACACCTTCACGGTCGACCTCGAGCTTGTAAATGGCGATGAGCACATAGCCGCCCACCCAAAGCGCCAGATTGGTGTAGAAGGGAGCGATGCCCGAGCCAAAGCTCTTGACCGGATAGATTGACTTGGACGTCAACTCAACCGGAGACGCCATGAAATCTGCCACGTCATTGACATCGACGCCCATCAGATCGGCCAGCTCGCCCATGGACTCGGAGGTCTGCAGCGCCGCGATGTCATTGGCGGCGGTTGCAAGCTTGTCCTGGACCTTGGCAAGCGAGGAATCGGTCTGGGACAGCGTGGTCTTGGCCTGGCCGAGCGTAGCGCTAAGCTGCGCCAACGTGCCGCGCGCATTTGCAAGTGTAGGTGTCATACCCGAGACGATACCGGTCAGGTCGCCCGAAACGGCAGCAAAAGAGTCGAGCGCGCTCGAGGCCTTCGGCAGCGCGTTTTGGCCCAAGTCCGTCTGGGCTTGGCCAAGGTTGGTCGCACCGGTATGAATTGCGTTATTGATAGCGTCACTGGCACCCGAAACAGCCGCTGCGTCATTCGCCATGGCGCTCGACTGCGCGGACAGACCGTCCTTGATGCTCTGAAGCTTTTCATTCTGCTCTCGAAGCAAATCGATGGTCGATACAATGCGCGCGTCAATTTCCTCGGAACCTGTCGACGTGTCATTGGCGAGAATCTCCAAGTGCCCGATAACGGCCTTATTGTGGTCGATCGTCGCTTGAAGAGACTCGAGCGAGTTGTCGATACGGGTGGTCGTAGATGTGACCGCGCCCGTCAGCTTGCCGATGGCAGCGTTCGCAGAGGCCGACGTCTTGGTGAGCGCAAGGCTGCCTTCCGAGAGCGCCTTGGAGAGCGAGGTGATGGAGTTGCCCGCCGTGGTGCGAGCTTCGCTCAGCAGGTCGTTGCCCTGGGAGATCGCCTGCGTCAGCGACGGTGCCTGGCCTTGCAAGCCGGCAAGTGCCGCATCAGCCGAGGCGATAGCGCCACTCGTCTTATCGATGGCGGCATTCATATCGCCAATCGAATCGCGCACCTCGCCCAAGGTGTCGGACGCCTCGGACACCGAACTTGCCAGCAAGTCCTGAGTCTGGGTTGCCTTGCCCTTTAAATCGACACCGGCATCCTTGGCGATACCGGCAACAGTCTTGCCTACCGTAGAGACAAATTCCGAGTTGATCTGCTCCTCGATGGTGTTTGCACCGGTATCGGTAACCTTGGGCGCAATGGCGCTCTTCTTCTCATTGACGTAGTACGTGAGCTTGGGCTGATGGTAGTTGCCGTCGAGCATCGAAACCAGGTTATCCGAGAAGTTCTTGGGAATCACGATAGCGGCATAGTACTCGCCGCTCTCGACGCCCTCCTTGGCATCGGCCGTCGAGTCGACGAACGTCCAGCCCAACTGATGATTCTCCTTGAGCTGGTCGACCACTTTGTCGCCAGCGTTGAGCTCACCCACCAAGTCGTTTTGGGTGCCTCGATCGTTGTTGGCGATAGCAATCTTGATGCCTTGGGTGTTTCCATACGGATCCCAGTTTGCCACGATGTTATACCAGGCATACAGCGAGGGAATAACGCACACGCCTAGGGTAACCACCAGGGCGACGGGGTTCACAAGCAGTCGCTTAATGTCGCGCTTAAATATCGCAAAGGACACCTTTGCATTGGATAGTTTGCTGCCGAGACTCACGCTTGGACCATCCATCCTGTCGTTAAATCGAATCGTACTATCGACAACCATTGTAGTAGGCGCTTTAACGTCTCAAAGCACAATGGTGTTGAGTTTTGCGGGTAGCAATATACTACGAAGATGAGTTAACGTACAGATGTACAGTATCCTAAATTTCAGCAGGTCACAAAACCACAACCCGCACAAATTAGCAATTCAAATAGTCATCGGGGACGTTCTTAAACGACTAGTCAAACAAGAACGTCCCCAATGACTACTTAGGACCACGGCAACGTCGATGTTTTGGCAATGCCAGCGAGCGGGCGCCAGAGCGAACAAATTGGCATGAAAAGAGGACGGCATAGACCTTCTGGTCATGCCGTCCTCTTTGAATGACAAGTTGTCGCTCTGGCGCCCGCGCAGCGTCGACTGGTCCGCCGTTCGTTAGAACGGCGGAACTGAGGGCAGCGTCGAGCTGTTACGCGGTTTGGTAAACCGCGCAACTACCTAACTACATCAAGTTGCAAACAGCCGCCGCGAAGGCCACGGGGTCCTCGGGGAGGATGCCCTCGACCAGCAGGGCCTGATCGTAGAGCAAGCCTGAGTACTGCTTGATCTTGTCAGTGTCGCCCGCCTTCTGAGCAGCGACGAGCTTGGCAAAGACCGGGTGCTTGGCGTTGAGCTCGAGCACGCGCTGGCTCTTGGGCATACCGTCGGGCGCGCCCTCGGGTCCCTTCTGGAGCACCTTCTCCATCTCAAGCGAAAGCGGGCCCTCGGTGGTGATGCAAGCGGGGGCATCGGTCAGGCGCGCGGAGACGGCAACCTTCTCGACCTTGTCGCCGAGTGCCTCCTTCATGGCGTTAAAGAGGTCCTCGTTCTCCTTGGTGGCGTCCTCGGCCTCCTTTTTCTCGTCCTCGGTCGCCAGGTCAAGATCACCGGTTGCGACGTTCTTGAGCTCCAGGTGACGATCCTCAACCTCGGGCTCGGCACCATCGGCCACGGCCTTTTCGGCAGCCTCGCGGGCGGCATCGTCCTCGTAGATCTTGGGCATATCGGCGGCAACGTACTCACGCATAGCCTGGAAGGTGAACTCATCCACGTCCTGCGTCAGCAGCAGCACGTCATAGCCGCGGTCGAGCACGCCCTTTACCACGGGCATCTTGGCCAAGCGCTCACGCGAGTCGCCGGCGGCGTAGTAGATGGCCTTCTGATCCTCGGGCATGCCCTTGGCATACTCGGCCAGGGTAATCATCTTCTGTTCCTTGGCAGACCAGAACAGCAACAGATCGGCGAGCTCATCGGCCTTCATGCCATAGCTCGAGTAGATGCCGTACTTAAGACCGCGGCCAAAGTTCTCAAAGAACTTCTCGTAGGCCTCGCGGTCGTTGTCACGCATATCCTCAAGGTCGGCGGTAATCTTCTTTTCCACACGCTTGGCGATGGCCTTGAGCTGACGGTTCTGCTGCAACGTCTCGCGCGAGATGTTGAGCGACACGTCGGCGGAATCCACGACGCCGCGGACAAAGTTGTAGTAGTCGGGCAGCAGGTCGTCGCACTTCTCCATGATCAGGACGTTGGAGCTGTAGAGCGCCAGACCCTTCTCGTAGTCCTTGCTGTACAGATCGAACGGCGCGCGTCCCGGCACAAACAGCAGGGCGTCATACTCGAGCGTGCCCTCGGCGTGGAAGCTGATGGTGCGCGCAGGATCGTCAAAGTCGTGGAACGTGGACTTGTAGAACTCGTCGTAGTCCTTCTGCTCGACATCGGAGCTGTGCTTCTTCCAGATCGGTGTCATGGAATTGACGGTCTCGAGCTCCTGGTAGTCCTCGTACTCGGGCTTGTAATCGTCGCCGGCGTCCTCGGGCTTGGGTTTCTGGCGGCTCTTGGACACCATCATCTGGATCGGGTAACGCACATAGTTACTGTACTGCTGAATCAGGCTCTTGAGACCCCACTCGGTCAGGAAGCGATCGTAGGTCTCGGCCTCGCCGTCGGCATCGAGCTTCTCGTTCTCGCGCAGCGTCAGGATGACATCGGTACCGTGCTCGGCGCGCTCGCCGTCCTCGATGGTGTAGCCCTCAAGACCGTCGGATTCCCACACATGGGCGACATCCTCGCCGTAGGCGCGGCTGACGACCTTCACATGGCTGGCGACCATAAAAGCCGAGTAGAAGCCCACGCCAAACTGACCGATGATGTCGACATCGGAGCCCTGCTGCTCGGCGTTCTCGGTCTTAAACTCCTCGGAGCCGGAATGGGCGATGGTGCCCAGATTGCGCTCCAGCTCCTCGGCGGTCATGCCAATGCCGTTATCCGAGATGGTAATGGTGCGGGCGTCTTTATCAAAGGAGACGCGAATGGCCAGGTCGCCCTGGTCGATCTTGACGCTCGGGTCCTGCAGGCTCTTAAAGTTGAGCTTGTCGACGGCGTCGCTCGCGTTAGAGATAAGCTCGCGCAGGAAGATTTCTTTATTGGTGTAGATGGAGTTGATCATGAGGTCGAGCAGTTTTTTGCTCTCGGTCTTAAATTGACGCATGTGCAGTCCTTTCGCGCTACCCCTGTCCGCAAAAACGGCTCGGTCGCCCGAGCCGCATCGCAGACCTGCTATGTTCAGACTTAGATTTTATAACCCATTAACGCGCATATATACATACGGAATCGAAAAACTGTATGTCCGAGCGCTCTGATGCGCCAATTGCCAAGGAGTGTCCCCAACTGCCGGCAGGAAAGGAACGTTCCTATCTGCCATCTACGCGCTTGGCCATCCAGGCATGAGGCTGGCCCTCGTCTTCGTAGTCCACCGGGGCAATCTGCGTGTAGCCCGCCTTGGCATAGAGCGGCAGCACGTATTCCTGAGCATGCAGCTTAATGAGCTTGGCGCCGGCATCACGCGCGCACGTATCACTGGCCTCGACAATCTTGCTCGCCAAACCGCGACGGCGCATGCTCGGCAGCACGGCCACGCGCCCCATAATGTAGGTCTCCCCCGCCGCGACACCTTCGTCCAAGTCGCACGCCGGCGACACCGGAGCCTCTGCGTCAGCCGCGTGCTCAAGCTCTTCGGGAAACACGCGCGAGCAACCGGCAAGCTCGCCGTCTACATAGAGCGTCACATGAATGCAGTTCGGATCCTCGTCGATAGCGTCGAACTCATTCTCGTAGCCCTGCTCGTCCATAAAAATGACGCGGCGCACCAACGCCGCGTCATCAAAGCATCCCGTCTTAAGTTGGATATCCATGGCTGCCCTTTCATTCAATGCGAACGTTAGGGACAGATTTTAGCGAAAATGAGCTCCGCGCACGCTAAACTTCGCGCGAGCCTTCGCCAGGCAATCGTAATGACCCACGTTATGGGCATCGCTCGCGATGAAGCTGTACAGGTTCTGATCGAACAGGCGCTGTGCCGGCTTTTTCTCGCGACCAAAGCGACCGCCGGCAATAAAGTCCGCCGAAGCCTGCAGCTTGCAGCCCATATCGACCAGGCGCTCCGCCACGCTTACATCCTTTTGAACCGCACGATAGCGCTCAGGATGAGCGATGATCACCTGGTAGCCACGGCACTGCAAATCGTAAATCGTGTTCTCGTACTCTCTAAACGCATACGCATCGGCATGCGTCGAAAGCTCGAGCAGAAACTCGTTGGTCCCATCGAAATGCAAGTGCTCCGCGGCATCGATACCAAGCTCAACGAGCTTTCGATGGTTGACCTCGAAGCCCATCTGGAGCGGAAAACCGTCAGCGTTATCGCGCAGCAGCTCAAAGGCATCCCACATCTTGTCGTAATCAAAATAGGGATCACGGCAGTGAGGAGTGCAAACAATTCTGGTTACACCAGCCCGCTTGGCAGCCTCGAGCATCGCCAAGCTCTCATCGAGATCGGCGGCGCCGTCGTCTACACCCGGCAAGATATGGCAATGAATGTCACGCATAGGTCAGCCTTAATCAACTAAACGTTTGCTCGGTTGGTGAAGATGCCCTTTTTGGAAGTCCCCTGATCGTCGGAGCCCTTCTTCACCTTCTTACCGTCCTTGGTGTAGTAGGAGTAGTAGTACTCGCTGGTCTCGGTCTCGCAGTAGTTCATAACGGTACCGATGAGCTTGACCTTCTCGGACTTTTTAAGCTGACCGATGGCGTTGAGCGCCTCCTCGCGCTTGGTGAAATCCTCACGCACCACGAACAGCGTGCCGTCGGTCAGGCTGGCAATCTCGGCAGCATCGATGAAGGTGCCGACCGGGGGAGCATCAAAGATGACGTACTGGAACTTGGCGGACAGCGCCTTTACCAGCTTGGCAAAGCGGTGAGAGACGATGATGTCGGCAGGATTGGGAATATGCGGCTCGGCATCGAGGAAGTAGAAGTTCTTCTGACCCGTCTCGACAATTGCCTGGTCAATGGAGATCTGCTCGGAAAGGACCGCATAGAGTCCGCCGCGCGAACGAACGCCGAGCATATCGGAAAGGGACCTGCGGCGCATATCGGCCTCGACCAGAAGCACGGACTTGCCGCTCGTGGCGATTGCCTGAGCAAGGTTAATGGAAACCGTAGACTTGCCCTCGTTGGGAATCGAGGAGGTAACGGTGATGGTGCGGATGGGGTCGTCCACGCTCGCAAAGCGGATGTTGGCCAGAAGGGTCTTGGCGGCATTCTGTACAACGAGCTTGTCGGTGTTCTTTGCCTTAGCCATGCCTATTTACCACCTTTCATAGCCGGAATTCGGCCAACAACGGGAATGCCCAGGAGCTCTTCTGCCTCTTCGGCACCGCGGATGCGGGTATTGAGCATGTCTGCCAAAACGACATAGGCGACTGCGATAAAGATACCGGCGAGGAACGCGACGGCAATATACAGCGTGCGCTTGGGGCCGCTGGGGGCTTCGGGGGTCTTAGCCTCGTCGATAACGTTGATGCTCTGGGCAGCGCCGACGTTCTGAGCGACCGTACTCACCGAGCTGGCCATGGCCTTTGCGACCTTAGCCGTCTCCTTGGCATCGGTGCCGGTAACCGAAAGCGTAATGACACGCGTGGTGGTCTCGGAGGAAACAGACACCTTGTAGTCATCCAGATCAGTGAGGCCCAGTTCATTGGCTGCGCCGCTCTTAACGCTATCGCTATCCAGCAGCGTGGCGATATCGTTGGAAAGCATCTGACTCGCCGAGAGATCGTTGTAGCTCATCTGACCGCTATCGTCGGTCTTGGCGAGAATGTACATGCTCGTCGTCGCGGTATAGGTGTTGTCCATCGCAACGAAGGACACGATGCCCATGGCGATCGCGCAGACCACCGGAAGGGTGATGACCAGCTTGAGGTGCTTCTTCAGCAGCTGGAACAGTTCGAGAAGGGTCATGCAGCTTGCCTTTCATTTCCCCAGTTCGGATTGACAAAACTGTCCGTATGTTATCGCATCTTTTTACCGAGACCAAACTCTATACACAAGAAACAGGCTCTCCTGTAAAAATGTCGGAAGCAATCGTAAAATTGCACAACAACGCCGCACCCGAAAGTCAAATGCGGCGTCTGCATCAATATCTATGTTGTATCGCTATGCGAATGGCTCGTCCTGCCGTATGGGAAACGTCACCGTAATGGTGGTTCCCACGCCCAACTCGCTCGACAGATCGAGCGTGGCGTGATGATACAGGGCCGCATGCTTGACAATTGCAAGCCCCAGACCGGTTCCGCCGCGCGCCTTGGACCTACTCTTGTCCACGCGATAGAACCGCTCAAATACCTTGCCCTGTTCTTCAGGCGCGATACCGATTCCCGTGTCGGCGACCGCAAGGAACGGATGGCCTTCGTCGTTGGTGCCGCACTGCAGCGTAACCGCACCGCCGGGTCGATTGTAGCGGATGGCGTTGCTCGCCAGATTATAGATGAGCTCGTCAATCAAGCGCGACACGCCTTCGATGACCACAGGCTTGGTCTCATGACTTATCGTCACATTCGCTTGACGGGCGACCTGTTCAAGACGCTGCTCAACCGCGTAGATGGCACGCGAGAGCTCAATAGGCTCCGTGGAACCAATGGGCACCGCCTCGCCCTCAGTTGCACGCTCGGCCTCGTCCAAGTTAGACAGCGTAAGGATATCGTTGACAAGCGCTGCCAAGCGGCCCGCCTCACGATAGATGCGACCGCCAAAGTTGCGCAGGTCGCCCTCGCCCTCGACCATGCCGTTTGCGATGAGCTCGGCATAGCCCGAAATCGCCGTAAGCGGCGTCTTGAGCTCATGGGTGATATTCGCCGTGAACTCGCGGCGCATACGGTCGTTGTCCGCTAGCACCGCCATTTGGCGCTTGAGTTCCTGGCGCTGCGACTCGATACGCTCAAGCATGGGGACCATCTCGGCATAGGCGTGCTCATAGCTACGGCGTGGGTGGTCCAAATCCACCTCTTGCAACGGCGCGATGATGGCACGGGACTCGCGGCGCGCCATAAAAAACGAGAGTACCGCACCCGCTGCTGCGATAAGCAGCATCGGCGCCACCATCGACAGCAAAATCGCCGTAACGCCAGGCTGGGCCTGCGCCAAGCGGACAACCTGGCCGTTATCAAGGGCGACGGCGCGATACAGCATAATCTCGTCGAGCGTAGAGCTTGCGCGCTCCGCGGAACCCAAACCACTCTCAAAGGCCTCGATGACCTCGGGGCGATCGCCATGGTTGGGCAGTGCGGAAGGCGACGCCTCGTTGTCGTAGGCAACCGATCCATCCTTGTTAATCAGCGTGATTCGCAAGTCCTCGCGATCAAGGCTACGCAAGAACGGGATGGGCTCCTGCTGTTCGTCGAGAGCGGCAGCAATGAGCTCGGTTTCCTGCGCCAGATTGGTACTCGTGGCATCCGCCAAGGTGTTTTGCACAAAGAACGCACCCAGCACCGTAAACGCCACGATAACCGCCATGGCGCAGACAAAGATCGTCACAAAAACGCGGTGCGACAGCGTATGTTTTCCCTGGGGGGCGAAGACCACGGGTTACTCCTCCGATGCGGTGGCCGCGGTGTCGTCACCTTCGGCACCATCACCGGCAGAAGGCTCGGCCATGCGGTAGCCCACGCCGCGCACGGTCTCGATGGCGCTGGCATGCTCGCCCAGTTTTTGGCGAAGCGTCTGCACGTGCACGTCAACGGTGCGCGAACCGCCGTCGAAGTCCCAGCCCCACACGCTCTGCAGCAACGACTCGCGGGTAAAAACCACGCCGGGCTTGCGCATGAGGTACTCGAGCAGGTCGAACTCGCGCAGGGTGAGCTTAAGCGGCTCGCCGGCAACGGTCACCTCGCGATGGCTGGGCGAGAGCACGATGTCGCCCACGCTGAGCACATCGCTCGCCTGCTTGACCATGCCGCCGCGACGCAGCAGTGCGCGGCAGCGGCTCGCAAGCTCCATGAGCGAAAACGGCTTAGTCAGGTAATCGTCGGCACCGCCATCGAGCGCCATCACCTTGTCGAGCTCGGTATCCTTGGCGGTAAGCATCATGATGGGCACCGTCGCCGTCAGGCGATCGGCACGCAGTCGACGCATAATCGCCAAGCCATCGGTATCGGGCAGCATGATGTCGAGCAGGACGGCATCGGGTACCCGTCGCGCCACGGCAGCCTTAAACTCACCGTCGCACGAAAAGCCTTCGGCCTCAATCCCCTGCTTGCGCAGTGCATAGACCGTCAAATCCCTGATGTTGTCATCGTCCTCGACGTAATAGATCATGTTGAACCCCTTTGCGGCCGGCATGACCGCATCTTAACCCTAAAGGTACCTTTACTAGATGGTATCAGCCAAAACGTCCCGTCAAATAATCCGCCGTGCGCGGATCGGTCGGATTCTTGAAGAGTTGCGCGGTGGGCGCGTGCTCCACCAGCTCACCCAGCAAAAAGAATGCGACCGAATCGGAGATACGCGCCGCCTGCTGAATATTGTGCGTAACGACCATGAGCGTGCAGGTCTCTTTGAGCTCGCAGGCCAGCTGCTCCACCACCAGCGTCGACACAGGGTCGAGTGCCGAGGTCGGCTCGTCCATCAGCAGAATGTCGGGCTGCACGGCAAGTGCGCGGGCGATGCACAGACGCTGCTGCTGGCCGCCCGAAAGACCCAGACCCGACTCTTTGAGCTTGTCCTTGACCTCATCCCATAGCGCAGCGCGACGAAGGGAGTCCTCGACCAGCTCATCCAGCGCAGCGCGATCGCGCACACCCATACCGCGAGGACCATACGCGACGTTGTCGTAGATGCTCATGGGAAACGGGTTGGGGCGCTGGAACACCATGCCCACGCGCTGGCGAAGGCGGCAGATGTCGTAGTCGCCCAGGATATCTTGACCATCGAGCGCAATCTTGCCCTCGATGCGGCAATCCTTGATGCCGTCGTTCATGCGGTTAAAGCAGCGCAGCAACGTGGACTTTCCGCAGCCCGAAGGCCCGATGAACGAGGTGATCTGCTTGTCGCGGATCTTGATATTCACGTCCTTGAGCGCATGGTGGTCGCCATAGAACAGGTCGAGGCCCTCGACATCGATACGCGTCGGCGAGGCGGCAAGATCCTCTGCCGTGGGGCGAGTCGCATCCCCAACCTCGCGCTCGCGCGCGGCCTCGGCCTGCGCTTTCATGAGTTCTTCAAGCTCCGTGGGCTCCACAGCCGCAGCAGCCGTCATACCGCATACCTCCACATCGATATCAATTCAGCAGTATCGATAGTAGGAATCGCGGCTCATATGCACGTGAGCGCATTGTCAAGTGTTTGTAAGGGCACACTGGCTATGCGGCGGGCAGCTCGATGGTGAATATCGTGTGTTCGGGCGTCGATTCACATGCAACGGTACCGCCGTGCGCGCATACGATCTCCTTGGCGATGGCAAGCCCCAGTCCAGCGCCGCCGCGATTGGTCGCACGCGCCGCATCCAGGCGATAGAACTTCTCAAAGATCACCTTGAGCTTTGCCTCAGGGATGGGATCGCCCTGATTGATAAAGCGCACGCGCACGCCACCGCCGTCCCGGCGTCTGGCCTCGATCGTGATGGTCGAGCCCTCATAGCTATAGGCAATAGCGTTTTTCATGATGTTGTTGAACACGCGAGCCATCTTGTCGCCATCCACGAGCACCGTCAGGTCCTCGCGAATATCAACTTGGACTTCCTTATGCTGCTCGTTGAGGATGGGATAGAACTCGTCAGCCACCTGAGCCAGCAGCAACCCCAGATCAACATAGCCGCGCGTGAGCACGATATCGTGGAAGTCAAAGCGCGTGATATCGAAGAACTCTTCGATGAGCGCATCGAGCCGGTGCGCCTTGTCGAGAGCCACGCCCGTAAAGTGCGCACGTTGCTCAACCGGCAGCTCAGGAGCCTCTTGCAGCAGCGAAAGATAGCCCACTACGCTCGCAAGCGGGGTGCGTAGGTCATGTGCCAAGTACGTAACCAGATCGTCCTTGCGATGCGACTCGTCACGCAGAGCTTGCTGCACCTTGCGCTCACGGTCACGCACGCGGTTAAGGGCGCCCTCGACCTCCAAGAAGTCGCCGTCGATGTTGTCCCAGGTGTCGGGGTGATCGATCAGGCGATCTTGAATACGAGCGGCCAGCACACAATCGGCATGCTGCTCGCCCTGTTCGTAGCCCTGGTAGTACAGGGCACGGCCGCACAAGAACAGCACGCACGCGGCAAGCGCCAGCACAAAGCCAAGCATGTTGAATACAAAGCCGGCATCGAACAGCACCGGCCCTTCGATGCCGCCGAGCGCCATGGCGCCAATCGCCAACGTCATGGCCCACGCGGCGCCGCCAATCACCACGCAGCGGCACACGATCTCAAATCGATCGATCAGCAAAAAGCCGACAAGCAGCACCGCCAAGATTCCGACGATGTTGTCGATGCCAATCAGCAGCAGGCTCAGCAAAAAGAGCAGCACCGTTGCAAGCGCGCGGTTGTCGACGACCGACCTCACGTATTCAAAGAGCCGATCGGGCACCTCGAACGCTTGCCTATCGTCTTTTGTCATATCAAGATCCTCACAAGCGAAAAGCGTTATTCGATGATGTAGCCGACGCCCCAGACGTTTTTGATAAAGCGTGGCTTTTGTGCGTCGTCGCCGATCTTTTCGCGCAAGTGGCGAATATGCACCATCACCGTATTGTTGGAGCCGGGCATAAAGTCCTCGTTCCACACCGCGCGGAACAGGTCCTCCACGGCCACCACGCTGCCGCGATGCTCGACCAGATACAGCAAGATTGAATACTCGGTGGGCGTGAGGCGAACCGGTGAACCGTCCACTGTCACGGAACGAGCATCGCGGTTGATCTCCAAGCCGTCGAGCTGAATGGTCGGCGACTCGGCCGCCTGTGCACGGCTACCGTAGCTGGTGTAGCGGCGAAGCTGAGCGTGCACGCGCGCGATGAGCTCCAGCGGACGGAACGGCTTAACCACGTAATCGTCCGCGCCAAGCGAAAGGCCCCCGATCTTGTCTTGCTGGGCATCGCGCGCCGTCAGCATGATCACGGGATAGGTATGGCTGGAACGGATCGTACGCAGCAGCTCAAACCCATCGATATCGGGCAGCATGACATCAAGCAGCGCCAGATCGAACTCCTGCTCCAAAATCGCCTTGGCAGCATCGGCCCCGCTATAGGCAATCTGGACATCAAAGCCCTCTTTTGTAAGGTAGATGCCAACCAAGTCGGCGATGGCCTTCTCGTCATCAACTACCAAAATGCGCTCGTTCATGCGTGCTCCTCTCGCGCTCCATTATGCCCGAGGCGACGCACGCCACACACAACAAGCGTGGGTGATTAAGTCGGCCTTAAGCACCCTTGTGCCCGTTCAGGTGCGGATGTGGGCCAAGCGCGCACGCGATGATCGCCGACGCCGGCAAACGATATACTCTAGTTTCAGAAGAGACCATCCCGTCGAAAGCGAAATCTGTGAAGTCCCTCACCTCTTTTGCAAAGCGCTCAGCCCAGCTTGCCGCCGGCTTTGTCTGCGCTATCGCCCTTGCCGCCGGCGTGCCCACCGTCGCCGGCGCCCAAGTGCTCACGACCGACAATGTTTGCGGCAAAACCGCCGATGTGCGCGGTATCACGGCCGAAAACCTGCCCGATATCGATGCGACCAATGCCCTCGTCATGGGCAAAGACGGCACCGTCTACTATGCCCGCGGCGCCGATGAGCAGGTCAAGATTGCCTCGATCACCAAGGTCATGACCGCAATCCTAACCGTCGAGAATTGCAAGATGGACGAGAAGGTCACGGTGAGCAACGCCGCAGCCACCGTGGGTAATTCGACCGCCGGCTTGCTCGAAGGCGACGAGCTTACCGTGGAGCAGGCACTACGCGGTCTGATGATTCCCTCGGGCAACGACGCCGCCATCGTGCTCGCCGAATATGTGGGCAAGAAGATCGACCCCAAGACCAAAGACGCCGAGGCCACATTTGTGAAGGCCATGAACGAGCGCGCTAAGAAGCTCGGCTGCACCGGTACGCTTTTTGAAAACCCGCATGGTCTGGACTTTGATGAGTGGGCTGGCAATATGCACTCAACCGCACACGACGTAGCGCTGATGATGCAGGAGGCCATGAAAAACGACACGATCCGCGAGGTCGTAGCGAGCGAGGATTCCTGGATCGAGGTCACGGGCGCCGACGGCACCGACCATTCGCATTCCATGGACACGCATAACTATTTGCTGGGCCAAGATGGCAACATCGGCGGCAAGACCGGCACCACCGACGACGCGGGCTATTGCTTTACGAGCGCCTACAACCGCGACGGCGACGAGATCTACACCGTTATTTTGAACTCCACCACCACCGATCAGCGCTTTACCGATACCGCCACCCTTGCCAACTGGTACTACGGCCACAAGGTGACGGTCGCAATCGCCAACACGCAGGAAAAGACCGCCAACGGCAACCCGCTTATGGCGCGCATTGGCCAAACCGACTGGACGGATAAGACAATCGACGCCACACTCGCCGATCCTACGGCGCAAGCGACCGTGTTTTCCCTTGCCGGCGAGGTGACCGAAAAGGTTAGCTACGACGATCTTTCGGGCACGGTGCATGTGGGCGACAAGGTGGGCAGTGTTACTCTCAAGCAGGACGGCACCAAGATCGCCGTCATGGACCTGGTTGCCGACGAGGAAGGGGCAGGGCCGAATCCCATTGAGTGGCTCCTTGTGAAGCTCGACCGCCTGGGCCGCCGCATCGACAACCGCCCACTCACGGCAGAAAGCGAGACCGTCGCCAAGGCGCCCGAGATGTAAGATCGAAGAACAATACACTCGCTGAAAGGAGGCGTCCAACGGGGCGCCTCATTTTTTGAGGGTTCGAATCCCCAGTTAACGTTCTCCTAATTAAAAAAAGGGCCCCAAATGGGACCCTTCTTTCAATTCATACTGGCGGAGAGCTGGGGATGTCCGGGCATGCTACGCATGCCCTCCGGCTTCAAAGCCTGGCGGCTTTTCGCCCACGGGCTACAAACGCTTTCGCGTTTGCTTAACGCCCGTGCCCTCTCGGGTTCGAATCCCCAGCGCCCTTTCTCGATAATAAAAAAGGGCCCCCGATGGGACCCTTCTTTAAAGTTAAACTGGCGGAGAGCTGGGGATTCGAACCCCAGATGCCCTTTTGGGGCATACTCGCTTAGCAGGCGAGCACCTTCGGCCTCTCGGTCAGCTCTCCGTAACAGCCGTTCTATAGTAACCAAACAGCCAAGGATGGGCAAGAGGAAATTTTCTAATTGCCTAGCATCCTTTCCTCCTTGGAGGCTTCGCCTACCCCAGCGAGCGGTTGAGGGAGCCGAGCTCGTCGTTGCCCATGGTGCGCCACATTTGGAAGATGCAACCGCGTGCCAGGAAAAAGAAGCCGTTGTCGACCAGTTGAACAGCGGCATCTGCAAGCTGATTCGTCACGGCGGACACTGGCGGCAGCTCGAGTCCAGCCTTGCGGATGGTCTCGACCGCTTCCTCGAACGTCGGAGGCTCGCTGACGCCCATCTCGTTCATAAGGCCCTGCATTTCTTCCAGCGCGCTGCTGCCCGATTCCTCACCGCGCGGCACCAGACGGTAACAAGCCAGCGCCAGGTCGAGCTGATCGCAGTTCCAATAGGCAAACGCCAAGCGATAGAACAGATAGCCGATTGCAGAACGATCGCTGGCAATACGTAGGCCGTGGCGTGCCACCTCGATAATCTCGTCAAAGCGCTCCAGACGCGCAAGCACGTTGATGAGCGCAAAGTGCGATTGCATGGACGAGCGCGCCAGATCGTAAAGATGGCGCACCTCGGGCAGCGCTCGTTCAAAGTCCTCTTGCTCGGCGTAAAAGCTACAGATCTCGTGCTGGGCAAAGTACAGCGCATCGGGCGCACGGAGGATTCGCACAGAGCGATCTTCTTCCAACACCGGTAGCACCATGCGCACCAGCTGGTTATCACAAAACTGCGTTTGAACCGGACCTGTCGCCAAAAGCTCGGCAACGGCGCACTTAGCCTCCAACTCCTCAACAAGACGGGAAAAGCCTTCAAAAGCACCTGTACGGTCGACTTTTGCCTGCTCGCGCAATTCAACAACACGGGCCACGTATGGGTCGTCGTCCTCTTCCATGACCTCCAACTCGTCAGCCGTATCGGCAAGCAGCAAATCGCGCAGCGCCGGCGGAAGCGTGCGATGGTCATCACGCGGACGAGCATGAACCTCCGCAGGCTCAATCGTCTCCGGAGCGGTTGACTCATACGCCTCAAGCACACGCTTGCACGGCATATCGTCCATGTCCATGCTCTCAAGATTCTTGGCAACAGGCACGCAATCGGCCAGATAGGCCGCGCGCCCAAAGAAATACGTTGCGACAACGTGCTCGCCCTGCTCACTGTCGGGAGCAGCAATCTGCACATAGCAGCGCGTGATGCAGGTGCCCGCGGCAAAACACGCTGCCGCAAGCGTGAGTGCCACGCGCGCATCGTGTTCCGCAGCCCAGACCGCGCGCGTGTCCTCGTCCAGCTCGCGCCAGGCGTCATCTTGAGCGTCGTATTCACGTTGCGGCATGGCATCCACGACAGACTGCCCAAACCGAACGAGCATAATCCCCTCGGCAACGTTTGCCCGATAGGTATAGTCGAGCCGTGTGACCACGTTAAGTGCCTCGACGATACGCGCGAAGCGGGTACGCACATCCCACTCACCGCCCGGCTGGCAAGCCACCGTACCCGGTTTGCCCCACGGGTTATCGCTCGAGGCCGTATCGAGCAGTCGGGGAACATCGTTGGTCGTCTTGGCGATATGCCACGCATCAAAGAGCGCGCAGCCCTCAAGGCTCGGCGAGGATGCCGCAGGGGCCAATCCGGCCCCGATGCGCTCAAGGATGCCGGAGAGGCGGTTGAGACGGCACTCGATGGCGAGCAGCATGTCAATCTCGTCCTGATCCAGCAGGCTACGATCAAAATTGAGATAGAAAAGCTTTGAGCGATCAATGCGAGCCAGGCTCATTTCGGACTTGGCGGCAATGGTGCGCAGACGGGGCAAGTCGACCTCGCTCATAAGGGCGGCGGCATAACGCTCGATACCGCTCGGATTCTCGGCATGGTCGACACGGTAGAGCAGCGTCTCGATAGCGTCAGGTAGCGGTGCCGTGTTAAAGCCCAAAAACACCTCGACCGGCTCGGGCAACTTTACGAGCTTTATTATGTCGACAACGTTTTGCATGTCCGCATCGAGACCGTCGACGCCCGCCGTGTTCGCAATAGCGCTTTCGGAGTTGGCAAATATCACGTAGCGCAAGAACATCGAGGCCATGAACTCGCCGTAAGGAAGGGCGCGGGTCGAATTCCATGTCTCGTGGTCGGACTGCTCGCGCATGGGGCCTTCGGGAGAGCCGGCAGTTTGCGCACACGTACGCATTGCACCGTTGGCTTCCCTTACCATAATCTCACCAATACTGGAATCCGACTCGTCAAGGACCAGCTCCATGTCGGGATCGTTGGGCAGCGGAGCCTCGCTAACGGGGCGGTCCACCTTGTACACCTCACCCGAAACGCTTACGTAGCCCAAAAGCGACACATGGCTTTTGCCAACGAATTCGACGACATAACAAGATTCATGCTGATCCTCGCCAAAGAGTTTCCAGACCACGCCATATGAGCGTCCCGCAGGCTGCTCGGGCATCACCGGAAAGCGCTTCTTGGGATCGAGAAACCTGAGCTTGTATGTCGGACGCTCTGCCACGAAGTATCACCCTGATCGGTCGTTGAGAGAAGGAGTGATCGCGGATGGGCCGCGACACCTACTCGGAATCTTACACGAGTCGACAGGAAATAGTCCGCTTTACGCCCGCGCCTCGACCGAGGTTCGAATCCATGCGGTGCCGGCGTAAAAGAAAAGCCCCCGTTGCCGGAGGCTTTCAATTTCGATTGGTGCGGCGTATAGGATTCCGCGCATCCGCTGCGCGGATCCGCACCGGCTTCGCCCGCCTGCCGGCGTGCTCGCCCGCTCGCTACGGACGCTCCGCGTCCGCTTCACGCTCGCGCCTCGACCGAGGTTCGAATCCATGCGGTGCCGGCGTAAAAGAAAAGCCCCCGTTGCCGGAGGCTTCAAGTTCGATTGGTGCGGCGTATAGGATTCGAACCTATGACGTTCTGATTCGTAGTCAGACCCTCTATCCAGCTGAGGTAACGCCACGACTTGTTGATTATTATGCACATGGACTGAATAAAGGTCAAGCGTTTTTCAAAAAAAGTTATTGAATTTGATTTTTACTCATTTAGACCACTTGATGCGATCTTCGACGCATCGCGATATAAGAAAAGCTCCCGTTGCCGGGAGCTTTAAAATCAATTGGTGCGGCGTATAGGATTCCGCGCATCCGCTTCGCGGATCCGCACCGGCTTCGCCCGCCTGCCGGCGGACTCGCCCGCGGGCTGAAAACGCTCCGCGTTTTTTTGACGCCCGCGCCTCGACCGAGGTTCGAATCCATGCGGTGCCGGCGTAAAAGAAAAGCCCCCGTTGCCGGAGGCTTCAAGTTCGATTGGTGCGGCGTATAGGATTCGAACCTATGACGTTCTGATTCGTAGTCAGACCCTCTATCCAGCTGAGGTAACGCCGCAGCGCAAGACATATAAAACCACTTTAGCTTATTGGAGTCAAGCTCAATCTCAAACTTTTTTGTGAAACGCAGTTTTGTCATGCTGCTCCGCATATACCGCCGTTCCCCGTACGATCGATTGGCTTTTCGATCACGTCAAACTTGGCATCAAGTTCCCTCAGGAGCGATCTCACC
Source organism: Collinsella aerofaciens (assembly GCF_028206995.1). Taxonomy (GTDB): domain Bacteria; phylum Actinomycetota; class Coriobacteriia; order Coriobacteriales; family Coriobacteriaceae; genus Collinsella; species Collinsella aerofaciens_AQ. The sequence continues at coordinate 88,240 of NZ_JAQLFL010000008.1, read as the reverse complement.
CGCTGGGCACAATCATAATCGGCAAACGAGATGCTCAGCATGCGCGCGACCTGGCTGGAAGTCCCAACTCCATAGAAGTGCTCCAGCGCCACAAGCCCCTCGTGCGTCACAAAGGTCTCGACCACATGCGGCGACTCCTCAAAGCACCATTGTGTCAACGGACCCTCACTCGTCTGCCGAACCACCAGGCCGCCCATGCCAGACGGCTCACACGTTACAAGCAGGTACTCCCCGCCCTCGTCGCTCTCAAACAAAACCACCCGATCATCAAACAGCTCCATCGCGTCCCCTTTCTCTCGCTCTTATTTAGCAAAAGCATAGCAGGTAGATGGCTGTATACAGAACAGTTGTTCGTGTGTTTTCTATTGAGCTGTCCGCACAGCATGGTATGGACCTGCGCACGAAATAGGGCGCCCCCGAAGGAGCGCCCTTGCATATCCCCTATGCAGCCAACTTACGCGACCGGCTCGATCTTCTCGAGACCACCCATGTAAGGACGCAGAACCTCGGGGATCGTGATGGTGCCGTCGGCGTTCTGGTAGTTCTCCAGAATGGCGGCCATGGTGCGGCCGGCCGGCAGGCCGGAACCATTGAGGGTGTGCAGGTAGCGCGAGCCCTTGAAGTTCTCGGGGTCGCGATACTTGATGTTGGCGCGGCGAGCCTGGAAGTCACCGCAGTTGGAGCAGGAGCTGATCTCCTTGTAGGCGTTGTAGCTCGGCAGCCAGACCTCGACGTCGTAGGTCTGACGGGCAGAGAAGCCCAAGTCGCCGGTGCACAGGCTAATCACGCGATACGGAAGGCCCAGCTGCTGCAGCAGGTACTCGGCCTCGGCGGTCATGCTCTCGAGCTCCTCATCGGACTCCTCCGGCTTAGCGAACTTGACCATCTCGACCTTGTCGAACTCGTGCTGACGGATGATGCCGCGGGTGTCGCGACCGGCGGAACCGGCCTCCTCGCGGAAGCAGGGGGTAAAGGCGGTGTAGCGGCGCGGCAGGGTATCGGCGTCGAGGACCTCGCCGGCGTGCAGGTTGGTGAGCACGACCTCGGCGGTAGGGATCAGGAAGTTGTCGCCCGAGACGTGATAGGCGTCATCCTCGAACTTGGGCAGCTGACCCGTGCCAAACATGGTCTGACGCTTGACGACGATAGGCGGCCACCACTCCTTAAAGCCACGGCTGGTGTGCGTATCGAGGAAGAAGTTGATGAGGGCGCGCTCCAGGCGGGCGCCGGCGCCACCGAGAACGGTGAAGCGGCTGCCGGAGAGCTTGTTGCCGCGCTCGAAGTCGAGGATGTCCAGATCGGTGCCCAGATCCCAGTGCGGCTTAAAGTCGAAGTCGAACTCGCGCGGGGTGCCCCAGCGGCGACGCTCGATGTTCTCGTCCTCGTCCTTACCGTACGGGGTGGCATCGCACGGAATGTTGGGCAGGTGAGCCATGAAGTCGTACTGCTCCTGCTCGAGAGCGGTGCGGCGCTCGGCCAGACCGTCAATCTTCTCGTTGACGGCGCGCACGGCCTCCTTGGCGGCCTCGGCCTCCTCCTTCTTGCCCTCCTTCATCAGGGCGCCGATCTTCTTGGACTCGGCATTGCGCGTAGCCTGGAGTTCCTCGACCTCGGTGATGACGGCACGGCGCTCGTCGTCGAGCTCAAAGAACTTCTCGCGATCCCAAGACGTCTGGCGGTTAGCCATGGCGACATCGATGGCATCGGGGTTCTCGCGAACAAACTTGATATCAAGCATTAGATCCTCCGGCGATATACATTCCATTTAGGTTGCAACCTTGTACATGTATGGGCAAGTATATACTTATGAGCGTTTACGACCCAACTCAACTACGCAAGAAGGCACCCAATGGACGCAGTTTTTTCCTTTTTGTTTGGCACCCGCACCGGTTTTGCCATCCTTTTCGCCGGCGGCATCCTGTTATTTGCGATTCTTGCCTTTGTAATGGAGAAGCGTACCCATAAGATGTATGTCGACCGCGGCCCCAAGTCCGAGGATGAGGAAGACAGCTTCTGGGACTAACCTGCCAAAAAGGGACAGGTTTATTTTGGTCTGTTTTATCTGGGCAAACGCAAGCGCCCCGCAACTGGAATTGAGCCAGTTGCGGGGCGCTTTTCGCTAAAAGGACAAAACCGCAGAAAATACCTGCCAAAAACAAACCCGTCTTTTTTTGGTCGGTTTTACTGGAGAGTTGCGTCGATTGCCTTGACCAGGGCGCTGCGCATGCCGGCGTCCTCGAGCGCAACGACGCCCTTGATGGTGGCACCACCGGGCGAGCATACGGCATCCTTCATCGCCGCAGGATGCTGGCCAGTTGCAAGCTGCAGCTTTGCCGTACCCAACACCATCTGGCTCACAATGCGATAGGCATCGGCACGCGGGATACCGTGCTTGACCGCCGCATCGCCCAGGGCCTCGATTGCCATGGCGACAAATGCCGGAGCGCAACCACCCACCGTGCCGCCCACAAACAGCAGGCTCGTATCGAGCTCGACCACCGCACCGAGTTTGCCAAGCAGATCAAGCACCACGGCGCTCTGCTCATCACTAAGCGTGGAAGCCTTCTCGCAAGCGATGACGCCCTCGCCCACCGAAACCGGTGTGTTGGGCACCGTCGAGATATGCGCGACGCCCGGCAGGACCTGCTCCCACTTGGCACTGTCCCAGGTCCAGGCAACCGACAGAACGACCTTTTTGGCAAGAGCATCCTTGAGCGGGGCGAATACCTTCTCGATCATGTACGGTTTGACCGCAGCGACCACGATATCGGATGCGGCGACAACCTCGGCGGCATCGTGGCAGGCGACCATGCCGCGCGCCTCGCAGCGCTCAACCAGTGCGTCGTAGCGACCCGCGCAGGCGCACATGTCGCTCGCAGCTACACCGGCAGCGATCCAGCCATCGGCCATAGCGCTCGCCATATTGCCAAAACCGACAAATCCAATCTTCATATCTCATAGTCCTCTCAGACACGCTCTTCAAAACGAAAGCTATTGTCCCACGGCATTGTTTCGTATTGCCGACCTATTTGTGATACGGCTCGCCACGGCTGATCTTGCAGGCACGGTAAACCTGCTCCAGCAGCACCACGCGCGCCAGGTTATGCGGCAAGGTAATGCGTCCAAAGCTGAGCATCTCGTCGACTCGTGCGCGCACGTCATCGCTCACGCCGTCCGATCCGCCGATTACAAAGGCGATGTCGCTGTTACCACGCAGCATAAGATCGTCGAGCCGCGCCGAGAGCTCCTCACTCGAACGCTCCTTGCCCTCGATAGCCAGCAGGATCACATGCGCTCGAGACGGCAAGGCAGCAAGAATCGCCGCCCCCTCCTTGTCACGTGCGGCATCCACACCGCCCGCCTTGGCCGGGTCGATATCGGCCACCTCGCGGATATCGACCTTGGCATAGGCACCCAGGCGCTTGGTGTACTCAGCGCACGCGTCCTTCCAAAAGCGCTCCTTGAGCTTACCGACGCAAACGACGGTGTATTTCACGCGCGTCTACTCCTTCGAATCGTTTTGAACTTTGCCGGCGGTCAGCATCTGTTCGAACATTGAGGCCGACTGCGAGAAGTCGCTCGGCAGCACGACCGTCGAGGTTTTACCCGTGCGAGCAAACTCCGTCATCATCTCGGACCACTGCGTAAACATGAACAGTTGGTTGGCCTCGTCATTGCCGACACCCGTCTCCTGGATGATCTCGAGCGAATCTTTGATACCCAGCGCGATGGCCTTGCGCTGGTTGGCGATGCCCTCGCCCGCCTTTTCCATAGCCTCGGCCTCGGCGGTCGCCTCGGTGACGCGCTTGATGCGGTCTGCCTCAGCGAGCTCCTGCGCCGCAGCGCGCTTGCGCTGGGCGGCGTTGATGTCGTTCATGGAGTTCTCAACCTCGGTCGGCAGTGCGATTTTGGTGATGAGCGTCGACACGAGGGTGAAGCCGTAGGCGGCCATCTGCTCGGAAACGGTAGCGTTGACATCCTTGGCGATGTCATCCTTCTTGGCAAAGACCTCATCGAGCGTGTAGACGGGAATCGAAGAGCGCAGGGCATCGGTGATAAAATCGCGCATCTGGTCGACGGGCTCCTGCAGCATGTAGTAGCTCTTGTAGATACCCGAATCTGCCGGGCCAGCACCCATGTCATAGCTCACGTGATATTGAGCCGAGACCTCGAGGCCGATGGTCACATTGTCCTGAGTCTTAACGTCGATACCAAAACCGTTTTTCATGGTGCGCAGACTCACCGTGGCAGCCTTGCGGTCGATCACGGGCACTTTCATGTGGAAGCCCGCGTTGACGATGCGGTTGAACTTGCCCAGACGCTCGATGATCACGGCATGCTGCTGTTCAACGACATAGCAGGCGCTGGGAAGCAGCAGCAACAGGATGATGATGGGAATCAAAAGGCTGGTAAGGGCGGCAATGATACCGGAAAACAGCATGGTCTCTCCTCTGATAGGCACACGTTGGCATTAGGATACCCGTCCAAGGAGATCGTGCATATCAAAAAAGCCCCCATTGCTGGGAGCTCTTTCATGTAATGGTGCGGGCGAAAGGACGTCCGCGTATCCGCTTCGCGGATCCGCACCGGCTTCGGCCGCCTGCCGGCGTCCTCGCCAGCTCGCTAAAAACGCTCCGCGTTTTCTTTACGCTCGCTCCTTCGCAGGTTCAAGTCCCTGTGATGGGCCCGTAACAAAAAAAGCTCCCATTGCTGGGAGCTCTTTCATTTAATGGTGCGGGCGAAAGGACTTGAACCTTCATGGGGTTGCCCCCATACGGACCTGAACCGTACGCGTCTGCCAATTCCGCCACGCCCGCGTGCAGGAATTAGAATAACGGAGCGCCACCGCGAACGCAAGAACTATTTTTGAAAAAGTTTGCAGGCATTTTCCCAGGCGGCCTGCGCGATTGTTTCGGCGTCCTCACCTGTGCGATCGACACGGTCGTTAACCAGCGCGTTTGCCGTAATGGAGATCATTGCGGGCTCGCATTCAAGACCGCGGATGGGCTCCGGAGCCATATACGGGCAATCCGTCTCGAACAAAATTCGATCGAGTGGGGTTGCCGCAAATGCCTCGCGCACGTCATCGTTGCGCTTAAAGGTGGCCGCACCACCATAGGCGATATAGCAGCCCAGCTCCACAAAGCGCTCCATCGTGGCGCGGTCCTCGCCAAAGCAGTGCAGTACACAACCGGCCTGGGGCACGCCCACCTCACGAAGCGCGTTGTAGGCGTCCACGTGCGAGGTGCGCTCCTGGTCCGTGTCCTCGTGGCGCAGATGTAGCTCCACCGGCACGTTACGGCACACGGCAAGCTCGAGCTGGCGCGCCATGCAGTCAATCTGCACGCTATGGGGCGCCGGCGCGATGTCGTCGTCGTAATCCATGTGGTAGTCCAGGCCGATTTCGCCAATACCGGCGCATAAGGGGTCATCGAGTGCGGCAACGACCTGTGTGTGAACGTCGTCGGTATAGTCCGGCGCGCCATACGGATGCACGCCGGCAAGATACTTGATCTGCGGGATATCCTGCATCGGCAGAATTTCGCGCACGAGCCAGTCGCTATAGTCCGTCACGCTGCGTTTGTCAGCGATGGGGTCGAACATCGTCACCAACAGGTCGACACCCGCGGCTTTGGCGCGCACGAGCGTCTCGGGCACTTCTTTGCCCCAAAACGAAAGCAGATGCGCATGCGTATCGGCAAGCGGTGCCAAGGGCACGGGGCAGGCGACCGTCTTCTTTTTCTTGGTAAACGTCACGCGTTCGGCATTAGGCATCATGGATTAGCTCCTGGGCCAGGCGGACAAAGTCGGCAACATCAAGCGTCTCGGCGCGCGTAGTGGGCGCGATACCGCAAGCCTCAAAGGCGGCATCGAGCACGTCCTTGGCAAAGCCGTTGGCGCTCATGGAATTACGGATGGTCTTGCGACGCTGAGCAAATGCGGCGTCAATCACGCGAGCCACAAAGTCGCGATCGAGTCCTTCGGGCACCACGCCGCCAACACGGTCGATACGCACGACAGCCGAGTCCACGTGCGGCGCCGGCATAAAGCAACGCGGCGGCACCTCAAAGCGACCCGTCACCTGCGCATACAGGCCGAGCTTTGCCGTATAGCCGCCATAGGTCTTGTTGCCCGGCACTGCGGCAATGCGATCGGCAACCTCCTTTTGCACCATGACGACGGCACGCTTGAGCGCCGGCATCGTCTGGAAGAACTGCAGGATGATCGTCGCCGCCACGTTATAGGGCAGGTTCGCGACAAACACCGTCGGCTCACCGCCCGCAGCCTGCTCAATCTGCTCCGGCGTCACCCTGAGCGCGTCGCCCATGATAAAGCGGAAGTTGGCATAGTCGGCGGCGTGGGCGTCGAGCACCGGCTCGAGCTCGGGATCTGCTTCGATCGACGTGACGCACGCCGCTTCCTGCAGCAGCGCAAGCGTCAACGTACCGCAACCCGGACCCACCTCGAGTACGCGCTCGTCACCTGCAAGCTCGGCAAGCTCGCAGATACGCTCGATCACATGGTTGTCGATTAGAAAGTTTTGGCCCAGGCGATGCTTGGTCGCAAGGCCAAACTCCTCCAGCAGCTCCCTAGTTGCCGTGGGGTTTGCCAAAGGCGAAGTTGTCATGGTTGCCTCCTTAGCATGATGGCGGCGTCTTGAAACGAAAGGGCATGGACCGTTGCGGCCATGCCCTTACATCCAAACAGCAAATTGCCGATATGGCGCTCGCGCGGTCTCTACGCCAGACGCGGGAACAGCGGATCGCCCTTCTCGACGGGCTGACCGCCGGCAAGCAGGCCCCAAGTGCAAATGCCCTTGAGGTCGTCGCTCGCGGCCTCGCCCTCACAGGACAGACGGCGCAGAGCCTCGACAGAAGTCTGGGGCATGAGCGGCATCAGCAGGTGAGCAGCAATGCGAATGGCCTCGAGCAGGTTGTAGATCACAAATGCCAGTTCGTCAGCCTTGGCCTCGTCCTTGGCAAGCGCCCAAGGCTCGGAGTCCTCGATGTAGTGGTTGGCGGCGTGGATGAGCTCCATGACCTCGTCCTTGGCTCCGCCGTAATCGAGCACGTCCATCTTGGCCATGTAGCGCTCGACCAGACCATCGGCAATCTTTGCCAGCGGGTTGTCGAACGCGTCGGCAGATGCCGGTTTAGCCGGGGCGCAGCCGTCAAAGTACTTTGCGCTCATGTTGAGCGAGCGAGAAATGAGGTTACCCCAGCTGTTGGCCAGATCGGCGTTGTAGACCTGCTCCATGCGATCGAAGCTGATGGCACCGTCGGTGCCGGGGACGACGTCGGTCATAAAGTAGTAGCGATAGCCCTCGACGCCCAACATGTCGATAACGTCCTGCGGAGCGATGGCGTTGCCGCGGCTCTTGGACATCTTCTCGGCCTTGCCGGTCTCGGCATTGCGCACGGTCAGGAAGCCGTGGGCAAAGACGTGCTCGGGCAGGGCCTCGCCGATGGCCATGAGCATGGCGGGCCAAATGACGCAGTGGAAGCGGATGATGTCCTTGCCCACGATGTGGAACTGCGCGGGCCAGCGATAGGCCAGCTCGGCACGCGCCTCGTCGGTGTCGACACCGTAGCCGACGGCCGTCATATAGTTGAGCAGCGCATCGAACCACACGTAGGTCACGTGACCCTCGTCAAACGGGACCTGAATGCCCCAGTCAAAGCTCGTACGGCTCACGGAAAGGTCATTAAGGCCGCCCTCGACAAAGCTACGTACCTCGTTCATGCGGAACGCAGGCTCGACAAAGTCGGGGTGCTCGTCGTAAAGCTTGAGCAGCTTGTCCTGGAAAGCGGAAAGCTTAAAGAAGTAGGACTCCTCCTGCACGCGCTCAAGCGGACGGTGGCAGTCGGGGCACAGGTGCTGGCCGACGCTGCCGTACTCCTCGTCGCCCTTCTGGACCTGCGTATCGGTGAAGTAGGTCTCGTCAGGCACGCAATACCAACCGTCGTAGCTGCCCTTATACAGGTAGCCGGACTCCTTCATGCGCTCCCACAGGTACTGCACGGCATGATGCTGGCGCGGCTCGGTGGTGCGGATGAAGTCGTCGTTGGAGATCTCGAGCTTGCTCCAAAGCTCCTTGAAGTGCGGAGCCTGGCTGTCGGTCCACTCCTGCGGCGTCATGTTGTGCTTGGCTGCGGCCTCGGCGACCTTCTCGCCGTGCTCGTCCATGCCGGTCAGGAACTTGACGTTATAGCCGGCGGAGCGACGATAACGGGCCTGAACGTCGGCGATGATGGTGGAATAAGCCGTGCCCAGGTGCGGATCGGCGTTGACGTAGTAGATGGGCGTCGTGATAAAGAACGAAGGCTTACTTTGATCCATGGGGTTTGTCCTCCAGAAAAACGTTGCATACAGGGGATGATTCTAGCGCAAGGGCTGGATATCCTCCATCTATTGCATATCGAGCACCATGGCATAGACATCGCGCTTACGGCGCGAGTACTTCTGCGACAGGCGCTTGGCCACCGCAGAGGCGGGCTCTCCCTCCTCGAGCGCGGCGCGGATATCCTCGCGCAGAGCCTCGTCGGGATCCGCTGCCGCGGCGCCAACCGGCACGATACCGGCCTCCTCATCTTCGCTCGGCGGCGCGATGACCAGCGCAATCTCGCCCTTTACCTCGCCGCGAGCACGCAGCTCCTCGGCGAGCTGGGCGGCGGGCCCGCGCAAGACCTCCTCGTGCAGCTTGGTGAGTTCGCGGCAGACGGCAACCTCACGTTGGGGAAAGACCTCCGCCACGGCCTCGAGCGTCGCCACGATGCGATGTGGAGACTCGTAGAAGATGAGTGCGCCGGGCACCACGGCAAGACGCTGCAGTCGGCGCACGCGGTCGCCGTGCTTGCGACCCAAAAAGCCTTCGAAGAAGAAATGCTCGCAGGGAATGCCGGACGAAACGAGCGCCGTGACGCAAGCAGAAGGCCCGGGAATAACTTCGACGGGCACATCGGCCTCACGCGCCGCCTCGACCAGCGCCTGGCCGGGATCGGACACGCTCGGCATGCCGGCGTCCGAGGCAAAGGCGAGGGTCTCCCCCGCCAGCAGGCGGTCGACCAGGCCGGCGGCGCGGCTGGCGATCACATTCTCGTCGCAACGGACAAGCGGCTTGGAAATGCCCAGGTGCATCAGCAGCTTTGACGTCACACGCGTGTCTTCGCAGCAGATGACATCGGCAGCGGCAAAGGCTTCGCCAACGCGCGGGGACAGGTCGCCCAGGTTGCCGATGGGCGTGCCGACCACATAGAGTTTGCCCGTATGGGCGCTGTTTTGCGTCATATCAACCTATTCAATCATGCCGCGCTCGAGCGTGCCGAGCGCCGCGCGGGCGTCCCATGCTGCAATGCGCTTCTCGGTCTTCCACGTTTGGAAGAACCAACCGGCAGCCGGCGCAAACGAAGCCAGCTGATTGGCGATAAACACGCGCTCGTAGGCATTGCGGCCCTCGGGCGTAACCGACGAGTTGGCAAAGATCGCCGCGCCCGACCATTCGCCCACCAGCACGGGGAACCCAGTTGAAATCGCTTCTTTAAGCTCGCGCTTGTTACGCGAAATCGCCGTCGTCAGCCCGCGGGGGCTCGTGATGTCGAGCGCATGCTCGTCGCGGTAATGGTACAGGTGAAGGTCCATGTAGACGTTCTTGTACTTGGCGCCGCGCATAAAATGCTTCCACTCGCTGGGATGCCCCGACGACGAGAAAACGACGATCTTATCCTCGGGCATATACGAACGGACGAGCTCGTAAGCATCGCGATAGAAATTGCGCAGGTAGTGAGCAGGAATGCCATCCGTCATGGTGAAGAGGCTCTTGCGGACACTCATCTGCGGCGTATCCAGCAGCTCAATACCCAGCAGGCTCTCGGCCTCGCCGTAGCGATCGGCCAAGCGCTCGAGCACGTCGAGTGCGACATGACGACCGTTGGTGGACGAATGCCACTCGGCAACAGCCTCCGGCGTGGCGGGCGAATCGTTGGAATCGCCCTGGCCACCGGGCACAGTCGCCAGGTCAAGCAGCACGCGAATGTTGTACTTGGCAGCCCACTCAATCGCGCGGTCGATGTAATCGACAACCGAGATGTAGGAGGCATCGGACTCCTGTGAGCCAAAGGCATACCAAGGCACCGGCAGGCGCACGGCGTTGAGGCCGATCTGCGCCATGCGACGGAAATCGTCCTCGCTCACAAACGTCTCGTAATGACGGCGCATGCGCTCGTTATAGGCGGCGGTGCCCATGGCCTCCTGCAGCTCGGCCGCGTTGGATGCACCGGTCGCCGCGTATAGCGACGGGGTCACCCAAGGCTCGGGAATAAACCAGCCAGAGAGATTAACGCCGAGTATCCTCTCCATCACTGCCCCCTTCGGATCGTGCAGGCCGAGCCTGCATCGTATTGCATAGGAAAAGTATCGTTTTGAGTATACCCGCGCATGCGGGCAGACGACCGAACGGTCTGTAAAGTGGCGCAAAAGCGGGAGGAATGTCTGAGCGGGCGGGCCCGAGATGTGCACGCACGTCGGAAGTAAGCGCCGGAAAGCGCATCCCACTCTGAAGCCAAATTCCGGGACGCAATTTCCGCAGAGCCCTCAATAAAAGAAAAGGACCCCTTTGCAGAGGTCCTAGTCAATTCAAGGTGGCGGGGAAGGGAATCGAACCCCTGACACGAGGATTTTCAGTCCTCTGCTCTACCAACTGAGCTACCCAGCCATTTGAGGTGTGCCTTGTTTCAAGGCTTGATTAGTATAACCAAGGACGCGTTCCGGTCAACCGAGAATTTTAAAAAAGTTTTTGAGCACAGCCTCGGTTCTATAAATCGGCACGTCAGAGGCATCAGCCGGCAGCAAGAAGTTTTTCACTCAGAGCCGCACGGGCAAACTCACTTGGCGTCATCCCCTCGGCAGCCGCCCGTCGACGAATGGCCTCCTTCATTCCCAGAGGAATCTTGACCGACAGCGTTGCCGTCCCCTCACCTGAGAGCGGGGGCCGTCCATGCACGATCCCACCAACGGTGTGTTCGCCATCCGGAAACTCTCCGCGCTCGTACGACTCGCACCACGCGTCAATCATTTCATCCGTTACAACCTGACCATTAGCGGCCGTATACGTCTTGCCCATCATCGACCCCTTTGCCGAGCCTGTTCAATCTCCTGCCAAAATTTCTTCTGGACTGGAGACAAGGCATGAATGATAAGCCACCCACGGACAAGCTCGACCGCGACAAGCTCCACGCTTCGTCCGTCTGGGAGCCATCCAATCGCAAGCCATCTCGGCGGCTCGTCCTTCGACTCGCGACGAATGCACTCAGTAACCGCAAGCCAAGCGCTAAGCACCTGCTTTTCCGTCAGGTGCTTTTTAGCGTTGGGATGAATCTCAACATCCATGCATCTTCTCCTCCATCTTACCCAATTTCGTATGACGAAAGTCCACTGTCGCCAATTCTTAAGCCGGCACGCGTTGGAGAGCAGGGGTCGAAACAATGATTGAAGGACGCTCTAGTACGGCCCAGGCGCCGGGGCAGGAGCACATGCGCCAAGGGCGGACGTTTTCGTAGCGCGCGAGGATATTGCCGTCGCGATCGATGAAGGCGATGTCGATGGGATAGGCCATAAAACACGTATGGACCGAAGAGCAGCGTGGAAACGCCATGACGAGCGGCAGGCCGTTGGCGGCAACCGGACGCCGTCCCAGCATGCCGCGCAGGCGCACGACAAACGACTCCGCCACCACAAACTCGGCCGGCGTCCAACCCAGCCTATTGAGTGCCCGCGCGTAGACGATGTAGGACGAGACCGCGGTCACATGACCACCCCCGGACGCCATGGATCGACCGTCACCGCACGCTCGTGCGACAACGTTGTCGGCGCCCCCAGCGGAACGCCAGCGATGCTGAGAGAAGTCGGCCACGGCTCATAGTGCATGGTACAGGTGTAGGTCCTAAACGTACCGGATAGGGAGAGCAGGCCACCATCCGATGCCTCCGCGCCTTGCTCGCTCGACACTTCGATCTGCAAGTCATAGCCTTCCATGGCATTCAGAATTTGAGTCTGAACCGTCGCCGAGGCATCGGCAGAGCTTTCGTCGCCCTCCCCCTCCGACGCCACGGCGTGCGCCAACACGATGTCGGGCACCACGCGGTCGAAGCGCGCAACAGCGCTGGCAAAGATCATGACGTTGTACACGATGAGTGCCAGCACCAGCAAAACGGGCGTAACCACTGCCATCTCAACCGTCGCTTGGGCGCGCTCCTCGCGCAGACGCATGCGGATACTCATTACGACCCACCGCCCAGAGCGCCAACCAGCGTGGCGACATCGACGGTGAGCGGGATGGAGCCGCCGCCGGGCAGAGGAATCTCCGCAAGTGTGAACACCGTACCGCTAATGGTGCGTTCGACTTGATATTCCAACGCCTCGCAAAGCGCCTTGGGATCGGTCACGCCCAACGGAATACTTCGCAGTTTGTCTTGCGTTTGAGAGAGACCCGCAATGTCAGACCCCGGACTCTTAATGACGTTGGCGGAATCGGTCAGCACCGGCTTTCGCAGGCGCAAGTCGCACGGTTCCAAACCCAGCGCCGCCACGGACGCCGAAACGGTATCGCCGAGCCACGATGCAATGGAGCCCAACGCACCGCTGCCCCCTCCTAGGTCTTTAATCATCTCGTCCATAAGTTCGTCGGCCGAACCTTGGATGTCTCCGTATCCCACGAGTAGCCGTCCCCAAACATCCATGACGCCGTCGAGCACGCCGGCAACGCCGCCCGAGCGTTCCTTCAATGTCGAGAAAAATCGCGAAAGCACGTTGTTTTGCGCCGTCGCCTCATCGGGCGCCAGCACCGCGGCAGAGATAGCACCGCGATCGCCAAGCCTGACTGCCGCGTTAAACGAGGAGTTAAGTTGATCGGGGCTGGTAATGTCACCCGAAACTGCAAAGGCGACCACGCCGTTGCGGCCAGGTGGGGCGATACGCGGGCGCTCGCCGGAAAGCGCTTTAATGGCCTGGTCAAACGCATTGCCCGCACGGTCGGCCTCATCCTCGGTCTGACGCTCAAGTTCGAGTTCTTTGTTGCGGCATTCGACGTAGTCTTCCAGAGCCTCTTTGAATCGATCAAAGTGGTACTCAAAGCCGTTTTCGATAGAAGTCGAAGGAGCCGCAACGGCACCGAGCGACGAAACACCAAAATGGCATCTATTGCATTTGTCCTGCCCGTCATAAGCAGCAACCGAGGCCAGCCCGCATGGCGCCCCCTTCTTATAGTTGGGGCAACTCGTTCCGTAATGCAGATACGTCTTGCCATCGATGGCACTGGTTGGCCACACCGTATCGGTATAGAGTTCCGTCGCTCGCACCTCGTCAGTGTTGCGCGGCAACAGCGGGATATAGGAAGCGACTTCATCTCCGTCCTCGGTTACATATGCACGATTGACCTCTGTACTCGCATAGGTGTAAAACGCCTTGCGCGCCGCCGACTCCGCCTTCGTCTCGACGCTTGAACCCTGCGGTTTTTCGTCTGCCAGGCGTTGACGGTAGTAGGTCTTCGCGCGGTCGAGCGCCACCTGTGGCTCCCACGAAATGCTCGAGGCATAATGCGGGTTCTGCTCACCCGAGAGCTTTGCCAAACTCCTCGTACGTTCCCACATGCATGAACAGCTACCGACCGAAGCCGGAACCGATCCACCGCAATCCGCAAGCCAGGCGCGTTCTTTTGCTTTCGCCGTCTCCTCCAAGGCCTTCTGCAGCTCATCTGCTGCGCGCTCCAGATCTTTCGATGTGTCTTTAATGGCATCGGTCGAGATCTCAGAACCCTCGAGCGCAACGAAATCCGACTCGGACGTCCTGGGCACGGCAAGCGCCGTACCGGTATAGGTCACACTATCGGTATCCTGCGCCGACACCGCCTGCGTGGCACGCGCGGCAATCAGATACGGCAGAGCCGTCTCGATTTTCTGCAAGCCTTCCGATGCGCTTTTGGCAAACTTGTTGCGCGTTTTAATGATCTCAATCCCGGTGTCGACCATATTGCCGGCAACTGGTTCGGCACCCGGGATGAGGATGGCGACCAGGCCCGTCCCGATCGTGGCAAACCCCGCTAGCCCCAGACTCAAGATGCTCGCATCAACCACCGTGGCAGCCGTGTGATAGGACGACACTACGTTGGCACCCGCCAGCGCGCCGCTATCGGCCGCCACCTGGGTGTCCCCCGCGCGCGACATGCTCCATATCGCCGCGGTCGACGAAAACAACAACGTGAGCACCACTAGGATGACCACGGCAGAAGAAAGCGTGGTGTAGGCACCGTCTTCGATAAACAGGTCGATACCGGCGCGGCCCATAAAGCCGCCTCGCTTGCGATGGCAGCTCGGACGGCGCGTCAAAACGCGTCTAGACCAGAAACGCTTAATCCCATGCAGCAATCCACGAATCATAATCTCCCTCCAGCCATTCGGGACGTGATTGATACGAGACATCGACCTTGAGCTCAACGTAGCCACCCTCGGCGGTACCACCCATAGCCTGCGCAAACGCACCGATCACAGGCAACGGCTTGACCTCGCCGGAAACGGACACGGACGAGACGCCACCCGCATCGGCCCGGCTAAGCTCAATATCCCACGACAACGGCCCGCCGGCATGAAAGATCGAAACGTTGGGCACTGCGGCAAGCCGGCGGCGGGTGAACTCCTTAAGATCGTCGTCCTCCGCCGTCGTCGTGATCATGAGCCGCGCGGTCTCGGCGGCGGCAGACTCCATGACCGCGCGCGTATAAAGCAGGCACACCGGTTGCAGTGCGAGAAGGACGAGCGTCAGAAACGTCGGCAGCAAAAAAGCGGCCTCGACCGTAGACTGCGCCCAGTCCTCGCGCGCGATATCAATACAACGCGATGTCCTTAGCGCCCGCAGCGGCGTCGATAACCGACGTCGAGGCAACGCCATGGGATGCCGCCCGCTCAACCAGCGCCGCCAAGCGTCCATCGGTGCCAGCACGCCAAAGTCCCACAATCGCCAGCACGATCGATAACAGCGCCACCGTGACGATGGCGTATTCCACAGTCGCTTGGGCAGATTCCTCGCGCAGGACGTCATGCATTTCACGACCCCTCCTTTGAGTTCGATGCCTGCGGGCTCAGGCGGATCACGCGCAGGCGGCACGAGGCATCGCCGGCATCCGCGGCAACCGTCACCATATCGACCCAGCCGCGCCCATCGCGCACGATGGCGCCCCATACGTTGCCCTTAATATCAAGATAGCCGCTCAGGGCGAGCTGGGCCGTTGGCACCTCGCGGTAGGCGCGTAACATATCCGCCGCTGCCTCGGTCATCGGTCGGTCCTCAGACCATGCAAGCCGGACCGTAATCGCGTTGTCCCCAGGCGAATCCGTCGCAGTGCCAGACCGCTTGTCGAGCGTCCGCAGAAAGGTTTGCGCCGTGACAGCGACATCCGAATCGTCCGCATCTCGCATCTCATCTTTTTGAGACGCCACCGCCGAATCTGAGCCCGAATCGAAGGCGGCCCCAGGACGCTGCTGCCGCGCGGCGTTAAGCCCCCAAAGCACCGCCGCTATCGCCACGGTCAGGCAAGCAAACACCAGCAGCACCCCGATGGGGCGCTCGCCCTCTACAGGCTGTTGATGCCCTCGCTGATAGCGTTCCATAGATCTTGGACCTTGCCCTTAAATGCGACGATGGCGATAATCGCGATCACCACGAGCACGCCGACCAAGATGGCATACTCGGTGGTACCCTGTGCACTCTCCTCCTGCAGTAGCTCCTTGGCGCGCTGACGAACATGTGCCGCCCGGCAAAACGCCCAGCCCTGGACCTTGCCAGCAGCGTCAGTCATCGTGTTCATGTATTCCTCCCTACATCATCCCGCCTGCTCCCAGCAGCGGGCCCAATATGGACAGAAGCAACGCCGGCAAGATGAGCGTGCCGGTGGGAATCAGCAGCTTGACGGGCGCACGCTCAATCTCGCGCTCGACCGCGGCGCGATGAGCCGCACGGATCTCGCGACTTTGAGCGGCCAGTGTCTCGGCAAGTGGGGCACCCAGGGCGAGTGCCTGCCCCACCGTAATGGCAAAGGTCTCGAGCGCTCGCACGTCCAGGTCGCGCGCGGCGGCCAACAACTCGTCCTCACGCGTGCCCACGCCCACCTGCCACGCCATGCAGGCCCGCTCAAGGCGAAGAGCCAGCACTGACCGGCGGTTGGCGCAGAAAATCTCAAGCGCCGCATCAAACGAAAGGCCGGCCGAAAGACCCAAGCGCACAACATCGATCATCTCGGACACTTCGCCGAGCGACACTCGCGCCGGGCCGCCCGCTCCAACCGCGCCCTTCACTCGCGCGGTCAGGGCATCGACCACCGAGCGACCCGCGGCAGCGACCAGCACCGCCTCGCGCTTGCAGGCCCCTGCGATCTTGCGCGCATCCGCCCGATCCAAACCCGTCGCGACAAATACACTCAGGGCACACAGGCAAGCCACAACTGCAACCAGGGCGCTCATAGCTCCACCCGCATAATGCGCCGGATAACCACCAGGGCAACGACGTTGAGGACTAGACCCAGCACCACAGCGCCCGCACCGGCAGGCGTCGCAAGACCGCGACGAAAATCTGCCGAAAGCAGCGCCAACACCGCGCACATGCCCGCCGGCATCGCCGCGACCATATGCGCAGACATGCGAGCCTGCGACGTCTTAACATCCAGGCGGCGCTTGAGCTCAATGCGCTCCCCCACCATGCTCGACGCCTCGGACAGTAAGTCGGCAAGCGGAGCACCGGTGCGCTGAGACACCTTAAGCGCCAAGGTCACAAGCGAAAGGCCGGGGGCGTCGATGCGCACGAGCAAGTCATCGAGCGCGTCGGTCGCCGAGATGCCGCAATCGATCGCCGCCGCTACCCGCAAAAACTCGGTATGCACCGGTTCTTGCGCATGAGCGCCCACAAAGCGCATGCCCTGGGCCAGCGAATGTCCCGAGGCAAGCGACATGGAAAGTGCGGTAAACGCCTCGGGCATGGCCTCTTCTGCATCGTGTTGCTCGCGCCGGCTCTCAAAGCCATCCCGAGCGGCGCCAGCGGCAATCGGAGCAACAAGTCCCAAGGCAAACCCGAGGGGCGATAACGACACCATCGTTAGCAAAACGCAGCAGACACCGCTCGATAGCAGCAGAAACGCCAAACGCCCCGAAGCATCTTCGATCACGAGGCCAAGGCGACGCGCCGGAGCCAGCGATGCCCACGAACGGGCAATCTTTTTCAGCAGATCGTTTTCCACCAACTCACGCGGCAGCTTCTCTGCCACCGTCTCGAACGCCTGACGCGCCAGCTCCGCCGGCGGCACCTGCGGCACACGAGGTTCCGCCCCGCACGCCGTCGCGACAGAAAACCCTGCCAAACCCCCTACGACGAGGGGCACAGCGACCTCCATTCGTCCACCTCCTCTTGTGTGAGCGTCCCCGACCGCAGGCCTTCTGCGATAAACGGCGGCTCGCGGTCAAGCGTCCAGGTGCGCTCGGCGGCATCGAAAGTCACATAGCGCTCGAGCTCTACGCCGCCCGACGCGGCGCGACGCACCCCCGAATACGAGGAGACGAAGCGCCTGCCATCGGCGTGGCGCTCGGACATCACGATGCCGTCGAGCGCCATGGCAATCTGCTCTTCGATGAGCTCGCTCGGCAGATCGATGCCATAACGTGCAAGCAACGTCAGACGCACCACGGTCTCCTGCTCGGAACCCGCATGAAGCGTGGTGAGCGACCCGTCGTGGCCCGTGTTCATGGCCTGCAACATGTCGCAGCACTCGGCACCGCGCACCTCGCCCACCACGATGCGGTCGGGGCGCATGCGCAGGGCATTGGTCACCAGGTCGCGGATCGTCACCGCGCCCTCGCCCTCAATTGAAGCCTCGCGCGCCTCTAGACGCACCACGTGCGGATGATGCGCAAACTTGAGCTCGGCAGAGTCCTCGATCGTCACGATGCGCTCGCCGGTGGAAATCTCACATGACAACGCGTTGAGCAGGGTGGTCTTACCAGATCCCGTGCCTCCCGCAACCGCCAGGTCCTGTCGCAGCGACACCGCGCACGACAACAGCTGCGCATACCAAAGCGGCAGCGACCCCAGCCCCACAAGCTCGTCCAGCGAGCAGATGCGGTCCGAGAACTTTCGGATGGTGAGAATCGGTCCGTCAATCGCCACAGGCGGAATCACCGCGTTGACGCGATAGCCCGTTTTGAGGCGGGCGTTGACGATGGGGCTGCGCTCGTCGATACGGCGGCCAAGTGGCGAGATGATGCGGTCGATAAGCACACGGATCTGTTCATCATCCTCAAACGCATGCTCGATGGGGTGCAAGACGCCGCCGCGTTCAAAGAAAGCCGAGCGGCAGCCGTTGATCATGATCTCGGTAACGGTGTCGTCCTCGATGAGCGGCTGCAACGGCCCCAGGCCCACTACGTCATCCAAAACCTCGTCGATGATGGTCTCGCGCTCGGTCGTCGCGAGATCGGTCGGTTCCTCAACATTGAGCGCCGCCTCCACCGCGGGACGCAATTCCGAGCGGGCAAGTGCCGGGTCGATATAGGCGCTGATACGCGCCACTTCGTCGTAACCCATGCGGTCCATCACGGCGCACTTGGTGCGTCGTTTCACTGCGCGGCGACGCCCCGCATCTACAGGCGCTGCCCCCGCTGCAGCGCCGGCAGCCTTAATCCTCGTTTGCAGGCTCATCGCTGATCACCCTCGCGCGACCAGGGAAGGCGGATACGCGGGCGTTCGGTGCGCGTTGCACGGTCGGCGACCATATCGCTCCAAGGGCCGACGGCGCACCCCAGTTCCACGAGCATCTCGCGCGTGGCCTCGCGCACGCTGGTCGCAAAAGCGCTGGTCTGCCCCACTGCCTCATCAGCGCGCCCAAACGCCATGAGCGCGGCGAGATCCTGCCCGCCATCGGCGATACGAATCTTGGAGCTCAACGCACAGGCAATCTCAAAGCGCATGGCGACGTCCTCGTCTGCCCCGCGCGCACCGAACCGGTTGAACACGGCGCTCATGCGCGTGCGCGGCACACCTACTCGACTTGCCAGTTCAATGACGCGCGACGCCGATGTCGCGGACGACACCGCAGCATCGCCAACGATCAGGCAGCGGTCGCTCGCCGCCACCGCAGCCGCCACGGCGTCGCCCCAAAAGACCGAGGTATCGATAAAGACTACGTCGGATTCGCGACGCAAAACATCAAGCAGTAGCTCCACCGGACGTGCCATGAGCTCGGCTTGCTCGGGCGCCGCAACGGGACCCCAGAGCGTAACGCCTGGCGCCACGCGCATCGATGTGGCTACGATATCCGGCTCGGTGAGCGCGCCCGCCGCCGCCGGCTCGATAAGTGCCGCCATATCGCGCGGAGCATCGACGCCTAACAAGTCGTAAAGGTTTCCAAACATCAGGTCCAGGTCGAGCACGGCGGCACGCAAGCCCAACAGCGACGATGTGTGTGCCATGGTGGCAACGATCGTCGACTTGCCGCAACCGCCCGAACCCGAAATGGCGCAGATGACCGGAGCTCGATGCTGCGGAGCGGCAGCGTCTGCCGGCGGCATCGGAGGCGGCGGGGCGGGCGTCGGCGACAGCGTCCCCGTCTCCCCCGCCGCAACCACACGCTGCGTCCAAGCCGGCATGGCAGCTTGTTCGGTCTGCAAGGCAGGCTCGTTCTGTGCAATCTGCTCATGCTGCATCAGCGACAACTCGCCGCACCCGGCAAAGCCCTCAACTTCGTCGAGTTCATCCGCCAGATTCACGCCGTGCACGTATCCCATATCTACAGCCGGGGAGTCGCCAGCATGCTGTGCCGGCCCTCCAGCGTCATCGTATACAAGGGGGTTCCGGGGGCGCCGACCATGCTCGGCTTCCGCTTTTCCATAATCATCAACACGCGGGCCTCTTGTAGCGCGAGGCGCCCCGGGTTCCCTATCAACAAAAGCATCGGGCTCAATCGTCATGCGCCGATCGGAATCAACCGCTCCCTCGCCCGCGCGCCCGTTGCCGCATATACTGTGCGCAGCGATGACCTCGGTCGCCCCCGCGCGAAACAGTCCCTCGATATCCGACGGATCGAGCGCTTCTATCAACACGACCACGCGACTCACGCGGCCTTCGGCCGTCAGGCGCGCAACAGTCTTGCGCACATCTTCGATATCAAACAGAGACGCCGCGATGATGGCAGCCCCGCGGCGCGACGGAAACGCCCGCGCCATGGAAACCAGCCCGTCCAGGTCACCCACGCGAAGCACCTGTGCACCCGTATCACGGCCCTCGACTTCCCGCTGCAACAGCCCGTAATCGCCGCACGCGCAGCACGCAAGCCAGATCGCCTTCATCACTCGTCGCCTCCGCTCTTTTTGCCGCGCGCCGTGGAGGGAATCGTCAAGCTGACCGTTCCCTTGCCCGATGCCCCCAGCAGTTCCTTGACGTCTTCGGGGTCAGCCGCCAGCGTCACCCATTCGATCTTGCCCTCGCGCGTGGCACCGGAATCTTCACTGGTATCGATCACGTACGCGCCGCACAACCGATCGGTTACGCCGTCTTTTTGCACATACACATCCACGTAGCTGCCCACGCCCGTAGCACCGCCGACCGAGTGCTCGGCATCGACCGCCACCGAAACGGCGACCTTGCCCTTAGGCACCTCGAGCTTGTGACTCTCGGCCTTGGTGTAGACATTGCAGATCACGGCGTTTTTGGGAATACGCGAAGTCGTCACGTCGCCGCGCACCTGGCGCAGCTCGGTCGCCGCGTCACGCGGCAACAGGCTCGTCAGCCATTCCTGGGTTATGACATTGGTCTCATCGAGGGTCTCGCCCACATCGATATCGCGCGCCGCGACGCATACCTCGACGCGATCGCCACCGTACTTGGCCAAGGTCTCAGCCTGGACCTGTTCGGCTTGCGAGCGGATCGACGAGCCGTAAACCATGCAGAGCAGAGCAGCGAGCACGCCCGCGACCAGACTGATGGCGATGCGTTTGCTCTTGTTCACGGCCGCTCCTCTCATGGCAGTGCCGGGCGAATGTCCGTACCACCATTGTCTGGGCGGTCAAAGTGCAAAGCGGCGCAATTGCGATTTTGGTTTTCGATGTCAAACCAATCGCTGACCAAAAGCTGACCAGCCCGTCAAGCTCGTGGCAAGGTTTTGGTCAGTACGTCAGCAAACTGCATGTTTCGAGGCTTTTCCGCAGCAAAAAAGCCGTCTCCCGAACAGTTGGGAGACGGCTGTCATAGGAAAAATCAATTACAGATGGACATCGGGATCGAGCATTTGAGCACTCACGCGCATGGATGACGCCAAGTTTTGGAACGTTTCCAAACGCAGGCTGTCGATCTGCCCGGCGTCCTCGGCCTCGCGAACGGCACAACCCGGCTCATGGGTATGCGTGCAATCGCCAAACCGGCACGCACGCGATGCCTCGACAATCTCGGGGAAGGCGCGCGCCAGACCCCGCTCGTGACCCACGAGCGGTAGGCTGCGTAGGCCCGGGGCATCGGCGATCACGCCGGCGTCGCCCGGTAGCGCCACCATCACGCGCGCGACGGTAGTGTGACGGCCCTGGTCGTCGCGTTCGCGCACACCGCCGGTCGCCAACGCATCGTGGCCCAGCAGCGCATTGAGCAGCGTCGACTTGCCGGCACCCGATTCGCCCAAAATCATGGCACAGCTCCCGGCGGGCACGCAGGCGCGTACCTCGTCCAGGCCGCGGCCCTCGGCAGAGGACGTCACGATTACGCGCACGTCCGGACCCACCAGGCAGCGCACGCGGTCCAGATCGCGCTCGAGCTCCTCGGCATCGCAACGGTCAGCTTTGGTGAGCACTACCACCGGCTCGGCATCGCAGTCGAGCGCCAACACCAGCGAACGCGCCACGCGGTCGAGCAGTACCTCGCCGGCACCGAGCGCCTGCACGATTAGCACGCTATCCACGTTGGAGCAGAGCACCTGGCGCTCTCCGCGGGCACGGCCGCGCCAACGCTCAAAGCTCGTACGGCGCGGCAGCACGCACTCAATCACGCCCATATCGTGCCCGGGAGCGCGGCGCACCGCCACACGGTCGCCCACGGCAGGCAGCAGGACCTCGTCCTCGCCGCGCGACTTGGCAAACCCCACGGCATGCTCGGCGCGGAAGGTATCGTTGGCAGTCGCCACCAGCGGAAACCCGCGATCCAAGCGCACCACGGCGCCAAGCTGCATCTGCTCGGGCTCCTCGGCATGTGCGCAGAAATCATCAAAGGCAGTCTGCTGGGCTTCATCGACCGGCAGGTCATCAAACGCCGGAACATCCTGCAGCGCATCGAGCCCCGGTACGCTCGCCAACAACTCCTCGGCAGACACGGGCGCTTCGGTCGCAAGCTTCCGACGACGATCGCGCTTAGCCCGCGCCCCCGTCGTCTTTTTCTTCGCTTTAGCCTTAGCCTTGCCCACAAGCGCCTCCCAGCACCACAAATCACAACTGAGCAGGTATTTTAAATCAAAAAGAGCTGGCCGGGCAAAGCCCGACCAGCTCACAAACTTTCCCTCAGCCCTTTTCATCCGCACGGAAGAAAAGCCAGCAAGGATACCGCAGGGCCCGCCCCGGAAGCCCTTTCTCCCGAACGATCCCGCAGCGCGAAGCGCGAGGACCAGTGAGGGAGAAAGGGCGTGGGGCGGGCCCGGACGAGTACGCTACTCTTTCTCCACAGCGCGCATGATCGCCTTGTAGATCTCCATAAGCGGGATGATCAGGAAGGCCAGACCCAGCGCGGCAAGAACGCCCTTGAGCTCAAGCGTCACGGGGCCAAAGAACATCTCGGCAAGCGTCGGCTGCACGGTCACGATCACCGTCAGCACCAGTGCCAGCGCGGCGGAAGCCCACAGCCACTTGTTCTGCTTCTTCATGGTGAACAGCGACGCACGACGGCTGCGCATATTGAAGCAGTGGAAAATCTCGACCATGTTGAGCGTGATGAACGCCATCATCACGCCTTCCTCGTCGGCATTGCCGGCGATCATATCGGCGATGTGGATGTAGCCCATGTCAAAGTACACGCCCACAAAGAAGCTCGCCAGCACCAGCACGGTGATGATTAGGCCCTGGACCACGCAGTCCAGACCCATATTGCCGGCAAAGACGCCGTCCTTGGCGTTGCGCGGCTTGCGCTTCATGATGTCGCCCTCGGCGTCTTCCATGCCCAGCGCGAGCGCGGGGAAGCAGTCGGTAACCAGGTTCACCCACAGCAGCTGCACCGGTTGGAAGATGGTAAAGCCGATAAGCGTAGCGATAAACACCGAGAACACCTCGGCAAGGTTGGCCGAAAGCAGGAACTGGATGACCTTGCGGATGTTGTCGTAGATGCGACGGCCCTCTTCGCAAGCACCGATGATGGTGGCGAAGTTGTCGTCGGCGAGCACCATGTCGGCAACGTTCTTGGTAACGTCGGTGCCGGTGATGCCCATGCCCACGCCGATGTCGGCGCGTTTGATGGACGGGGCGTCGTTGACGCCGTCGCCCGTCATGGCCACGATCTGGTCGCGCGACTTCCAAGCCTCGACGATGCGGGTCTTGTGCTCGGGCTGGACACGGGCGTACACGCCGTAATCCTCGATGTGCGCGTCGAGCTCCTCGTCGCTCATGCGGTCGAGGTCGGCACCGGTGATAGCCTGGCTGCGATCGGCGACGATGCCCAGCTGCTTGGCGATGGCCACGGCGGTGTCGATATGGTCGCCCGTAATCATGACAGTGCGGATGCCGGCGTCGTGCGCCTCACGGATAGCGTCGGCCACCTCGGGGCGGACCGGGTCGATCATGCCGGACAGGCCGCAGAAGACCAGGTCATGCTCGAGCGCAGCGGGGCTGCAGTCGGCGGGAACCTCGGTGTAGGTACGGCTCGCCAGCGCCAGCACGCGCAGGGCCTCGTCGGCCATGGCCTTGTTGGCTGCCACGAGCTCGGCGCGGCGCTCCTCAGTCAGCGGAACGACCTTCTCGCCGTCATAGATGTGGGTGCACAGGCCAATCACCACGTCGGGCGCGCCCTTGGTGTACTGCTCGTACTCGCCGTCCAGGGTCTCGACGACCACGGACATCATCTTACGGCCCGAGTCGAACGGGGCCTCGCCCACGCGCGGGTGCTCGGCAGTCAGACCAGTAAGACCAGCCTTGCCGGCATCGTTGACGAGTGCACACTCGGTCGGCTCGCCCACGGCCTCGCCCAACTCCTCGTCCCACTGGGCATCGGAGCACAGTGCCATGCCGGCCAGGAACTTCTCCTTGGGCGCAGCGAGCTCGTGCTTGACGACGGTCATCTTGTTCTGGGTAAGGGTACCGGTCTTGTCGGAGCAGATGGTCTGCGTGCAGCCGAGAGTCTCGACGGCAGAGAGCTTGCGGATGATTGCCTGGCGCTTGGCCATCTTGGTCACGCCAAGCGAAAGCACGATGGTCACGACAGCGACCAGACCCTCGGGGATGGCAGCGACGGCGAGCGAGACGGCGACCATAAAGGTGTCGAGCAGGGCAGTCGGGTCGGTAAGGACGTTGCCCACGCCGTGGCGGACGATGTCGACGCCAAAGATCACGACGCAGATGACGATCACCATAATGGTGAGGATGCGGCTGAGCTCGGCAAGCTTCACCTGCAGCGGCGTGAGCTCTTCCTTGGCCTCGGCCAGGGCGCCGGCGATCTTACCCATCTCGGTGTTCATGCCGGTGCCGACCACGACGGCGCGGCCGCGGCCGTATACCACGGTGGAACCCATGTAGCACATGTTCTTGCGGTCGCCGAGCGGCACGTCGTCGGTGCCGGCGGCGAGCTCAATCACGTTGGCATGCTTCTCGACGGGCACGGACTCGCCGGTAAGGGCGGCCTCCTCGATCTTCATCGTGGCGCTCTCGAGCACGCGGCAGTCGGCCGGGACGGAGTCGCCCGCCTCGAGCATGATCACGTCACCGGGCACGAGCTCGGCGCTCGGCAGGTGCACGAGCTTGCCGTCGCGCAGAACCTTGGACTGCGCGGCGCTCATCTCCTGCAATGCCTCGAGAGCTTCCTCGCTTTTAGCCTCCTGGACCACGCCCAGCACCGAGTTGACGATAACGACGAACATGATGATGGCGACATCGGCAAAGTCCGCCTCGCCCTTGACCATGCCCGTGAGTGCACTGATGACGGCGGCAACGATCAGCATGATGACCATGGGGTCGGCCATCTGCTCAAAGAAGCGCTTCCACAACGGCGTCTTCTCGGCTTCCTCAAGCTTGTTAGGGCCTGTCTTGGCGAGGCGCGACGACGCCTCGTCGCTGCTCAGGCCGAGGTTCTCATCGACACCTTGGTCGCTGAGTACCTCCGCCGCGGCGGACAGGTATTCCTTTTGCATATAGAGTCCCCTCCTGGGATTCGGGCCACTCAGCAGATTGATGCCCGATCATAATTCCCAGGAGAAGGGCAAGGGCTCATCAAGGCTGCCGTGCTGAGCGGCAGTTGATAGTGGAGCTATGGTACCCCAAAGCAACGCGTCTAGCCAAAACAATCCATTTGGAAATAGGGTCCATTCGCAACGATGCAGACCGTATGATGTTCAACATTGATAAAACGTTTTTTCTTCGGTGCATCATCAAACTGAAATATCGCCCAGATAGCAGCGGTCAGAACGGTTGGTAAAGATTTTTCATATACCGTTTTTTCGCAAAAAATGAACTTCTAATTCGGCATACGGTCGATTTTTTGGGGTATTCGGTCGCCATTTCGTTATAATCATCTCAGTTTTATTTCTTATGGTTTATCTATCAGCGCAAGACGATGTCAGATGGAGGTCTGAATGTACAAGCGCACCAAGATTGTATGCACCATGGGTCCCGCCTGCGATAGCGACGAGACCATCCGCGAGATGATCAAGGCGGGCATGAACGTCGCCCGTTTTAACTTCTCGCACGGATCCTACGACGAGCACCACGGTCGCATCGAGCGCGTCCGTCGTATTTCCAAGGAGCTCGGTCTGCCCGTCGGCATCCTGCTCGACACCAAGGGCCCCGAGGTCCGCACCGGCCTTCTGGTCGATGGCAAGAAGGTTGCCGTCAAGACCGGCGACAAGATCGTCGTCACCGCTCAGCCCACGACCGAGGATTTCCACGGCACCGCTGAGCACATCTCCCTCGACTACCTGGCTCTGCCCTCCGAGGTCGAGAAGGGCTCCCTCATCCTGATCGATGACGGCCTGGTTGCCCTCGAGGTCGAGTCCGTCGACGGCCAGGACATGACCTGCGTCGTCAAGAACGACGGCCTGATCGGCGAGCGCAAGGGCGTCAACATGCCCAACGTCAACATCTCGCTGCCCGCCATCACCGAGCGCGATCGTCAGGACATCCTCTTTGGCCTGACCGAGAACATCGACTACATCGCCGCTTCCTTCATCCGTGACGGCGAGTCCGTCCGCGGCATCCGCGAGCTTTGCCGCGAGAACGGCGGCGAGCACGTGACGATCTTCCCGAAGATCGAGTGCGCCCTGGGCGTCGAGAACTTCGACGAGATCCTCGAGGCTTCCGATGGCATCATGGTTGCCCGTGGCGACCTGGGCATCGAGATCAAGCCCGAGCTCGTTCCCCACATCCAGAAGGAGATCATCGCCAAGTGCAACGCGGCCTACAAGCCCGTTATCACCGCTACGCAGATGCTCGACTCCATGCAGCAGAACCCGCGCCCGACGCGCGCCGAGGTTGCCGACGTTGCTAACGCCATCTACGACGGCACCGACGCCGTTATGCTCTCTGGCGAGTCCGCTGCCGGTAAGTACCCGGTCGAGGCCGTTAAGATGCAGGCCAGCATTGCTCTCGAGACCGAAAAGTACCTCCCGGCTCACGCTCCGCTCGAGGTTCCGGCCGATGCCCACGGCACCCGTGTTGTCAACAACGTTGTGGGTATGTCCGCTGTGAACATGGCTACCACCGTTGGCGCCAAGTGCATCACCGTGCCGACGACCACCGGTCGTACCGCTCGCCTGATTTCGCACTTCCGTCCCAACATGCCGATCTGCGCGTTCTCCCGCCACGAGTGGGCCGTCCAGCAGATGATCATGTACTGGGGCGTTATCCCGCACCAGGCCGAGATTACCCAGGGCACCGTCAACGGCACGATCGTCAAGGCGATTGAGACCGCTAAGGAGCTCGGCTACGTCAAGACCGGAGACCTGACCGTCGCCACCGCTGGCGATCCCCGCATGAGCGTCCAGCTCGAGGACAAGGTCTCCTCGACCAACGTCGCTTACGTCGCTCAGGTGCGCTAAGTCGTACTTGCAAGCACACTTGCATTGCAAAGGGCCCGGAAGGCAAAGCCTTCCGGGCCCTTTTTCTGTGCCAATGCCGGCGCACAGCAAAACACGCACTCATTTCTTTACCAAAAGTGCGAAATCCACCCTTCGAGGCCCATAAAATAAAGTCCCAAGCGCTAAAAGTGTTCGCCCGGTGGCAAACCCACACCTCACACAGGGCTGATAAATCGTTTTAGCAAGAACCAAATCGACCTGGTTTTCGGAAGTATGCGGCAAATTCTGGAACCTCCGAGCACACCCTGTTTTTTCGCAACAAAATGCCTGATAAACTAGCCTCAAAAGCCAGGTCCGCTCATAGGGTTCAGATTTTGCCGCATACTTCCGGATTGACGCTGGCATCACTCGCTTCAAAGAGATGATTTCGGCCAGGAGGGCATTATGGACCTGACGCTTTGTGGGCAATCCGCCTTTAACTACTACCGCATCCCGCCGCAGGTATTAGGCCTTTACCCCGCCATTAGCCTTGGCAATATGGATCGCAGATGTTGTGGCCTCGGAAGTCATGCAGTTGTAAAAGACCTGCTTCACGCACCACTTCACAGGCTTGTATTCACTCGGGCACAATCCGGGTCGCGAAGCCTGTTTAAATCGCACCTCCTGACCCAAGAACCACCTCCGGGGTCGTTTAGGCAGACTGAACATGGGTTTGATGTCACGTCACCGGAGTTCACGCTGCTCAGCCTTGCCACGCAGGTCTCACGCAACCAGTTACTCATGGCGTGCTACGAGATGTGCGGCTCCTTTGCAGTGTTTAAGCCCTGCGAGCGAACGCAACAACAACTCGATGAAGCTATTTCGCTTAAGTTCATTCCACCCAACTGCGGCTGGGAGCGAGTTAACGACACCAAGGGCAATGACACCAACTTGTGGAAGCGCACGCCGCTTCTTACCGCAACGGATATCGCCGCGTTCGCCAAGCAAGCCGCAGGCCTGCGCGGCGTCAAACAACTGCGCTGGGCGGCCGAGCACATGACGGGGCAGGCCGCCTCGCCCTTCGAAGTACAGACCTCCATGCTTATCTCGCTCCCCCGCGACGAGGGCGGCCAGGGCATCGAGATCGCCAACAACGCGCGCATCCCGCTCAGTGAAGCCGCACGTTCGCTGTATGACAAAACCTGCTGCTATGCCGACATCCTCATCGAGAGCAGCACCGACAGTATGGGCGTCATTCTGGAATGCCAAGGCCGCTCCGCCCACGGCAGCGAAGCCGCGAGTCTCTCCGATGCCGAGCGCGCCACCACACTTACAAGCATGGGCTACGATGTCATCCAAATTACCTATGGCCAGATTAAGGATAAGAAGAGCTTCGACCACATAGCCGAGCTCATCCATAAAAAGGCTGGGCTTACCTACGTCCCAAAGACTAAACAGGAGCGCACTGCCGAAGATGTCCTTCGGCAAGAGCTACTTGTCGATTGGGTTGAGCTATTCACTGCCGGGCCGGCCAGCTAGCAGCT
The DNA here is from genome assembly GCF_028206995.1 of Collinsella aerofaciens. GTDB lineage: Bacteria > Actinomycetota > Coriobacteriia > Coriobacteriales > Coriobacteriaceae > Collinsella > Collinsella aerofaciens_AQ. The sequence goes on along the minus strand of NZ_JAQLFL010000008.1, from coordinate 59,443 downwards.
AGCGATCAGGGGCAGAGCGGGCACACCGGGTGATGCGACGCGGGCGGTAAAACCCGCCTCGGTTAGCTCGACGACCTCGGTAAATGTTGCGTCAAAGAACGCTTCGCTCAGCAGGCGGTACGGTGGATGATCCGGCTCGCCGGGGTTCTCGCGCACGATCTCGTGCATGACGCCAATGGTCTTGAGCACATAATCTTGCGGAATCGAATACTGACCAAACTGGGCCGCCGCGGTATACAGGCGATCGGTCGCACGCGGGATAGAAACAATGCCGAGCGTCTTGCCAAACCAGTCAAAGTCGCCTTGCTTTTTAATGCGGAATTCCTCGCACGGCTTGCCGCCGTGCGCCTCCAGATACTGATTCACGCGCGTATTCCACACGGTATCGGCCACGAGGTGAGACCAAACGCCCAGCGTCAGATCGAGCAGCGACTGTGCCACATCTTCGGACGCAAGCGAGAACTCACAAGCGCCGGGACCGGCAACCGGCTCGGCGTCCTTGTAGCGTTGGGGATAATGCACCCGATTGAGTCGCTCGCGCTCCTCGACAATCGAGGTCGCGGCAGCCGGCGTACCAACAGGCGCCCCTTTGAGCAGCGGCGCCACATAGGTGTCCCAAAACTCATGCTCGCGCGGCTTGGGGATAGGCTCAGGCTTGGCAAAATGCGTGATGCGATACGGGATGGGGTCGGCGATGCCAGGGACCATATAGCCCACGAAGATATCCGGAACCACACAGCCAAACAAAAAGGCATTGCGGTCGCGCACGTTATCGGCAAGCGTGCCAGCACGCGCCAGCAGTCGTTCCGTCTGAGCGATATGAATATTCCAACTTGGCATAGCCACCCCCGTAAAACCCGGATAACTATACCATTCACGGCAAGCCACGCGCGCGGCCGCAGCCCTACTACGCAGCAACTATTCCGCAGTGCCGCTTTCGGTTCCATACGATGCCACGGGTGCCGCGACCACGTGGTGATATCGATCGATATAGATGGCGCGGGCACCCAGGCGTCGCACCAAATCCTGATGATGCGTGCTCATCAAGACCGTCTTACCGGCAGCAACATAGGCCAGTAGAAAGTTGACCACGATGTCGCACGAGTCTTCGTCAAGTCCGTTGGTAGGCTCGTCGAGCACCAGGATATCGGGGTTCATCGACACGATGGCAGCCAGCGCAACGCGCTTCTTTTGCCCGCCCGAAAGCTGATAAGGCGAGGCATCGACCAGATCGGCCACCTGGAACAGCTCCATGGCATCGCGGACGCGGCGCTCGAGCTCGTCTGCCGGCAGCCCCATTTGAGCCGGGCCAAACGCAACTTCCTCGCCGACCGTGGCACAAAAGAGCTGCGCATCGGCGTTTTGGAACACAAAGCCCACGCGCTGATGGAACCGCTGGGCCGTCGCAGAATCCTTGAGATATGCCGCATCGACCGCATGCCCGTCAAACAGATACGTGCCCGCGTCCGCGAGCTCAAGGCCGTTGATAAGGCGCATGATCGTCGTCTTGCCGCAGCCGTTGGGACCCAGCAGGGCAACGAGCTCCCCACGGCCCACCTGCAGCGAAACGCCATCGACCACCGTATGGCCCGCATAGGAAAACACCACGTCGCGAAACTCGATGAGCGGCGTTGTCTCGGCGCCAGCAGCACCGCTCGCGCCCATCGCGTCATTCGTATCGTTTACCAAAACGTCGCCCTTCCCTATTCACATCGACGGATCGACCGCCCGCGCTACAGCACCGCGCACAACACGGCGAGCAGCACCACAACGGCCGCATAAACCGCATCGCGCCAGCCAAAAGAGCTGCGAGCGGGCGTCGGATACGCGCCGGCAAACCCACGGCAGAGCATGGCCTCGTCCATCGCGCGGCTGCATTCCATCGCCTTAATAAAGGTCATGCCCATGATACCCGCGATCGAATCGGTACGCGAAAACCCCTCAGGCGCACGGCCAACGCTGCGCAGCATGACCGATTCGCACAGATCGTGCGCCGTTCGGCCCAGCACCTCGATGTGCTTGAGCGCCATATCAAACGTAAAGATAACCTCGTCGGGCAGGCGCAGCATCTTGAGCGCCGCCGACATGCGGCTCCACGTGAGGGTCCACGAAACGCCCAGTACCAGCGACACGTTAATGAACGTTTTGAGTGCAATCTTAAGCATGGCACCCGTGGCAGAAGCGCCCAGCAGCAGGGCAGGCAGTGCCAGAACCACGGCAAACCCCGCAGCAGCCAACGCCGGCATAAAGGTAGCGCCCAGCCCGCGTACGGGGCGCACCGCGACCAGCACCAACGCGATCGCCGCCATCAACATGAGGTACAGCGGGCTCTGCGTCAGACACACGCACAGAACGCAAACGAGCATCCCCACCAAACGCACCGGCGCCGAAACGGAAGAAAGGGCGCGGTCGATCATCGACCCGCCCTCGTGTGCGCCGCCGCCCAGGCGAACCCGCTCAAGCAGGCTCGCCAGGTGCAGGACGTTCTGTTGCATTACGCGATGCCGAGCCCCCACGGGCTCATATCGCTCCTCGGCCGCAAGCCAACTAGGCAGCTCGGCTATTGCCATGAGCACCGCTTTCCTTAACCGTCAGCGAGATCAGACGGAATGCGATGGTGAGCACCGCCACGCCAATCACACCGGAAAGGATATACATGGCAGCCTGACCGGCAAAGCCAAGACCCTGCTCCTCGGAATAGGCCTGCAGGTAATCGCCCGTGGGCAGCGCATCGGCAAAGGTCGGGGTATCGAGACCGACCGAAGCCTGCAGGCTGTTGTCACCAGCCTCCTGAACGGCGGTCGCGGCGCCCTCAGCGTCCCACTCACCCCAGGCGTCACCCGTGGCCAGCAGGCCCAGCGGCGTGGCCACGACAAGCACGGCAACCAAGATGAGCGTGGGGACCAGCGAGGTCTTCTTGGCAGCAGCGCCCTCGGCAGCAAGCTGGCCATCGACGGCCTCGGGCCCGACGATAATGCTCGGCGCCGTCTTCTTAATGAAACCGTAGATCGCAGCCGTCGCCACGCCCTCGACCACGCCGGCAACCAGCATATGCGGGATCAACATGGCCGGAATAGCCACAGACAACGGGAAGGGGCAATACAGCGGCGCGCCCGAAGCGTTGGTAAAGAGCATCGGCTGAATACCAAACTCGATTGCTGCGCACAGGGCCGCCAGGCACAGGCCGACCCAGCCGCTTACGATGGCCGAAACCGAGGTGCCCCAGCTTTTGTCGTACAGACGGCTGTTGAGCGCACGGAACACGATAGCAGCGGCAAACGGCAGCACAAAGGCCATGTTAAAGCAGTTGGCGCCAAACGACAGAACGCCGCCGTCGCCAAATAGCAGCGCCTGCAGCGCCAGCGCGACCGAGACGGCAATGGCAGCGGCCTCCGGGCCCAACAACAGCGCGATGAGCGCGCCGCCGACGGCGTGACCCGTGGTACCGCCGGGCAGCGGCACGTTGAACATCATGAGCAAGAAGGAGAATGCGGCGCAGATGCCCAGGAACGCCATATGCTCGCGATCGAGCGTGGCACGCACCTTCTTGATGCAGTGAACCCAAACGGGCACCATCGCCAACGCCAGCACGGCATCGGTCTGCGGGGACAGATAATTATCTGGAATGTGCATGTACGCCTCCCGGTTATCGGCGCACAGAATTGCAACGCCGCTTAAATCACCTTGCCAGTGTTACGTATTGTCAGATTCGTAACACGCCGCGGGCTATCATAGCAAAACGGCGCACTGCCGACAAAGCAGCACGCCGTTATGTAATGCGCGTGTCATATATGCAGGCTCAACGGTACCTTATACCGAGCATAGCAATCACGTAGGACTCAGCGGCAGCCACCGCTGACCCATACCCCAGCGCGGAACCTAGCCGCGGACCTCGCCGTTTACGCCCTTGCACACCTTGGTGACAATCTTCTGGTGCGCCTTCTCGACCTCTTCGCTGGTGAGCGTGTGGTCGTCGGAGCGATACGTAAGCGCAAAGGCCATGGACTTTTTGCCTGCTCCGATGCGGATGGGATCGCGGTAGACGTCGAACAGGCGCACGCCCTCGAGCAGCTTGCCGCCGGCACTGGTAATACGGCGCTCAAGATCCTCGCAGGTCACAGTATTGTCGACTACGATAGCAAGGTCGTGCTCAACGGCAGGGTACTGCGAGAACTCGCGGTAGTTCTCCTGATTGCGGGCGCCCTTGATCAGCTTGTCCAGGTCGAGCTCAAAGGCAACGACGACCTCATCGATGCCCATCGCCTCGCGCGCCTCGGGGTGGATCTCGCCGACCCAGCCCAGCACGGTACCGCCGGACAGAACCTCGGCGGCGCGACCCGGCTGCAAGAAGGCATAGCCCTCGCCCTCGGCGGGACGGAAGCGGACCTTCTCGATACGCAGCTGGGCGAGCAGCTCCTCGACAATGCCCTTGCCAAAGAAGAAACGCAGCTTGCGGTACTTCATGCTCCAAGACTGCTCGCTCCACTGGCCCGAGAGCACGCCCGCCACGGACTTGGTCTCCTTGGGCAGGCTGGCATTCTCGCGGCCGTGGAACAGGCTGCCGACCTCGTACAGGTGCACGTTGGGCGTGCCGTGGGCCTCGTTATAGGCCACGGATTGCAGCAGGCCCGGCAGCAGCGAGCGACGCATCTCGGTCTGCTCGGCCACCAGCGGATTCATGAGCACCACGGGGCAGCCGCGGCCCTCGGTGGACATGCCGATCTTCTCCAGGTCGCCCGGGGCGGCAAAGCCAAAGGTCGTGGTCTCGTTGAGGCCGCAGGCGCGCAGGATCTCGCCGACCTTGCGGGTGAGCTTCTGCTCGCGGGTCAGACCGCCGATGTGGTTCTTGGCGGCCGGGATGGTCGCCGTCACGCGGCCCATGCCCCACAGGCGCAGGACCTCCTCAATCAGATCGATCTCGCGCGGCAGGTCGGGGCGGAAGCTCGGCGGAGTGACCATAAAGTCCTCGCCGTCGCGCTCGACGGTGCAGCCCAGGCGGGTGAGCGAACGCTCGATAAAGTCGGGCTCGATGTCGGCGCCGCAGATGGCATGCACGCGGGCCAGGCGCAGCTTGATGCTGTCGATGGTCTTGGGCGCGGGGAACACGTCGACGTAGCCGGGAGCGACCTCGCCGCCGGCGATCTCCTCGATGAGCGCGCAGGTAACGTTGGCCACATCCACGCAGCCGGTCTCATCGACCTGGCGCTCAAAGCGAATGGAGGCGTCAGAGATCAGCGACAGGTCGCGGCTGGTGTGCGAGGTGCGACCGGCGTTGAAGCAGGCACTTTCGACCATCACGTCGACGGTGTCGTCCTCAATCTCGGAATCCATGCCGCCCATAACGCCGGCCAACGCCACGGGACGCTCGCCGTCGGTGATAAGGCCCATGCCGGCGTCGAGCGTGCGCTCCTCGCCGTCGAGCGTCGTGAACTTCTCATCCTGCTGGGCGGCGCGAACCACCACGCGACGGTGGCCATCGCGCTCGGCAAAGGTGTCCAGGTCAAAGGCGTGCAGCGGCTGACCGGTGAGCATCATCACATAGTTGGTGATGTCGACGATGTTGTTGTGCGGGCGCACGCCCAGGGCGTTAAGGCGCTTGACCATCCAGTCGGGCGAGGGGCCGACCTTCACGTTGCGCACGATGCGGGCGACATAGCGGTCGCACAGGCCCTCGTCGGCAATCTCGACCGAAAGCTCGTCGTCGGTCGCGCGGCCGGTCTCGGCCTTGATGGCGGGCAGCTCCACGTGGAAATCGCGATCGAAGATGGCGCCGGTCTCGCGGGCCATGCCGATCATGGATAGGCAATCGGGGCGGTTGGGCGTGATCTCGCAGTCGAGCACGGTGTCGCTCGAGCCCACATACTCGGCAAACGGCATGCCGCAGGGCGTATCCTCGGGCAGGATCATAATGCCGGAGTGGTCGCCGCCCAGGCCGAGCTCGCGCGCGGAGCAGTTCATGCCCATGGACACGACGCCGCGAAGCTTGCTCTTCTTGATCTTGACGTCGCCGGGAAGCACAGCGCCGATCATGGCCGTGACGATGTGGTCGCCGGCCTCAAAGTTCTGCGCGCCGCAGACGATCTGCAGCGGGACGGGGTTGCCGTCGGCGTCGAGGTTCTTGTCGCCCACGTCGACCGAGCACACATACATGTGGTCGCTATCGGGGTGCGGGGTCTTGGTGAGCACCTTGGCAGTCACCACGTGGTCGAAGGACTCGCCCACGGTGTCGATCGCCTCGACCTCGGTGCCGGTACGGATATATTCGTCCGAAAGGGTCTTGGGATCCTCCGGAATATCGATCATGGTCTTGAGCCAGTCGTAAGAAACACGCATCTAGCTCTCCTTTCATACTGAAAGCCTGCGAAGAGATGCAGGTGGAAACATCAACTTTGTGAACATTCCTTACAAAGCGAGGGTTGTCCAAGTGCGGCAGATCGGCCCGAAAGAGGAGCGCCGCGTACTTTGGTACGCAAGCGACGAATGAGCGCCGAGGTGCCGTGCTTGGGCAAGCCGCAGCCTAGAACTGATTCAAGAAACGCATATCGCCCGTCATGAGAGTTCTGAGGTCGGGCAGGTCGTAGCGCAGGGCCGCGACGCGCTCGGCGCCAATACCAAAGGCGAAGCCGGTGTACTTCTCGGGATCGATGCCGCAGTTGATCAGGACGTTGGGGTCGACCATGCCACAGCCCAGGATCTCGATCCAGCCGCTGTGCTTGCAGAAGTTGCAGCCCTTGCCGCCGCACACGTGGCAGCTCACGTCCACCTCGCAGCTCGGCTCGGTGAAGGGGAAGAAGTGCGGGCGGTAACGCGTCTTGCGGTCCTCGCCAAACATGCACTTAACAAAGTAGTCGAGCGTACCCTTAAGGTCGCCAAAGGTGATACCTTCGTCGACGACCAGGCCCTCGATCTGGTTGAACTGAGGCAGGTGGCAGGCATCGGCCGTGTCGGGACGGTAGACGGTGCCCGGGCAGATCATGTAGATGGGCGGCTTCTGCGACTCCATGGTGTGGATCTGCACGCCCGAGGTCTGGGTGCGCAGCAGCACATCGGACTCACCGTGGGCGTGAGCCTCGGGGTGCGCGACGCTGCCGGGGTTGTTGTCGACCACGTAGAAAGTATCGCGGGCCGAGCGGCTCGGGTGATCCATGGGGGCGTTGAGCGCGGTGAAGTTGTAGTAGGAGGTGTCGACCATGGGGCCGGACTCGACGGTGTAGCCGATGCCGCAGAAGATGTCCTCGGCCTCCTCGATGATCTGCTTGATCAGGTGCTGGTGACCGATCTGCGGACGGATGCCCGGCAGCGTGATGTCGACGGCCTCGTGCTCGAGCGCGTGCTTGAGGGCGGCGGCCTTCATCTCGGTGGTGCGCTCGTCGAGCATGCCCTCGATCAGCTGGCGCATCTCGTTGGCGCGCTTACCCATCACGGGACGATCCTCGGGGGCGAGCTTGCCCATCATGCGCATCAGGCCGGTGATACGGCCCTTGCGACCGAGTAGCTCAACGCGCGCAGCCTCGAGCTTGGCGGCGTCGTCGGCGCCTGCGACGAGCTCCTTGGCCTCTTCCTCGAGTTTGACCAGATCATCAATCAGACTCATGTCTTCCCTTTCGTCTCTCGCGCATCCGCGCTCCGGGACGGCTGACGCCGCCCGATGTTGCGGATGCGCGGCCCGGTTCGGTAACAAAAAAACCGCCCTCGGGCATGTACATTGCCCAAGGACGGTTGAATTCCGCGGTACCACCTTGTTTGACCCGGCGGATGTCTGGCCCGCCGCGCCCACTCTGTGCCTCTTGTCGCGAGGCTCACGGCTTCCCTACTGAGACTTTGCTGCCGCTGGCCGCGTGCCCGTTGAGGTTGCTGCTCGGGAGTGAACGCTTAGCCCTTGCCACCGCAGGAAGGCTTGCAGCCCATGACCTTCCCTCTCTTGCCGGCGACGCGGCGGGCAAAACCCTCTCCGTCAACGCATTGGGCTATAGGATAACACATTCTGCGAGCATATCGCCGTGTTCCGTTTTGTTCGTGCTGGGTACAAGGCGGGTAGCTGTGCAAACTGGCCGCGCGCCCACCCGAGGCGCTCGGCCTGCGAGATTAAGGATACGGTATGGGAAAGAAACTCGATAAGAAGGCCAAGGCCGCCGTGGCAAAAGCTGCCAAGGGCGTCAAGGTTGCTAAAGTCGACAAGGCCGTCAAAAAGTTCCGCAAACTCGAGGGCAAGCTGTGGACTCGCGAGTACCTGCTCAAGATTGCCGAGTTCGATGGAGCGACGATTGCTCCTGCCAACGGTGCTGCCGCCCGTGCTGACGCCATGGGCACGCTTGCCGGCGAGCATCACAAGCTACTGACCAGCGAGAAGTCTGTCGAACTCGTGCACTCGCTGGCACGCGAGACCGTCGCCGGCGGCAAGATCGACGACCCGCAGCTGCTTGACGAGATCCGCGTGCTCGGCCGCGACCAGCGCGAGGCAAGCGTTATTCCTACCGAGGAGGCCGAGGCCTGGACCAGGCTCACCTGCGAGGCCGATGCCGTGTGGCACAAGGCCAAGACGGCCAACGACTGGGCGAGTTTTGAGCCCTATGTGGATAAAATCGTCGCCCAACTTAAGCATCAGGCCGAACTCATGGACCCCAAGCGCGACCCATACGACGTTTGGCTCGACCAGTACGAGCGCGGCCTTTCTGCCGAGAGCTTCGATGCGTTTTGCGATGAGGTCAAGGCGACGGTCGTGCCGCTCGTGCACGCTATCGGCGAGCGCGGCCAGCAGCCCGCTGCCGACTTTTTGCACGCCCGCGTGCCCGAGGCCGCCCAGCGCGCCATGAGCTTCGACCTTATGAAGCTCGTCGGCCTGAACCTGAACGACACCACGCTTGCCTTTACCGAGCACCCGTTTAGCGAGGGCTTTGCCGTGGGTGACGCGCGCATCGCGACACACATCTACGAGGACGATTGCATCTCCAACGTCTACAGCATCATCCACGAAGCGGGACACGCCATGTACGAGCTGGGCGTCAATCCCGCCTATGCGCGCACCTGTCTTGAGGGCGGCACCTCCATGGGCATCCACGAGAGCCAGAGCCGCTTTTTCGAGAACACCGTGGGTCGCAGCCGCGCCTTTATGGGACCGCTGCTCGAGGTGCTGCGCCGCCACGCACCCGAGGTCTACGGCGACGTCGACGAGGACACGCTCTACCACGCCGTGAACATCGCGCAGCCTTCGCTGATCCGCACCGAGGCCGACGAGCTCACCTATCCGCTGCACGTTATGGTGCGCTACGAGATCGAGCGCATGCTGTTTGCCGGCGAGGCCACAGCCAAGGATATCCCCGCGCTTTGGAACCGCTTCATGGATGAGTACCTGGGCATTCCCGTTCCCGACGACACGCACGGCTGCCTACAGGATACGCACTGGAGCGGCGGCTCGTTTGGCTACTTCCCCACCTATGCGCTGGGCAGCGCCTACGACGCCATGTTTATGCCGGCCATGTGCCGCGACGGTGTCGACCTCAACGGCGCCTGTGCGAGCGGCGACCTGACACCCGTCCGCGCCTGGCTGGGCGAGCACATTTGGCAGTGGGGCCGCGCCAAGGACGCGCCGGAGCTCATCAAGGGCGCGTGCGGCATGGCGTTCGATGCCCGCTACTACTGCAGCTACCTGCAGGACAAGTTCACCACGCTCTACGAGCTGTAAGGCATAACCGACACGTCAACGCAAAGGGGACGCCGCGGAACCAATCCGCGGCGTCCCCTTTCCACCTAGTTGTTTAAGAACGTCCCCAATGACTACCTTACAGAGCTTCCAGCGCGGCGGCGATGCGCTTCATGGCGGCATCGGCGGATGCTTGGTCGGGTGCCTCGGCCAGCACGCGGATAACCGACTCGGTTCCGCTCTTGCGCACGAGCACGCGGCCCTCGCCTGCCAGCGCAGCCTCGGCCTCGGCGATGGCGTTCTGCACGCCCATGTTCTCGAGCGCGGCGTCCTTGTCCGCCACGTGCACGGCCACCTGCGCCTGCGGCAGCAGCTTGCACGGAGCCGTGAGCTGCGAGAGCGTCTCGCGCTCGGCACGAATCACTTCCATCACGCGCAGCGAGGTCATAATGCCATCGCCCGTGCGCTCGATATCGCCAAAGATCGTATGGCCCGTCTGCTCGCCACCCAGGCTGTAGCCGCCCTCGCGCATCTTGGCATACACGTGACGGTCGCCCACGCCGCTGGTCACGGCGCTCAGACCGGCAAGCTCCAGCGACTTGACCAGGCCAAAGTTGCTGGCAATCGTCGGCACCACGGTACCGCCCGAGAGTCGCCCGTGCTTGTTCAGATACACGCCGCACACGTACAGGATCTGGTCGCCGTCTACCACGCGACCGCGCTCATCCACGGCCAGGCAGCGGTCGGCATCGCCGTCGTAGGCAAAACCCACGTCCAGGCCCTGCTCCACCACATGGCGCTGCAGACGCTCCATATGCGTGGAGCCGCAGTCGACGTTGATGTTAAAACCATCGGGCGCGGCGTTGATCACGCGCACGTCAGCGCCCAGCGCGTCGAACACCGGCTTGGCCACCGAGGAAGCCGAGCCGTTGGCGCAGTCGATACCGATCTTGACGCCCTGCAGCGAAAAGTTCGCGCTGGCGATGAGCGAAGCAATGTAGCGGTTGCGGCCCTGCATGTAGTCCACCGTGGCGCCGATGTGGTTGCCCGTGGCCAGCGGCACCTCGCTCTTGCCATCGATGTAGTCCTCGATGAGCTCCAGTACGTCCTCGTCCATCTTAAAACCGTCGCTATTGACGAGCTTAATGCCGTTATCGCAAAACGGGTTGTGGCTCGCGCTGATCATGATGCCGCAATCGAAGCAGCCCTCCACGGTCTGATGCGCCACGCCCGGCGTCGGGATCACGTGCAGCATATAGGCGTCCGCACCGCTCGCGACCAGACCGCTCACCAACGCCGCCTCGAACATATAACTCGAGCGACGTGTGTCCTTGCCCACGATAACGCGCGCCTTAGCACTGCGGTTGGCGCCGTAATACCAGCCCACAAAACGGCCAATCTTATAAGCGTGCTCTACCGTCAGCCCAACGTTGGCCTCACCGCGAAAGCCGTCGGTGCCAAAGCACTTCATGCGCTCTCCTTACAAAATAGGGGCGGACAGATTGCCTGTCCGCCCCAAAATGGTACTCGATTATCTGCGCTACCAGAAAAACCCTACGCCGACGCGCTGTCGCGAGCCGCCTGGCATGTAGGAGTCTGACGCAGCGTAAGCGGCTTGTCCCCCGCCTCGGCCGACGTGGTCAGCGTATACGTGATCGTCGTCGTCTCGCCAGCATGCAGGTCAACGGTGCCCGAATAGAAGGGGATTCCATGCCACGTAGCGGCACCAAGACCAAACTGGGTACCCTCAACCGTAAGGTCACTGATGTTGCCACCCGTCGGGGCAAACAACGAGACATTCAGACGCTCGTCGTCACGCGCGGCATCGGGTGCGCTCGCCGCAACGTAGTCGGGCAGCTTGCCTGCCTCCTCCTGCGTCATGATGTTCGTCAGGGTAACGGTGATGCGATAGGAGCACGTGCCGTCACCGTTCTTGATGCCCTGACCAATCTGAGTGTCGGCGTTCAGATACCAGTCGAGCTTGGAAAAGCTCAGGTTGTTAAAGTAAACGCCGGCAACGGGATCGGCACTCGGATCTTCCGGATCGGGCAGCGAAGCGTCAATGCCTGTCTCTTTGATGGCATTCTGCTCATCATCGTTTCTCATCCACGCGATCAGGCGGCCCTCTTCGGCACCGCGCTCAACGGCGCTGACAAGCTTCGTAACATCGACATCGCCGATACCGCCAAGGATCTTGTCGAAGGCAGCGCTGGCGACGGATGCAAAGATGCCGTCCGACTCCTCGACCGGATAGTTCCAGTACACATCGTGCATGAGGACCTTTGCGGCGTTGGTGCCGTCGACAACCGTTCCGTCGGGCAGCGAGACATTACCGACCAGGCCCAGCAGATACTGCAGGAACACCGGGTCGATACCGATGACGCCATCAACGTCCTGTCCATACTGGGACTTCCACAGCGCGGCGACACGCTGCGAGTTGCGGGGCCAATCAGGCGAATAGGTATTGCCCGAGTTGTACAGGTTACTGTGGTTGCCGAACAGCGCCTCATCCTCTTCGTCGACGCTCTCGACCGCCTCATCCTCGCTGAGTCCAATGCGGGGAACAAACTCGCCAATCGACATCTGACCGTCGGTGACCGAAATCAGGCCCTGCGAACCGCCAAAGCCGCCGCAGGCACGAATCTCGACGTTGTTCATGGCGTACATAAGGTAGTTGCGCGTCTGGCCGTTGGCGCCGAGCATCTGGGGAAGGACGGGGGCGACCTTCTCCGCCGCGTCAACCGCGCCGTTGAGGGTGGCAAAGCCGTCCTTGGCCTTATCGACCAGCTCGGTCACCTGGGAAATATGAGTATCGCCAATGCCCTGGACCTTCTCGTTGGCGCTCTTGAACACCTTCGAGCTGCTGGAAAGCGAATCGGCGACCGCCTGCAGCGCGGACACGTTAATCATGCCATCCTGGAACAGCTTGCCGGGCGTGGCCTGAGAAAGGTTGTCGGCCATGGGAACCAGCGCGTTGCTCGAGACATCGGACAGGGCGTCAATCATGGTGCGGGCTGCGTTGATGTCACTGCCATACACCGGGATAAACGAAGCCGCCGTCCACAGCGGGCTCGAAGTCTCCGCCTTCATGCTGTCGCAGAGCTCATCAATCTTCTTCGCGTCGTCAGGCAGCGTCGAAAAATCGCCCGACGTGACCTTGTCCTTAAGGCCACCGACGATCTCGACAGCCTCCTTCGCTTCGCTCTTTACGGTCTTTGCCGAGTTAAGCAGCATAAAGCCGCTCGCGCCAAGCGCAACGAGAAGCACCGCGACTACAGCGGCAATAATGGCGCCAGTGTGACGCTTCTTGCCCTCGCCCTTGCGATGGCGATGACGGACCAGACCGTCAGAGGTCGAACTCGACGAAGCGTCGCTACCGTAGTTCAAGCCAAAATCGTAATAATCTTCCTTGGACCCCGAGCCCGCAAACTCGGCACCGCTATCATCCAGGCGGGCGAACGTGCCAGTCTCGGAGGCGCCGGTGTAGATCGTGCCAAGGTTACCCGTAAGCCCCGCGCCACCGGCAGAGGGAGTATTGTTGGCGGCCTTGCCGGCATTAACGTTGCCGGCGGCATTCGCGGCGTTGACAGCACCTGCGTTGTTCGCAGGTACTGAAGGAGCCCCGCTCGGCTGCGACGCGGAGGTTGCACCGCCCGCAAAGACATTCCCTCTTGCACGGCCGGTCTTTTTTGCCTTTTGAGACTGCTCGTACAGAGCGGTAAACATCGCCGTCTCGCCCGGGGACACGCGCTTACCGGAGCTGCCCTGTCCAGCGCCGCCCGGCGTGCCGGCCTTACCAGCCCCGTTCGGACGCGGCGGAACTGCAGGACGGCCGCTATCGCTGCCCTTAAAGTGATTACCAGCCATAAAGAAATCCTCGCAATTGAGTCGCAATGAAAAAATCCATAACGTTACTAGTTTATGGCATTTTGAGCATCGACAGCTAAACTCCAGACACGGACGTCAATTGGCGAAAATGCGGCACAACACCTTTTCTGTCTTGGCGGCGGCGCCAGCTACACCGTGAGGAACATCATCACGATGATCATGGCAAAGCCGATAAGGTCGGTCGGCAAAAACACCGTGCCCAGCATAACGGCGCTGGTGATGGTCGCCGAAACCGGCTCCACAGTTCCGATGAGGCTCGCGCGCACCGAGCCGATGTCCTTAACGCCCTGCATATAGAGCATGTAAGCAAAAAACGAGCCGATAACCACGAACACCGCGAGCGCCTCGATGCCGGCAGCGTCGAGCGCCGGCATATGCGCCCAAGGCCGCACGAAGACGCACGAGACCACGCCCGCCGTGAGCATTGCCGAGCCCGTGACGATGGGGCTGCCGTATTCGGGCAGGATCTTGGCGGGAATCACCGCCATACACGCGGCGCTGACCGCACACATAAGACCTGCTGCCAGGCCAAGCGGCGAGATATTCAGGCTGGTAGGGTCGCCACCGGTGGCGATTAAAAAGGTTCCACCCAGAGCCAGGCCAATGCCGATGACTTCGCGAGTACGCGGCATGCGGCGATCGGTCACGCAGGCGTAGCCCATGATGATAACGAGCTGCAGGCACTGGAGCACCGTCGCGGTTCCGGCGTTCGTCAGGCGCACGGCCGAAAGATAGCAAAACTGGTTGAACAGCAGGCCAAAAGCGGTAAAGAGCAGCAGCTGCTTGCGATCAGCGGGCGTCGTCCAAAGCTTGACCAGGCGTGCGCGGTCGCGCGTGACAACCACAGCCATAAAGAGCAGGCCGGCGAGAATCTGCCGTATGCTCATAAGCCACAGCGTATCGACATGGTAGGTATCGAACAAAAAACTCGCGCTGGTGCCCGAGAAGCCCCAAAACGAACCGCCCACCAGCGTAGCCAAGACGCCCGTGATCATCTTGCGCGTCGAAGCGCTGTTCAGGCGGTCGCGCCATGCGCGACGGGTGTTGCGGCTGAGCTCGTCGGTGCCCTCGGGCACATCAATGTTCGATATATCGGTCATCGGCACCGAAGCCCCTGCGCCTTCGACCTGCTCGACACACTCTTTGCTCATTCCACTCCCCCGAAACAGCCTGGAAACAATTCGGCTTACCTTACCACGGCGAAGTCACCAGCTGGAGGCTTGTCCGCTTATCGGTAGGACAATTCCGCAGGCGTCTTTCCATAGCTCGATACCGCAATGGCCTTGCATTATGCGACAGCCAAATCGCGGCAGCAGGCTCTTTTGAAATGGATGCGACAAAGCCCCCGAATTCCACAATGTAAGCGATTTTTAAAAATGTTCTTGCCACCGAGTTCAGGCTCCGTTATATTATCCCTTGCGCGCTTGCGCACCCTTGATCGGGCGTTTAGCTCAGGGGGAGAGCGCTTCCCTGACACGGAAGAGGTCAGAAGTTCAAATCTTCTAACGCCCACCAAATGTTCGCAGCTCAGAGGCTATGTCTCTGGGCTGTTTTGTTTTATGTCGCCAAATCCGCTGGCAGCTCCAACCGCCCAAACAACCACCCCGCCCATGCGCAAAACCGCGTCAGCGACCCAAGCGCCTATCCCGGCCGACCCCGCAGTCAATCAAAACCGCCCCAATAGCCACCGAGGCCGAGACCAACGCGTCTCGAACCCATCCGCACCGCAGCTTCTCGGCAAAACGCCACAACGTCCATACCCTGCGGTATCCTTGAGTCACTTGCACCTGCAGCACCAAGGAGCCGCCATGCGCACCGAGCTCGATGTTCCCTTTTCGCACAAAGACGAGGCCAAGGCCCTGGGCGCCAAGTGGGATCGGGCTAAGAAGATTTGGTATGTACCCAGCGGCGTTAACCCCGAGCCCTTTGCCGAGTGGCTGCCCGGCGTTGACCGATCCGACCCCTCAGCGCCGTATATATATCTAGTACTGGGCAAGCGCGAGTGCTGGAAGTGTCACAAAGAGACCTCGGTCGCGGCCTTCGGCATTCCCTATCGAACCGATAGCGACGAGAGCATCGCCATCGCGCACGCGCCTAACGAAGCCGGGCACATTGCCATCGACACGGCCAGCGCCAACGCACTCGCCATCGTGCCCACTCTTGGCTGCGTGCCGGGCGAGATCCGCGACTACCTTCATAAGCGCTGCGGCTACAAGCCCGTAGGCGCGCGAGCCTCCAAAGCCCCGTCGCTCGGCAACACGTGCACCAGTTGCGACGCGCTGCAAGGCAGCCGCTATCTGTTCGAGGAGCCCTCGTCCCCGTTTGCCCTCACTGCCATCAACAAGCTACCGGCACTGGAGTTTGTGCGCGTCGAAGTTGCCGGCGTCTTTGGCATCCCAGCCGCGCGCACCAATTTTGACCAGGCACTCTTTACCTGGGCACGCGACCATCACGCCGAGTTCCACAGGCAACTCGGTGAGGGGGTTTATTTGTAGGGACGGAGAAGCCTTCACAGCCAACTCCTCCGCATCACCTATCCCTCGTCGCCGGCGTCATACACGATATCGAGGCCACAAACAGGGCATTTCTCCGGATACACCGGCATATGAACGCCTGTCTGTTTTCTCACTTCGTCGCTGAACCTGTCGCGCGCATCGATGAACCGAATGTCGAGACACGGTATTTGCGAGCCGCAGCAAGGGCAGGTGACGACAAACGACCCGCAATCAACCTCTACGCTCGGAAACATATTGTTGTCTATAAGGGCACACGGCAGTTTTCCGTACTTCCCCATCGCAATATCGCCTCGCCAGCTCATACACGCTCCCCTCTCGCTATACAAAACAGGAAGAGCATGCACCGGCGGGCATGCGCGAGATTGCATCGCCACGCGATCCGATCAAACAACACGATCGTCAAAGAATGCCAAAGCCAAATACGCTAATACGGCAGAAGCCCCGCCTTTTCACGCTTCTTTTCCGAGCGATCGAACTCAATGCGATGGGCCTCAAGAAACACCGTATTGGGTCGCCACTGACGCTCATTCGGCTGCCTTAGCGTCGCACCCGCAAAGGAAGCGTAGCCGGTCTTATCCAGCAGGTACGATCCACACAGCCGATATTCGCCGCAAACAGGCTCAAACGAAATCAGATGAGCATCGAATAAAGCATGTAAGTCGCGCCGAAGCAGAATGCCGTTGCTGGCAACCTGCGATTTGGGTCCCGAGTAATTCTCGATATGTGCAGCCTCCAGAGCTTCGCTGACGCCGCAGTCCGACACCGCGCAACGGCCATCATAGGCGGCAACGAGCTGCTTGCGGAACCATTGCTGCCCCAATCGCTCGCGCCTTAACGCATAGCGGACCTTTTCGTCGTCGGTCGTACCCTGTCCGGCAAACTCAATATCGACGGGCATGTGCTTCAGATAGCTCATGTCGGGCGCAAAACGGGGGTCCGGTCCGCCTTTATGAACAGGACCGTGCAGAACAAACCATCCGTTTTCGGGCTCGAACCGTTCAACAAACGCAAGGCCGAGCACCTTGTAGCCCACCTCGGTTGCAAATATGACTCCGACTGGAACGCCACATTCCATGCAGTTGAGCATTTTACGGTTGTAATTCTGGTCTCGAGAACCAACGGCGCCTGGCGCTTGGACCGAATACTTAATGACCCACGTACCATCGTCCAAATAGAGCGGAGGTACATCGGTGTAGAAGCTCTTTTTAGAGTTATGGACCGAAAGCGCAAAGATCTTATTGGGATCTTGCTTCACCCGATCCTGGCCCGGCCAGAAGATCCCTGAATCCCGCGTTACGGGAAAGAAGTCCGAGCCAATTCTCAAACGATACTGATACTGAGGGCTATCTTCCTTGGTGTGGTGCGGAAGGCTGGTCCAAACGCCGCCGCGCTGTTCCTCACCCAGAAACCACTCCCATGCCTCAACGTATTCGGAAGGCACGAGACTGCAGGCGCGGTCATAGCTTGGTCCATCCATCAACGGAACAGCAAGGTCAATGTCGTTCATCGCCAGCACCTACAACCATACGAACGCGAGTCATGCCCCTCAATAATATGGCCGAGAGTCAATTATTACGAGATCTCATTCCGCGATCGGCACATCGTTGATGCTCTCGGTTTGCCGCTGGCGCGTTTGTACCCCGCTGCCCCACTTCCCTGTATACTGATGTAGCACGTGTTTCATCCGGGCTTGTTGGGCCGGATTGTTCATGGGAGGGTCTTATGGCTGCTTCGAATCCGCCTAAGGGGAGCGTTTCTTCTTCGTCCATCAAGCCGGTTACGCGCAAGGCCGTGCGTTGCCAGCGCGAGGTCGCTTGGCTTGTCACGCAGGCGGCGGGCAGGCTCGTGGCGACCACTCAGGACGTCAACGCGCCTACGCCGAGCTTTGTGCTGGCAGCGGCGCTGGATTTTGTGCGCCAATTGGAGCTTGCCGCACAGGATGCCAGCGGCCACCTCGACTACCAGAATGTTATGGCGCCCGACCTGCAAACGTTCTGCCACATGGCCAAGTTGCCCGCCGCGCCCAATGCGCTTTCGGACGCAGGCTACATGTTTACGCTTTCGGGCGCGGACCTTATCCGCGACATCTATACATACTGCAGCGAGCTCGCCGAGCGCCATGTCTTTGACGCGGCTGAAGTCAAACCGGGATATGTCATCAAGCTGGTTCTTAGGCTGTTCTTGATGGACGGGTTCGCGGCCATGCCGGCGTAAGCCGAGTCTTTAGCATCACCGTCAACTGGGCAACAACCGCTTAACCTTAGTGGGCGCCAATCGAGGGTCGATTATTGGGTCGCCTCGTCCGCTAACGCATTTATTCCACGCGCTCCAACAGTCGATACTTGCGGTTGCGGCTCGTCGCCGGCGCCGTGGGCTCAAGCTCGCCTTGAGCAATGAGCGCGTTGACGCGCGACCTAACCTGGGAAATTGTGAGCCCTGTGCGCTCTGCCAGCTCGCGCGTCCCCAGCTCGCCGTAGTGTTTGAGTGCCGTCACAATTAAGCCCCCGCCATGATCGACCGGCTCGATCTTTGAACGGTAAAGTACGACCTTGAACCGATCGAATCCCGGGCAGAACAGGGGCTCGGCCAGACCATGCGCGCGCATGGCATCGACCATCATCGGGATGCCCGAGCCATTGCCCTCAGCCGGCGAACCTGCGCCATCCGGCAGCGGGACAATCGACATGAGTTTCACGAGCGTCGCGTTACGGCATCGGGAGCTGCCGTCAAACAAGTTCTCGCGAGTCTTTCCCCCGTAAAGGCCGCCAGGATTCGTCACCTCGACACGATCGTCAAAGACGTCGACGGCAATCGATTGTCCACAGAACCGATCCCCGTATTCTCGATGGATTACGGCGTTGGCGATTGCCTCGCGCAGAACCTCCTCGGGAATCTCCAGCGAGTCGACACGCGAGACGCCTTGGACGGTCGAGGTTCGCCGCAAATTCTTGGCGACGGCTGCGACGGCATCCGAGATCATCTCGCCCAACGTTCCCTCACAGATTGTGCGGTCCATGAATCTCAGCGACCCCGCCATGCCCTTCTGAGTTCCCGCATGGACAGCCACGTCAATGAAGAGCTTGGGATAGAACTGCTGAGGGTAGGTGCCCACAACTAGGAGTCCAGCCTTGGTGACATTGCCCTGGGAATCAAGGATATTTAGGCGCTCCAGCTTCGTTTGTTTGTCCGGCGCGCCGCGCATTGCCCGGGGCGTCAACGAGAAAGCCCGATCTATCGTACGGTCGACCAGCGTCTCGTCGAGATTGTCCGCGCCCGCACCCGCCACCGCGTCGCGATCGCTCGGAGTCGCTCGACCGTATGACGCCAATGCGAGCACCTCGGTCGATGAAAGCGGCACATCTTTGTCATCGATGCGCTTGTAGCTGCCGCCCTGGGCGCCCCGCTCTATGACATAACAAGGCTTGCTCGACGGGTCGAGCTCCTCAATCGTGATGACCAGAACCACGGTGCCCTGGAGCTCCACGCGCTCAATGGTGTATTTGGGCGGATTGGCCAGCTTTCCGCGACCGCCGGCATCGCCCATGCCCGCCACGAATTGGTTGAGCACTTTCTCGGTCTCGAAGTTCTCAACCGGGACAAAACCTGCGCGCTCACTCACTCCGAGCACGATGGTTCCGCCGGCAGTGTTCGCGAATGCGCTCACCGTTTCCCACACGTCGCGGGAAAGCGTCGTGGCGCTCTCCTTCGCTTCGACGTTAAGATCATCCGAGCCCATACGCCTTAAAGACTCAAGCAGACCGGTCAGCTCGTTTTCGTTCATCTGCACGTCCTTTCGCTCGGTCCTGCAGAGAATGCCGCGGATAGATTTCCCTCGTCTCTCAGTTATCTCTCGTAATTATCTCTCATTTATCTCTCTATCTCTCGGCTTAGAGATAAGAGATAGATAGAGATGGAATGTCTACCATTTGCTTCATCTATACATATTTTTGCTGGTAGAACAATCGGTATTGAGACAATACCATGATTGCCTGTCTCTTTGCTGCTCAGTTATCTCTCATATTTTTCTCTCATCTTCCTGTCATCTTTCATATTAGAGACGAATGAGAGACGAGAGATACGCAAGTGATGGATGAGCGAGGATTTTCGGACGGTCGGATATCGAGAGTGGATATTTGGACGGTTTTTGGGGCTTTTGCGGCAAATTCCGTCCAAATATCCACTCTCGTTCGATAGGTATCCGGAAATCCTCGCTCGTCCGTCCGAATATCCACTCTCGTTTGGCGAGTGTCCAATTTTCCACGCTCGTGCGGCGGGCACGCGGGACCTATGCCCAATCCGCTGGCATCGTCTTCAGTTCGCCGCAGAGCCGCGGCCCCATATGGGTATACTCTCGAGGATTCGACTCGATTCGCCCCCGCTGGGGCGTCAAAGGAGACTGCATATGCCCACCACCTCAACCGACCCGCGCGCCGCTGCCGCCGCACTGCTGGTGCCTGGCACCACCTGCCACGGCTTTGCCGTCGAGCGCTGCGAGACCGTGCCCGAGCTCGATTCGGACGCCTACGTGCTGCGCCACACCGCCTCGGGCGCTCGCCTACTGTACCTGGCGTGCGACGACGAGAACAAGGCCTTTGCCATTGGCTTTAAGACGCCGCCGGCCGATTCCACCGGCGTGTTCCATATTCTTGAACACTCGGTGCTGTGCGGATCGGCCAAGTTCCCTGTCAAGGAGCCGTTTGTCGACCTGATCAAGAGCTCCATGCAGACGTTCCTCAACGCCATGACCTACCCCGACAAGACCATCTACCCCGTTGCCACCACCAACGAGCAGGATCTGTACAACCTGATGGACGTGTACCTGGACGCGGTGTTCAACCCGGCCATCTATACCAAGCCCACCATTTTTGAGCAAGAGGGCTGGCACTACGAGCTGGACCTGCCGGAGGGCGCCGAGGGCGAAGGCAGCGCCGCCAGCCTGCGCGAGGGCACGCTGCGCTATAACGGCGTGGTGTTCAACGAAATGAAGGGCGCGCTGTCCGACCCCATGAGCGTGCTGGACGATGCTGTTAACGCCGCACTCTATCCCGACACCGCCTATGCGCACGAGAGCGGCGGCGACCCGCGCGCGATTCCCGCGCTCACCTACGAGCAGTTCCTGGACACGCACGCGCGCCACTACAATCCTTCCAACTCTTACATCACGCTCTACGGCGACCTGGACGTGGACCGCGCGCTGGCCTTTTTGGACGAGCGCTATCTGTCGCAGCCGAGTGCCGCGAGCCGCCGCATGGACGCTGCCGTTGCCGCCGGCGAGGACCCGTCCGCGCTGGCGCCCAATCCGCTGGGCGTGCAAGCGCCCGTGACCTGCGAGTATAAGCGCGTCGAGATGGCCACCACGCCCGAGAACGCCCTGGTTGGCCTGGGTCTTGTGCTGGGCAGCGCGCTCGATCGCAAGCGTACGATCGCGGCGGATATCCTGTTCGAGGCGCTGCTGGGCTCCAACGAAGCGCCGGTTAAGAAGGCCATTCTGGCCGCCGGCCTGGGCGGCAACGTGGTGAGCTACACCGCGGCCGAGAGCCTGCAGCCCTACGAGCTCATCATGCTGCAAAACGCGCAGCCCGGCGTGGCGCGCGAGCTGCGTCGTGTGTTCCAAGACGCCTGCCGCGACCTGTGCGAGCACGGCGTTCCGCGCGAGCGCCTGGAAGCCATCATCAGCAGCAACGAGTACGACCTGCGCCAGCGCGACTACGGTATCGCCGACGGCGTGGCCATTGCGTGCGACGCGCTGAGCACCTGGCTCTACGATGACGACGCCGCGACGCTGGCGCTCAAGTACGGCCCGGTGTACGAGGAGCTGCGTGGCGAGCTGGACGGCAGCTACTTTGAGGACCTGCTGCGCGAGCTGGTGCTGGAAAACGACCATATGGCGCTGGTCGAGCTGGTGCCGGTGGACGCCGCCGAGGGCGCAGAGGGTGCCGAGGCCGCCGAGCTAGCAGCCAAGCGCGACGCCATGACCAATGCCGAGCTGGCCAACGTGGTCGAGCGCACGGCCGTGCTGCGTGCCGCACAGGAGGCCGAGGACACGCTCGAGGCCAAGGCCACGCTACCGCACCTGCGCGTTTCCGACATTGGCGAGGCGCGCCCCGAGCCGCCGCTGGTCGTGGACACGACTGCGCCCATCCCCTGCCTGCGCCACGGCATCCCCACCAACCGTCTGGCCTACGCCATGCAGTACTTTGACCTGAGCTGCGTCGCATTTGAGGACCTGCCCTATGTGACGCTGCTCTGCCGCCTGCTCAAACAGCTGCCCACGAGCGAGCACTCGGCCGAGGAGCTCGACAACGTGCTCGCCGGCAAGCTGGGCTTTTTGAGCTTTACGACCGAGGTCATGACCCAGCCCGACGTGGACGGCGTGCGTCCCTACCTGCTGGTGAGCGCCGGCGCCCTGTCCGAGAAGATCGATGCGCTAGCGAGCCTGCCGCGCGAGGTGTGGTCGAGCACGCTTTTGCTCGATGCCGACGCCGACCGCGTGCGCGACGTGCTCACGCAGATTCGCATTGGACTTGAGCAGGGCTTTATCAACAACGGTCACTCGGCGGCACTCGGTCGCGCGATGAGCTACAGCTCGCCTTCGGCCGTGGTTCGCGAGCAGCTTTCGGGCGTGGACTTCTACCTGTTCCTGCGCGACCTGCTCGACCACTTTGACGAGCGCGTCGACGACCTGCGCGCCAAGCTTGCCGAGCTGGCAGGCCGCATCTTTGTGGCCGATGGCTGCATGGCGAGCTTTACCGGCAGCGACGAGGACTTTAACGCATACTGGGCCGCCGCGGGCGACCTGGGGCTGGGCGCTGGCGACAGCACCGATGCCGGCCGCAACGCGCTCGTGGTGCCGACGCCGCGCGACCGCCACGAGGCCTTTGTCATCCCCAGCGACATCTGCTTTGCGGCAAGCGCGTGCGACCCACGTCGCCTGGGCATTGACGTGACGGGCGCCTGGGCGGTTGCCGCCAACGCGCTCTCCTACGACTACCTGTGGAACGAGATCCGCGTTAAGGGCGGTGCGTACGGCTGCGGATTCCGCGCGGAAGGCGAGCGACAGGCGGCGTTCTACACCTACCGCGACCCGGCAATCGACCCCTCGATTGAGCGCGTGGCGCGCGCGGGCGAATGGCTCGGCAGCTTTGAGCCCGACGAGGCCGCCTTTGAGGGCTTTATCGTGAGCTGCGTGAGCGGCATGGACGCGCCGGTGAAGCCCTATGCGCTCACCAAGCGCCGCAACACGACCTACCTGGCTGGGCTCGATCCGCACGCACGCGAGGAGCGCCGCGCCCAGATGCTCGCCGCCACGCCCGGTGAGCTGCGCTCGCTCGGCGCCGACGTGACGCGCATCGCAGCCGAGTCGCCCACCTGTGTCTTTGGCGGCCGAGACGTCATCGCCAAGAGCAACGCCGGCTTCAACGTAGTCGACCTGCTGAGCTAACCACAACAAAGGTAGATTTTTGGGACATGCCTGAAAATCTACCTTTTCTTTTGCCGCAGTCTGTCGGTTTATCTCGATCTGTAACGCCAAGACGGCAATATCGGCTCCAGATGTTACAGATCGAGACGTTTCCGGATGACGCCGGCCCTTTGTCTCAATCTGTAACATCTAGGTCCGATTTTGCCGAGTAACTGTTACAGATCGAGACAAACCGCCGCGAACACCTGCTCTTCGTCAAAACCCACGAAGGTGTCCATGAGCTGCCCCCTTTGCGATGATTTGTGTGGTGGTTTGGGTGTTTGCCCAGATAAAACCCGCCAAAATAAACCTGTCCCTTTTTGGTAGGTTTGGGAGAGGGAGCTGGGATGGATAAGGCTGAGTTGCGGCGGGCAGTGATTGCTCGGCGCGATGCTCTTGATTTGGACTTGCGGGCGGCGAAGTCTGCCGTTATCTGTGCGCGGCTTGTTGAGTTGCTGGGCAGCTCGGATCCCGCAGCCCCGCACACCGTTGCAGTCTATGCCGTAATGGGCTCCGAGGCAGACCCTGCCGCGTTTGCCGCTGCGGCCGCCGCGCGCGGCTGGCGCGTAGCCTATCCGTGCATGTTCTCGGCAATTGATGCCGCAGCTTGTGGCCAGCGCATGCGCATGCGAGCAGTTGCCGCCGACGATGCGTCCGCGGCCCCGTTTATCGCCCACCCCGCGCGGGCCTTCGCGGCCACGGACATCGACAGCGACCGCTTCCCCATCGTGCCTGCCGAAGCACTCGACATGATTGTTGTGCCGCTCGTGGCCTTCGACCAAACCGGCGCGCGCCTGGGCTACGGCGGCGGCTGCTATGACCGCTACCTGTCCATGCTCTCGCCCGCATGTCAAATCATCGGCATCGCCTTTGACGAGCAGCGTGTCGACCGCGTTCCCACCGACGCCCACGACCTGCCGCTACCCCACATCATCAGCGCCTAACCGCCGTTGCATCGCACCTGCACGATGAGCGTGGAAAATCTCCCGCTTTGAACCCCCTTGCGAGCCAAAAACGGGAGATTATCCACGCTCATTCAACAAGCGTCCGATTATCCACGCTCGTGTGTCCGGATTTCCACGCTCGTGCGACTCAACGCCCTGCAACCGCCTCAGCACGCACGCGGCACGCCGGCAACTTTGAGCTTGCGATCAAGCTTTCCCGGATCCCTCAGATCATCCCAGCACAAGCGCACAATCTTGCAGTTATCAAGCAGCGAAAGCCTCGACTCGCGCTGGCGCTCATCAAACTGCGCCTTTGCGAGCTTGCCCTCCTCCGCCGCCTTCTCGCTTTTAACGAATCCGTCAAATTCCCCGATGATCAGCCGATCTCCCACGCGCCACAAGTAGTCGACGCGATACGGCCGTCCCGGCTCAACCGGGTCGAACAGCTCAATTTGCAGCTCCGGCGTCTGCCAGCCGCGCTCGATCATCAGGGCGCGCGCCTTGGACTCGCCACCGCTTTCCGACAGGCCGTCGGCACACCGTGCAACACTTCGCGCCGTCACAACACCGCGTCGATTCAGGCCAAGCTTGTCGACCGTCTCAACGAGATGTTCCTTCGACAAAAGCTGCTCATGGAGCGCCGAGTCCGCAATGATCAAGCCCTCGACAAACGATGCATCGACCAGGCAATCCGTAATCGTTTGATCGATATCGGTCACGGCAATGTCCATCTGGGTGGCCCGTGTTTGACGAACATAACGATGGCGAACGACCTGAGAGCCCGGCGTCGTTGATTGTGCCGGTGCCACGGCGATATGGATGTGCGTCAAATTGGCATGCGAAACCGAAAGACCGTAGATAACAGCCGCCGTATAGGAGCAAAATGTCCAGTCGGGGTGCTTTTGCGCAAGGGCCCGCACTCGATGCAGATAACGCTGCCGAAACTTGAGCTCGGACCAGTATTCCGGACGCGCATACAGCCCCGGCATGACCGCCTCTAGACTTCCCGCCGCCACCCGCCGCTCAATCTGCTTTGCCTCCGCCGCCGTGCGCGCGTACACGCAACTCATCTGCTGTTCGCATGCTTTAATGTGACTTGTAAGTCTTTGATTCGCCGTCATGTTTCCCATGTCGCCTCCCAACTCATGGAACGGCGCAAACGTACCAGACGGTTTCATGCGAAGTCTAACCAAATGCTGTCCAGGCACTGACCAAATGCTTGACGGTTTTGGACGTTTTAGGCTGATGGCTTATATCTGCAGGCAGAAGCCTTACCGAGAGGTCCCTGTCTCCACATTTAGATGCCTGTGTCCATCGGATTATCAGAAAGAAAAACCCGTCGAGATACGAGACTACGCCGAATGCGACTTGGCCTCTTCACGCACCGTCTCTTAGCCGAGCCATCGGCATCTACACACCTAAAAAATGAGCGTGGATAATCTCCCACTTTGAGCCCGTTCCTCGGCCAAAAATGGGAGATTATCCACGCTCGATTTGTAAACGTCCGAAAATCCACGCTCGTCCGTCCGAAAATCCACGCTCGTCCGTCCGAAAATCCATGCTCGTCACGCCGCCGGCACAGCAACAGCCGCGGCAGCAGCCACGGCTACAGCAGTACCATCGCAGCCTAGTGCTCCTCGCCGGCGCGGGCCAGGTCGTAGGGCGTGGTCTGGTAGACGTAGTAGTTGAGCCAGTTGGTGTAGAACAGCTGAGCCTGGCTGCGCCAGACGTTGCGCGGCTCGGCGGCAGGGTCGTCGCCCGGGAAGTAATGCGCCGGCACCTGGGGGTTGAGTCCGCGCTTCACGTCGCGCTCGTACTCCAGGCGCAGCGTGTCGGTGTCGTACTCGGGATGGCCAAAGACAAAGAAGCGACGGCTGTCGGTCGACTTGACGATGTACAGACCCACCTCGTCGGACACGGCCACGACTTCAAGCTGCGGCTCGGCCTCCACGTCCTCGCGGCGCACATCGGTGTTGCGCGAATGCACGGCATAGAAACGGTCGTCAAAGCCGCGAACCAGCGGGCTTTGCGGCTTCACCAGATAATGCTCGAACACGCCGCTCGCCTTTGCCGGCAGATCGTACTTCTGGATACCGTAATGATGGTACAGGCCAGCCTGCGCGCCCCAACAAATGTGCAGCGTAGAGTGCACGTGCGTGGTGGACCAGTCCATGATCTGGCAGAGCTCGGGCCAGTAGTCGACCTCCTCGAACGGCATCTGCTCCACCGGCGCGCCCGTGATGATCAAGCCGTCGTAGTGGATGTCGCGAATGTCGTCGAACGTGCGATAGAACGTCTCCAGGTGGCCGGCACTCACGTGCGTGGCCTCGTGCGTTTTGGTGCGCAGCAGGTCCACCTCCACCTGCAGCGGCGTGTTGGAGAGTTTGCGCATGATCTGCGTCTCGGTGGCGATCTTGGTGGGCATGAGGTTGAGGACAAGCACGCGCAGCGGACGGATGTCCTGATGTAGCGCACGGTACTCGGTCATGACAAAGATGTTCTCGCTCTCGAGCTGCGCGGCGGCAGGGAGGGCGTCGGGAATGCGAATGGGCATAGATGCTCCTTATGAGTCAGTTGCAGCTATGGTACAACGAGCAGCCCCATCCGCGCGAGTGTATCGCCCCGCGATGCCGCCAGCGGCCCAAATCACTCCAAAAGTAGAAATTAAGGCATGTCCCAAAAATCTACGGCGCTTTAGCCTAGCAAAGTGGCAGCAGGACGCTACAATGGTTCGACGCGAAAAACTCGGCCGAAAGGATACATATATGTACCAGACGCGTAAGATCGGTGTGGTCGGCCAGGGCCACGTAGGAGCGCATGTCGCCAACAGCCTGCTCATGCAGGGCATTGCCGATGAGCTGTACCTGTGCGATATCAACGAGGCCAAGGTGACATCCGAGGTCCAGGACCTGCGCGACTCCCTTTCGTTTGTCCCGTACAACACCAAGATCGTCAACTGCTACGACCACTACGAGGAGCTGGCCTGCTGCGACGTCATCGTCAACGCCGCCGGCAAGGTTGCGCTGGCCGCCGGCAACCGTGACGGTGAGCTGTTCTTTACCACCGACGCCGCCCGCACCTTTGCCAAGCGCATCGTCGACGCCGGCTTCGATGGCATCTTCGTAAGCATCTCCAACCCCTGCGACGTCGTGTGCACCGAGCTGTGGCACCTGACCGGCTACGATCCCAAGAAGATCATCGGCTCGGGCTGCGGCCTGGACTCCGCCCGCCTGCGCACCGAGATCTCCAAGAAGGTCGGCGTGAGCCCCAAGTCCATCGACGCCTACATGATCGGCGAGCACGGCTTTAGCCAGCTGGCTGCCTTTAAGGCCGCGACCATCGCCGGCAAGAGCCTCAACGAGCTTCAGGCCGAGAACCCCGACAAGTACGCCTTTGACCACATGGAGGTCGAGGAGCTCGCGCGCAAGGGCGGCTATGTGACTTACCAGGGCAAGCAGTGCACCGAGTACGCCGTCGCCAACTCCGCCGCACGCGTCTGCGCCGCCGTGCTGCACAACGAGCACGCCGTACTTTCCGCCTCTACGCTTATGACCGGCCAGTATAGCGAGGAGGGCATCTTTACCTCCCTGCCGTGCGTGATCGGTGCCGAGGGCGTCGAGGAGGTCTACACGCTGGACCTGTCCGAGTACGAGCTCGAGGGCTTCCACAAGAGCTGCCAGCACATCCGCGACAACATCGACCAGCTCGACTGGTGGGACGCTGAGGCCTACGACGCAAAGTAGGCCGCTGGCTGCCGCAACCTTGCGAATCTAAGCGCGATACTAAGCGGGCCGCGCCGGAAATCCCCGGCGCGGCCCGCTTTTTTGACTCACGCAGCGCCCTTGCGAATCGAAGGTGAATACTTTTCCGCGAAGTGAACGAGCAAAAACGAGCCCCCGAAGCATCGACACTTTTCAGACGCCGTTTCCAGCGGTTTCGCCGAGTTTTTCCTGCGGTTTTGGCATCAAAAAGTGTGGATGCTTCGTGGGTCCAAAATAGGTCGTTCACTTCGCGGAAAAGTATTCACCTTCGTTTTCGCGCAGACACGAATCCAGCCGCCACAACGCAAAACGGGGCCCGCGCGCAGCGCAGACCCCGTCAAAAAAGATAATTCCCGGTACCTAGTACTGCTCGATGCCCATGTAGCGACGAACCTCGGGGCTGTGGTCGAAGACCTTGCCGCGGGCGGCGCGCAGCTCGCAGCTCATGTTGTAGAAGAAGATCGGCTCCAGGTACGAACGCACGCTGGCGGGCACGTCGCCCACGCCGTACTCGAGCGCGTCGAGCACCATGATCGTATCGGTGTGCGTGTTGAGGAATGCAAGCGCGCGCTCCTCCATGGGGCGGCACTCGCCCGCGCCAAGCTGCACAAAGTAGAACACGCCGGGCTCGGTGGCTTCGAACGGGCCGTGGAAGTACTCGCCGGAGTGGATGTAGCAGCAGTGCTGCCACTGCATCTCCATGAGCGAGCAAATTGCCATGGCGTAGGTCTGGCTAAAGTTGGGTCCGGAGCCCAGGATATAGAAGAACTTGTGCTGCTGGCAGAGCTCGGCAAAGCGATCGCCCAGCTCGGCGTTGACCTTCTCGCGGGCAGCGGGCAGCAGGGCATCCATCTGCTTGAGGCCCTCGTACATGTCGGCGAGCGCCTCGTAACCCTCCTGCTGGTCGAGCAGCTCGGCGGCGATCAGAGCGCCGATGCCCTGCGGCACCTCGGCCTGCGGCACGCCCTCGCCCCAGGGGTAGACCCAGGTAGTCCACTTGCCGTTGTCGATCTTGGAGCCCTCGCAGTCGGTGAGGGCAACGACCTCGGCACCGGCGGCCAGCGCCATCTCGCAGCCGTCGACGACCTCCTGCGTGTTGCCGCTGTGGCTGCAGGCGATGACGAGCGACTTCTCGCCAAGACTCTTGGGGGCCATCAGGCAAAACTCGCGTGCCGTGTAGACCGTCGAGGTAAACGCGGTGGCCTCGCGCTTGAGCAGCTCGTTGGCCGGCATCAGGTCGATCATCGAACCGCCACAGGCGATCCAAAAGACGTTCTCAATCTTGCCCTTGCGCTCGATGATTTCCTGAACCAGATCATGTGCGTTCATGGTGATGTTCCTCCTTGTGGGGCGGCTTTGAGCGACAGCAGCTCGTACCTGCTGTCGTTCTATGTTGTCCTATTTATAACACGTGCAACAACGCCCGTGAAGTCATCTCTGCAAATTTGTTCTATGTTGTTCTATCTGTGGACGTTAGATGTCGAAGACGTAGCGCGAGCCCACGATCTTTTGGCGTCCGAGCAGCAAGGGCCGCTCGTCCTCATCGGTAAAGTAAGCCTCCATATAGAAGAGCGGCTCGCCGACCGGCACCTCCAGCAGCGGGGCCGCTTGAGCATCGGCAAGCGCAATCTCCACGGTGCAAGGGTCGGACTTGAGCGGCGCGCGACCCGAATGCTCGGCAACGAGCGCAAAGATCGAGTTATCGGTGAGGTCCTCGTCGGCCAGCGTCTGCAGGTAGGGATGGTCGGCCAGCACAAAGGCGTTGTTCTCGAGCATAACGGGGATGCCGTCGGCCGTGCGCACGCGCTCGACCACGATGAGCTCGCAGCCGGGTTCCACACCAAAAAACGCCGCATCCTCGTGCGTCGCCGCGGCCACCGTGCGCGACACCAGACGCGCGCCCGGCACCATGTCGTTGGCAGCACAACCCTCAGTAAAGCTTTGGACGTCACCCTTCTGGCGAATCTTGCGCTTGAGCTTGGGAGCGCACACAAAGGTGCCCCTCCCCTGCTGGCGGTTGAGATACCCCGCGCGTGACAGCTCCTCGATGGCACGGCGCACGGTGATGCGCCCCACACCATAGGACTTCGCGAGCTCCATCTCGGAAGGAATGCGCGAGCCGGCTGCGTACACGCCACGTGCGATCTCGCCCTTTAGGTCGTCCATGACCTGCTGGTACAGCGGCACGGCGGACACGCCAGCGCGGCCGGTTTTATCGTCGGCTACCATCGTTACGCTCCATCCCGCGCATGCTCGGATTCAAACTCTTCAATCGCCGCCATAAACTGCTCGCCAAAGGCGTCGGCCTTTTTCTCGCCGATGCCGTTGACCTGGATAAGCTCGTCGCGCGTCTGAGGGCGCAGGCGGCACAGGCCGCGCAGGGCCTTGTCGGAGAAGACCATGTACGGCGCCATCTCCAGCTCGGCCGAGATTTCCTTGCGCAGGGCGCGTAGGCGCTCAAACAGCTCGGCGTCGTCGCCCACCCGCGGTCGCTGATCCAGCTCGGCCTCCTCGCGCAGCAAATCCACCGCACGGCGGGCGCGGGCCGAGGCCTTGCGCTTGGACGCACGACGTTTCACGGTAAAGGCGAACGCCTCGTCCTCGACCTCACCGGCGCGCGGGCCCAGACCCACGACCGGATACTGCCCCTGCGAGGTAGCCAAATAACCGCGGCCGCACAGCTGACCGATGATGTCCTTGATGCGCCCGACCGATTCGCTCGACAGCTCACCATAGCCACGGTCCTGATCCAGGTTCATCTGGCGAATGCGCTCGGTATTGCCGCCGTGAAGTACATCGGCGATCAGCGACTTGCCAAAGCGCATGGGGCGCGTGGCCACATAGCGCACGGCAGCGCGGGCCATATCGGTGACGTCCTCGACCTCAAACTGCGTGAGGCAGTTGCTGCAGTTGCCGCAGCCCTCGACGTCGTCCGTGGCGGCGGCGCCCGCACCAGCCGCAGCCGCGTGCTCGGCCGCGGCCTCGTCGCCAAAGTAGCGCAGCATGTATTCGCGCAGACAGCCGGTGGTATTGCAGTAGCCCTCCATCTGGCTGAGCAGGCGGTAGCGATTCTGGAGCGCCCACGCGCGTTGCTCGTCGTCGAGCGCCTCGTCGGCAGCATCGCCGCGATCGATCAAAAAGCGGCGCATGCGAAAATCGTTGCCGTTCCACAGCAAGTGGCAGCTGGCCGGATCGCCGTCGCGGCCGGCGCGGCCCGCCTCCTGATAGTAGGCCTCGATGCTCTCGGGCACGTTGTTATGGATCACGTAGCGCACGTTGGGCTTGTCGATGCCCATGCCAAAGGCGTTGGTGGCGACCATCACCTGAATGTCGTCGTCGATAAAGGCGCGCTGGCTCTGGCGGCGGGCGTCGTTGCCCATACCGGCATGGTAGCGGCCAACGCGAATGCCGCTGGGGCCCAGCGCCTCGGCAAGCTCACCCGCCAGCGCATCGACGGTCTTGCGAGTCGAGCAATACACGATGCCGCTCTCGCTCGAATGCGCGATCACATAGTCGCGCACCCACGCGGCCTTGGCCTTGTCGCCCATCTCCTCGCAGCCAAAGTAGAGGTTCTTGCGATCGAAGCCCGTCACCACCGTCGCGGGGTTTTGCAGGCCGAGCATCTGCTGAATGTCCGCGCGCACACGCTCGGTCGCTGTAGCGGTAAAGGCCGCCACGATGGGGCGCTGCGGCAGGGAATCGATAAACTCGCGAATCTGCAGGTAAGCGGGGCGGAAATCCTGGCCCCATTGGCTCACACAGTGTGCCTCGTCAATGGCCACGAGCGGCACGCCAATGCCGGAGGAACCCGCGGCCTCCTGCGCAAAGGCTAAAAAGCGCGGCTCGAGCAGGCGCTCGGGCGCCACGTACATAAGCTGGTAGCGGCCCTCGCGCGCCCGCTTGAGCACGGTGTTTTGCTGGGCCGGAGTAAGACTGGAGTTGAGATAGCTGGGTCGCGCACCCGCCGCGAGCAACGCACGGGTCTGGTCCTCCATAAGCGACAGCAGCGGACTCACCACAAAGGTGATGCCGGGCAGCATGAGCGCGGGCACCTGGTAGCAAATGGACTTGCCGGCGCCCGTGGGCATAACACCCAGCGCATCGCGACCGGCAAGGATCGCATCGACCATGCGGTCCTGTCCCGGGCGAAACGAGGTGTAGCCAAAATAGGCGCCGAGTGTGTCGAGCGCCATCCGCTGCATGTTATCGGTCATGGTTTCCTAACGTCCAAGTCATCTGCCGCCGATTATACGCCGCCACGCGGACCGATGCCGTGCAGTCGCCAGCCACAGTCAGCGCGATTCGAAGGGGACGAGCGTGGATTTTTGGACGCTCGTTTTTTGGTGAAGGGTAGCTAATTCAAGGCAACGCCGATGTTTTGGCAATGCCAGCGAGCGCCCGTCATTTGAGCCAAGGTGCCATGAAATGAAAAGGCGCTGACCTTCTGGTCGCGCCTTTGAAATTGAACGGCAGATTGGCCAAATGCCGGGCACGCAGCGTCGACCGGTCCGCCGTTCGTCAGAACGGCGGAACCAACCCTACATCACCATGACGTAGCGCGATCCCACGTAGTACTGCTTACCCATCAGGACCGGCTCGCCATTGGGACCGGTAAAGCTGGCACGCAGGTTGAGCAGCGGATCGTGCGGAGCAATGCCCAACTCGGCCGCCTGCTCGGTATTGGCACGAACGGCCTCGACCGTGCGGTAGCCAACCGAGACAATCGGCGTTCCGCCGACACGCTCGACCTCGGCAAAAATCGACTTGTCCTCAAGATCGGCCGTCAACAGCTCACGGTAGGCGTCAAACGGCACAAAGATGTTCTCCTCAAAGATGGGCTCGCCGTCGGCCGTACGCACGCGCTTAATATGCAGCAGCAGCGCGTCCTTCTGCAGGCCAAAGAACTCCATCTCGTTTTGACGTGCCGGCACAATCTGGCGATCGACCACATGCGCGCCCGCCTTCATGCCATTATCGGCACACAGCGCGGTAAACGTCTGCAGCGTCGAAGCGTGGAACTGGCGGTTGATGTGCGGCGTGGAGACAAAGGTGCCACGGCCCTGCTGCTTAACCAGGTAGCCATCGGAGCACAGCTCCTCGACGGCGCGGCGCACCGTAATGCGGCTCACGTCGTACTGCTCGGCTAGCTCAAGCTCAGACGGAATACGCTCCTTGGGTGCATAAACACCTTTCTCGATCGCATCCTTGATCTCGTCGTAAATCTGCTGGTAAAGCGGTGCATTTTTGGGCGCAGGCATATCTAATCACTCTTATCGAAATATTGAAATAACTAATACGTATATAACGTCTAGTTTCATGTTACCTCATATTGATAAAACGATACACCCTCCCTACCAAAAAGCGACAGCTTCATTTTGGCAGGTTTTATCTGGGCAAACGATAGCCTCCCGAAAGCAGCGAGGCTTTCGGGAGGCTCAAGCGGACAGGGTTGCGCCGGGCCGGCAAAATGCCAAAACCCTACTTGCCGTCGTCCTGCTGCAGGCTGTCCTGCTCGCTGAGGCGCGCCTGCCTGCTGGCCATGCGTGCGGGCTTGTCGGGATCGGGAACGGCCGCGGGCATGGGCTCGTCGACATGACCTCCCCACCAGCCGCCCACAAAGTTGAGCGTGTGGAACACGTTGATCACGGCGCCGGGATCAATGTCGCACACCAGCTTGATAATGTCCTGGCTCTCGTAGGTCGATACAACGGCGTGCAGCAGGTACATCTTCTCGCGGCTGTATCCGCCAATGACCTCGGCGCAGCTAATGCCGTGCTGAAAATGGTCAACATAGGCGGTCATGACCTCGTCCGCCTTGCGCGTCGTGATCTGCAGCGTCACGCGGTCGTAGCGACGATAGAAGCTGTCGATTGTCTTGGTCGAAATAAACTGGAACACGATGGAGTACGCCGCCTTGTCCCAGCCAAACATAAAGCCAAAGATCGCCAGGATAAAGCAGTTGAAACCAAAGATGACGCCCCAGATGGTCTTGCCCGTGTGGTTGGAGACCCATAACGCGATAAAGTCGGTGCCGCCGGTAGATGCACCGGATTTAAGCGCGATGGCAGCGCCCAAACCCGAGACCACGCCGCCAAAAATGATGAGCATGATCTTGTCGCCCAAAAACGGCGCGAAGTGAAAGACGTTGAGGAACAGCGACGAGAGCACGACCTGCATCATCGAGAAGATGACGAAGCGCTTGCTAATGCCGCTCCAGCATAGGAGCGCCACAGGGATGTTGAGCGCGAGCATACCGAGCGAGATGTCGATGTGAACGCCGCCCAGCGAGGTAACGCGATCGAGCAGGACCGCGACGCCGGTAAGACCGCTCGGAAGCAGGTCGGCGGGCCGAATGAACGCCTGGATCAGGAATGTCTGGAGAACGGCGGAAATGGTGACTGCCACAGCGGTGATGGCGCGGCGGACGATGGTGAGACGGCCGAGCACGAGCACGCGATCCGTGAGTTGATCGATGGCGTTCGCCACGCAGGCTCCTTTCGAAGGCAGATGTAGTTGTGGGGCATGTCCGCGATTGTAGCATGGAGCGTGCGGGAGCGCTTCAATTCACCCTCTCTCGACGACCAAAACGGGACCAGCAACCCCCACAACCAAAGGGCAAAATTCCAAGTGAGTAGACTTTTTACGATCTGCCGAGCACACCCAAAAATAGCCACCTCTGTGACCTGCGGTTTTACAAAGGAAGATATGTTTTGTGCTCGGCCTGCGCCAAAAAGTCTACTCACTTAGCCCGAATCGAAGCCAAACAGATCAAAATCGAAACCGAATTGAGCCAGTCCACCGCAAAAAACGTTTGAACCCGTGCTTCTTGCGGTGAATCGACGCTACAGAGCGGCCAAAATGTCGGTCAGATTGTCGATAACGACATCGGCTCGCGATTGATCGAGGTTGACGCCTTCGTGCGGACGCAGTGCCAGGACGCGGGCGCCGGAGCGCTTGCCGGCCTCGATGCCCAAAGGCGAGTCCTCGATAACCAGGCACTCGGTAGACTCCACCCCCAGCGCCTCCATGGCACGCAGGTAGATCTCGGGGTCGGGCTTAAACGCGCTGCACTCGTGGCCGCTGATGGTGTAGTCCAGCACGTCGGCGATACCGGCAATCTCCACCAGCTCGTCGATCAGCTCGCGATAGGACGAGCTCGCGATAGCGCACTTCACGCCACGCTCGTGCAGCTCGCGCATCACCGGCTCCGTCTGCTTGTTGAGCAGCTCGGCATACGGAACGGGATGGTCCGGGCTGTAAACCTGCTTGTACTCCACGCGCAGGCGCTCGCGCAGCTCAACATCGTCGGGCACCAGCGCCTCCCAAATGGCAGGCTCGTTAGACCCCGAAAGATCGGGAATCTCGTCAAAGTGGAACCCCTTCTCTTCCATAAACGCCACGCGGCGACGGTTGTAGAACCACTCGGTATCGACCAGCACGCCGTCCATGTCAAACAGCACTGCTTTGATCATACGCATCTCCTCCCACCTGCCAAGAAGGGACAGGTTTATTTTGGTAGGTTTTATCTGGGGCTTTGCAGCGCAACGGGCACGCCCCCCAAAGCAAAAAGGGGACAGGGCGCAAACCCCATCCCCTCTCAATCAACCCGTAAGGTCTACTTACTTGCGATTAGTAGGAAAGCTTCCACATGTAGCGACGCATGGTCAGCGGGTGCTGACGGGCCTCGGCGATCTGGTTGCCGTACTCGCGCATAACGGCGAGGTGCAGCAGCGGGTTGAAGTAGGTGAGGACGCTAGCCGGCACAGCGTCGGCCAGGCCGTAGTCCTTGGAGTCAATCAGAGCGACCTTGGCACCCATACGCTGCAGGAAGGTGAGGGCACGAGCGTCCATCGGACGGGTAGCACCGTCGGACATGAGGAAGACGTAGGGCTTACCCTCGGTGGAAACCTCGAACGGGCCGTGGAAGTACTCGCCGGTGTTGTAGGAAGCAGCGTCGATCCACTGCATCTCGGTGAACAGGAAGGCGGCGTTAGAATAAGCCATCTTCTCGGAGGCACCGGAGGCCATGAAGTAGATCATCTTGTCGTCCTTGAAGTCCTGAGCGAACTGCTTGGCCAGGCCCTTGGCAGACTGAGCAGCGTTCTCGATCAGCTCGAAGATGTTGTTGAGGCCGGTGATCATGTCCTCGTAGTGATCATAGCCCTCGGTCTGCTGAAGGATCTCGAGAGCAAGAGCGATGGCGTAGGCGGGCTTCTCGGCCTTGGCGGCATAGTTGGCATGGAAGCCGTGGACGATGACGTGGTCGGCGTCGACGGTCAGAGCGGAGCCAGCCTTGTTGGTGAGGGAGACGACCGGGCAGTTGTGCTTCTTGGCGGTCTTGTTGGCCTCGACGGTCTCGGGGGTGGAGCCACCGAGGGCGCAGGTGATCACGAAGGTGTGCTCGTTGACCCAAGAAGGCGTGTCGTAGTTGAACTCGTTAGCGGTGAAGATCTGAACGTTCAGCTTGTCCGTGTTGTTGGCCAGGAAGTACTTGGCGGGGTACAGGTCGGACATGGAGGCACCGCAGCCGACGAAAGCGACGCTGTGGATCTCGTGGTTGGACAGGACGTCAGCGACGATCTGCTTAGGGAGGTTAAGGTCGATCTCGTACATCTGACACATTCCTTTCGATTTTTGCGGCGCCACATTGCCGGGCGCTCGCAGGGTTACCGTGGTTTGGACCGAGTCGCCGGCCCGTTGAGGATGTGACAAAGGGACTGCCCTTTGTCACGTATAGGGATGGAAGCCTGCCTGGGGTATGGGATGCCAGGCAGGCCCCCGGGGGAAAGCGGTTAGGCGCTTGGTCGCGACTAGGCCAGAATGCCGGCCGCGGAGAGGGCGATGCCGCCCACGATGGCGATCACGAGAAGCCAACCGGTGTTGACGTTCTTCTTGATGAGCCAGTACATAAGGCCGGTGAGGCCGAGGGAGATCATCTGGGGCATCATGCCGTCCAGGATGTCCTGGATAACAACGGTGCCCTCAGCGAACTGCAGCGGGGTGGTGGCGCCGATCAGCGTAGCGATCATGCCGCCCACGGACATAAGGCCCACGATGCCGCAGACATACATGAGCTTCTCCATGAGGTCGCCGCCCTGAAGCTTGCTCAGGTACTCGTGGCCGCCCTGATAGCCCATCTTGGCTGCGAACCAAGTGATCAGCACAGAGGGGACGATGGAGATGAGCATGGCCAGGATCGGGCCCATGATGGAGCCCTGCTGAGCCAGCTGAACGCCCAGGCCAAAAGCGATAACGCGGATGGTACCCTGGAAGAAGGAGTCACCGATGCCGGAAAGCGGACCCATGAGGGAGGTCTTGACCGCGTTGATCGAATCGGGATCGAAGTTCTCGGGATCCTTGGCGTACTCCTCCTCCATGGAGGCGGTGAGGCCCAGGATAAAGGCGCTCGTCTGCGGGGTGCAGTTGTAGAACGCCATGTGACGGTGGTAAGCCTCTTTCTTAGCAGCGAGCTGCTTGGGGTCGGACTCGTCCGGATAGAGGCGGTCGAGCGTGGGAACCATGCCGTAGAGGAAGCCCATGTTCATCTGACGCTCGTAGTTCCAAGAGGCCTGGATGGCCCAGGAGCGCCAGAAGAACTGGCTGACCTTCTTGTTCAGGGACACGTCCTTGGTTGCGGTTGCCATAGTGTGTTCCTCCTTAGTCTTCGTCGTCTTCGAGCGGATCGTAGTCGGAATCGACACCGGCGGCTGCATGGGAACCGTTGAACTTGAAGCCCATGAAGACGACAGCCAGGCACACACCGATCAGAGCGACCGCGATGACGGACAGGTTGAGGTAAGCGGCGAGCAGGAAACCGATGAACAGGAACGGAGTCATACCCTTCTTGATCATCATGGTGAGCAGCAGGGCCAAGCCGTAGGCGGTCATGATCTTGGTCGAAGCGTTAAGACCAGTGGACAGCCACTCGGGAACCATGTTGACGATGGCCTGAACCAGGTCGGTGCCAACAAAGACGGCGAGGAAGATCGGCAGGAAGTACATGATGGCGTACAGACCGGAGCCGGCGCAGATGTGCATACGGTAGGCGGTCTTGAACTTTCCGTTATCGATCGCGCTATCGGCCACATGGGTGAGGGCGGCGATGATGGAACGGAAGACAATGCCGAGGAGCTGACCCAGGACGGCGACCGGGATGGCGATCGTCATGGCGGTCTCGGCGGAAGCATCGGTCAGGCATGCGAAGGCAGCGGCCACGATGCCGCCCAGGACCATATCGGGCGGAACGGCGGCGCCGACCTGCACCAGGCCCATGGACACGAGCTCGACGGCGGCACCGACGGCAAGGCCAGTGGGCACATCGCCCAGCAGCAAACCGACGAGCGTAGCGCCAACGAGGGGCTGCTCGAAGTTAAGACGACCGAGCAGGCGGGAGTCCCACATGCAGAACACGCCGACGAGGCCGACGAGCACCGCACTGATGAACGTATTCATACCCTTCTCCTTTCAGTCAGGCAAAAGCCTGGTTGATTACAGCTTGGCGTCGATGTCGACGCTCTGATACGTAGGGGTCTGCTGGACATAGAGCTTGATGCCCATGTCGAGCAGCTGGTTGACGTCGGCCTTCTGGGTGGCGTCGAGGAAGACGGAGCTGTCCTTGCCGCCGACCTGATCGGCACCGTCGTGGTTGGCGGTGGCGCCCAGGTTGATGGCGTCGAGCTTGTAGCCCTGACAGAACTGCAGCATCTCGGCAGTGTTGCCAAAGACGAACATGACGCGCTCGCCGAGGGTGTTGAGCTTATCCATCTTGGCGAGGGCACGCTCGACGGTGAAGACGTTCAGGCGCACGCCCTGGGGCTTGGCCAGCTTAAGAGCGCCCTTCTTGATGTCATCGTTGGCGGCAGCGTTGTCGACGACGATGATGCGCTCGGCCTGAACCTTGGTGGTCCAAGTAAAGACGACCTGGCCGTGCAGCAGACGGTAGTCAAGACGTGCGAGGACGATCTTGGCGGGACCGGAGCTGTGACGGGACGCCTTGGCCTTCTTGGCGGGAGCCGCGGCGGCCTCGACCGGTGCGTTGGGGTTGGTCAGACCGGTGCGGGCCTCATTGATGAGGGCCGCGAGCTCGGCGCCCTTGACGGGGGCGGGGCTCATAGCAAGCGTGAGCGCCAACGGGATGTTGAAACCGCTGACAACCGTGAACTTCGTGCCGTTCTTGGAAAGCTCGACCATGCTGTTGTTGACCGAGCTGCCGAGCATATCGGTCAGCACATAGACGGTGTCGTCCGCGTTGAACGTGGCGATCATAGCCTCAACCTTATTGGTGATGGGCTCCTTGTCGTCACGAGCAAGCGACACGACGTGGACGTTCGACACGTCGCCGAGAACCATCTCGAGCGTGTCTTTGGCGCCTGCGGCCAGGCCGCCATGAGATGCGA
Organism: Collinsella aerofaciens; assembly: GCF_028206995.1. Taxonomy (GTDB): domain Bacteria; phylum Actinomycetota; class Coriobacteriia; order Coriobacteriales; family Coriobacteriaceae; genus Collinsella; species Collinsella aerofaciens_AQ. The sequence goes on along the minus strand of NZ_JAQLFL010000008.1, from coordinate 19,839 downwards.
GAATGATCTGATTCACCTTGCCTCCTCCTTTTCGTTATGGTCATTATAACGTCTTATACGTTGCTTATATTGCTAATTAGTATAAAGACCGTTCGCGGGTGAAAATCGACCGTTGACGGGTTTAACGTACTCGAAACGTTGGACTGGGTAGGCCGGCGCTAGCTGGATAACCCCAGGTCAGACCCTGCGCGCAATCCCCTATCGCACGAAGTACCAGGGGCTTTCCTGTACGGTGGGTTCCAGCGCAATGCCGGTGCGTTCCTTAAACAGATCCATGTCCTGAGATTTTTCGGTCCACCACGCGTTGGACTTAAAGGTCATGCTCTCAATGACATGACCGACAAACACACTGTTGCGCAGCTTGGAGAAGTCGGTGTTCATAATCAGGATGGACGCGAGCACCAACACGATGCCCAGGACTTTAATCGCGCCGGCGGGCTCGGCGTAGACACCAATGCCCACCAGTACGGTGACGACCGTCTCGAAAGACATTACGACGGGAACTTTCGATGTCTCGAGCCCCATGGACAGACCCTGCATATATAAGATGTAAGCAACGGCTGTGGGGATGAGTCCAAAGCCAAGGAACAGCAGCAGCAGCTGTGGCGACATTGCCGCGGCGACATCCGGCCACGGAGCCGCGATAGCTGCCATAACCGCACCGCCAAAAACAAAGCCCCAAAACGTGACAGCCAGCGGGTGGACCGTCTTGGTTGCTATTCGGCTAAACACCGCGAGCGACGCACCACAAAGGCCTGCAATCACGCCCGACGTGACGCCCCAAACCGAAAAATGAAAACCGGAAAGGTCGCCATTGGTCACTGCAAGCACGCAGCCTACGATGTTAAAGACAATGGCAACGAGCTTGTTGGGGGTCACGTCCTCGCGATAAAGCACGCGGCCGAGCATGACGCCAAACACCGGCGAGGTGTAGAGCAGCACCGAGGCCGTGGACATGCCCACCTCGCCCATGCACTCGTAATAGCAGGTGTTGGCGGCGGCCAAACCGACGATGCCGACAAGCGCACAGGGAACAAGCTCTTTAGGGCTTGCCTTGAACAGGGCCAGCGGACCCTGAGCCACGGTAGACCCCTCACCCGGACGGCAGCCCATAAACATCAGGACCGGCGCCAAGATAAGCGCTCCGACCAACAAGCGAAAGGCAGCCATGCTCTGGGACGAAACGCCCATGGCCGAGATGCCGTTTACAAAGATTCCGATGCTGCCCCACATAAGCGCGGCGATCAGCACTAGCACATAGCCCAGATTGCTTTTCTTCAACGCAGCCTCCTCGGTATTGTTTCCAATATGTTTCACACTACGTTATAGTCGTTATATACATTTTTCAAGACACAAATCGGCGAGCGGATAAGTGATCCGTTTTCCTCCGCCCCCAGCGGATTACTGGGCGGTTGCGGTGAAATAGTTCCTAAATAGAGGCTTCAAGCCCCCAAGCAGGAACTATTCCACCGCAACTTATGAGGACATCGAGCTGTTAGGCCGCTCTATCCCCTAGTAGTCCAGCTTCCACATGTAGCGGCGCGTCATGTAGTCCTTGTGGGTGACGGCAGAGAGAGCGCGCATGTACACGTTGTTGAGGATCGGCGCAAAGATTAGGTGGTTGAAGTACTCGCTCACGCTGTCCTTGATGTCGTTGAGGCCGAGCTCCTTGGCGTCGAGCTGATAGACGCGCTCGCCACCGTACTGGTTGACGAAGCGGATGCCGCGCTCGTCGTTGCAGCGGCTGCGGCCGACGCTGATGAGCTGGAACAGCGAGGTGCGCTTGTCCAGGATCTCGAAGGGGCCGTGGAAGAAGTCGCAGGTGTTGATGGTGCAGGAGTCGATCTGCAGCATCTCCTGCACGTTGCAGATGCTAAAGACGTAGGCGGCACCAAAGAGCGGGCCCTGGGCCATGACGTTGATGCAGGGCTTGTCGGCGTTCTGCTCGGCCCACTTGGCAGCGAGCGGACGGGTGTACTCAACGGCCTTGCGATAGATGGGGTCGACCAAGTCGAAGGCGGCCATAGCGGTCTCGTACTCGGCATAGCCCTCGGTCTGCTGCGTAAGCTCCATGGCGATCATGGTCACGACGGCGGAGTTGGTGCGGCCCATGCAGGACTCGTCGACGGCCAAGCTGTCGTACTGGATCTTGTAGTCGCAGACCTCGGTGAGGCCGGACTCGTCAACATAGATGGCGATGGTGCTGGCGCCGTGGTCCTTGGCGACCTGGGCGGCGACGATGGTCTCCTTGGTGCCGCGCATGGACACGACGACGGCCAGGGTGTTCTCGTTAACGTAGGCGGGGGTTGCGTGCACGAACTCGTTGCTGGTGTAGCTGGAGCTCACGACCTGCGTGGCCTCGTGCTCCATAAAGTACTGGGCAGGATAGTTGCCGCCGTTGGATCCGCCGGCGCCAATCCACACGACGCGCTTGATGCCGCCCTTGTCTGCCTTGTCAGCCAAAACCTGGGAGACGACATCCTTAACCTGTTCCTGAGTAGTCATCGTGCATCAGCCTTTCTTCTCGTTTGATGCTCTCGATGGCATACAAGTTACATACATGTTTTGGTTATGTCGACTAGTTGTATGCTATATTTGACTTAGAAATTCTGCTGGTAAGGTTTTCGACTTCTCGTTACCAGCAGTTTTGTTGTTGTATTGAATACATGCTTGATTAGACTCGCATACAAGTTAGATACAGGTTGATCGCATGAAAGCTTCGTCTAAAAAGAAACTGGCCCAATACGAGCGCTTGGCGGGCATGCTGCGTGACCGCATCGCCGCCGGCGTCTACGCGCGCGAAGACAAGCTGCCGTCCGAGATGGAACTCATGGACGAATCGGGGCTGTCGCGCAGCACCGTGCGCCACGCCCTTAAGGTGCTCGTTGATGAGGGCCTGGTGCGCACCGAGCGCGGGCGTGGCGCCTTTGTGGCCGACACGCCCGCGCTCCACGAGAACAACCTGGTGTTTTCGAGCTATACGGCGCAGGTCCAGGGTCAGGGCATGAAGCCCACCACGCGCACCGTGGACTCGGGCTTTGCCAAGGCGGCCGGCAGCATAGCCAAGTTCTTTGACGCCGCCGTGGGCAGCAAGCTCGTCAAACTTGTCCGCCTGCGTTATCTGGACGATGCGCCGCTGTGCCTGGAGACCACCTATCTACCACCGAGCTTTGAAGCACTCATCGATCGCGATATCAACGGTTCGCTCTACGCCACGCTGCGCCAGGAATTCCATCGCGCGCCGGCACAGGGACATAAAACCTTTGAGGTGTGCTATGCCTCGCAAAACGAGGCGTTTTTGCTCAACGTTGAGCGCGGGCAGGCGCTGATCCTGATCACCGACTACGTCTACGACACCGACGGCCGACCGCTCCATGTCTCCAAGCGCATCCAACGCACCGACCGCGCCAAATACACCGAGCCCATCGGCTAACCTGCCAAAATTAACCTGTCCCTAAATGGTAGGTTTGGGGAGGTCGGGGAACCAGGTTGGTTTGGGTTGGTTGGGTGTGCGCTCGGCTAGGACCAACTCCATCCAACACATGTCGTACCAGCGACCGAACTTTTGGGCACAGCGATCGAAGGCGCCCACCAAGCGATATCCCATATGGGCATGGAAATCCTGGCTGTTGTGCGTCAGGTACTCATCGTCCTTATCGTGCGGCACGGCAATGAGCGCGCACATGTTGGTGATACCCATCGCGATCAGGCATTGCTTGAGCGCATCGTGCAGCTTGCGGCCCAGCCCGCCGTGGCGCACGTCGCGCGCCAGGTAGATCGACGTCTCGACCGACCAGTCGTATGCCTCGCGGCTGTTGAGCGAACTCACATAGGCATAGCCAACCGGACGCCCGTCCAGCTCCATCACCAGATACGGATAGCGCTTGAGTGTACGCTCGATGCGCCCGGCGAACTCCTCAACGCTCGGCACCTCGTATTCGCAGGTAATCGCCGTCTGGCGCACATACGGCTCATAGATGGCAAGCAACGCCGGCGCATCATCGGGCGTCGCTAGACGAATCGTCGGCTCGGACATCTCGGTCATACAACCCTTCTCCCTCAAAAACAAAGGCCGCCTTGCGCCAAACCCAAGCGCAAGGCGGCCCCCGTCATCATGTCAACTTACAGGACAGCCGCCAGCGCGTCGATGTCCTCCTGCGTCGTGGCCCAGCTGGTGCAAAAACGCACCACCGTGTGGGTCTCGTCGTACTTTTCCCAGTACTCGATCGCCGCATGCTCGCGAATGCGGGCCATGTCCTCGTTGGGCAGAATCACGAACTGCTGGTTAGTCGGCGTCTCCAAGAAGAACCGGTAGCCGTGCTCGTGCAGCACGCGACGAAGCGCCCGCGCGGTTTCGATCGCCTGACGGCCAATCTCAAAATACAGGCCGTCGGTAAAGAGCGCCTCAAACTGCACGCCCGTCAGGCGACCCTTGGCCAACAGCGCGCCGTGCTGCTTAATACGCGGAATGGGATACGCCGGGGCGTGCACGCCGCAGAACACCACAGCCTCGCCGCAAAGCGCGCCGCACTTGGTGCCGCCAATGTAGAATACGTCGCACAGCTGCGCCAGCTCGGGCAGGGTAATGTCGCACTCATCGGCCGCCAGCGCATAGGCCAGACGAGCACCGTCCACAAACAGCGGAATCTCGCGCTTCTGGCACACCGCGTGAATCGCCGCGAGCTCGGCCTTGGAGTACAGCGTGCCGTACTCGGTCGATAGACTCACGTACACGGCACCCGGGAACACTGTGTGCTCGTAGCTCTCGTTTTCGTAGAACACCTGGATATAGTTCTCGAGGTCCTCAGCGTGCATCTTGCCCTCGTAGCCGGGGATGGTGAGCACCTTGTGGCCGCCAAACTCGATGGCGCCCGCCTCGTGACAGGCGACGTGACCAGTCTCGGCAGCAACGACGCCCTCGTACGGCGCGAGCAGCATGTCGATCACCGTCGCGTTGGCCTGCGTGCCGCCCACCAGAAAAAACACGTCGGCATCGGGGGCCTGGCAGGCCTCGCGAATAAGTTGCTTGGCGCGCTCGGTATGCGCATCGGTACCGTAGCCAGGCTGCGGTTCCATGTTGGTATCGACGAGCGCCTGCAGCACTGCCGGATGTGCACCGTGGGAATAGTCGTTGTTGAACGCGAGCATGGCAATCCTCTCTTACCGGGTATCGGCCAGATGATTCAAACGGAGCTATTGTACGCCGCTGGGATAGGCAATGCGCGCGGCAAGGCACTCAAGTGCCAGTACCAGAGCAAAACCGCAGCTCACGTCACTCAAAAAGTGCGCTCCGATCACGATGCGGCCAAGCGCGACGAGCGCCGCGACCACAGCCGCCGTCCAAAAGGCCACACGACGGCGCGACGGCTTTTCCTTAAAGGCCGTCGCGGGAAGCCCAGCGAGCATGAGGCCGATTGCCGCGTGCGCCGTGTGTCCGCTCGCAAACGACTTAAAGCCGTCCTTGACTACACCGGCGGCAATATAGGCCCACTTGTCGGGGTTGCCGATCACCCACCACGGCTGAAACTCGAGTCCCTGCGTCACCTCGATCACGCGCATGCGTGGGCGCGACCACAGCGGCTTGACAATCACGTTGAGGATGATGGCCTGAGCGACCCACACGACAAGCACCATCAACGCCCAGCGCGTGAGATCGTCGGGCTCGGTCGTGCGCGTGAGGCGATAGACGACAAGGTTAGCGGCGATGACCAGCACAAACGTCAGCACCAACTGAACCGCGATGAGTTTGCCGCCAACCCGCAGGGACGAAACGATCTCGTAGCCGGCCAGGCCAACGTTGACAAGGATGCCGAGCACGGCGAGCCATTTGCTCCCCCTAGAGTCGGGACGCACCGCGCGCACGAGCATAACGCCCGCGATGCTCGCCGTCAGCTCGAACGGCAGCTCGCCGGCGGCCTCGATAAGGCGACCGTACATACTGCCGATATTGAACAGCGCGCTCGAGATCTGATAATCAAAGAAACTGCCCACGCCCAGGCAAAGGGCAAGGATGACCGCGATAGCAGCGGCGTCTTTCTTATAGATGTATCCGAACATGCTTTCCTTTCGGTCGGGCGAAGGGTCGACCCGCAACATGGTGGGGCAAAGATAGCTTTGTCCCATAAATACCCTTACAGGTTGAGCATAAGTGAGCGAAAACGTTCCATTTGTGGCAAGGTGGCCCGAAGGAGGAGGGAAGCGTACTTGCGTACGCGACCGACGAGTGAGGGTCAGATTGCCCAAATGGAGCGTTTGCAGCGTCGACCCGCTAGTCGTCGTCGCTAGCACCCAGCTGTTGCAGCAGCATGAGTGCCGCGGCCACGGGGCCGGTGCCGTCGTTGGCGTCGAGGCCGCGACCCAGGCCGCTGCCCGCGCCGGCGCCCGCCTTGTAGGGCACCGACAGCTTGCGGCTCTTAGGGAAGTTCACCGCGCCGTACCGGTTCTTAAGCTCAAAGGCCACCTTCTTGGGCACGTCGACGCCCAAAAACGTGATGCGGCCGCCACTGAGCGTGACGCTCTCGAGCCCCAGACGCTCGCCGCGAATGCGGATGCGCGCGCGATTGAACAGGTTGAGTCCCGCCAACGGCAGCTCGCCATGCGCGGCTTCGGTCTCCTCCTGCACCTCATCGATGCTCTCCAAGTCCTCGGCCGCTGCAAGCTTGCGGTACACGAGCACGCGCTGATCCACCGCCGGCAGGTACTCCTCGGACAAGAAGTAGTCGGCCGGCAGGTTAATACCCACGCTCGCCGCCTCCACGCCGGCGTCGTCATCGCCGCGCGCCTCGGCCACGGCCTGGCCCAGCATCTGCGTAAACAGGTCAAAGCCCACGCTCGACAGGTTGCCGTGCTGCTCGGCTCCCATAAGCGAGCCGGCGCCGCGAATCTCCAGGTCGCGCATGGCGATGCGCATGCCGCTACCCAGGTCCTGGAACTCGGAAAGTGCGGTCAGGCGCGCCGTCGCCTCCTCGGTGAGCGGCAGCTCGCCCGGGAACATAAAGTACGCGTAGGCCTGCGTGGCAGAACGGCCCACACGGCCCTTGAGCTGGTAGAGCTGTGCCAGACCCAGGCGCTGCGAGTCCTCGATGATGAGCGTGTTGGCGGTCGCGTTGTCGATGCCGCTCTCCACGATGGTCGTGGCGATGAGCACGTCAATCTTCTTGGTCGCGAACTCGATCATCACGTCCTCGACCTCGCGCGGGCTCATCTTGCCGTGCGCCACGCCCACGCGCGCCTCGGGCGCGGCCTCGTGCACGCGCGCCACGGCGTCATCGATGGTCTTGACGCGGTTGGACACGTAATACACCTGACCGCCGCGGCCCACCTCCAGGCGAATCGCCGCGCTCACCACATCGGGGTCGTACTCCCCCACGTGCACGATCACGGGACGACGCCCGGTCGGCGGCGTCGTGATCAGGCTCATGTCGCGCACGCCACTCGTGGCCATCTGCATGGTTCGTGGAATAGGCGTTGCCGAAAGCGTGAGCACGTCAATCTGCTCGCGCAGGTTCTTGAGCTGCTCCTTGTGCTGCACGCCAAAGCGCTGTTCCTCGTCGATGATCACCAGGCCCAAGTTCTTTGGGTTCACATCGGCCGAAAGCAAGCGGTGCGTGCCGATGAGCACATCGATCGTGCCCTCGGCAAACGCCTTGAGCGCGCGCTTCTGCTGCGCCGGCGTGCGGAAGCGGCTGAGCACCTCGACCTCGAGGCCAAACGGGGCAAAGCGCTCAAAGAAGGTCTCGTAGTGCTGCTGGGCCAGAATGGTCGTGGGACAGAGCACCATGACCTGACGGCCGGAGTCCACACACTTAAACGCCGCACGCAGGGCGACCTCGGTCTTGCCAAAGCCCACGTCGCCGCAGAGCAGGCGGTCCATGGGCTTGGGCGCCTCCATGTCGGCCTTAATATCGGCGATGGCCTCCAGCTGGTCGCGCGTCTCGTCGTAAGGGAAGCTCTCCTCCATCTCAATCTGCTCGGGCGTGTCGGGCGGGCAGGCGATACCGGTAATCGACGAGCGGCGTGTATACAGGTCGACCAGGTCAAACGCCAGCTTTTTGGCATTCTTGCGCGCCTTGTTGGTAGCCCGCGTCCAGTCGGCGGTGTTGAGCCTGGTCAGGCGCGGCTTGTCGCCGTCGGGGCCAACATAGCGCGTGATGCGGTCGACCTGCTCGAGCGGCACGTAGAGCTTGTCGCCGTCGGCATATTCCAGCAAAAAGTAGTCGCGCTCCTTGCCGCCCACTTCCTGGCGCGCGATCTCGCTAAAGAGCGCGATGCCGTGAGTGGCGTGCACCACGTAGTCGCCCGGCTTAAACGGAAACGTGATCTGCGTAATGTCCACCTTGCGGCGGCTGCGCGCGCGGTTGGCATCCATACGGGCGTTGAGGTCGGCGATCGAGAACACGGCCAGGTTGGCATCGGGCACCACCACGCCCTGCGGCAGGGCGGCATCGACAAAGGTCACGCGTCCGCGCGAGATAGTGGGCACGGCAGCACCGGCGGCAGCCTGGGCCGCGCCCGCCTCGAGCGAGCGGGCGTTGAGCGCGTCAGCCTTACGCTCGCGAATTGCAGCATGAGCATCCTGACGGGCAGCACGATCGGCAGAATCTGCCGCCGCCACGCGCACGCGCTCGCCAATGACGCCGGCGTTTTCGGGCGCGGCCGTCAGCGATTCCTCAAAGGTAATGCCCTCGTCGCCAAAGGTGAGCTCCATCGACTCGCGCGCGCCGCGGTCGGGAATGGCAAACACGCAGGCATAGCGCTTGCCCACGACTTCCTGAACGCGCGTCATAAAACGGTTGTCCGAGCCTGCGATAGCAGGCTGCTCAATCTTGAGCTCGGCCGTCACCGCACCGCCGGCACGGATGAGGCTTACGTAGTTCAAGCGCTGCTGGGCACCAAAATCGAGCTGTTGAGCGCGCACGTACAGACCATCCAGGCGGTCAATCCCTGCCTCGCCGGCACGCGCCTCGATATCCTCGTAGGCGCGCAGGCAGTCGTCGAACAGCGAGCGCGGCTCGGACAGAACCACGAGCGCCTTGCCGCTCACGTGCGCCAACGGGCTTACGGTCTGGCCGTACATCACCGGCAAAAAGCGGTCGAGCTCGGGCGTGACGATGCGCGCATCCACCATCTCGAGCAGCGCCGCCAGTTTGCTGTCATCCTGGCTGGCGCGATAGAGCGCCACATGCATGTTGTGGACGGCCTCGTCGGTGAGTGCCAGTTCGCGGCAGGGAAAGATTTCGATGCTGTCCTCGTTGCCGATGGTCTGCCCCGTGGAGCTCACCATGCGGCGGATGCGGTCAATCTCGTCGCCGAAGAACTCGATGCGCACGGGTGCCTTTTCCTGTGCGGGGAACACCTCGACGGTGTCGCCGTGAACGCGAAACAAGCCGGGCGCATCGGCGGCGCCGGCATTGGTGTAGCCCATGCCCACCAAGCGCTGCGGCACCTCGTCAAAGGGAATCTCCTCGCCCACCGCAAAAGTAGTGGACTCCCAGTAGCGGCTCTCGACCGGCGGCACGCAGCGCAGCAGCGCGCGAGCCGAGGCGACCATGATGCAGTTGTCCCCGCGCACGATGCGCCCCAGAGCCTCGCAGCGCTGCGCCACCACGGCGTCGTCCGGCGCCTGCTCGCGCCACGGATAGTCCTTGCGCTCAGGAAAACGACACACGTGCGCCAGGCCCACGTAGGCGGCAAGGCTACGCGCGGCGCGATCGGCCGCATCCTCGCCGCTCACGATATAGACCGTCGGGCGCGGACGGCGCGCAAACTGGGCGGCCGCCATAAGCGTGCGGCCCGACTGCGACACAGCCAGCGTCACGTCCTCGCCAGCATCGAGCCCGGCCTCGACGGCCTGCAAGGCCTCGGCAGTGTAGAGCTGCGCGGCTATACGGTGAATGAGCATGCTGTTCCTCCGGCATTGCAACGCCAAAAGCCCGCCGGGGCAAGCTCGGCGGGTATGCGGCGGATTTCATTGCCTGTCATGGTAGCGCATGGAGAGGACTCCGGCTCAAGAGCAAACCCAGCCCCGCAAAAAACGCCAGACGAAGATGCGTTCCGCCCTACCCCGCTACGCGCACGCTGGGGCACAAATCTGCCAGCGGACACTCGTCACACTTGGGTTTGCGGGCGTCGCAGATCTCGCGACCGAAGGTGATCCACTGATGGTTGACCGACTCCCAATACTCGTGCGGCAAAATCTTGAGCAGATCCTGCTCGGTCTTGAGCGGCTCCTTGGCATGTGTCTTGGGACTCAACATCAGGCGATGCGCAATGCGGTTGACGTGCGTGTCCACCGCAATGCCCTCCACGATGCCATACCCCACGTTGAGCACGATGTTCGCCGTCTTGCGTCCCACGCCCGGCAGCTTCACGAGTTCCTTCATGTCGGCCGGCACCTCGCCGCCATAGTCGGCGACGATCATCTGCGCGGCCTCCACGGCGTGCTTGGCCTTGCTCTTATAAAAGCCGAGTGACTTGATGGTGTCTGCCACGTCAGCCACACTCGCCCCGGCCATGGCCTCGGGCGTGGGCCACTGGGCAAACAGCTTCGGCGTCACCTTGTTGACCTGCGCGTCGGTCGTTTGCGCCGAGAGCAACACCGCGATCAGCAGGCGGAAGGGATTCTCGTGGTCCAAAAAGCACTCGACCGGGCCATAGCGACGGTTGAGGCGCTCACACACCTCAACGGCGCGCTCGCGTTTGGCGGCATTGGTCTCGCGTGGCATAACGACTCCTCGGCTCAACGGCACAATAAACTTATGGGCACAATTGTCCCACGTCCGAGACGCTTAAGCCTCCAAGAATGCGCCGGTCTGACGGCTCCACAGGCTCGCGTACTCGCCACCCACCTCGACGAGCTGCGTATGCGTGCCGTCCTCGACAATCTCGCCATCGGCCAGCACCACAATGCGGTCAAGCGCCGCCACGGTGGACAGGCGGTGCGCCACCACAATGGAGGTGCGGCCGCGCATCAGATTCTCGAGCGCCTCCTGCACCAACGCCTCGGACTCGCTGTCCAAGGCAGACGTCGCCTCGTCGAGCACCAGAATCGGCGCGTCGGTTAGGATGGCGCGGGCGATAGCCACGCGCTGACGCTGACCGCCAGAGAGCTTGACGCCGCGCTCGCCCACCATAGTGTCAAAGCCACGGGGCAAGCGGTCGATAAACTCGGTCGCATTAGCCAAGCGAGCCGCCTCGCGAATCTGCTCATCAGTGGCGTTGGGACGACCGTAGGCAATGTTTTCGCGAATGGAGCGGTGGAACAGCAGCGCCTCCTGCGGCACGTAGGCAACCTGACGGCGCAGGCTCTGCTGCGTGCAGCGCGAGACGTCCTGGCCGTCCACGAGCACGCGGCCGCCCTGTACATCGTCCAGGCGCAACAACAACTTGGTGAGCGTCGTCTTGCCCGAGCCCGATTTGCCCACCAGGCCCACGCGCTGGCCCGCCGCCACATGAAGTGTCAGGTCATCGAACACGCTCTCGCCCGCCGCAGCGTCACGGTACGCAAAGCTCAGCTGCTCAAAATCAATCGCGCCCTCGGTCACTTTGAGCTCGGGGGCGTCCGGGTCATCTGCCACCAAACGTGGCTCGTCCAGCACGCGCGTCATCTCGGCCGCATCGCCGAGCGCGCGGTTGATGCGCTGCATCATGGAGCTTACGTAGTTCAGGCGCATGGTGAGGTTATAGGTGTAGGTAAAGATCATGACGAGCGAGCCGGCCGAGATGCCAAACCACGCGTTGCCGCCCGCCACGAATACGCTCACCACGGCCATGGTGATGACGATAAGACCCGAGGTCGTAAAGTTGCGCTGCATCATGGCGTGCATCGAGACCGTCTCGGCATCGCGCGCGGCACGATCAGCGGCGTCGAACAGATCACGTTCAAAGTCCTCGCGCCCGCAGGTCTTGACGGCCAAGATGTTCGTGACCGCGTCGGAGAGCACGCCCGAGAGCTTGTTCTGCGCGGCGGACGTCGCGGCCGAAAGCGGCATGATGCGCTTGTACATAAGCCAGACAAACGCGATGTAGACGGCCATGATGCACACCAGGATCACGGTAAACGTCGGCACCACCGGGGCGAGCGCCGCCACCGTGCAGATGACCGAGGTGATGGTGGGGATGAGCGAATACACCGTCACGTCGACCAGCCCCGTATAGCCGCTCATAAAACGGCTCGTCTGGCTCACGAGCGATCCGCCAAAGCGGCTGGTGTGAAATGTCATGGATTGATTGGAGAGCGTGTCGAAGCACAGGCGCGCCAGGTGATAGTTGCCCGCAATCTCGAGCTTGTAGACGGTGTAGTCCTGCAGCTTGGAGAGGATTTGGCCCACCAGGTTAACGAGTACGAGCGCCAGGATATAGGGGCCGAAGACCTCAAACACCTGATCACCCGCCACGGGACCGGCTTGAACGCGGTCGACAATGAGGGCCATCACATAGGTATTGGCAAACGTCAGCAAAAAGATGTAGCCCGCCGACGAGAACACCGAGAGAAAGACAATCAGCGGCTGCGTGCGCGTGACACCCCAAAACCGCTGCAGCGTGCGGCGCACGGTGGAGCGTTTCAGCGGACTGGTGTTTCTCTGAGACATGGGCTTCCTTTCGCGTCTGATAGGGCGAAACGCCATTGTTGCACACTAAAGCGCACTTCAGGCAAGCGCGATGTGAAAGGCAGCGGGGTGCCCGCGTTTGCGCCGGTGCCCCGCTGCCTTGTTGCAATTAGTCCTCGTCTTCTTGGTCTGTGGAAAGGCCCGCGGGCGTGAGTCCCAAGATCTCATCGGCTTGGTCGGCGTCTTCCAGCGCGTCGATATCCTTGAGTTTGCGCTCCATGACGTTGGTGCGCGTGGTGATAATGCCCTCGACCGTTTTACCCGCGGTCTCGATCTGCTGCTGGGCGCGGCGCAGCGCCTTTTGATAGCGCGGCAGCTCGGCCTTGACGGCGGAGAGCACTCGCAGTACATCGTCGGTGCGTTTTTGCAGCCTAAACGTCTGGTAGCTCATCTGCAGGCTGTTGAGAATGGCCGCCATGGTGCTGGGGCCGGCAACGTTGACGTGATAGTCGCGGCCCAGGGTCTCGATAAGCCCGGAGCGGCTGACGACCTCGGCGTACAGCCCTTCAAACGGCACGAACATGATGCCAAAGTTGGTCGTTGCCGGCACACTCAGGTACTTTTCGCAAATGTCCTTTGCCTCGCGCTTGACCATGGTGTCGAGCGTCTTGCGCGCAGCCGCCACGGTCTCCGCATCGCCCGACTCCTGCGCGTCGAGCAAGTGCTCGTACGCGTCGCCCGGGAATTTGGAGTCGATCGGCAGCAGCACGGGATCGCCCTCGTCCACCGGCAGCTTGACGGCAAACTCAACGCGCTCCGAGGCGCCGGGCTTGGTGGCGACGTTTTCCAGATACTGGTCGGGCGTAAGGATGTCCGCCAGAATTGCACCCAGCTGCACCTCGCCCAAAATGCCACGCGCCTTCACGTTGCCCAGCACGCGCTTAAGGTCGCCCACGCCGGTGGCGATGGACTGCATGTCGCCCAGGCCCTTGTACACGGCCTCGAGCTGGTCGCTCACCTGCTTAAACGATGCCGACAGTCGGTCGTTGAGCGTGCGGGAGAGCTTCTCGTCCACCGTCGCACGCATTTGATCGAGCTGCACGTTGTTGTCTTTGCGGATGGCGCCCAGCTGAGCATCGACCGTTTCGCGCACCTTGTCCAGGCGATGCTCGATACCCTCGCGGTTGGCACCGAGCTGTTGGGCCGTCTCGCGGCGCAGGTCATCCATCCGGTCACCAGCTTGCGAAAACTCACGTGCGATGGTCAGGTAACGTTGCTGCTCCACGGCCGCATCTGTCGTCTGCTGCTGCGCGATGGCATTGGCCGTGCGGCGAGTTTCGGCCAGCGCGACGTTCAGGGCATCGAGCGCGTTGTTGGCCTGCTCGAGTGCTGCCAGCGTTTCCGCGCTACTGTCGCCACGCTCCCGCAACTCGGCACGCAGGCTCTTGAGCTGGAGGGCGCAAGCCACAGCAACCCCCACCGCCACCAAGGCGATCACAACAAGCACAATATCAATAGCAGACATAAACTCCGCCCAACAAACCCAATCGAGCACCAATCAAAACCGCGATCAATCTTACCCCGCCATACGCACCGGGCGCCCGGCCCCTTCTTGGGCGCCCCTCTCCTCCGCATATTCCATAATGCGGCGCGCCGTCTCCCTGCTCACCTTTGAGTCATCACCGGCTAAATATGCGTACACGTTTCCCTTATTCAGATTCAAATCGCGGCAGAGACCGTAGCGCGTTACACCCGATTCCTCTAGCGCTCCCAACGTTCTTTTTCGCATCAGGGCGTTGATTCTTCTGTCCGCCACTGGCTTTTCCTTCACCGCTCTATACGCACGCCAAACGTTGGCATAACGATTAGGAAGTTTGTCCTCGGCGCATAGAGATGCCAGGCTACCCGTTTGGGCGTACAAGGACAAAACGCCTCGGTAACCCTCTTCCATCCACGAACCCTCGGATAAGCCCAGAACGTATTCGGCTTTACCCTGTGCCAAAGCGAGCAAAAACAGGGGCTCCGCCACGCGCGGCGCAACCGTCGTCGCTTGCTTAACCAGTTTTCTAAAACTGAGCGACTGCTGTCCGGATAGCTCTCGGCAATAGCCTTTTAAGAATCCCTCAAAGGTCAGATTCAACCGAGCACCTCCTTTTTGTATTGGCTGTATGCGCAGACCATCTCTTGATAACTCCGCTCCGAAGGCGACGACGCCAGCGCCTCGCCCTCGTCGAATATAAGCCGTTCGAGCAGTCCCCAATCAAGTCGGTCGACGAATGCCTGGCTATGAAGATCGATGATGTCGTTCGGACGACAGGCATAGAGCTTCATTACCGCCAGGTCCTCCAAGGATGGCGTAAAGTACCTGATAAAGCGCGCCCCAATATCCAAGGGAATCAAACGATCTTCGTAATTGAACGGCATCTGATTACAATATGCCACCGCCATACCATTCACCTCGGGGTATCGAGCTATGATCTCGCGGAGGCACCTATCTGCCTCAAACACATCAATGTCATGTGTAACCGAACGATTCGTCACATCGTTTAGCATGAAGGCGCTTCCTCCCACCAATACAACGTTCGGCCTGTCGTCTCTTGGACCTATTTCCAGCTCCGCCTCTTCGTCAATGCCCAAAAGAGTCTGCTCTAAATCCTGCTTATACATAGCAAATCCTATTATTATTTATCTTCAATAATACTATTCAGTCGCACGACAGGACCCACAGGATGCAAGAATTCTGCTCGTGGCGATAATTCGTACACCCTGGAAGTCCTAATGTGACAAACGCTAACTCTCCCAGCCGGCGCGGATGGTTGTTGCGACATCGCCTAGGCGCTGGCCCAGGGCCGCTAGATGCTGGAGCACCTCATTGGGCGAGGCACCGTTGAGAATGCACGTGAGGGCATATGAGGCCAAGAAGATTGCCGCAAGTCCTAGCGGAATGAGCACGATCATCGCCAATGTGCGCAGGCGCTGGCCCACGCGGCGACGACGCGCACGACGCTTGTCGAACGCGAGCTCCTGCGCATATGAATCTTGCTGTACGGAATAGGCCTCTGGTGCCGATTCGCACCCGGGCACGGCTGCAGGTACAGCAGCGGGCACGACGTTTTGCACGGGCGCCTGGTTGGCAACCCCTTGCATTTGCATCTCTATAAGCCGCCGCTGCTGCCGCAGCATGCGCTCGGCTTGTTGCTGTGGGGTCTCAAGAAACAGGTCCATGTTGGCCTCCAAAATCGGAGCGTTCGACGCTTACGACCAGCATCCCGCACCGCCATGACCGCGACAACGCAATCGCCGGCAATAGCCACAAAGTTTCTTTTGCTCAAAAGCTGTCGAAAAGCTCAACAACTCCCCTACCAGCACTTTCTCTGAGCTTTTTTCGCCAGCAATCTTTTGGCCTTCCACCCTTACGCCAACTGACCAAAATCTAACCAAAAGCTTGACGAAAATTGTGGAGACCGGGACCCCATACAAAAACGTGCCGCCCCAAAAGGGGCGGCACGCAAACTTCTTATCAGCTTTTCTGTAACGAGCACGCGACGACCCAACGCCGGAGCGCAGGGCGGGGAAACCTTTGCCTCGCGCGACCCTGCGAAGCCGTGAGCGAGAGGGAAAGGTTTCCCCGCCCTGCGCCCCGTGGTCGGTGAGGACCGACTACATGCCCGCGAGACCGCGGGCAGCGGTGGCGCACAGAAACGCCAAGGCTAGAATCACGAGCGAGCCCGCAATGTCTGCCAGCACGCCCATTGCACGACGCTCAAACAACCAGCTCTCAAAGTGCGGGGCGACGTTGCGCCAAACACGCCACAGCAAGATGCCCATACCGATGACGCCTGGGATATTGAGCAGTAGGATCTCGGAGCACAAAAGACCGATCAGGTTGCCGGCGGCAAAACCAGCGTCGCCCTCGCAGTATTTGCGATAAATCATGTACAACATGTACGCCACAAACGGCTGCAGGCACGCAGAGATAAACGTAACCACCATCGAGGGGTCCTGAGAAAAGACATCGGTGAGTTTATCGACACTCGTGGCATCTTTCGAAGCCAAGAACAAGCCAATGACCACCACGGGCACCACGCCCAAGATAACCTCGACCAGAGTAAACAACTTAGCAGTCAGATCCTCGCTAGCCGTATTGAGGTGAGGCGCCCACTCAGGATGAGCATGCGCGCCAACCTTCTTGTCCTTCTCGACACGATCGACCTTTTTACCCTCGGCAACCCGACGACCAGGATCCTTGCGAGTTCCCGCCGCAGCAACCCGAGCCCGAGACTTCTTACCCATACAAAAACACCCCATCAGGTAGTAGATAAACTAAAAGTCGCCACCCAGTGTACCCCACCCATGAACGGTGCCGTCCCAACCAGTCCCCATACAAAAACGTGCCGCCCCGATAGGGGCGGCACACAAACTTAGTTATCAGCTTTTCTGTAGCGAGCACGCAACGAACCAAAGCGGGCCGGGAGGGCCGGACTACCTTCCCTCAACGCGACCCTGCGAAGCCGTGAGCGAGGAGGGAAGGTAGTCCGGCCCTCCCGGCCCAGCTCACGCCAGCGCCAAGCGCTAGTAGTTCACCACCTGCTCCTCAAAGTACGCCTTCGGGTGGTTACACACCGGGCACACCTCAGGCGCCTCGGCACCAACGTGCAGGTGCCCGCAGTTCAGGCACTTCCACACCTTCACGCCCTCACGCTCAAACACCTCGCCCGACTCGATGCGCTCGACGAGTTTGTTGTAGCGCTCCTCGTGGGCCTTCTCGACGGCGGCGACGCCACGGAACTTTGCGGCAATCTCGACAAAGCCCTCCTCCTCGGCGGTCTTGGCGAACTCGTCGTACATCGTGGTCCACTCGTAGTTCTCGCCCGCAGCGGCGTCGCGCAGGTTGTCCAGAGTGCCCGGAACGGCGCCGTCGTGCAGATACTTAAACCACAGCTTGGCGTGCTCGGACTCGTTGCCCGCCGTCTCGGCAAAAATATTCGAGATCTGAACGTAGCCGTCCTTTTTGGCCTTGGATGCATAGTAGCGATACTTGGTGTGTGCCTGGGACTCACCGGCAAAAGCGGTCTCGAGGTTCTTCTTGGTTTGGGAATTCTCAAAATCCATAGGTGTACTTCCCTTCAACGCATGCCGCCCACAGACTTTGAGCGGCCTTGCTTTAAGGATGCCCTCATGCCGAGAATTTAAACCTTACAATCCCGTTCTTCAGATTCGAGTGAGCTACACACTCAGCCAACGATCGCCCTCGGAGCCGCAAAAGCCCTCGCGCTCCAGATCGGCAAGAATGCTTGCGACCAGCTCGCGCTCGACCGGCTCTCGGCCGGCTGCCGTCTCCATCTCGTTAACGCCTGCAACGGCTTCATCGAGCGTAATACCTGCCGGTTGTCCATCGCGCGCCGCCAGCAGCATGCGCACAATGTGGGCGCGCTTTTGGCGACGCGAGCCCTCAAACTTGGACTGACGACTATAGCCCGCCGACCGCCTGGACGGATTGGGCAGCGTCTTTTTAAGATACGCGCCGTAATCCAGCAACGCGTAATACCATGCGCGCGGCGTGTCGGCATCGTCTTGAGGCACGGCAAAGGGCGCAATCTCATCCGCCGCCGCACCAGGGGCCGCCGGACAGGCGGCTTGAATCAGCGGCACCAGCTCGCGATCGGGAACGGCCGGCACATCGGGAAAGAAATGATGCAAAAAGACCGTGCGCACATTGGTCTCTAGATACACGCCTGGAAGATCAAACGCAAACGAACGGATGCCCTGCGCCGTTGCCGGGCCAATGCCGGGCAGAGCGACCAAGTCACGCGTCTCACGCGGAAACTCCCCGTCCCAGTCCTCTACAACGCGCTGAGCGGCCCCATGAAGCGCCAGAGCGCGTCGGTTGTAGCCCATGCCCTGCCAAGCGTCCAAAACATCGGAAGGCGCGGCCTGGGCAAGCGCCTGCACAGTCGGAAAACGATCGAGCCACACCGGCATGCGCGCCTCCACACGCGGCACCTGCGTTTGCTGCAGCATGACCTCAGAAAGCCAAATGATGTACGGATCGCGTGTGCGGCGCCACGGAAGGTCGCGATAACGCAGGACCCCTTCCGAACGAATCATCGAACGAAAGGGGTCCTGAATCATGGCTATGCTCCTTATGCGGCGCTATTCCTCCCGGTAAGCGCACGCGCAGGTGGCGTACTCGGGAAACGCTTCGCGGTCGGCGAACTTGGGATCGACGGCCGGGAACTGGCGGTGAGCGACGATGTCGCCGAGCGAAACGGAATCGAGGTAGTCGCGCATCAACGCCTGGGCTCCGGCCCACAGGGGATGATAGCAGCACGCGCCCATGCGCGCACAGTCACCATCGGGCGCGGTGCAATCGTTCATAACCATAGGACCCTGAACGGCCTCGACGACCTGGCGGATAGTGACGTCGTCCGGACTGACCTTGAGACGCATGCCACCGTGGACGCCACGCAGGCTCTCCACAATACCGGCCTGGACCAAACCGTGCTGAATCGAGCGGGCAAACGAATACGGGACATTGACCTCTTCGGCAGCGGTGCGAACAGAAAGCAAACGCTCCGGATCCTCGGCAAGCATCGCCAGCATGCGAAGGGCGTAATCAGTCTTCCTCGATATGTCCATTTTTCCCCTTTCAAGGAATACGAACAGCTCGAACGAGCTCCGGGGCCGAGCTTGTGTCGAGACGCTAAATGACCGCCAGGACATCCAAATGGTAAATCGGATATCCACTGAGTGCCGCGCTTGGAGCGAAATGCATCAGATGCGGCGCACAGTGCAATTTAGTATAACCTAACCCCCTGTCTCGTAGAACAGGTGTTGCGCAACAAAGCTGTTGTTCAGACAGATATACTTATTAGATTTTACTTGCGTTCCCGAAGGCGCGGGGATTCTGGGCGAAGATGCACCAGGGCGATCGTTCTATCGAAACAAAGTGCATCAAACGCAAAAAGCCACGTCCGAAGACGTGGCTTTAATTGCGTTGGCGGGAAGTACGGGGCTCGAACCCGCGACCTCCGACGTGACAGGCCGGCGCTCTAACCAAACTGAGCTAACTCCCCAGGCAGACGTTCGCGTTTGTTTCCGCTCGCGTGCGCTGCGGGGATTAGTATACACAGAAGTCTGTCCGGCGCGCAACAACTTTTTTGAAAAAATTTTTCGGGGTCATCCGGGAGGGTCTCCGGGGCTGAGGGCGGGGGTTAAGTTTGCTGCTCTACAGTCCTGCGCAAGACGGAAAGCACATTAAGTGCTTTCCTTTGCGTGCGGAACTCGCGAC
>NZ_JAQLFL010000007.1 GCF_028206995.1 Collinsella aerofaciens | reverse complement strand
AATACGGGGCCCGCTCCATTTGTCAATTCCTTCAAGCGAATGTGTCGGGAATGTTTCAATGCATGAATATGCAAGCCATTTACGTATTCATGCATCTTTTGGTGCTAAAGTTTCAACCCACTTCATAACGACCGCTGCGAAATGCGCATCGGTGCATAAATCGCAGACAAGGAGTCTGATATGTCTTTGAAGGTTGGAATCGTCGGCGCGGCTGGATATGCCGGAGCCGAGCTCATTCGCCTCGTGCTCGGCCATCCCGAGTTTGAACTTGTTGCCATTACGTCCAACGCCGATGCCGGCCAGCCGCTGTCCGCGGTGTATCCGAGCTTTGCTGGCGTGAGCGATCTGGTTTTCACCACGCATGACGCCCCCGAGCTCAAGAGCTGCGACGCGGTATTTTTGGCCGTGCCGCACACCGCCGCCATGGCGCAGGTGCCCGCCCTGCTTGCCGCAGACGTTTCCTGCTTTGATCTTTCGGCCGATTACCGCCTGAGCGATCCGGCCGTGTTTGAGGCATGGTATGCCGCCGAGCACACGAGCCCCGAGCTACTCAAGACACGTGCCTTCGGCCTGCCCGAGCTGTTCTGCCAGGACTTGGAGACCGCTGCTTCCAGCCATGCTGCTGGCAGGCCCGTGTTGGTCGCCTGCGCCGGCTGCTATCCCACCGCAACGAGCCTTGCTGCCGCTCCTGCCGTGCGTGCGGGCTGGGTGGCCGAGAACGGTCCCGTGATTGTCGATGCCATCAGCGGTGTGACGGGTGCCGGCAAGTCCTGCAACGCTCGTACGCATTTTTGCAGCGCCGACGAGAATTTGGAGGCCTACGGCGTGGGCAAGCATCGTCACACGCCCGAAATCGAGCAAATCCTTGGTCTAACAGATCGCGTCGTCTTTACCCCGCACCTGGCACCCCTCAAGCGCGGTCTACTCTCTACGGTAACGATGCCGCTTGCGCCGCAGGCTATCGATACCTTGATCCTTGAGGACGTTGTCGACTATTACAAGCAGTTCTACGCTGGACGCACCTTTGTGCGCGTGCTCGATGCCGGCCAGCAGCCCAAGACGGCTTCGGTCGTCGGCACCAACGCCGCCCAGATTGGCCTTGCGTTCAACAAGCGCGCGGGCGTGCTGGTGGCGACGGGCGCCATCGACAATTTGTGCAAGGGCGCTGCGGGCCAAGCAGTCCAGTGCGCCAATATCGTCTTTGGCTTTGACGAGCGACGAGGCTTGCCCACAGTGGCGTGCCCGGTGTAGCACATTCGATTGTTAACGATTTGGTAGTCGGGCATCGAGTGGGGCGCCACTTTTAAGCTGGTCTCATGATTGCGACTGGCATGGCGCACCAACCGATGTCCGTTTTTTGTTTGACATAAGGAGTCATAAAGACGATGAATACCGACCTGATTGATATCAAGATTCGCGCCGTCGAGGGTGGCGTTACGGCAGCGGCCGGCTTTAAGGCCGCAGGCATCCATGCGGGATTCCGGAAGAATCCCGAGCGCTTAGACTATGCGCTCGTCATGCCCGATAAACCCTGTCCCGGCGCCGGCGTGTTTACGACCAACCGCTTTTGCGCGGCGCCCGTGCAGGTGAGCCGTGCCAACCTGGGCGGTGCGGACAAGGGCTACGGTATCATCGCCGGTGTTTCAATCAACTCCGGCAACGCGAACGCCGCCACGGGCGAGACCGGCCTTGCCTGCGCGCGCGAGACCTGCAACATCGCATCGCAGGTTATCGGCTGCGAACCCCAGCAGATCCTGGTTGCCTCCACGGGTGTGATTGGCCAGATTCTGCCGATCGACACGTTTGAGACAGCCATTCCTGCTGCCTACGAGGCGCTCTCCGCCCACGGTGGCGCCGATGCCGCTCGCGCCATCATGACGACCGACACGCACTCCAAGGAGTACGCCGTGTCCTACGTCAGTGAGGCTGCGGGTCATGCGGGCAATGTCTATACGGTAGGCGGCATGTGCAAGGGCTCGGGCATGATCATGCCCAATATGGCCACCATGATCGCAGTTATCACCACCGATGCCCCCGTCGAGCCTGCGGCACTTCATGCCCTGCTGCTCTCGACCGTCAAGCAGACCTTTAACAAGGTAACGGTCGATTCCGACACCTCGACCAACGACACCTGCATCATGCTTGCCTCCGGCGCCGCTGCCGCAGATGCCGAGCCTATCGTCGAGGGCTCCGATGCCTTCGACGAGTTGGCATTTGCCGTGCACGAGGTGTGCGAGAGCCTGGCGCGCAATATCGCCGCCGATGGTGAGGGCGCATCCAAGCTTGTTACGGTCAACGTTACCGGAGCCGCCAACGACGAGGAAGCTGATATCGCCGCTCGTGCCGTTGCCAACTCGCCGCTCGTTAAGACCTGCATCGCCGGCCACGACTGCAACTGGGGCCGCGTTGCCATGGCGCTTGGCAAGTGCGGCGTGAAGTTTAATCAGGAAGACGTTTCCATCGACATGATGGGCATGCCCGTCTGTCGCGACGGTCTGACTGTTCGCTTTGACGAGGACGAGGCTCTACGACGTTTCGAGGCGCCCGAGATCGTGATCTCGGCCGACCTGGGCGCAGGCGACGCGGCAACGACCGTGTGGACCTGCGACCTCACGCATGAATACATCTCCATCAACGGCGACTACCGTTCCTAGATTCCAGGCACGCTGCGCATCTTGCCGCGATTGCGGACAGCGGAGCACGGCGCGATAACGATACGAAAGACGAGGCAGATTATGAAATTCGCACGCGATTGTCGTTCGAGCGAATCCAACGAAGCAACCGCGCAGCTGCTGTTCGAAGCGCTGCCGTGGATTAAGAACCTGACCGGCAAGACGGTTGTTATCAAATATGGCGGAGCCGCCATGGTTGATGAGCAGCTGCGCCGCGACGTGATGAGCGACATCGTTTTGCTCAAGATCATCGGTATGCGCCCCGTCATCGTGCACGGCGGCGGCAAGGCTATCAACGAGGCGCTGAGCCATTACGATATTCCCGTCGAGTTTAAGAACGGCCAGCGCGTGACCACGCCGGCGACTATGGATATCGTGCGCGAGGTGCTGGGCGGCAAGGTTAACCAGGAGCTGGTTGCTGCCATCAACCACCACGGCAACCTGGCCGTGGGCGTGTCGGGCAGCGATGCCGGCACGCTCATCGCCGAGCCGCTCGACCCCGAGCTCGGTCGCGTGGGCAAAGTGATGCACGTCAACACCGACTATATCGAGCGCTTACTCGATAGCGAGTACATCCCCGTCATCGCTACCGTCGCGGCGGGGGAGGACGGCGGTTTCTTCAACATCAACGCCGACACCGCCGCCGGTGCCGTTGCCGCGGCGCTCCACGCGCATAAGGCGATCTTTTTGACCGATGTCGATGGCCTGTACAAGGACTTTAGCGACAAGGACTCGCTTATCTCCAACCTAACGCTCGACGAGGTTAACGAAATGCTCTACGGCGGCGAGGTCGATAAGGGCATGATTCCCAAGCTGCGCGCGGCCGTCGATGCGCTTACCGGCGGCGTATTTCGTGCCCACATCATTAACGGTACTACGCCGCATTCGCTGCTCCTGGAGCTGCTGACCGATGCCGGCGTCGGCACCGTGATCCATTCCACCGAGACGGCTTACGAGTTCGATACGCATCCGCATCCGCTTTCGACGTTTGCTGCGCGTCTGACCGAAAACCTTGACGAGGTCGAGAAGCTTCAGACGGTCTAGCTGACCCGCAGCCGCCCCATTCCTGCACCCATAGCCCCGCGCCGTCTGGCGCCCAACGAAAGGCATCCCATGTCACTTGCAGCTCAGCAATCGCTTGAATCCCATTACGTTATGCATACCTTTGGCCGCTCTCCGGTCGAGTTTGTCGAGGGTCACGGCATGAAGCTCACCGGCGACGATGGCCGTGAGTACCTCGACTTTCTTGCCGGCATCGGCGTGTGCAGCCTAGGTCATGGCGACCCGGCTGTGCTCTCGGCGCTCGAGGCACAGACCAAAAAGCTCATGCATGTCTCCAATTACTTCTACATTGAGCAGCGCGGACAGGTCGCGGCGCTGCTGTCCAAGCTTGCTAACGACGACGTAGATGGTGCGCGCGTGCTTGCCGATGCCATTGCCGCCGGCGATGAGACCACGGCAGCTGCTCTTGGTGCCCCGGCTGCGGATGAGCAGGTTTGGGAGACCTTCTTTGCCAACTCTGGCGCCGAGGCCAACGAGGGCTCGATGAAGCTCGCGCGCCTGTACGCCAAGCGTGCCGGTAATGGCGGCAACACCATCGTGTGCATGCGCGGCGGCTTCCACGGCCGTACGCTCGAGACCATTGCCGCCACCATGCAGGATTGGCTGCAGGACAGCTTCCGCCCGCTGCCGGGTGGCTTTGTGGCCTGCACGCCCAACGATGTCGATGAACTGCGTGCGATCTTTAAGCAGCTGGGCAGTGAAATATGCGCTGTAATGCTCGAACCGATCCAGGGTGAGAGTGGCGTGCACCCTATGACCGAGGAGTTTATGGCGGCAGCGCGCGACCTGGCACACGAAGTGGGCGCCGTGCTTATCGCCGACGAGGTCCAGTGCGGCATCTTCCGCTCCGGCAAGCCATTTGCGTTCCAAACCTATGACGTGGAGCCCGACATCATGAGCCTTGCCAAGGGCATTGCCGACGGCGTGCCCATGGGTGCCGTCGTGGCAAAGAAGGAGATTGCCGACGTGTTTAAGCCGGGCGACCATGGCTCGACCTTTGGCGGTAGCTGCTTGCCCATCGCGGCGTGTGCCGCGACGCTCTCCGCGCTTGTGCGTGGCGATTATGCCGAGCATGCTGCCAAGGTGGGCGCCTATATGGAGGCAAAGCTCGCCAAGCTCCCGCACGTGGTTGAGGTTCGTGGCCGCGGCCTGATGCTCGGATGCGACTTGGATGACGCTGCGGGCGATGCGCATGATATTGTTGCCCGCGCGCTGGCCGCCGGTGTCGTGATTAACGCTACGGGTGCCCATACGCTGCGTTTCTTGCCGCCGCTCGTCTGCGAGGAAGCCGACGTGGACAGCCTGATCGAGATCCTGTCGGGTGTCTTGGGCTAACGCGGTGCGATAATTCAATTTGGACCGGGTTCCGGACTGCGGAAGTGCCCTACGCGGCATGATTCAGCGGTCTGGAGCCCGTTTTGCCTTAGATTTGCTAAGGCAGGGAGACCTGCTGGTCAAAAAACATCAAATATGAGTACTGTTACCGATTTGGTAGCAGCAATTTTGGACTAATAAGGCCAGATAGCAAGTCGAAATGGCGATGAAAGCACGATTTTGATTCAACTGTTAGCCCTTATAATGGACATATGTTGCGTAACTTAAGCAAATACTGTCTATTTATATGTTGCAAACAAAGTAGCAGTACTCATTTTTGCCATTTTTTGACCACGGCCTTTGTGACAGACGTGCTGGCGGGTTCGAATCCCATGCGCTGGGCCTGAAAAAGGAAAGGCCTCCATCGCTGGAGGCCTAACAATTCAGTGGTGGGCGATGAGGGATGTCCGCGTGCGGCTGGCGCCGCCCGCGCCCCGCTTCGTCGCTCCGCTCCTCGCGTGCTGCGCTGGAAAACGCTTCGCGTTTCCTCAGCTCCGCACCCTTGCGGGTTCGAATCCCATGAAATGGGCCCAAACAAAAACGGTCCCCTTTCGAGGACCGTTTCCAATTCAATGGTGGGCGATGAGGGATTCGAACCCCCAGCCTTGTGCGTGTAAAGCACCTGCGCTAACCGTTGCGCCAATCGCCCGTGCGGAGAGAGTATAGCAAAACAATTGCCTCATTCATCTCATATCCATTAAAGGTAACTGGCGCGTGTCGGCGCGGAGCTGATTCAGTTGAGATTGCCTGAACATTCCGCCCCTCTTTACGCCCTCGGGTATACTCAAAAGCTACTGATTCGATTTGATGCCCAGCAACAGCAGAGGGGATAGTATATGTGCGGTTTTGTCGGTTTTGTCGGTGGGACGGATAACCAATCCGAGGTGCTCACCAAGATGATGGACCGCATCGTCCATCGCGGTCCCGACATGGGCGGTCAGTTTATCGACGGCCGCGTTGCCCTCGGCTTCCGCCGCTTGTCGATCCTCGACCTGACCGAGGCCGGCGCTCAGCCCATGGCCAATGAGGACGGCAGCGTCGTCATTGTCTTCAACGGTGAGATCTACAACTTCCAAGAACTCCGTTCCGAGCTCGAAGCCAAGGGCTACAAGTTCCATTGCGGCGCCGACACCGAGAGCCTCCTGCACGGCTACGAGGAGTGGGGCGAGGCTGTCCTCGATCGCCTGCGCGGTATGTACGCCTTCGTCATCTGGGACAAAAAGAAGAACAAGCTTTTTGGCGCCCGTGACATCTTTGGCATCAAGCCGCTTTACTACTATCCCATGGCCGATGCGGGCGACGGCGCTCCGGGCGTGCTCTTTGGTTCCGAGATCAAGAGCTTCCTGGACTACCCGCACTTCCACAAGGCGGTCAACAAAAAGGCCCTGCGTCCGTACATGACGCTGCAGTATTCGGCAACCGAGGAGACCTTCTTCGAGGGTGTCTACAAGCTGCCGCCGGCGCACTACTTTACCGTCGATATCCCGACCGGCAAGATGAACATCGAGCGCTACTGGGATTGCGATTACTCTGCCGTCGAGAAGCCGTTCGAGGAGTACGTCGACGAGCTGGACGAGGTCGTGCACGAGAGCGTCGAGGCCCATCGCATCGCCGACGTCAAGGTCGCGTCGTTCCTCTCCGGTGGCGTCGACTCCAGCTACATCGCCGCTTGCCTCATGCCCGACAAGACCTTCTCGGTGGGCTTTGACTACAAGAACTTCAACGAGACCAACTACGCCAAGGAGCTTTCCGATAAGCTCGGCGTCGAGAACGTTCGCAAGATGATTACCGCCGACGAGTTCTTCGGTGCGCTCGAGGACATCCAGTATCACATGGACGAGCCGCAGTCCAACCTGTCTTCCGTGCCGCTGTGGTTCTTGGCCGAGATGGCTCGCAAGGACGTTACCGTCGTGCTTTCGGGCGAAGGCGCCGACGAGCTCTTTGGCGGCTACGCCTACTACGAGGACACGGTCCCGGTGCGCAAGTACAAAAAGATGGTGCCGCTGCCCATCCGTCGCGCGCTCGGTAACCTGGCGCTGCATATGCCGTACTTCAAGGGACATAACTTCCTGGTCAAGGGTGCCGAGATCCCCGAGAAGTCGTTCCTGGGACAGGCTCTGGTATGGCCGGAGCGCGAGGTCGACGGCGTGCTCAAGCCCGAGTACAACACCGGCGATGGCGCCTTTGAGCTCGCTGCACCCATCTACGCACGCGTGAAGGGTCAGCCCGAACTGGTCAAGAAGCAGTACCTGGACATGAACATGTGGCTCCCGGGCGACATTCTGCTCAAGGCCGACAAGATGTGCATGGCGCACTCGCTGGAGCTGCGCGTGCCCTTCCTGGACCGCAAAGTCATGGAGTTCGCCGAGCACATTCCCGATCGCTACCGCATCAACGAGAACGGCAACAAGCAGGTACTCCGCCACGCTGCCAACAAGTCGCTGCCCGATGAGTGGGCCACCCGTCCCAAGGTGGGCTTCCCGGTGCCGATTGTCTACTGGCTGCGCGAGCAAAAGTGGTACGACTATGTCAAGGAGTACTTCACCGCGCCGTGGGCAAGCGAGTTCTTCAATACCGACGAGCTCATGCACCTGCTCGATCTGCACTTTGCGGGCAAGGGCGATTTCCAGCGCAAGATCTATACGCCGCTCGTGTTCCTAGTGTGGTACAAGCGCTTCTTTATCGACGAGGACCAGCCCGCTGTTCAGGCTGCCTAGCCTCGGCTTACGAACGCCTGCGCGTAACGGCTCCTCCGGGAGCCGTTTTTGCGTGGGTGCGTTTCAGTTACTATAAAACCGTCCCTGCCAAATGGCTGAGAAAGGTGAAAGATGCACCATTCGGATTCCGCGACCGTGACCACGGTCGATACGCTTGCCAAGCTTCTCGATGTGTGCGGCGAGCTGCGCGCATCAGAGCAGGTTGACGAGCGCGCCGTGACCGGCTGCTCGTTTGATTCGCGCGCGGTCTCGGCAGGTGACGTATTCTTTTGCAAAGGTGCTGCCTTTAAGCCCGCGTTTTTGAGCATGGCGCTCGATGCGGGCGCCGTCGCATTTGTGTGCGAGGAGTCGCTGGTCGAGTCTCTGGAGCCGCTGGCGCAGGAGAGCGGTGCTGCGATGCTGGTTGTTGATAGTGTTCGCACGGCCATGGCCCTGTTGCCGCCGGAGGTCTACGACCGTCCCGACCACGACGTCAAGATCGTGGGCATCACCGGCACCAAGGGAAAGACCACGGCCGCTTTTATGCTCCAGTCCATCATCAAGGCGGCGGGCGAGTCCTGCGGCATGATCGGCTCGGTGAGTACCGACGATGGTATCGAGTGCTGCGAGAGTACCAACACCACGCCCGAGGCCCCCGAGGTTTGGCGCCATATCGCCAACTGCCGCACGTCCGGTCGCCAGTCCATGGTCATGGAGGTCTCGAGCCAGGCGCTCAAGTACCAACGCGTCGAGAATCTGCCGTTTGACGTGGCGTGCTTCCTCAACATCGGCCGCGACCACATCTCGCCGATCGAACACCCCACGTTTGAGGATTATTTTGAGAGCAAGCTTAGGATCTTTGACCAGGCAAAGACCGCCGTGGTGAATCTGGGCACCGATGAGGTTGACCGTGTGCTAGAGGCAGCGTCGACGGCCGAGCGCTTGGTGACCGTTGGCGTCGAGCATCCCGAGGCAAGCCTGTGGGCGAGCGATGTCCGCATGCTCGGCTTTAACATCGAGTTCAACTTGCACGGCATGAGTGCCGACGAGCCCGAGGCGGGGGAGAAGGTCCTGCTGGGTATCGCGGGCGACTTTAACGTGGAAAACGCGCTGGTCGCTATCGCCGCTGCGCGCGAGATCGGCATCGGTATCGAGGCTATCAAGAAGGGCCTCTCCAAACTGCGTGTGCCGGGCCGCATGGAGGTCGTGGAGTCGAAGGACGGCCGCGTGATCTGCGTCGTTGACTATGCGCACAACCAGCTTTCGTTCCGTTCGCTTTTCTCGTCGGTCAAGCGCGCGTTTCCCGCTAGCCCCGTCATTGCGCTGTTTGGCGCCGCCGGCGGCAAGGCGCAGGAGCGCCGCGAGCAATTGCCACGCGAGGCCGCACCGTATTCCGACCTGATGATCTTTACGAACGAGGATCCAGCTCACGAGGACCCGATGAAGGTCTGTCGCGAGCTTGCCGAGCATGTTCCCGACGATACGCCGAACAAGATCATCCTCGACCGCGAAGCCGCTGTGCATGCGGCGTTCAAGGCGGCGCGCGAGGAGTACGTCAACCCCGATGCTCCCACCATTGTCTTGCTGCTGGCAAAGGGTGACGAGGAGCTCATGCACGTGGGCGACGAGTTCGTGCCCATCGAGAGCGACCTTTCGCTGGCCAATCGCCTGATCGATGTTACCCAGTTTGACTAATGAACCATGATGGCGGCGGCGCCCTGAGTGCGCTGTCGCCATAAGCGTGTTCCCTCAATCAAAACATGCCGTCCAAGTCCAAACCCTTCTACGTAAACGGAGTAACCATGTCCCACAATACCCTGCCGACCGTTGCCGAGCTTTCGGGCGAGATGCGCGAGCGCTTGGCCAAGGTCAAATACGTCTTTACCGACCTGGATGCCACGATGCTCGCACCCGGCTCGTGCGTGCTACGCGACAACGACGGCAACCCCTCGACCAAACTCGTCGAGGCCGTCGTGGCGCTCGCTCGCGCTGGTATTCAGGTGGTTCCCACCTCGGGCCGCAACCGTACCATGATCCACGAGGACGCGCGCGTGCTCGGTCTCAACTCCTACATCGGCGAGATGGGCGGCCTGGTCATGTACGACCTCAAAGCCAACGATTGGGAGTATCTGACCGGCGACATGCCCTACGACTCCTCTTGCGGCCTCACGCCGCACCAGGTGATCGAGCAGACCGGCGTGTGCGAGAAGATCCTCGCCCGCTGGCCGCACAAGATCGAGTATCACAACGACATGTCGACCGGCTACAAATACCGTGAGGTCACCGTCGGCATGCGCGGCGATGTGCCCGACGATGAGGTTCAGGCCATCCTGGACGAGGCCGGCTGCGGTCTGATCTGGGCTTGCAACGGCCATCTGACTCACCTGTCCAAGCCGACGACGCTCGAGCTCGATCGCGTCGAGGACGGTCGCGCATTCAACATCAACCCCGCGGGTCTCAACAAGGGCGTTGCCATCGCGCGCTTCTGCGAGCACCTGGGGATCGAGCGCGAGGAGACGCTCGCGCTCGGCGATTCCGAGTCCGACTTCTACATGGCCGATCACGTGGGCACGTTCTGCCTGGTCGAGAATGGCCTGACGAGCGCCGGCGCGCCCGAGTTCCTGGCTGCTTGCGAGAACGCTTTCGTTACGCGCGGCAAAATTGTCGACGGTTGGGCGGCGACGGCAGAGCTGCTGGTCGCGGCGCGTTCGTAGCGCGACGCATCACGATTGGTCGCATTTTTCGAGAGAGAATCTGGTGAGGTAATGTCCGATATCGAGAATCCGGCAGGCGACACGCGCCCGATTGGCGTGTTCGATTCTGGTTTGGGCGGTCTGACGGTTGCGCGCGCGATTGCGACGGCGTTGCCGCACGAGTCCGTCTACTACTTTGGCGACACCAAGCGCTGCCCCTACGGCACGCGCACCGAGGATGAGGTGCGCTCGTTTGCGCTGCAGGCGGGTCGTTGGCTTTCGAAGCACGACGTCAAGATTATGGTCATCGCCTGCAACACGGCGACCGCTGCGGCCTTGCGTTTGGCCCAGCAGGTGCTCGACGTTCCCGTGATCGGCGTGATTGCGCCGGGTGCCCGTGCAGCAATCAACAGCACGCATACGCGTCGCGTGGGCGTGCTCGCCACCAACCTCACCATTCGCTCGGGCGCCTACACGCGCGCCATTCAGGATCTAGATGCCGGCGTCGATGTATACGGCTGTCCTGCCTCGAGCTTTGTCGAGGTTGTCGAACACGAGCTCGCCTCGGGTGCACATCTGCAGGAACAGTGGCTTGAGAACGAGGATATCTTCGATACGCCTGCCGTGCGCGCGCTGGTGGGTGCCACGGTTGAGCCGCTGCGCGACCACGGTATCGATACCGTGGTGCTCGGCTGTACGCATTTCCCGCTGTTGGTGGGACCTATCCGCCATGCGCTGGGGCCTGGGGTGCGCGTCGTGAGTTCCGCCGAGGAGACCACGCGCGAGCTGACCGATATCCTCACGCGCCGCGAGCAGCTGGCGGGCGACGCCGCCGAGCCGCAGCATCGTTTTGCCACGACGGCTGATAACATTGCCGAGTTTGCGGTGGCGGGCAGCTTTATCTTTGGTCAGCCGCTCAAGAGCATTGAGCATATCGATATCGACGAACTGAAATAGATATAGGGTCGCCGACCAAAGGCTCACGTTCACCTTTTGCCGAAAGGATTTTTCCATGGAGTATATGCAGGTCAACCGCGCCAACGGCCGCGCCGCCGATGAGCTGCGCCCCATCAAACTGACTCGCGGCGTCATGAAGCACGCCCACGGCTCGTGTTTGGCCGAGTTCGGTGACACGCGCGTGCTGTGCGCCGCCACTATCGAGGAGGGCGTGCCGGGCTGGCGAAAGGGAGCTAAGGCCGGCTGGGTGACCGCGGAATACGCCATGCTGCCGGCGTCGACCGGCAAGCGCTGCAAGCGCGAACACGCCAACCGCAAGGGTCGCTCCATGGAGATCGAGCGCCTCATTGGCCGCAGCCTGCGTACCGTCGTCAACATGAAGGCGCTCGGCGAGTACAC
Organism: Collinsella aerofaciens; assembly: GCF_028206995.1. Lineage (GTDB taxonomy): Bacteria > Actinomycetota > Coriobacteriia > Coriobacteriales > Coriobacteriaceae > Collinsella > Collinsella aerofaciens_AQ. The sequence continues at coordinate 122,126 of NZ_JAQLFL010000007.1, read as the reverse complement.
CGTCACCGTCGACTGCGATGTGATTCAGGCCGATGGCGGCACGCGTACAGCGAGCATCACCGGCGCCTGGGTGGCGCTGCACGACGCCCTCGCCATGTGGGTCGAGGCGGGCAAGATCGAACGCATCCCGCTTATCGGCCAGGTGGCTGCCATCTCCATGGGCGTTGTCGACGGCAATACGCTGCTTGACCTCGATTATTCGGAGGACAGCCATGCCGAGGTCGACATGAACCTCGTCGCCACCGACACCGGCGAGATGATCGAGCTCCAGGGCACCGGCGAGCAGGCGCCCTTTGACCGCAAACGCCTCAACGCCCTGCTCGACCTGGGCGACAAGGGTATCGCCGAGCTCATCGAGCTTCAGCGCCAAGCCATCGCCTAACCTGCCAAAAGGGACGGGTTTATTTTGGTAGGTTTTATCTGCGGAGACGTCTAGACACAAGACTGCCGTTGATTGAGAGGGGAGAGGCAGAGGCCCTCGTCGCCCTCGGCGCGGCATTGCTATAGAGACAAGGAGGCCACTCATGGCACTTGAGAAGATCGACATTGACACTCTCGACCCGGCGGCGACCATCGTCGTGGCAACGGGCAACGCCCATAAGCTCACCGAGATCGAGGCCATTTTGGGCAAGGTCATGCCCGAGGTGCGCTTTGTGGCGCTCGGCCAGCTGGGCGATTTTGAGGACCCCGAGGAAAACGGCACGACGTTTTTGGAGAACGCCATCATCAAGGCGCAGGCTGCGGTTGAGGAGACGGGGCTTATGGCCATCGCCGACGATTCCGGCCTGGTCGTCGACGCGCTGGACGGCGAGCCCGGTGTGTATAGTGCGCGCTATGCGGGCGTGCACGGCGACGATGCCGCCAACAATGCAAAGCTGCTCGTTAACCTGGAAGGCGTGGCGGACGAGGATCGCACCGCGCGCTTTATGAGCGTCGTTGCGCTCATCGACACGGATGGTCTGGTTACCTATGGCGAGGGCGCCTGCGAGGGCGTTATCGCGCACGAGGGCCGCGGCGACCATGGTTTTGGCTACGACCCGCTGTTCCTGCCGGTCGACACGCCGGGCAAGACCATGGCCGAGCTGACGGCGGACGAGAAGAACGCTATCAGCCATCGTTTCCACGCGCTCGAGCATCTGTCCGCCAAGCTGACGGGCGAGGAGTAGACCGTGCGTGCGGTGGTGCAGCGCGTGCTCAACGCCGGCGTGACGGTCGACGGCGAGTGCGTGGGCCGCATTGGACGCGGCTACCTGGTGCTGCTGGGTGTGGGCCATGGCGATACGCGTGCCGAGGCCGACAAGCTGTGGGGCAAGCTCCGCGGGCTGCGTATCAACGAGGACGAGAACGGCAAGACCAACCTGGCACTTGCCGATGTCGACGGCGAGGTGCTCGTGGTGTCGCAGTTCACGCTGTTTGCCGACTGCCGCCACGGCCGCCGTCCGTCGTTTACGGATGCCGGCGCCCCCGATGTCGCCAACGAGCTCTACGAGTACTTCTTGACGCTTGTGCGCGAGGACGTCGAGCAAGTAGCACATGGCATCTTCGGCGCCGATATGAAAGTCGATCTTGTCAACGACGGTCCGTTCACCATCGTCTTGGACACCGATAGTCTGTAAGTAGTCAATTTGGGACCGGGCTTTTTAAGCTACTTGCGTATGACGGCAGCAGGGTGCTATAGTATTAGAGTTTTGTCTATCTTAGGGGTATTATCCCCTTTTTGAATTGCACCTTCTGGAGGCCCTGTTCATGGAAGAGATGGAAGTCAATCACGTCGACGACATCCACGAGAAGCTGACCGATATGGTGGGCGATCGCGTTAAGGTGAAGGCCAACATGGGCCGCACCCGCGTCGTCGAGCGCATGGGCACCATCAAGAGCGTGCACCCCGCCGTCTTTATCGTCGAGGTTGACGAGCGTCGCGGCCGCAAGTCGCGTCAGTCCTACCAGTATATCGATGTCCTCACCGGTCAGGTCGAGCTGTTCGACCCCGAGAGCGGCGAGCATATCTTTACCCCGCTCGGCAATCAGCTCGAGGAGCATTAACGGTGACCGATCGGTCCCTGACCCTTTCCGCGCCGGCAAAGATTAACCTCTACCTGGGGGTTCATACCGAGCGCGATGACCGCGGCTACCACAGGGTCGATTCCCTGATGGCGGCCGTCGGTCTTTCCGATACCGTGACGGTCACGCCGTCGCAGGCGCTGACCGTCCAGACGGTTCCAGCATCAGATTTTCCCATGCAAAAGAATACGGCGCATCGGGCTGCGGTTGCTATGGCCGAGCATTATGGTCGCGAGGCAAACATCTGCGTGACGATTGAGAAGCGCATTCCATTGTGCGCCGGCTTGGGCGGCCCCTCGACGGATGCGGCCGCGGTCATTGTCGCCTTGGCAGAGCTCTGGGGCATTGATCGCACCGACCCAGCGCTCGACGATATTGCGCGGGGCATTGGTGCTGACGTCCCGTTCTTTTTGCACGCGAGTCCTGCGTTCTACGTAGGTGGGGGAGACGTGCTGGCAACTGAGTACCCCGCGCTGCCCGCGACGCCCGTCGTGCTGGTCAAGCCGCGCGAGGCAAGCGTTTCGACAATTGAAGCCTATCGACGTTTTGACGAGGCCCCGGTGCCTGCGGACAAGCCCGGCGCGATAGCTTCTGCCTTGCGTGCTGGTGATGCCGAGACGGCATATGCACTCATCCATAATAATCTGGGTGTCATTTCCGCACAGATGGAGTCGCAGATTCAAACGGTCCTCGACTGGCTGCGTAAACAGGACGGAACCGTTGCTGTAGATGTGTGCGGATCGGGTGCCTGCTCGTTTGCCATTTGCGACACCGCTGCCACGGTCGAAAGGCTTGCCGATGCTGCCCAGCAAAATGGCTGGTGGGCCTGCGCGACTGAGCTTATTCCCAACACGGTTCAAATCGACGCGCCAAAGAAATAAAAATTTCTCTAGCACGCGGCGAAAATCTTTGTTACTATAGTCGAGCTAACGGGTTGTGGCTCAGTTTGGTAGAGCACTGCGTTCGGGACGCAGGGGTCGCTGGTTCAAATCCAGTCAACCCGACCAGAGCATGAGGAGGGACCGCTTCTTGCGGTCCCTTTTTTTAGTTAGTGTTGTGATACCGCGATACCCGCGGTATACTCATTCGAGCTTGTCTCGCTGTATTGTGGAGGTCTACATGTTTGGACTGAGGGCTCCTGAGCTCATCATTATTCTCGTCGTTGTCCTGATTATCTTCGGGCCCAAGAACCTGCCGAAGCTCGGCAAGTCCCTCGGCTCTACCGTCAAGAATATCCGTGAGGGTATGGAGGGCGACGATAAGGCCGAGACCAAGCAGGCCGAGGAGGTCGTGGTCGAGCAGTCCGAGGAGGACAAGGAGATCGCTGAGCTCGAGGCCAAGCTCGCTGCTGCCAAGAAGAAGCAGGCAGAGGACAGCGACGCGGACGCAGAGTAGTCCCATCCCTTTGGGGTGAGCACCTGACCGGCTTGCCCGCAGGCTAGCCGGTCTTTTTCGTTTTGTTGACAGTTGATTGTTTGATCAGAGTTGGGGAGATATCCGTATGGACGCAAGCCAGATCGTACTGACCGCTGAGGGCCGCCAGAAGCTCGTCGAGGAGCTCGCCTGGCGTGAGGGCGATTACGCCAAGGAGATCGTCGAGGACATCAAGGAAGCCCGCGCGTTCGGCGACCTTTCGGAGAACTCCGAGTACGATGCCGCCAAGGACAAGCAGGCCCAGAATGCTGCTCGTATCGCCGAGATCCAGGCCATTCTTGCCAACGCTCAGGTTGCTGCCACTACGGGCGATCTGACCGTCTCCATCGGTTCCACCGTTTCGCTGATTGATCCCAACGGCGAGGTCATGGAAGTCACGCTCGTTGGTACCACCGAGACCAACTCGCTCGAGCACAAGATTTCCAACGAGTCTCCGGTCGGTCACGCCATCATCGGTCACGGCGAGGGCGACTCCGTCGAGGTCGTTACGCCTTCCGGCAAGACTCGCGTCTACACCATCGCCAAGATCGCACGCTAGACCACGGTCCCGCGTAAAGGTATGTTTTCGCTCCCTGGGACCGAATCCTGGGGAGCGTTTTAGTTTGAGGAGCTAACTTATGGCAGAGAACCAGAACGCCGCCGATCAGGCATCGACGCTCAACGACGAGCGCGCCACCCGCCTGGCCAAGCGCGCCGCCCTGTTCGAGGCGGGCCAGAACCCCTATCCCGAGCACTCTGAGCTTGAGGACTACGTCGCCGATATCGAGACTAAGTACGCCGATCTTGCCGATGGTGAGGACACCGAGGATGTCGTGAAGATCGCCGGCCGTGTGGTCGCCAAGCGCGGTCAGGGCAAGATCATGTTCATCGTCGTGCGCGATGCGACTGCCGAGATTCAACTGTTCTGCCGCATCAACGACATGGACGAGGCTGCCTGGAATACGCTCAAGGCCCTCGACCTGGGCGACATCCTGGGCGTGACCGGCGTGGTCGTGCGCACCCAGCGCGGCCAGCTTTCCGTTGCTCCTAAGAGCGCGACCCTGCTTGCCAAGGCCGTTCGTCCGCTGCCCGAGAAGTTCCACGGTCTTTCCGACAAGGAGACCCGCTATCGCCAGCGCTATGTCGACCTGATCGCCAACGACGACGTTCGCGAGACCTTCCGTAAGCGTTCGCAGATTCTCTCCACCTTCCGTCGCTTTATGGAGTCCGACGGCTACATGGAGGTCGAGACCCCCATCCTGCAGACCATCCAGGGCGGCGCTACTGCCAAGCCGTTCATTACCCACTTCAACGCGCTCGATCAGGAGTGCTACCTGCGTATTGCCACCGAGCTGCACCTCAAGCGCTGCATTGTCGGTGGTTTTGAGCGCGTGTTCGAGATCGGCCGCATCTTCCGTAACGAGGGCATGGACCTTACCCACAACCCCGAGTTCACCACGATGGAGGCCTACCGTGCCTTCTCCGACCTCGAGGGCATGAAGGCACTCGCCCAGGGTGTCATCAAGGCTGCCAACAAGGCCATCGGCAACCCCGAGGTCATCGAGTACCAGGGCCAGACCATCGACCTTTCTGGTGAGTGGGCCAGCCGTCCCATGACCGACATCGTCTCCGACGTGCTCGGCAAGCAGGTCACCATCGACACGCCGGTCGAGGAGCTTGCTGCCGCCGCGCGCGAGAAGGGCCTGGAGATCAAGCCCGAGTGGACTGCCGGCAAGATCATCGCCGAGATTTACGATGAGCTGGGCGAGGACACCATCGTCAACCCCACGTTCGTGTGCGATTACCCCATCGAGGTCAGCCCGCTTGCCAAGCGCTTTGAGGACGACCCGCGCCTGACGCACCGCTTTGAGCTGGTTATTGCCGGTCACGAGTACGCCAACGCGTTCTCCGAGCTCAACGACCCGGTCGACCAGGCCGAGCGCTTTGCCGCTCAGATGGCCGAGAAGGCCGGCGGTGACGACGAGGCCATGGAGTACGACGAGGACTACGTGCGCGCCCTCGAGTACGGTATGCCTCCTGCGGGCGGCATCGGCATCGGCATCGACCGCGTGGTCATGCTGCTCACCAACCAGGCTTCTATCCGCGACGTGCTGCTGTTCCCGCACATGAAGCCCGAGAAGGGTTTCCAGTCCGGTGCCGCTGCCGCCAAGGCTGCCGAGGCCGGCAACGCCGCGAGCCCGTTCGTTACGTCGCTTAAGCCCACGCTCGATTACTCCAAGATCGCCGTTGAGCCGCTGTTCGAGGAGTTCGTCGACTTTGATACCTTCTCCAAGAGCGACTGCCGCGCCGTGAAGGTCAAGGCATGCGAGGCCGTCAAGAAGTCCAAGAAGCTGCTGAACTTTACGCTCGACGACGGCACCGGCACCGACCGTACCATTCTCTCCGGCATTCACGAGTACTACGAGCCCGAGGACCTGGTCGGCAAGACTCTGCTCGCCATCACCAACCTGCCTCCGCGCAAGATGATGGGCATCCCCAGCTGCGGTATGCTCATCAGTGCCATCCACGAGGAGGAGGGCGAGGAGCGTCTCAACCTGATCCAGCTCGACGCTTCCATCCCCGCCGGCGCAAAGATGTACTAGGGGGTTACGGCGTTTTACCAAACGCCGTAACCGCTCGACGCTGCGCGCCGCCCAGAGCGACAATTTGTCATTCAAAAGGCAAGGCATGACCAGAAGGTCTATGCCTTGCCTTTTTCATGTCAACTTGTTCGCCCTGGACGTCGCTCGCTGGCGTTGCCAAAACATCGGCGTTGCCGGAGTAGCCATTGGGGACGTTCTTGTTTGACTGGTCATTTAAGAACGTCCCCAATGACTACCCAACGGCTATTGAGCACATGGCTCGCATGACAGTCGTCTCTTTTATGTTTCCTTTAGCCGTTGCTGCCTAGGATGGGGGTTAGTCGGTAGGAAGGGAGCCCCTGTATGGACGATGTGAGCGAGCGTGCAATCGAAGAGGACATGCTCGATCAGTTCAATTACTTTGATGATGAGGATGAGGAGCTAATCGATCGTCGCGAGCCAGCGCCGCTTGATTCCTTTGATCTGGTCGATGAAGAGCCCGACGAGGACGAGGGCGAATCGGCGGAGCCCTCACAGCCTTCGCGCCTTGACTCGCTGCTTTCGAGAGCCCCCATGCACCACGGTGTCCGTGCCGGCGCGCTCCATATGAAAACTGACTGGCACCAGATCGTGACGGCAGGCGATGAACTTGCCGTCGATGCGCCGCTCACCGATAAATCATCCATCATCTGCCGCACCGGCATGCTTATGCTGGCAAGCGGAACGGGTGCCTGGCGCGTGCGCGATACCATGAATCGTGTTGCTGCCGTACTGGGCGTCACGATTCACGTCGACCTGAGTCTTCTGTCGTTTGAGTGCACCTGCATCGAAGATGGCCACTGCTTTAACGAGGTTGTCAGCTTGCCCACAACGGGCGTCAATACCCATCGCATTTGGATGATGGAGAGTTTCCTCAAGGAAATCGAGACCTATGGTCGTCGCTTCACGGTGCACGAGTATCACGAGATGCTCAAGACCGTTGAGAGTTCAAAACCTGATTACGCGCCTTGGCAACAGGGCCTTGCGGCGGCCTGCGCCTGTGGCGCCTTCGTTTTTTTGCTCGGCGGCGGCCCTATCGAGATGGCCTGCGCGTTCGTGGGCGCGGGTGTCGGCAACTTTGCCCGCTCCCATATTCTCAAGCAAGGCCTTGGTCAGTTCAGCGCGCTGACGACCGGCGTTGCGCTCGCTTGCGTTTCGTATCTGCTGGCATTGCTCGGCCTTGGCCAGGTCATACCGGGGGCAATGTCGCACCAAGAAGGCTATATCGGCGCCATGCTCTTTGTGATTCCCGGCTTTCCACTCATTACGGCAGGCCTCGACATCGCTAAGCTCGACATGCGAAGCGGTATCGAGCGCCTTTCATATGCCGTATCGATTATTGTGATGGCGACCCTCGTAGGTTGGATGGTTGCCGAGTGTGTTGGCCTGGCGCCGGACGACTTTGCCCCACTGGGCCTTTCGCCGCTTGCCCTTACGCTCCTGCGCGTGGTGATGAGCTTCGTTGGCGTATTCGGCTTCTCGGTGATGTTCAACAGCCCGGTAAAGATGGCCGCGGCAGCTGGGTTGATCGGCGCCGTGTCCAATACCCTGCGTCTGACCCTTGTCGATGCGCCGACGATGATTCCCTTCCTGGGCCTCAGCACGGGAATGCCTCCCGAGGCAGCAGCGTTTATCGGCGCGCTGGTATCGGGGCTGCTCGCAAGCTTGGCTGAAGTCAAGCTCACCTACCCGCGCATCGCCCTCACGGTGCCTTCGATTGTCATTATGGTGCCGGGCTTGTATCTGTATCGCTCGATGTATTACATGTGCACCTTCGACACGGTCAATATGCTCGGCTGGTTTGTGCGCGCAGTGCTCATCGTAGCGTTTCTGCCCGTTGGACTGGGTGTGGCGCGTACGCTCACCGACCCTCGCTGGCGCCACACCAGCTAATTGGTACAAGGGGGACAGGTTACTTTGCACCAAATGAGTTGCGGTGAAATAGGGACTGAATTGCTGCTTAAAGGGTCAAAACAGTCCGTATTCCACCGCAACTTATGGGGTCGGGGGATTATCGGTGCCCTGCATCTTCATAAACTCAACGCTTACGAAGCGCATGCGTTTCGTGCTAGGCTGGTTCCACCACATAAGTAGTCGCAGACGCGCGTACCACGGGCGGGCGAGATGAAGTTCCAACAGCTCCATCTTGCCCGCCCGTTTTTGTTGCGTGGCGCCGCGGTACAACACAGAGAGGAATCTGCCCTTTATGCCTATCAACAAACGAGAGAGCCTGCTGTTCACCTTTATCATGTGCTTTTGCATGGTGCTCTGGATGAGCATCTACAACGTTGCCCTGCAGCATGGGGCCATCAACGGCGAGGTCATTGCCGCTGCATGGCTCGGCTTCCCCGTTGCCTACGTCTTTGCCATGTGCTGCGACTGGTTTATCGCCAGCCCGCTGGCCAAAGGCTTCGCCTTCAAGTTCCTGGTTACTCCGGGCAAGAGCTCGCCGCTCGCTATGACGCTTGCCGTCAGCTCCTGCATGGTCGTCCCCATGGTCATCATCATGTCGCTGTACGGTGCCTGCGAGGGTCTGACGCACATGCCCGGCGGCATCCTTGCGAACCTGTATTCCGTGCCCGCGATCTGGATGATCAACATCCCGCATAATTTTGTGATGGCGCTGCCGTGGAACCTTTTGGTAGCCGGTCCGATTTCCCACTTCGTCTTCCGTCGCGCCTTCCCTGTGGGGACGGTTTTCGAGGAGGAGCATGCCGAGCTCTTGGAGCAGGCTATGGCTCCTGAGTGCGAGTAGCTCGCTTAGGGATCTGCTGAGCGCGGGCGACTTGCTTGGTTGGAGCCCTAAGCGTGGATAGCTCTCTCGGCGACATCGCGGGCGTGAGCGGTGCGCATGACCGGAGGGCCCGTGCTGCTCCGTTGCCCGACGTGCTAGCGCGCAGAACAATCTGTTGGTGCATTTGGCGGCTGCTGAAGCGTTTCGGCAGCCGCTTTTTATACGGAGTTTAAATACAACAGTCTGTTGTATTACGTAGAGTGGTATATCTCTAGCAGGAAAAATGCGAGAGACGGAGCATTATGGCGTTGCTAGTAGGACTGGACGTAGGGTCGACGACGACCAAAGTTTACGCGATGCACGAGGATATGACCGAGGCGTGGTGGGGATATCGCCGCCACGGGGCGTGTCAGACAGCGAGCGTGCGCGCCATGCTCGGCGAGCTCGCCGAGCGCTTTCCCCATGAGTCGCTGCGCGTTGCGGTGACCGGCTCGGGTGCGCGCGATATCGCGACCGCGCTGGGCGCCTCGTACGTTCAGGAGGTGGTCGCCAACGCGCTCGCGATCAGCAGGTTCTATCCGCAGACGCGCTGCGCCATCGAGCTGGGCGGCCAAGACGCCAAGATGATCTTCTTCCGCACCAACGATAAGGGAGACATCGAGGTTGCCGACATGCGCATGAACGGCTCGTGCGCAGGCGGTACCGGTGCATTTATCGACGAGATGGCAAAGCTCATGGGGGTCGGCACCGAATCGGGCGAGTTCGAGCAGCTCGCAAGCCGGGGAACGACCGTCCACGAGGTCTCGGGCCGCTGCGGCGTGTACGCAAAGACCGATATCCAGCCGCTGCTCAACGAGGGCATTCCTACCACCGACCTGGCGCTTTCGGCGCTTCACGCGGTCGCCCGCCAAACGATCGGCGGTCTGGCCCAGGGTATCGACATCGAGCCGCCGGTAATCTTCGAGGGCGGTACGCTCGCCTACAACCCCACGCTGGTCCGCGTGTTCCGGGAGCAACTGAATCTATCGGACGATCAGGTTATCGTCCCGCGCGATCCGCAGATCATGGTCGCGCTCGGTGCCGCCCTGTCGCTGACCGACATGTTCGCATCGTCCAAACCGATCGACCTTCCCGACGCTTTTGTCCGGCTGGGTAAGCTCGAGACGGTCGCGCCCGCAAGCGGGGAGGGACGTCTTGCCCAGCCCTTTTTTGCCACACCTGCCGAGCAGGCGGATTTTACGGCACGCCATGGCAAAGAGACGCCGGCAAAGGGTCCGGATGCGTATGCGCCCGGAGAGACGGTGCGTGTGGCGCTCGGTATCGATTCGGGGAGCACGACGACCAAGTTCGCCTTGGTCGATGAGGCGGGTGAGCTTGTCGATTCGTTCTACGCGTCTAATAACGGCAGACCGCTCGACGTCGCCCAACAGGGTCTTGTCAGCTTGAAGAACCGCTGGGAGACAGCGGGAGTCACGCTTGCGATCGATGCCGTGGGCACCACGGGATACGGCGAGGAGCTTTTCGCGCGCGCGTTCCACGCCGACTACCATACGGTCGAGACGGTCGCGCACGCCCGCGCCGCGTGCGCATGCGTTCCCGATGCGACCTTCGTGCTCGACATCGGCGGACAGGATATGAAGGCCATCTGGCTCAACCACGGCGTGCTGACCGATATCGTCGTCAACGAGGCGTGCTCTGCGGGCTGCGGCTCGTTCCTCGAGGGTTTTGCCAAAAACCTCGGAATAGCCGTTGAGGATATCGCGACCGAGGCATTTTCGTCCAAAGCCCCCGCCGTTCTCGGCAGCCGCTGCACGGTGTTCATGAACAGCAGCGTCGTTTCCGAGCAGCGGCGCGGTAAGGGTCCGGGCGACATCATGGCCGGTCTCTGCCGTTCGATTATCGAGAACGTGTTCACCAAGGTCATTCGCGTTTCAAATCTCAACCGTCTGGGCGACAAAGTCGTCGTCCAGGGCGGCACGTTCCGAAACGACGCGGTGCTGCGCGCATTCGAGCAGTATCTGGGCAAACCCGTCACGCGTGCGCCCCACCCGGGGCTGATGGGCGCTATCGGTATCGCCCTGCTCGCGCGCGAGGAATGCCGCAAGGGCGACGCCGGCACGTCGTTTATCGGGCTCGATGCCGTGGAGCGCTTCGAGCATCGCGAGTTCGGCGGCGTTACCTGCCGTCGGTGCAACAACCGCTGCCAGCGCGCGGTCGTGGCATTTGGCGACGGCTCGCTTTACGTCACGGGCAATCGCTGCCCGCGCGGCGGCGCCATCTCATGGGATGAGCTCGTGCGCGAGGTTCCCGCGGCGGAGGAGCTGCGTCCGCAGGGTGCTTGCGAGGCACAGGCACCCGGCACGGGGCGCGACCGGACCGCGGCTGCCCCCAATCTCTTTGTCGACCGCGAGAAGCTGCTGTTCGAGTCGTACCCCACGGTTCCCGTCTGCGGGGGGCGCGATGTCACGATCGGCATTCCCCGTGTGCTCGAGTTCTGGGACACCATGCCGTTCTGGTCGACGTTCTTCAGCACGCTCGGCTTTAAGGTGCGCGTCTCGGGACGCAGCACCAAGGCGATGTACGAGCGCGGTCTGGCGCACGTCACATCCGACACCGTGTGCTTCCCGGCCAAGCTCGTCCACGGGCACATCCGCAATCTCGTCGACGCCGGCGTCGACCGCATCTTCATGCCCATCATCACGACGGTGCCCACCGAAAACACCGCCTCTACCAGCGAGTGGATGTGCGCCGTCGTAAAGGGATACCCCTACGTGATGCGCAATTCCGATAACCCGCAGGAGCGTTTCGGCGTTCCGTTCGATACGCCGCTGTTCCACTGGTACGACGAGGGCGACCGAAACCGCCAGCTCAAGGCGTGGTGCAAGGAGACCTTCGATATCGATGCCGACCTGGTTGCCAAGGCGACCGAGCAGGCGGACCGCGCGCAGCAGACGTTTGAGAACCAGCTGCAACTGCGCGGCAGGCAGGTGCTCGAGAACGTGCGCGAGGACGGCGGCTACGCGGTGGTGATCGCTTCGCGCCCGTACCACAACGACCCGCTGGTCAACCACGGGCTGCCCAAGCTCTTCTCTGAGCGCGGCATCCCCGTGCTGACGCCCGATGCGGTGCCAGGGGTCTGCAACGTCGATCTTTCCAACAGCCGCATCGACATCGTGAACAACTACCATGCGCGCATGCTGTCGTGCGCGGTCATCGTCGCATCGACGCCCGAGCTCGAGCTCGTGCAGATGGGCAGCTTCGGCTGCGGCCACGATGCGTATCTCACCGACGAGATCGCGCGCATGATGGGCGAGATGGGCTCCAAGGTTCCGATGATGATCAAGCTCGATGAGAGCGACGTCGCCGGTCCCATGGGCATTCGCGTGCGTTCGTTTATCGAGTCGGTCAACCGTCGTCGCGCGGAGGAGCGTGCCGAGGGCGCCCGGGTGCACGCGGTCCATCCGCTCGACGACCCGTATAAGGTCAAGTACACCAAGCGCGACCGGCACGACAAGATCGCGCTGGTCCCCAACACCTCCCATGCGTTCTGCAGGCTCATGACCGCGGCGATGCGCAATCAGGGCGTGCGCGCCGAGGCCCTTGATATCGGGCGCGAGGATGCCATCCGCCTGGGCAAACGCTATGTGCACAACGACATCTGCTTCCCCGCGCAAATCGTGATCGGCGAGGCGCTCGCGGCACTCGAGAGCGGTAAGTACGACCCGCACGACGTCGCCGTGGTGACTGGCAAGTATATCGGCGACTGCCGCCTGACGCACTACATGCCCCTGTTGCGCCGCGCGCTCGACGACGCGGGATACGACTATGTCCCGGTGCTCACCAACGACGACGTCGATGCCCACAATGTGCATCTGGGCTTCAAGCTCGGCCTTGGCCCGAGCATCCAGATCGCCTACGGTCTTCCCATGATCGATGCCCTCGAGGCCATGCTTAGGCGCATCCGTCCCTACGAGCTCGAGAAGGGCGCGGCGGACGCTGCGTTCGACCGCGCGCTCGATGAGGTTATCGAGGGCATGGAGCGCTCCGGGCTGAGAGGCCAGGCGACGGGCTTCAAACGCGCGCTTGCGATCATGGACGCCGTTCCGTACGACCGCTCGAACCCGCATCCGACCGTTCTCATCGTGGGCGAGTACCTGCTCAATTTCCATCTCGGCGCCAACCACGAGATCGAGCGCTACCTCGAGGACAACGGGCTCGAGGTCATCGAGGCGCGCATGACCGACGTGATCCGCAAGACCTATTTCTACAAGCATGCGCAGTCGCGCGAGTTCCACGTCGACCTGTCGCTGCCCGAAAAGGCCTGGTACGCCACGGCGGACAACCTGTTCGAGCTCGCGCACGACCGTTGCGACCGCCTGGGCGCGGCGAGCCCGCTCTACGAGCCGCCGACGCGCATGCCCGAGCTCGTGCGCGCGAGCGATAAGATCCTGCACCATACGTTCGATGCGGGCGAGGGCGTGCTGATTCCGGCGGAGATCCTCGAGCACGCCAAGCGCGGCTGCCGCAACTTCGTGATCCTGCAGCCGTTCGGGTGTCTGCCCAACCATGTCGTGGGGCGCGGGCTCATCCATGCGCTCAAGGAGCAGTATCCCACGGCGCAGTTCCTGCCGCTCGACTACGATCCCGACGTGAGCTTCGCCAACGTGGAGAACCGTCTTCAGATGCTCATCATGAACGCCAAGGCGCAGGGGTGCGGTGAGGCGCATGGCGAGACCGCGTAAGGACGCCGATGCGCCCGATGCACGCACCCGTATCATCGAGGCGTTTTGGGAGCTCATCGAGAACAACAGCATCTTCGAGCTGTCGGTTGGCGAGGTGACCCGCGCCGCCCAGTGCAATCGCGGAACGTTTTACTACTATTTTCACGATTTCGATGAACTCGTCGCCATCGCCATAGCCCAGCTGCTGCAGGATAACGAGCTCATCACCGATGCCCTCTGGCATTTTTCGAGCGAGGGCGACCTTTCGGCGTTCGACCGGCGCGACGTCCGCTGCCTGCTGCGGCGCATCGTCATCACCATGAGGGCGGGTGCCGCCGAGCAGGTCGTGCAGGGCATCCATACGATCATCATCGACCGCGTGAGAGAGATCGTCCACCCCGACGGAGAAGAGCTCAAGGCAGATTCGAACTTTGCGGTGGGCTTTCTGGTCTCGGGCATCATGGGCTTTGTGATGGCGGTCGGCTTTGCCCGGGAGGGCGGCGAGGAGATAGACCTCGAGCAGCTGGGGGACAGCGCGTGCGCGTACCTGAGGGCGGTCGCCATGCAGACGGTGGAAACGGTCGCGCAAGTCGAGGGCGTCGATACATCCGAGCTGCTCGAACGCGTCTCCAAGGAGGCCGATGTCTATCGCGCATCGCGTGCGACGAGTCCCGACGTGGTGAAAGACGCCTAGGGTTTCTCTTGCGGGGCGCCTGTCGCGCATCGCGCGGTGAGTCCCGCGATGCGGTCATAACCTGCATTCATGTGAGCCGGGTTTATAGATATTCCTCCAGCTGTTAACATAGACAACCTGTGGGTAAAGAAACAAAAGCGCCGCCGACGGGCGGGCGTTTTGATTTCGATGAACTCATGTAAGGAAACGAGCATGTTAGATAGATTTACCGATCGCGCGCGTAAGGTCATGTCAATGGCCAAGCAAGAGGCGCTCGATCTACACTCAAATAAGGTGGGCACCGAGCACCTGCTGCTCGCACTCGCCAAGGAGGACGAGGGCATCGCTGCCGAGGCGCTGCGATCGCTCGATATCTCCTACGACGACATCATGGACACCCTCAAGGAGGTCCAGACCACGGTGCCCGAGCCCAGCGAGGAGACCGAGGCCGCCAAGCTTGCCTTTACGCCGCTCGTCATTAGCGTGATGGAGCGTTCCTTCCGCGTGGCACGCGAGAACAACCAGACCTACGTGTCGACCGAGCACCTGCTCATCGGCATCGTCGAAGAGGGCAACGGCATGGCCATGGACGTTCTCATGCGCCTTGGCGTGTCGTCTGCCTCAATTAAAAAAGCCATCGAGAAGCTTACCGCCAAGGACCAGGACAAGAAGCGCCCGCTCGCTGGCGCTGGTGCCGGGCGTCCCGGTGCGGGCCTGCCGTTCTTTAGTGGCTCGGATGCCTCCCAGCAAAGGGGGGGCGGCACTGACACGCTTAAGCAGTTCGCCACCAACCTCACGCAGAAGGCCCGCGACGGCAAGCTCGATCCCGTGATTGGCCGCGAAAAGGAAGTCCAGCGCATGATGGAAATCCTTTCGCGCCGCACTAAGAACAACCCGCTCATCTTGGGCGACCCCGGCGTGGGCAAGACGGCCATCGTCGAGGGCCTGGCCCAGCAGATCGCCGCCGGCAACGTGCCCGAGAACCTCATGAACCAGAATATCTGGACACTCGACCTGCCGGGCCTCGTTGCGGGCGCCAAGTATCGCGGTGAGTTCGAGGAGCGCCTCAAGAACGTGATCCAGGAGGCGACCGAAGCCGACGACGTCATCTTGTTTATCGACGAGATGCACACCATCATCGGTGCCGGTTCTGCCGAGGGTTCTATCGATGCGAGCTCCATGCTCAAGCCGGTGCTCGCACGCGGTGCCTTCCAGATTATCGGCGCCACCACGGCCGAGGAGTTCCGCAAGTACCTCACCAAGGATCCGGCCTTTGAGCGCCGCTTTCAGACCATCGATGTCGAGGAGCCGAGCGTCGAGGACACGGTCAAGATCCTGACCGCGCTCAAGCCGCGCTACGAGGAACACCACCATGTGCGTTACACACAGGGTGCTATCGAGGCTGCCGCGAACCTCTCCAACCGCTACATTCAGGACCGCTTCCTGCCCGATAAGGCCATCGACCTCATCGACGAGGCCGGTGCCCGCGCCCGCATCGCCGCCAACCGCGCGCCCGAGCCGGTGCGCGAGGCCGAGCATCGCGTCGAAGAGCTCAAGGCTGCCGCACAGGAGGCCACCGAGAGCGACGACATGAACAAGGCTGCCGAGATCACTGAGCAGCAAAAGGCTGCCGAGATTGAGCTTGCCGAGGCCAAGGCTGCCTGGACGGCCGAGCTCGACGCGAGCCCGCTCACCATCGACGTTGCCCAGATCGCCGACATCGTCTCCGTGACCTCGGGTGTGCCGGTGTCTTCGCTCACCGAGAGCGAGAGCCGTCGCCTGCTGCAGACCGAAAGCGTGCTCAAGACCCGCATTATCGGCCAGGACGAGGCAGTCGAGGCCGTTGCCAAGGCCGTTCGCCGCAGCCGTTCGCCGCTCAAGGACCCGCGTCGCCCCGGCGGCAGCTTTATCTTCCTGGGCCCCACCGGCACGGGCAAGACCGAGCTCGCCAAGACGCTCGCCGAGTACCTCTTTGGCAGCAAGGACGCGCTCATCAGCTTCGACATGTCGGAGTTCGGCAGCGAGTTCGAGGTCTCCAAGCTTATCGGTAGCCCCCCGGGCTACGTTGGCCATGACGAGGGCGGTCAGCTCACCAAGGCCGTGCGCCGTCATCCGTACTCGGTTGTGCTGTTCGACGAGATCGAGAAGGCGCACCCCGACATCTTCAATATCCTGCTGCAGGTGCTGGAGGAGGGCCGTCTGACCGATAGCCAGGGCAAGACGGTCGACTTCCGCAATACCGTGATCATCATGACGTCCAACGTGGGCGCCCGTGAGATTGCTCAGGATGCGAGCGTTGGCTTTGGCACCACCGGCGAGCAGGGTCTCACGTCGAGTGAGATCAAGAGCCGCGCGATGGGCGAGCTCAAGCGCCTGTTCCGCCCCGAGTTGCTCAACCGTATCGACGACATTGTGGTGTTCCAGAAGCTTTCGGGCGAGAATCTGACTAAGATCGCGCACCTGCTGGTGGACGACTTGCGTCAACGCCTGATTGCCAACGGCATGAACATCAAGCTCACCGATGCGGCCTACGACAAGATCGTGGCCGAGGGCACCGACCTCACCAATGGCGCGCGTCCGCTGCGCCGTGCCATCCAAAAGCTCATTGAGGACCCGCTGTCCGAGGAGCTGCTGGCCGGCGAGTGGGGCGAGGGCGATACCGTCCTGTGCGATGTGGCCGACGGCAAGTTTGTCTTTAGCCACGGCACGGGCGAGATTCCGGCACCGCGTCCGGTCGGCGCGCTCGGCGGCGATACCGCTCTGGCGGCGCCGCACACCGGCAACGCCGCGCCCGTAAGCGGTGGAGTGAGTTCGGGCCCCGGCGGCATGATGCAAGCCGGTTCCGGCGCGCTGTAGGGCGTAACAAAAACCTTGTGTCCACGAGGGCGTTCCAAAGGAGCGCCCTTTTTCTGTTGGAAAGGCCCCTTCGTTCAAGGTAAATCTCATTAAACATACCAACGGCGTATGCATAAACGTTGATCAAGCGTTGAGGTTGGTTGAAGGGCCCAACGTCCCTTCGCGCGGCCCGTCTAACCTGCTTTATCTTAATAAAGTGACGTTTCCCCGCCGTTAGCCGATGATGCGGGGGCGCTCGGCGTTTTCGACTGGTTTATGCACGCAAAGTCTGGGAATATACAAGGCGCATGTCTTACTGTCTAACCAGTTGCGCCAAGGAGGCACCATGGACTACAAGATCATCGGCTACGAGCCCGCCCAGCTATTCCATTTCTTTGAGGATATCAGCGCGATCCCCCGCGGGTCTGGTAACGAGAAGGGCATCAGCGATTTCCTGGTCGCGTTTGCCAAGGAGCGCGGTCTCGATGTGTACCAGGACGAGGTCTACAACGTCATCATTCGCAAGCCCGCGTCTGCCGGCGCCGAGAATGCCCCGACCGTGATGCTGCAGGGTCACATCGACATGGTGTGCGACAAGCTGGGTTCCGTCGAGCACGACTTTACGACCGACGGTATCGACTTGGTCGTCAAGGACGGCGTCCTTACCGCCAACGGCACCACGCTGGGCGCCGACAACGGCATTGCTGTCGCTCTGATGCTTACCGTACTCAACGACGATTCGATTGCTCATCCGGCCCTCGAGTGCGTGTTCACCACCGACGAGGAGACCGGCCTGGTTGGCGCCGAGACGCTCGACAAGTCCCAGATCACCGCCCGTACCATGATCAACCTCGATTCCGAGGAAGAGGGCGTTGCCACCGTCAGCTGCGCCGGCGGCGTCGTCGTTACCTACACCTGCCCCATCGTGCGCGAGCACAAGACCGGTAGCACCCTCACGCTCGACATCTCCGGCCTGCTGGGCGGTCACTCCGGCAGCGATATCAACCTGGAGCGCGGCAACGGCAACCTCATCATGGCCCGCATCATCGACCGCCTGATGGTTGCCGGCGAGCCCGCCATCGTTAGCTTTAACGGCGGCACCAAGGACAACGCCATCAACCGTGAGTGCAAGGCTGTTCTGGTCTACGCCGACCACGCTGCCGCCGAGGCCGCGGCCCAGATCGCAAAGGGCATCATCGCCGACGTTACTGCCGAGCTCGAGGTCTTCGACCCCGGCTTTACCTGCACGGTTGAGATTGCCGACGACGCTGAGGTCGAGGCCATGGACGAGAAGTCCGCACTTGCCCTTATTCGCGCTCTGCGCCTTGCCCCCAACGGTGTGATCCGCCGCAACGTCGCCACCGACGGCTCCGTCGAGGTTTCCTCCAACATCGGTGTGGTTGCCACTTCTGACGACGAGGTCAAGATCATGCTGTCCCCGCGCTCCTCGATCACCTCGCTGCAGAACGAGTTTAAGGACCGCCTGCAGACGCTGGCCGATGTCCTGGGATTCGACGCCAAGTTTGAGTTTGAGTATCCCGGCTGGAGCTATGCCGAGCATTCGCCGGTCCGCGACGTCTTTGTCGAGAGCTATCGCGAGCTCTTTGGCTCTGAGCTGCGTATCGAGTCCATTCACGCCGGCCTTGAGTGCGGTCTGTTTGCCGAGGCCCTGCACGGCCTGGACGCCATCGCCGTGGGCCCGACGCTCTCCGATGTCCACACCCCGGACGAGAGCATGGAGCTCGCTTCTGCCGAGCGCTTCTACGAGCTGCTCATCGACGTCCTCAAGCGCCTTGCCGTGTAAAGGTTGCGCTAGCAGCAGTCCGAGTCACGTGCTAGCGGATTGCAAATGACATTACGAGAGGGGGCATTCGAGCGTTTGCGACGGGTGCCCCCCCTCTTTTGTTTGATAATTGCGAAATTACGGTCACCTAGTCCATTTCTGCCCTGATGAGGTCGAGGGTGCGCTGGCAGTTTTCGCGGACGGGGCCGAGCATATGCTCGCGCAGGTCCGCCATGCCGGGCAGGTCGGCGTATTCGTCCATGACCTCTTCCATGCAAATGGGTACCTCGTAGGCGAGGTCCATCATGGTCGCAAAGCAAAACTTCTCGGATAGCCCGGCATCGGTAAGCGCCGTCTCCAGCGCGGGATCGCCCATACCGTGGTATCGGCGGATAGCGCCTGGACCGATTCGCCCCACACGATTTTCGCCGCCAACGCTCATGGCGAGGCGCGCCCGGCGGCGCATGCGCTCATACGCCAAACCCGACGCGACATCGTACATTCGAGCCATCATGGCTGCGCCGTCGTTTCCAAGGAGCAGGGAATAGTTTTTCGCGTGCGCATCCGGTGCGCCGATAATGGCGTTGAAGAACAGTATCTGCGTAAACAGATACAGGTTAAGTTGATGGTGGCTCGTATTTACGAGGAGCTCTTGAATGTCGCGGGTGGTCGGGCCGCCGTCTGCTGTGTACTTTTGGGCGGGCATCACCCCAAGTGCCTGACAGAGGTCTTCTTGATGTAGGCGCCTGATCATTCCGTCTTCGACTTTCACGCGGTCATAGCGCTCAACAATGAGGGCAGGTTCGTCCTCAAACATACGATATTCGACGTTTGCCGTTGCGATACCGGCGCGCTGGGCGCTTTTCATGCAGACAAACTCATTGAGAGCCTCAAGTTTAAATCCGATGACGCCATTTTTGAAAATATGCGTCGTGGGCGAGGAGCCCACGCATTCGCACCAGCGACCGTCTATGAGTGCGAGAGCGAACTTGCCCTGATTGCCTCCAAGTGACCAACTTTCATCTAGGCCCATCCACGATGCATTGCGGTCATCTCTGATTGACTTGAGTCGCAGTGCAATCTCGTGATCGCCTATAGGGCGGTATTCGCTGGTGCGATGCAAGACGGCGTTGACGTCTTCTTCGGCGCAAAACTGCACTCCACCCGGACAGTCAAGTCCGATATGGCTGAGTAGCGCAACGGCATTGTTGGGTCTAACGTCGAATTCGGCAGCAATCGCCTTTCGTTGGTCCTCGCTGTCGGGTAGAAGGCCAAACAGGTACGGATTCATGACCTGTTGTCCGTATGTGCGATTCGATACGGGTATGTTGGTCGATAGGGCTGGCCCGTCATAGTCATGATCGTAGGTAAAGCTGATAAGACCGTTCTCATCTTGCGCGAGCGTTCCAGCAGGCACGCCGCAAATAATGGTCCGAAGTGATGTTCTGGCCATTGGCTATTTCCCTTCGGGCATGGTTTGGCTAGATGCGTTTGCGGCAATCGAGACTCCGAGATTGGACATGGCGAAATCGGCGAAGGCCCTGTCGTAGAGCTCGGACGTAAGGGGGGTATCTGCAAGAGCCGGAATGGTTGTGCTGCGACGGTTGCGATGATGAAGACGTTGAGCGTGATGGCGTCTGGAGGTGCTGCAAGGTTGATCAGCATGCGGGGCGTCGACTGGGTGCTCATTTTTCGTTTCGCTTATATCCCCTTGTGCTGCGAGCGCCAGTTCAAGAGCGTCGAAAATCGCCAGCAGCTTGTCGAGTCGAATGCCGGTGGCGTCTCCTAGCTCGAGCGATGCGAGCAGGCGCTCCGAAACACCGGCCTTATTAGCGAGGGCGGCACGGGTGAGACCCTGAGCCTCGCGTGCCTGGCGCACGTAGATGCCAGCTTGGCGCGGTGTGGTGATGGGAAGGGTATCCACGGCGATCTCCTAACGTGCAGACTTTTGCATCATAGTATGACATGCAAAAGTCTGCATGAAAAGGCCTCATGCAAAACTCTGCATTAGGCCTCATCCGGACGTTTAGTTTTGAAGGGTGTTTTACAGCGCCAAAATCCCCAGATGCTCCAGCAAAATCTTGAGGCCGATGAGGACGAGCACGACGCCACCCACGATGGTGGCGGGCTTTTCGTAGCGCGCGCCAAAGGTGTGGCCGATCGCTACGCCGGCAACGGAGAAGACAAAGGTCGTGATGCCAATGAGCGACACGGCGGGAACGATATCGACCGAGAGCGCGGCAAACGAGATGCCCACGGCAAGCGCGTCAATCGAGGTGGCGATGGCAAGGATTAGATATTCGCCCAGGTCGATCTTTTCGGCATCCTTGCCGTCGCCTTCGTTCTCGTCCTCAGTAAAGGCTTCCCACAGCATCTTGCCGCCGATAAAGGCGAGCAGGATAAAGGCGATCCAGTGGTCGATGGGGCTGATGATGCCCATGAACTGGCTACCAAGGGCCCACCCAATTACGGGCATGCCGGCCTGGAAACCGCCAAAGAACAGGCCGAGTATCACGGCGACCTTAAGGTCGATCCTTTTCATGCCAAGGCCCTTGCAGATGGATACGGCAAAAGCGTCCATAGAAAGGCCGATAGCGAGCAACACAAGCTCTGCGAGTCCCATAGTCTGGCTCCCTCTCTGCGGGCGGGCCCGCGTGTACCTCTTGGGGGAGTAACAAAAAAGACCCGTGGCGTACGCGTTGCGCGCACAGCCACGAGTCTCGTTCATTAAGGCAAGCCAGGCCGCATCGGCCAGTGTGTTGACTTGCCGCGCCACCGGAGGCGAACCCGATCACGCGACTACTCCCTCATTTATGCGAATCCCGATGCTACCACATGAACAGCTGATTTGGGTTGGGCTCTCAGCTGTGTTCGCTCATTCTGTAAGCATCGGATTTCGCAAGCGCCGCAGGGACAAACCGTGAGAAACTATTTAGCGTTTATGGAGCGTATACGATGGGAGCGATGCCTTGGATAAGAACGAGCTGCAAAAGCGTATGGAACAGGCCATCCGCCTGACGGCACCTGGTCAGCCGATCCGCACCGCCCTCGACATGATCATCGCCGGTCACCTGGGCGCCCTTATCTGCGTCGGCGACACCGAAAACGTGCTCGCTGCCGGTAACGACGGCTTCCCGCTCAACATTTCGTTTACCTCGAACCGCCTGTTCGAGCTTTCCAAGATGGACGGCGCCATCGTTATCGATGGCGACCTCACCCAGATCCTGCGCGCCAACTTCCACCTCAATCCCGATCCCTCGCTCGCCACGAGTGAGACGGGCATGCGTCACCGTACTGCCGCTCGCATGTCGGTGCTCACCGATGCCATCGTGATCTCGGTTTCGGCTCGTCGCGCCGTCGTCAACGTGTACGTCCACGGCAAGAGCTACGAGATTCAGCCCGTCACCACCATCATGAGCTCGGTCAACCAGCTCGTCGCCACGCTCCAGACTACCCGTCAGTCGCTCGATCGCTCCCTGTTGCGCCTGACGGCCCTCGAGCTCGACGACTACGTCACACTCGCCGACATTACCGGTATTTTCTCGAGCTTCGAGATCATGCAGCAGGCAAAGACCGAGCTTAAGGATTGCATTGTCAAGCTGGGTAACCAGGGTAAGCTCGTGCAGATGCAGCTCGAGCAGCTCGCGGGCTCCAGCATGGATACCGAATACGACTTGATGATCCGCGACTACGCGAGCGATTCCTCTGAGGCCAACGCCGAGAAGATTCGCGCCGAGCTGAGCCGTATGACGCCTAAGGACCTGTCCGACCCGCAGCACGTGGCGGCAGTTCTGGGCTATGACGACTTGGACGAGGACTCCGTCATGACGCCGCTGGGCCTGCGCACGCTTTCGCGCGTGTCCGTCGTGCGCGACGGCGTGGCCGAGAAGATCGTCGACGAGTACGGCTCGCTGCAGGAGCTCATGGACGACATCAGCGAGGATCCGGAGCGCTTGGGCGACTTTGGCGTCAACAACCCTGCCATTCTTGCGGACTCGCTGTACCGCATGAAGGGCACCAAACAGGGGAACGCATAATGGCGCCCGTATGCGCCGTGGTCGTTGCCGGCGGCAGCGGCCAGCGCTTTGGAAATCCCGGCGGCAAGCAGCTCGTTAATGTGGCGGGCCGTCCGCTCATGAGCTGGTCCATCCGCGCGTTCGATCGTAGCGATAAGGTCGGCCATATCGTCGTGGTTTGCCCTGCCGAGCGCCGTGCCGAGATGCGCCGCCTGGCCATTGACCCGTTTGACTATGACACGCCCATCAGCTTTGCCGATGCCGGCGATACCCGTCAGGATTCCACCCGTGCCGGCGTGCATGCGGTTCCGGCGGGTTTCGAATATGTCGCCATCCACGACGGCGCTCGTCCGCTCATTACGACCGAGGCCATCGACCACGCTATCGACGTGCTCGTGAGCGACCGTGCCCTCGACGGTGTCGTGTGCGGTCAGCCCGCGATCGACACGCTCAAGATCGTTGACGGCGATAATATCGTCGAGACGCCGCCGCGTGAGCTCTACTGGGCAGCGCAGACGCCGCAGATCTTTAGCGTCGATGCTATGAAGCGCGCCCACGCTGCAGCCATTGCCGAGGGCTTTATCGGTACCGATGATTCGTCGCTGGTCGAGCGCATGGGTGGGCGCGTCCGCTGCGTCCAGAGCCCACGCGATAACCTTAAGGTGACGGTGCCCGAGGACCTGCGTCCCGTAACCGCGATTCTGCTTGGCCGCATGGCCGAGGGAGAGGACCTTCCCCATGTTCAGTAACCTGCGCATTGGCCATGGCTACGACGTTCACCGTCTGGTGGAGGGGCGTCGATGTATCATCGGCGGTGTCGACATTCCCTACGAGCGCGGCCTGCTGGGCCACTCGGATGCCGATGTGCTCGCGCACGCCTTGGCCGACGCCATTCTGGGCGCCTGCCGTGGGGGAGACATCGGCAAGCTATTCCCCGACACCGATCCCGCCTACGAGGGTGCCGATTCGATGGTGCTGCTTGCCCGCGTGATGGACTATGCGCGTGAGCTGGGCTTTGAGTTTGTCGATGCCGATTGCACCATTGCCTGCCAGCAGCCTAAGATCACCCCGCATCGCGATGCCATGCGCGCCAACCTTGCCCATGCCCTGGGCGTTGACGTCGAAAACGTGGGCGTCGCCGCCACTACGACCGAAAAGCTCGGTTGGGAAGGCCAGGGCGAGGGAATCGGCGCCTGGGCCGTCTGCCTGCTACAGAAAACCGTTAAGGAGTAACGAATGCGTATCTACAACAGCGCTACCCATAAAAAGGAAGAGTTCCAGCCCATCGAGTCCGGCAAGGTCCGCATGTACGTGTGCGGCCCCACGGTCTACGACAACATCCACATCGGCAACGCCCGTACGTTCATCAGCTTTGACGTGATTCGCCGCTGGCTCATCGCGAGCGGTTACGAGGTCACGTTCGCCCAGAACCTCACCGATGTCGACGACAAGATCATCAAGCGCGCCAACGAGCAGGGCCGTACGGCCGCCGAGGTCGCGACGGAGTTCTCCGACAAGTTCATCGGCGTCATGCGCGCCGCCAACGTGCTCGATCCCGATGTGCGCCCCCGCGCCACCAAGGAGATCGGCCCCATGATCGCCATGATCAAGACGCTTATCGAGCAGGGCCACGCTTACGCAGCCGATAACGGCGACGTGTACTTTGCCGTGCGCAGCGATCCCAACTATGGTCAGGTCTCGGGCCGCAACATCGACGACCTTATGGTTGGCGCGCGCATCGAGGAGAACGAGGACAAGAACGACCCGCTCGACTTTGCCCTGTGGAAGGCCGCCAAGCCCGGCGAGCCCAGCTGGCCGAGCCCCTGGGGCGAGGGCCGTCCCGGTTGGCACACCGAGTGCGCCGCCATGGTGCATCGCTACCTGGGCACTCCGATCGACATCCACGGCGGCGGCTCCGACCTTGCCTTCCCGCATCACGAGAACGAGTGCGCCCAGGCCACCTGCGCCTGGCACCAGGGCTTCTCCAACACCTGGATGCACACGGGCATGCTGCTGGTAGACGGCGAGAAGATGTCCAAGTCGCTCGGCAACTTCTTTACGCTGGCCGAGGTCCTCGAGCAGCACTCCGCTGCCGCCCTGCGCCTGCTGATGCTGCAGACGAGCTATCGCTCGCCGCTCGACTTTTCTTGGGAGCGCCTGGAGGGTGCCGAGAACTCGCTCACGCGTATCGCCGGTACGGTCGAGAACCTGCGTTGGGCCGCGAACCACGCGACGGCCGATGCCGACGAAGCGGCTGCCGAGGCGTTTGCCGCCAAGGCCGCCGAGACCCGCACCACCTTTAAGGAGTGCATGGATGACGACTTTAACACCGCCGGTGCCATGGGTGCTGTCTTTGGCTTTGTGACCGAGTGCAACCAGTACCTGGAGCAGGCGGGCGATGCTGCCGACAAGGCCGCTGCCCTGGCCGCCGCCGATACGCTGGTCGAGCTGCTCGATACGTTTGGCGTCGAGCTTCCCGAGCCCAAGGTCGAGCTGCCGCTGGGCCTGCTGGGCGTTGCCGCCGGCCTGGTCGCCTACACGGGCGACGACGTGGACGAGGCTGCTGCCAAGATTCTCGAGGCCCGCGCCGAGGCCCGTGCCGCCAAGAACTGGGATCTGGCCGACGCCATCCGCGACCAGCTCAAGGACCTGGGCCTGACGATTGAAGATACCGCCGCCGGCACTCGTATCAAATCTCTCTAATCCCCGCGGGTTTCCCAAGCACCCGACCGCCCGAGCCACGGCACCTTGCCTTTCAATCGTCGGGCATGACCTCAAGGTCTATGCCCTCCTCTTTCAAGGCAATCTGCCGCACCTCGGGCGGTCGGTCTATTTGTTTCGTTTGATAGTTGTATTTAGGAGGTCGCTTTATGGCCGACAATCGCAAGCGTGCGCCTCGTGGCGGCAAGCAGGCCGCTTCTGGCTCGCGTTCGATTCGCCGTAATGACCGCGCTGCTGCTCCCAAGGGCCAGCGCGATCGTGCCCAGGCCGCACGTCCGCAGCGCGATCGCAACCGCGACGCTGTCCAGGCTCCCAAGGGCGAGTTTATCGAAGGCCGTCGTGCTGCCGCCGAGGCGCTACGCACTGGTTTTCCCATCAAGTGCGCGCTCATTGCCGAGGGCGGGGAGCGCGATGCCGCTTTGTCGCGCCTGGTCGACGACCTCAACGCCGCGGGTGTCCGCATTAAGTATGTGCCGCGCGCGCAGCTCGACGCGCTGTCGAGCCATGGCGCCCACCAGGGCATCGCGCTCGAGGTTGGCAACTTTCCCTATGCCGATGTCGCCGATATTCTCGACCGCGCAGGCGAGGGCCCGGCACTTGTCGTGGTGCTCGACCACGTGACTGACGACGGCAACTTTGGCGCCATCGTGCGCTCCGCCGAGGTTGTGGGCGCGGCCGGCGTCATCATCGCCAACAAGCGTGCCGCCGGCGTGACCGTGGGCAGCTACAAGACTTCAGCCGGCGCCGTCATGCATCTGCCTATCGCGCAGGTGCCCAACATCGCCCGTGCGCTCGATGACCTCAAGGCCGCTGGCTTTTGGGTGGGCGGTGCCTCTGAGCACGCCGAAGGCAGTTGCTGGGATGCTCCCTTCGAGGGTCGCGTGGCGCTCGTCATGGGCTCCGAGGGCGACGGCATCTCGCGTCTAGTGCTCGAGAAATGTGACTTTTTGACCAAGCTTCCCCAGCGCGGCATGACCGAGAGCCTCAATGTTGCCCAGGCGACTACGGCCCTCTGCTTTGAGTGGCTGCGCCGCAACGCCGGCGAGCTCATGGGGGAGGAGTAGCGCATGTCCAAGAAGAACCGTGCCAAGTCCAAGGCCAAGCGCTTTGGCGAGGGCTCGGCCAAGCCGATTGTTTCGGCCGCGACCTACGGCGTGGGCGGCAATGCGTTTGCGCAGGCTATCGCCGACCCAGTCTCGACGGTGCACTCCAACAAGCCCGAGCTGCTGGTGGTCGACGGTTACAACGTGATCCACTGCACGCCGCGCTACGAAAAGCTCGTGTACGACCATTCCGACGATCCGTATTCCAGCGACGTCCACGATATGGCGCGCACCGCCCTCATCAACGACGTTGCTGCCTTTGCCCAGGGCCGTTACGAGGCCGTGATCGTGTTTGACGGCGCGGGCAATATCTCCAGTGAACGTCCCAACCTGCCGGCCCGCGGCGTGCGCATCGAGTTCTCGCCGACGGGTGTTTCAGCCGATACCGTGGTGCAAAAGCTCTGCACCGAGGCGCGCGAGGAAGGCCGCGCATGCTCCGTGGTATCGAGCGACGGCACGATCCAGGCCGTCGTCATGGGCAAGGGTGTCACGCGCATCTCGAGCCGTATGCTGGTGGACGAGATCAAACAGATCGACAACGACGTGCACGAGGCCGAGGAGGCCCCGCAGATCAAGATGACCCTGGGCAGCCGTCTAAGCCCCGAGGCCCTGGCCAAGCTTAAAGCTCTGCGCGGGAGGTAGGGGAGTTGGCGGGGCGATGCTGTCTCGCTAACTCCATTCAGCGATGTCGATCATTCTTTCGAGGCGCCATGTTAGCGCCTCTTTTAGATAAGGCAGTCTCGCTGTAAGAGCGTCGTTTTTGGATAGGATTTCGATTGCCTCGTCAACGAAACCCTCGAGTTTGTCGCCGTCAAACCAGCCCATGTCCTCGACGAGCAACATTTGTTTGGCGGGGCTTGAATGAAATTGTGCGCTGGTAAAACTGTGCTCTCCCGCCCTAAGCTCCTCTAGTGATATGTTGCACCAGAGTGATGAGCCCGAATCGAAGATAGGGGCAGGTCTGCAGGCTAGCGTGTTTACGTTTCGCACAAGGCCAAAGTTACGCCAATGACGATCGTAGTTGGCGATGATGTCGTCGCACACGATCATGCGGTCAAGGGCGTCTTTTATATCCGTCGCTCCAAGCTCCTCGCAGTTTGCTACATACCGTTCGTAATCGGTTAGTCGCTTGTCTGCATTTGCATGCTGGTTTACATAGAACGCAGGGACATACTCTTCTTCATCAGTTAAGAAGACATCGCATATGCTCAGGGCGGAAGTGCCCGTGCCCTCGAGCGAGTAAGGCACATAATCGCAAGCGTTTAGGATGCGACGGTGAAGTGCAGTCGCCACCAGCTCGTTATAAGGTTCCTGGTTTAGATGTGCACCTGCCTTGTGGAGGATTCGACGGTCATCCTCGCATGTCCAGTACTTTTGAAGATTGCCGTCCGAGGTGTTATCGGGCTTTGCGGCAGCTGCCTTGCCCTCTGGGGCGAAGGGCGCGATGCTGAGAGAGACGTCGTCAAAAGCATTATTGAAGAAATTGATATCTTCCCACGCGAGACCGGAGTCTTGGGGCCTTATCCAATACTGGTCGGATAAGGAGAGACCAAGATTTCGCTGTACGAGTTCATCGGGAACATCGACTGCGGCTTCTGCAAGCAGGGAGGCTAGCCCAATGCGTGCGAGCGGGATACCGCGGCCGCGCCACCAGATGCGGAAGGAGTCGAGCGATATGGGGCTATTAGGGCCAAATACTCCAATAGGGGCGTGGGCGTAATCGACGTCGGCGCCGATGTGGGTGAAGTCTTTTCGCGATGTGCTGTAGACCAGCTGAGCGACCTCGTGCGTGCGATTCATGAGGGTGAACGCGATCTCGCTCTTACCGTAGC
The DNA here is from genome assembly GCF_028206995.1 of Collinsella aerofaciens. Classification (GTDB taxonomy): domain Bacteria; phylum Actinomycetota; class Coriobacteriia; order Coriobacteriales; family Coriobacteriaceae; genus Collinsella; species Collinsella aerofaciens_AQ. The sequence continues at coordinate 93,613 of NZ_JAQLFL010000007.1, read as the reverse complement.
CGCGGCGGGGACGTCCCCCCGTTTTGGTCACGGAGCGGAGTCGCGTGTCGACGCTGTCTTTGTCGATGAGCCATACACCAGAAGCCTTGCGGGCCTCAAGTGCTTCGTTTTTTATGAGCTCCTGCACCCTGCGCGGAGTGATGCCGAGCAGTTCGGCTGCTTCCTTGGTAGTAAGCATCGCGAAACCCTTCGTCAGAACGAATAGTTTTATATATAGCAATTGTAATTAAAACTATTCGTTCTGACGAATGGTTTTGAGATTGAGGGCGAACCGACAGAAATGAACGGGCCTGGTACCTGTTGTTGCTGGATTTTGCATATTTGTATAACGCCGTGTGGTCTGTTGCGCCCCGTCCGTAATTCCTTTATTCTTAACAGGCTTCGCGCGAAAGCGCCAAGTGTGCCAGTGTGGCGCAACGGTAGCGCAACTGATTTGTAATCAGTGGGTTGCAGGTTCGATTCCTGTCACTGGCTCCATGAGAGTTTCGGGCTCTGTTCCCTTGTGGGACAGGGCCCGTTTCTATTTATGTCTATAAGTCAGCGTGTTTGGCGCCAACCAAGCTTCAGGTTTGTCTCGATCCGTAACACGAGTGGGCTGAAGACCCTCCTTATAGTTACAGATCGAAACATTGCCAAGGGAAGGCCGATAACATCTCGATCCGTAACACGAAGAGGCTGAAAACCGTTCTTACTGTTACAGAATGAGACGTAAGCGGGGGTTTCTGCGAAACATCTCGATCTGTAACAGATAGGGGAGGAATAACCCTCTTACTGTTACAGGTCGAGACATAGGCCGGGGCGAGGTTGGTCATCGTCATCGAGCGTGGATTATCGGACACACGAGCGTGGAAAATCTTCCGCCTAGTGAATGAGCGTGGATAATCTGCCACTTTGGATTCGATGGCACGGCAAAGTGGGAGATTATCCACGCTCGATTTCAAACGGAAGAAAATCCACGCTCGATTTTGCCTGGGAAGAGCAATCTTCTGTCTGGGCAGCCCCGATCTCGACCTATATATAGGTGCAAATAAGCTGGTATCGAAGTTCGATACTGAAGGTGTACTCCACTACAGCAAAGTATTACCTTGGGAAACGTCACCTCAGTATCCAAAACCACTGTCCTTCATATCCAAACTCAATAAAACCGCAGGTCACGGCTATATAGATACGCCCGGCACCGTGTATCTAGAGGTTTTCGTTGACAGCCCCCAAGGTGGCATCGTATTATCTTCTTCGTTCGCGGGGGCGGCGGTCCAAAAGACCAAAGGACCTGCGGATACTTGAACGATTGGGAGTTTGCCCGAGTGGTTAATGGGGACGGGCTGTAAACCCGTTGGCTCTGCCTACATAGGTTCGAATCCTATAGCTCCCACCCGTCAAGTGCCTGTATAGCTCAGTCGGTAGAGCACTTCGTTGGTAACGAAGAGGTCACCAGTTCAAGTCTGGTTGCAGGCTCCATCCGGCGGTGTAGCTCAGTTGGTTAGAGCACACGGTTCATACCCGTGGCGTCACTGGTTCGAATCCAGTCACCGCTACCATAGGTAACACGGTGGCTTCTCAATAGTATGTTGAGAGGCCACTATGGTATAAAGGCAAAGTCCCGTCCGGGGACGACCTGTTAAGAGGAGGGCTTTATGGCCAAAGAGAAGTTTGAGCGCACTAAGCCGCATGTTAACATCGGCACCATTGGTCACGTCGACCACGGCAAGACCACGCTGACCGCTGCCATCACCAAGGTTCTCTCCGAGACCGAGGGCTGCAAGGCTGACTTCACTGCGTTCGAGAACATCGACAAGGCTCCCGAGGAGCGCGAGCGCGGCATTACGATTTCCGTCTCCCACGTTGAGTACGAGACCGCTGCCCGTCACTACGCTCACGTTGACTGCCCGGGCCACGCTGACTACGTCAAGAACATGATCTCCGGCGCTGCTCAGATGGACGGCGCTATCCTGGTCATCGCTGCTACCGACGGCCCCATGGCTCAGACCCGCGAGCACATCCTGCTCGCCCGTCAGGTCGGCGTTCCCTACATCGTCGTCTTCCTGAACAAGTGCGACATGGTCGACGATGACGAGCTCATCGACCTCGTCGAGATGGAGACCCGTGAGCTCCTCTCCGAGTACGATTTCCCCGGCGACGACATCCCCGTCATCCGTGGCTCCGCTCTGGGCGCTCTCGAGGGCGACGCCAAGTGGATGGACGCCATTCGCGAGCTCATGAAGGCCGTCGACGAGTACATCCCGACGCCTGCTCGTAACAACGACCTCCCGTTCCTGATGGCCGTTGAGGACGTTATGACCATCTCCGGCCGTGGTACCGTTGCTACTGGCCGTGTCGAGCGCGGTGAGCTCAAGCTCAACGAGCCCGTCGAGATCGTCGGCATCAAGGATACCCAGAACACCGTCGTTACCGGTATCGAGATGTTCCGTAAGTCCATGGACTTCTGCGAGGCTGGCGACAACGTCGGTCTGCTGCTCCGCGGCATCAAGCGTGAGGACATCGAGCGCGGCCAGGTTCTCTGCAAGCCCGGTTCGGTTACCCCGCACACCAAGTTCACCGGCGAGATCTACGTTCTGACCAAGGAGGAGGGCGGCCGTCACACCCCGTTCTTCGATGGTTATCGTCCTCAGTTCTACTTCCGTACCACCGACGTTACCGGTACGGTCAAGCTCCCCGAGGGCACCGAGATGGCTATGCCTGGTGACCACATCACCATCGAGGGCGACCTCATCCACCCGATCGCCATGGAGGAGGGCCTGCGCTTCGCTATCCGCGAGGGTGGCCACACCGTCGGTTCGGGCATCGTCTCCACGATCATTGAGTAAATTAGCTCTTTGATATAGCTGACTTAGAGAACCCGGCACTTATATGGGTGCCGGGTTCTTTTCTGCAATGGATATTGAGCCGTTGCTGGTGTCGAGAGGATCGATAATGGTCCTGGATGCACCGTCGATTAGCTCTCGATGGCTTCATTGATGTGTTCCAAATATGAATGGATCCACCGAGAACCAATTGACTCGAGGTTTTCATTGACAGCACTTACGTGGAGCTGATAAAGTAACAACTCGTGCCCGTACGGGGCGGAAATGAAAGGTTCAGGATACATGCGTACTCTAGTTACTCTTGCGTGCACTGAGTGCAAGCGCCGCAACTATACGACCACCAAGAACAAGTCGACCATGCCTGATCGTATGGAGATCAAGAAGTATTGCCCCTGGTGCCGTCACCACACGCTGCACAAAGAGACTCGCTAGTCTCTAGTCACATACGCCAGTAGTTCAATTGGTAGAGCATCGGTCTCCAAAACCGAGTGTTGAGGGTTCGAGTCCTTCCTGGCGTGCCAGTCATTATTCCGTAAGCTCCCACTTGGGGGCTTACGGTTTACTCATGTATAAGCGCATTGCGCGGAGGTAACCCAAATGGCCAACAAGAAGAACAAGAAGAAGGCTCAGCAGCCGGCACCTGCCAACAAAGCTGCCGCCAACTCCAAGGTTGAGGCCAAGAAGGCCGTTGCCAAGAAGAACGAGAAGGCTGCGAAGTCCAAGAAGAACGAGAAGCCTGGTTTCTTCGCCCGCACCAAGAAGTATTTCGCTTCGGTCAAGTCCGAGATGAAGCGTGTCACGTGGCCCGATAAGAAGGAGCTCGTGAACTACTCGGTTGTTGTTTGCGCTTCTCTGATCGTCGTCGGCGTCGTCATCGCTCTGCTCGATGCTGGCTTTGGCGAGGCTCTTGCTCTGTTCTCTGGATTGAGGGGCTAAACCATGTCTAAGCGTTGGTACGTCGTTCACACTTACTCTGGATACGAGAACCGCGTTAAGTCCGATCTCGAGCATCGAATCGAGACTATGGGCATGCAGGACCGTATCTTTGATATCGAGATTCCTATGGAGCGCGTCACCGAGATTAAAGAGGGTGGCAAGCGTGAGACCAAGGATTCCAAGATCTTCCCGGGTTATGTCCTGGTCCGCATGGAGATGGATGACGATGCTTGGACGTGTGTTCGTAACACGCCTGGCGTCACCGGTTTCCTAGGCGGCAACGGCAAGCCCGCTCCGCTTTCCCGCGACGAGTACAACAAGATGACTCGTCGTCCCGGTAAGGGCGATTCGCCCAAGCGCACCTCGGTTGATATTGAGGTCGGTACGTCCGTCCGCGTCACCGATGGCCCGCTTACCGACTTTGATGGCAAGGTCTCCGAGGTTAACACCGAGGCTGGCAAGCTCAAGGTCACGCTGATGATCTTTGGCCGCGAGACGCCGGTCGAGCTCGACTTTAACCAGGTCGCTGTCATCGCTTAAGTTTTCGTCCGTTCGCGCGAGCGTGCTTCTTCTGTGACTGCTCATCTCAGGAGTGCTTCTAACACGTGCGTGCTTACGATATAGCAAGTACTTCACACTCGTGATTCGAAAGGAATGACCATGGCTGAGAAGAAGGTTGCCAACGTCATTAAGCTCCAGATTCCTGCTGGTGCAGCAAACCCCGCTCCTCCCGTCGGCCCCGCCCTGGGCGCTGCTGGCGTGAACATCATGCAGTTCTGCCAGGCCTTTAACGCCGAGACGCAGGACAAGAAGGGTGACATCATCCCCGTTGAGATCTCTGTCTACGAGGACAAGTCCTTCTCCTTCATCACCAAGACCCCGCCGGCGGCTCACCTTATCAAGAAGGAGTTGAACCTCAAGTCTGGTTCCGCTAAGCCCCAGGCTGACAAGGTTGGTCAGCTCTCCCAGGAGCAGCTCACCAAGATCGCCGAGATCAAGATGCCGGACCTCAATGCCAACGACATTGACGCCGCCAAGAAGATCATCGCCGGTACCGCCCGTTCCATGGGCGTCACCATCGCTGAGTAGCGATTTCTTATGGTAACGGCGGGTGCTCCGACCGGGGCGCCCGTTAAATGTGTGCAATAGGGCACACGATACGATGTGGGAGGGCTCACGCCCGTTTAACCACAGGAGGTAATGCACATGGCTAAGCATGGTAAGAGCTATAACGCCGCTGCCGAGAAGATCGACCGCGCCACGCTCTACACCCCCCTTCAGGCTGCCAAGCTCATCAAGGAGCTCGACACCGCCAAGTTCGACGAGACCGTCGAGGCTCACTTCCGTCTGGGCATCGATACTCGTAAGGCTGACCAGAACATCCGTGGTTCCATCTCCCTGCCCCACGGCACCGGCAAGACCGTTCGTGTTGCCGTCTTCGCCGAGGGCGAGAAGGCCCGTGAGGCTGAGGCTGCCGGCGCCGACATCATCGGTTCCGACGAGCTCGTCGCCCAGATTCAGAAGGGCGAGATCAACTTCGACGCCGCTATCGCTACGCCGAACATGATGGCCAAGGTTGGCCGCATCGGTAAGATCCTTGGTCCCCGTGGCCTCATGCCGAACCCCAAGCTCGGCACCGTGACCATGGACGTCGCCAAGATGGTCTCCGAGCTCAAGGCTGGCCGCGTTGAGTACCGCGCCGACCGCTACGGCATCTGCCACGTGCCCCTGGGCAAGAAGTCCTTCTCTGAGCAGCAGCTCGTCGAGAACTACGCTGCCCTGTACACCGAGATTCTGCGCGTCAAGCCCTCTTCTGCTAAGGGCAAGTACGTCAAGTCCATCTCCGTGTCTTCCACCATGGGCCCTGGCGTCAAGGTCGATCCCGCTGTCCAGCGTGACTTCCTGGCTGAGTAACTGCTAGTTACTGCCTGAGTACAGCAAGCATTGCTAAAGAAACCCGGTTCTGCCTTGTGCAGGACCGGGTTTCTTGCTATCGCGTCAAAAGCACCATAAAGGGGACAGTGTCCCCTTTATGGTGGTTACCAGGGTGTTCTGGCTGTTGAAGACTCGATGGCTTCGTGGCGTTTGAGCTCGCGGCGCATGGTTTGTGAGTTGAGCCAAGCTGCTTGCCAGCCGCGGATGGGGTAGTGCGTCTGGTCGAGCTCAAACTGCGTATAGCCGCAGGCGTTGATGATCGTCGTTCCACACACATGCTGACGCTCGCGCTGAAAATCGCAACCGTAGCTTTGGTGCACATGCCCGTGCACCATGTAGTTGGGATTCCAGGATTCGAGTGCTGTGTTAAAACACTCGAATCCTCGATGCGGCAGATCGTCCAGATCACCCATACCGGCGGCGGGTGCATGGGTAAGCAGAATGTCGCACCCGCCGACCATCCTAACCTTACGCGACAGCTTACGCATGCGCTTGGACATCTCGCGTTCGGTGTACATGTTGGCGCCGTCGCGATAACGCATGGACCCGCCAAGGCCCGCAATGCGAATCCCTCGGTACGTGTACACGCTGTCCTCTACGCAGATACATCCACCCGGTGCATGACGTGCGTAGCGGTCATCGTGATTGCCGCGCACGTAGATGAGCGGTTTGTTGATGACCGTAACCAAAAACTCAAGATAGTCCGGGTCCAGATCGCCGGCGGACAAAATCAGGTCGACTCCCTCAAAGCGTTCCTTGCGAAAGCACTCCCAAAGGCATCGTTCTTCGGTATCGGCTATGGCAAGGATTTTCATAGGGCAGGGACTTTCGGCTCATCGTCGAGCTGCGGAATGGTGCCTACCACGTTGTCCGCCAGCCAATTCATCTCGACAATCTGCGTGCTCGGCAGCGGAGGGAAGCCTTCGATTTGTACCACGCCGTTCTGGCTGTGGAGCTCGCCGCCAAAGGGGTTGATGGATCCCACAACAATGCCGTTGCGGAGCAACTGCACGAGTTTGCGCGTTTGGTAGGGTAGGCCCGGAGCGTAACGGATGTCGATAACGCCGGAGCTCATGCCATACCAGTAGTTGACAGCGCGCACTTGGTTGTCGTCGCTGGTCTCGTCCCACGTGCCGTGAAGAAGGCTGCGAACGATGAGCTCGTAGTAACGGCCCCAGTTCCATACGGGCATGGCGATGCCGGTGACTTTGCCGTCGACCAAGCGGTGAAGCCCGTAGGCCGTTGGGTCTTCGAGCGACTTTGACATGTCAGCGCCGGTCATGACGCTTACGCCTTCGCGGCACATGGCTTCGGCAAGACCACCGGCGGGAACATCGCCCCAGGTGAGGATGACCTGCGCGCGCGGGTCGAGCAGCGAGGCGCCAATCGCAAAGGCGTTGATCTCGCTGAGTGCACCCGAGGCGAAGACCGACGCGTGGTAACCGATGCGGTGGTTGTCCGCCATGCTGGCCGCAAGGGCGCCCAGCAGAAACTTGGCCTCGTACATCTTGCCAAAGTACGAACGGACGCTTTGATGGGGAAGGCCGATAGAGCAGTTGAGGAACCGAACCCGGGGATACTCGACGGCAGCCCTGAGCGTGTATTCCATCAGGCGGTGCGAGGTCGAGAAGATGACGTTTGCTCCATGTTTGACAGCCGTTTCCACGGCGGCGTAGAACACATCCGGATCGTGACAGTCCTCGAACGCCTCGGTGCGCACGATACCGCCAAAGTGCTCATCGAGATACTGACGCCCTTGGTCGTGCAGGCTGTCCCAGCTCGACGTCGCACAGGGGAACTCATGGATAAAGGCGATGCGCAGGGGGTTGGCCGTCGAGTAGACGGTCTTGCCCATAAAGAAGTTGAGCACGCCAGAGGTGGACTTGGCGGGCGTCTCCTCCTCGTCGACGCTCGGTGCTTCGACAAGATCGACCTTGTCCTCGTCATTTTTGCCGGCAATGACCAGCTCGCGCCAGATCTTGCACAGGCGGTTTACGACGATATCCGTTGGCGTATCCAGCAGGCGGTCCTGGTTGTACACATTGAGGTAGACGAGCATGGCGTCGGCGGGCGTAATGTCCAGGTGATCGCCGCCTGCGCGAAGGTAGGCACGCTTAAAGAGCAGGAAAGTGTGGCGCAGGTAGTCGACCTTTTTCTGCGGCCATTTTTCGATAAGGTTCTGACCGAGCATCTTCGCGAGCGTTTCGTAGCTTCCCTCACGCGAGAACTCGATCTCGTATAGGGGGCAGACGCGCCAAAACGCGCAGAACTCGCCGTACAGGCGGCTTTCGACGGAATCCCATGTGCCGGGGTAGAGACGGGTGACCTTGGCCGAAACCGTCGGGGCGTCTAGGAATTTGAGGACACTGACGCGTTTGTTGCCTTCTTGGACATAGAACCGATGCATGAACTCGGTGACGATGACGGGGTCGCGATAGCCCTCGGTCACCTGGATGTCGTAGAGGTTGGACCACTTGCGGGCGAACTCGGTGCTAAACGGAAGCAGGGGCATAAAGTTACACGAAAAGGCGGACTGACGGCCCTTGGTGACCGTGCCGACGACCATTTCGAGCGGAATATCCCGCAGGCCGACATTCTCTCGCTGACCTAAGGGGAGCTGAGCAACCAAGCTATCGAGGTCCGTAAGGTATGGATGCTCGCTTTGGCTAATGGCGCGTCGACGTCCTTGCTCGCCGCGCTTGCGTGCTTGACGATAGGCCTCTTCCATAATGTTGCTCCCTTAGTCGTTTAAACAACTATATGAACCATGGTACCACGAATGAAAACCACTACAAAGATGCCTGACCCCTTTGCGGTGGTTTAGGCGATGATGGGGGCGATGGCGCGGATGCAGGCGTCGGCAGCGGTGAAAGTGGTGCTGTCGTCGCTGACGATAAAGATGATCTTTCCTTTGATGCCAAAGTCGCCGATTTCGCTAAAGAGCACGTAGGGCTCTTTGTCAAAGCCCGAGATGGGCGAGACGGCCGTTTTGGTTGCGCTCGTGAGCTCGTCTGCCAGCACGTCAAGGGAAGCCCACTTAGACGTGTCCTTTACGGCAACGGGCACGGCCACGCGTCCAAAGGGCATCAAATGCACGAGCGTGTTCTTGGAGATGTTGGAGTTGGGCACAATGATGGTCTGTCCACAGGCATCCTCAATCGTTGTATGACGCCAAGTGATGTCTTGGACCACGCCGGATACGCCGCCGACCTCGATATTGTCGCCGGGTTTGATGATGCCCATAAAGGTCACTTGCATGCCGCCGATAAGGTTTGACAGCGTGTCCTGAAAGCCGAGCGAGATGGCGATGCCGCCGACGCCAAGAGCGGCGACGAGCGCGTTTGCGTTAATGCCAAAGCAGTTGTCGAGGATAAAGCTGCCGCCAATCATCCAGATGACGGCGCGCGCGATGTTGATGAAGATACTTGATGCCGGAAGCGGGTTATCGTCACGGTTAAGCAGATGGTTCAGGGTCTTGGATACGACCTCGGCGGCGACGGCGGTGCCTATCGCCAAGATGACGGCCCAGATGATGTTGTGGACCCACCGTTGCTCAAAGAAATGAAGAATCGGCTCAAACAATTCCATGTAGGGAAAACCTCCTAATGATCGTCCAACCATGATACCCACCAAGAAGCCCGTCCGATCAAATTCAGACGGGCTTCTGTGCTCGATATAAGGTTTACGCGGCGGGGCTGCAAGGCCCGGCGGTGTAGCTTAGCGTCGACGCTTCCAGATAATGCCGAGCATGATGACGATGATGCCGCCGATAAGGCACGCGCCAACTACTGCCAGCGTGCGGTCTCCCGTTGCGGCAAGCTTACCGGTCGTCTTCTTGGTGATGACCTTCGTGGTCGCCGTGTCCGTCTTAGACGAGGGCTTAGGCGTCAGGGCCGGTGAGGGCGTGGGGTCCACGGCTGCGGAGCCGAAGCCGATGGTGCCGGCGAGCCCGGCCATCTTGCTCTCCCAGCCGTTCTGCCCGATCAGCGCCCTTAGCGCTGACTCGCAGGTACCCCACTCGGTGTACTTGGTGGCGTGTGCAAAGGTGGGAAAGTCGGTCGTGTTGGTGATGATGTAGTTGTTGGTGGCGACGGTATAGGTCTTGGCGGGGTCGAGCGTGCTGCCGTCTTTGGTGAGTGTGGCACTCACAATGCGCTTGCCCTCGGGCCGTGTCCAATCAATCGTCGCGTTGATGCCGCCAAAGGAGAGAACGCTGCCAGAGTCATCGCGCCACTTGTACTTGTCTTGCGCCTCCTGCTCGGTGTGACCGGCCGCCACATAAGCCTGCTGAAGCTCGTAGCTGTCGTTGCAATCGTCGCTGATTTGTAGCGAGTGCTCGAGCGCTGCGAGGAAGTCCGCGCCGGTCATGGCCCAGGTCTCCACGGTGTTGCCGTAGGGCGAGATGGCGATGACGTTGCCGGCGGTCACGTTGCCCGCCGCGATGCCGCCGCGGATGCCGCCAGCGTTTTCGATAGCGAGGTCCGCGCCCGTCAGGTCAAGATAGGAGCTGCAAATCACGTGGCCGATGGTCTGGGCCTTGGTGGTGTCGCCCTCCTTGCTGGGACGGAAATCGGTGGTGCGCACCATTTCCCAACCATGCGTGCCTGCGGCGTCCTCGCCGTAGAAATAGTTGGTGGTGGATGTGCCGAGCACCTTGTTCGATTCGTTTTCAAAGTCCTCGTCGAGCGGCTTGATCTTGTTGCGGACGGCTTCAAGGCGGCTTTGGTAGTCGGAGCCCTTGTCGGGGTCTGCCAAAAGGTCGTTGACGTTCTTGGCGGTGTAGAGCTTCTCGTTGCTGTCGTCTGCAGGGACCGTGACCGTGTCGTCGTCGGTCGTCTCGGTGCCATTCGTGTCGTATTTGTACGGAATGGAAAGCAGTCCCACCTCGGCAAAGGCACTGCCCGCCTCGACAACGTGGATTGTCTTGCCGTCGGCTCCCGTCACCTTCTCGTTAAGGTTGATGTGCTCGTGGCCTGCGATAAGGGCATCGACGCCACGGAGTCGCGTGGCAAAGGTCTTGGCGTCGAGCGTGTGCGCGATACACACAACAACATCGCAGCCCTCCTTGCGCAGCTGCTCTGCCTCGGCATTGATGGCGTTCGCGGCACTCGAGAACGACGTACCCGCGACCAGGTCCGCGCGCAGCGAGGATCCCAGCGACTCATCCATGGCACCCACGACGCCGACCTTGATTTTGTAGTCGAATGTGGAGTGATCCTCGCTATCCTCCCAGGTGCGATCGAGCGTCTTCGTGATGCTCGAGCTCCATACGCCGCTCGTAGACTTTGCGTTCGCGCAGAGCATGGCGAAGGGCGTACCGGTGGTGCTGTAGCCGGTCATGGTGCGGAGTTTGTCCGCACCGTAGCTCCAGTCGTGGTTGCCTGGCGTGGTCGCGTCGTAGCCGTCGGCGTAGAAGGTGTCCATGAGCTCGGCGATGCTCTTGCCCTCGCTCATGGTGGCGAAGGACTGTCCGTGGAAGGTGTCGCCCGCATCGAGCAAAAGATCGGGGGCGTTGCCCTGGGCGCTATAAAGGACCGCCAGTCCGTCGAAGCCGACGGTGCCGGTGCCCTTGCTTGTGTTGTAGCTGTACTTGTAGCTGCCGTGGATATCGTTGGTGTGCATGACGGTCACAGAGCCGTCAATAGCGGCGGGCAGGTTCCCCGCGAAAGCGACGCTTGGGATGCCTGCGAGCGAGCCGGCAAACAACGCGGCGGCTAACGCAAGGCGGGTGAGACTTTTCATGGCAGTTTCCTTAGTCCTTAGCCAGAATGTCTGGTTGAATATCGGATTATCGACATAATATGCGAAAACCGCCGCAAGGGCGTCTGCCCCTTTGCGGCGGTTTTGACGTTTGCGCAGATAAAACCTACCAAAATAAACCTGTCCCTTTTTGGCAGGTTTTAGCTCAGCAGCATGCGGTCGTTGGCGAGCTCGCCGCCCGAGACCTCCTCGAACTTCTGTAGCAGGTCGGCTACGGTGAGCGACTTCTTCTCATCGCCCGCCACGTCGTAGATCACGTGGCCTTCGTGCATCATGATCAGACGGTTGCCCAGACGGATGGCGTCGTTCATGTTGTGCGTGACCATGAGCGTGGTCAGGTGGTTTTCGTCGACGATCTCCTCGGTCAGGTTGAGCACCTTAGAGGCCGTCTTGGGGTCGAGGGCCGCCGTGTGCTCGTCGAGCAGCAGCAGGCGCGGCCTGGTGAGCGTGGCCATCAGCAGGGTGAGTGCCTGGCGCTGGCCGCCCGAGAGCAGGCCGACCTTGGCGTTGAGACGCGTGTCCAGACCAAGGTCCAGGCGCTTGAGCAGCTCGACGTACTCATCTTTCTCGGCCTTGGTGACGCCCCACGAAAGGCCGCGACGCTGGCCGCGACGCTTGGCGAGGGCCAGGTTCTCGGCGATCTGCATGTCGGCAGCGGTACCGCGCATGGGGTCCTGAAACACGCGGCCCAGGTACTTGGCGCGCTGCGACTCGCTCAGGCGCGAGATGTCGGTGCCGTCGAGCTCAATAACGCCCGAATCGAGCGGGTACACGCCGGCGATCATGTTGAGCAGCGTGGACTTGCCGGCGCCGTTGCCGCCGATCACGGTTACAAAGTCGCCGTCATTCAGGGTGAGGTCGACGCCGGTGAGCGCGCGCTTCTCGGTGACGGTGCCCTTGTTAAAGGTCTTCTTGACGTGCGAGAGCTTAAGCATCTGCCTCATCCCCCTTCGTGTAGGAGCTGCGGAGCTTATAGCGCTCCCAAACCACGGGCACGCACAGGGCCACAGCGACAATCACGGCGGAGAGCAGCTTCATGTCGTTGGCGTCCATGCCCAACTGCAGCACGATGGCGCGGATAAGGAAGTACACCACGGAGCCAAAGACGGCGGAGGCAAGACGGACGCTAAACTGCGTGAGGCCGCCGGGCAGCAGACGGCCGAGCACCTCGCCGATAACAATGGCGGCAAGACCGATAACGATGGCACCGGTGCCCATACCAATGTCGGCATACTTTTGGCTCTGGCAGATGAGCGCGCCCGAAAGGCCGATGAGGGCGTTGGAGAGCACGAGGGCGATCATCTTGGTGGAGTTGGTGTTGACGCCCAGAGCGCGGATCATGTACTCGTTGTTGCCGGTGGCTCGCAGCGCCGAGCCGATCTCGGTGCCAAAGAACCAATACAGGATGGCAACGATAGCCACGGCGAGCAGGATGCCCAAGATGATGGCAACGGTGGACTGCGGCAGACCGGTCATATTGCTGACGGCGGAGAACACGGTGCCCTTGGCAAGAATGGGCGTATTGGACTTGCCCATGATACGCAGGTTAATGGACCACAGGCTGATCTGGGTGAGGATTCCGGCGAGGATCGCGGGAATCTCAAAGACGGTGGTCAAAATGCCCGTGACGGCACCCGCGATGGCGCCGGCGCACATACCGGCCAGCACGGCGAGCAGCGGGTCGACGTTGTTATTGACGATGAGCACAGCGCAGACGCAGCCGCCGAGGGCAAAGCTGCCGTCGCAGGTCATATCGGGAATGTCGAGCAGGCGGAACGTGATAAACACGCCAAGCACCATAATGCCCCAGAGGACGCCCTGCGAAACGGCGCCCTGCAATGCAATGAGCATGCTTCATACCTCCTAGGATAGGGTGGACACGTGAGTCACCATGATAGCGGTAACAATGCATAAAAGAGCTGCGGCCGGATGTTTTGGCTCATCCGAAACAAGCAGGGCGAACGCCGGTCTACAGCGCCCGCCCCTGTGGCTCAGATATTGAATAACGCGGCTAAAGCGCGAGCACGGGCTCTAGACGCATGCCGCGTATGGCATTACGCGTCCAGAGCGGAAAGGTCGATGCCCAGGGCCTCGGCCATTTCGTCGTTCTTGACGACGACCAGGTCCTTGCTCGAGAGGTGCTTGATCGGCATATCCTCGGGCTTGGCCTCGCCCTTCAGGATCTTAACGGCCATCTCGCCCGCGGCGTAGCCCAGGTCCTCGTAATTGATGGAGAGGGTGAACAGGCCGCCGGCCATGCACATACCCTCCTCGCCAGTCACGAAGGGAAGCTTGTTTTCCTTGCAGATCTGGCCGACCTGCGAGGCACCCGCGGCGATGGTGTTGTCGGTGGGGGAGTACAGCGCGTCGACCTTGCCCACGGCAGACTCGACGACGGACTGAATCTCGTTGGAGCTCGAGACGGTGAAGTCAGTGTACTCGAGGCCCAGCTTGTCGAGCTCCTTCTTGGCGGCCTTGATCTGGACGTCGGAGTTGGACTCGGCGGTGCAGTAGAGCAGGCCGACCTTTTTAACGTCGGGCAGGACCTTCTGCATCATCTCGAGCTGCTCGGCGACCGGGGTGAGGTCGGAAGCGCCCGTGACGTTGGTGCCGGGCTTGTCGTTGTCCTGGACCAGGCCGGAGGCGGCGTAGTCGGTGATGGCGCAGCCCACGATGGGGATATCGGCTGTGGCGCCGGCGGCAGCCTGCGCGGCGGGCGTTGCGATGGCATAAATCAGGTTGACGTTGTCGCCCACAAACTTGTCGGCAATGGACTTACACGTGGACTGGTCGTTCTGGGCGTTCTTCTGGTCGATCTTGACCTTAAGGCCGCTCTCCTTGATGGCCTTGACAAAGCCGTCGTTGGCGGCATCGAGTGCGGAGTGCTCGGTGAGCTGCAGAACGCCGATGGTGTAGTCGGAACCGGCGGCAGCAGAGCCGGAACCAGAGTTGCCGCCGCATCCGGCGAGCGGGGCGAGCGCGAGCAGGCCGGCGGAGACCAGAAGGCTCCTGCGGCTGATGGTGATGTCCTTCATATCATTACCCCCAGTATAAAAATGGCTGGAAACACTGCACTGGGACAAAGTGCAAGTGGAACTATAGTAGCGCTGATGTCCATTTTTACAACAGCCTGGCGGGTTTTTTAATACAGAATCGGATGGGCGGTACGGGTAGTCGAATGGGCGGCGGAGGGTCTTATGCGGCGGAGGAGGCGTCGTCCTCGTCCAAGGCGGCGAAGAGCTTCTTGCCGTCGAGCAGGCGCGTGCTGACGTTTCTCATTCGGCCAATCTCTACAGTACGCAACGTGTCATCGGCGCCTCGGGCGTCGTAGACCGTTCCCAGCAGATACGAGATGCCATCGCGCTGCCTGATGGCAAAGGGACGGAGTGTCATCCGTGCTGCTTCGGTTTCGCCACGTGTCGTGACGCTCGAAATATCAAAACTCACCGTGGTTCCGTGGTCGATGGCCTGCTCGACGAGCTCGCACGTGTCGATGCGCTTGATGGGCGTGCGTGTTGCCTTGGTAGCCTTGCTGCCTGCGCTTGGAGCGGGTTCGGGTGTATCGAGGTAGCCGCGAACGTCGGCGCTCGCCATGGCAACTAAGTGCTGCGCCATGCTCTTGCGGATAGCGATAGGCGTGGAGCGGTTGCGCATGACCATACCGTGGAGCCGGATGATCTCTTCGTCGGTGAGCGGGCGGGTAAGAAGTTTGTAGCCCACGCCGCGTTTGTACTCAATTTCGTATCCGGCATGGCGAAGCGCGGAGATGGCGGTGTAGATGCTGCGCCGCGCCGCCGAGATGGGCATGCGGGCGGGGTCGTCGGGATGGGCGAGGCGCCGGATCAGCTCATCGGAAAGCATGGCCTTGTCTTCGCCGGTGTTTTCGCTCAAGAGCTGCAGGATACGAACGGCGCGATAGGCTGCCATCGAGGCGGCGCCTCTAGTCGTGGTGTCGTAGGTTTCAACAGCGGCTTCGGTCATGGTACCCACGTCCTTTCCGTTTTGGGTGGCGACGGTATGGAGCCTAGGACGTGGGGCTTTCCCAGGGGCGCAGGGCGCTCTGGGCGGTCGGTAGTCGTCGGCAAACGGCGGGTCGAGTTTTCAACAGCCCTGGTCAACTGACCAAAAACTTGCCAAAAGCTTGACGGATGCTGTTGAAAAAAGCGTCTCTCGACCGATGTCGAGAGACGCTTATGCGATGAGCGTTGGCGTGTGGCGACGCGAGCTAGCGTCCGACGATTAGAAGTCGGCGTTGCCCACGGTGCGCGGGTGCGGCAGGACGTCGCGGATGTTGCCCACGCCGGTCAGATACATGACCAAGCGCTCGAAGCCCAGACCGTAGCCGGCGTGCTTGCAGGAACCGTAGCGGCGCAGGTCAAGGTAGTACTTGTACTGCTCGGGATTCATTCCCAGGTCCTTGATGCGGGCCTCGAGCAGATCCAGGCGCTCCTCGCGCTGGGAGCCGCCGATAATCTCGCCGATACCGGGAACCAGGCAGTCGGCGGCGGCGACGGTCTTGCCGTCCTCGTTCATGCGCATGTAGAACGCCTTGATCTCGGCCGGGTAGTCGGTCACGAAGGTCGGGCGCTTAAAGTGCTCCTCGGTCAGGAAGCGCTCGTGCTCGGTCTGCAGGTCGATGCCCCAGCTGACGGGGTAATCAAACTTGTGACCGGCGGCGACTGCCTGCTCCAGGATCTCGACGGCCTCGGTGTAGGTAACGCGGGCAAAGTCGGAGTTGGCGACATGGTCCAGGCGCTCGAGCAGACCCTTGTCCACAAACTTGTTGAGCATATTGAGCTCGTCGGGGCAGGTTGCCATGACGTCCTTAAGGACATACTTGAGCATGGCCTCGGCGTTATCCATGTAGTCGTTAAGGTCGGCAAAGGCCATCTCGGGCTCGATCATCCAAAACTCGGCGGCGTGGCGCGTGGTGTTGGAGTTCTCGGCACGGAAGGTGGGACCAAAGGTGTACACGTCGCCAAAGGCCATGGCAAAGTTCTCGGCATTGAGCTGGCCGGACACGGTGAGGCTTGCATGCTTGCCAAAGAAGTCCTGGCTCCAGTCGACCTCGCCGGACTCGGTGAGGGGCGGATTTTTGGGGTCGAGCGTGGTCACGCGGAACATCTCGCCGGCGCCCTCGCAGTCACTCGTGGTGATGATGGGGGTGTTGACGTAGACAAAGCCCTGCTCCTGGAAGAAGCGGTGGATGGCGGCAGCCGCGACAGAGCGGATGCGGAACACGGCGCGGAACAGGTTGGTGCGCGGGCGCAGATGCTGCTGGGTGCGCAGGAACTCGACGGTTGCGCGCTTCTTCTGCAGCGGGTAATCCGGGGCGCTGACGCCCTCGACCTCGATGGAGGTGGCAGAAAGCTCGAAAGGCTGGGGCGCATCGGGGGTCAGCTTGACGGTGCCGGTGCAAATGAGTGCGGCCGAGACGTTTTGATGGGCGATCTCGTCGTAGTTGTCGAGTGCCTCGCGGTTCATGACGACCTGCAGGTCGCGGAAGCAGCTGCCGTCGTTGAGCGTAACAAAGCCAAAGTTCTTCATGTCGCGGACGGACTTGACCCAGCCGGCGACGGTGACGGTCTGGCCGCCGAGCGACTCGGCATCGGCATAGAGCTGCGCGATTTTGGTGCGGTTCACGTATCCTCCCATAACGGTTGAATGATAGTTATCCATACAGTTCGATATTCTAGCAGCTCGGCTCATTTGGGCTATACAGATAAAGCATTGGCGGGATGGTTTTTCAAACGAAAAGCGCCCGCGGCCAAATGGTCGCGGGCGCTTGACGAGGTGCCTTTTGGCTGTGTGGCGCGGGGCCTGGCTACTTGGTCTTGGCAACCAGCAGCGGGTCGCCAAGCTTGACGAGCGGGTTGCCGCCGATAAGCGTTCCAGACTCGCCGACATGGTCGATGCTCTTAAGACGATCGAGTTCGGAGACGATGACGGTCACGATGTCCTCGTGACCAGCGGCCTTAATGGCCTCGCGGTCGAAGCTGATGAGCGGCTGGCCTGCCTTGACCACATCGCCCATCTCGACAAAGCGGGCAAAACCCTTGCCGTTCATTTCCACGGTGCCCAGGCCAACATGGATAAACACGCGAAGACCGTCCTCGGTGATCATGCCAATGGAGTGGTTGGTGACAGTGGTGGCACCGATGCGGCCGTTGGCGGGCGCATAGATGGTGCCGGTAATGGGCTCGATGCCATAGCCCTGGCCAAGCATGCCCGAGGCGATCGTCTCGTCGGGAACCTCGTCCAGGTTGACGAGCACGCCGTTAACGGGGGCATAGATGACGCCTTCGCGGGTGGCGAAGCTTGCTGCGGGCGGAACGGACGCCTCGCCGGCCGAGGTGAAGGTGGACTTAAGCGAATCGAGCAGACCCATAGTTGCCTCCAACTTAAATAGGCGCATATCGCGCGTTTGGTTTGCCGGAAACGTTTCATATGTGTTTCGCGGCTTGGTCAACGCCCCCTATTCTACGCTGCTCAGCGATACCTCTGAGCTGGGATTATGTGATATATCAGTTAAAGGGAAACTTATTGCTGGTGTGTTTCTGCGCCACGGGTTCAAGTGGGGTACGCTTGAAGGCGAAAAACAAAGGCGCATAATTTGCGCGAAGGGAGCACATATGATTGTCGAGAACCATGCGCTGTGGGGCGAGGAGCCGACCGAGGATTATCCGGCGACGTTTACGTATTTGGGTGCCGAGCCGCTGCCCGATAAACCGAATGGCCGCCGCCCCGCGGTGATCATCTGCGGCGGAGGCGGGTTTACGCATATCGCTCCGCACGAGCAGGACCCGGTGGCGTTTGCATTTTTGGATCGCGGCTACCAGGCCTTTGTGCTCAACTATGTCACGAGTTCTACGGGTGACGTGAGCTTTCCGCACCCCCAGGCAGATCTTGCCAAGATGGTCGCCACGGTGCGCGCCAACGCCGACGAGTGGCATGTCGATCCTAAGCGCGTGTGCGTCGTGGGCTTTTCTGCTGGCGGCATGATTTGCGCCTCGCTGGCAACACAGTGGAAGACCGGCCCCTTTGCGGCACTTGCCGGGGCGCGTCCGGACGACA
Organism: Collinsella aerofaciens; assembly: GCF_028206995.1. Taxonomy (GTDB): domain Bacteria; phylum Actinomycetota; class Coriobacteriia; order Coriobacteriales; family Coriobacteriaceae; genus Collinsella; species Collinsella aerofaciens_AQ. The sequence continues at coordinate 75,086 of NZ_JAQLFL010000007.1, read as the reverse complement.
TTCGTCCCGATGCCGTGGTGCTGGGCTATCCATTGCTCGACTTTGCCTATGTGCGCGACATGCAGACGCGCGATCCGCGCATTGACTTGCGCGTGCCCAAGACGGGCGGCAAGACGGGACGCGATTTGCTCAACGACTACCTGTCGATGGTGACGGGCGGCGAGGCAACTGACGAGCATCTGGCCGACATCTGCCCCACCACGCATGTTTCGCGTCAGATGCCACCGACCTTTGTGTGGGGCGTGTCCGACGACAAGACGGCGCCGATCGCGCAGGTATACCCGTTTGCGCAGCGCATGGCCGAGGAGGGCGTTGCATGCGAGATGCACGTCTTCGACCAGGGTGGTCACGGCCTTTCGCTCGGCAACGCCAACACCGCGGTCGACAACGAGGACAAGCAGGTGGCAGTCCGTCCCTGGATCCGCCTAGCCTTCCGCTTCCTGGAGCGCCATCTGTAAGAGGACGGGCATCCCAGCCCTTCAATAACTTGCGGTGAAATAGCTCCGATCTGGGGCATCAACCAGCCCATCCAGGAACTATTCCACCGCAACTTTGTTTTTGATGTCCCGTCTGGAAACTGCGCCCCAGTTTTGCCTTTCAAGGTGGGACGCAGTTTCCCATAGGGCCTCGACTGGGAAAGCGCGTCCCGTTTCGAGCGGGGATTCCGGGATGCATTTTCCGTAAGAGGCCTGTTTGGGAAACCATATCCCGTTTCGAGCCGGAATTCTGGGATGTAGTTTCCCCGAGAGGCCTCATCGGGAAACTATGGCCCTGAACTCTCCTGCCTGTCCCCATTGCGCCAATTTGCTGATTGAACATCGTTGTGTGTTCGCGCTATCATGCATGGTTAAATTGGTTAGCCGTGGCAAACGGTTAGCCAAGGTGAACATAAATGCAACGCCCTGTGGGCGTCGGGGGAGGAACACGGACGTGAAGCTCGATACGCTCGAGATCGGAAAAGACGCCGTTGTCGCATCGGTGGCATCGGACGATCAGGCACTCCGACAGCATATTTTGGACATGGGCCTAACGCCGGGCACCGAAGTCACCATGATGAAGTACGCCCCCATGGGCGATCCGCTCGAGATCCGCCTGCGTGGCTACGAGTTGACACTGCGCAAGGACGATGCCGCTCGCATCGAGCTCGTGGGTATTCACGACACCGATACGGGTCCGCGCGCTAACGCCGCAATCGGCACGACGGAGCATCCGGCCCTGGGCGAGGGGACGTATTCGCCCCGTGCGGCAAAGACGGCCGTGCCCGAGGGCGCGCCGCTGCACTTTGCCCTCGCCGGCAACCAAAACTGCGGCAAGACCACGTTATTCAACCAGCTGACGGGCTCCAACCAGCACGTCGGTAACTTTCCCGGCGTGACGGTCGACCGCAAAGATGGCACCATCCGTAACCATCCCGAGGCGAGCGTTACCGACCTGCCTGGCATTTACTCCCTGTCGCCGTACACAGGCGAAGAGGTCGTGAGCCGTCAGTTCATCCTCGACGAGCGTCCGGACGCCATCATCGACATCATTGACGCTACCAACATCGAGCGTAATCTGTACCTGACACTGCAGCTCATGGAGCTCGACCGTCCTATGGTCATCGCGCTCAACATGATGGACGAGGTGACCGCCAACGGCGGCGCCGTGGACGTCAACCTGCTCGAGAGTCTGTTGGGCGTGCCCGTTGTCCCCATTAGCGCTGCCCGCAACGAGGGCATCGGCGAGCTGGTGGACCACGCCCTGCACGTGGCGCGGTTCCGCGAGCGCCCCGGTCGCCTGGACTTTTGCGCGCCCGACGGTCCGGACGGCGGTGCACTGCATCGCTGCATCCACGGTATTGCTAACCTGATCGAGGACCATGCCGTGACGGCGCACATCCCGGTGCGCTTTGCGGCGACCAAGCTGGTCGAGGGCGATGAGCTGGTAACCGAGGCGCTTCACCTGGATCGCAATGAGCTCGACGCTATCGAGCACATCATCACCCAGATGGAGGGCGAGGCCGGCACCGACCGCCTATCTGCGCTGGCCGATATGCGTTTTAGCTTTATCGGCGACGTGTGCGGGCGTTGCGTCGTCAAGCCGCACGAGAGCCGCGAGCACGTGCGCTCCGTCAAGATTGACCGCATCCTGACAGGTCGTTACACAGCCATTCCGGCGTTTCTGGTGATCATGGGCCTCGTCTTTTGGCTGACGTTTGGCGTGATCGGCGCGGCGTTGCAGGGACTTATGGAGGACGGTATCGCTGCCATCATCGCCTCGGCCGATGCGGGCCTCAAGGCGTTCGGTACCAACGACGTGGTGCGCTCGCTGGCTGTCGACGGCGTGCTTACGGGCGTGGGCAGTGTGCTGACCTTCCTGCCGATTATCGTCGTGCTCTTTTTGTTCCTCTCCATTCTGGAAGACTCCGGATACATGGCGCGCGTGGCCTTTGTCATGGATAAGGTGTTGCGTCGCTTTGGCCTGTCGGGCCGCAGTTTCGTGCCCATGCTCGTCGGTTTTGGCTGCACCGTGCCGGCTATCATGTCGACCCGTACGCTCCCATCCGAGCACGACCGCAAGATGACGGTCATGCTCACGTCGTTTATGAGCTGCTCAGCCAAGCTGCCGGTTTACGGCTTGCTGTGCGGGGCGTTTTTCCCGCAGGCGACGGTTCCCGCCATGGTCTCGCTCTATCTGATCGGTATCGTGGTCGGCTGCGTCGCGGCTTTGGTGCTCAACCGCACGGCATTTAAGGGCGACCCGGTGCCGTTTATCATGGAGCTCCCCAATTACCGCCTGCCGAGCGTCAAGACGACGGTGATGCTGGCATGGGATAAGGCCAAGGACTTCATCACCAAGGCCTTTACCATTATCTTTGCCGCTACGGTGGTCATCTGGTTCCTGCAGACGTTCGATATCCGCTTTAACGTGGTCGCCGACCAGTCGCAAAGCCTGCTTGCCGGTCTGGGTAGCATCATCGCGCCGGTGTTGGCCCCGCTCGGCTTTGGCGACTGGCGCGCCTCGACGGCGCTCGTCACGGGGCTCATTGCCAAGGAGAGCGTCATCTCGACGCTCACGGTGCTTTTGGGCGCAACGTCGCCCGCGGCGCTGTCGACCATGTTTTCGCCGTTTACCGCCTACGTGTTCTTGGTCTTTACGTTGCTGTACCCGCCTTGTGTGGCGGCAATCGGTGCCGTCAAGAGCGAGTTGGGCGCGCGCTATGCCGTGGCCGTATTCGCGTTTCAGGTCGCCGTTGCCTGGATCGTGGCGTTTGTCGTGCATTCGGCGGGCATATTGCTGGGGTTGGCTTAGTTATGAATTGACGGCGCAACCTCTGTGTATCGAATTGTTTTCGGCCCCGCATCTGTACTGACGGATGCGGGGCCGTTGCTATATAATCGCCTCCGCTCAAAACGATTGGAGACGTTATATATGACTCAGACAAGGCAAGACGGCATCACGCTCAAGCAGTGGCTCCCGCTCATCGGGCTCACCTGCTGTGCGTTCGTGTTCAACACGTCGGAGTTTATGCCCATCGGCCTTTTGACTGATATCGCCGCGTCGTTCTCGCTCACCGAGGCCCAGGCGGGCATCATGATCTCGGTCTACGCCTGGGGCGTCATGCTGCTGTCGTTGCCGCTCATGGTGTTTGCCTCGCGCTTCGAGTTCAAGCGGATGCTGCTGGGCGTGCTCGCCGTGTTCTCGCTGGGCCAGTTTCTGTCCGCTGTGGCGCCGACTTATCCCATCCTGGTCTGCGCGCGCCTGGTGGTCGCTTGCGCACATGCCGTGTTCTGGTCAGTCGCCTCGATTATGGCCTCGCGCCTGGTCGACACTCGCCACGGCGCGCTCGCCATCAGCATGATCGCTACGGGCTCGTCCATCGCGCAGATCTTTGGCCTGCCTCTCGGTCGCGCCATTGGCTTGGCCGTGGGCTGGCGCATGACGTTTGCCGTGGTCGGGGGCCTCTCAGCCATCGCGGTCGTCTACCAGGCAGCGGTGTTCCCGGCCATGCCGGCGGGTGAGCGCTTTACCGTCAAACAGCTGCCCGAGCTGCTCAAGAACCCGCTCCTCATCGCGCTCTACGCAGTCACGGTCTTCATGGCGACCGGCTATTACGCAAGCTACAGCTATATCGAGCCCTTCCTGGCGCAGGTCGCGCACGTCGATGCGGGCGCCATTACCATGACGCTGACGGCGTTTGGCTGCTCCGGTTTGCTCGGAAGCTGGCTGTTTGGCCGCCTGTTCGATGGGCATCGCTTCCCGTTCTTGGCTATCACGCTCTCTGGCGTGCCGGTGGCTCTGCTGCTTATGGCCCCTGCAGCCTCGGCGCTCGTGTTGGTGCTTGCCGTCTGCGCGCTATGGGGCTGCTGCGCCACGGCCTTTAACGTGGCGTTCCAGGCCGAGCTCATCAAGTACACGCCGGCGGATTCGTCGGCTGTCGCCATGTCGATCTTCTCGGGCCTGTTCAATCTGGGCATTGGCACGGGTACCGCGATTGGCGGAGCCGTGGTTTCGGGTCCCGGTATCGCCTGGATCGGCTGCGCAGGTGGCGCAATCGCCGTCGTGGGCGTCATCCTCGCTATCACGGTGATGTTCCCGGCCATTCGCCGCGCCAAGCCCGTCGCCTAATCACGTTCCCTCATCAATTGCGGTGGAATAGTTCCTGTTTAAGGCTTCTGAAGGCCCAGACAGGAACTATTCCACCGCAACTTATTTTGGGGGAGGGGATACAAGCTGGGCATACAATGGATGTCGTTGTGTTGAGCTTACCGGGAGGTTGCTATGTGGGCATACGAGACGACGTTCTATCAGGTCTATCCGCTGGGCTTTTGCGGAGCTCCGCGCGAAAACGCCGCCCCCGTTGCCGAGGATGAGCTCGCCCAGGCCGCCGATGTCGAACCCAACCCCGATGCTCCTATCATGAAGATTGCCCAATGGGCCGACTACCTGCAAAAACTCGGTATTGGCGCTGTGCTCATCAATCCGCCGCTCGAGTCCGATAGTCATGGCTACGACACGCGCAGCCTGCGCCACATCGACCGTCGCTTGGGTGGGGATGCCGACTTTGCCGCCGTGTGCGAGACACTGCATGCCCACGGCATCCGCGTGGTGCTCGACGCCGTCTTCAACCATGTGGGCCGTGGCTTTTGGGCCTTCCGCGATGTGCAGGAGCGCAAGTGGGACTCGCCCTACAAGGACTGGTTCCACATTAGCTTTGACGGCGATTCCTGCTATGGCGACGGCTTTTGGTACGAGGGCTGGGAAGGCCATTTTGAGCTCGTGAAGCTCAACCTGCAAAACCCCGCCGTGGTCGATTACCTGCTCGAGTCCGTGCGCCGCTGGGCCGAGGTCTTTGGCGTCGACGGCCTGCGCCTGGACGTTGCCTATATGCTCGACCGCGACTTTATGCGCCGCCTGCACGCTTTTACCCGTGAGCTCAAGCCCAACTTTGTGCTGATCGGCGAGACGCTCCACGGCGACTACAGCCAAATCGTCAACGACGAGATGCTCGACTCCTGCACCAACTACGAGTGCTACAAGGGCCTGTACTCCAGCTTTAACTCGGTCAACATGTTCGAGATCGCCCATTCGCTGCACCGTCAGTTTGGCGGCGACCCCTGGTGCATCTACCGCGGCAAACATCTGCTGTCGTTTGTCGACAACCACGATGTGCCGCGCCTGGCGAGCATCCTCACCGACAAGTCCTGTCTGCGTCCCGCCTACGGCATGCTCTTTGGCATGCCGGGCATCCCGTGCGTCTACTATGGCAGCGAGTGGGGAATTGCTGGCGAAAAGGGCGGCCCCGATGGCGACTGGGCGCTGCGCCCTGCGCTCGATGAGCCTGCGCCCAACGAACTGACGGCCTTCATCAAACAGCTCACTCACCTGCGCTCGGCCGACGACGCGGCGGCCCGTGCTCTCAACTACGGTGCCTATCGCAATGTGGTGATCCAGAACAAGCAGCTGCTGTTCGAGCGCGCCTGCGACGACGCGACGGTGCTCGTGACGGTCAATGCCGTGAACGAGCCCTATACCTTTGGAGCCGGCGAACTCAACGGCTCCTTCGTCGACCTGCTTGCCGACGATGCGCCCACGGTCGAGCTGACAGGCTCCCTTGAACTTGCGCCCTATGAGGTGCGTTATCTGCTGAGGGCCTAATTCATGACTGCGCCGGACGAGGGCTATCAGCATATTGAGCATGGGTTTGAGCCCGTGTTTGACGAGCGCTCGCGCGTTTTGGTGCTGGGGTCGTTTCCCTCGGTGCTCTCGCGTGCCAATGCCTTCTACTATGGCAATCCGCAGAACCGCTTTTGGCGCGTGATGGCCGCGTGCCTTGGTGCGCCCGTGCCGCCCAACGAGGGAGACTCTTTGGCGAGCGGCGAGCCCGTGACGCTTGACGCCTCGATTGCCGCCAAGCGGGCTATGCTGCTGAGCGGCGGCGTGGCCCTGTGGGACGTGATCGAGAGCTGCGACATTAAGGGCTCGAGTGACGCTAGCATCAAAAACGTCGTTCCGGCGCATGCCGAGCGTATTACCGGCGCAGCTCCTATCGAGGTCGTTGTCTGTAACGGCGGCACGGCAGGTCGGCTCTACAAGCGCTATCTACAAGAGCGCACCGGGCTGCCGGCCATCGTTCTGCCGTCGACAAGTCCCGCCAATGCGGCGTGGCGTCTGGAACGCCTTGTCGAGCGCTGGAGTGAAGCCGTTGATTGGCAGGCTTTTTCGATTTAGCAGTTTGAGTGCTCGGCAAGATGCCTCATAACGGCGTGCCAGATCGGTGTGGGCAGCGCAGACGTGGCGCGCACCATGCCGTCGGTGTCGACGCCACCCGTTGCGGCGCCACCGAGCTTCTGCGCGTGTTCGACGGAACACCCCATGCGAACGGCGCCCACGAGCTTGTCCATGGCCTCCGAAAACGGTCGCCGCAAGAGTCCCATGCGCGGGGAGCGACGAAGCGCTGCGATGCCGCTGCCGGCGCAGATGGCAACGCCGCCACACCACAATTGGTCATGGCGCTCACATGCCTTGTGCAGGCGAACGGCGGTCCCACGCGCCTGCTCAGTGCTCTCTTGTGCGGCTCGAATCGCGGCATAGACGCGCGTTCCCGTACCGCCAAAGCGCTCAAGCGCCTGCTCGATGGCTGTCAACGTCTCATCGTCAGCCACATCTTCAATGGCCAGCACGATGCCATCGGCAACGCTGCCGGCGTCATTTGCCTTCAAGTCGACCGGGCGGGGGAGTGCGGTGCCGGAAAGCTGTGCATAGGCGGCGATGGCATCCTGCAGGTCCCAGAGCAAAAACTCAAGATCGGCACTATTGGGAATGCTGATATACGCAATGGTTTGCAGCGTTTTTGGTACATCGCTGCGCGCGGTCGGCTCCATGCTGCCTCCTTTCCGGTTGGTTTCCGTTTAGGTTACACCGTCCGGCGGCGCCCCACCGCGCTATCCTAGTGCAACCCTTACGAAAGGAACGCCATGCGACTGCCCATGAATACCTCGCTTGCCACGCTCAAGCCCTCCGGTATCCGCCGAATCAACGCGCTCGCCGCCCAGCACCCGGGGTGCATCGCGCTTGCGCTTGGCGAGCCCGATTTTCCCACGCCCGATGTGATTAGCGCCGAGGTGACCGCCGCACTGGACCGCGGTGACACGCACTATCCGCCCAACAACGGGCGCCCCGCCCTGCGTGAGGCGTTATCTGCCTACATGGGGGACGCGGGCCTTACGTTTTCGGCCGACGAGGTCATCCTAACCGACGGCGCGACCGAAGCCCTGTCGGCAACATTTATGGCTATGCTCAACCCCGGCGACGAGGTCATCATCCCCACGCCGGCCTTTGGCCTGTACGAGAGCATCGTCGTGGCCAATCACGCCAAAGCGGTCTTTTTGGATACGGAGCCTGCGCAATTCCAGATTGACGAGGATGCGCTTCGTGCTTGCGTGACGCCGGCGACCAAGGCCATCGTCATCTGCTCGCCCAACAATCCTACGGGTTGCATCCTCAACGCGGCATCGCTCGACGCCGTGGCGCGCGTGGCGGAGCAGGCGGGCATCTACGTGGTCTGCGACGACGTATACAACCGCCTGGTTTATGTGGATGGCTACGAGCGCTTTGCCCAGCGTCACCCGGAGCTGCGTGAACAGACGGTCATCATCGAGAGCTTCTCCAAGCCCTGGTCCATGACCGGCTGGCGCCTGGGCTGGCTCGCGGCAGCGGCACCCGTCATCGCCGAGATCGCCAAGGCTCACCAATACTTAGTATCGAGTGCCGTCTCCTTCGAAATGGACGCCGCAGCCCGAGCCCTGACCGTCGACCCAACCCCCATGCTCAAAGTCTACCGAGCCCGCCGCGAACGCGTACTCGCAGCCTTAGACGCCATGGGCCTCGACGTAGTAGAGCCCGCAGGAGCCTTCTACACTTTCCCGAGCATCAAAAAGTTCGGCCTAACCAGCGAAGCTTTCTGCATCAAAGCCATCAAAGAAGCAAACGTAGCCCTAGTCCCGGGCGACTGTTTCGGAACCGAAGGCCACATCCGCCTAAGCTACTGCGTATCCGACCAAGATCTGGACGAAGGCCTAAATCGCCTGTCCACCTTCATTTCAACCTTGTAGCCATCGGGGACGCAACACATCAGCCCACCGACATAAGGGTTATGCGTGGGGGCGTCGCTCAACGGAAAACCGGGCTGCCCCAAAGTCACCGCAGGCCGCGCCGCCGAAGGCCGGGCGCAAGGTTTTCGTAGATTCCGCACGAGCCGGAAAGCACTTAATGTGCTTTCCGAGCGAGCCCAGGACCTGACCGAGCGAAAACCTTGCGCCCGGCCTTCGGCGGCGCGGTCGGAATGGTGGAATTGTGTGCAGCCCGGATTTCCGTTGACCGACGCCGGGGTCCCCGCCATAATAATTTCGGTTCACGCACGAATCCGCTGCCAGAGACAGCCGGCGCAAACGGGTCTTACCCGCGAGCTTAATGGGACTTCCCGCCAGCCGAGGTGGTCGAGTAGATATGTCTTCTCGCCCCCGTCGCTCATGCAGCGCGGGGGCTTTCTTTTTGGACATGCCCCCGTCACGTCCTTGTGGCGGACCGTGCCCGGAAAGAATTCGAGGAGGTGTAATTCATGCCCCAGCAGTACAAAATCGACAAGGTTGCAGAGATCGAGTCCCGTATCGCCGAGAACGCCGGTCTGTTCGTCGTCAACTACAACGGTCTGACGGTTAAGCAGGCTCAGGAGCTGCGTCATCAGCTTCGCGAGTGCGGCGCCGAGATGAAGGTCTACAAGAACAACCTGGTCAAGATCGCCCTCAAGAACCAGGAGCAGCCCGAGATCGACGAGATTCTCGCCGGCCCCGTCGCTTATGTGTTCTACGAGACCGAGCCGGTCGAGGCCGCTAAGGCCCTTAAGGACTTCTCCGCTAAGTCCAAGGGCGTCCTTGAGATCAAGGGCGGTATCTCCGACGGCAAGGCCGTTTCCGCTGATGATGTTAAGGCTATCGCCGAGCTGCCCACCAAGGATCAGCTTCTCGGCCAGATCGCCGGTCTCATCTCCGGTTTCGCTCGCGACATCGCTGTCTGCGTCAACGGCGTTTCCTCTGGTCTCGCTCGTTCGATCCAGCAGGTCTCCGAGCAGAAGGCAGCCTAGTTGCTGTTTTCACCCGCGGCGGCAACGCCGCACCCCTGGCGCATTCGCGTCGTGTTTTAACTGATCTCCGTGCACAGACACGGAAACCGAAAGGACTTAGAAATGGCTAAGCTTACCACCGATGAGATCATCGATGCTCTTAAGGAAATGACCCTTCTCGAGGCTTCCGAGCTCGTCAAGGCTATCGAGGACACCTTCGGCGTTTCCGCCGCTGCTCCTGCCGCTGTTGTCGCCGCTCCCGCTGCTGGCGCTGCTGAGGCCGAGGAGAAGACCGAGTTTGACGTCGTGCTCGAGGGCTTCGGCGACAACAAGATCCAGGTCATCAAGGCCGTCCGTGAGCTCACCAACCTTGGCCTGAAGGAGGCCAAGGAGGTCGTCGAGGGCGCTCCCAAGGCTGTTCTCGAGGGTGCCAAGAAGGAGGACGCCGAGGCTGCCAAGGAGAAGCTCGAGGCTGCTGGCGCTGCTGTCACCCTCAAGTAATCAGGCTTTCTCGCCAGATTTCTTTGCAGACGGGGTTCGCATTGCGAGCCCCGTCTTTTTTGTTTTTCGGTCCCTCGGCATCGGTAGCTCAAACTGCCATGTTCTGTGATTTGCGTCGTATCGGGCGCCCTGCCGTTGGGCAATAAAATTGCACCATTCGAGCAATAATTTGCATTGACCTGCTGAAGAATTGTCTCTGCCTTGTGCGACATATAGTTCCAGCGGTAAGATGCTTGGGTATCGCAATTTGGTCTGCGGCCGCCGTGCCGCACGCATGGGGCGCTTTTGCGCCTGCGAAAGGATCTTTGAATAACATGAAGGCAATCATCCCCGCCGCCGGTCTTGGCACGCGTTTTTTACCTGGCACCAAGTGCACGCCCAAAGAGATGCTGCCGGTGCTCGACAAGCCCGTCATTCAGTATGTCGTCGAGGAGGCGCTCGACCCCGAGGAGGTCGACGATGCCATCATCGTTACTTCTCCCGGCAAGCCTGAGCTGCTGAACTACTTCCAGCCCGATCGCTCGCTCGAGAACCTGCTGCGCGAGCGCGGCAAGAACGCCTATGCCGATGCCGTCGCCCACGCTGGCGGTATGCCGGTCGACTTCCGTTATCAGTACGAGCCCAAGGGCCTCGGCCATGCTATTCGCTCTGCTGCTGACGCCGTGGCAGGGGAGAACTTCCTGGTTCTTCTGGGCGACTACGTTGTGCCTAATCGCGACATCTGCGGCAAGATGCTCGCCGTTTCCAAGGAGCACGGTGGAGCTTCGGTTATCGCCGTCGCTGCTTGCTCGCCCGAGGAAGTCAGCCGCTACGGCGTTATCGCCGGCGAGCGCGTCGGTTCGCTCGAGGGCGCCGAGGACGTTGCCGATGCAGAGCCGGGCGCTGTCTGGCGCATCGGCGGTCTGGTCGAGAAGCCCGCTCCTGAGGCGGCTCCGTCCAACCTGTACATCGTCGGTCGTTACCTGCTGAGCCCGCTGGTCATGGACCTGCTGGCAGATCAGCAGGCCGGCAAGGGCGGCGAGATCCAGCTCACTGACGCCATGGCCCGTTCGCTCGACCGTGAGGCCATGTATGCCGTCGTCATCGACCCGCTGTCGGGCTACGACACCGGCACTCCCTCTGGCTGGATGGCCACCAACGCCCTCATGGCTGCAAGCGATCCCTGCTTTGCCGATGCCTTCTGGGACGCCATCGACGAGCGCGGCGGATTGATGCGCAAGTAAGCCTTCGGGCATCGACATTTACGGGCGCGGACCTCGGTTCGCGCCCGTTTTTTATAAGAGCTGCGATTGTCGGCTCCCTGTTCACAGAAAATATATGAACAGATGTTCGATACACATACATCTACCTGCGTGTTTTCTGTCGAAAAACTTTGCTACTCCAAAAACTCAATCGCGTCAAGGCTTTTCTTGCCCAACGGTCGGTACCTGATAAACTATTAGGTTGCGATAACTGGCGAAGCTATGCCTCGCCAACCCACCGAGCATTTCCGTGAAGGAGGAAAAACCTGGTGACCTACGCATACACTGCCACTGAGCGCAAGCGCGTCAGCTTCGGGAAAATCCCGGAGGCCATGGAGCTCCCCAACCTTATCTCTGTTCAAAGGGAATCCTTTGAGCGTTTTAAGGACGAGGGCCTTCGTGAGGCGTTCAAGGAATCCAGCCCCATCCAGAGCCAGAACCATGTTCTCGAGGTTACCTTCGGCGAGCATCAGTTCGGCGACCCCGCGCACACCGTCGAGGAGTGCCGCGAGAAGGATATGACCTATCAGGCTCCGCTTCTGACCGACGTCCGTCTCACCAACAAGGAGACCGGCGAGATCAAGGAGCAGCTCGTCTTCATGGGCGACTTCCCCATGATGACCGATCAGGGCACCTTCATCATCAACGGTACCGAGCGTATCGTCGTCTCGCAGCTCGTCCGCTCCCCGGGCGTGTACTACAGCTCCGAGATGGATTCGGGCAAGCAGATCTACAGGGCCCAGATCATCCCGTCCCGCGGTGCCTGGCTTGAGTTTGAGGTCGACAAGCGCGACCAGCTCATGGTCTCCATCGACCGTAAGCGCAAGCAGAGCGCCACGATGTTCCTGCGCGCCCTTGGCATTGCCGTCACCAACGACGACATCATCGAGCTGCTCGGCAACTCCGATGTGATCAAGCGCACCCTGGAGCGTGACACCGCCCTCACTCGCGAGGACGCCCTCATCGAGATCTACCGTCGTCTGCGCCCGGGCGAGCCTCCCACCGTGGACGCTTCCCGCAGCCTGCTCGAGGGTCTGCTCTTTAACCCGCAGCGCTACGACTTGGCCCGCGTCGGTCGTTACAAGGTCAACAAGAAGCTCAACCTCACCACCGAGGAAGAGGTCACGGTGCTCACCGACGAGGATATCGTTGCGACGCTGCGCTACCTGCTGTCCCTCGCTGCCGGCGAGCAGGGCTTCAAGGTCGACGACATCGACCACTTCGGCAACCGCCGCATCCGCACCGTCGGCGAGCTCGTCGCCAACCAGTTCCGTATCGGCATGAGCCGTATGGAGCGCGTCGTCCGTGAGCGCATGAGCTCCCAGGACATCGACGAGATCACCCCGCAGTCGCTCATCAACATTCGCCCGATCGTGGCCTCCATCAAGGAGTTCTTCGGTTCCTCGCAGCTCTCGCAGTTCATGGACCAGGCGAACCCCCTGACCGGTCTGACCCACAAGCGCCGTCTGTCCGCACTCGGCCCTGGTGGTCTTGCCGGCCACAAGTCCGGCTCCAGCCGCCGCACCAACGTGCCGACGGCCGTCCGCGACGTTCACAACTCGCACTACAGCCGCATGTGCCCGATCGAGACCCCCGAAGGCCCCAACATCGGCCTGATCGGCTCGCTCGCCCTCTACGCCCGCGTCAACGAGTACGGCTTCATCGAGGCTCCGTTCCGCCGCGTCGAGAACGGCGTTGCCACCGACCAGATCGACTGGATGACCGCTGACGAGGAAGAGAAGCACGTCATCGCGCCGGCCAACACGCCGCTCGATCCCAAGACCAACGAGTTCATCACGACCGATGCCGAGGGCAAGCTTGTCCGTCCGCACACCGTGATCGCCCGTACCCGCGACTTCGACGGCTCCTTCGGCGCTCCCGCCGACGTGCCTGTCGAGGACGTCGACTACATGGACGTCTCGCCGCGTCAGATGCTCTCCGTCGCAGCCACGCTGATCCCGTTCCTCGAGCACGACGACGCCAAGCGTACGCTGATGGGCGCTAACATGCAGCGTCAGGCCGTGCCGCTGGTTCACCCCGCCGCTCCCTATGTCGGTACTGGCATGGAGCGTCGCGCCGCTCTGGACTCCGGCGAGGTCACCCTGGCCAAGAACGCCGGCGAGGTCATCTTTGCCGACGCCGCCAAGATCATCGTCAAGCATGCCGGCGGCATGGACGAGTATCACCTGGCCAAGTACCAGCGCTCCAACCAGTCCACCTGCATCAACCACCGTCCGCTCGTGCGCGTCGGTGACACCGTTGAGCAGGGCGAGCCCCTGGCTGACGGTCCTTCGACCGATCATGGCGAGCTCGCGCTGGGTCAGAACCTCACCGTGGCATACATGCCGTGGGAAGGCTTTAACTACGAGGACGGCATCGTCGTGTCCGAGCGCCTGGTGGCCGAGGACCTGCTGACGACCATCAACATCACCCGTCACGAGATCGACGCCCGCGACACCAAGCTCGGCCCCGAGGAGATCACCCGCGAGATCCCGAACCTCTCCGAGGATATGCTTGCCAACCTCGACGAGGACGGCATCATCCGCATCGGCGCCGAGGTCGGCCCTGGCGACATCCTGGTCGGTAAGGTCACGCCTAAGGGCGAGAGCGCTCTGACCGCCGAGGAGCGCCTGCTGCGCGCCATCTTCGGTGCCAAGGCCCACGATGTCCGCGACACCTCCCTTAAGATGCCTCACGGCGCTTACGGCCGCGTCATCGACGTCGTCCGCTTTAGCCGCGAGAACGGCGACGATCTGGCCCCCGGCGTCAACGAGCAGGTGCGCGTCTACGTCGCCCAGCGTCGTAAGATCCAACAGGGCGATAAGATCGCCGGCCGCCACGGCAACAAGGGTGTTATCTGTAACGTTCTGCCGGTCGAGGACATGCCCTACATGGCTGACGGTACCCCGATCGACGTTATCCTCAACCCGCTGGGCGTTCCTTCGCGTATGAACGTCGGCCAGCTGCTCGAGTGCCACCTTGGCTGGGCTGCTGCCTGCGGTTGGGATACCGAGCAGGCCGACTCCGACAAGTACGTCCCCGGTCCGTTCTTCACCGCCACGCCTGTCTTCGACGGCGCCAAGGAGGACGAGATCGCCGAGGTCATTCGTCGTGCCAACAAGAACATGCTCAACAAGGCCACCGCTGCCTTTGGCGATCACATGCGCCCCGAGTTCGTCACCCAGCTTGACGAGCGCGGCAAGACCCGTCTGTTCGACGGCCGCACCGGCGAGGAGTTCCGCGAGCCCATTACCGTTGGTACGTCCTACATCCTCAAGCTCGGCCACATGGTCGACGACAAGATCCACGCCCGTTCGACCGGCCCTTACAGCCTGGTTACCCAGCAGCCTCTGGGCGGCAAGGCCCAGTTCGGCGGCCAGCGCTTCGGCGAGATGGAAGTTTGGGCACTGTACGCATACGGTGCTTCCAACGTCCTGCAGGAGATCCTGACCGTCAAGTCCGACGATACCGTGGGCCGCGTCAAGACCTACGAGTCCATCGTCAAGGGCGAGAACGTCCCGGTTCCGGGTATCCCCGAGTCCTTCAAGGTTCTCGTCAAGGAGATCCGTTCCCTCGCGCTGGACATCGAGCCCATGCACGATGCCGACGAGGACGCCTCCGCCCCTGTGACCGCCGAGGAGACCTCTGCTCTCGACGACCTGGCTGCGCTCGCCGGCGTTGACGCCGACGTCGAGGCCCAGGATGCCGAGACCGCCGAGGCACCCGAGGCTGTCGCCGCCACGACCACTGATAAGGAGTAGTTGACTGTGGCAGATTTCGAAGCTACTGATTTTGACTCGGTAAAGATCTCCCTTGCCTCCGCCGACCAGATCCGTTCCTGGTCGCACGGTGAGGTCAAGAAGCCGGAGACCATCAATTACCGTACCCTCAAGCCCGAGAAGGACGGCCTGTTCTGCGAGAAGATCTTCGGTCCCGCCAAGGACTGGGAGTGCTCCTGCGGCAAGTACAAGGGCATCCGCTTTAAGGGCATCGTCTGCGAGCGCTGCGGCGTCGAGGTCACCTCGGCCAAGGTGCGTCGCGACCGCATGGGCCACATCGAGCTCGCTGCTCCCGTGTCCCACATCTGGTACTTCAAGAGCCCCACGAGCTTCCCGATGAGCCGTATGCTCGACATCAAGTCCAAGGACCTCGAGAAGGTTCTGTACTTTGCCAGCTACATCATCACCGAGGTTGACTACGAGGCTCGCGAGGCCGACGCCGACGACCTGCGCGAGGAACTCGCCGCCGATCTGGAAGAGATCGATGCCGAGTGCGCTCGCCAGATCGAGTCCCTCAAGGAGCAGGGCGACCCCGAGAACTTTGACGAGTTCTCCGACGAGGAGCCGCTGACCCCCGAGGAGATCGCCTCTGGCATCGTTGACATCGAGGAAGAGTGCAAGGACGAGAAGCAGCTCCGCACGGACGCCTTCAACGCCTTCATGAAGCTCACCGAGCGCGACCTCATCTCCGATGAGCCGCTGTTCCGCGAGATGACCCGCTACTACTCCATGTACTTCAAGGGTGGTATGGGTGCCGAGGCTGTCCGCGACCTGCTCGCTGCCATCGACCTTCCTTCCGAGGCCGAGAAGCTCAAGGCTATCATCGCCGACGAGGATTCCCAGAAGCAGAAGCGCGAGAAGGCCGTCAAGCGCCTTGAGGTCGTTGACGCCTTCCTGAAGGGCGGCAACAGCCCCGCGAACATGATCCTGGACGTCATCCCGGTCATTCCGCCCGATCTGCGCCCGATGGTCCAGCTCGACGGCGGCCGCTTCGCCGCGTCCGACCTCAACGACCTGTATCGTCGCGTGATCAACCGTAACAACCGACTCAAGCGCCTGCTCGACCTGGACGCCCCCGCGATCATCGTGAACAACGAGAAGCGCATGCTCCAGGAGTCCGTGGACGCCCTGTTTGACAACGGCCGTCGTGGTCGCCCGGTCTCTGGCCGTGGCGGTCGCCCGCTCAAGTCGCTCGCCGAGGCCCTCAAGGGCAAGCAGGGTCGTTTCCGTCAGAACCTGCTGGGTAAGCGTGTCGACTACTCCGGCCGTTCGGTTATCGTTACCGACCCCAAGCTGCTGCTGCACCAGTGCGGTCTGCCCAAGACCATGGCGCTGGAGCTCTTCAAGCCCTTCGTCATGAAGCGCCTGGTCGAGCTTGGCAAGGTCGAGAACATCAAGGGTGCCAAGCGCGCTATCGACCGCGGTGCCACCTTTGTGTGGGACATCCTCGAAGAGGTCATCGACGGCCGCGTCGTGCTGCTCAACCGTGCACCGACCCTGCACCGTCTGTCCATCCAGGCCTTTGAGCCGGTGCTGGTCGAGGGCAAGGCTATCCACCTGCACCCGCTGGTCTGCTCGCCCTTCAACGCCGACTTCGACGGCGACCAGATGTCTGTCCACGTGCCGCTGTCTAGCCAGGCTCAGGCCGAGGCCCGCGTGCTCATGCTCTCTGCGAACAACCTGCGCTCGCCGGCATCCGGCAAGCCGGTCAACATCCCCTCGCAGGACATGATCATCGGTGTGTACTACCTGACCCAGGTCCGCGACGGTCTGCCGGGCGAGAACCACGTGTTCGCCAGCTTCGACGACGCGCTGCACGCCTATGACTGCCGCTCCGAGGTCGACATGCAGGCCAAGATTCAGGTCCGCGTGTCCGCTGCCGACGCCAACGTCATCAACGAGGACGGTACCCGTATCTTCCGTGTCAAGAACGGCAAGAACGAGTTTGTCGACTACGACGTCACCGGCAACAAGACCGCGCGCTTCGAGACCTCCATCGGCCGCATCATCTTCAACCGCCAGTGCCTGCCCGAAGACTACGAGTTCATGAACTACAAGATGGTCAAGGGCGATGTGGCCAAGCTGGTTGCGGACTGCTGTGATCGTTACCCCGAGGCCAAGGTCGGCCCGATCCTCGACGCCATCAAGTACTCCGGCTTCCACTACGCTACCCGCGCCGGCCTCACCATCTCGGTGTGGGACGCTCTCATCCCTGCCGAGAAGCAGGAGCTGCTCGACCGCGCCCAGGCCAACGTCGACCAGATCAACGAGTACTTCGAGGAGGGCTTCATCAACGAGACGGAGCGCCACATCGAAGTCGTTAACGAGTGGACCGCTTGTACCGACAAGGTCGCAGCGCTCATGCTCGACATGTTCGACGAGGAGAACCCGCTGTACATGATGGCCGACTCCGGCGCCCGTGGTTCTAAGACCCAGCTGCGTCAGCTCGGCGGCATGCGTGGTCTGATGGCAGACATGTCCGGCGAGACGATCGACCTTCCCATTAAGGCGAACTTCCGCGAGGGCCTACTGCCGCTCGAGTACTTCATTTCGACCTACGGCGCCCGTAAGGGCCTGGTCGATACCGCATCCCACACCTCGGACTCTGGTTACCTGACCCGCCGTCTGGTCGACGTGGCCCAGGACGTCATCGTCCGCGAGGAGGACTGCGGTACGCACGAGGGCGTCACCTACAACCTCATCATCCCCGGCACCACCGACCTCAACACCGACCTCGTCGGCCGTTGCTTCATTGAGGACGTCGTGGCTCCCGATGGCACCGTGCTCTTTGAGCAGGACGGCTACATCGAGAAGGTCGCCGACATCCAGAAGATGGTCGATGCGGGCCTCAAGAAGGTCAAGCTTCGCGCGCTGCTCACCTGCCGCTCCAAGTACGGCGTGTGCCAGAAGTGCTACGGCTGGGATCTTTCCACCCGTCGTCCGGTCGCTATCGGTACCGCGGTCGGCATTATTGCCGCCCAGTCCATCGGCGAGCCCGGTACGCAGCTTACGATGCGTACCATTCACTCCGGCGGCGTCGCTGGCGTCGACGATATTACGCAGGGTCTGCCTACGGTCAGCCGTATGTTCGATATCGTCGGCAACGTCAACGAGAAGATCCTGGGTCGCGAGGCCGAGCTGGCTCCGTACTCCGGCCACCTCTCGATTAAGCCCGAGAAGTCCGAGTACGTGCTGACGCTCACCGACTCCGAGGATCACACCCGTGTCCTCGACGAGCGTCGCGTCCCCGCTTCGGTGCGCTTTATGCCCGAGATCGAGGACGGCTGCGAGGTTCGCGCCGGCGACCAGATCACCAAGGGCTTCGTCAACTTCCGCAACCTGCGCAAGCTGACCGACATCGAGTCGACGATGCACACCTTCGTCGAGAGCGTCAAGGACGTCTACACCAGCCAGGGCGTCGACCTGAACGACAAGCACATCGAGGTGCTCGCACGTCAGATGCTGCGTCGCGTTCAGATCACCAACCCCGGTGACTCCAAGTACCTGCTTGGTCAGTACGTCGACCGCTACGAGTTCGCCGACGAGGTCGAGCGCGTTGCCCGTCTGGGCGGTCAGGCTCCTGTGGCCGAGCCCGTCATCCTGGGTACGCTCAAGGTCGCGTCCAACATCGACTCCTGGCTGTCGAGCGCTTCGTTCATCCGTACCGCCGGCGTCCTTACCGAGGCTGCCATCGAGGGCAAGGTCGACCACCTGCTCGACCTTAAGTCCAACGTCATCGTCGGTAAGAAGATCCCGGCCGGTACCGGCCTCAAGCCGTACGCCAACGCCAAGCTGACGTATCGCACGGCCGACGGCTACGTGGACATCGACGGTCCGGCTTCGCCCAACGCCAAGTCGCTGCCCGAGTGGGCTCCTGTGGAGCTCAAGGACCTGGACGAGCAGCTTCCGCAGCAGCTCGACTGGGCCGGCTACGACGAGTTCGGTGGTGCTGACGGTTCGTTTACCCGCAACGGCCACACCATCTCCGCCGAGAAGGCTCGTCTGTACCTGTTCGACGACCTGGGCGTGTCGCAGCGCTGGACCAACAAGTTCAGCGAGGTTGGCATCGAGACGGTCGGCGACCTGGTCGGCAAGTCCGAGGAGGATCTGCTGCGCATCGATGGCATCGGTGCCAAGGCGATTGAGGAGCTCCGTGACGGCCTCGAGGCCCACGATTTGCTCTACATCCTCGAGAACAACGACGACGTTGCCGACGAGGAAGACCTCTCGCAGCTGCTGCAGATGGTCTTTAGCCCCGACGGTCCGGACGATATCCTGCTGGGTACCTCAGCTCCGACGCATCACGCTGACGCCGACGAGGAGCTCCTGGGCGCCCCGATCGACGACAAGAAGGCTCCCGCCAACGGTGCCATCAACGAGGACATGGCTTCCCTCGACGAGCTGCTCAACCAGCTCGTGGACACCGACGATGCCGAAGAGGCCAAGGACAACGACGAGGAGTAATTTCCTAGTACGTTAACCGTCCTTCCAAAGACCCGCTTCCCAACAGGGGAGCGGGTCTTTTTTGTTGATGAAAACCTACCAAAAAGGGACAGGTTTATTTTGGTAGGTTTTTCCTGCTTGAATTTGAAACATTCCGTTCGGTCAAAGCGTATCTATGGTGAGGGCCTCATCAAGAATCATTAACGTCACCGGGAGGTGATTATGGAAGAACAGGCATTTAGACAGGCGGTCGAAGATCACCGGGATATCGTGTTTCGGATCGCATTGACGTACCTGCGCGATTGTGCCGACGCCGACGATGTTGCCCAGGATGTCTTTCTTAAGCTGCTTAAAAGCGATGGACATTTTGAGAGTTGGGAGCATCTTCGCCGCTGGCTTATCCGGGTCACGATCAATGAATGTAAATCGCTCTTTCGAAAGCCATGGAGGCGCGTGGAGGATATTGAGAACTTGGCCGATTCGCTTTCGGCGGCGCAGGATGAGACCAAGGCGGTCCTGTCAGACGTTATGCGACTTCCGGAGCGATTCCGCGTTCCCATCGTGCTCTATTACTATCTGGGCTTTTCGACCTCAGAGATTGCCGAGTTGTTGCATGTACCAGCCGCGACCGTTCGAACGCGTTTGGCTCGCGGCAGGTCGAAGCTCAAGTTCATCCTAGAGGAGGGCGACCGTGAAATCCAACCAAATCAAGCAGGCCTTCGAGTCCATCCAAGCCGATAGCGATCTTGCAGATCGCGTCCTAAATACCGCTGCGGGTGAGCCGCTTCATCGAAAGGGCCACGCGAAGCCTCTCTATGTTGCCGTAATCGGATGTCTTGCCGGAGTACTGGCGACCGGAGGGGTCGCCTACGCCGTTGTCAATTCTGGCTATTTTGCCTCAGCCTGGGGAAACCACGGCAATGGGGATTCCATTACCTGGACCAACGGTGGCTCATCGGGGACTAAATACACCTACACCAGAGAGTTTGGTGATGGCATCGCGCCCCAAAGCCTGGAGGGTGCAGTCCAGAAGGTTAATCTGTCCGTCGAGGGTAACGGTTATACGCTCGATATCCATGAGATGGCTATCGATCAAAACGGCTGCGGCGCCGTGACGTTTACGTTGTCCAATCCAAATGGAGTTAACTGCTACAAGCCGGCAGCAGAGATCGGCGAACTTGTTCTTTATGGTGAAGAAGAACAGGGCATCGGCACGCCCGACATGAAGTTCGGCGAGGAATGGGCTGACACACGCTGCACCATTGATAAGGACACATCAAGCGATACTGTCATTAATGGCACGATGTACTTTGCTTCTATGGATCGCGAGCGAGGTTTTCAACATGCGGTCACCTGGAATATCTCGTGGACCGAGGGCGAAGGCGAGGATGCGAAGCCGTTCGAGGCATCGACGCCCGAGTTTAGCGTTGGAGCGTACGTCGATACAAAGGAACTCCGCTCCGATGACTCGCCTCTCGAGATCAGCCCGTTTTCCATCCAGACGCACATCGATGATTTAGGCTATGAAGCAGTTGATAATAAGCTGACCGTCAGCTACAAGGATGGATCGGAGCAGATTATCGAAGATGACGACGCAGGGGTGTTCAACTTATATTTTTCTTATGCGCGCAATAGCGGAGAGAACATCTGGGTGCCAACGAAGTTGATTGATGTCGACCAAGTGGTCTCAGTAACGCTTGAGGGCACGAGGTGCACGTCAACAGGAGAGACCGAAACGGAAGAGCCCTTTACTATCGTCTATTCGTAAGGTCTGAGGCCGCTTCCTACTAGGGGAAGCGGCCTCTTTTGCGTTAAATGGAAACGCCGCCGATTTCCATGCGACAGATGAGAGCAGATTACCGCTGGAGCGCAGCGTTTCCCCAGATAAAACCGACCAAAATAAACCTGTCCCTTTTTGGCGGGTAACGTTGCCCCGACGAGCACGTCGGATTCCCGGGCCGGGCGGCACAGGGGTTAAGTTTGTCGCGAGTTCCGCACGAGCCGGAGGCCACTTAATGTGGCCTCCGTGCGAGCCAGGACTGTAGAGCAGCAAACTTAACCCCTGTGCCGCCCGGACCGGGAATCCGCCCACGCGCACAGAAGGGGATCCCTTTTGTGTAGGGTTTGCGGAAATGTGCCCATTTTGGGATACGCCCGGCGGCGTGGTCTGTTGACGGCACAGCTAACGCCACGTATTCTATCGAACTGCGTGTTTCGTAGGGGGATGCTGACCCCTCGATTCAAGCCGTTGCACTTTACAGAAAGCTGGAATCATTCGAGAAGGAGTACGCTTTGCCTACTATTAACCAGCTGGTTCGCCAGGGCCGTCGTTCCGTGCCCAAGAAGTCCAAGAACGCTGCTCTGCAGCACAACTCCCAGAAGCGCGGCGTGTGCACCCGCGTCTTCACCACGAGCCCCAAGAAGCCGAACTCGGCTCTTCGTAAGGTTGCCCGTGTTCGCCTTGTCAACGGCATCGAAGTTACTGCTTACATCCCGGGTGAGGGCCACAACCTGCAGGAGCACTCCATCGTGCTCGTCCGTGGCGGTCGTGTCCGTGACCTCCCTGGTGTCCGTTATCACGTCATCCGTGGCGCCTACGACGCTGCTCCGGTCCAGAACCGTATGCAGGCCCGTTCCAAGTACGGTGCTAAGCGCCCCAAGGCTAAATAAGCCAGATAACGTTTTGATACTTTCGCCGTGTGCCGCCTAAGCGCCGCACGGTAGACACTTAAGGAGATTTCACATGCCGCGTCGTGCAGCAGCTAATCGTCGTGAGGTTCAGCCTGACGCCGTTTACAACAACCGCCTGGTGACTCAGCTCATCAACAAGGTCCTTCTTGACGGCAAGAAGGCCACCGCTGAGCGCATCGTTTACACCGCTTTCGAGATCGTTGCCGAGAAGTCCGAGGGTGGCGACGCTCTCGCTACCTTCAAGAAGGCTATGGACAACGTCAAGCCCACGCTCGAGGTTAAGCCCAAGCGTGTCGGTGGCGCTACCTATCAGGTCCCGATGGAGGTCAACTCCCGTCGTTCCACCGCTCTGGGTATCCGCTGGATCGTCAACTTCTCCCGCGCTCGCAAGGAGAAGACCATGGCCGAGCGTCTCGCCAACGAGATCCTCGACGCTTCCAACGGCCTGGGCGCTTCCGTCAAGAAGCGTGAGGACGTCTTCAAGATGGCCGAGGCCAACCGCGCGTTCTCTCACTATCGTTGGTAAGTTAAGGTAAGGAACTAACATGGCTAAGCCTAAGTACAAGCTTTCCGATACCCGTAACATCGGCATCATGGCTCACATCGATGCCGGTAAGACCACCACGACCGAGCGTATTCTTTACTACACCGGTAAGACCCACAAGATCGGTGAGGTCCATGAGGGCGCTGCCACCATGGACTGGATGGTTCAGGAGCAGGAGCGCGGCGTAACCATTACCTCCGCTGCTACCACGTGCTTCTGGAACAAGGACGGTAAGGACTACCGCATCCAGATCATCGACACCCCGGGCCACGTTGACTTTACCGCCGAGGTCGAGCGCTGCCTGCGCGTCCTCGATGGCGCTGTCGCCGTCTTCGACGCCGTTGCCGGCGTTCAGCCCCAGTCTGAGACCGTTTGGCGTCAGGCTTCTACCTTCAACGTTCCCCGCATCGCCTTCATCAACAAGTATGACCGCGTGGGCGCTGACTTCTTCAACGCTATCGAGACCATGAAGGATCGTCTCGACGCTAACGCCGTGGCCGCTCAGGTCCCGATGGGCGCCGAGGACAACTTCTGGGGCGTCATCGACCTCGTTACCATGACTGCATGGGACTTCAAGGCCGACGAGAAGGGCATGACCTACCCCGAGCCGATGGACGAGATCCCGGCTGAGTTTGCCGACATCGCTGCCACCAAGCGCGAGGAGCTCCTCGACGCTGCTGCCAGCTTTGACGACGAGCTCATGGAGAAGATCCTCATGGAGGAGGACTTCACCGTCGAGGAGCTCAAGGCTGCTCTGCGCAAGGGCGTTCTGGCCAACGAGCTCAACCTCGTCTTCGTGGGCTCCGCCTACAAGAACAAGGGCGTTCAGGAGCTGCTCGACGCTGTCGTCGACTATCTGCCCAGCCCGCTCGACGTTGAGGCCGTCACCGGTACCGATCCGGACACCGGTGAGGAGATCGAGCGTCATCCTTCCTTCGACGAGCCCTTCTCCGGCCTGGTCTTCAAGATCATGACCGACCCGTTCGTCGGTAAGCTCACCTATGTCCGCGTTTACTCCGGTCGTGCCGAGTCCGGCTCCTACGTGGTCAACGCTTCCAACGGTCAGCGCGAGCGCCTCGGCCGCATCCTCGAGATGAACGCCGCCGAGCGTATCGACCGTGACGACGCCGCTGCCGGCGACATCGTCGCTTGCGTTGGCTTCAAGAACTCCACCACCGGCGACACCCTGTGCGCCGAGGGCAAGGAGATCGTCCTCGAGAAGATCGAGTTCGCTAAGCCCGTTATCGACGTTGCCATCGAGCCCAAGACCAAGGCCGAGCAGGACAAGATGTCCCTGGCTCTGACCAAGCTCGCCGAGGAGGACCCGACCTTCCAGGTGTCCACCAACCACGAGACCGGTCAGACCATCATCGCCGGCATGGGCGAGCTGCACCTCGAGATCATCGTCGACCGTCTGCTCCGTGAGTTCAAGGTTGACGCTAACGTTGGTAAGCCCCAGGTTGCCTACCGCGAGACCGCTGGTCACGACGTCGAGAAGGCTGAGGGCAAGTTCGTCCGTCAGTCCGGCGGTCGCGGTCAGTACGGCCACGCCGTCATCAAGCTCGAGAAGATGGAGGAGGGCTTCGGCTACGAGTTCGTCAACGCTATCGTCGGCGGCGTCGTGCCCAAGGAGTACATCCCGTCCATCGACAAGGGCATCCAGGAGGCCCTGAACACCGGTGTTATCGCCGGCTTCCCGGTCCTCGACGTTAAGGTCACCCTGTTCGACGGTTCTTACCACGAGGTCGACTCCTCCGAGGCCGCCTTCAAGATCGCCGGTTCCATGGCTATCAAGGACGCCCTCAAGAAGTCCGATCCGCAGCTGCTCGAGCCGATCATGGCTGTTGAGGTCGAGACCCCCGAGCAGTACATGGGCGACGTTATGGGCAACCTCTCCGGTCGCCGCGGCAAGATCGAGGGTATGGAGGATCGCAAGAACAGCAAGCTCATCCGTGCCAAGGTGCCGCTGGGCGAGATGTTCGGTTACGCTACCGACCTTCGCTCCCAGACCCAGGGCCGTGCATCCTACACGATGCAGTTCGACTCTTATGAGCCCGCGCCCAAGTCCATCGTGGACGAGGTCATGAGCAAGAACGCCTAAGTTCGAGCTCCCTGTTACGTAATCCGCGAGAACATCTCTCGCACTCTTTGGAGGTTTAAGTTGGCTACCCAGAAGATCCGCATTCGCCTCAAGGGCTATGATCACGAGGTCGTCGATCAGTCCGCGAAGCTCATCGTCGAGACCGCTCAGAAGACCGGCGCTCGCGTTTCCGGTCCTGTCCCCCTGCCCACCGAGCGCAACCTGTACACGGTTATCCGCTCGCCGCACGTGAACAAGGACTCCCGTGAGCAGTTCGAGATGCGCACCCACAAGCGCCTCATCGACATCCTCGACCCCACCTCGGGCACTGTTGATTCGCTTATGCGTCTCGACCTTCCCGCTGGCGTCGACATCGACATCAAGCTCTAAGCGATATCCTCATAGCTTAAAGGGCCCCGCTGCCGTTACGGTAGCGGGGCCCTTTTGTTTTGAGTTTAGATTTTGGGATAGCGAATTCGTCTGCCGAGCCGACGGCTGCGGCGCCCTATTCGCTCAGGGGGCGCAAGGATGCTTCTTCGAAGTGGAAGACGCACAAGCCGCTCTCGGTCTCAATGCTTGCGCGGCCGCAATCGTCGACCGTTCTAAATATGCCTCGTGCCAGCTCGTCTCCAGCGGGGGAGCGGGCGATAACGTGCTTCCCGATCCAATTGAGGTGAGCGATATATTCGTCGTGGACGGGCGCGAGCGGACCGGCGTCTTCTTCCTTGGCGTTGAGGCGCTCTGCCCAGGTATCTACAGCGTCTATAACTGCGTGATAGACCTCATCGAGGAGCATGTCGACGGCGGGAACGCTCTCGTTGAGGTCCGAGAGGCCAATTGCCGCCAGGCCGCCATCGGGCACCTCTTGGGGCGTGTAGTTTACGTTGACACCAATGCCGCAGACGGCGAAAGGTTTGCCTTCGTTATCGCGTGCGGCCTCGACCAGAATGCCGCCGAGCTTGCGTCCTCGCGCGACCAGGTCGTTGGGCCACTTGAGGGCTATTTCGCTTGCAAGGCCTTGCTTTTCGAGTGCTTCGAGCACCGCTAGGCCGCTGACGGCGGCAAGACCAGAGTACTTTGCGGGATTAACGCATGGACGCAGGACAATCGAAAGCAATAGGTTGCCGGCGGTTGAATCCCACTTGTGGCCGCGCCGGCCGCGTCCTGCCGTTTGCGCGCGGGCGGCAAGTCCTGTGCCGTGCGGCGCACCCTGTTTTCCTGCCTCGAGCAGGTCATCGTTGGTCGATCCGGTTACATCGACAATCGTTAATTGGGCATCCATAGCGGCTGCTACCTCCTTATTGAATAAGTGAATGGCGCAATGGTGTCGAGAGATAGACACAATGTGAAGCCTTTGTCGCATTTGGACAATTTAATGTTAACACGTCAACAAAGACTGAAATGCGTTATCCTCTCTTGGTCGATGTAAACACGTCAACAACTCAAAGGAGGTTAGTGATGGGTTTCACGATTCTTGGAACAGGTTCGGCACTTCCTGAGCGCAGTGTTTCCAATGACGAGCTGTCTGAGTTCCTCGATACCTCGGATGAGTGGATTTTTACTCGCACAGGTATCAAGAGCCGCCACGTCTGCACCACCGAGTCACTTGACGACCTTGCCGTAGCAGCGAGCGAGCGGGCACTCCAGGTGTCCGGGATCGACGCGAGCCAGCTGGATCTGATCGTCTGCTCGACGACGACGGGTGACCACCTTGTTCCCGCCGAGGCGTGTGCCGTTGCTGAGCGACTAGGCGCGACGTGCCCTGCCTTCGATGTCTCGGCGGCTTGTGCCGGCTTCGTATTTGCGCTCGATGTCGCCGAGGGCTATATCGCCCGCAGCCGTGCCGAGCGCGTGCTTGTTGTTGCTGCCGAGCAGATGACGCGCGCGCTCGAGTGGACCGACCGTGCCACCTGCGTGCTATTTGGCGATGGGGCAGGCGCCGCAGTGATTGAAGCTGGGGGAGACAACCCCCTTGCCGTTGAGCTTTCGACGGCGCCCGACGTCGAGACGTTGCGCGTTCCCGGTCTGGTCGGTACGTCGCCGTTTAAGGCCTCCGCAGATAGCGCGAGTGTGCTGTCCATGAATGGCCGCCGCGTGTTCAAGTTCGGCGTCAACGCCATCTGCGACACGGTCCATAAGCTTGCGATCGATGCGGGCATTTCGGTCGAAGACATCGATCATTTTGTATTCCATCAGGCTAACGAACGAATCCTGAGCCAGGCGGTCAAGCGCCTGGGCGTGCCGGACGAGCGCGTGGTTCGCACGTTGCGCGAGACCGGCAACATTTCGAGCGCATGCATTCCGCTTGCCCTCGACCGGCTGGCAAACGCCGGTGCACTTCACACAGGCGACACCATCGCCTTGGTTGGATTTGGCGCCGGTCTGGATATAGGTGGCTATCTGCTTCGTTGGAAGTAGTCGCACATAGGAAATGAAAACGCCCCTAGGGCACAAACAAAGGAGAACTACCATGGCAGATCAGAAGACCTTCGAGCGCGTTTGCGACGTTATCCGCGAGACCGCTGGCCTTGACGACGTCGAGATGAAGCCCGAGTCCACGCTCGAGGAGATTGGCCTCGACAGCCTGGGTACCGTCGAGATTCTCGTCGCCGTTGAGGACGAGTTTGGCATCCAGCTTGATACCGAAGAGAACCCCAAGACGGTCGGCGAGTTCGCCGATACGGTCGAGGCGGCATTGGAGAAGTAGAGATGCTCAAGACTCCTCTCTGCGATCTGCTCGGCATCGAAAAGCCCGTGTTCCAGGGCGGCATGGCCTGGATTGCCGACGCCTCACTGGCATCGGCCGTATCCGAGGCGGGCGGCCTAGGCATCATCGCGGCAATGAATGCCGACGCCGACTGGCTTCGCGACCAGATTCATGAGCTGCGCACCAAGACGGATAAGCCCTTTGGCGTTAACGTCATGCTCATGAGCCCGTTTGCCGACGAGGTTGCACAGGTTGTGATCGATGAGCAGGTGCCCGTTGTGGTGACTGGTGCCGGTAATCCCACCAAGTACATGAAAGCTTGGAACGATGCGGGCATCAAGGTCATCCCCGTTGTGGCTTCGGTGGCGCTCGCCCGTCTCGTGGCGCGTCGTGGAGCCACAGCGGTTGTTGCCGAGGGCACCGAATCGGGCGGCCATATTGGCGAGACCTCGACGATGGCACTGGTGCCGCAGGTCGTCGATGCGGTCGACATTCCCGTAGTGGCTGCCGGCGGTATTGCCGACGGCCGTGGCGTGGCGGCCGCCTTTATGCTGGGCGCTGCCGGCGTCCAGGTGGGTACGCGCTTTCTCGTTGCAAATGAGTGCACCGTCTCGGAGCAGTACAAGGAAATGGTCCTGAAGGCCAACGACACTTCGACGCGTGCGACCGGCCGCTCGACGGGACATCCGGTGCGCGCCCTCAAGAGCCCCTTCACCAACGCCTACGCCAAGAGCGAGGCGGCGGGCGTAAGTGTCGAGGAGCTCGGGGCCATGGGCACGGGCGCCCTTCGCAAGGCCGCCAAGGACGGCAATTACGAAGAGGGTTCGTTTTTGTGTGGACAGATTGCCGGCATGGTTAGCGAGCGCCAGAGCGCACGCGAAATCGTTGACGATCTGGTCGATGGCGCCGAGCGCGTCCTGAAGGGTGCGTCCGCATGGGTAGCGTAGCGTTTCTGTTTGCCGGCCAGGGTGCCCAACACCCCGCGATGGGCGTCGACCTGATCGAGACATCGCCGGCGGCCGCCGAGGTGTTCACCATTGCCGACGAGGTGCGCCCGGGGACCAGCGAGCAGTGCCGGAGTGCCTCCAAGGAGGAGCTCTCGCAGACCGAGAACACGCAGCCGTGCGTGTTCGTTCACGACCTGGCAGCGGCTGCCGCCCTGCGTGAGCGCGGCGTGGTACCTGCCGCCTGTGCGGGTTTTTCGCTGGGCGAGGTCGCCGCGCTCACCTTTGCGGGGGCATTCGATACGCGAGCGGGCTTTGAGCTCGTGTGCGAGCGCGCGGTGCTGATGGCCGTGGCTGCCGAGCGCCATCCGGGCGGCATGCGCGCCGTCATCAAGCTCGATGCGGAGCAAGTCGAGGGCCTGGCAAAACAGGCCGGCGAGGACTGCTGGCCGGTCAACTACAACAGCCCGCAGCAGACGGTCGTTGCCGGAGCGCCCGAAGCGCTGCAGGAGCTCGACGTCCTAGTAAAAGAGGCCGGTGGCCGCGCTATGAAAGTCGCGGTGTCGGGTGCATTTCATAGCCCCTATATGGCCGAGGCGACTGAGGGGCTGGCGACGTATATCCAAGCCGGCCACGCGCCGTCTCCGCTGCTGATTCCGGTCATGGCAAACATGACGGCGGCGCCCTATCCGGCGGACCCGCGAGCGGCATCGGATGTCTTGGCCAACCAGGTGAGTCATGCCGTTCGCTGGGTCGACACGCTGCATACTCTGCAGGATCAGGGCATCGACACGTTTATTGAGGTCGGCCCTGGCAAAACCCTGTCGGGCCTGGTCAAGCGTACGCTGAGCGATGTTCGCGTGTATTCGTGCGAAACGGCCGAGCAGGTCGCAGCTATTGCCGACGAGCTTGCATAGTCCACAGGGCTGTAACCCGAAAGGAATGACATGGGCAACTTGAATAACGGCACGCTCGAGCGCAACGACTCACGTCGCGTGGCGCTGGTCACGGGTGGCTCGCGGGGTATCGGCCGCGCCTGCGCTGTCGGTCTGGCGGAGGACGGCTTTGATATCGCCGTCGTCTATGCCGGTAGCGTCGATGCGGCGCGCGAGACGTGCGAAGCCTGCGAGGCGGCTGGCGCCACGGCACGCGCATATCAATGCGACGTGGCCGACCCCGCTGCCGTCAACGCGTGCGTGGAAGCGGTCCTGAGCGACTTTGGCTCCATTTGGGCGCTCGTCAACAACGCCGGCATCACCCGCGATGGCCTGCTCATGCGCATGGGCGATGACGCCTTCGATCGCGTGCTCGATGTCAATCTCAAGGGAACATTCAACATGACGCGCGCGCTCACCAAGACCTTTATGCGCCAGCGCGGCGGCTGCGTCGTCAACATGAGCTCGGTCGTGGGCCTGATGGGCAATGCCGGGCAGGCCAACTACGCTGCCTCCAAGGCGGGCGTGATAGGGCTTACCAAGGCGGTGGCGCGCGAGCTTGCGCCCCGCGGCGTACGAGTGAACGCGGTTGCCCCCGGGTTTGTCGAGACGGATATGACGGCAAAGCTCTCGGAGAAGGTTCGCGCGGCAACCGAGGAGCAGATTCCCCTAAAGCGCATGGCGCGCCCCGAGGAAGTGGCCGGCGTGGTGCGCTTTTTGGCGAGCGATGCGGCTGCCTACATTACGGGCGAGGTCGTACGCGTTGACGGCGGAATGGCGATGTAGAAATCAGGGCCGAAGAACGGCTTGGATGAGGAGACCATGATGGAACAGAGAGTTGCAATCACCGGCATCGGTGCCGTATCGCCGCTCGGCAACACCGCGCTTGCCACCTGGGCGGCCATGTGCGCCGGCACGTGCGGCATCGGCCCGATCACGCACTTCGATACCGATGCGTTTGCCGTTAAGGTGGCGGCCGAGGTCAAGGGCTTTGACGGCAACGAGTACTTTGGCAAGCGTGACGCCAAGCATCTCGACCCCTGCGTTCAGTTTGCGATGGCGGCTTCGGACGAAGCCATGCACGATGCGGGCTTTGATGTCGAAGGCGCCATCGATCGCGAGCGCCTGGGCGTCTACGTGGGCTCGGGCGTGGGCGGCATGACGACGCTCGTCGACAACGTCCATACGATTGCCGAACGTGGGCCCCGCCGCGCATCGCCCTATATGATCGCGATGATGATCCCCAACATGGCATCGGGCAATATCGCAATCCGCCACAAGGCAAAGGGCCCGACCCTGCCCGTGGTGACCGCGTGCGCAACCTCGGCCCATGCGGTGGGCGAGGCGTTCCGCGCCATCAAGCACGGCTATGCCGACGCGATCCTCGCGGGCGGCGCCGAGGCCGCAATTATCCCCGATGCCGTTGCGGGCTTTACGTCCTGCCGCGCATTGACCACCAACCCCGATCCCGCGACGGCCTGCCGTCCGTTCGATGCAGACCGCGACGGCTTTGTGATGGGCGAGGGCGCCTGCGTGCTCGTGCTCGAGAGCATGGAACATGCGCAGGCGCGCGGTGCGCACATTTATGCCGAGGTCGTGGGCTACGGCAACACCGATGATGCCTATCACATCACGAGCCCTGATCCCGAGGCTGCCGGCATTGCCCGCGCGATATCGCTGGCGGTGACCGAGGGCGACGTCAAGCCTTCCGAGGGTCTCTACATCAATGCCCACGGCACATCTACCAAGCTCAACGATTCGTCCGAGACGGCGGGCATTAAGCGTGCGCTCGGCGAGGACGCGGCGCGCGCCGCGCACGTCTCGTCGACTAAGTCGATGACCGGCCACATGATCGGTGCCACGGGCGCCATCGAGGTCATGGCCTGTGCCATGGCGCTCGAGCAGGGCGTGGTGCCGCCGACCATTAACTACCACACACCCGATCCCGCCTGCGATCTTGATTACACGCCCAATCGCGCGGTTCGCGCCGACCTTACCTGGGCGCTTTCGACCAACCTGGGCTTTGGCGGGCACAACGCCGCCATCGCACTGCGTAGATATACGAGGAGCTAGAGCATGGATTCCAAAAGACTTGCCGAGATAGCCGATGTTATGGAGGACCGCGGCCTCACGCGCGTGCGCGTTGAGGAGCCCGATGGCACCGCGGTCGAACTCGAGCGCGCGAGTGCGGCACAGCCGGTTGCCGTGCCCATGCCTATGCCGGGTGCCGTGACTGCTCCGGCGGTGGCTCCTGTCGCCATGCCTGCCGCCGCACCGGAGCCCGCCGCGCAGGCGCCTGCCGCCGCACCGGAGCCCAAGGGCACCGAGGTGACCGCTCCCATGGTCGGCGTTTTCTATGCTGCCCCGGCGCCGGGCGACGAGCCGTTTGTGCACGTGGGCTCCAAGGTCAAGGCCGGCGAGACGCTCTGCATCATCGAGGCCATGAAGGTTCTCAACGAGGTGACGGCAGAGGCGGATGGCGAGGTGCTCGAGATCTGCGTGGCCGACGGCGACCTCGTGGAGTTTGGCAGCTGCCTCATGAGGATCGGATAGGTGATATCCATGAACAAAGAAGAGCTCAAGAAGCTGTTACCGCATCGCGAGCCGATGCTTTTGCTCGACGAGGCCGAGCTGGTGGGCGACGAGGCCCACGGCAAGATCACGATCACGGGCGACGAGTACTTTTTGCAGGGGCATTTTCCGGGAAACCCGGTGGTCCCCGGCGTGATCCAATGCGAGATGCTCGCCCAGAACTGCTGCGTGCTGCTGATGGGCGATGAGGAGGCGCGCGGCGCGACGCCGTTCTACACGAGTCTGGACAAGGTGCGCTTTAAGCGTCCGGTGCGCCCGGGCGACACGGTGGACCTGGTGTGCTCCATCACGCGAGCGCGCGGGCCGTTCCGCTTTGCGACGGGTACTGCGAGCGTCAACGGTGAGGTTTGCTGCCGCGCCGATATGTCCTTTGCACTCATGCACGAAAGTTAAGGAAGTCTTCATGTTCGACAAAGTGCTCATCGCCAACCGCGGCGAAGTCGCGGTCCGTGTTATCCGCGCGTGCCGTGATATGGGCATCAAGACCGTCGCCGTCTACTCCACGGCCGATGCGGACGCGTTGCACGTGCAGCTTGCCGACGAGGCGTATTGCATCGGCGGCCCGCGTCTTGCCGAGAGCTACCTCAACGACGATGCCGTGCTCACCTGTGCCGTAAAGTCAGGAGCTAAGGCAATTCATCCCGGCTATGGCTTTTTCTCCGAGAAGGCGAGCTTCGTACGCGACTGCGACAAGTATGGCCTAGCGTTTGTCGGTCCTTCGGCCGAGGTAATCGACAGCATGGGCGACAAGGACGCCGCACGTCGAACGGCTGCCGCGGCGGGCGTGCCCATCGTTCCGGGCTGCGATTTGCTCAAAAGCCCCGAGGAGGCAACGGCCGAGGCCGAGCGCATTGGCTGCCCCGTGCTCATTAAGGCGCGTGCAGGTGGCGGCGGTCGCGGCATTCGCAAGGTCGAGCGCGTGGAAGATGCGGCAAAGGCGTTCATCGAGGCGCGTGCCGAGGGCGAGGCCGTTTTTGGCGACGGCGAGTGCTACATGGAGAAGTTCGTCGCGCCGGCGCACCACGTTGAGGTGCAGATTATGGCCGATAAGCAGGGCCATGTGTTTTCGCTCGGTGAGCGCGAGTGCTCGGTGCAGCGCCGCAACCAAAAACTGATCGAGGAGAGTCCCGCGCCGTGCCTCGACGGACACGACGACATTCGTGCTCGCATGCACAAGGCAGCACGTGACCTGGCTCGTGCCGTCGGCTACGAAGGAGCCGGAACCATCGAGTTCCTGTATTCGGACGACGGCAATTTCTACTTTATGGAAATGAACACGCGCTTGCAGGTGGAGCATCCGGTTACGGAGTTTGTGACCGATACCGACTTGGTCAAGTGGCAGCTGCGCGTGGCAGCCGGCCAGCCTCTGCCCTTTGAGCAGGAGGACATGCCGGTCCGCAACCACGCCATGGAGTGTCGCATCAATGCCGAAACGCCGGACTTTCTGCCGTCATGCGGAACGGTCACCGCGTTGCGTGTGCCGGGCGGTCCGCGCGTGCGCTGGGATTCCGCCATGTTTACCGGTGCGAACGTTCCGCCGTACTACGACTCCATGCTCGGCAAGCTCATCGTGTGTGCGCCCACGCGTGACGGCGCCATTCGCAAGATGCGCTCGGCCCTGGGCGAGCTCGTGATTGAGGGCGTGAGCGAAAACAGCGAGCTTCAGCTCGACGTGCTGGCAAACGACGAGTTCTTGTCGGGCATGTATCACACCGATCTGATGGGGCATCTCTATGCTGATGAATAGAAAAGCGAAGACGGTTAACGTCCTCGAGGGGCCGATAACCGAGTCGTGCGCCGAGTTTCCCGCGCGCCACGTGTTTATCAAGTGCCCGGAGTGCCGTCGCGTGATCGATGAGGCGCGCCTGCACGACAACCTCGAGGTCTGCCCTCGTTGCGGCAAACACTTTCGCGTGAGCGGTCGCGCGCGCATGCGCATGACGGTTGACGAGGGCACGTTTGAGGAATGGGATGCCAATCTGGCGTCGGAGGACTTTCTCTCGTTTCCCGGCTATGCCGACAAGCTCAAGAGCGTAAGCGAGCGTTCGGGCGAGCGCGATGCCGTTGTGTGCGGCAGGGGCAAAATCTGCGGTTGCGATACGGCGCTCTTCTTTATGGACGCCAACTTTATGATGGGCTCGATGGGTTCCGTAGTGGGCGAGAAGATCTGTCGCGCATTTGAGCGTGCGACCGAGTTTGGATTGCCGGTTGTCGGTTTTACCGTTTCGGGCGGTGCGCGCATGCAAGAGGGCGTGACATCGCTTATGCAGATGGCCAAGATCTCTGCGGCGGTTCGGCACCACAGCGAGGCGGGCGGCCTGTATATCACGGTGCTCACCGACCCCACGACCGGAGGCGTAACCGCGAGCTTTGCCATGGAGGGCGACATTATCCTGGCCGAGCCCGATGCCCTGACGGCATTTGCCGGCCCGCGCGTGATCGAGCAAAACATGCACAAGCGCCTGCCCAAGGGATTCCAGCGCTCCGAGTTTTTGCTGGAGCACGGCTTTTGCGATGCCGTTGTTCCGCGTGGCGAGATTGCGCTCACGGTAGGCGAGCTGCTGGCGCTGCACGAAGGGCACGCGCCCGGCCTGGGGGCACCGCATGAGATCGTGCATACGGGTCGCCGTGGCAAAAAGCTGGGACACTTGTTCAAGCGCTCGGCCGCACCAAAAACCGCGCTCGAGATTGTCAAGCAGACCCGCTCGGCAGATCGCGCCACGGCAGGCGAGATGATCTCGCTGGGCCTGGATGGATTTGTGGAGCTGCACGGCGACCGCTACTTTGGCGACGACGCTGCTGTGGTGGCTGGCATTGGCTGGAAAGACGGACGCCCCGTAACGGTCATCGCCATCGAGCGCGGCACCACGACCAAAGAGCGCATGCGTCGCAACTTTGGTATGGCACATCCCGAGGGCTACCGCAAAGCGCGTCGCCTGATGCGCCAGGCCGAAAAGTTTGGTCGACCGGTTCTGTGCCTGGTCGATACTTCGGGCGCGTTTTGCGGCATCGGTGCCGAGGAACGCGGCCAGGGTGAGGCGATTGCCCAGAACCTCATGGAGATGAGCGGCCTTAAGACGCCGATTGTCTCGGTGGTGACAGGCGAGGGCGGCTCTGGTGGCGCGCTGGCGCTGTCCGTGGCCGACCGCATCCTGATGCTCTCGAGCTCGGCCTATTCGGTCGTGAGCCCCGAGGCCTGTGCGTCGATCCTGTGGAAGGATACCGAGCGCGCGAATGAGGCCGCCGAGGCGCTTAAGCTCACGGCCCCCGATCTGCTGGCGCTCGGCATCATTGACGGCATTGTTGACGATAAGGGCCTGTCGCATGAGGAGATCGCCGGTGCCGTCATGTCCTCGGCACTTGATGCCTTCGATGCGCTTGGGCAGCTCGACGACGCGACCCTCACAAACCTCCGCTACGAAAAGTACCGCGCAATCGGTCAGTACCGCACGATGTGACAAAGGGACAGCCCGCATGTCATATTGGGAAAGGCGTTCCATGCTACAAGTTTCTAACACCTCGTTTACAACGTCGGTTTCATCAAACGCCATGGCCGTGGTCGATTATCTGTCCAAAAGCATGATGTCGGCGCTGCCGTTTATTGTCTGCGCGGCGTTGTTCCGCACCGTCGCCGTCATTATGGGCGAAGGCATGCTGGGCCTGTGGTCTGCCGATTCCGAAATCTATCGCCTGTTCTACAGTTGGCTCTATAACGCCGGCTACTACTTTTTGCCCATCTATCTTGGTTGGGCGGCCGCCCGCCAGCTCGGTTGCTCGGAGCAGCTGGGTATGATGCTGGGCGGCGTATTGATTGCGCCCGATCTGCTCAAGCTCGTCGATGCCGCATCGACGACGGGGGCATCGATGACTTCCGTGTATGGTCTGCTTCCCGCGCCGGTCAACGATTACACGACGACTGTTATTCCAGTTCTCCTTTCGGTGCCTGTGCTATGGCGAGTGGAGTGTTTCTTTCAGCGCGTTATCCCTAGGGCCGTGGCGTTTTCGTTTGTTCCGTTTGCGACCATGCTTGTCATGGTTCCGGTTTCGCTGTGTATTACGGCACCGGCGGGCAGCTATCTGGGCATGCTGTTGGGCCAGCTTATGTTTATGCTTGGCAATTCCGGTGGCATCGTGTCGCTGCTCACGCTCATGGGGCTTGCTGCGGGCTGGGAGTTCCTAAAGATCGCCGGCGTCAGCAACGTTGTCCTATCGCTCGCCTATGCGCAGTTTATGAGTGTGGGAACGGATTCGTGCATCCTGATCGCCGCGACGATGGCAACGTTCGCCGTTTGGGGCATGCCCTTTGGCGCGTCGCTTCGCGTTGCGGATAAGGACGAGAAGGCGCTCATGCTGGGCTATTCAATCTCGGGTGTTCTTGGCGGCGTAAGCGAGCCGGCGCTGTACGGTTGCGGCTTTAAATATGGCAGGTGCCTGACGTGCATGGCCATTGGCGGCGCCGTCGGAGGCCTTGTTGCGGCCGTGGGCCACGTTACGGCCTATACCATCGGCATGACGAATGTCCTTATGGTCATTGGCTTTGCCACGGGCGGCATCTCGAACCTGCTGTGGTGCTGCGCTGCCGGCGGTGTGGCATTTGCGGTGTCTGCGGCGCTGAGCTACTGCTTTGGCGTGGTGCCGGCGAAGGGACAGACGACGGGGGACGGAGCCGATTCACCCGAAACCTCGAAGAGCGTGGCCGAAGTAAGCGCGTAAACCTGTGCGACACAAGGACGATTCCTTTGCCATATTCCAAGGCCGTGGCCCGTGTGGGTTGCGGCCTTTTTGTATCTGGGGGACAAAGTGGCTACACTACAATCCGTTTGAGCAATAGATATATAGGTAGTACCGTGGGGGCGGATGTAGATGGTCGAGTGGATTGTTAAGCGTGCGCAGGGCGACCGTGCGCGCGTGGGCACGTTGACGGGCGTGGTGTGTATTCTCGCCAATGTGGCACTATGCGCTGCGAAGGGCGTAATTGGCGTGCTGTCGGGATCGGTTTCGATTGTGGCGGATGCCATGAACAACCTGTCCGATGCAAGCTCGAATATCGTGAGCGTGCTGGGCTTTAAGCTGGCGAGCAAGCCGGCCGACCCCGAGCATCCTTACGGACATGGCCGCTACGAGTATCTCTCGGGTCTGGTCGTGGCGGCGCTCGTGCTGCTGATCGGCCTTGAGCTTATCAAGGCCTCGTTTGAGCGCATCATCCACCCCGAACCTGTCGAGTTCTCGCTTGCCCTGGTGGCAGTTCTAGTGCTTTCGATGGTCGTAAAGCTCTGGATGGCGGCCCTCAACCAAAAGCTCGGCGATCGCATTGAGTCCGAGACGCTGCATGCGACCGCGCAGGATTCCAAGAACGATGTCCTTGCCACAGGCGCCGTGCTGGCATGTGCGATTGTTTCGCAGGTGACGCACATCAATCTTGACGCATGGGTTGGCCTTGCCGTTGGCGCCTATATTGGCTGGAGCGGCCTTGAACTTATTCAAGATACGGTGAGCCCGCTTTTGGGCCAGTCACCCGATCCTAAGCTGGTCAAGCACATTCGAGACAAGATCATGAGCTATCCCGGCGTTTTGGGCGTTCACGATTTGATGGTTCACGACTACGGCCCGGGCAGGAAGTTTGCAAGTGCGCACGCCGAGATGGCGGCCGAGGCCAGCCCGCTGGAAAGCCACGACACGCTCGATAACATCGAGCAGTCGTTTAGGGACGAAGACGGCATGATCGTCACGCTTCACTACGATCCCATCGTGACCGATGACCCCAAGGTGGCGAGCATGCGCTTGCGCATTCACGCCATGGCTCAGGAGATCGATAACCGCCTCTCGATTCATGACCTACGCTGTGTGCCGGGTCCTACGCACACCAACGTGATCTTTGACTGCGTGCGTCCCTCGGATCTGCAGATGAGTGCCGAAGACTTAAAGCACGCGCTGGCACAACGGGTCGAATCGGAATTTCCCAAGTCGATTGCCAAGATTACGATCGACGAAGACTACGTAGGGCATACCCACGAGTAAAGCTGTGCCGGCAAAGCAGGTTATGCAGAAGGGGAGAGCATGAAGAAGCTGTATCTACTCCGCCACGGTCAGACGGAGTTCAACGTCAAAAAGCTGGTCCAGGGCCGCTGCGATTCGCCGCTGACCGATCTGGGCCGTCAGCAAGCCGGGATGGCAGCCGCATGGCTTAAGGGCCACGGCGTCGTCCCCGACAAAGTGGTCTCTTCGCCCTTAGGCCGAGCCATGGACACAGCTCAGCTCGTCGCATGCGAGCTCCTCGGCCCGGACGCAGCAGCCGAGCCCTGCGAAGGCATTATCGAGCGCTGCTACGGCTCCTTCGAAGAAGGCCCGCACGGCGCGCTGCCCACCGACGTCTGGGATCCGGGCGAGGACCTGGTCCCCTTCGGAGGAGAAGGAAGCCAGGCGCTGCAAGAACGTATGGTGGATGCGCTTACCAATATCATGGGCTCCGAGGGCATCGAAACCCTTCTAGCAGTAAGCCACGGCAGCGCCAGCCGCCAATTTATCAAGGCCGCAGCCCCAGAGGGCTTCGAGCTCCCAACAAAACTCCCCAACTGCGCCATCATGATCTTCGATTTCGATGAGCAAAAGCCACAAGCAGAAGGCGAACCAATGCAGTGTAAGTTCACCCTTCAGCAAATAGTGGACCCCCAACAAAGTAATTAGCTGAGCGAGCAGAGTTAAACAGACATCAACGTGTCGTCTCCCGAGCTTGGCAGAGGGGCGGCGAAATATATTAAGTTTGTCGCGAGTTCCGCACGCAAAGGAAAGCACTTAATGTGCTTTCCGTCTTGCGCAGGACTGTAGAGCAGCAAACTTAATATATTTCGCCGCCCCTCTGCCAAGCCCAGGCGACTCCACGCACTTTACCTGCGTAAACAATGTGAGTGAAATATGAATCTCGATGGATACGCCCGCAGCCGTGTATACTAAACAGCTGTGTGTAACCAGGGGAGTATTCTGGCTGGACAAAATGCCTGCTTAATAGGGTTGTCAGGTAGTCCGGGCGAAATACAAGGCTGGGGAGCACGTCGTGTAAGTAGTGGTCCTCTAGGGGCGTACGCTCGGTGGTGTACGCATTGTCCCAAGACCACGCGAGAGTTGGGATCATATCTTGATCAGCATGATTCTCGGCCGCAAGATTGGCATGACCCAGGTTTGGGACGAGGACGACAACGTCGTTCCCGTCACGGTCATCCAGGCTGGCCCCTGCGCTGTCTCGCAGGTTAAAACTCAGGCAACCGACGGCTATGACGCCGTCCAGATCGGTTTCGGCGACATCAAGGCCAAGAACGTGAACAAGCCCATGGCTGGTCACTTCGCCAAGGCTGGCGTCGAGCCTGTTCGCTTCCTTCGTGAGGTTCGCGTCGAGAACGGCGAGGAGCACAAGGTCGGCGAGGTCGTCACCGTCGCTGATTTCGCTGATGTCGAGAAGGTCGACGTCATCGGTACCTCCAAGGGTAAGGGCTTCCAGGGTCGCATCAAGCGCTGGGGTCAGCGCCGCGGTCCTATGACGCATGGTTCTCACTTCCAGCGTCACCCCGGTTCTATCGGTCAGTGCGCCTATCCTGCGCGCGTCCTCAAGGGCGTCAAGATGGCCGGTCACATGGGTAACGAGCGCGTTACCGTCAAGAACCTTTCCGTTGTCCGCATCGATGCCGAGCAGAACCTCATCTTGGTCAAGGGCGCTGTCCCGGGTGCCAAGAATGGTCTCGTCGCCATCCGTATGGCCTAAGGGCCCAGCCCATTTAGCCCAGCGTCATACCAAGGAGAACACTTAAATGGCAAAGTTTGAAGTAAAGAACAGCGAGGGCAAGAAGGTCGCCGAGGCCGAGCTCGCCGCTGAGGTGTACGGCATCGAGCCGAACATCCACGTTATGCACCACATCGTCAAGTGCCAGATGGCCTCTTGGCGTCAGGGCACCCAGTCCGCTAAGGGCCGCTCTGAGGTTTCCGGTGGCGGCAAGAAGCCTTGGCGTCAGAAGGGCACCGGCCGTGCCCGCCAGGGTTCCATCCGTGCTGCCCAGTGGCGTCACGGTGGCGTTGTCTTCGCCCCCAAGCCCCGTTCCTACGCTAAGCGTATGAACAACAAGGAGGTCAAGCTGGCTATGCGCTCCGCGCTGTCCGCCAAGCTGGCCGATGGCGAGCTCGTGCTCGTCGACGACTACGGCTTCGAGAAGCCTTCCACCAAGGCTGCCGTTGCCATGCTTAAGGCTCTCGGCCTTGAGGGCAAGCGTCTGACCATCATCGTTCGCGATGAGGACGTCAACGCCTACCTGTCGTTCCGCAACATTCCCAAGACGTTCATCATCACCGCCGACGAGGCCAACACCTATGATCTCGTCAACAACAACGCCGTGCTGATGCCCGCCGACATCGCCGCTCACTTCGGGGAGGTGCTTGCATAAATGACCGCCCACGAGATCATCATCCGTCCGATCGTGTCCGAGCGTTCCTTCTCCGGCATGGAGCAGAACAAGTACACGTTCGAGGTCGCCAAGGATGCTAACAAGTATCAGATCAAGGACGCTGTCGAGGAGATCTTCGGCGTCAAGGTCGTTCGCGTGAACACCCTGACGGTCAAGCCCAAGACCAAGCGCGTGCGCTATGTCGCCGGCAAGACCCGTTCTTGGAAGAAGGCCATCGTCACGCTGGCCGAGGGCGACACCATCGAGGTCTTTGGCAACCAGGCCTAAGACTCGCTGCTGTTGAGTGAGCTCATGCCTCCCAAATAGGGGAGGCGGGAGCTCAAGGTTTTGGGCGTATTAAATGGACACGCCCGGAACCGTGTATACGTCCGGTGTCATCGCACCCGAGGCAGAACCTCGAATCCCTGTCTGCGATGGCTAACGGATTCCTATTGAAAGGGATTGTAATGGCTGTAAAACACCTTAAGCCGACCTCCGCTGGTAGGCGTTGGCAGACGATCTCCGACTTCTCCGAGATCACCTGCACCAAGCCCGAGAAGTCTCTTCTCGAGCCCCTGCCCAAGAAGGCCGGTCGTAACAACAACGGCCGCATCACCACCCGCCACCAGGGCGGCGGCGTGAAGCGTCGTTACCGCGTGATCGACTTCAAGCGCAACAAGGACGGCGTGCCCGCCAAGGTTGCCACGATCGAGTACGATCCGAACCGTTCCGCTCGCATCGCTCTGCTGCACTACGCTGACGGTGAGAAGCGCTACATCCTGGCCCCCAAGGGCCTCGAGGTCGGTCAGACCATCATGTCCGGTTCTGACGCCGACATCAAGCCGGGCAACGCTCTGCCTCTCGCCGACATCCCCGTCGGTACGCTCATCCACGCCGTCGAGTTCCAGCCGGGCAAGGGCGCCGCTATCGCCCGTTCCGCCGGTAACTCCTGCCAGCTGATGGGTAAGGAGGGCAAGTACGCTATCGTCCGTATGCCTTCCTCCGAGATGCGCCGCATCCTCGTTACCTGCCGCGCCACCGTCGGTGAGGTCGGCAACGCCGATCACTCCAACATCGTCATCGGCAAGGCCGGCCGTAAGCGTCACATGAACGTGCGCCCGACCGTCCGCGGTACCGTCATGAACCCTGTCGACCACCCGCACGGCGGTGGCGAGGGCAAGAACCACACCTCTGGTCGGCCCTCCGTTACCCCCTGGGGTAAGCCGACGAAGGGCCTTCGTACGCGCAAGAAGAAGAAGGTCTCGAACCAGCACATCATTCGTCGCCGTAAGAAGTAATTTCGGATACCGAGTTTTAGGAGAAAGCACTTATGAGCAGAAGTCTCAAAAAGGGCCCGTTCGTGGAGACTCGCCTTCTCTCGCGTATCACCGCGATGAACGAGGCTGGCAAGAAGGACGTCGTGAAGACCTGGTCCCGCGCGTCCACCATCTTCCCCGAGATGGTTGGTCACACCATCGCCGTCCACGACGGCCGCAAGCATGTACCCGTGTATGTTACCGAGTCCATGGTTGGTCACAAGCTCGGCGAGTTCGCGCCGACTCGTACGTTCCGTGGCCACAAGGCCAAATAGGGGGTTAACCGTAAATGGCAACTAAGTCTATTGAAACTGAGGCCACCGAGGTTCGCGCCGTCGCTAAGTACGTGCGTGTTTCCCCCAGCAAGGCCCGCCTGGTGGTCGATCTGATCCGCCGCAAGCCTGTCGCTCAGGCCTTCGACATCCTCCACTTCTGCGACCGCGCCGTCGCCGTGGATGTCGAGAAGGTTCTCCGTTCCGCCGTTGCGAACGCCGAGAACAACAACGGTCTGCGTGCCGACAACCTGGTTGTCGCCGCTGCCTATGTTGACGAGGGTCCGACGCTTAAGCGCATCCGTCCCCGCGCCAAGGGTTCCGCTTCTCGCATTCTGAAGCGTACTTCCCACATCACCGTCGTCGTTGCTCCTCGAAAGGAGGCGTAAAGCTGTATGGGTCAGAAAGTCTACCCCACCGGCTTCCGTCTTGGCATCACCGAGAACTGGCGCTCCCGCTGGTTCGCAGAGAAGGATTACGCTAAGACCCTCGGTAACGATCTCGAGATCCGCAAGTACCTCGAGAAGCGTCTTTCCCGCGCAGCTGTCTCCCGCGTCGAGATCGAGCGCGCTGGCGACAAGGTGAAGGTCATTATCCTCACCGCTCGCCCCGGCGTTGTCATCGGTAAGAAGGGTGCCGAGATCGATACCCTCCGCACCGAGCTCGAGAAGGTCGCTGGCGTCTCCAAGGGCCAGCTCTCCGTCGACGTTGTCGAGATCAAGCGCCCCGAGCTCGACGCCAACCTCGTTGCTCAGTCTATCGCCGAGCAGCTCGAGGGCCGCGTTGCCTTCCGTCGCGCTATGCGCAAGGCTGTCCAGTCCGCCCGCAAGGCCGGCGCTAAGGGCATCCGTATCCAGTGCTCCGGTCGTCTCGGCGGTGCCGAGATGGGCCGTCGTGAGTGGTACCGCGAGGGTCGCGTGCCTCTGCACACCCTCCGTGCCAAGATCGACTACGGCACGGCTGTCGCCAGCACCACCATGGGCGCTTGCGGCGTGAAGGTCTGGATTTACCTGGGCGAGAAGCTCCCGGGCCAGCCTGTTCCCAACCCTGCACTCGAGGGCTCTTCCCGTCCTCGTCGTCGTAACTCCGAGAGGAGGGGTCAGTAGTGCTTGCCCCTAAGCGTATTCTTCACCGCAAGGTGCAGCGTGGCTCCATGAAGGGCCAGGCCAAGGGTAATACCGAGCTGCATTTCGGCGAGTTTGGTATCCAAGCTCTCGAGGCCCATTGGATCACCAACCGTCAGATCGAGGCCGCTCGTATTGCCATGACCCGCTACATGAAGCGTGGCGGTCGTGTCTACATCACGATCTTCCCCGATAAGCCCATCACCAAGAAGCCTGCCGAGACTCGCATGGGTTCTGGTAAGGGTAACCCCGAGGAGTGGGTGGCCGTCGTCAAGCCCGGCCGCATCATGTTCGAGGTCAAGGGTGTTCCCGAGGAGGTCGCTCGCGAGGCTCTGCGTCTTGCGCAGCACAAGCTCCCCATCAAGACCAAGATTGTTGCTGCCAAGAACGCTGAGCAGCGCATCGAGAAGGAGATGGCTGAGGAGGCCGCTCTCGAGGCCAAGTGGGCTGCTGAGGACGCCGCCGCCGCCAAGGAGGAGAACTAATGAAGCCCGCAGAGATTCGTGAGCTCTCGGACGCTCAGCTCGTTGAGAAGCTGAAGGAAATGCGCGCCGAGCTCTTTAACCTTCGTTTCCAGATGGCTACCAGCCAGCTGGACAACACCGCTCGCGTCAACACCGTGAAGAAGGACATCGCTCGCGTCCTCACGGAGCAGCGCGCCCGCGAGATCGCAGCGGAGAAGTCCGCTGTCGCCGAGTAGGACCTAAGGAGAGAACATGACTGATTCGCGTAACTCGCGTAAGGTCCGTACGGGTGTCGTTACCTCCGTCTCCGGTGCCAAGACCATTGTTGTCACCATCACCGAGCGCAAGCGTCACCCCAAGTACGGCAAGATGATGACCAGCTCCAAGAAGCTGCACGCTCACGACGAGGAGTGCACGGCTGGCGTGGGCGACACCGTCCGCGTTATGGAGACCCGTCCTATGTCCAAGATGAAGCGTTGGCGCCTCATCGAGGTCGTCGAGCGCGCTAAATAAGCAGTCGCTCTTACGACTTGTACGTTTCCGAAGATGTGCGTATGCCTGGCTTGCATACCACAGGCCGTATAAAGGCAGCGCACCTCTCTTCGGTTCTTAGTTCGGAGGAACATCTACCATGATTCAGATGCAAACCATGCTGAACGTCGCCGACAACT
Source organism: Collinsella aerofaciens (assembly GCF_028206995.1). GTDB lineage: Bacteria > Actinomycetota > Coriobacteriia > Coriobacteriales > Coriobacteriaceae > Collinsella > Collinsella aerofaciens_AQ. The sequence continues at coordinate 30,755 of NZ_JAQLFL010000007.1, read as the reverse complement.
CCGGCGCTCGCAAGATTCGCTGCATCAAGGTGCTTGGCGGTTCCAAGCGTCGTTATGCAGGCATCGGCGATGTGTTCATCGGTGCTGTCCAGGAGGCTACCCCTGGCGCCAACGTCAAGAAGAAGGACGTTGTCCGTTGCGTCGTCGTTCGCACCGTTAAGGAGATCCGCCGCAAGGATGGCTCCTACATTCGCTTTGATGAGAACGCCTGCGTTGTCATCAACAACGATGGTTCGCCCGTCGGCACCCGTATCTTCGGGCCCGTCGCTCGCGAGCTTCGTGACAAGAAGTACATGAAGATCGTCTCGCTCGCTCCCGAGACCCTGTAGTTAGGGGAGATATATGTATATCAAGAAGGGCGATAAGGTCCAGGTTCTCTCTGGTAAGGATCGCGGCAAGCAGGGCGTTGTCCTGCGTGCTCTCCCCGCCGAGAACAAGGTCGTTGTCGAGGGCGTTTCGGTCGTCAAGAAGGCCGTCAAGCCCAACGCTGCCAACCAGCAGGGCGGCATCGTTTCGCAGGAGGCTCCTATCGACGCCTCCAACGTCAATCTCGTTTGCCCCGAGTGCGGTAAGGTTACCCGCGTCGGTCACGAGAAGGACGGCAAGAACAAGCTGCGCGTCTGCAAGAAGTGCGGCCACAAGTTCTAAGCTGCCCGCAACATCAAGTTGCTAGCAAAGGCCCGGATGCCACGGCACCCGGGCCTTTTTTCTATCCCTACTCATTGGGTACTCATTGGGGACAGCCTTAAATGAGTGGTTGCGCGCGCGAAAGGCTGGCGTGACAGTCGGTCAGCTCGTGCGTTGTTGCGAACTCGGTGAGGCAACGGTTAAAAGGGCAACTGCTGGCTGGCGCGACGCCTCAAATGATCCGTTTTCCTCCGTCCCCAACGGATCATCACAGCTTTCCGCGTAAAAGATGATCCGTTTTCCTCCGTCCCCAGGGGATCAGGTGATGCGCATCTGTGCGTAGCTGCGTGCGTATGATTGCGTGAGTATACGTGTATATGCGCCGTTAACTCCTGAATTTTGACCATTTAGCGGTAATACACGCAGAAGCACGCACATACACGCGCATTTGTGCGAATATAGAGCTGTCAGAAATGAAAGACTTTTCACGATGTAGGAGGCACATATGGCAGATTCCAAGCAGGCTCCACTCGACTCCGCGGCAGCCGCAAAGGCAGCGTTCGCTTCGGTCCAGGGCAAGCCGTTCCCCGATGATATCTTTACGGCTCCCGAGCTTCGTTGGGCTGTGATTGGGTGCGGCGTTATCGCCAACCAGATGGCCCAGTCTCTCGCTCTTGCCGGTCGCAAGCTTGCGGGCGTCGCTAATCGTACGCTGTCAAAGGCTCAAGCTTTTGCCGAGCAGTATGGCATCGAGAAGGTCTATGAAACGGCCGAGGACCTCTATGCCGACCCTAACATCGACGCGATCTATATCACCACTCCGCATAACACGCATATCACCTACCTGCGCGCCGCCCTGTCAGCTGGCAAGCACGTGCTCTGCGAAAAGGCCATTACCCTCAACTCCGCCGAGCTCGACGAGGCACGTGCCATTGCCGACGAGCATAACGTGGTCCTTATGGACGCTACAACGGTGCTCCACATGCCCTTATATCAAGAGCTGCGCCGCCGCATGGATGCCGCTGAGTTTGGCCGCATGAACCTCGCTCAGCTCAACTTTGGCAGCTACAAGGAGTACGGCGATCTGACCAACCGTTTCTACAATCGCAACCTTGCTGGCGGTGCCATGCTCGACATTGGCGTCTATGCTCTGTCCGTTATGCGCCTCTTTATGGCAAGCCAGCCCGCTGAGGTTGTCTCGCTGGGCAACACCTGTGAGACCGGCGTTGACGTTGCGGGCGGCATCGTCTGCCGTAATGCCGAGCAGCAGCTGGGTGTTGTGAGTCTTACGCTTCACTCCAAGCAGCCCAAGCGCTCGGTCATCAGCTTTGACAAGTGCTATATCGAGGTCAACGAGTATCCGCGTGCCGATCACGCGACCATTGTGTGGACTGCGGACGGCCACCGCGAGGAGGTCCACGCCGGCACCGAGGCTTATGCCCTGTGCTACGAGATGGCCGACCTCGAGAAGGCGGTTGCCGGCGACGACTCCAAGCGCGAGCTGCTGGATTATGCTTATGATGTTATGGAGCTTATGACCAAGCTCCGCGCCGACTGGGGAGTCGTGTACCCCGAGGAGGAGTAAGCGATGCTTGCGGAAGATAGGCTCAACGCGATTGTGTCGATGGTGCAGCAGGCTGGCTCGGTTACTGTGCCAGAGCTTGCCGATACCCTGGGCGTGACGGCGTCTACCATTCGGCGCGACCTGCAGACGCTCGATCGAGCGCACCGCATCGCCAAGGTCCACGGCGGAGCGACGAGTCTTGAACGCGCGCACGTGACGCGCGACCTAACGCTCAATGAGCGCAGCGACCTCCATAACGACGACAAGGAGCGTATCTGCGCCCGTGCGGCGGCGCTTGTGGAGCCCGAGAGCTTTGTATACATCGACTCGGGTTCGACAACGCTCAGACTCATCGAGCATCTTCCGCATCTCGAATCGGTCACCTATGTGACTGATTCCGTGCTCCATGCTCAGCATCTCGCTGTGCGCGGCATGCGCACCGTGGTGCTGGGCGGCGAGCTTAAACCCGAGACCGAGGCGCTCGTTGGCCCCGATGCTCTGGCAACCCTAGACCGCTACAACTTTAACTGCGGCTTTTGGGGTTCTAACGGCATTGCCGCCGAGCAGGGCTTTACGACGCCCGATATCGAGGAAGCGCAGGTCAAGCGTATCTCGATGCGCCATACAGCCAAACGCTTCGTAATCTCGGACGCCAGTAAGTTTGGCATGGTGGCTCCCGTAAAATTCGCGGACTTCCGTGACGCAACGGTTATCACCGCGGGCGAGGTGCCCGCCAAGTACCAGACGATGGAAAACGTCATCACGGTTTAGCAACGGGGCGAAGTAAGGCCAAAACCACCACAAAGGTGCCTGTCCCCATTGTGGTGGTTCCGATGGCCCCGTCGGGCATGATTTCCCAGTACCCCTGTTTCCATACGACGTGATCATGCCCGCCGGGGCCATCGTATAGATATCGCTTAAAAGCGCCGTCACTTCGGCGCTATCAATCACTCAAACACAAGGTAATACGCAGGTTGTGACCCTCAGAAGGGGAGGGCTGGGCCTGCTTGTGCAAAAGGAGGAAACATGTCAGCTGCAAACGAGAAGGTTGGGGGCGGCACTTACGATGTCGTTGCCATCACGGCATGTCCAACGGGCATTGCTCACACATTTATGGCGGCCAAAGGGTTGGAAGACCAGGCAGCCAAGATGGGCGTGAGCATTAAGGTCGAGACTCAGGGTTCGGGCGGCGCTAAAAATGTACTGACCGCGGCAGACATCGCTGGTGCCAAGGGTGTCATCATTGCGGCGGATAAAAATGTCGAGCTCGATCGCTTCGATGGCAAGTCGGTTTACTCCTGTGCGGTGACGCGTGGCATTAATGACGCCGAGGAACTTATCAATATTGCGCTTGCGGGCAATGCGCCTATTCATCATGTGTCCGGCGGCGCCGCGGTACAGGCGGCTGCCGAGGGCGAATCCGAGGGTTTGGGCCGCAGGGTCTATAAGGACCTGATGAACGGCGTTTCGCACATGCTCCCCTTTGTTGTTGGCGGCGGCATCCTCATGGCGCTTTCGTTCTTGCTGGACCAGGCGGGACTGGGCACGAGCGCATACGGCCACAGCACTCCGGTCGCGGCCTTCTTTAACCTTGCGGGCAACCAGGCGTTCAACTTTATGCTCCCCATCCTTGCGGGCTATATTGCCATGTCCATTGCTGACCGTCCGGGCTTGGCCGCGGGCTTTGTGGGTGGCTGGATTGCAAAGCAGGGCTTTACGTTGGGCTATCTCACCACGGCAATGGATGCCGATGCCCAGGCTCAGCTTGTCTCTGCTGGCTTTTTGGGCGCGCTGCTGGTCGGTTTTGCCGCCGGCATTATCGTCAATGCGCTCAAGAAGGCTGCAAGCGTGCTACCCGAGTCGCTCGACGGTATCAAGCCCATGCTCATCTACCCCGTGCTGGGCATTCTCTTTACGAGTCTCTTTATGATGGCCGTTAACCCGATTATGGGCGTTATCAACACCGCCATTAGCGGCGCGCTCAACGGTCTTTCGGGCACGAGTATCGTTCTTTTGGGCATTATCTGCGCCGGCATGCAGGCGACCGACATGGGTGGTCCCATCAACAAGGCCGCATATGTCTTTGGCACCGCGACCCTTGCCGAGCAAACGCTGCAGGGCAATATGATTATGGCTGCCGTCATGGCGGGCGGTATGGTACCGCCGCTGGTCATCGCGCTCTCCACGACGTTCTTTAAGAACCGCTGGACCGAGGCCGATCGCAAGGCAGGCCTGGTGAACTACATCATGGGTCTGTCGTTTATCACCGAGGGTGCCATTCCCTTTGCCGCGGCCGATCCGCTTCGCGTGTTGCCCGCCTGCATCCTGGGATCTGCGACCGCCGGCGGTCTGTCGATGCTCTTTGGTTGCGCGAGCCCCGCTCCGCACGGTGGCGCCTGGGTTATCGCGGTCATCACGAACCCGGCGCAGTACCTGTTGGCCCTTGCTATCGGCGCTGTGGTCGGCTGCTTGGTTCTGAGCTTCCTTAAGAAGCCTCTCGACAAGGCTACCGAGTAGCGGGAGCGGAAGGGTCTTGCCAATGGAAAGGCGGCAACGTCCACCAGGGACGTTGCCGCCTTTTGCTGTTTGGGGATTTGTCTCGATCTGTAACAGGAAGAGAGGGATATGGGTTCCAGATGTTACAAGCTGAGATATTTTTCCCGGTGGTCCCATAACGTCTCAATCTGTAACAGGAAGGTCAAAATGCGGGCTCCAGATGTTACAGATCGAGATGATTTCTCCGGTGGGATCCGAATATCTCAATCTGTAACATCTGGGACCGATTTTGCCGAGTTATTGTTATAGATTGAGATTTTCCCTTAAGGGGGATTTGAATGTCTCGATCTGTAACAGATAGACCGGAAAATGGGTTCTAACTGTTACAGATCGAGACATTTTGGGACCGCGGTTGAACCATTGCGGCAAAACCACCACAAAGGTGCCTGTCCCCATTGTGGTGGTTTAGGGCTCCCAGGGGCAGGGGGCTTCGATGTGGATGTGCTCGCCGGTTACGGGATGCGTGAAGGACACGCTGTGGGCGTGGAGCATCAGGCCGCAGGGGCGCGGCGTTCCGTACAGGTCGTCGCCAACCAGGGGATGATGCTCGCTTGCCAGGTGAACACGGATTTGGTGCTTGCGGCCGGTGAGCAACTCGACATCGATATACGAGCGCGCGGGCAGGCCACGACGGCTCTTAAGACGTTTGAGCACCTTCACGCGAGTTTGAGACGGCTTGCCGCTGGCGCCGACGCGCATCTTTCGGCTGTCGTGACGGTCGCGGGCGATGGGCTTGTCGATGAGCTTCTCGTTCCAGTCGATCTTGCCCTCGGCCAGCGCCAGATAGTGCTTTTCGAAGGCGTGGTCGTTCACCATCTGGTCAAAGGCGGGCTGCGTCTGCTTGTCGAGCGAGAACAGCACCACGCCGGTGGTGTTGCGGTCCAGGCGGTTGAGCGGCTGCATGTCGGTCGCGGCAAAGCCGTCGCCCATCGCCAGCAAAAGGTCGCTGGCGTAGTCGGTAAGTGTGCGCTCAGCGGTGCCGTCGCCGTGGACGATCATGCCGGCGGGCTTATCGATGGCCATGAGCCAGGCGTCGCAGTAGAGGACTTGAGGTTCTTCGTTCACGTGTAAGCCTTTCGGTTAGCTAATTCCCACAAACATGCAGCCCGAGGTGGCGCCGCGCAGGCGGGCAGCGGGCTTGCGACCTGCCTGAGCTGCCTCAATGGCGCGGCGGACACGAGCAACGGCACGGCCAATCTCATCGGCTTCGAGCAGGGTTCCGTCAACCATAAGACGGCGCACGCCGGCATCGAGCAGCTGCGGAACCTGCGGCGTGAGGTCGATAGGGTAGGCATCGTACAGGCGTGAGCGGCCGTGGATGTCGGTACGCACGGGCATGACCTTGCCGTCGATATTCTTGAGCGACAGCTTGCGGACGCGCAGGCGGCAGCTGGCACAATCGTGGATACAACCGTTGGCCACCTGCAGGATGCAGTGCTCGCTCGTCATAACGCGCGGGCGGCCGAACACGGTGATGCCCAGGGCTGCGGGCGCGGAGGTGCCAAGCGAGATAATCTCGTCGAGCGTGATCTCGGGCGAAAGCCAAAACGCGCCGGCTCCGCGCTCGGCAAGTGCCTCCATGCAAGGCGTGTTGTGCACGGGCAGGCAGGATCGGATCTCGGCCGTGGCGCCGGTCTGCGCGGCAGTAGCAAGCTCGGAGATATTGCCGACGGCGACAGTCGCTCCAGCCTGTATCCACGGGTCAACGCGGACGTGGTCAACGGCGCGGCAGACCTCGTCGAGCACGGGCACGATGCCCTGCTCAAGCGTATCGGCGGGGGAGAGCTCGGCCGCATCGAGCGCGTCGGTGGTCATGTAGATGCGCGTTGCACCCTCCGCGCGCGCTGCCTCGGCGGCCTCGAGCGAGGTGACGGTGGCGCAGATCTGCGGCTCATCGCGGTAGTGCTCAGGCGCGGGGCGGGAATCACTGGTTACAATCGCCGGCAGCTCGAGCGTGCGGACACGCTCCTCATACGGCGCCAGAATGGCCTCCTCCAGAGCCTTGCAGGCGGCGGTGCGCACCTTGTGCACAGCGGAGAAGCCCATGCCACAGCCCTCATCGAGTGCCACATCAAAGCTCGCGGCCTCAAAGGGCGAGGACCCCATGCGGCCCACATGCTCTACCAGATCGGAAGCCTCGACCGCGCGGGTCTTGGCGGCCTCGACGGTAAAGCCCGTGGCAGTGGCGGTGAGCGCGGGGTCGTCGCGGCAGCTGAGCGTAACGGTAAACGGCTCGCCCAGACGCGCCACAACGGACACGTCTACGGCGCGGCGGCGCAGCACGTCGCGCTTGAGCGCAGCCCCGGCGGCGTCGATAGCGCGCTGGCTTCGAATCACGCGCACACGGCAGCCCTCGGGCATGCTGCGAGGCACGCGGCAGTCGATGATGTCGCCCGCGGCGGCATCCTCGGCGGCGATGGTGGTCAGGAACTGGTCGAACTCATCGTCATGACGAAGCTCCAGCAGGTCGCCCTTGCCTACGGGTTCAAACAGCTCAATGCGGGCGATGGCGGCGCGGCGACGGCGGTCGTCGGGCTTGAGGCCGCGCACATCGCGGTTGGCCGGGCGGCTGCCCAGCACCGTGCCCACGATCTGGCCGCGGTTGTTGGAGCGCTCGTAGCTCATCATCTCGTCACCCGAGGTACCGTCTTGGTAGGCGTGCGTGAAGTCGCGGTTAAAGCAGCGCTTGAGCTGGCGCTGGCGGGCGGCCTCTTCATCCTTAGAGGTCGAAACATCGGCCAGCATGTCATTAATCTGATGGCGATACACGTCGACGATGGAGTACACATAATCGGGGGCTTTCATGCGGCCCTCGAGCTTGAGCGATGCGGCGCCGGCGTCATACAGACGGCGAACAAGCTGCGACGTGTTGGTGTCACGTGGGCACAGCGCGCGCTCGCGACCGGCAGGGGAGAGCGAACGGCCGTTCTCGTCGATCAGCTCGTAAGGCAGGCGACAGGGCTGAGCGCACATGCCGCGGTTGGCCGAGCGTCCCGCCATGGCAAAGCTCGACAGCAGGCACAGGCCCGAGTAGCAAAAGCAGATGGCACCGTGGCTAAAGACCTCCAGGTCAACGTCAGGCGCGGCGTCGTGGATGGCGGCGATCTCGTCGATGGAGAGCTCGCGCGACAAGGTCACGCGGTCGGCGCCCTGCTCACGGCACCAGATAGTCCCGCGGTCATCGTGGATGTTCGCCTGGGTCGAGATATGCGTCTCGATGCCGGGCATGGTGCGCTTGACCTCAAAGAACAGGCCCCAGTCCTGGATAATGAAGGCGTCGGCGCCCAGCGTGGAGCAGCGATGGATGAGTTGCAGCGCATCGCCCATCTCGGACTGCTTGATGACGATGTTGACCGTGACGTAGACGCGCGAGCCGGCCAGGTGCGCGGCGCGGCAGGCCTGCTCAAAGGCCTCGTCGGTAAAGTTCGTTGCCTTGCGGCGGGCGTTGAAGCTGCCCATGCCGCAGTAGATGGCATCGGCGCCGGCAGCGAGTGCGGCGGCAAAGGGCTCGGGGCCTCCGGCGGGGGCCAAGAGCTCGGGTCTGCGGTTGGTGGTTCGACTGGCGGTTGCGGTCATATCCTGCCTTTCAAAAATGCTCAGATACTCAAAAGTATAGTGGCGCCGTCGCGATGGGCGATGCCCGCAGCCTAAGCAGGACAAAGTCTTCAGCAGCCTCTCGGGCAAAAATGATCCCTTTTCCTCCGTCCCCAAGGAATTAGGTGCTCCGAAGGGGACGGAAGAAAAGGGGTTAGTTTTTAGGCAGGTTGCCAGTCACGCCGTTCGTCGGCCCGTACGCGCCGTTGGGCGATAAAATATTATCGCAATCTGATAATTATCTTGCATCGGGCAAAATCATCCCCTACTATCCCAATCAAGCGCGGTGTTCAGACCGAACTGTGCCTCCCGGTGCGAACGCCGCGCTCACGCTCTCTATTTGATCGTAAGGAGAAAAACATGAGCAAGACCGTCGTGTCTTCCGATAACGCACCCGCAGCCATCGGCCCGTATTCCCCCGGTATCCAGACCGGCAACATGGTGTTTCTGTCCGGCCAGCTGGGCATTGACCCTGCGACCGGCAAGATGCCCAAGGGTGTCGAGGCTCAGGCCAAGCAGTCCCTCGCTAACGTCGAGGCCCTGCTGACCGCTGCCGGCGCCACGTTTGCCGATGTCGTCAAGACCACGGTCTACCTGGCCGACATCGCCGACTTCGCCGCCGTGAACGAGATCTACGCCTCCAAGTTCGAGGCTCCGTTCCCCGCGCGCAGCGCCTTCCAGGTTGCCGCCCTTCCGGCTGGCGGTCTGGTCGAGATCGAGGTCATCGCCGCCCTCTAAGGCGTTGACAACAACTAAACATGACATGCAAAAAGACCCTGCAGCGCGTGCGAGCTGCAGGGTCTTTTGTCAAGCGATGCGACAAAAATGATCCGTTTTCCTCCGTCCCCAAGGGATCAGTGGGTTAGCCCTCCTTGCGGACCTTTTGCAGATAGCGGTAGACGCTGGGCTCAGAGATTCCAAGCACGGCGGCAGCGCAGGCAACGGCGCCCTTGAGCATAAACACGCCGTTGCCGTTGAGATGGCGGATAACATCGACGCGGTCGGCCTGGCCGAGCGAGGCGACATCCTGCCCGCGGCTTTCGAGCAGCTCGGAAATACTGCGGTCGATGAGCTCCTGTGTGGACTCCGAAAGGCTTTCGACCTCGATAGGGGCGGGCTCCGTGCGCGTCGGCGCCGCGTCGAAGCACGCCATGAGCTGCTGCGCCATGGCGTTGATGGAGCGTACGGTCGAGAGGTCGGTGTTGACGCAGAGCATACCGACGATCTCGTCATTCTCGCGGATAAAGTATGTCGCTGACTCCAACGTCTTGCCTCCGGCGCCGCGGCCCTCGTAGCCCGTAATAAACGGCAGGTCGCGATACTTGGCGTCGTGTATGATCTTGAGTGCCAGATCGGTGGCGGGACCGCCGACCTTGCGGCCGCTCACGATGCCGTTGCGAATATCGACGATGGCGTGGTCGGGATCCGAGAAATCGTGCAGCACGATTTCGCTGTTTTTGCCGAGTATCTGCTCCAGAAAATCGACCATCGGCAAAAAGCGACGTACGGTCTCGTTCACGGGCAACTCCTTGGGGTGAAATCGGAAATGTTCATAACAATTTTTTCTCATGGTAACACGCCATTCCTCATCTCGTATATCCGCAGGTACATTGCGTAATACAGACGAACGGTAGGAATTTGGCGGTAAACGGTCGACCAAAAGAATAGTTAGATGTTATTTTGACAAGACACTTTCCTGACCTGCGGAAATGCATTATCTCAGCCGAAGAATAGGCTGATAACAAAAAATTATTATTGAGAATGAGAATCATCTTTAATACGATATGCAACGAAGGCACAACCTCAACCCCGCACTGCGTCACAATAGAGCGTTAGATGCGAAAACAACTACTTCGAGGATTGGTGGTCAAATGACCCAGGAGACGGTTACGAACGGCACTGAAGCCCTGTTCACTCGCGAAGGCATGCCGCCCGTTAAGGAAATGATCCCGTGTGCCCTTCAGCACGTACTGGCATCGTTTGCCGGCATTATTACCCCGGCGGTCATCATGGCCGGCGTCTACGGCTTTAATAGCCAGCAGAGCACCGACATCATTCAGGTTGCGCTCATTCTTTCGGCAATCGACACGGCCCTTCAGGCCTTCGCTCCCTTCCGTCGCATCGGCGGCGGCCTGCCCATCGTCATGGGCGTTTCGTTCGCGTTCCTGCCGGCCCTGCAGGCCATGGGCGCCTCGGGCTTTAGCTTTGGCGCGCTGCTGGGCGGCGAGATCGTCGGCGGCGCCGTTGCGGTCCTCTTTGGTCTGGCCTACAGCAAGATCAAGTGGCTGTTCCCGCCCGTCGTGACCGGTACGGTCATCTTCTCCATTGGCGTCTCTCTCTATCCCACGGCCGTCAAGTACATGGCCGGTGGCATGGGCACGCCGCTGTGGGGCACCCCGCAGGCCTGGTGCGTCGCTCTTATCACCTTCGCCGTGGTCTTTGCGCTCGCCAACTTTGGCAAGGGCACGCTCAAGCTGGGCTCCGTGTTCTTTGGCATGATCGTTGGCATGATCGTCTCCATCCCCTTTGGCATGATCGACTTCTCCAGCGTCGCCACCGCTCAGGTCTTCGCTCTTCCCAAGCTCATGCCCTACGCGCTCGAGTTTGATCCCGAGGTCTGCATTACCCTCGCCGTCGTGTTCCCCATGGTTGCCATCCAGGTTATCGGTGACGTCTCCGCCGCCTGCCTGGGCTCCATCGACCGTATGCCCACCGAGCGCGAGCTCTCCGGCGCTATCGTGTCCCAGGGCCTCACCTCTATGGTCGGCGGTCTGCTGGGCGGTCTTCCCACCAGCGCCCTTGGCCAGAACGTGGGCATCATCTGCTCCAACAAGGTCGTCAACAAGTGGGTCTTTGTGATCATTGCGGCCGTCTTTGCCATCGCCGGTCTGTTCCCGCAGCTCTCTGCCGTCCTTTCCGCTATCCCGCAGCCCGTCATCGGCGGCGCGACCGTCGGCGTCTTTGGCACCATCACCATGAACGGCGTGCGCATGTTCACCCGCGAGGGCCTCACGCAGCGCACCACCACCATCGTCGGCACCTCCGTCGTCTTTGGCCTGGGTATCTGGATGGCCAGCGGTTGCCTTGCCGGCGAGGGTATGCCCGCCTGGGTGTCCACCGTCATCGGCTCCAATGCCGTAACCCCCACCGCCATCATGGCCATTGTCCTTAACCTGATCCTTCCGCAGACGCCGGTCGTGGCTCAGCACATCGATGCTGCCAAGGACGCTGCCGTGGATCTGGTCTTGCCCGAGAGCAAGAAGTAACCAATTCGGTGCTATTCGTCGGCGGACGCATCGCCTCGTCCGCCGACGCCATGCGGCACCAAGCCGCACTTCAAAGGGTTTGTCCCTTTGGTGAAGCGTTGACGGGAGAGGGCCCGTTTCCGGTGTAGGCCGGCGCTTCGCACTCCGCCATGTCAGAGGTGTCAAACCCCGCCTCTGATGTTGAAGGGAGCATCCATGCTTCTGGTCGCTAACGGTTCCGTCTTTACCCGCAACGCTCAGACCCCGTTTATTCCAAACGGTGCGGTCGCCATTGACGGAGATACGATCGTCGAAGTGGGCCCCGAGCGCGAGCTCAAGGCCAAGTACCCGGATGCCGAGTACGTCGATGCCCAGGGCAACCTCATCATGCCCGGACTCATCAACTGCCACACCCACATCTACTCGGGTCTGGCCCGCGGCCTTGCCATTAAGGGCTGCAACCCCACCAACTTCTTGGAGAATCTCGAGCAGCAGTGGTGGAAGATCGACGACAACCTGACGCTCGACGGCACCAAGGCCAGCGCCTATGCTACGATTTTGGACTCCATCCGTGATGGCGTCACCACGATCTTCGATCACCATGCGAGCTTCTGCGAGATCCCGGGAAGCCTCTTTACCATTAAGGATGCAGCTCAGGAGCTGGGCATGCGTTCGTGCCTGTGCTACGAGGTTTCCGATCGCCGTGGCCAGGAAAAATGCGACCAGGCCATTGCCGAGAACGCCGAATTTGCCCAGTGGGCCGCCAAGGAGCGTCGCGATAACGACAACCACATGATCGCTGCCATGTTTGGCGGGCATGCCACCTTTACGCTGTCGGACGAGACCATGGACAAGATGGCCGAGGCCAACAACGGCCTGACCGGCTTCCACATCCATGTGTGCGAGGGCATGAACGACGTGTGGGATTCCCGCCTCAACCGCGGTGGCATCAGCCCCGTCGAGCGCCTGCTGCAGCACAACCTGCTGGGTCCCGACACCATGCTCGGCCACTGCATCCACGTGACGCCTGCCGAGATGGATATCGTCAAGGAGTCCGGCACCTGGCTCGTCAACAACCCCGAATCCAATATGGGCAACGCCGTGGGCTGCGCCCCCGTGCTCGAGTTCTTCCGCCGCGGCATCCCCGTGTGCATGGGCACCGACGCCTACACCCACGATATGCTCGAGAGCCTTAAGGTCTTCCTGATCATTCAGCGCCACAACGCCGCCATGCCCAACGTGGGCTGGTGCGAGGCCATGACGATGCTGTTCGAGAACAACGCCAAGATGGCGAGCAAGTACTTCGATCGCAAGCTCGGTGTGCTCGAGGCCGGCGCTGCCGCCGACGTTATCGTTATGGACTACAAGCCCTTTACGCCGCTGAGCGAGGAGAACATCGACGGTCACATGCTCTTTGGCATGATGGGCAAAAACTGCCGCACCACCATCATCAACGGCCGCGTCCTGTACAAGGATCGCGAGTTCGTTGGCATTGATGAGGAAAAGATCAACGCGTGGACCATGGCTGAGTCCAAGAAGCTCTGGAGCACGCTTAACGATCGCGCCTACTAATTCACAAGTAGATTCACGCGCGTCGGGTGTTTCGCCGCATCCGGCGCGCGTATAGGCGGCCTCCGCGGGGTCGCCGGCGCTGTGCTAGCGCTACACCGTATTTGCGCCCGCCGCGCGGTCTCGCCGGGCGTTACAGAGAGGAGCTCACTATGAGCGACATCATGAGGCCGATCCCGTTTTCGCAGCTGATGAACTGGATCATCGAGGAGCACAAGACTCAGGGCGCCGTCTTTGGCGTGCGCAAGATGGTCACGACCAACCAGGAGGGTGCGCTTCCCATTTTTGACGAGCGCATCGAGACTCCGTTTGGCCCGGCCGCCGGTCCCAACACGCAGCTGGCCCAGAACATCGTGGCATCCTACGTGGCCGGTTCCCGCTTCTTTGAGCTCAAGACCGTTCAGGTTATGGACGGCGAGGAGCTCTCCAAGTGCGTCAACAAGCCCTGCATTGTGGCGCAGGACGAGTGCTACAACTGCGAGTGGTCGACCGAGCTCGAGGTTCCGCAGGCTTTTGCCGAGTACGTGAAGGCATGGTTTGCCTGCCACCTGATCGCTCGCGAGTACGGCCTGGGCAGCCCGGACGGCTTTGTCTTCAACATGTCCGTGGGCTATGACCTGGAGGGCATTAAGAGCCCCAAGGTCGACGCCTACATCGAGGGCATGAAGGACGCCAGCGGCTCCGACGTCTGGAACGAGTGCCGCGCATGGGCGCTCGCCAACCTGGACAAGTTTGAGCATGTCGACGCCGCGTTTGTCGAGTCCATCCCGGCACGCGTGTCCAACTCCATCACCGAGTCCACGCTGCATGGCTGCCCGCCGGCCGAGATCGAGCGCATCGCGACCTATCTGATCACCGAGAAGGGCCTCAACACCTACATCAAGTGCAACCCCACGCTGCTGGGCTATGAGTTTGCCCGCCAGCGTCTGAACGAGCTGGGCTTTGACTACATCGTCTTCGATGACACGCACTTCCGCGAGGACTTACAGTGGGTCGACGCCGTGCCCATGTTCGAGCGCCTGATTGCCCTGTGCGCCGAGCGCGGCCTGGAGTTTGGCGTCAAGCTGACCAACACGTTCCCCGTTGACGTGACGAGGAACGAGCTGCCTTCCACCGAGATGTACATGTCGGGCCGTTCGCTGTTCTCGCTGACCATCGAGGCTGCCCGTCGTATTACCGAGCAGTTCGATGGCAAGCTGCGCATCAGCTACTCCGGCGGTGCCACGGTCTACAACATTCGCGCCCTGTACGATGCCGGCATTTGGCCCGTTACCCTGGCGACCGACGTGCTCAAGCCCGGTGGCTACGAGCGTTTTAGCCAGATGGCCGGCGAGTTTGGCGATCTGGACGGCAGGCCGTTCGCGGGCGTCTCTCTCGAGGCTGTGACCGCGATCCAGACCGATTCGCTCACCAACCCGCTCTACAAGAAGCCGCTGCGTCCGCTGCCCGACCGCAAGGTCGCCGGCAAGAGCCCTCTTTCCGATTGCTTTACCACGCCGTGCCGCACGAGCTGCCCCATCCAGCAGGATATTCCCGCCTACCTGGCGGCCGTTGACGAGGGCCGCTACGAGGACGCACTCAACATCATCATCGAGCGCAACGCCCTGCCGTTCATTACCGGCACCATCTGCCCGCATCCCTGCGGCCGTGCCTGCGAGCGTGCGTTCTACGAGCCCGAGGGCGCCCAGATTCGCGCCAGCAAGCTCAAGGCCGCCCGCGAGGCCATGACCGCCGTGCTGCCCAAGCTGCGCACCCAGGCCATCGCCAACGACGGCGAGCGCAACGTTGCCGTTATCGGTGGCGGCCCGGCCGGCCTGGCGACGGCATTCTTCCTGACGCGTGCCGGCGTGCCCGTCACCATCTTCGAGGCCCGCGACTCTCTCGGCGGCGTGGTCCGTCACGTGATTCCCGAGTTCCGCATTGCGAGCGACGATATCTCCCACGACGCCGAGCTCTGCCTGGCCTTTGGCGCCAAGGTGCAGCTCAACGCTCGCGTGGAGTCCATTGACGAGCTCAAGGCCCAGGGCTTTACCGACGTGGTCGTGGCCACCGGTGCCTGGATGCCCGGCTCTGCGGGCCTGGGCGAGGGTGCCGAGCTCGATGTGCTGGAGTTCCTCGAGGCCGCCAAGAAGGGCGAGAAACTCGAGCTGGGTGAGGATGTCGTGGTCATTGGCGCCGGCAACACCGCCATGGACGCGGCCCGCGTGGCCAAGCGCCTTGCTGGCGTGAAGAACGTGCGCCTGGTGTATCGCCGCACCAAGAAGCAGATGCCCGCCGACGAGGAAGAGCTCGATCTTGCTCTTGCCGACGGCGTTGAGTTCTGCGAGCTGCTGGCGCCCAAGGCGCTCAACGGCTCCGTGCTGACCTGCGACGTTATGGAGCTCGGCGAGCCGGATGCAAGCGGCCGTCGCAGCCCCGTCGCCACGGGCGAGACCGTCGAGCTTTCCGCCACCACGGTGATCTGCGCCGTGGGCGAGGGCATCGATGCCAGCCTGTACGATGCCGCGGGCGTCGAGCACGACCGTCGCGGCCGTCTTGCCGCCACCTCCACCGGCGTCGAGGGCGTCTGGGCTGCAGGCGATTGCCGTCGCGGTCCGGCCACCGTGGTCGAGGCTATTGCCGACGCCGCCGAAGTCGCACGCGCCATCGCCGGCGTGGACTTTAACAAGTACGCCGACTGCAACGAGAAGGCCGGCCGCGAGGACACCTGCTACGAGCGCAAGGGGTCGCTGTGCCGCGACAAGCGCAACTGCACCAAGACCCGCTGCCTGGGCTGCGGCTCGGTGTGCGAGGTCTGCTGCGACGTGTGCCCCAACCGCGCCAACGTTGCCATTAAGGTGCCGGGCCTGGCCAAGCATCAGGTCGTCCACGTCGACGGCATGTGCAACGAGTGCGGCAACTGCGCCGTGTTCTGCCCCTACCAGGAGGGTCGTCCCTACAAGGACAAGCTCACCCTGTTCTGGAGCGAGGAGGACATGGAGAACTCCGAGAACGAGGGCTTCCTGGCCGTGGGCGATGATCACTTTAAGGTCCGCGTCGCCGGCACGGTCCGCACCGTCTCGGTCGATGCCGTCAACACCGGTCTTCCCGAGGCCGTCCGCCTGACCATCAGGGCTGTGCGCGACAACTATTCGTACCTTCTTAAGAAATAGGCGAGTCTCTTATGGCCAAATCCATTCAACATAACGTGGCCTACGTTGCCTGCGGAAGCGGTTGCGCCTCCGCAGGCGGCGACGCCCGCTGCAGCGAAGGCTGCATTGGCTGTGGCGCCTGCGTCACGGCCTGTCCCCACGGTGCCATCGTACTGGTCGATGGCGTCGCCCGCGTGGACCGCTCCAAATGCACGGGCTGCGGTCTGTGCGGTATGGCGTGCCCGCAGCGCGTGATTGCCTTCGTTCCCGGCTACCAGAACATCCTGGTGCGCTGCAACAACACCGATAAGGGCGCCATTGCGCGCAAGATCTGCGACACCAGCTGCATCGGTTGCGGCATGTGCGCCAAAAAGTGCCCTGCCGGCGCTATCCGCATCGAGGACAACTGCGCCCATATCGACGGCGCGGATTGCCTGTCGTGCGGCATGTGCGCCGTCGTCTGCCCGCATGGCGCCATCCACGACCGCACCGGCATCGCCGCCGGCGTGTAGAAGGGAATCACCATGGCACAGGAATTCACTTTTACCGTTAACGGCGTCGAGCGCACGACGACCCAAAATAAACCGCTTCTGCGCTACCTACGCGACGACCTGCACATTCACTCCGCCAAGGACGGTTGCTCCGAGGGTGCGTGCGGCACCTGCACCATCCATGTGGACGGTGCAGCCGTCAAGGCGTGCGTGCTGACCACCGCTCTTGCCGCCGGCCGCGACATCGTGACCGTCGAGGGCCTGCCCGAGGACGTGCGCGAGGCCTTTGTGTACGCCTTTGGCGCCGTGGGCGCCGTGCAGTGCGGCTTTTGCATCCCCGGCATGGTCATGGCGGGTGCGGCGCTCATCGCCGAGGATCCCGAGCCCACCGAGGAGCAGATCAAGTACGCCATCCGCGGCAACGTCTGCCGCTGCACCGGCTACAAAAAGATTATCGAGGGCATCTCGCTGGCCGCTGCGGTGCTCCGTGGCGAAAAGCAGATCGACGAGGACCTGGAGCGCGGCGACGACTACGGCGTGGGCAAGCGCGCCTTCCGCATCGACGTGCGCAAGAAGGTGCTCGGCGAGGGCAAGTATCCCGACGACATTGACGAGCTCGATCAGCCGGGCCTGACCTACGCTAGCGCCGTGCGCTCCAAGTATCCGCGCGCCCGCGTGCTCTCCATCGATACCTCCAAGGCCGAGGCCCTGCCCGGCGTGGTGGGCATCCTGCGCGCCGAGGACGTGCCGGTCAACCAGGTCGGCCACCTTATCCAGGACTGGGATGTCATGATCGCGGCGGGCGATATCACCCGCTGCGTGGGTGACGCCATCGTGCTGGTGGTTGCCGAGGACGAGGCGACGCTCGAGAAGGCCAAGAAGCTCGTCAAGATTGATTACGAGCCGCTGGAGCCCGTGCGCAACATCGCCGAGGCCAGGGCTGCCGACGCCCCGCGCCTGCATGACAGTTTCTTTGCCTTTGGCAACACGGTGGAGCTCAAGGACAACGTGTGCCAGAGCCGCCATGTGACGCGTGGCGACGCCGCCAAGGCGCTGGCGGAGAGCGCATTCACCGTGACGCAGCGCTTTACCACGCCCTTTACCGAGCATGCCTTCTTGGAGCCCGAGTGCGCCGTCGCCTTCCCGTACAAGAACGGCGTCAAGGTGCAGTCGACCGACCAGGGTGCCTACGATACGCGCAAAGAGTGCGCCCACATGTTTGGCTGGGACAACGAGCCCGAGCGTGTGGTCGTCGAGACCATGCTCGTGGGTGGCGGCTTTGGCGGCAAGGAGGACGTGTCCATTCAGCACTTGGCCGCGCTCGCTGCCTATAAGTTCCAGCGTCCTGTGAAGTGCAAGCTCACGCGTGCCGAGTCGCTTGCTTTCCATCCCAAGCGTCATGCCATGGACGGCACCTTTACGCTGGGTTGCGACGCCGAGGGCAACTTTACCGGTTTGGATTGCGAGATCAACTTTGATACCGGAGCCTACGCGTCGCTGTGCGGCCCGGTGCTCGAGCGCGCCTGTACGCATGCCGTCGGCCCCTACAAGTACCAGAACACCGACATCCGCGGCTTTGGCTACTACACCAACAACCCGCCTGCCGGCGCGTACCGCGGCTTTGGCGTCTGTCAGTCCGAGTTTGCGCTCGAGAGCCTGATCGACCTGCTGGCCGAGAAGGTCGGCCTGGATCCGTGGGAGATCCGCTACCGTAACGCCATCGAGCCGGGCGAGGTTCTACCCAACGGTCAGATTGCCGATTGCTCCACGGCACTTAAAGAGACGCTGCTCGAGGTCAAGGATGCCTACTACGCGCATCCCGGACACGCCGGTATCGCCTGCGCCATGAAGAACGCCGGCGTGGGCGTGGGCCTGCCCGATGCCGGCCGCTGCAAGATCCGCATCGAGGATGGCCGCGCCGTGGTCTACGCCGCCACGTCCGACATCGGCCAGGGCTGTAACACCGTCTTTTTGCAAGACGTTGCCGAGGCCTGCGGTCTGCCGCTGAGCTGCATTGCCAATGGCGAGTGCTCCACCGAGAACGCTCCCGACTCCGGCACTACGTCTGGCTCGCGTCAGACGGTCGTGACCGGCGAGGCCGTGCGCGGCGCCGCCTTCCTGCTGCGCGATGCCATGGTTGGCATCGAGGCGGGCAAGCCTGCACCCGATGCTCCCGTGAGCGCGCATGGCGACGGCGTCAAGATCGAGTACGACGACGGTCGCGCCTATCAGCTGCACACGCAGGAGCTCGTCGCCGGCCAAGGTATGCATCCTCAGGATCCCGCGGCCGCCATCAAGGCGCTCGAGGGATGCGAGTTTGGCTACGTGTATCTGGAGCCGACCGACAAGCTGGGTGCGGATGTTCCCAATCCCAAGAGCCACATCTGCTACGGCTTTGCCACACATGTGGTCATTCTGGATGATGACGGCCGCGTGAGCGAGATCTATGCTGCGCACGATTCCGGCAAGGTGGTCAACCCCATCTCCATCCAGGGTCAGATCGAAGGCGGCGTGCTCATGGGTATGGGCTATGCGCTTACCGAGGACTGGCCGCTCAAGGACTGCGTGCCCCAGGCAAGGTACGGTACGCTCGGGTTGTTCCGTGCGCCCGAGATTCCGGATATCCACGCCATTTACGTGGAGAAGGACGAGCTGCTGCCCGTGGCATACGGCGGCAAGGGCATCGGCGAGATCGCAACGATCCCCACGGCGCCCGCCGTACAGAACGCCTACCGCGCGTTTGACGGCAAGCTGCGTCCAGATCTGCCCATGGTGGATACGCCGTACAGCCGCGCCCGTCACCGCGGGTAGGGTAGGGCGCGGACGGTCATTGCTGACGAGCTGTTCGCGCTCAACATCAACTACATACGCTGCGCCTTTGGCCCCGGCTCCATCGCGAGCCGGGGCCTTTTGTTTGGAGCGCCTCCGCATGCGGAAGCTGCGTCCCAGATTTCGGCTCCAGAATGGGACGTACTTTCCAGACGGGGCTTCAAACGGAAACTGTATCCCGGATTCGACGCTCAGAATGGGATTCGTTTTCCGGTAGAGGCCCTCAAATGGAAAGTGTGTCCCGGAATATGGCTCTAGCGTGGGATGCATTTTCCGGTTGAAGCTTCAAGCGGAAACCGCGTCCCGGAATTCGGTCTCGGAACGGGTCGTGCTTTCCGGATCGTCCCTCAACCGGAAGTTGTGTCCCGGAATCATGCCTCAGAATGGGACGCGCTTTCCGTTGGCGTGGCCGTTGGGAAAACGCGGCCCAGATAGGGGGGGATGCGATCCGGCGATGCGCGGCCTAACAGCTCCTACAGCTCCGCTTCATTGAGCCATGTCGGCAGCGCGGTCTGCCGGATGCCTGCCGTCTGCAGCTTTTTGGCGAGCATTCCTGCCGAACGGACCTCGTTCATGGTAAAGCGCAGCAGAGGGTGGCCGTAGAGCGATAGGTGCGCCTCGCGCTGTCGTTCGGCAACGAGCGCCTCGGCGGTGGTGCGTCCGGCCAGCATGGTCTGGTCGGTATATTTGATGAGCCCGTCGAGCTCGCCCAGCGTGAGTTCCCGCGCCTGGCGCTCCCAGACAAAGTCCGTTCGTATGGGCTTGGCCGAATCGAAGGGGTCCGTCAGCTCGTATTGAAGCCAGTCGGGCGCAAAGCCCGTCTCGATCATGACGGCTCGGGCGACCGATTCCCCGCCGCTCTCGGCGCGGGCGTCGGCATATCGAAGCGTTGTGAGGGCGGTGCGAATCGCGCGACCATTGCGGGCAGTCGCTCGTTGCTCAACGGCCTCCATCAGCTGTTCCGGCGCAAGGCCGAGCTTCAGGATCGCCGAATCGGCAATGGGCATGCCGTCGGCAAAACCGGTCTGCAACAGGCAATCTGTGACCGTTTGGATGGGCGGCGTTACCGATATGCCGGCTCAATCTGGTGCCGCTGAATATGTGCGCCCGGGCGAGCCGACGGCTTTGTCGAGCTGCAAACATGCACAACATTCAGATGTCGCCACGAGACCTCGAGCCCCAGCAGGCAAGCTGCCGAAAACGAGCAGAACGTCCAATCGGGATGGATGATCGCAAGGGCGCGGAGGATCTCGCAATGGCGTTGCGCTCGGTTGAGTTCATCCCAGCGCGTTTTTCGCGCAAATAACCCCGGCATGGGCGAGACAACCGTGCCGCCGGTGCGCCGAAGGAGCGCTTTTCGGATCGCCGTGCTCGGGGGAACCCGACAGCGCCCCTCTTGTTCGGCTTGGTTCAACAGCTGGTCGATGAGTTGGTCATTGCAATGGGTCATGAGCTACCGCCTCCTTTTGGGTAGCAAAAACGTATCAGCTGGAACTTGCCGCTCAGCTGACCAAAAGCTGACCAAAATCTAACCATGCAGGTAGATGGCCTGGTTTTGACGTCATTTTTTGAAGCTGAATCGGTGGGCGGTAATCGGCGACCTTGAACGGTAGCGAGTTCTGAAGAATGGGTAAGTTTCGGGACGTGTGCTTTTTTGAAAAAGAGCATTCTATCTGCTGTTTTGTGTCTCTGGATCGCATATTTGAAGGCATGTGATATGGGCTGCGGATCGTCGTCTTGTATCTGTGGAAGCTGTGACCCGGAATGAGCGCTCGGAATGGGATGCATTTTCCGGTAGAAGCTTCAGCGGAAACCGCATCCCAGAATTCAGGCTCAGAGCGGGAAGCGCTTTCCGGATGACATGTTTGGCGGAAACTACGGCCCAGTTTTTGGCTCCAGAACGGGATACATTTTCCGGAACGGTCCACGTGCGGCGGTGTATCGCCCCTTTTCGTGCGCCGCTTGTCGAATTGCGTTATAGCTAGCTATATTATAGGAAGGTATAATATGGCTAGCTATAACGTGAAGGAAGGATGGCCCTATGTTTATCGGAAGAACAGCGGAAATGTCCGAGCTCAATCGACTGTATGGCACGGGCTCCTTTGAAATGCCTGTGATTTACGGCCGCCGTCGTGTGGGTAAAACGCGCCTTATCACAGAGTTCATCCAAGGCAAGAAGGCTATTTACTTTCAAGCTCGTCGTACCAATGCGGAGGCAAACCTGCACGGCTTTAGCCAGGCGATACTTGCAGGCTCGGTTGGTGCTGCAGGCGTGTCGTTTCGTAGTTTTGACGAAGCGTTCGATGCATTGGCCACCATGGCTCGCACGGAACGTTTGGTTGTCGTGATTGACGAGTATCCCTATCTCGCCCAATCGAATCCCGAAATCAGCTCGTTGCTGCAAGACAAGATCGATCACCTGTACAAAGAGACCAAGCTCATGCTTATCCTGTGCGGGTCGTCGCTTTCGTTTATGGAAGAGCAGGTGCTGGGCTACGAGAGTCCGCTATACGGTAGACGTACGGCCCAGTTTAAGATCATGCCGCTCGATTTTACGGCGACCCTCGGCCTGTGGCAGAGCATGAGTCGCAAAGACGCTGCAGTTTGCTATGGCATGACGGGCGGCATTCCTGCATATATCGAAAAAGTCGACCCTACCGTATCGCTCAAGGACAACATCAAACGTCTTTTCCTTACTCCTACGGGCTATCTCTTTGAGGAGCCGAGTAACCTGCTGTTGCAAGAGTGCCGCAATCCCGAGCAATATGATGCGATCGTGCAGGCAATTGCCCAGGGGCGCTCGAAGATCTCGGAGATTGCGAGCTCTACGGGAATCCCTGCGAGCAACGTAAAGAGCTATGTGGATAAGCTGGCGTCGCTTGGGATTGTCGAGCGCGAGCTGCCCCTAAACGAGACGAGCAATAAGCGAGCCGTGTATCTGCTGAGCGATCAGATGTTTAGGTTCTGGTACAAGTTTGTGCCGCAGAACATCGGGCTGATTCAAACCGATATGGCCGAGATGG
Organism: Collinsella aerofaciens; assembly: GCF_028206995.1. GTDB lineage: Bacteria > Actinomycetota > Coriobacteriia > Coriobacteriales > Coriobacteriaceae > Collinsella > Collinsella aerofaciens_AQ. The sequence continues at coordinate 8,126 of NZ_JAQLFL010000007.1, read as the reverse complement.
CGTATGAGCGCATTGAGCCGCACGTATCGGATTACATGGGTACGGTCTTTGAGATTATATGCAGACAATACGTGTACGAACTCGCGCGCGCGGGCCAGCTCGATGTGGTTCCGGCGAGTGTCGGGCGCTGGTGGGGGACGGATAATCGCACGCATACGCAGGAAGAAATCGACTTGATTGTTGACGATGGCGAGGGCGCTGCGCTGTTTGCGGAGTGCAAATGGCGCAATGAACCGGCGGGCGAAGACGCGCTGCAAAAGCTCGTGCACCGAAGCGAGCTCTTTAGACGGCAACGAAAAAGCTATGCACTTTTCTCAAAAAGCGGCTTTACGCAGGGATGTCGGGATGCTGCGGAGAGTAGGGGAGACGTCAAGCTGATTTCGTTTGCCGAGATGTGTGGGCGGAGATAACGCTGCTCGGGGGTAAAGCCTGTCCTCGAATGGCTGGAACGGGGCCCTCTGTTGTCATGCTAGCTGCCAGCGGAATGCCGGCGGAAAGCGTGTCCCAGATTTCGGCCCCAGAGTGGGATGTCGTTTCCAGATCGGGCCTCAAACGGAAATTGCATCCCGGAATGAGCGCTCAGAACGGGATGAACTTTCCCAACGAGGTCGCATGCGGAAGCTGTGTCCCGGATTCTGACTCCAGAGTGGGATGCCGTTTCCGGCTGAGGTCTCTGGCGGAAGCTGTATCCCGGAATCGAGCTTCAGAGTGGGACGTGCTTTCCCGTCAGGAGCTCAAGTGGAAACTGCGTCCCGGATTCAAGCCTCGGAATGGGACGTGCTTTCCGGATGGGCTTCAAGCGGAAACTGTGTCCCAGAATCGACATGGCTTCAAGTGGAAAGCGCGTCTTAGAATACCGCGCCGGCGTTTTTGGCGGTCGTGGTTGGAAAGGGGAGCATTGCCTACACGCGCGACGACGGCGTGGCGGTGATCCCCATGGCGGCACTTGGGGCGTAGTGATTTTGCGGTTTGCGGTTTGCGGGGTACTGGGCCTCCATTACCGAAAATCCATTTGGTAAACCAGATGCTCGCGGATAGAATAAAGTCGACGGCAGCCCAAGTGGTGAAGAGCTGGGCAGCGCCGTTGCTTGGTCAAGAGGTCAGCGCCTTAATGGCAGCGACTTGTTATGCTTCGAATGCTGCTTGAGTGCCTCGGAAAGTTCGATAAGCGCCGTGAAGAGCGAGACCAAAGCAACCAAGAGCTCTGTGAGCTCTGATGGGCCCGGGATGACCGCTGATTCAAGTCACCGGGCCTAAATCTTTTTCACACATTCGAATAGGCGGGCGACTCTTTTGGGGCTGTCTGCGTGGCGCGTGCCTGGTGCATGGCACTGCATCCCGCTTTTGTGTCCGCACGGGCGGCTACGCTTACCGCAACGTAGCCATTCGTGGAAAGGACGGATGCCATGTCGATGGATAAAACTGGGTTCGTGAGCGTTGGCGCCGAGATCGAGGACGAGGTGATGCCCGATCGCGTCGTGTTTAGCATCTGCTTTGGGGGAAGCTTCGATACCAAGGAGGCGTGCCTGAACGACTACAACGCCGATCGCGTTAAGGTCGCTGCGGCATTGGTGCCCTTTGGTTTGGATGACGAGCTAACGTGTCGCGGTTACGCCTGCTACGCGCGAACGACACGCAGAAAGGCGACGATCACTGGCTATAGCTACCATGCCTACGGCACAATCGCCGCGTCGATTGACGCCGTCGATGTCGCCGCTATATGGACGGCTCTTAACACCTGCGGTTCGCGCGCCGACATGAGCGTAGGTTTTGATCTAGCCGACCGGCGTGCTGCCGAGGATGCCCTCATCGCCCGCGTCGTCAAGCGAGCCCGCAACAATGCGCAGGCGCTTGCGGCGGCATCGGGTTCTAAGCTGGATGGCGTCAAGCATATCTCCTACAACAGTCAGCTTGGCAGCATGGATCGGCTTTGCTATGCAAGTGCGGCCGATTTTGCGCTCGGAGCTCCTGCGGGATCGGCTGATTCCAAGGTGACGGTGCTGGAGCCAGAGCCTATCGAGGTCGAGTGCTCCGTGGATGTGGAATGGTGGCTGGAGTAGAGGGGCGAGCCCGGGCGAGCCCCGGACTTCGTAACCGAAATTCCATTTGTTAAACCTGGCGCCCGTGGGTAAAATAAAGTCGACGGCAGCCCAAGTGGTGGAATGCTGGGCAGCGCCGTTACTTCGATTAAGGGGTCAATGCCTTAGAGGCGTCGACCCCTCTTTTTCTGCTTCGTACACTGCTTGAGTGCCTCGGTAAGTCCGATAAGCGCCGTGAGGAGCGAGACCAAAGCGGTCAGGAGCTTCACGAAATCAGTCAGATCGGTCATGGGCATCACCTCCCGTCGCATGGAGGGCGCTGCCCGGCACATGGAACTGCCGTCAACAACTGCAATTCTATCAAAGTACTGCTATAAATACGAATATATGTTCGTTAATAACAGTGACATGATTCTCTCAAAGTGTGGCTTTACGCAAGGATGCCGGAAAGCCGTGCTGTGCGATTTCATGTCCGCACGGGCGCCTATCCTTACGGCAATGTAGCCACCTATGTAGCAAGCGGCAGTTGACGGAGAGAGGCCGTAACCGTGTCAGCTGAAAAGACGCCGTGTATCTCGGCTATCGATACGACGAACTTTGCGCGCCAAATTGTGCTTGATTTTGAGTTTGCGCCGGTGCCAAAGCAGCGCCAGCGCCGCGGACTGCGCAACGAGATTATCGAGGTCGGCGCTGTTAAGCTCGATTACCACGGCAACGTGATGGGCGAGTTCTCGCAGTTTGTGCAGACGGAATATGCCGAAGGCGTTGCGTATCCCGTCCGCGAGCTCACGGGGATATCGGCCGTGGATACCGCCATGGCTGATCCTCTCTACGTGGTGATGAAAAGGCTCAACGATTGGATCGGTCGCTACTCCGCCCAGATAGTTTGCTGGAGCGGGACGGATCGTCGACAGCTTTTGACCGAGTGCCAGGCAAAGCACATCGACCTTGCCGCATTTCCTACGGACTGGGCCGACCTGCAGGCGTTTTACACCTCGATCATGGACGTGGGCAGCCATGGGCGCGTCTCTTTGAGTGACGCGGCGACGTGGTTTGGCATCGAGTTCGACGAGTCGACGGGTCACGCCCACAGCGCCCTTGCCGATGCTCGTGTGACCGCCAAGCTGCTCAAGCAGATGATGGACGGGAACTACCGCGTGAGCCCGCGCGCCCAGGAGATACGCCAACGATGGGGGATGGGCGAGCGAGCTCAGACGCGCCTTTCCAGCAAGTGCCCCGAGCTGAGCGATCTGCTGCTGAAGTTGAAAGCGGAGGGAAGGTAGGCGGGGCTCCGGGAATGACCTCTGACTCGATTCGCCGGGGCTCTTTTGTTTTCTTTGGAGCTTTCTTGCGGCGCTGACTTTGCTTCGCCTCATTTCGTATAAAGCGGCTGCTAGATTGCATGGTGATGATAAAATTAATCAGTTCAACACCAACAGTTGCCGTCTTGCGCAACGAGGAGTTCCGAGACGTATGAACGAGTCTGACACACGGCTTAAACTCATTGATCCTGCGATTATGAAGTCGTGGGATCGTAATACCCAAGTCTTCACTGAGTATTTCTTTACCAGTGGCGAGATCGTTGTGCGCGGAAGCATGGTCACCCGTAAAGACAAGAAGAAGGCTGACTACCTTCTGATGTATGCTCCGGGCATCCCTATCGCAATCGTCGAGGCTAAGGATACGGAGCACACCGTTGATGCCGGTCTCCAACAGGGGATGGGATATGCCCAGCTGCTCGATATTCCGTTTGCGTACAGCTCAAACGGAAAGGGTTTTGTTGAGCACGATTTTCTTACCGGGAAAGAGCGCGCTCTTGCCATGGACGAGTTTCCCACTCCGGCGGAACTTTGGACACGATACTCAAAAGCTAAGGGGCTTGAACATCCGTATAGCCAGGAGATTGTGACCGCTCCGTATTACCAGGAGCACGGCGGCAATCATCCTCGCTACTATCAGTGCATCGCCATCAATCGTACGCTTGAAGCTATTGCGCGAGGTAAGAATCGCATCTTGCTCGTTATGGCAACGGGAACGGGAAAGACTTTTACGGCTTTTCAAATCGTTCATCGCTTGCGACAGACTACCGAGGTTCGTAAGGTTCTCTATCTGGCGGACCGCAATATTCTCGTCGATCAGACCATAGACGGCGATTTCAAGCCTCTCAAGAGGGTTACAACCAAGGTCGTAGGTCGAAAGCTCGATTCTGCTTACGAGGTCTATTTCTCGCTCTACCAACAGCTTGTTGGAGAAAACGGTGAAGAAATATTCCGCGAGTTCGACTCGGAATTCTTTGATTTGATTATCGTCGACGAGTGCCATCGCGGAAGCGCCGCGGCGGACTCCGCATGGCGTAAGGTACTTGAGTATTTCAATTGTGCAATTCAAATCGGTATGACGGCTACGCCAAAGGAGACTGAAGAGGTTTCAAACATTACCTACTTCGGCGAACCTGTCTACACCTACTCCCTTAAACAGGGAATCGAGGATGGCTTTCTCGCCCCGTATAAAGTTATTCGTCCTAAGCTGAACGTCGACATTTACGGATACCGTACTGAGGAAGGCACCATAGATGATCGCGGCGAAGCTCTGCCCAAACGTGTTTTCGAGAAGCAAGACTTCGACAGCGAGATTGTCATCAAAGAGCGCTACGAGGAAGTTGCCAAGCGGATAACTCAATTTCTAAAGGAGACGGATCGTTACTCCAAGACCATAGTCTTTTGCGTTGACATCGAGCATGCCGAAAATATGCGACGTGCCCTTGTAAACGAGAACGCCGATATCGTAAGAGATCACCCCACCTACATCATGAAGATTACGGGTGACGACAGGGAAGGTAAGGCTCAGTTAGATAACTTCATCGACCCCGACGAGAAATACCCGACCATCGTTACGACTTCGAAGCTTCTCACCACTGGTGTTAATTGCAAGACGTGTAAGGTAGTCGTGCTCGACAACAAGTTCGGTGAGCACGGAATGACGGAGTTCAAGCAGATTATCGGCCGCGGAACCCGTATCTGTGAGGACTACGACAAACTCTATTTCACCATCCTCGATTTTCGTGACGCATCGCGTTTGTTTGCAGATCCCGAGTTTGATGGCGAACCTGTTGTTGTGTTTGAGCCTAATCCGGGTGACCCCATTGCGGATCCGGGTCCCGGCGGCAATGGCGGCAGTCCCGTTCCGCCTCCGTCTCCGATCGTAGACCCACCCGTATTGCCGCCGGACGATCCGTCCTCCCATGTGAAATATCACGTTCATGGGGCCGACGTCTATGTAGTGTCGGAGATGGTGCAGTATTACTCCTCCGATGGCCTTCTTGTAACTGAGAGCCTTAAGGACTATACGCGAAAAAACATTCTCGGCGAATACGACACTCTTGACCACTTCCTAGCGGCGTGGAACTCTGAACATAAGAAACAAGCGATTATCGATGAGCTGCGCGCTCATGGCGTATTTCTGGATGAGCTGCGGCTTGAGACTGGACAAGAGCAAATGAGCGACTTTGACCTCATTTGCCATATTGCTTACGACCAGAGGCCCCTGACGCGCAGCGAGAGAGCCAATAGCGTCAAGAAGAAGGGCGTGCTTTATGAGTATGCCGGCGTCGCGCGTGAGGTCCTTGAAGCGCTTCTCGACAAATATGCGACGTCGAACCTCGTAGACTTGGACGACACCCACGTCCTCGACCTCGAGGAATTCCGTCGGTTTGGCAGCCCAATGAAGATCGTCGCCGCATTCGGCGGCAAACAACAGTACATTCAGGCAGCGCAGATGCTCGAGGACGAGCTCTACATCGCATAGAGAAAGGTAACGATAGCAAATGGCACTGGGATCTCTCGTAAAGACCCTGCAGAACATCATGCGCAAAGACGCCGGCATCAATGGCGATGCGCAGCGCATTGAGCAGATGACTTGGCTTTTCTTCCTCAAGATCTACGATGCCAAGGAGCAGGAGTGGGAGTTTCACGATGACTCCTATCAGTCCATCATCCCCGAGCGCTTGCGCTGGTATAGCTGGGCGCACGATGCGAAAGACGGCAAGGCGCTTACTGGCGATGAGCTTCTCGACTTTGTGAACAATGATCTATTCAAGACTCTTGAGAGTCTTGAGCTTGCACCTGATGCGCCTTTGCGACACGTCGTCGTCAAGGCTGCTTTTACTGACGCCAACAACTACATGAAGGATGGGATTCTACTTCGTCAAGTCATCAACGAGATTGACGAGTCGGTTGATTTTACCGAGTACAAAGAGCGCCACGCCTTCGGTGAAATTTACGAGACCATCCTGAAAGACTTACAGTCCGCGGGTAATGCCGGCGAGTTTTACACGCCCCGAGCGGTGACTGACTTTATGGCCCAGGCACTTGCGCCCAAGCTCGGCGAGACTGTGGCTGACTTCGCGTGTGGCACGGGCGGCTTTTTGACGAGCGCCCTCAAGATTCTCGACTCCCAGGTTCAGACTCCAGCCGATCGTGAACTCTATGCAAGATCGGTCTACGGCATCGAGAAGAAGCAGCTCCCTTACCTGCTGTGCGTGACCAACATGCTGTTGCACGATATCGATAATCCTGAAGTCTTTCACGATAACTCTCTCGAGAAGGATGTTCGCGAGTGGAAGCACAAGCCTGACGGCCAGTTTGACGTCGTACTTATGAACCCGCCCTATGGCGGGTCCGAGAGTGCATCGGTGCAAAACAACTTCCCTGTTGCACTCCGTAGCTCCGAGACCGCAGATCTATTCCTTGGACTCATTCTTTATCGTCTTAAGCGAGGCGGCCGCGCTGCTGTTATCATTCCGGATGGTTTTCTCTTTGGCCAGGATAGTGCAAAGACGGAGATCAAGCGTCGCCTGCTTGAGGACATGAACTTGCATACTGTCTTGCGCCTTCCACAGAGTGTTTTCGCTCCGTACACGAGCATCACTACTAACGTTCTGTTCTTCGATAATACGGGGGCCTCTGAGGGCGTTTGGTTCTATCGCATGGACATGCCCGAGGGGTATAAACACTTCTCTAAGACCAAGCCCATTAGGATCGAACATTTTGCACCTGTAAAGGAATGGTGGGAGAACCGTCGGGATATCGAGGAAGACGGCAATCCCAAGGCCAAGTACTATACGGTTGACGAGTTGCGAGACGGCGGTTTTAACTTTGACGTGTGCGGCTATCCTCACGAGGAAGAGGAGATCTTACCGCCTGACGAACTGATCAGGAACTACAAAGAAGAGCGCGCTAAGCTCGATGCCGAGATTGACCAGAAGCTTGCTCGTATTTGCGAGATTCTTGGGATTGAGGCGTAGATGAAGGCAAAAGACCTGAAGAACTCAATCCTGCAAATGGCGATTGAGGGAAAGCTCGTTCCACAAGACCCGAGTGATGAGCCTGCAAGCGTCCTGCTTGAGCGTATTCGTGAAGAGAAGCATAAGCTTATTGCTGATGGTAAGGCTAAATTCCCGAAGGGCGGGGAGAGCATTATCTATATCGGTTTCGATGGCTCCCCCTATGAGAAACACGTGGACACTAAGGGACGCGTTCTGAGCGACAAGTGCATCGCAGACGAGGTTCCGTTTGGGATTCCGGAAAGCTGGGCCTGGGCGAGATTTAGTGAAGTCATTGGAATTGCAGCGCGTTTGGTCGACCCGTTGAAATATCAGGACTTTCCTCATATCGCGCCTGACAACATCCAAAAAGGCACCGGAAAGCTCTTGTTCTGTCATAGTGTTAAGGCCGACGAGGTTAAGAGCGCCAATCACCTGTTCTCTGCAGGACAGATTCTCTATTCGAAGATTCGTCCAGCTCTTCGAAAGGCGGTTATCGCCCCTTTTGATGGGCTGTGTAGTGCGGATATGTATCCGCTCAACACCAAGCTGCAACCTGAATATGTCCTCACGGTTCTCCTCAGCAATTTCTTCACTGAGGAGACGCTTAAGGGTGATACGCGTGTCAAAATGCCAAAGACTAATCAGAAGTCATTGAACGTCATTCTGGTCCCAGTTCCGCCCCTAGCTGAGCAGCGCCGCATCGTCGAGCGGGTGAACGAGCTCATGCCCCTGGTCGAGGAGTACGGTGAGCTCGAGGACGCCCG
>NZ_JAQLFL010000006.1:140811-144867 GCF_028206995.1 Collinsella aerofaciens | reverse complement strand
TCTTATGGTGTCGACGCCAATGGTATATGGGGGCATCATCGACGTCTTCAATACAGAAAATATCAGTGCGGAATGTTCTGAAAACTAAGTCCAGCACGGGCCCTGCGGTAACTCGGCAGGGGGAGTGCGATTCCCTGATCGCTCACTTAGTTTAATAAGAAATTGAGGGAGGCCGGAGCTTTAGCTCCGGCCTCCCCATATAAGGGCTCGGCAAAGCCGAGCCACCAAATTTGCATCAGCCCTCAGAACATGTTTGAGAACTGTGCCTGAAGTACGTATTTGCAGGCCCCGTATCGGTGTTGCCTCCCGGCGCATTCCGCAGGGGGAGCGATATTTCGCAGCACGAAGTGCGTAGCAAAATATCGCTCATGCCCGAGGACGCGCCGGGAGGCAACACCGATACGGGGCCGGACATATAGATCTACCTGCGCATTTACAAATTCGTAAACTTTTTTCTAAAAAGTGCTTGCACAGTTCTCGAATCATAGGTTATTATCTTCCTCGTTGAACGCGCGGGTCCAACAGAACGAACTGCGAATCAACAACATAGCATGTCGGAGTGGCGGAATTGGCAGACGCGCTAGCTTGAGGTGCTAGTGACCGCTTTTTGGTCATGCGGGTTCAAGTCCCGCCTCCGACACCATCGCATTTGAGAAGCCTCTTCGGAGGCTTTTTTGTTACCGATAGACGGTGAGGTCCACGATGGAAACGCTTGAGCGCAACGAGTGGGCAGACGTTGCCCAACTGGTCGAGATCACGAGCGATGCTGTCATCATCTGTGAGCTCGACGGAACCATTCTGCATGTGAATAACCGTTTGCTCGACCTGATGTGCGAGGAACGCGCTGACGTCATCAGCGGTGATGTCAAAGACGTTCTGTACTCGTCTGCCTTTGAGCGCGCGACTGAACATCGTCTGCCGTTTGAGACCGATGGCTCCGAGAGCGAGCTGATGCTCAAGCTGAGCGACGGGTCTTTTATTCCCGTCTTGGTTCGCGCGGGTTCCGTTACGCCTCCGCGTATCTTTGGACGTCGTGCACCGCGTGTCCTGGTGGCGCTTCACAGCATCGAAGAGCAGTATTCCCACGATCGTCAGCTCAAACGTGCGCTATCGGAGCTTAGGGTGGCGAATAAACGCCTTTCGGGTACCCTTTCGGTCATTATGAGTACCGTGGGCTCCGATGAGCTCCCCAGCTTGCTCGATACCGTTTTGAATCAGCTCGTTGGAACGCTCGATGCCTCCGGTGCGGCTATCTATTTTTCCGAGAGCGGCGGCTTTAAGCTCCGCGGTGTTTCTAAGGAGCTTGAGGACAGCTATCTGCCCGAGTTTATGCCGTACGGCGCTGGCATTCCGACCTACGTACTTCGCGAGTCGCGTGCCTGTCGCCTGTCGATTCAGCAGGACCTTGAGGGCGACCGGGTTGCTTCGGGTATGTTCATGGATTTGGACAATCGTTCCAAGCACTTGCTGCGCGTGCAGGATATGCCCCCGTATCGCAGCGAGATCTGTCTTCCCGTGTTTTACGGCACGCAGGTCCTTGGCGTGTTGGAAGTTGGCTGGAAGCGCCCCCAGGCGCCACTTGCCTATGACGTTAACGTGCTCGAGGTCATCTGCGATTACCTGTCTATTCAGCTGGTCGGCATGGCGTCGAGCTTGCGTTCGCGCCGCACGGCGGAGCTCGGCCGCTCACTCAATTTGCTGCGCGACGAACTGTTTACCTATCTCGAGGATCCCGTTGCCGCTTCGCGAGCGGTGTCGACGGAAATCTGCACGGTGCTCAATTGTCATTTCTGCCCCGTGGAATATGATGCGGGCCTCGAAACCTATGTCATCGATTTTGAGGGCGGCAGTCGTGTGGCGCTGCCGGACGATCCGGAGTCACTCTTCTTTTCTGTCACGGCGCCAGCAGCGCGCCTGGGGGCAGCCCCCGACGGGTTTGAGACATCGGTGTTGGGCGGGACGAGCGCTGACGACCTCAAGCACGTGCGCCTTACACGTGTGGACGAATCCACGTCTATGGGTGCATGGTTGAGGGCCCACGGCCTACCGTGTCAGGGACTTTATGTCGACTCCGGCATCGAAGCGGGGCACTACCACTCGGAAGCGGATGGCAAACGAAGCAACGATGCGATCGTTCCCGTTGATATCGCCAAGGGGCCGACGAGGCGCGCTTTGCTGCTCCGCGATGGCAGCCAAGAACCAATTGACGACCTTGAATACGACTACCTGGTGCATCTGGCGCATGACTTTGAGCTGATCTATGAAGGCGAGTCTCAAAAGCGCGAAGAGCGTCATATCGCTCAGACGCTTCAGATTGGCATGAGAAATTCGCTTGGTGACGTTCCGGGCATTGCAACCGATTCGGTATATCTATCGGCAACGAATTCTGCGTTGGTCGGCGGTGACTTCTATACGCTTGTCCGACTTCCCGACGATTGCGCCGTTATGATTTTGGGCGATGTATCCGGCAAGGGGATTGAGGCGGCGTCGATGTCGGCGCTCGTCAAGACGGCGCTGACGGCCTATGCCTGGGAGGGTGCAGGGCCTGCTCGCATGGCACGCTCGCTCAATAGCATGCTCATGGGCTTTTCGAGGGTCGAGACGTTTGTGACGGCGTTTATCGCCAAGATCGATCTTAAAGCGGGCCGCGCTACTTATTGCTCTGCGGGACATCCTCCCACTATGGTCATTAGGCCGTCGTCGACGCCGCGTGGCGGCGGCGAGACCTGCGGGGGAGAAGTGGAGCTCCTTGGGTGCCAATCGGGCGTGATCGGTGCCTTTGAGAGCATGGTCTACGAGACGGGTGCCTTTACGTTCGCTCCTGGCGACATGCTGTTTATGTATACCGATGGAACGATTGAGGCACGCGACCGCACGGGGGCGTTCTTTGGCGAACAGCGTCTGCGCGATCTTTTGCTATCGGTATCGGGCGAGGGCGTATCGGGAATCTGCGGTAAGGTCTTGGGCGAGCTTGACCGCTTTACCGAGTCGGCGCTGGACGATGACATCGCGCTGGTTTCCCTTGAGTTTTTACGGGGTCGATCGTAGGCCGCGACGTTTGACGAGCAAAATCTGCGCGGTTGCAGATGCGTATGCATCGAGCGAGCACTTTTGGGGAACCATGGTCGTATGAATGAGTGGAATGACATAGCGGTTTTGACGCCACCAGGCGATATCGACATCGCCACGGTGCCTGCACTGCGTCGGCGGTTGGATGCTTTGATTGACCGCGGCGTGCGTCGTGTCGTCATCAACTGTCAGGCTGTTAGCTTTATCGATTCGACGGGCTTGGCATTCCTGCTTACGCGCGCTCGTGAGCTCATGAGGCGAGAAGGCCTGCTTTCGCTCGTCAATGCATCAGGCGAAGTTGTTCGCTTTTTGGAGATTGCTCGTCTTGTCGATATCCTTCATGTCGCGGGTCCGGCACGGGAGTCTATTCCCGCCATTCCGGTGGGGGAGCTGCCTCGCTGGAGCAAGAGCGTCGAGGTCCGTCAGGGTATTGAAAATCTTCCATACTACCGACATCGCATCGCCGAACTCCTTGAATCGCTTCCGTTGCGCCGCGACGAGCGCTACGATGTCGCATTGGCGTCGGGGGAGGCGCTGGGTAATGCCTATGACCATGCGGGCGGTATCGGGTGCGTCCTGACGGTTCAGGCCTATGGCGATCGCGTCGTGGTTGAGGTGCTTGATCGAGGTGCTGGCTATTCTATCGATGAAACGAGCGAACCGGTCGCATCTGAGGAGCGCGGCCGTGGTATCAAGCTTATGCGTTTGCTCGTCGATAACGTGGATGTTGCTCGTCGTACAGACGGCGCTGGCACGCGCGTGCAGATGGTGAAGCTGTTTAGCGGAGCGCTGGAATCGTGTGCCTAGCCAATCGCTTTAGCGTATTTGGCTACCAAGAACATGCGGCCGGCAACTTTTTTGAAAAAAGTACTTGCGTCTTTTGGGCAACTCGCGTAAATTAATAACCCGCAAGCGGACATGGCTCAGTTGGTAGAGCACAACCTTGCCAAGGTTGGGGTCGCGGGTTCGAGCCCCGTTGTCCGCTCC
>NZ_JAQLFL010000006.1:40092-140713 GCF_028206995.1 Collinsella aerofaciens | reverse complement strand
ACAAGCGGACATGGCTCAGTTGGTAGAGCACAACCTTGCCAAGGTTGGGGTCGCGGGTTCGAGCCCCGTTGTCCGCTCCATTGCATTTCCGGATCGTCTCAAGCGGTCCTTTTTGGCGAAGTGGCCAAGTGGTAAGGCAGAGGCCTGCAAAGCCTTTACCCCCGGTTCGAATCCGGGCTTCGCCTCCAGGCAACATCCGGGCGCTCCGGCGCCCGTTTTGTTTTACATATGCGGACATGGCTCAGTTGGTAGAGCACAACCTTGCCAAGGTTGGGGTCGCGGGTTCGAGCCCCGTTGTCCGCTCCAAGCACAACAGCCCGACTACTACGGTAGCCGGGCTTTTTCGTACCCATCGCCTGGGCTCGAACCCGAGAGGGGGCGAGTGTTTTGGGGCGTGGCTGTGGTGTTATTTGCCGCGAATGTTAGCTTTGAGCGTATCATCGTGGACATCTCGCAAAACCTCGTTGCAAGGGAGGCGCACCCCATGGCTACAGAAAAGTCCTCTTCTCGCTCATGGATGTCCGATGCCGCGATCTATCAGATCTACCCGCGCTCGTTTAAGGATTCGACTGGTTCGGGTCTGGGCGATATCGCGGGCATTACCCAGCAGATGGACTATCTTGAGCGGCTGGGTATCGAGGCCATCTGGCTGAGCCCGTTTTACCCATCGCCTCTTGTCGATGGTGGCTATGATGTGGCGGACTACTGCGATGTCGATCCACGTCTCGGCTCGCTTGACGACTTCGATGACATGATCGCTGCGGCTCACGCGTGCGGCATCAAGGTCATCGTCGACATCGTGCCCAACCATTCATCCAACCAGCACCCGTGGTTCAAAGCCGCTCTTGCCGCTGGCCCCGGATCGCCCGAGCGCGCTCGTTATATCTTCCGCGATGGTCGCGGCGAGCACGGCGAGTTGCCTCCCACCAATTGGAATGCCAACTTTGGCGGCCCCGCCTGGACGCGTGTCGCGGACGGTCAGTGGTATCTGCACATGTTTACGCCCGAGCAGCCGGACTTTGACTGGTCATGCCCCGAGGTTCACGCGTTCTTTTGCGACGTCCTGACGTTTTGGAGCGATCGAGGCGTCGATGGCTTTCGCATTGATGTGGCGCACGGTCTTGCCAAGGATCTCGACCGCGATGACCTCGACCGGTGGCATCTCGCCGAGGGCGATGACATGGTTGACGACGGCACCCATCCGCTGTGGGACCGCAACGAGGTCCACGAGATCTATCGCGAGTGGCGCCGCGTGTTCGACCGCTATAATCCGCCGCGCAGCGCCGTTGCCGAGGCGTGGGTGCTGCCCGAGCGCCAGTATCTCTACGCGCGCCCCAGCGAGCTTGGCCAGACATTCAACTTTGAGTTCGCCAAGGCCACTTGGACCTATGATGACATGCACACTGCAATCGAGAAGGGCTTGAAGGCAGCCGTCGAATCCGATTCCGCCTCGACCTGGGTACTCTCCAACCACGACGTGCCGCGCGTGGCGACGCGCTATGCCCTGCCGCAAATCAAGGCGACGCGCTACCACCAGATTGCGCTCGACTGGCTCTTACGCGACGGGTCGTCTTATGACGAGGACCGTGAACTCGGCGAGCGCCGCGCGCGGGCGGCCCTTTTGCTTGAGCTGGCGCTTCCGGGCTCGGCATACGTGTATCAGGGTGAGGAGCTCGGCCTTTTTGAGGTGGCTGACATCCCGTGGGCTGTACTCGAAGATCCCACTGCGACCAATACGCACGGACCGAAGCGCGAGAAGGGGCGCGACGGCTGTCGTGTGCCCCTGCCGTGGGTGGCGGCGGACGATCCCGCGCAGGGCGGATCGTTTGGGTTTTCGCCGGCGGACGCCGATGCGGCGCCCCATCTGCCGCAGCCTGCATGGTTTTCCGATTACGCTGCCGATAGGGAAGAAGCGGACCCGACATCGATGCTTGCGCTCTATCGTGACGCCCTCTGGCTGCGGCGCAAGCTGCGCGGGTGCGCCAACGATCTTGCGTGGCTCGATCTTGACGGGCGCACCAGCCTTGCGGATGGTGCCGAGGGCGCTGAGGGCGGCGTCATCGCCTATCGCCGCGACAACGGCTGGGCGTGTGTGACGAACTTCGGCGCAGCACCCGTGGGGCTGCCGGCGGGCAGGGTCCTGCTCACCTCATCACCGCTTGCAGACGGCAGGCTCGCGCAGGACAGCTCTGCCTGGATCATGCTCGCTGAGTTGTAGGGGCCTTTTGCGGCGAATTTGCGTTTGCCTACACCTTCCGTGGTGGCTGATGTCTTCGCGAGGTTAGCGAGGGCGTTGGAAAACTTTTCAAAAAAAGTTCTTGCATAGGATGCGGGCATCACGTAAGCTTAATCCCCGTAAGCGGACATGGCTCAGTTGGTAGAGCACAACCTTGCCAAGGTTGGGGTCGCGGGTTCGAGCCCCGTTGTCCGCTCCATTTGGGCGTTTAGCTCAGGGGGAGAGCGCTTCCCTGACACGGAAGAGGTCAGAAGTTCAAATCTTCTAACGCCCACCAAATGTTCGCAGCTCAGAGACTATGTCCTCTGGGCTGTTTTTGTTTTTCCACCAAGCACGCCGCCAAATAAGCCACCAAATATTGATCCAAGGTCTGTACGCGATGGTCTTCGCGTCCCGTAGAGGTGCCGGCAGATTGCATACGTCCTGGCCGATCGTGACCGCAACATGTTGGTCAAGCATAATCTTTTGGATTCTTTTGGCGTGAGCGGCTTGGTTTTGGTAGGATTTGTCAGCGGCTTGACTAAGGGGGTTTTATAACTGCCATGCAGGTAGCCGTGTTGGTAACGTTTTACCGACTTGCCAAGAACCCCTCATTTTTAATGCGTCTGCAAAATGACTAATTGCTTTGACCTGCTGAAACACTATATGTTGTGTTTGACCTAAAAAAAGAATACAGGATATAGATGCGTCTTTGTCGTATGATAGATGGCGGACAGAGAACGAAGACCTTAACTGCCTCTTTTGAACGTGTCCTTGAGCCGCTTGATCGGCTCCAGGGAATGTCCGCATGGAGGCTTATGGTTTATCGAGAACACAGATTGCGCGACGGCGCCGCAAGACAGGGGCAAGCCCTGCCGGGTATCGTTTGGCTCTGAAGCGCGATGAGGCTACGATGCGAAAGAGGCAAGAGGATGAAGATCATCAAGCGCAGCGGCACCGAGGTTGTCTTTGACATCGATAAGATCGTCAATGCCATCCGCGCCGCAAACTTGGAGGTCGAGGAGAGCTCTCGTCTTACCGACTGCCAGGTGGTTTACGCGGCACAAAACGTCGCCGAGGCATGCGAGAACGCGGGGCACACCGTGTCGGTCGAGGAGATTCAGGATCTGGTCGAGGACGAGATTATGCGTCTCGACTGCTACGAGGTCGCTCGCCATTACATCATCTATCGCTATGTTCAGAGCCTGAAGCGCCAGAAGAACACGACCGACGACAAGATTCTGTCGCTGATTGAGTGCAACAACGAAGAGGTCAAGCAGGAGAACTCCAACAAGAACCCGACCGTCAATTCCGTTCAGCGTGACTACATGGCCGGCGAGATCTCCAAGGACCTGACTCAGCGTGTGTTGCTGCCCCAGGAGATTGTGGATGCCCACAATGAGGGTCTGATTCACTTCCATGATTCGGACTACTTTGCCCAGCACATGCATAACTGCGACCTGGTGAACCTGGAGGATATGCTCCAGAACGGTACTGTTATCTCGGGTACGCTGATTGAGAAGCCGCACAGCTTCTCGACCGCCTGCAACATCGCGACGCAGATCATCGCCCAGGTTGCTTCCTCCCAGTACGGTGGCCAGTCGATTTCGCTGACCCATCTTGCCCCGTTCGTCGAGGTGAGCCGTCAAAAGATTCGCGGCGAGGTCGCCCGCGAGCTCGAGGAGCTCGGCGTTTCCGCATCTCCCGAAAAGGTCCGCGAGGTTGTTGAGGACCGCCTGCGTGACGAGATCCGTCGCGGCGTTCAGACGATTCAGTATCAGGTCGTGACCCTTATGACCACCAACGGCCAGGCGCCGTTCGTGACGGTCTTTATGTATCTTAACGAGGCCCGTACGCCTCAGGAGAAGCACGACCTTGCCATGATCGTGGAGGAGACGCTTCGCCAGCGCTACGAGGGCGTTAAGAACGAGGCCGGCGTTTGGATTACCCCGGCATTCCCCAAGCTTATCTATGTACTCGAGGACGATAACGTTCACGAGGATTCCCCGTACTTCTACCTGACCCAGCTGGCTGCCAAGTGCACCGCCAAGCGCATGGTTCCCGACTACATCTCCGAGAAGAAGATGCGCGAGCTCAAGCTGTCGAAGGGCGAGACCGCGGGCAACGGCGACTGCTATACCTGCATGGGTTGTCGCAGCTTCCTGACGCCCGACCGCTCGGGCAACGGCTTTAACAACGTTGCCAACGCGCTGAACTACGACCCGAACAAGCCCAAGTACTATGGTCGCTTTAACCAGGGCGTCGTGACCATCAACCTGCCCGATGTCGCGCTGAGCTCGCACCAGGATATGGATAAGTTCTGGAAGATCTTCGACGAGCGCCTTGAGCTGTGCCACCGTGCCCTGCTGTGCCGTCATGAGCGCCTGATGGGTACGCTTTCTGACGCCGCACCGATTCTGTGGCAGTACGGCGCCCTCGCTCGTCTGAAGAAGGGCGAGACGATCGACAAGCTGCTCGTGGGCGGTTACTCCACCATTAGTCTGGGTTATGCCGGCCTGTACGAGTGCGTCAAGTACATGACGGGCCACAGCCACACCGAGAAGGAGGGCACGCCGTTTGCCATGGCCGTCATGCAGCGCATGAACGACAAGTGCGCCGAGTGGAAGGCCGAAAGCGATATTGACTTCTCGCTGTACGGTACCCCGCTTGAGTCGACGACCTACAAGTTCGCCAAGTGCCTGCAGCGTCGTTTTGGCATCATCCCGGGCGTGACGGACAAGGGCTACATCACCAACAGCTACCATGTCCACGTGTCCGAGGAGATCGACGCATTCGACAAGCTCAAGTTCGAGGGTATGTTCCAGCAGCTTTCGCCGGGCGGTGCCATCTCCTACGTCGAGGTTCCCAACATGCAGGACAACCTCAAGGCTGTCATCCGCGTGATGCAGTACATCTACGACAACATCATGTACGCCGAGCTCAACACCAAGAGCGATTACTGCCAGGTGTGCGGCTACGACGGTGAGATCAAGATTGTCGAGGATGACGGCAAGCTGGTGTGGGAGTGCCCCAACTGCGGCAACCGCGATCAGGAGAAGATGAATGTCGCCCGTCGTACGTGCGGCTACATCGGTACTCAATTCTGGAACCAGGGCCGAACCGAGGAGATCCGCGACCGCGTGCTGCATCTCTAATAACCATCCCAGGCCGCCCCGTAGCGAGGCCCCGGACCTTTACTCGCTATTTCGGACAGTCCTGGCTCACGACGGAGGCGCCACTGGCGCCTCCTGTTCGTGCGGAACTCATATCGAGCAAAGGTCCGGGGCCTCGCTACGGGGCGGCCAAGTTGACGTAGCTGAGATGCAGCTCGCGGTCTGCTCGCTCCTCGAAGTTTTTAGCGGAAATAATTCGAGCTGCAGCAGCGATTGATTTGCAATGGCGGTTGAGCTGCAACAAAGTTTTTATTGGACCTCGAACCCTATACTCGATGTTCGCTTCGTTCATTGAGTTACCCTTTGCATGAGGCCGGGACATATCGTCCCGCCCGCAGTTTCGCAGGCCGAAGGCCGAGAATGTTTGAGGACGGGATGATATGTCCCGACCTCCCGGGAGAGTTACCTATGAACTACGCGAACATTAAGTATTTCGACATTGCTGATGGGGAAGGCGTTCGTACTTCTCTGTTTGTGAGCGGGTGCCGTCGTGGGTGCAAGAATTGCTTTAACTCTGTCGCGTGGGACTTTGCTGCGGGTGAGCCGTTCGATCGTGCCGTCGAGGACAAGATTATCGAGAGCCTCGACCATCCCTTTATCGATGGTCTGACGATTCTGGGCGGCGAGCCCATGGAGCCCGAGAATCAGGCGGGTCTCGTTGACTTTATCGAACGCGTGCGTGCGGCCTATCCCGTGGAGTCGGGTAAGACCATTTGGTGCTTTACCGGCGACGTGCTCGAGGAGCTTATACCGGGCGGTCGCCACCATACCGAGGTGACGGACCGCATTCTCGCCTGCCTCGATATGTTGGTGGACGGTCCGTTCGTTCAAGACCTGTACGATATCTCGTTGCGCTTTAGGGGCTCGAGTAATCAGCGCGTGATCGACATGAACGCCACGCGCGCTCGTGCCGCGCGCGAGGGCGTTGCGCTTTGCGATGCTGTGGAGCTTTGGCGAGACGATCCGGTCTATTCGACCCATACTATGTAGCTTGTGGCCGATGCCGGAGGGCGTGGTACCATAGCGCGAACGCAAAATCGGAAGAGTGAGGCCCAGATGGTCGATCAGGAAAAAGTCGAGGCCGCCATAAGGCTGTTGCTTGAGGGCATAGGCGAGGACCCAACTCGTGAGGGCCTGCTGGAGACGCCGGCACGCGTTGCCCGTATGTATGGCGAGATTGCCGGCGGCATGGACCAGAGCGCTGAGGAGCACCTGTCCAAAACTTTTGCCGTCGCTTCGAACGATTTGGTTATCGAGCGCGACATCACGTTTTACTCGCTGTGCGAGCACCATCTGCTGCCGTTTTATGGTAAGGCTGCGATCGGCTATATCCCTAACGGCCGCGTGGCGGGTCTGTCTAAGCTCGCTCGCACGGTTGAGGTCTATGCCCGTCGTCTGCAGCTGCAGGAACAGCTGTGTACACAGGTTGCCGATGCCCTCATGGAATATCTTGCTCCCCAAGGAGCGATCGTACTGATGGAAGCCGAGCATATGTGCATGACCATGCGCGGCGTGCAAAAGCCCGGTACCAAGACCGTAACGCTTGCTCGTCGCGGTGTCTTTGAGACCGATCCGTCGCTCGAGGAGCGATTCTTTAGGATGCTGGGCCGTTAACCATGAGAGTCGTCAACGACTTTGCATCGAAGACCGATGAGGGAACGTCGCGTCGCGGTTTTATGGCTTCGGGCCTGACTCCCTTTGGTGCCATGCCTCGCATTGATTACATTTGCGCCAACGGGTTGTTCCGGCGGCACCTGGGCAACATTGCACAGCTGGAATCGGGGCGCATCTTTTGCCGCCACGGCATTGACCATCTGTTGGATGTCGCGCGCATTATGTGGATTAAGAATCTTGAGGAGCAACTCGAATTTGACCGCGAGGTCATCTACGCCACGGCACTTCTTCACGATATCGGCAAAGATGAACAGTATGAATCGGGTATATCCCATGATGTTGCAAGCGAATGCGTCGCTGATGCGATTCTTGGCGGTATGCCCGAAGACGTGGCGTTTGAGCCGGCAGATGCCGCAGCCATTAAGACGGCCATTCTGGGCCATCGAAAGCTGCGCGTGAATAGCCAACCGCTTGAGCGTCTACTCTATGCAGCCGACAAAGCGTCGCGCGCCTGCTTTGCATGCCCCGCGCGCAATGCCTGCAACTGGAGCGATGATAAAAAGAACCTGTCGATTCGCGTGTAGTCGGTATGCGCGGTCGGGGTTCTGAACGAAGGAGACGATCGCGATGACTAACAGAAAGCTGCCCGAGAATGCAACCAAGACCGAGGGTGCCGAGCTCGCCCGTCGTGGCAGGGGCGAGATTTCCGCCGCAACGGCGGTGCCCCATGTGAGCTATGACGACCTGCGCCATGCCGACCGCATTACTATCGACGGTCTCGAGGTCTTTGCCAACCACGGCGTGTACCCCGAGGAGAACGCCCTGGGGCAGAAGTTTGTCGTGTCCTTGGTGCTCTATGCCGACCTGCGCGCGGCAGGGGAGCACGATAACCTTGATGCCTCGATTGATTACGGCTCGGTGTGCCACGATGTCGACGGCTATCTGCGCGAGCATACGTTTAAGCTCATCGAGGCTGCAGCCGAGGGTGTGGCCCAGATGCTGCTACGTCGTTACCCCTTGCTGCTTGGTGTGCGTGTTAAGCTTGATAAGCCTTGGGCGCCCGTCGGTCTTCCCCTGGCAAGTTGCGGCGTCGAGATCGAGCGCGTGCGCTAACCGGTTCTAATACGTCTCTATGGGCGGCTGCTTGAGCCGCTGCGATAGAGCTCTATTGTTGGGACAGTACGTGTCGAGCAGGGCGTGAAACCGCTGATTGTGGCTTGGCTCGAGCAGGTGGACGAGCTCGTGGGCGACAACCATGCCGAGACACTCGATGGGATAGGCGGCAAGTTCGCGTGCGATGCGAACGGCACCGGATTTGGGCGTGCATGAGCCCCAACGCGTTTTCATGCTACGTACGGAAACGCGGGAAACGGCGACACCCATTGCGATTTCGTACGCGCGTACCATATCGCGCAGCGCCGTGGTGACCTCGGATGCATAGAGTTGGTCGATGCGGGTCTGGAGCTCATCGGACGTCAGGCCGTCGAGGGTTGCGCGCCGCTTGGCCTGTGGGCGTTCGTTCGATTTGTCGGCACCCATAAAACTTGCGAAGGTGGCCTGCTTGGGCCGCGGTGCGGGTGATGCAAAGTTGTGATCGAGTGCGTCCTGTACCGTGATGGGCTTGCCCCAAAGCGCAATGATGGACGAGGGGCTGAGCGGCTCTCGTGCCGTCGCCTGACGTTGCTCGCGCTGGGCAAGCCGGCTGATAATCCAGGCGCTGTTGCGCTTCACAAACGCTTCGATGCGCTCGCGACTGGCGCCGAGCGGTGCGCTGGCGTGGACCTCACCGCTCGATGTGACGCGTAGGTTGAAGTTCTTGACGCGCTTTTTGGTAACGACGACGGGGATGGGCGTCCCATCCGGTCGGGATACGGAAATCGTAAACTGCTGCGTCAAAAGCGGTCCTTCAGATTGGGGACGGGCCGGCATGTCAACCGTTCGGCATGCCGACCTGCTCAAGGGATGTGAAATTAATAACGCTCAAAGAAGGCAAGCGCGTTGTCGCTGCAGAGCTTTTGCATCACGGTCTTGCCAAAATGCTTGGAAAGCATGTTCTGGAACTCGGGCATCTTGCTGGCATCGGAGAGGAAAGCGGGCACCGTGGCACCGTCCCAGTCGCCGCCGAGTGCGATGACGTCCTCGCCGCCCAGGTCGAGCCAGTGCTCGATATGTGCCGCTAGCTGGTCGAAGGTGACGTCTGCGGCGGTCTTGTCGGTTGCGTCGTTGGAAAGGAACTCGCTGCAGTAGTTGAGGCCGACGATACCGCCCATGTCGCGAATGGTGCGGAACTGGTCGTCGGTAAGGTTGCGTTTGACGCCGCAAACCGCACGGGAGTTGGAGTGGCTGGCGACGAAGGGACGCGTGGCGTGGGCGACAACCTCGTCAAAGCACTCATCGTTGAGGTGGGAGACGTCGAGTACCATGCCGGCGTGCTCCATCTGCGTAAGTGCCTCGATGCCGGCGCCGGTGAGGCCGGCGTGGGTGTCGTGGCCGCTCGCGAGCGGCCCCTGCGCATTCCAGCTGAGTGACGACATAAGCACGCCCAAGCTCTTGAGCACTTCGATCAGCGCGGGGTCCTCGGCAAAGAACGTGGCGTTTTCGATGGTGTGGATGCAAGCGACCTTGCCGTCCTTGAGCGCGGGGCGAATGTCTGCGGCGCTGCGCACGTTGACCATACGGTCGTGGTTGAGCATTGCCTGGCCGCTCATATGCGCCATGATCTGCGCCTGGAACCGCGCGGCGTGGGCGGTGGGAATCTCGTCGGGGACAAACGTGGCGAAGCACTGTGCCCACGGCGTGTTGCCGATCTTTGCGAGCGAGATGGCACAGGCGTTACCCTCGATGAGGTCAAAATCTTGCGGATGCGTTTCGTCGCCGGGGAAATAACCGTCGGTGCCGGCGGTAAAGCGCAGGTCGAGATCGAGCGTGGCCCAGCCGATTCGGTCGGCGGTGTCGCAGTGTAGGTCAAATACGGGATATGCCATGGTTCCTCCGGTTGCAGCGTTTCTTTGCAAACTGTCTTCAAATTGTATGACTAGGGTATAGTTAGCGCCATATGTTCATGGCGGCCCGTGTTGTGCGCCGCCCTTATCACGGAGGTTTCCATGTCCAACCAGGGCAAGAAGGTCAAGACTCATTATCGCGGCACGCTCGACGACGGCACGCAGTTCGATAGCTCCTACGATCGCGGTGAGCCGCTGGAGTTCACCTGCGGCGCCGGCCAGATGATCAAGGGCTTCGACGCCGCTGTTGTCGACATGCAGGTGGGTGAGAAGAAGACCGTGCACATTCCTGCTGCCGATGCCTACGGCGAGCACAATCCCGAGATGGTTCTGACCTTCCCGGCCGAACAGGTTCCCAACATCGAGCAGATTGAGAAGGGCATGAAGCTCTTCTTGTCCACGCCGAGCGGTATGCCCGTCCCCGCCGTGGTCATCGATGTAACGCCCGAGGCCGTGACGCTCGACGCCAACCACGAGCTGGCCGGTAAGGACCTCAACTTTGATATCGAGCTCGTCGAGGTCGAGGGTTAGAGTATGCCTGAACGCTTGGTTTCGACGACATGCTTGGGAAATCTCAACGATCCGTCCTATGAACTCCTGCTTCGCCGGAAGTTGGGCGGCGTCTTTGAAGTTGACGATCTGCTGCTCGATTGGGACCAGGCTGATGTATACGCGTTTGTGGGCGTGACGGAGCTGGGGCGCACGGTCGATGTTCGGCTGGATACTGCCGACGGCGGTCGTCTTGCCGACGGCGACGTGCTCGCCATTGACCGTTCGGGCATGGTGCCCGTGGCGGTTGTCGTGCGCTTGCGCAGCGCCGAGGTTTATTTGGTCGAAGTTGACCGCATGGACCCGATTGCGCTCGCGCATTCGTGCTGGGAGATCGGCAACATGCATGCGCCGCTCTTCCGGGGCGACTCGGACGAGCATACTGTGCGCATGTATACGCCGGTGCAGCCTGTTTTGGGCCGCATGCTCCGGGGTGTCGAGGGTGTTCGGCTCTCGCTGGTTACCCGTGAACTCGATGCGGACCGGCGCTTTGCGTCGAGTGCGGCGGAGGTCGTCGTGAGCATGGCTCCCGACTTTACCATCGTAAAAAAGGCGCGCGGCTAAGCGCGCGTATGCGCAAGACGGGCTTTGAGGGGCGACCGATCAAGGTCCGTCTTGCTGTTGATATGAGGCTTTGGGGGAAGCATATGGGTCTTGAGGGAATCAAACTGATTGCATGCGATTTGGACGGCACGTTGCTGCATCCGGGGGAGCGCGAGCTGCGTTCCGAGGCCTTTGAGCTTATCGATGAGCTGCATCGTCGTGGTATCGTGTTTATGCCGGCGAGTGGCCGTCAATATGCGAGCTTGCGCTACCTGTTTGCCCCGGTGGCCGATGAGCTCGCCTATGTATGCGAAAACGGAACCCTGGTGATGAGCGAGGGGCGTGCCGTCGTCAAGCGTTCCATGGAGCGTAGCCTTGCTATGGTTATCGCGAATACCGTGGTTGCGTATCCCCATACCGACATGACCCTTTCGTGTGAGGGGCACATCTACACCATGAGCGGCAACGATGCGTTCGTCGACCATTTGCGCTATGTGGTCCACTGCGATGTGGCGGTGGTCGACCGTCCCGAGGACATCGACGAGGATGTCATTAAGATTGGCTTCCAGACGCCCGAGGTGGATTATCCGGCGGCCCGGGAGTATTTCGAGCGCCTCTTTGGCGACCGTGTCGATGTGATGACGTCAGGAACCGCATGGACGGACCTTATCGGTTTCGGTTCGGGCAAGGGCTCCGCGCTTGTCGATTACGGTCGTGTCCTGGGGATTTCGCCCGATGAGATGATGGCATTTGGCGACAATGAGAACGATCGCGACATGCTCAACGTCGTGGGCCATCCCTATCTGATGGAGAGCTGCAACCCCACCATGCGCGGTATCAACGATCGCGTCCGTTACGTGCACACGGTCGAAGAAGAACTGCACCGCCTGCTCGCCGAGTAGGTTTTCGGGACATGCCTAGAAATGTACTGTTTGCTGCAAAGCGCGGAAAGGTGGATTTTAAGGCATGTCCCGAACATCTACCGGCAGTCGGGGCAGAGACCCTCGAAGATGGTGTAGTGCGACGTGACGTGCCAGCCGATTTGCTCGGACGCCTTGGCGTCGAGCTGGGCATCGAAGGGGAGCGGTACGTCGATGACGCGGCTGCACGAGGTGCAGATGATATGCGCATGCGGCTCGATCGTGCGATCGAAGCGGCTACCGCCCGGCGTCTTGATGGAGAGGATTTAGCCTGCGTCGGCCAAGAGATTGAGATTGCGGTAGACCGTACCGCGGCTGATTTTGTCATCCTGCGCGCGCACGACGTTGTAGATTTCGTCGGCGGTGGGATGGTTATAGCTTTGGCGCACGGCGTCAAGAACCAGCTTTCGCTGCCTGGTATTCCTTCTTTGCACCGCCATACGCCTCGCCTCTTTTCTATTAACGGTCGTAGGTAAATGATACCGTATTTAGCACACAATACTAATAATGAGGACTGAAACCGTCTTCATTGGCAAGTGGGGCTCGGGCCTGGGCGTCTACGAGGCGAAAATGCGTTCCCATGCGCTCGTAGGAGGCATGAAGCGCCTCGAGATGAGATAGGATGTTTGCCGGAGCTCCCTGTATCTCCATCTCGACCGAGCCGTCTTCCATATTGCGTACCCAGCCGGTGAGGGAGCGCGCCTGTGCGAGGTTGGTGTTGGTGAAGCGGAAACCGACGCCCTGGACCTGCCCTTCCCACCGCAGGAAATAGCGCAGGGGAGTGTCTTGAGTGGCCCCGTCGCTTGCGAGCACAGTAAGCCTGCGGCGCAGCTCGAGCTCGACGTTTGACGGTTTTTGAGGCTCTCGACTGCCGCTGGTGACGCTGGAGAAGAACGTATCGAAGAAGCCCATCGCTATGCCTGCTTGCCTGCGTCGGCCGGGAAGGTTATGCCGGCCTGCTGGCGCACGGCATCCATGATGCGCAGTGAGACGAGCGTGACATCGCGGTAGTGGCCAAGCTCGTGGCGTCCCGCCGGGGTCTCCCAAATCTCTTCCTTGACGTTATCGATGCCGCC
Source organism: Collinsella aerofaciens (assembly GCF_028206995.1). Taxonomy (GTDB): domain Bacteria; phylum Actinomycetota; class Coriobacteriia; order Coriobacteriales; family Coriobacteriaceae; genus Collinsella; species Collinsella aerofaciens_AQ. The sequence goes on along the minus strand of NZ_JAQLFL010000006.1, from coordinate 127,621 downwards.
GATGGCGGTGATGAAGTCTGTGAGTTCGTATTCCATGGTGTTGCTCGATTTGGGCAGGTCGAGCACGCGGCCGTTATCGCCCTGTTCGCGCGGCGCCTCGGTCGCCGAGCCGCGTACGACGTCGCCGCGATAGTCGATGCGGACGTTGCGGGGCGTGGACAGATGGTCGATCTGGATAGTGCCACGCTCGCCTTCGATCTGCGAGGGCAGTAGGTCATTCGTAATTTTGGAGTGCGCGAGCTCGACGGAGATACGGCCACCGCCGTAGCTGGCGAGGATGGAACCGCAGCCATCGATGGGGCCGTGCGTGAGCTGTCGCGTGGTGGGGTCGAGCAGAGTAGCCATGCTCGTAAGGCCGGAGGGCATGCCGAAAATCTCGACCATGGGCTCGACGGTGTAGACGCCAATATCCATGAGGGAACCCGATGCCATATTGCAGTCGAAGATATTGGTGGCGCGTCCCGCGAGAATCTCGTTGTAGCGCGAGGAATACTTGCCAAAGCGCAATGAGGCGCGGCGGATGGGGGCGATTTCACCCAAGGCGTCCTCGATGGCGTGGAAGGCGGGATCGTGGAGGGGACGCATGGCCTCGAGGGCCACGACACCTGCTGCCTCGGCAGCGCGGAAGACCTCAAGCGCTTGCGCCTCGGTGGCGCAGAAGGGCTTTTCGACGATAACGTGCTTACCGCCGGCGATGCAGGCGAGCGCCTGTTCGTGATGGAGTGCATTGGGGCTGCCGATGTAGACGGCGTCGACGTCGTTGGCGGAAGCGAGCTCGTCGAGTGCGGTGAAGTTGCGTTCGCCGCCGTGCTCGGCAGTAAAGGCGGCGCCGCGATCTGCATCGCGCGAGAGCGTGCCCACAAACGCAGCTTGGTCGTTGGCGTTGACGACCTGGATAAAGTCGTCGGTAATCATGGATGTGCCGATGGTCGCTATACGCAGCATGTATCCCCCTCGGGCCGTTCGGTTTACAGGATGAGTGTAGCGCGAGGGGGCAGGAAATAGCGTGCGAAAACGCCGTTACAGGTCGCTCTCGCTAAAGCCGGTGTCGATATCGAGGTTGGCTCCGTCGGCCGCGGTGGTGGCGAGCTCATCGCAGCGCTCGTTGAGCTCGTGACCGGCGTGGCCTTTAACCCAGATGAACTCCACTTTGTGCTTGCTCTTTGCGGTGAGCAGGCGCTCCCACAGATCGCGGTTCTTGACAGGCTGCTTGTTGGCAGTCTTCCAGCCGCGTTTTTTCCATCCGTCAATCCAGTGCTTGTTGAAGGCGTTGACGACGTACTGCGAATCGGAATGGACTTCGACGTCGCAGGGACGGTTGAGCGCCTCGAGCGCCACGATGACCGCCATGAGCTCCATGCGGTTGTTGGTGGTCTTGGCGTAGCCGCGCGAAAGCTCGGAGGTGAAGGTCTTGCCGGCGGGGTTGGTGTATTTGAGCACGGCGCCGTAGCCGCCGCGTCCCGGATTTGATCGAGCCGAGCCGTCGGTATAGATGATGACCTTCACATGGTTCCTTTCGTTGAGTACGTTTCGTGCGAGTGACCATTGTAGCGCCATGCCCGCCGGGGGCTAGCAATCTACGATTTCTACCCCGTCTTCCAACAGTTAGCTGGCATGGATGATGCGGTTGAGCTCGTCGAGGTATTGCTGCAAGAGGGGAGAGGGCTTGCGCTCGTCGTGCATGATATAGCCTACGCGCATCGTTGGGGCGTCTGCTAACGGGATCGATGCCATACCCCATTGCATTTCATTGGAGAGGACGCCGGTCGACAGGGTGTAACCGTTCGACGTGATAAGCAAGTTAGTAAGTGTTCCGCGGTCCGAGATTCGTATGTTGCGGTCGCAAGGGATATAGCTAAAAGGTTCCTCGGCGTAATAGAAGGAGTTTGAGGTTCCCTGCTCAAAGCTGTAACGCGTATAGGGCGTGAGGTCGGCAAGGGACAGCTGAGGGCGGCGTGCGAGCGGGTGGCGCTCGCTGACGAAGACGTGGACCGTCGCGTCGAATAGGGGATGGAAGCTTGCACGGGCATCGGCGAAGACCTTCTGCAGGACGCGGGCGTTAAAGTCATCCAGATACAGAATGCCGATATCGCTGCGAAACGCACGGACGTCATCGATGATCTGCGATGTGGTGGTCTCGCGCATGATGAACTCGAACTTGCTGTCGCGGCAGCGCTCGACCACGTTGACAAAGGCCTCGACCGAAAACGCGTAGTGTTGGGTCGAGATGGCAAGGCGGGCCTGAGGTGTACCGCCGTCCTCGTAGCGGGCCTCGAGCATGTCGGCCTGCTCTACGACCTGGCGCGCATAGCCTAAAAGCTCGGTGCCGTCGTTGGTGAGCGTGACGCCGCGGCTGGAGCGCGTAAAGATCTCCAGATGGAGCTCCTGCTCCAGGCTTTTGACGGCATTGGAGATATTGGACTGTGCCGTATAGAGGCGCTGAGCTGCGGCGTTGATCGAACCGGATTCTGCCACGGCGATCAGAAAACGAAGCTGCTGGAGGGTCATCGGCGCCTGTCCTTTCGATAGCTATCTAAAAAACCGATAACAGGTTAGCGCTTTTAAGTGATTGACCCGGGGAGACGATGCTCGTACTATTCAAAACACACAAAGGCGGTAGGTAATTAAGCCGACCACGGAACCGGGATGTCAAAAGGAGGACCGCATATGAATTGCTTACCAAGACGAATGCCGGGCTCCTGTTTGCGCCCGTCGGCGTGATCAGGAGACAGCGACTTACTTCTCTTATTCTTATTACTTTTGTTCAATCAAGGAGATCATCATGAGCCAGTTCATCAACAACCCCGAGCACACCTTTGGTTTCGACACCCTGCAACTTCACGTTGGTCAGGAGAGCGCCGATCCCGCATCTGACTCCCGCGCCGTGCCTATCTACCAGACCACGAGCTATGTGTTCCGCAACTCCCAGCACGCTGCCGACCGCTTTGGCCTTGCCGACGCCGGTAACATCTACGGTCGTCTGACCAACTCCACCCAGGGCGTCTTCGAGGACCGTATCGCCGCACTCGAGGGTGGCGTGGCAGGTCTTTCCGTCGCCTCCGGTGCTGCTGCCATCACCTATACCCTGCAGGCGCTCGCTCAGGCCGGCGACCATGTGGTGGCCCAGAAGACCATCTACGGTGGCTCCTACAACCTGCTGGAGCATACGCTCTCCCAGTTTGGCGTCGAGACCACGTTTGTCGACGCCCACAACCTGGACGAGGTCGAGGGTGCCATCAAGGACAACACCACGGTCATCTACCTAGAGACGCTCGGTAACCCCAACTCCGATATTCCCAACATCGACGCTATCTCCGAGGTTGCCAAGAAGCATGGTCTTCCGGTCGTCGTCGATAACACCTTCGGCACCCCGTATCTGTTCCGTCCGCTGGAGCACGGCGCCAACATCGTCGTTCACTCCGCAACTAAGTTCATTGGCGGCCACGGTACCTCGCTGGGCGGTGTGATCGTCGACGGCGGTAACTTCGATTGGAAGGCGAGCGGAAAGTACGCCCAGATCGCTGAGCCCAACCCCTCCTACCACGGTGTTTCGTTTGCCGAGGCTGCCGGTCCCGCCGCCTTCGCAACCTATGTCCGCGCTATCCTGCTGCGTGACGAGGGCGCCTGCATCAGTCCGTTCAACGCTTGGGTCCTGCTCCAGGGCACCGAGACCCTGTCGCTGCGCGTCGACCGCCATGTCGAGAACACCAAGAAGGTCGTTGAGTTCCTTGCCGGCGACAGCCACGTTGCCAAGGTGAACCACCCGAGCTTGCCCGAGCACCCCGACCATGAGCTTTACAGGCAGTATTTCCCCAACGGCGGTGCCTCGATCTTTACCTTTGAGATCAAGGGTGGCCAGGAGGCAGCTTGGAAGTTCATCGATCATCTGCAGGTGTTCTCGCTGCTCGCCAACGTGGCCGACGTCAAGTCGCTCGTCGTGCACCCGGCTACGACTACGCACTCCCAGCTCTCTGCCGAGGAGCTCGCCGAGCAGAACATTACGCCCTCCACGATCCGTCTTTCCATCGGTACCGAGAACGCCGAGGACATCATTTGGGATCTGAAGCAGGCCTTCGCCGCGCTGGACGTGTAAGGCGACTTGTGCAAGGACCCCTTGCGACTCGATAGGTATAACTGCATAAAATGCCTGCTCAAGGCGCCTGTGCGAACAATGGTTGCGCAGGCGCCTTTTTTGCATAGGCAGGGCGCTATTACAGGGTTTTTGACATGTTTTATGCAATCGAGATGTGGAAAACTCCTGTTGAGAGGATGTGAGTTTTACGCAAATGACGTGCACCTTTTGAGAAAAACCGCAGGTCGCGATTTGCTCGGGGTACTATGCAGCGCGATCGAATCACACGCAGCTCAAACGCAGCAAAAACGCACTACGGAGGTTTCCAGCTACATGAGGATTGATTCACGAAAACCGAAAGCCGCCGCCCTTTCCGCCGCTCTGACCGTGGCGCTTTTGGCGGGCGCCGGCGCAACCGATGCCCACGCGGCAACACTGTCCGACACGGTCGGATCCACGCCGTCCGAGGCGACGCTGATGCAGCCCGTCGACTATCGCGGCGACGGCTTTGGCTCCATGCAGGAGTGGAACGCCTCGATGGGGGCCAAGCGCGATTCCCTAGAGGTCCGCGCCCAGATCATCATGAACATGTACGGTGACTATGCCACCGATGACGAGCGCGCTGTACTGCAGGGTTGTATCGACGGTGCGGGCAGTCTTTTGACGATGGAGGAGGTCGACGCGAAGTCGGCCGAGCTCGACGAGCTTCGCTCCACGCTCGAGGATGCTAAGCGCGAGGCGCTCGAGGCTGCGGCCGCCGAGGCAGAAGCTGCCGAGGCCGCCCAGGCGTCATATGGCAACGCAGGCTACGTCCCGTCCTATACGGCAGCTGCGTATTACGCGAACGGCTCGGGCCTGACGCGCTCGAGCGGCGTCAATAACTATAACGGCCGCCGTGAGACCTATTACAGCAGCAACGTGTTGTATCACCACCGCACGGGCGAGTGGACTCAGGATTCCGAGGGCTTTTGGCGCGATTCCGATGGTTACTATGTCGTGGCCGCGGGCGATAAGGCTCAGGGCTCCACGTTTACCGGATCCAAGGGCGAGTGCAAGGTCTATGACTCCGGCTGCGCTGCCGGAACCACCGATTACTACACCGGTTGGTAATTTGTCGGCATCATAGATGTTTGGCGGACGGGCGTCTTTACCGAGCTTTTGGGCAACGTAAAGGCGCCCGTTTTTTGTGCATGCTTGAGCTAACAGAGCGCTTACCGTGGCAGTACGCCGCGCATATGGGCGCGGGGCACACTAGTTCATGAGAAATAAGGTCTTTCTCGTGGAGGAAGTGGTCTTGTGAATGCTCGAGATATCGCCGTTGCCGCCGTCGCATTGGTGCTTGGTTGCCTTGGTCCTACGGCCGCGCTCATTGCGGGCATGCAGGGGTCATGCGGGGCTGCTCCAATCATGGTTGGTGCGCTGATCGCAGCCGCGCTGCTGGGAAGCGCGGGCGTGGTTCTTTGCCGCGATGACGAGGACGAGGTGCCGGAGTCGCAACGCTAACTGTTGTAAGATTGGCCGCCGGTCATAGAAGAAGATGAAAGCCACCGCGGGGGAAAGGTTCCCTTGCGGCGGCTTGCTGTTAAGGCTGTTGAATGTGCCGCGTTGGCGCTACCAGCTTGCCTCGATATCGCGAATGCGCTGATAGAGCCATTCGTTCTGCGGTGTCTGGATATCGTGCTTGGCCGCCAGACGGCAGATAGTGCCAGCGAACTCCTCGACCTCGGTTTTGCGCCGCGCGACGCGGTCTTGAGCCATCGAGGGCATACCGGCGGGGTCGATTCCCTCGATGAGATGCACCATCTGCGTCAGGTCCGCCTCGGTCAGCTCAACGCCCTCGGCATTGGCGACCGCAAGCGTTTCGCGCATGGCGGAAACAAAGCAGCGACGCTGCTCGGAGCCCGGCTCCGTGGCGCTTCCGTAGGTCCCGCCGTAGGCCATGCACGTCTGGTTGATGCCATCGTTGAGCATGAGTTTGGCCCACATGCGGTGCGCAATGTCGCTCTCGACGGTATGGGCGATGCCGCAGCGCGTGTAGAGCTCGTCGATGGCGGTAACGGTTGCGGGCTCGGTGCCCGCTGCCGCGCCAAAGCGAATCTCGCCCGCATTGGTAAAGGTGAGCGCGCCGTCGAGGAACACGGCGTCCATGCCCTGGCAGATACCAAGAACGGTATGATTCCAGCCAAAGCGCTCGGCAATCTTTTGCTCGCTCGTGATGCCGTTGCACAATGAGGCGATAAGCGTATTGGGCCCCACGACGCGCTCCATAGTCTTGAGTGCTTGGTCGAGACCGGTGGTCTTGACCGTCAGGATGACCAGATCGGCGGGCGTTGCCTCGCTGGCACGGACGGACGTGAGATCGCAGGGCTTGCCGTTGACGGTGAGCGCGTCGTTCGCATGGCGCTCAAAGCGAGCGCCGTCCATGACGTATTCGACGGCATCGTTGCCGAGTGCCTGGGCGATCATGCTGCCGTAGAGTAGCCCGACGCCGCCCTTGCCGATAAAGGCGACCTTGTTGATCTGCATATGAATCATCTCCCCATATAAAAGGCGCCCGCGTAAGGGGCGCCTGATGGATTGTATGCTGCCAGGGTGATTGGTGGGTGCGCGGGGCGGCTGTTATAAAAAAGAAACTATTGCGCTGTGCGCTTATGCAGCGGGGCAGACCGCAAAAACGCGTGCGGGATATCCAACGCCATCGCGCACCTTGGGGAAGGTGCAGAAGATGACGGCGCCTGTGGCGGGAAGCTCGTCCAGATGGTCCATGACCTCGATCTGATAGCGGTCGACCGAGAGGATGTATTGCTCGCCGGGGTAGGGGTAGGCGTCCTCGCGCGTGGTGATGGTCGCCGGATCGGTATCTGCGGGCTTTTTGCTGATGTTAAAGCGGTGCCGTGACAGCTCGATTTCTGCTGCGTTACGATACGTTCTCGATTGCGATTCCACGATGTTTCGGCTGCGTGACCATTGTGTTTCGCCTTGCCGGGGCGCTGATGGCGAAGGGAGGGGCCGTGCAATACCGTGTTGACCCCAAAAGTGGTAACCGAATATCCGCTCTGGGTCTGGGCTGCATGAGGTTTCCCGGTGCGCCGGGACACCCCGATGCGAAGACCGCCGACGCTATCATCTCCCGTGCGGTGGAGCAGGGGATTAACTACCTGGACACGGCCTATCTCTATCCCGGCAACGAGGCGTGCGTGGGTGCGTCGCTTGAGCGCCTGGGCTTGCGCGACCAGGTTTTGCTCGCAACCAAGCTGCCGCATGCTTCGTGCAAATGCGCGGAGGATTTCGACCGGTTCTTCGACGAGCAACTGCGCCGCCTACGGACCGACCATATCGACTATTACCTCATGCACAACATTACCTCGCCCGCCCAGTGGGAACGTGTGGTGGCGTTGGGCATCGAGGACTGGATCGCGCGTCAAAAGGCGGCGGGGCGCATTCGCCAGATTGGTTTTTCGTACCACGGCAGCGCAGCGGACTTTCTGACAATGCTCGATGCATATGAGTGGGACTTTTGCCAGATCCAGTACAATTACGCTGGAGAGCGCTATCAGGCGGGAACGGCGGGGCTCATGGCCGCCGCCGAGCGAGGCCTCGCGGTGTTTGTGATGGAGCCGCTGCTGGGCGGGCGTTTAGCGGGCAAGCTGCCGCCACGGGCCCGCGCTGTGCTCGATAGTGCCCGTGACCCGCATTTGCGCACTCCTGCCGCCTGGGGTCTTTCGTGGGTGTGGAATCATCCTCAGGTGACGATGCTGCTTTCGGGTATGACCGATACCGCGCAGGTGGATGAGAATGCAGCGCTGGCCAATCGTGCGCTGCCGGACTCGATGACGACAGGTCAGCTTGATACCATCGCGCGCGTGCTGGAAGAGTTTGAGAAAACGAACCGCGTGCCCTGCACGGGATGCGGCTACTGCATGCCATGCCCCAAGGGTATCAACATTCCCGGCTGCTTTGCCGCCTACAACGCGAGCTATGCGCACAGCTGGTTTACGGGGCTGTCGCAATACTTTACGGCGAGTGCGGTGCGCACGAGCGAGCCCAAACTCGTGAGCAATTGCGTCAAGTGCGGCAAATGTGCGCGTCACTGCCCACAGCACATCGATATCCCCGAGCGTCTCGACGACGTACGCCGCCGTTTTCAGCCTGGACCCGTGACGGCAGTGCTTAAGGCCTTCGGCAAAACGCGCTCCTCGTGACCCTTTTATAACTTGCGGTGGAATAGTTCCTGTTTGCGGCAGAATAAGGCATCAACAGGAACTATTTCACCGCAACTGATGGGAGGCTATCGTGGGTGACCGAGGTTTACGAAATGATTTGCGTGAGGTTCGTTGGGGCGTTTTAGGCGCCGGGCACATTTCGCATCGATTTGCATCGTCGCTCAAGGAGGTGGACGGGGCACGGCTTGTGGCTGCGGCCGGCCGCACTCCTGCACATGTCGAGGAATTTTGCCGAGCGTTTTCGATCGATGCTGCGCATGGCCATGCCTCGGTCGACAATAACGGCGACGCGGCTTATGGCGCGCTGATTGCCGACCCCGATGTCGACGCAATCTACTTGGCTCTTCCGCATGGCATGCATACGCGTTGGGCCTGTCGCGCGCTGCGCGCCGGAAAGGCCGTGCTGTGCGAAAAGCCGGCCGTTTTGAGTGAGGAAGAGGCTCTCTCGATTGCCTCCATCTCTCGCGAGCGCGGCGTGCTGTTTATGGAGGCGATGAAGAATCGGTTTTGCCCGATGCGCACTCGCGTGAAGGACTTGCTTGCGTCGGGTGAGCTTGGCCGTATTGTCTCGATTGAAAGCGTGCAAAAGCTCGATTACGGCGAGTCTCCTTCGGGCTATCTGCTTGATCCGTTGCAGGGCGGCTGTCTATATGACATGGGCTGCTATGCGGTCGGTTGGTTTGAGGATTTGCTCGCGGGCGCGTGCGAGGTTTCGTCCCGTGAAGTTCGCTGGCGTGACGTATCGGGCGGTCGCGTCGATTGGGCCGACGAGATCCATATGAGCGTCGGCGGTATACCCATTCATATGGTGTGCGACGGCAAAGCAACATATGAAAGCCGCTTAACGATTGCCTGTGAGCGGGGTTCGTTGGAAATCGAGCGTCTCCATCGCCCCGAGCTCGCCCATGTGAAGTATTCCGACGGTCGAGTACTCGAAATCGATGCACCATTTGAAGTCGATGATTTTTACGGTGAGGCGTCGCATGCGACGCAGCTCATTCAGGCGGGGAAACTCGAAAGCCCCATCATGTCCCTAGCCGCCACACAGCGCTGTGCGCACATCATCGATGCGATTCGCTTGAAACTTTAGGGCGTGGGGGCATGGCGCCAGCGCTTGGAATGCCTGGAGGCCTTTGCTCCTGATGCCCCTTTTATAACTTGCGGTGGAATACGGTCTGTTTGCGCCAAAATAAGGCACCAATAGACCGTATTTTTCCGCAACTGATGAGGAGGGAGCTGGAGATGCTGACGATCGGGTGTCATCTTTCGACGACGAAGGGCTATCGGGCAATGGGGGAGACGGCGTTGTCCATTGGCGCCAATACCTTTGCGTTCTTTACGCGCAACCCGCGCGGTGGCAAGGCAAAAGAACTTGACATGGATGACGTGGCGGCTCTGCGCGAGCTTATGTCGCAAAACGACTTTGGACCGCTGGTGGCGCATGCCCCGTATACCTACAACCCCTGTTCTGCCAAAGAGCGGGCGCGCGAGTTCGCCTTGGAGGCTATGGCAGAGGACCTGCGGCGCATGGAGGCGCTGCCCGGCAACTACTACAACTTCCATCCCGGTGCGCATGTGGGGCAGGGCTCCGACGCCGGCATTCAGATGATTGTCGACACCCTGTGTCAGGTGATGTTTGAGGGCCAGCAGACGACGGTGCTGCTCGAGACCATGGCCGGCAAGGGCACCGAGGTGGGCCGCAGCTTTGAGGAACTGGCGTGCATTATCGAGGGCGTTGCCGCCAAGTGCCCAGAGCTGTCCGATAAGCTGGGCGTTTGTTTGGACACCTGCCATGTGAGCGATGCCGGCTACGACATCATCCATGATCTGGACGGCGTACTCGACGAGTTCGACCGCGTGGTGGGTATCGATCGCTTGCATGCCGTACACATCAACGATTCGAAGAACCCTTGTGGCGCCCATAAAGATCGTCACGAGTGCATCGGCAAGGGATACCTTGGCAGTGAGGAATTTGGTGGAGGTATGCAGGTTATGCAGAATATTGTATCGAATGGCCACTTGCGTTCGCTGCCGTTTATTTTGGAGACTCCGAACGAACTTGCAGGTTATGCAGCTGAAATTAGACTATTAAGGTCATTGCAGCAGTAATGACTGTCACAAAGTAGAGTATTCCATTCACGTTATGGGTTTGTTTCAATCAGTTTTCTCATTGCAGATTCGTAATTCCGGGTGCATAATAGCCAACAGTTTTTGCAGACCTCTGAATCAAACGAGGTCACCGGAAGGAGACTGATTATGAAGCTGAAGAAGCTTGGCGCATTTGCCGCCACGGGTGCTATGGCGCTCGCCCTTGCTCTGACGGGCTGCGGTTCGTCCAACGCCACCTCTGGTTCTGATGCCGGTTCCAGCAGCTCTGACGACGCTAAGGTCGAGAAGGTCGACGGCTCCAAGGAGTACGCGCTCGTCAAGGACGGCACGCTGACCGTCGGCACCTCTGCCGAGTACGCGCCGTTTGAGTACAAGGATGACAACGGCGACTACCAGGGCTTTGACCTTGAGCTCATCAAGGCTATCGGTGACAAGCTGGGCCTGGATGTCGAGTACGTCAACAATGACTTTGACACGCTGGTTCCGGGTGTCGCTTCGGGCGCCAAGTACGACGTCTCCATCGCGGCTATCACCGACACGCCCGAGCGTGAGAAGGAAGTCACTTTCTCCGATTCCTACTACATGGACGATCAGGCTATCGTGACCAAGGTCGATAACACCGACATCACGGCCGACAACTACAGCGAGAAGCTCAACAACGCCGACGCTACCATCATCGTTCAGTCTGGCTCGACCGCCGAGTCCTTTGCCCAGGAGAACTTCCCCAAGGCCAAGATCGTCCCCTACAAGGACGCTACCGAGTGCTTCAGCGCCCTGCAGTCCGATAAGGGTGACGCCGTAGTCACCAACCGCTCCGTTGCCAGCCAGCTGACCGCCGAGCAGTTCAACACCTGCCAGACCATTAAGCAGATCAGCACCGGCGAGGAGTACGCCATCGCCATCAACCAGGGCAACACCAAGCTCAAGGACGACATCAACCAGGCCATCAAGGACCTGACCGACGACGGTACCGTCGACGCCCTCATGGCTAAGTACAGCATCAAGTAAATAGATGCTTGATTGCGCAAAGGCCCTTTCCGTTTTGCGGAGAGGGCCTTTGCGCTTCTCTCGACGGAGAGTGTTTCCGTCTCGTTTTGCCGGCAACTTCTACGATAGGAGCCACCTTGTCTCGACTGAACAAAGGGGCCGCGGAGCAGCGTTTTCCACTGCCCGCCTTGCTCCAAAAGCTAGCCTGCGCCATGGCCGTGGCGCTCGCGCTGGTGTGCGCAGGGGCATATGCGCCCACGACCGCCCAGGCGCTTGAGACCGCAAAGATTACCGCCCGACCCAACACTGGTTCGGGCAGCGCTGTGGTCGGCGGTACCGAGACGCGCATTACCTGGGAGGTCCAGGCCGATGCCGACGAGGAGCTGAGCGGTCTTTCGCTGACGTTTGTCGACGGCACGACGTTTGGTACCGATGACACGCGATTGACGATGCTCTCGGGCGAGGACCTCATGGATCGTACGCCCATGAAGCCCACGTGCAAGGCTGACGGCCAGACGCTCAAGATCGACTTTGGCGAGACGGCGCCTGCCGGCGGCTTTTTCCGTGTCGAGGTTTACGGCGTGACCTTCCCCGTCGAGGGCGGCGATGAGGCCTTTAGCGGCACCTGCACTTTGGCCGATGGCTCGACCAAGAAGATCTCCAAGATTCCGTCGGTGGAGATCAAGGGCGTGACGGCATTCGATAACTTCCTGGCCGATCTTAAGGAGCAGCCGTGGGTCGAGGCCTGGAACTCCAATATGTTCCTGCGCCTGTTCTTAAACCCGGTCATTTTGGTCCAAAGCCTGCCGATCGTCTTTAAGGGCTTCCTTATGTCGCTCTCGATCGTGCTTGTGGCGTTTCCGCTGGCAATTCCCTTTGGCTTTGCCTTGTCGCTCATGCGCATCTCCAAGTCGCGCATCCTGCGCTGCCTCGCCGGCATCTATGTGAATATCATCCGCGGTACGCCGGCGTTCCTGCAGATCTATATCGCGTTCTTCGGTCTGCCGTTGGCCGGCGTCAAGGTTGATGACTACGTGCTTGGCGTTATCGTCATGGCCATGAACTCGTCTGCGTACCTGTGCGAGATTTTCCGTGCCGGTATTCAGTCGATCCCCAAGGGTCAGAACGAGGCTGCTCGCTCGCTGGGCATGAATGCCTTCCAGACACTGCTCTACGTTATGATTCCGCAGACGTTCCGCAATGTTTTGCCTACGCTGACCAGCGAGTTTATCTTGCTTTACAAGGATACGTCGCTGCTTGCGGCCGTGGGCGTGGTCGAGATCGTCATGAACGCCCGTACCATCGTGGCCACGACGGGCTCCATTACACCGTACGTGGTTGCCGCCCTGTTCTATCTGGTCATCACCCTGCCGCTCGCTCGCTTGGTGAGCGGTCTTGAGGCGAGGCTTTTGGGCACGGCCGAGACCAAGAAGAAGCGTCCCGCCAAGAGCGCCGGACAGGTTGTCGCGACGCCTGCCGATCACATCGCCGGTCTGTAAGGAGGTCCTATCATGAGCGAAACCAATAACTCGAACGAGGTCGTCGTCAGCATCAAGAACCTCCAGAAGGCCTTTGGCGACAACGTGGTCCTGCGCGATATCGATCTGGATGTGCACAAGGGTGAGGTCGTTGTGGTCTTGGGCCCCTCGGGCTCGGGCAAGTCTACGATGCTTCGCTGCATCAATCGTCTGGAGCATCCCACGAGCGGCTCGATTATCGTTGAGGGCGTGGATGTGTGCGCCAAGGGTGTCGACCTCAACAAAGTGCGTACGCACCTGGGCATGGTCTTTCAGCAGTTCAACCTGTTCCCGCACTTGTCGGTCAAAAAGAACGTCATTCTTGCGCAACAAAAGGTGCTCAAGCGCAGCAAGGAAGAGGCCGAGAAGATCGCCGTCGAGGAGCTGACCAAGGTCGGTCTTGCCGAGCGCATCGATTTTATGCCGAGTCAGCTTTCGGGCGGCCAGCAGCAGCGCGTTGCCATCGCCCGCGCCCTGTCGATGAACCCGCACGTCATGCTCTTTGACGAGGCCACCTCGGCGCTCGACCCTGAGCTCGTGCGCGACGTCCTGGGCGTCATGCGCGACCTGGCGCACGACGGTATGACCATGATCGTCGTGACGCACGAGATGGGCTTTGCCCGCGATGTCGCCGACCGCGTCGTCTTTATGGACGGCGGCGTCATTGTGGAAGAGGGTACGCCGAGCGAGGTCTTCGACCACCCCAAGAGCGAGCGCACCAAGGCGTTCTTGGGCAATATCTCGTAGTCGCTTTATATGACTGGCATAGCAGAAAACGGGAGCTGGATGTGATCCGGCTCCCGTTTTTGTTGGGACGCGAATGTGTTTTGGTGCAGAGCGCGTTACGGGCGGAGCTCATTGCCGCTAGGCCAGCTCCGCTCCAAGCGCGCGACAGGCGGTCTCGCCCTCGTCGTCGGGGGCGTCGTAACAGATGACGGAGTCGACCACGTTGACGCCTGCCTCGTCGGCGTCGGCCTTCCAGTTGTCCATCCACTCGCCCTCGGCCCACGAATAGGAGCCAAAGAGGACGACCTTCTTGTCGCCGAGAGTCTCCTTGACCTCGTCCCACATCGGCTGGAACTCATCGTACTCGAGTTCCTCGGAGCCCATGGCGGGGCAGCCGAAGGCAATGGCGTCATAGCCAGCGGCCTTGTCTGCGGAGAAGTCGGCGCAGGAGATGACCTCTGTCTCGGCGCCGGCACCGGTTGCGCCCTCGGCAACGAAGTTTGCCATGGCCTCGGTGTTGCCCGTGCCGCTCCAGTAGACGACTGCGATCTTGCTCATATGTTTTCCTTTCGGTTGTGCGGCGTGCGGCCGCGTTTTGTATGCTCTATCGGGTTGCCTGGACAAGTTGTCCCAGGGTGCAGCCCTGTTGATAGATGTAGGTAAGGTATTGCGTACATGCGCGATAGGAATCGAAGGTCGTGAGCGCCTGTTCGACGTTCGTGTATACCTTCCATGCGCCAAAGACCTTATAGTTTTCGCCGTGCTGGACGATAAACTGATGGACATCTTCATAGGGATAGCCCAAAAAATAGCCAATTTCGTGGGGGAACTCGCACATGCACCCCGTATCGCAGTGCCTATTTCGCGCGAGTGCGCAGACACTGCCGTCATAGGCACTTTCTGCGGCATTGCTGCTTGCCAGCGTGATGCGCGCGGCGAGATGCACCAGGGATGCGGGCAGGTTATGGACATCGTAGCCTTCGGCGGCAAGCGCCGTCGTGGCGCGGGGGTCGGAGAGGTATCGCATGAGGTCCGCTGGGCGGTACACATAGATGAGCGCTCCGCAGGGGCGCCAGACCAAAACGCTCATATGGATCCCGAGTGGCTGGAGCTCGCGGTTGCATTGGGCTATGACGGCGAGCAGGCGAGAGCGTCGCTCTTCGATTTGAGCTACGCCGAGTTTTCCGTTTTGGTTGGCGTAAACGCCGGGATAGGTAAAGAGCGAAGCCGGCTTGATACCTGCGAGCGTAGGGGAGCAGTTGCGCACGACGGCCGTTTGGTATGTTGGGATGTCAATGGTTCGAGTCACGTTGCCCCTTTCGAGCCCTCACTTGTTAGCCTAGGAAAACTTATACACGAAAGTAAGCCATGGTCAACAAAAAAGTTTGAAGAGGGAAACTAATTGACCGAACGGACATGATTTTGGGTTAAGATGGGGACACCCCATGGGGGTATCTAGATAGTGCTACTTGAAAGGGGAACGCATGAGTGACTTGCTCAACCCTGCGAATCTCATCGTGCTGGCCGTCATTGCCGTCGGCATGTTTTTTGGACTGCGTCGCATTGCCGCTTCGACACACGGGAAGAGCTGCTGCAGCGATGGTGCGAGCGGCAAGAAGGCCAAAAAGGTTGTGGTGGCAGACACCGACGAGTCCCACTACCCCTATCGTGAGGAACTCCTTATCGGCGGCATGAGTTGCGACGGCTGCGCCCGGAATGTGACGAATGCCCTCAATGCGCTTGATGGCGTGTGGGCTACGGTAACGTACGCGGACCACACGGCACGCGTGCGCTCGAAGCGCCCGGTTGATCGCGACACACTCGAGACGGCAGTGAGGGGTGCGGGCTATTACGTTATGAAAATGTAGGCGTTGCCCTCTCCGGTGGGTACCAGCCTCCTGCCCATTGTGACTATCGGCATCCAAAAATTTGCGCAAAAATAACCTTTAGATGCGGCAAAAGTGGAGTTTGGTGACGGTTTGCGTGGAATTCGCTACCAATCGAGCATCTATGAACCCGTCCAAAAAATTACAGGTGTATATTTATACACTGATTATTGCTGTGCTCAGATTGCAATTAACCGTGGACAGAAATGAAGAATGCTAAAACTGGGCTTTAGGACAGGGGAGGCTATAACCTTATGAGACGAGTGGGAACACTTGGCTTGGTGGCAGCGCTTGCCGCTATCTTGGTATCGCCGCTGCCGGCGCACGCCGAAGACGCATCGGGTGCCGTTACATACAATGCGGGAAATGGGTATTCCTTTGAGAAGCTCTCGCATCCTACGGTAGGAACGTCGCAGCCGGATGGCATCGTCGACTACCAGGGTAACGGTGCCGTTGCCGTTCCGGGCGCCGATGGTAATACGGCCAACAACGAAGGCGATCGCGGCCAGAGCTACACTTGGGCGGCTGCGAGCTATGGTGACTGGCTTTATGTGGGCACCTGCTATGCGGCGATGGGCAACACGCTGACGCTCATGAACAGCACGCTGGGCGATTCCTTTGATGTCGAAACCATGCGCCTGACGCTGGAGGCCATGTTTAACGGTACCTTCTTCTATGGACAGCAGAAGGAGGACGGCACGGCCGACAAGGACAGCGGCGGCATCTTGGTCAAGATCAACACCAAGACCGGTGAGACCAAGCTGCTACTCTCTGAATCGCTCAACGGCGTCGCTCCTTTGTTCCGCAATGCCGTGAGCTATAAGGGTAAGCTCTATTTCTGCGGCAGCGTCAGGACCAATGACGGCAAAGGCGGCCTGCCTGCTGTATACGAGATCGATCCTAAGACGGATGAGTACAAAGTTGTCTATCAGGGCCTTTCGAGCATGCAGGATTACGGTGCTGCCTACAAGCAGGGCATTTCTACCGGTATCCGCGGCATGTGCGTCCATGATGGCCAGCTCGTCATCAGTAATGTGGGTAAAGACGCGAACGGTAATTTTGTGTCGACAATCCTGACGTCGTCTGACCCCTCGAAGGGCCAGGACAGCTTCACCGAGATTGCCAACTCGGAGACGCTGTTTGGCTATCCGGCGATTCGCTATCAGGACAGCATCTACGGCGGCGCCATTTGGGATATGGTCTCGTACAATGGCCATCTCTATGCGACCATCTGCACCGGTACGCCCGAGAACGCTCCCGATGATAATTCCATGCAGTCGTTTGCCATGGTCCGTGGCGACAAGAATGCCGACGGCAGCTATTCGTGGACTCCCATTGTCGGCGATCAGAAGACGGACGGTGCAAAGTACTGCTTTGGCATCGATCCTGCCCGTACCCGTTCTGGCGCTGCCAACCTCATCGTCTACAACGACTACCTCTATATCGGTGAATACAACGACGAGGAGATTGCCCTCGAGCGCATCCTGTTCAACAAATCCAACACCGAAGAGGGCGGCAAGAGCAGCATGGGTGGCGTTGACTGCTCGTTTGTGAATGCCAATCTTGAGCAGTCGGTTAACATCTATCGCATGGACAAGGACGAGAACATGGAGCTCGTCGTTGGCGATCGCACCGACATGTTCCCCGAGGGCGGTATTTCCGGCCTGACTTCGGGCTTTGGCCGAAACGAGAACCAGTACATTTGGCGCATGCAGAAGTTCGACGGCAAGCTGTATATCGGTACCTTTGATACCGCGAGCCTGCTTGAGCCGATCGGCCAGTTCTCCAATGGCGACATTATCGATATGACGCCCGAGGAGTGGGACTCTCAGGTTCAGCGCCTTAGGGACCTGCTCGATCACCTGCTCGACAAGAAATCGCCTGACGACCCCATCGTTCCCGTGAACACGCTTGCGGACGATGATTCAAACGAGGCCGTCGAGGTCGATGATTCGAACGAAGCTGCTGAGGTTGATGATTCAAACAAGGCCGTCGATGTCGATGACGAGAAGACCGAGGTTGCTAAGGGCTTTGGCGATCTGAGCGATGCGCTGGAGGATGCCGCGGGCGGTCTTTGCGATCAGGCCGCGACGATGTCCCAGGACTTTGAGGACGACGCCGCTTATGTCCAGAAGATCGATGGCGAGATCGCGTACTTCAAGTCCTTTGCCGACCAGTATCAGGACATGCTCGATAGCTATGAGAGCCTTAAGCAGCAGTACGAGGATGCCTATGGCACCGAGCTGCCGAGCGATATTCAGGATGCGCTCGATAAGCTGCTGAGCGAGGAGAACCTCAAGAAGTTGCAGAGTGTCCTTACGTGCATGTGTTACCTGCGCGATGCCGAGCGCGGCTTTGATATGTATGTGACCGAGGACGGCGTGAACTTTACGACGCTGACGACCAATGGCTTTAACGATCCGTATAACCATGGTCTGCGCACCTTTGCGGTGACCAACCAGGGTCTGTGCCTTGGTACCGCCAACCCGTTCTATGGTTGCCAGGTCTGGATCCAGCGCAAGGAGAATTCGGAGAATCCGGTTGATCCCGGTACTCCGGATCCGACGGAACCCACCGATCCTTCGCAGCCGGGTGGCGGCGATCAGCCTGGCGGCAGCCAGACGGGTGGCAACGACCAGTCGAGCAGCACCACGACCACCGTCACGACGACCGCTAAGAAGACTCCGAAGGACGGCTCGCTGCCTCGCGCTGGCGACTCGACCCTCACGCTGGTCTTGGGATTGCTGGTTGCAGCTGCCGCAGTGCTTGGCATTGCTCTCGTCTTGCGCAAGCGTTCTCGTCGCTAGGCTCGTCCGCGTAGCTCAATGTCCTGGATATCGTCGAAGTTGATGGCGATATCCCTGAGTTTGAGCAGCTTGAATGCGGGTAACGCTTCGTCGAGAATGCCCGTGCGGCTACGATAGCCGTACGTATCGTAATAGGTGACGCGCACCAAGTCGCCGCGTTTGAGGCCCTCGAGCTTTTGCGAAAGCTCGAGGGCTTTTTCTTCCGTGAGCTCACGTTTTTGCTCGACGGTGATTTCCTGCTTGCGCACGAGTTCGTAGTATCCCGTGAGGGCGGCAAAGGGCATAAACTGTGCGGCGCGGTTGGCGCGCACGGCACCGTTGGCAGTGAGGTTGGGGTCGGCTGCGCGGCGTCTGCCCTCGGGGTCCGCCAGGCGCTCGAAGGCGGTCGGCGGGCGCATGGGCTGTTGTTTGGGTTTAGGCACGGTGTCCTCCAACTTGATCGTTGCGCTCGCGCGCGGTGGCGCCGGCGGTAAAGCTTAATCCCTTGACGAGCGCGTTCTTGCCGTACTTGCCTTTCACGGCCAGGACGGCGCGCGCCAGGTCGCGCTCGCGCTCATCGGCCTCGATATCGCTGAACAGATCGATGGTGGCAAATTCCTCGGGCACAAGATTGCTAAAGCCCAGGTTGATGCGCTTGACCGGTCGTTTGGGATCGACAGTCTGCGCCCAGAGCTCATCGAAATAGCCCATGATCTTCTTAAACGAATTGGTACGCTCGGGCAGCTTGCGCGAGGCGTTGGAGTGCGCAAAGAGCGCGGCATAGCCACCACGCGGTTTGCCACCATGCTCTCCCACAAAGATGCCATCGATTGCCTGCGCTTCGCGCACCAGGCGGCGCCGTTCGTCATCGCGCTGGACGGGCTTGGGAGCACGGGGCGCGAGCTCGGGGCCGGCGGTTGCGGTGGGTTCGATGCTCGACGTACTCGAGCGCAGGTGTCCGCATCCGTCCACATATTGTGCAGTACCGCTGGCATCAAGCCTGCGTATGTCGGCGCGCTCGCTCGCGTAGCCCACAAAGAGCGAGATGCTGTCGCAGACCACGTGCTTATCGATCAAGTCCAACACGGCGTTGTCGACCATCTCGCGCAAGACGGTGTAGGCCTGCTCGTAGGCATAGCCCTTCGAGAGCACCTGTCCTGTGGTGGTCGAAGTTGCTTGCGGGCGATAGGCTTGGATATCGGCGATGGTTGTCGGCTCGCGTCCGAAGGCGTGGTCGATGAGATACTCGGCATTGACGCCGAGCTCGTCGTAAAGCAGGTTTTCGTCGAGCGCCGCGACGCCCATCAGATCGTAGACGCCGTATTTTTCGAGTCGTGCTGCCACGCCGGGGCCGATGCCCCAGATATCGGTGATGGGACGATGGGGCCAGATTTCCTTGCGAAAGGTCTCATCGTCGAGTATGCCGATGCGGCTGGGTACGTGCTTGGCGGTGATATCGAGTGCAACCTTGGCCTGGAATAGGTTGGGGCCGATGCCGACCGTCGCCGTGATGCCGGTGCGCGCCAGGACCTCGTCGCGCAACATGCAGGCGAAGCCTTCCGCATCGGTGTGATAGAGGTCCAGATAGGGTGTCACGTCGATAAAGCACTCGTCAATTGAGTAGACGTGCACGTCCTGGGGGCTGACGTATTCCAGATAGATGCCGTAGATTTGCGCCGACACCTCCATGTAGTGCTGCATGCGCGGCACTGCTTTGATGCAGTCGATGCCGTCGGGAATCTCGAACAGACGGCAGCGGTTGTGAATACCTAAGTCCTTCATGGCCTGCGTGATAGCGAGGCAGATGGTCGTGCGTCCGCGCGATTCGTCGGCAACGACCAGGTTGGTGGTGAGCGGATCGAGCCCACGGTCGACGCACTCGACGCTGGCATAAAACGTCTTGAGGTCGATGCAGATATAGGTGTGCTGCTCGTGCGCCATCCGTGCCCTTCCATCAAACACATGTTCTTATCGAATACCTGTTCGATAATACCCGCTTGCACGGACACCGTCAAAATCTGTCCCTTTTTGGCAAGTATGGTCGTGCGGCTTCATCGGGGTTTTAACGCAGCCCTAAAGAGCGCGAAACAGCTCGGAAAAGCTCGCTTCGTAGCATGAGCCTAACGATCGATACCACCATAAAGCACGGAAGGGTTGTGGGGATAATGGTCAACTATGGGTTTGGTATGCCGACGCGCTTGGTTGCGGATGGGGATGTGGCTCGCTGGTGCGGGCGATTGGTTGCCCACTATGGCGGCACCAAGGTACTGGTCGTGCTGGGAGGCGACAAGCACACGCGCGATGAGCTCGTTTCGGCGGCGCTGGGCTCGCTCGATCGTGCCCTGCTCGAACGCGTACTCTTTCGTTGCGGTTCGGCCGGGGGCGACGGGGGAGACGATTTGGTCGATGAGGCCGTAGCCCTGGCAACCGATGAGGGCGTGGACTTTGTCCTGGCGATTGGCGATGCCGATACTGCTGGCTTTGCGCGCGAGCTCGCGCGTCGCATGGCGGCGCTCGATGCCGGCGAAGACGGTTTTGTCCCTTATGGATGCATTCTCTCGGAGGGCAAGGCGCCTGCTGTCGTGGGCACCGGTGAGGTTCCCGTTTTTGCCATTATCGCACCCGAACTGCTGGAGGGCATCGGGTCTCCTCTGCGTGAGTTGCTCGGTAGCATCTGCGCCGCGGCCTAATATTTGCCATAAAAGGACGGGTTATTTTTGGTTGGTAAAGCGTTTGACCTGCCAAAATAAGCCTGTCCCTTTTTAATCGGTTGCCGTTTGGGGGCCGATTGGCAACGCTCGCTGATTGTAGTCTTGACCTGCGCTAGAATAGTGGCATCTGAATGTCCGGGCGCATGGAGGCGTGCGCCCGTATGCTGAGGAGGACTCTATGGCAACTGTTGCCGCACCTATCGATGCTACGTCGACTGCCGCTTGGAAGGCGCTCGAGGCTCATCAGGAGAAGCTCGAGGCCGAAGGTATCGACCTCAAGGCCTGGTTCGCTGCTGACGCCGACCGCGTGAACAAGCTGAGCTTTGACGCCGGTGACCTGCACTTCGATCTGTCGAAGAACCTGGTGACCGATGAGACCGTCAAGCTGCTGTGCGATCTTGCCCGCGAGGTGAAGCTCGAGGAGCGCCGCGACGCCATGTTCTCTGGCGAGCACATCAACACTACCGAGGACCGCGCTGTCCTGCACACCGCGCTGCGCCGCCCGGCAAGCGAGAAGGGCCAGCTCATCGTCGACGGCCAGGACGTCGTCGCCGACGTGCACGAGGTCCTCGACCGCATGTATGCCTTCGCCGAGCGCGTGCGCTCCGGTGAGTGGAAGGGCGTTACCGGCAAGAAGATCGAGCATCTGGTGTCCATCGGCATCGGCGGCTCCGACCTGGGCCCGGTCATGGCCTACGAGGCTCTGCGTCCCTATGCCGACGCCGGTATCGACTGCCGCTACATCTCCAACATCGACCCCAACGACCAGGCCGAGAAGCTCAAGGGCCTGGATCCCGAGACCACGCTCGTAATCATCGTCTCCAAGACCTTCACCACGCTCGAGACCCTCACCAACGCCCGCGAGGTCAAGACCTGGATGCTCGAGCAGCTCAAGGCTCAGGGCGCCATCGACGGCTCCGATGAGCAGAACGCCGAGGCCGTGGCAAAGCACTTCGTCGCCGTTTCCACCGCACTCGAGAAGGTCGAGGCCTTCGGTATCGACCCCGCCAACGCCTTCGGTTTCTGGAACTGGGTCGGTGGCCGCTATTCCGTTGACTCCGCCGTGGGCCTGTCGCTGATCGTCGTGCTCGGCCCCGAGCGCTTCCAGCAGTTCCTCGAGGGCTTCCACGCCATCGACGAGTACTTCTGCAACACCCCGCTCGAGAACAACGCCGTCGCGCTGATGGGCCTGCTCAATGTCTGGTACGTCAACTTCTTCGGTTCCAAGAGCCACGCCGTGCTGCCGTACTGCCAGTACCTGCACCGCTTCCCGGCCTACCTGCAGCAGCTCACCATGGAGTCCAACGGCAAGCATGTCCGCTGGGACGGCAGCGCCGTGACCTCCGACACCGGTGAGATCTTCTGGGGCGAGCCCGGCACCAACGGCCAGCATGCCTTCTATCAGCTGCTGCACCAGGGCACTGTGGTGGTTCCGGCCGACTTCATCGCCTTCGCCAATACCGCCAACCCTGCGACCGACGGCGGCCAGGATGTCCACGAGCTGTTCCTGGGCAACTTCCTGGCCCAGACCAAGGCGCTCGCCTTTGGTAAGACGGCCGATGAGGTTCGTGCCGAGGGCACGCCCGAGCAGATCGTCCCGGCCCGTTGCTTTGAGGGCAATCGCCCGACGACCTCGATCTTCGGCGACACGCTGACCCCGTTCGCACTCGGCGAGCTCATCGCCCTGTACGAGCACATCACGTTTGTCGAGGGCACGGTCTGGGGCATCGACTCCTACGACCAGTGGGGCGTCGAGCTGGGCAAGCAGCTTGCCAAGCAGATTACCCCGGCCTTCCACGATGACGCCGCCAAGGCCGAGCAGGACGCTTCGACCCAGGCGCTCATCGAGTTCTATCGCGCGCATCGCAAGTAGTCGCTGCTGTTAACGCATCGCGCCTTATAGTCAGGGGCCCGTATCCTATCGGATGCGGGCCCCTTTGCTTTGCCGTAGTCCCGGGGCGCACGGCCTTTGTGGAACATCGCTGGGGCGCCGCGCGCCGCGAGAACCCTGCGCCTAGATCTCGGCCTCCGCATGGTCTCGCTGCGCCTCGGGCAGCTCCCCGTAGAGCGGATGGTCTTCGAGCCTAAAGCGCTCGACCTGTTCGGGAGTGCGACCGCGCACAAAGAGCCACGAGCGATCGATCGGCGTCGCCATGAGCGTGCTGGGCAGCGCGTCGGCGCGGTCGGAAAACACCCGGGCACTCTCGGGATCCTGGAACGCCAGCACCAGATGCGTGTCGCAGTTGCCCATGATGGAGCGTGCGCGTGCCTCGCCATAGAGCGCATCGAGCTGGTTGGTCGACTGCAGCAGCAGCGTTGCCCAGATGTTGCGGCTTCGGATAATCGAGAGCACGTTGTCGATCTGGGGGATCTGCAGATTTGCGAAGTCATCGAGCATAAAGCGCACGGGCACGGGCAGGCTGCCGTCGGGCTGCCTATCGGCCTCACGAATGAGGCCCATAAACGCCTGCGAAATAAAGAGGCCGGTCAGCGGATCGAGATTGCGGTCAATATCGCTCGCGGTTACAAACAGGACGCAGGGGGTGTGTCCCATGGAAGCGAAGTTCACCTGATGGCACTCACGATAGAGCTGTGCCGCACCGTCGAATCCCAGACACATGACCTTTTCGGCAAGGATGCCGACGATGCTCGCGTGCATGCGCTCGGCATTTTGCGTAATGGCGTAGCGCCGCCATAGCGAGAGGGCATAGCTTTGGGGGTCGGTCGTGATCAGGTCGTCAAACAATCGACCCGTGGCACCGTCCTGCAGGTGCTCGATCAGCTTGATGACCGAGCTGATCGTCTGCTCGTCGGCGGGTAGCTGTTCGGTGACGTAGGCGATAAGACACGACAGCAGGTTTGCCGCCGCATGATCCCAAAAAGGCTGGTTGTTGTCCTCGATGGGGCAGATGGCCTTTGCCACCGAGAGGATGTCCTGCTGGTTGGGCCTGCCGTCCGCCTTGCGGCGAATGTGCCTCAGGGGGCTGTAGCCGCAGCGCTCGATGCCGGGCGCAAGGGCCGGGACGGTGTTGAGGTCGGCGAAGTTGAGGCATTGCACGCGGTAACCGTGGGCTGCCAGCACGGGTCCCACTTCGCGACAGAGCGTGCCTTTGGTGTCGAGCACGATGTAGCTTGCGTTCATTTGCAGCAGGTTGGGCTTGAGGACATTTCGGGTCTTGCCGGCTCCCGAGGGGCCGATCACAAGTGCGTTGTTGTTGAGTCCCGTTTGGCGGGTGTCGCAGGAAAGCGTTCGATCCTTGGCGAGGATGGTGGACGATGCGGACTTAGATGCGGCGAGGCGGCTGGCGAGGTTAGACATGGGCGACCTCCTTGGTGGTCGAGAGGATTTCGTGGGCAAAGCCGAGCTCGACGGCGCGCTCGGCCGAAAGGTAGGTGTCTTTTGCAGTGAGGGACTGGATGCGCTTGGGCGTGAGGCCGCTGCGGTCCGAGAGGATTTGCGTGAGGGTCTTGCGGGTCTGCATGAGACGCCGGCTGGTTTCTTGCAGCGCAAGTGCCGAGCCGCCTGCCCCCTGGGGGATCAGCGGGTCGTGAATCATGAGCTCTGCATGGGGCGCCATACGGCGATCGTCGCCGCCCATAAAGATCACGGCGCCCATGGACGCGGCGAATTCCAGACAGACGGTGCGGATGGGGCACGATGCGAGGCGCATGGCGTCATAGATCGCAAGGCCCGATCGCACGCTTCCGCCGGCGCTGGCGACAAATATGGTGATGGGGCGGCTGGGGTCGGTGGCATCGAGCAGGCGGATCTGCTGGCATAGGTCGTGGGCCATCGGGGTTTCGATGTTTCCCATGACGGAGAGCTCGCGACGGGCGAGCATCTCATCGTAAATGCTGGTGAGCGTGATGCCTCGGGCGGATTCACGCATGGTGAGGGGGCTGATGATGGGGGAATGATTGGTGTCCATGAGGACTCCTTTCTGTTGGTTGTGTTGTGGAATAGGATTGTTGCCCGCGGAGGGGCTGGCGGGCTACAGGGTTCGTCCGAGCCTGAGATCGAGCTCGGTTGTGGGGCAGACTGCCTGTTCGTGCGGCTCGCAAGCGCCAAGGGCTCCAAAGCGATAGAGCGTTGCGGCGGGCGTGGTGTAGGCGAGCCGCAGCTGATGCTCGACAGGGGCACATCCGTCATTTTTGTAATGAGCCGCGTAGTACTGCGCGATGCTGGCGTTCATCTCGCTGCCATTGCGATGGCGCTCAAACTGGCGTCTGCAGGTCTCGATGATCTTTGCTACCGACTTGGGTGCCGTCGCGGGAACAAGGGCGAGATAGCCCTCAAATAGCTCGTTGATGCTCAGGAGGCACAGCAGGTCGATTAGCGTCCTTATGGCTGTTCCCTCGGCAGAAAAATGCGCGGTCATGCGGTTATATCGGTTGCGGTCGACGATGGCCGCATGGGGTCTTGGAGTTTTCTGCCCCGTGGTCCCGGGCTTTTGCCGCGCCTGTGTATTGAGCTCGACGTTGCAGCGCTTGAGGCCGTCCAACGGAAGGAACAGTGCGGTGCGCAGGGTGTTCCGCTTGCTTTCGAGTTCATGACGCTCGTCGGGTTCCCATTCGAGCTTGAGTTTCGTGTCAAGCGCCGTAAGCATATGGGCTAGGCAGCCTACGGTAAGAACGTACGAATCGTTGTCGCGTTTTGGGGCATAGGGGTCTGTCAGCTTGCGAATGTCGGGGTCGCCCATGATCTTTGTGCAGCGCTTCAGCAGTTGAGGGTGGTCGGCCAAGATCGTCGCGAGCGGTAGCGACGCGTAGTTCTTGATGGTCGCGGCGGCAAAGGCGGCGTCATATTCGTTTGCATATGCTCGCTCAATGCGGGCATCCAGAATGCTTTTCTTATTGCCGTCTTCAGCGTGGTGGTTTGTCATAGCTTCTCCAATCGGTTGATGTTCGTGCTGTTTGTTGATGTGTTGGTTGTCGTGAGTGATGTGCTTGCCGTGGGTGATGTGCTGACGTTGGGGTGCTATGCGGTTTTCAATGAGCCCGTGAGGCAGTTGCTGCAGGGGCGGGATGGAACGGCCCATGCAAGGCGGAAGGCATCGTGCTCAAAATCGAGACAGCAATGCCCTGGGTGCCTCACATGTGGCAGTTACCTCATTAAGTTGTCATTGCGTTTGGGGTTGTACTTTGCCGATCTTCCTTCTCTTACACGCTAAAACTCAAACTTCATATGCTCGATCTACTTAAAACCGCAACGGCGGTCTTTTATCAACTTATATGTCGGAACGCGTCTTTGCAAGTACTTTTTTGCCTTTGTTTCAAA
The DNA here is from genome assembly GCF_028206995.1 of Collinsella aerofaciens. Taxonomy (GTDB): domain Bacteria; phylum Actinomycetota; class Coriobacteriia; order Coriobacteriales; family Coriobacteriaceae; genus Collinsella; species Collinsella aerofaciens_AQ. The sequence goes on along the minus strand of NZ_JAQLFL010000006.1, from coordinate 101,326 downwards.
TGGGGTGGTTTTGCAACCGTCACGCGCCACGCTATGCGAACGTGCCCCGGCTCGGATAAGATGGTGCGATCGAGTTCTACCGCGCTCACCGCAAGTGGTCTTTGCTGCTGAGATAGGTCATGGCCGAAAGGGGCCCGCATCCCAACAGATACGGGCCCCTTGCTATTTAAATGGGCATGAGGGTGTATTGAGGGGGGATGCCTTGCTGTCGGCATCCGCATGCGGTGCCATTCGCTGTCCGTAAATATACGTTTACGGCTAATTTCATACCACTTGTCGGAATGCGGACGCTGTCCTTGCATGCCGGGCGTACATTGAACGTGGTTTTTCGCGTGAAACCACGAATCGGTTGTCAGCTCCGAACAAGGAGGCCCAGCATGACGCTTGCCAAACCCATCAATAAATACATCGACTATATCGATGCCCCCGAGGACACGTTTGAGCAGTATGTCGAGAAGGCGTTAAAGTACAACTTTCGCTGCGTATTTGCGAACCTGCAGGAGTACGAGACGGGCCGCGCCATGCTCGAGGGCTCTGACATCATCCTTGCCGGCGCTATCGACTTTCCCCAGGGCACTATGACGCTTGAGGAGAAGCTTGCGAGGTTTGAGGAATACGCTGCGTGTGGCTTTACCGAGATTGACTACGTTTTGAATCAGGAGTCGGTTGAGAACCGCGATTTTGATGCCATCGAGCGCGAGATGACTACCATTGCTGATTTTTGTCGCGCGCATGGCATCACTGACAAGGTGATCGTCGAGATGTGCAAACTGGACGGCGACGACGCCGCCAAGCGCCGTGTATGCGAGATCGCGCTGGAGGCCAAGCCGGGATTCCTTAAGACATCGACTGGCAGAAGCTTTGGCGGTGCTAAGCTCGAGGACGTGCGGCTGATGCACGAGGTGCTCGGCGATGCCGTGGCAATCAAGGCGGCGGGCGGTATCCATAATTACGAAGAGGCTTGCGCATTCATCGAGGCCGGCGCCAGCGCGTTAGGTGCATCGGCGGGCATCGCGATCGTCGAGGGCACACCGACGGATGAGCGTCGCTAGCAGACGTATTTGACCTGAGCGATAAAGCTTCACGACCACACGCCGTTCATGTTCGGGACAATATGACATTTTTCCCGTTGTAAACGGAGTCGCGATGGGTGTTCTGTATGATGGCTCAGACAAGGTTGTTCAATGACAGGGAGGCATATATGGCAATCAAAGCCATCGCGATGGATATCGACGGTACGCTCACCAACGATCAGAAAGTGATTAGCCCGCGTACGCGCGAGAAGCTGCTCGCGGCGCAGGAGTCGGGCATTAAGCTCATTTTGGCTTCGGGCCGTCCCGCATGGGGGCTGCACGCCTTGGCGCAAGAGCTCGACCTTCAAAACCATGACGGTCTGCTGGTGGCCTTTAACGGCGCACACGTCGTCGATGCCCAGACCGACGAGGTGCTGTTCGATCAGGCTATGCCTGCCGACGAATTGCATCGCCTGATTGATCACCTGCGTAATTTTGACGTGATCCCTATGATTTCGCTCGGTCGCGATTTGCACGTCGAGGACTCGTACCATTGCATGATCACGCTGCCTGACGGCTCGCAGAAGAATATCGTCAAGTATGAGCGCGACGCGTGCGATCTTAAGATTCGCGAGGTGGAGAGCCTGCATGAGGTCGCTGATGCTTATCCCGTGGACAAGCTGCTGACGGCGGGCGATCCGGCCTACCTGCAGGCGCATTACGAGGAGATGTATGCGCCCTTTAAGCAGACGCTTTCGGGCATGTTTACGGCCGACTGGTACTTTGAGTACACGGCGCCCGGTATCGACAAGGCCCGCGCACTCGAGGGTGCCCTGCCCAAGCTCGGCATCGATGCCAGTGAGGTCGTATCGTTTGGCGACGGCCAGAACGACAAGTCCATGATTGAGTGGGCCGGCACCGGTGTTGCCATGGGTAACGCCGTCGAAGAGGTTAAGGCTGTAGCCCAGATGGTGACCGCCGATAACAACGAAGATGGCATTGCGGTGACGCTGGATAAGCTGCTGGGTTAGAATCGCCGATTAATGCATGGCTCGGGCGCCTGCTTGCGGGCGTCCTTTTGTTAGGGAGGGTGCCGTGTCCGCATTTCCGTTCGACGCCGTTATCTTTGACATGGACGGCGTCATTGTCGATACCGAGTATTACTACTTGGGCGAGACTGCCGCGTTTGCCAAGGAGCTTGGGCTTAATCTGACTCAAGAGGAGTTGAATGGGCAGGTCGGTACCTCGCATCAGTTCTTCCTGCATATGCTGGTCGATTGGTTTGAGCGCGCCGGTAAGGGGCACTTCACTGGCGAGGAAGCGTTGGCCCGTTGGGACGAGTGGGCGCATAAGCGTCCGCGTGACTATCAGGCTTTGATTAACCCAGGCGCCGTGGATACGATTCGAGAGCTGCCGCGCCGTGGCGTTCGCGTGGCGCTTGCCAGCTCGTCTCCCATGGTTAGCATCGAGGAAGTGCTCAACGCATGCGGGCTGTCTGATGCCTTTGAGTATGTGGTGAGCGGCGAGCAGTTTAAGGAGAGCAAACCCGAGCCCGACATCTACCTGCATGCGCTGGACCTGCTGGGGCTGCCCGCGAATCGCTGCTGCTGCGTTGAGGATTCCGTTCCGGGCATTACCGCGGGTAAGCGAGCCGGCCTGACGGTTATTGCCAAGCGCGAGGAGCGCTTTGGCTTTAGCCAGGATGCCGCGGACAAGATTATCGACCAGCTGCCGGAGCTGCTGGAACTCGCGTAGATTCTGGGCGGCATTGTTGTCACAACAGTGGTTCCGTTGGCATAAGAGAGGGGCGCGCTATGGCATTTAACGTGAGCGCACTGGGGTTTGGCGACAACGTCGTCGACCGCTACGAGCATATTCGCACGATGTATCCGGGTGGCAATGCGGTGAACTTTGCCGTGTATGCCAAGAAATGCGGAGCCGCGCGCTCCGCGTATATGGGCATCTTTGGTAATGACGCTGCTGCCGAGCACGTGATTGCGAGTCTTGAGGATGAGGGTATCGAGCTTGACAAGTGCGAGCAGATGATTGGCGAGAACGGAGCGGCTCGCGTGACCGTCGTCGACGGTGACCGTGTCTTCCTTGGCTCCAATGAGGGTGGCATCCGTGGTGATACTCGCTATGTGCTCGATCGCTTTGACCTTGCGTACATGAAGCAGTTCGACGTAGTCCACTCGGGCAACTATTGCTTTACCGAGCGCGAACTTCCCAAGTTGAAGGCCGCGGGCATCACGGTTTCGTTTGACTTCTCGGACGATTCGACCGACGAGTACTACGAGCAGATTGCTCCCTACGTTGACTTCGCATTCTTTAGCGCGGCAGACGCCGCGAGCGAGGATGAGATTCGCGAGCGTCTGGCATGGGTGAGGGGTCTAGGTCCGCGTTTCGTATCGGCAACGGCTGGCGCTGAGGGCTGCATTGCCTATGATGGCGATCGTTATTACCGCCAACTGGCTAAACCGGTAACGGATTTGAAGGACACCATGGGTGCGGGCGACTCGTTCCTGGCTTCGTTCCTGATGTGTTATCTCGATTCCGCCAAGCGTGGCGAGGATGGTGCCGAGGCCATCGAGCGTGCACTCGACTTTGCTGCCGGGTTTGCCTCGACCGTGTGCGGCATGGAAGGCTCCTGGGGCCATGGAGTGCCGATTTCCGAATAGGTGAGCAGTCCCGGGGAGTCGAATTGTCGCCTCCCCGGGACTCCATGGACAAAAAATGCTAAATATGAGTACTGTCACTAATTTAGTAACAGCGAAATTTAGCTTTTGAGGGCCTAGTTGGGTGTCTGCGAGCGATTAAAACCTGCTAAAAATGACTTTAACCACCTTAAAGTGCCTTGATAATGGATAGCTGCACATTATCAAGGCACTATTTTGCCGTAAAATAATGTGACTGGATTTGCAACAGTACTCATATCTGGCATTTTTTGTCCACCGGGGCTAGCGAAGGTCAAAAACAGAGTGCGCATTTGTTAAAACTGCCGACTCGATGCGCTTTGCGTCACAGTTTTTGAGTGAGGCAATGCGCATCGAGGTCCTTGTGAGCGATTTGATGAGCGACTGCGCGCTTGTTTCTGTGTTTGGTTCGGCCGGCGCATCGGTCTCGAGCAGTAGGCGGTCGAGTGGAATCTGTCGTGCGTATTCGCGACCGCGCTTGGTCGCGAGCATGCGTTCGTTGACGGAAAAATAACAGCCCGCATTACGCGCGCGGACGAGTTCGTCCGAAGTACCGCTAAACCAGTGGAAGATGATAACGGGGGAGTCGGGGTTTGGGATGAGTAGTCCATGCGATTCGAGGACGTCCAGTACGGCTCCTGCCGAACGAACGGCGTGAATTGATATCACGCGCCCGGTAAGAGGATGCTGCACGAGCGCATCGCAGAGCCGGTTAAGTGCCTGTATTTGTAGCGGCTCACTTCCAGCAAAGCGCGCGGAAAAGTCGAGTCCGACTTCGCCGATGTAGCGTTCTTGGGCAGCAACTTCGCAAAGCAGATTGACTTCGACAAAACCGCAGTGACCATCGGCGAGCCACCAGGGGTGAAGCCCAACGCCGGCGATGATGCCTAGTTGGCGACAGGCGCGCTCGTTTGCGGCCGAAAAGTCGCGCGGATTGACGCCGCAGTCAAATAGACCCAAGCCCAGCGCCGTCGCCTCATCGGCAACGGCGTCCGGGTGAGCCATTAAATCAAGATGGCAGTGTGCATCAAATAACCGGGGCTCCATCTCGGTGCGCTCCGCTAGTCCAGACGTTGGCCATCGGAGCGTACGCGCTCAGTGCCGCGGCCGCTGATCTGGCGGATAACCTCGCCGGCAATCATCTGGCCCATGATGGGCGGCATAAAGCTGGCGGTTCCCAGCTCGGTGCGCTCGTGGATGTTGGAAGGGTCGCGGGGCTGTGTCTTAACCGATTCCTCGCAGCTAAACAGTACATGCAGGCTCTTGATTCCACGCTTCTTGCATTCTTTGCGCATGATGCGGCTCATGGGGTCACGTACCGTATCGAAAATGTCGGCAAAGCGGAGGCACTCGGGATGGAGCTTGTTGGCCCCGCCCATGGAGCTAACCAAACGAATGTCGTGGTCCTGAGCATATTTGGCAATGGTGAGCTTGGCCGAGATGGTGTCGATGGCGTCGACGACGTAGTCGAGCTTGCCGTCCGTCTGCTCCAAAACGCTCGCGAAGAAATCATCGATGTTGTCGCTCAGCAGGTATTCGGTGCGCTTGATGACGGTAGCGGTAGGGTTGATGTCGTGAATCATAGCCTCCATGACGTCGACTTTGCGCTTGCCGACGGTGCTGTGAAAGGCGATGGCCTGGCGATTGATATTGCTGGGCGCGATGATGTCCTTATCCAGAATGACGAAATGACCAATGCCGCCGCGGGCAAGTGCCTCGCAGCAATTGGAGCCCACACCTCCGCAGCCGAGCACCAGCACCGTGGCGGCGGCGAGTTTGTCGAGTGCCTCGCGGCCCATGATGATCTCGAGCTTGGTGTCGCGTGTCTCGTTGGGGGTTGCGGCTGTGGTTTCGGTCATAGACATCCTCCGATGGGGAAGCAGGTCGTGTTTTAGCTATCGCCATTATAGGTAATCGCCCATAGGTTGCGATGGCGTTTGCTTTGATGTGGTTTGAAGCATTGCGATTAGATAGTTAGACAAACATCTAAATATTGAGTATAGTGTGCACGTCATGAGAGATGATGAGAGGAGGTCTTATGCCGGGAGAGGGTTTTAAGGCGCTGGCCGATCCTACACGGCGTCACATTTTGGAACTGCTGCGCGAGGGCAATTGCACGGCCGGGGAGCTTGCCGAGCATTTTGACATCAGCAAGCCGTCGTTGAGCCATCACTTGGCGACGCTCAAAAACGCCGGGTTGGTGACCGACGAACGTCATGGCCAAAACATCGTTTACAGCTTAAACACCACCGTCATGCAGGACTTGATCGGTTGGTTTATGGGCTTTACAAACACGGAAGGTGATAAGGATGAATAACGAAAACAAGGGCATTCACGCCACGGGGGTATCGTCGCGCGTGTGGGCCATGCTTGTTGTGGTCTGCGCTATTAATGTTGTAGCGCACCTCATGGTGATGCCGAGCCTGCCTGCACAGATTCCCACGCACTGGGGCGCGAACGGCGCCGTCGACGGTTGGGGTCCTAGTTGGATGGCCTCCGCGCTCGGCGTGCTGCCTCTGGCGCTTCTCGCATTGTTCTGCATGGTGCCGCGCATCGACCCCAAAGGTGAGGCATATCGAACCTCGGGCAAGTTCTACCAGGGCTTCGTAATCGCCTTCACCTTGTTCATGTGCGCCATAAGCTGGCTGGGAGAGCTTACGGTCTGGGGCGTGGTGCCGGCGGTCGGTTCGGTCAACGTGCTGATTTCCGGTGTTGTCGGTTTGCTGTTCATCGGCGTAGGCAACTACTTGCCGCGTGTGAAGCAGAACTATACGCTCGGTATCAAGACACCCTGGGCGCTTGCCGATCCCGAGAACTGGCGCCGTACGCAGCGTTTTGGCGGCGCCTGCTTTATGGTGCTGGGTATTGGCCTGATTGTGATGGGCGTGGCAGGCAGCGTGCTTTCGAGTGAAGTCGTCGCCGCGGTGATTGCGGTTCTGGCGTTTGGTTCGGTTGGAGCCGTCTACGTCTACTCGTATCTGTTGTGGCGCAAATCGCAGCGAGCCGCTCGTTAAGGTTGCGGAAAACTAGCGTACGCAGTTCATAGTATGTTCCGGGGGACTTTTCCCAGGTAGTATTAGGGGGTGTGGGCAACCATGCCCCTTTTTATTAGAACGCGCGAACTGCCTCTCCGCTTTTTCCAAAACGGAGAGGGGGAGAAGATTTCCGCAGCTAGATAAGGAGAAATGACTGTGGCGGAGTTCATTTATCAGATGTATCAGGCTCGCAAGGCCCATGGCGACAAGGTGATCCTTGACGACGTGACCCTGAGCTTCTACCCCGGTGCCAAGATCGGCGTCGTGGGCCCCAACGGTATGGGCAAGTCGACCCTGCTCAAGATCATGGCCGGCATCGAGGAGGTCTCCAACGGCGATGCCAGGCTCACCCCCGGCTACACCGTGGGTATCCTGCAGCAGGAGCCGCCGCTCGACGACGACAAGACCGTCATCGAGAACGTGCGCATGGCATTTGGCGACATGATCGCCAAGGTCGATCGCTTCAACAAGATCGGCGAGGAGATGTGCGACCCGGATTGCGACATGGACGCCCTCATGGCCGAGATGGGAAAGCTCCAGGACGAGATCGACGCCGCCGACGGCTGGGATATCGATTCCAAGCTCGGCCAGGCCATGGACGCCCTGCAGCTGCCCGATTCCGACATGCCGGTCAACGTGCTCTCTGGCGGCGAGCGCCGTCGCGTGGCCCTGTGCAAGCTGCTGCTCGAAGCTCCCGACCTGCTGCTGCTCGACGAGCCCACGAACCACCTGGACGCCGAGTCGATCCTGTGGCTCGAGCACTTCCTGCACAACTACCAGGGCGCGGTGCTTGCCGTCACGCACGATCGCTACTTCCTGGATAACGTTGCCGAGTGGATCTGCGAGGTCGACCGCGGTCACCTTTATCCCTACAAGGGCAACTACTCCACGTATCTGGAGACCAAGGCCGCCCGTATCGAGGCGCAGGGCAACCGCGACGCCAAGCTCGCCAAGCGCATGGAGGCCGAGCTCGAGTGGGTACGCAGCTCGCCCAAGGCTCGCCAGGCAAAGAACAAGGCCCGTCTGGCTCGCTACGAGGAGATGGAGGCCGAGGCCCGCGCAAGCCAGAAGCTCGACTGGACCGACATCCGCATCCCTGTGGGCCCGCGTTTGGGCAACAAGGTGCTCGAGGCCCATCATCTGCACAAGGAGTTCGATGGCCGTGTGCTCATCGACGACCTTTCGTTCACCCTGCCGCGTAACGGCATCGTGGGCGTCATCGGCCCCAACGGTGTGGGCAAGACTACGCTCTTCAAGACCATCGTGGGCCTGGAGCCGCTGACTTCGGGCGAGCTCGAGGTGGGCGAGACCGTCAAGATCTCCTATGTCGACCAGAACCGTTCTGGCATCGATCCCGATAAGAACCTGTGGGAGGTCGTCTCGGATGGCCTGGACCACATGATGGTCGGCGAGACCGAGGTCCCCAGCCGCGCGTACGTGGCGAGCTTTGGCTTTAAGGGCCAGGACCAGCAGAAGCGCGCTGGCGTACTCTCTGGTGGTGAGCGCAATCGTCTGAACCTGGCGCTCACGCTCAAGCAGGGCGGCAACCTGCTGCTCCTCGACGAGCCCACGAACGATCTCGACGTCGAGACGCTGTCCTCACTCGAAGCGGCGCTGCTCGAGTTCCCGGGCTGCTCGGTGGTCATTAGCCACGACCGTATGTTCCTGGACCGCGTCGCCACACACATTCTGGCGTGGGAGGGCACCGACGAGAATCCGGGCAACTGGTATTGGTTCGAGGGCAACTTCGAGGCCTATCAGGCCAATCGCATCGAGCGCCTGGGCGAGGACGCGGCCCAGCCGCATCGTATCCACCGTAAGCTGACGCGCGATTAGTCGAGCTCAGGTGACCTAACGAGAAAGGGACGATAACCTTGGGGTTATCGTCCCTTTTTGTTACTTGGTAGAAGGCTCGACTTTATCGATGGCCCAGGTGGATCCGAGGCCACCGGTGGTATTGCGGCGGATGCGCACGGCAACCTCGCGGCGCTCGCCGGCCTGCGTGTAGCGCAGGGGGAAGCTTGCGCGGTTTCGCGCGGCCTCGATGGTACCGCGCTCGCGGGCGATCCAGTAGTACTCGCCGACAATGCCGAGGGTATCGGCGCCGTAGGGGAGATAGGTCGACAGCTGGTGCAGAAGCGGGCCGGGGCAGAAGACCTCGGTTGCGAAATCGACGGGGAAGTCCTCGGGGATGGCGGGCGCTACGGGTGCGGGGGTTGGGGCCTCTGCGAGTACCGAAGCCGGTGCCGGTGCGGGAATTTGGTCGCAAGCAGAGGCGGGCACGGATTCGATGACGGGTGCGAACTCCAGCGTCGTCTTCGGCTTGATTGTGGAATCTGCGGGCTTCACGGTGACGGGCGCGTCTGCAGCTTCAGTTTCAACCTCAACCTGCGTCGCGCTCTCATTCTCGACGCTCGACTTTGCCTCGATGGGCGTGGATGCCATGGTGGTGATGCCGGCATTGGCATTCTCGGGGTCATAGACGACCGTGAGCGAGATGGCGGGCTGCGGCGTCTCGGGTTCCGGCGCCGTCTCGGTAGCGTCTTGATCTGTGGGCTCGTCGGACTGATCGTCCTCGGCCTCGTCGCCAAAGACATCGCTGTTTTGGAACGCAGGCGGCTCGGGTTGGTCAGCGGCTTCTTCGGTTGTCGACTTGGGCGCTTCGTTGAGCTCCACAGTGGCTTCCTGCTCGGATATGACTTTGGGATCGGTCGTGGCGGCGATTTCGGTTTCGGCTTCTGCCGTTACCTCAATAGCGACTTCGATCTCTGTCTCGGGCTCGGGTTCCGGCGCGGCTTCAACCATGGCTTCGGGCTCGGGACGCTTAACGTGCTTGGGGCGCACGGCCTTGAGGTCCTTCTCGCCGCGCTTTTTCTTTTTGTAGGACTGCTTGGCTCCCTTGGTTGCCTTGGGCTTGTCCTCGCCCTTGGCAAGGGCGGCATCCCAGGCCTCGTTGGCGATGACGGTGGCATACAGGCGACCGCCCTTAAAGACGGTCAGCTTGATGCAGTCATCGAGCTCCTCGAGCAGCTCGCGCGTGGACTCGAAGCCCAGGTCATAAGCGGCCATGTCGCCGGCGGCGAGCGTCTCCTCGACCTGCGTCATAAACGTTTGCTTGCCGCACCCAATCGCATCGCGCAGCAGACGATATAGATAGATGTGGTTGCCCAGCGATAGCGTGGGCTTAACTATTGTCTTGCTCATGGCAAATCTCCTCTTTACACACCAAAGCATCTTACCATCGCACGGGGCGTGCCATCTCGGCGCCCAAGGCAAACGGGCGCGACCGTTGCCGGTTCGCGCCCGTTATACAGGTCGGTTATCTATGAGAGGCAAACGTGCTTAGTTGCCCGACGCCGTGCCTTGGCTCGAGCTGTCAGACGCCGTACCGGACGCGGTTCCGCTCGAGCTGTTAGTGCTGCTGTTGTCGGTAGATCCCGTGCCCGATGTATTGCCGCTCGTCTGGTCGCCCGTGCTCGGCTGCGAGCTGTCAGTCGTTTGGCTTGAGTCGGTCGTGCCGGACGGCGTGCCACTGTTGGCCGTAGAGGAATCGGTGCCCTGCGATTGGTTTTGGGTGTTCGAGGACGAATTGGCAGAGGTAGAACTGTCTTGCGTATCGTCCGTCTGTGCCTGCTGATCCTGCGACTGGGTGTTGCCATTTGCATCGCTCTCGGTCGTGCGCGACGACAGGATTGGCTCGGGACGCTCGCCCAGACCCTCACCGGCAGTGGTGATAAGGATGGCGCCGGCGCAGGCGATGACCGCGACGATGGCGATAGCGATCGAGAAGACGATGACCTTCTTTTGCGTCTGGCTGCGCTCTGCCGCCGCCTTGGCGCGCAGGCTGTTGGGGGCGACGCGCGCCGTGGTCGCGCGTCCCGCAACCTGGCGCATCTCCTGCGTGGTCGCGGCGCCACCTAGGTGCTCCTCGACATCGGGCTCAACGGGCTCGTAGGCGCCGGCAGGGTAGTCGACAGCGGCATGCGTGCCCTTGATTGCTTCGGCGCTGGCGGAGATAAAGTGGCGATAGACCTGCGAGGACACAACAGTGATGACTGAGCTCACAGCGGCACCAATCACCGAGCCGGCAATGCCGATCTTTGAAGCAAGCGCGACGCTCGTGGCAGCAGCTGCGGCGCCGGCGATGATCTGGGGAATGGAAATGTCATCGAACAGGCCCTTTTTGGGCGCGATGGCCATGGTCTGTCCGATGGAATGGTTCTCGTGCACGCCGTTGTTGAGCGATGCCGGCGTCATGACGCGCGTGCGCGGCGCGTCGGTGTACTTGGTTGTCATACGGGGTCCTCCCGGCGTAAATCTGCTTCGTTTCGTGTAGCCATCAGGGTACCCACCAGATGTGAATCGTACGTGACATTTAACGGATACCATCAACTCATCAATTGCTCACCAAGTTGGTGGGATGCGGTTACGTCCGGCGGTTGAACTACAATAGGGTTTGCTAATTGTTGTGAATGACGTCTACGCACGGGAGCATTCTTATGAATCTTCACCTTTCTCAGTCTGATGGCTTTTTGCGTGTGGCGGCGGCGTCGCCGCAGATTCGCGTGGCCGATGTCGAGGGCAATGCCGAGGTTGCGCTGGCGGCTGTTCGCGAGGCTACCGAGCGCGGCGTTCGCGCGCTGGTGTTGCCCGAGCTTAACCTGACCGGCTATACCGCGGCCGATCTGTTCCATAACCGCACGCTGCTGCATGCCTGCGAGGCTGCTCTGGTGCATATCCTCGATGAGACTCGTGAGCTGCCGGTTGTCTTTACCGTTGGCTTGCCCGTTGCGGTGGCAGAAAACATCTACAACTGCGCCGCCGTGTGCTGCGCGGGCGAGCTTTTGGGCCTCACGGCCAAGAAGTATCTGCCCAACTATGGCGAGTTCTATGAGCGCCGTTGGTTTGCTCCGGCGCCCGCGGATCCTGTGTGGGTCGAGTTTGCCGGTCAGGGTCCGGTTCCGCTGGGTTCGGGGCTTGTCTACCGCTGCTGTGATGAGGGCGCCGAGGACCTGGTGCTGGGCGTTGAGGTCTGTGAGGACCTGTGGGTGCCGGCGCCCCCTTCGACCGAGATGGCGCTTGCCGGTGCGACGGTGATTCTCAATCCGTCGGCCTCGGACGAGATTATCGGTAAGGCAGATTACCGCCGCAGCCTCATCTCCAATCAGAGTGCGCGCCTGTACTGTGCCTATGCCTATGCAGACGCGAGCGAGGGCGAGTCCACGACCGACATGGTCTTTGCGGGGGAGAACCTCGTCTACGAAAACGGCTCCAAGCTCGCCGCGACCAAGCTGCTTACCTGCGACATGGCCGTCGCCGACGTTGACCTTGACCGCCTGGTTGCCGAGCGCCGTCGCTCGACGACGTGGACGCGCGCGGACGATGCGCCGGAGGCCACGACCGTTGAATTTTCGTTTGAGGGCGTGCCGGCAGATGAACCTGTCCTGCGCGATGCGTTCGACATCGACCGTGTCTTCCCCCGCGCGCCCTTTGTGCCGGCCGACCATGGCGACCTGGCCGAGCGTTGCGAGACCATCCTCGACCTGCAGACCGCCGGCCTCAAGACCCGCCTTGCCCATACGGGTACCAAGGCCGCAGTCATCGGTCTTTCAGGCGGCCTGGACTCCACGCTGGCGCTGCTCGTGACGGTTCGCGCCTTCGATGCACTGGGGCTGCCGCGCACCGGTATCACAGCCGTGTCCATGCCCGGCTTTGGCACGACGCATCGCACCAAGTCGAATGCCGAGTCGCTCGCCCGCGACCTGGGTGTGAGCTTCCGCGAGGTTTCGATCCACGCGGCTGTGGAACAGCACTTCAAGGACATTGAGCACGATCCGGCCGTGCAGGACGTGACCTACGAGAACAGCCAGGCGCGCGAGCGTACGCAGATTTTGATGGATCTGGCCAACCAGGCTGGCGGTTTTGTCATCGGCACGGGCGATCTGTCGGAGCTGGCGCTCGGCTGGGCTACCTATAACGGCGACCATATGAGCATGTACGCCGTCAACGCGAGCGTGCCCAAGACGCTTGTGCGCCATCTGGTGCGCTATGCGGCCGATGTCTTTGGTGGGCGCATTGCCGAGGTCCTGCTCGATATCCTCGATACGCCAGTGTCCCCCGAGCTTCTGCCGCCCACGGGCGATGGCGAGATTGCGCAGAAGACCGAGGATTTGGTGGGGCCGTACGAGCTGCACGATTACTTCCTCTATTACCTGCTGCGTTTTGGCTTTGAGCCGGGCAAGATCTACCGCATGGCGCTCAAGAGCTTTGAGGGCGTCTACGACGCCAAGACCGTTCACACGTGGTTGCGTACGTTCTACCGTCGCTTCTTTGCCCAGCAGTTTAAGCGCAGCTGTCTGCCCGATGGTCCCAAGGTGGGCTCGGTGACACTCAGCCCGCGCGGTGATTGGCGTATGCCGAGTGACGCCAGCTCGCATTTGTGGCTTGCGCAGATCGACGCGCTCGATGCAGTTGACTAAGGTTGGCTAAATTGAACCAATACGGGGGTTGCAAGCGTTACACTTTTGCAATCTGATGGCCCGTATCGCGCGGCGCTCTTGTCAGAGCGCCGCGTTTTTATATCGAAAGGTGGCACCATGCAGGCATCGCAGCGTCTCGACCGCTTTGGCGCGGAGGTCTTCGCCTCGCTCAACAACAAGCTTCTCGCGCTGAAGGCTCAGGGCAAGACCATTTACAACATGAGCGTGGGCACGCCCGACTTTAAGCCGTACGACCACGTGGTCGAGGCGCTCACGCAGGCGGCCCAAGATCCCGAGATGTGGAGGTACGCCCTGCGCGACCTGCCTGAGCTTAAGCAAGCCGTGTGCGATTACTACGAGCGTCGCTTTGGCGTTTCGGGCATTACGCCGTCCATGGTGCAGTCGTGCAACGGCACGCAGGAGGGCGTGGGTCATTTGGGCCTGGCCCTGCTCGATCCGGGTGACACCATTCTAGTTCCCGATCCGTGCTACCCGGTCTTTGAGGCGGGTGCGAAGATCGCCGATGCCAAGCTCGAGTACTATCCGCTGGTTGCCGAGCACAATTACCTGCCCTATGTGGCGGGCATCGATCCCGAGGTGGCCGATCGCGCCAAGTACATGATCGTTTCGTTGCCCGCGAACCCGGTCGGCTCGGTGGGTACGCCCGAGGTCTACGAGGAGATTATCGCCTTCGCGCGTGAGCACGATCTACTGATTGTTCACGACAACGCGTACTCCGACATCGTGTTCGACGGCGAGCCGGGCGGAAGCTTCTTGCAGTATCCCGGTGCGCTCGAGGTGGGCGTTGAGTTCTTCTCGCTCTCCAAGTCGTTTAACGTCACCGGTGCGCGTATCGGCTTTTTGGTCGGCCGCGAGGACGTGGTCTCGGCCTTTGCCAAGCTGCGCAGCCAAATCGACTTTGGTATGTTCTTCCCGATCCAGAAGGCTGCTATCGCCTGTCTGAACGGTCCGCGCGATGAGGTCGAGGCGCAGCGTCTGAAGTACCAGGAGCGCCGCGATGCCCTGTGCGACGGTCTTGAGGGCCTGGGCTGGGAGCGTCCCAACGCGCATGGCTCTATGTTCGTGTGGGCCAAGCTTCCCGGTGGTCGCACCGATTCCATGGCGTTTTGCGAGGAGCTTATGGAGAAGGCCGGCGTTGTGGTGACGCCGGGCGCGAGCTTTGGTCCTTCGGGCGAGGGGCACGTGCGCATGGCGCTGGTCTTGCCGCCCGACCAGATCGCTTTGGCTGTCGAGGCCATTCGCGAGGCGGGCCTGTATTAGAAAGTTGTTTCGGCTCGTCAATAGCTCGAAACCGATTTCGTGCAGTTATTTTACGAATTCTGCAAATAATTTCGGTAAGCGGTCGATATTTGGCTGCGAATAGGAGCATAATCAAAGTCCCGATTGGATGTATTGGGATTACGGCAAGCCGCTCGGGTCGTTCCCGGGCGGCTTGTTTGTGGAGAGAGATGGGAGTTTCTAATGGTTAACGAGAAGAAGGTCGCTATTGTCGGCTGCGGTTTCGTCGGTTCGTCTTCGGCGTTCGCGCTGATGCAGAGCGGTCTGTTCTCCGAAATGGTCCTCATCGACGTGGACAAGAACCGCGCCGAGGGTGAGGCCCTGGATATCGCGCACGGCATGACGTTTGCCGAGCCGATGAAGATCTACGCCGGCGATTATTCCGATGTCGCCGACGCCGCCATGATCGTCGTCACCGCTGGCGCTGCCCAGAAGCCCGGTGAGACCCGCCTGGACCTGGTCAACAAGAACGTCAACATTTTTAAGTCCATTATTCCCGAGATTAAGAAGTCCGGCTTCGACGGCATTCTGCTAATCGTCTCCAATCCGGTCGATGTTCTGACCTACGCCGCCATCAAGATGTCCGGCCTGCCCGAGGGCCACGTCATCGGCTCCGGCACCGTGCTCGACACCGGCCGCCTGCAGCAGATGCTTGGTGCCCACGTCGAGGTTGACCCGCGCGATGTCCAGGCCTATGTCATGGGCGAGCACGGCGACTCCGAGTTTGTCGCTTGGTCCAGCGCTCAGGTTGCCGGCGTTCCGCTGAACACCTTCTGTGAGCTTCACGGCCACTTGGAGCATGAGGCTGCCGAGAAGCGCATCGCCGAGGACGTCAAGAACTCCGCCTACACCATCATCGAGAAGAAGCACGCCACCTACTATGGCGTCGCCATGGCCGTCAAGCGCATCTGCACCGCCGTTATGCGCGATGAGCAGACCGTTCTGCCTGTCTCCTCGCTCATGGTGGGCGAGTATGGCCTGTCCGATCTTGCCATCTCCATGCCGACCGTCGTTGGCCGCGACGGCGTTGTCTGCCGCGTCCCCGTGCCGCTGAACGACGACGAGCAGCATGAGCTCACCGTCTCCGCCAAGGCCCTCAAGGACATCATCGACAGCGTCGACTTCTCCTGCTAAATCAAGCTCGCTAGAGCGAAAAGCTACAATGAAGGCGTCCGGGTCCACACGGCCCGGGCGCCTTTTTGGTGCAAAGTAACCTGACTCCAATGCACCATAGTTGATGGGAGGGCCATGTCGGATTCGCCTAATTTTTTGACCTATGTCCAGACGGCGTTTGATCCCTTTGAGGAGCGGCCGTTCTGCGCGGTGGATAGCCTGGTCTTTGCGTGGTTGTCCTATTTGCGCTTGCCGGGTGATATGGCGGGGCTGACGAACTGGCAGGGCCTAGACGTACGCGAACTGCTGCGTGCCGAGTGCTACCGGGACATGATTGACGACTTGTGGGACCCAGAGGGAAGCAGGGCCTTGTTGGAGGCCGTGGCAGCAAATCCCAGATACCGCGGCGTGCACGTTTGCGGCTATCGTGCCGTGAGCGATGTGGTGGCGACGGAGCAGTTTGCAGCCATGGCGTTCCGGTTTCCGGCGGGGTTTAGCTATCTTTCCTTCCGGGGGACCGACAGCACGATTGTGGGCTGGAAAGAGGACTTTAACATGGCGTTCCGGTGTCCTGTGCCGGCCCAGGAATCCGCGGCGCGTTATGTGGACGAGGCGGCGGATGCGATCGACGGGCCGCTTTTGTGCGGAGGTCATTCCAAGGGCGGAAACCTTGCGGTGTACGGTGCGGCGATGTGCTCCGATGTCGCCCGTGAGCGAATCGAACGGGCGTATTCCCATGATGGTCCAGGGTTCGTCGAGGAGTTTCTGAACGGCAACGCCTTTGCCGATCTTTCCGGTCGAATCGACAAGACGCTACCTCGGTCGTCGATCTTCGGCATGATGTTCGAGACACAAGAGGACTATGCCATCGTTGAGAGCACCGAGTTCAGCCTGCTGCAGCACAATCCCTTTAGCTGGGTGGTTGATGGTTGCGACTTCGTATACTGTGAGCGCCTGTCCGCCGGTGCTCGATACGTTGATGGCTCCATTCGCGAGATGCTGCTTGCAGTGTCACCTAGCGAGCGCGAGCGTTTTGTAGATGCGTTGTTCTCCGTGTTTGAGGCTACGGACGCCGAACGGTTTGCGGATATCGCAGGAAATCTGCGTGAGAGTCTGCCCGTGATGCTCCAGGCTGCGCAAGGCTTTGACAAAGATACGCGACGCTTTATCTCGCAGACCATCGTGGCGATCCTTAAATGCGCACTGTTGCCCAAACGACCCCAGATCGACGTGCCCGCTGCCGGCAAGAGTTTGGCAGAACAGCTCGAGGCTTGGCAGTCCGAGCTCCTGCGCTAGCCATTGATACAAAGCAACCTGTCCCCGATGCGCCAATCTTCGATGCGCCTGGGGCGGGCTCGACCGCTATACTGGTTCGTGCCGAAATCGATCTAGAACGGAATGCCGTATATGAAAATCAATCACGCGATTCTGCATATCCTGGACTTTGACTCTGCCGTCAACGTCATGAGCCAGCGAGAGCTCGATATCGAGAGCCGTACCGTGCGCAACTTCGTGACCACGCATCTGCGCCGCGCACGCACCTCGGCCGACAATAAACGCGCCACGTTTGCCGAGAACTCCGCATTCGGCGGCGAGCTCAAGGGCTATTTCTTTGGTGAGCGTGAGTTCGTGGACCTGTCTCAGCAGATTGCGGAGTTCATCTCTTCCGAACTTACCAAGGCCGAGAAAGCCGAGTCCACTGACGTGCTTGTGGCGGACTTTGATGACGATGAGGATGCCCGCTGGTTTGCCGTGATGCTGCTGGGCTCCAAGCAGGCTTTTATGCACGAGGTAGGTCGCGAAGAGGGCGAGGTGCGCAACGACATTGCGCGCCACTACGCCATTCTGCCGAATCCCTCGCAAAAGGTGCCGAGCTATGCAATCGTGCGTGCAAGCACCATGGAGATCGGCTATGTGGACAAGAAACGCAAGATCGCCGGCGAGGACCGTATGCTTATCCCCGATGGCCTGCTGCAGTGCGACACGGGCGTATCGGGCAAGGAGGTCATCGACACCGTGACGCGTGTGGTCGAGGAAGTCGCCGAGGAGCACGGTGCCAATACGGCCGTAGCGCTCGCCAAGGTTAAGGCTGCTGTTGCCGAGAAGGTCGAGGATGACGAGGAGCTGCCGCCTTGGGATATCGTCGACGAGGTCTTTGAGGACGAGCCGGTCATCAAGGAGAGCGTGCGCGCGGCACTGACCGAGGAGAAGGTGCCTGAGCGTGTGCCCGTGGAGCGCAAGCAGGTCGAACGCGCGGCGGTGCGCAATCATAAGATCCGTACCGACACGGGTATCGAGATCAGCTTCCCGGCCGAGATGGGTTCCAACTCCGAGTACATCGAGTTCGTCAATGAGCCTAACGGCCTCATCTCCATCGAGCTAAAAAACATCGGGTCAATTGAGAATCGATAAACTGCGCTTGAACTTCAGACAAAGCAAAGGCCGAAACCCTTCGGGACTTCGGCCTTTTTGCTTGGAGCTGAATTGA
This sequence comes from Collinsella aerofaciens, assembly GCF_028206995.1. Classification (GTDB taxonomy): domain Bacteria; phylum Actinomycetota; class Coriobacteriia; order Coriobacteriales; family Coriobacteriaceae; genus Collinsella; species Collinsella aerofaciens_AQ. The sequence goes on along the minus strand of NZ_JAQLFL010000006.1, from coordinate 83,206 downwards.
GTTGCAGACTGAGCATAAGTCAGCGAAAACGCCCCTAGGCGAGCAAGGTGACGTGAAAGAGGAGGGAAGCGTACTTCGGTACGCGACCGACGATTGAACGTCAGATTGCCGCTTAGGGGCGTTTGCAGCGTCGAGAGATCCGTCGTTCGTTAGAACGACGGAACCAAAGGTGCAGCGTCGACTAGTTACGCGGTTTGGTAAAACTGCGCAGCCCTAGAGTTGACGTAAGCCCTCTTCCAGGCCGGTCTTGCTGTCGGTCTTCTCGTCGCGCATCTTGATGACGCGGGCGGGGACACCGGCCACGACGGCACCGGCGGGGACGTCCTCGACGCACACGGCGCCGGCGGCAACGACAGCGCCCTTGCCTACGTGCACGCCCTCCAGGACCACGGCATTGGCGCCGATCATAACGTCGTCCTCGATGATGACGGGCGTGGCACTGGCGGGCTCCACGACGCCTGCCAGCACGGTGCCGGCGCCGATGTGGCAGTTCTTGCCCACGGTGGCGCGGCCGCCCAGCACAGCGCCCATGTCGATCATGGAGCCTTCGCCAATGACGGAGCCGATGTTGATGATGGCGCCCATCATGATGACGGCGCGATCGCCAATCTCGACACGGTCGCGGATGATCGCGCCCGGCTCGATGCGGGCGTTGATACCCTTGAGGTCGAGCATGGGCACGGCGGAGTTGCGGCAGTCGTTCTCTACGTCGTAGTAGTCGATGGAGTCGGCGTTGGCGTCGAGGATTGCCTTGAGCTCATCCCAGTCACCAAAGACGGTCTTGCCACGACGACCGCCGTAGACGTGCGCATTGCCCCACTGGACCTTCATGCCCGGCTTTTCGCGCACGTACAGTTTGACGGGCGTTTTCTTGGGCGCGGTTGCGATGTAGTTGATAATCTCCTGTGCGTCCATCTCGGCTGCATTACTCATTTGCTGTCTCTCCTTTGAGTGGATCCGGTTGATACCTGGTTAGGCAAACATGACCTGGTCGAACGTATAGAAGCCAGGCTCGCGGGTGACGAGCTTCTGCGCGGCTGCCAGGGCGCCGTTGACGAAGATCTGACGGCTCGTGGCGCGGTGCGTGAGCGTGACCTCCTCGTCCTGGCCGAAAAAGCTTACCTCGTGCACGCCGGCGACGGTGCCGCCGCGCAGCGAGTGCATGCCGATCTCCTTGGGGTCGCGCGCGCCGCACATGCCCTCGCGGCCATAGACGGGGTGGTAGCCTGCCTCGGGCTCGGCTTCGACGACGGCGTCGAGCAACAACTTGGCAGTGCCGCTGGGGGCGTCGACCTTTTGATTATGGTGCGTCTCGACGATTTCGCAGTCAAAGCCGGGCAGCTCGCGCGTGGCCTGGGCAACCAGATGGCGCAGGGCGGCGATACCGATAGAGTAGTTGCCCGAGTGCATAACACGGGCGTTCTGACCCAGCTCGCGCAGGCGATCCACCTGCTCGGGCGTATAGCCCGTGGTGCCGGAAACGAGTGCGGCACCCGTGCGCTCGACATAGGCGACAACGGCATCGAAGGTCACGACGTTCGAGAAGTCGATGATTACATCGGCGGCCGGTGCGCTCTCGAGCTCGGACAAGTCGAAGCCGATCTGGGCGACGATGTCAAAAACGGGCTCTCCAGCGGTGTTGACAATGCCCTCGGCGGTGGTGCGGATGAGCGAGCCCATGCGGCCCGTTCCCATAATGACGGTCTTAATCAAGCAGACCAGCTCCTTTCAGAGCATCGGTAAGTGCGGAGCGCGTGTCGTCTGCCATGGGGCACAGCGGCATGCGGTAGTTTGCCTCGATCATACCCATCTGGGCGAGTGCTTCCTTGACGGGGATGGGGTTGACCTCGCTAAAGAGGGCATTGATGAGCGGCTGGCCGGCAATCTGGATATCGCGGGCGCGCTCCACGTCGCCGTCCAGATAGGCGCGGCACATGTCGTGCACGAGCTGCGGCTGAACGTCGGCCCACACGCTGATGGTGCCCGAAGCGCCCAGGCTCATGAGCGGCACGGTGAGGGCGTCCTCGCCCGAGTACATGCGGAAGTCGTCGGACAGCAGGTGGGCGATCTTGGCCGCGTAAGCGACGTTGCCAGAGGCTTCCTTAATACCCATGATGTTGGGATGTGCGGCCAGGCGCTCTACGTTGCGCTCGCTGATGCCGCAGCCGCAACGGCCGGGGATGTTGTACAGGATGCAGGGGATGTCCACAGCATCGGCGACGGTCTTAAAGTGCTGATAGATACCCTCTTCGTTGGACTTGTTGTAGTAGGGGGTAATGAGCAGCAGGCCGTCGGCTCCCAAGCCCTGGTAAGTGAGCGACTTGGTGAGCATGGTTTGCGTGGAGTTGGAGCCCGAGCCGGCGATGACGGGGACGCGTCCTGCAACATGCTTGACCACGGCGGCGACGACGGAGTTGTCCTCGTCATCGGTCATCGTGGCGCTCTCGCCGGTGGTGCCCAGGGTGAGGATGGCGTCGGTGCCGTTTTGCAGGTGGAAATCGATAAGGCGCTCGAGTGCGTCAAAGTCGACGCTGCCGTCCTTTTTAAACGGCGTGACGAGGGCGACGATTGAGCCCTCGAGGTTGCGGATATCCATGTTCTTCTCCTTCGCTTCCGCGATCTGGATGCGCTTATTCCATTGGGCGGCGACGGCCAAGCGCTCGTCTTGGGCGCGACGGCGGGCACTTTCGGCGCGCGACTTGGCCAGCAGCTCTCGGCCGCTCGGCAGCACGTCGAGCGTGGCAAAGTAATCGCCCGGGCGCTCGGCACGGCGGATGAGGTCGGCTGAGCCATCGGGGCGCAGCAGAACCTCGGCGGAGCGCAGACGTCCGTTGTAGTTGTAGCCCATGGAGTAGCCATGCGCACCGGTATCGTGGATCACAAGCAGGTCGCCCATGTCGATATGCGGTAACTCGCGATCGATGGCGAACTTGTCGTTGTTCTCGCATAGGTTGCCCGTGATGTCGTAGGTGTCCGTAACGGGTACTGTGGTCTTGTCGGCGCCACCCGGCTGGCCCATCACCGTAATGTGGTGGTAGGCGCCATACATGGCAGGGCGGATCAGATCGACGGCGCTTGCGTCGACACCGATATAGTCCTTGTAGATCTGCTTCTCGTGGATGGCCTTGGTGACCAGGCAGCCGTAGGGGCCTATCATATAGCGGCCCATCTCGGTGCAGATGGCCACATCGCCCATACCGGCGGGAACCAGGATCTCGTCGTATGCCGCGTGTACTCCCTCGCCGATGGCGTGAATGTCGTTGGCCTGCTGTTCGGGCAGATAGGGGATGCCGACGCCGCCGGACAGATTGATGAAGGCGACGTGTGCGCCGGTCTCGCGCTCCAGGCGTACGGCAAGCTCAAAGAGGATGCGTGCGAGCTTGGGGTAGTAGTCGTTGGTGACGGTGTTGCTGGCAAGGAATGCGTGGATGCCAAAGTCCTCGGCGCCCTTGGCCTTGAGCATGCGGAAGGCCTCGAAGAGTTGCTCGGTGGTCATGCCATATTTGGAGTCGCCCGGGTTGTCCATGATGCCGTTGGAGAGCTGGAACAGACCGCCTGGATTAAAGCGGCAGCTGACCGTCTTGGGGATGGGCCCCGCAACGCGCTCAAAGAACTCGATGTGGCTGATGTCGTCAAAGTTGACGATGGCGCCCAGCTTGTCGGCGAGCTCAAAGTCGGCAGCCGGCGTGTCGTTGGACGAGAACATGATGTCGTGTCCCGTGATACCCAGCGAGCGGGCGATCATGAGCTCGGTATAGCTCGAGCAATCGCAGCCGCAGCCGTATTCGTTGAGAATGGAGATGAGCGCCGGGTTGGGGTTGGCCTTGACGGCAAAGTATTCCTTAAAGCCCGGGTTCCATGCAAAGGCGTCGCGCACTTCTTGCATGTTGCGGCGGATGCCCGCCTCGTCGTATAGATGAAACGGCGTGGGGAACTGCTCGACGATATGCTCGAGTGTCTCCTTGTCCACAAACGGCTGCTTGGCCGCATATGCCTCGTTGGGGGTCAATGCCATGTCCCGTAAACCTCGCTATCCAGACGGCGCCATCTGCGCATCGAATCCGCATAGCGTGGACCCAATGTCCGGATAGCGCTCCCGCATTGCTGCAGACAGTCCTGTGGGTGTTTCCCACAGGCCCACCAGGTTGTTCGTGCCCGAAAAACCCAGTTCGGCGGGTTTCGCCTCCCCACGGGGTCAAAGCCTGCCGGCTCGCCCGCGGTTCTTCGTGCCCGCGCCTCTATCAAGTGGTAAAGACCCTATCACGTTGCACTTTACCAAACAAGAGTATTCGTATATAACGTTTAAAAAATGCAGGGATATGCTGGAAACATGTGCGCCACAATCCTGTATCACAATAAGTTGCAACAGATGTGCCTCACGAAGGGATCCTCTATGACCGAGCTCCAAGAACTCCGTCGCTATCGCCGCGATCTCCATCGCATTCCGGAGCTCGATTTCGATCTTCCGCAAACCATTGCCTATATCGAGGGCGTGCTGGCACCGCTCGCTTGCGAGGTGACCCATCCGTGCCCCAGCTGCGTCTGTGCTTTCTTCGACGCCGGTGTTGATGCCGCGCATGCTACGGCGATTCGCGCCGATATGGATGCGCTGCCCATCGTGGAGGCGACGGGAGCGGCCTTTGCCTCGACCCATCCCGGCAAGATGCACGCTTGCGGACATGACGGACACATGGCCATGGCGCTTGCCGCCGCGACGCATGTTGACCGTACGATTCGCGAACAGCCGGGCGCCATTAGGCGCAACGTTCTCTTTGTGTTCCAGCCGGCCGAGGAAACGACCGGTGGTGCCAAGACGGTATGCGAGAGTGGTGTGTTCGAGCGCTATGGGGCCGACCGCATTTTTGGCTTCCATGTGTGGCCCGATCTGCCTGCCGGCACGTTGGCGAGTTGTTCCGGTCCGCTGCTGGCGCGTTCGAGCGAGACGCATATCCATATTCACGGTACGAGCATCCACATCGCTAAGACCTATGGTGTGCCGGTTGGGGAGTCGCACGATGCCGCGTTGGCGGCAGCGAAGTTTTTGGTTGCCGAGCGCGAGCTGATGGACGAGCTGGGCACCGACGAGCCCTGTATCGGTAAGTTTGGTCTGCTGCAGGCCGGTACCGTCTGCAACGCGGTGGCGGGGGAGGCCCATGTTGCCGGCAGCCTACGTGTGTTTACGGACGACATGTTCGACCGTGCGCGCGAAGGCGTACGCCGTGTGCTCGACGAGGCGTGCACCGCAACGGGCTGCACGTATGATCTTGACTTTGCCGAGGGCTATCCACCGGTCGATAACGACCCTGAGTTGTTTGCCCGAATCGCGCCCGCTCTGCCCGAATTGCAGCTCGTGGACGAGCCGCTGCTAATCGCCGAGGATTTCGCGTTCTATCAGCGCCATCTGCCGGGCGTGTTTTTCCTGCTGGGCACGGGTATGCCAGAGGACCAAGACAACCCGAGTGATTCGGATGGCTGCCCCGCCTATGCCACAAGCGCTCTGCATACCGATAGCATGCTCTTTGACGAGGAAATTCTACTCAAGGGCCTCGATGTCTACAAACGATTGCTTTTGCTTGACTAAGGTGTGAAGGACTATTTGTTCTAGAAAACACGAACAAACGTACGATATAATAGAGATGTAAGTCTATAGAAACGTTTGACGTTACTAACGTAAGGCGATACTATGATTGCATCGTATGAAGATGAGGATACCGAACGCTTTGCCATGGGTGTGCGGGTCAGGAGGTTCGTGCCCTTTGAGCGTGTTGCGTTGAGGAAGATTCGCCAACTGCAGGTTTGTGCTTCGCTTGATGATCTTCGCGTTCCGCCGGGCAATCGCCTGGAAGCTTTGAAGGGCGATCGTGCCGGTCAATATAGCATCCGTGTTAACGAGCGCTATCGGGTCTGTTTTGAGTGGAGACAGGAGATGGCTTGGAATGTCGAAATCGTCGATTATCACAAGTGATGAGACCTCGTCCGATTTGCTGTCGCCAGTGACTCCTGGTGAGCTTCTCAAAGAGGAGTTTCTTGTTCCCATGGGCATTTCTCAATATCGCCTTGCGAAAGAGACCGGGATTCCGGCTCAGCGTATCGGGCAGATTGTCTTGGGAAAACGTCGCGTGACGGCCGACACCGACCTCCGTCTTTGCCGTTATTTTGGCCTGACGGATGGTTATTGGCTGCGCGCTCAGGTGGCGTTTGACCTTGAGGCCGAGAAAAGGCGGATCGAACCGGAACTCGATAAGATCGTTCCTGTTCAGCAGGCCATTGCGCTGTAGTGCTCAGAGATGATGGGGGTGGCGTGACGATGAGGCGACGCCGACAGCCTGCCGTATATAGTCCGGGTGGATGCGGGTGCGGTTTGCTGCTGCTCCCGGTTATTGCTGTGAGCATTGGCGTGATGTTTGCGCTTGCTGGACTGGCGGCAGCGGCACTTGTGCTGTTGATTGTGGCCATCGGCGTGACGATTTGGCTGTGCCGTTCTCGCGAGCAACGTCGTGCCGACGGTAAGACCAATGTAGGATGGATTGCCTTTTTGGTCATCGCCTACCTGCTGAGCATCAGCTACCTGGCGTTCTTTGTCCTGTTGATGATCAGTGCTTTTACCGGGGAATCCGTCGCGGTGGTTTGATGCGCTGCCAGCAGACGGTCGCGCAAAGTGCGTTTGCTCGGCGTTTGGATAACTGCATTGGCCGTTTACCGCAACCTTAGCTCTCAGCTAATGAATTCAAGTTTAATCCTTCCTACGATGTGCTGTGTGCCGGCACGGTAGCCGGATCGTAGAAAGGATGCATAATGAAAAAGCTCGAAAACGAAGTGCTGCTGAGCCGTCGCACTGCACTTGGCGCATTCGCCACCGTCGCCTTGGGGACTGCCGGTCTTCTTGCCGGTTGTGATAGCGATAAGGCGACCGTCACCGAGGACGCTGGCGATGACGACAAGAAGGAAGAGGCGAAGAAGGAAGAGCAGTCTACGACTGACCTGGCGGTTGGTGCGACGGTGACCACGGCTTCCGGTCTTTCCGTCGTTGTCGATTCCGTCCAGCCCGGCCTCACAAATTATGACGGTTCGACCATGACGGGCATTCACGTCACGTACGTCAACAATGGCGATGAGGGCGCAGATTACAACATCTACGACTGGAAGGGCGAGGACGCCAACGGCGCTCAGCAGAATCAGGGTTACTACAGCGAGGGCTCCGATGAGCTGCAGTCTGGTACCCTTTCCGCCGGTGGCTCCGTGGCGGGCAATATCTACTTTGATGGCGATATCAAGAAGGCACTGTATTTTGCCAACATGTTTGATAAGTCTGCCACTGCAAGCTGGGTGCTGGCCTAGCATGTCGCTACCGTTGCGCCGTATGGGAGGTGAAGTCGTATGCCCGATAAAAAGCTGACTGACGAGTTACTCAATGAGCTTCTCGACGCGCCAAACATCGATGGCTATATCAAAGAACACGACTTTGCCACCCCGTCGCTTTCGAACTACCTGAAGCAGCTACTGCAGGAAAAGGGCTTGGAGCGCTCGCGCGTGGTTCGTATGGCCGATCTCAATGAGACCTTTGGCTATCAGATCTTTACCGGCGCGCGTCATCCGAGTCGCAATAAGGTGCTGCAGATTGCCTTTGCGATGGCGCTGACGCTCAAAGAGACCAACCGTGCGCTGACGGCTGCCGGGGTAAGCGTCCTTAACTGCAAGGACCGCCGCGATGCGATTATCATTTTTTGCATCGATCGCGGGTGCAGCCTCCAAAAGGTCAACGAGGAGCTGTATCGCTTTGGCGAGGAGACGGTGAGTTAGCGGCTGATATCTGAGCCGGCGGAGCTGCCGAACAACGATGCAAACGAACGGGGCGTGGATGCCATGGGGTGTCTGCGCCCTGCGCTATGATGGAGGCTATGGATACTCAGATCCCAACATATTCCGATGACGAGCTGACCGCAGCGCTTGCCGAGCACCTGGCGTCGCTCGATCGCGACGACAGCTATCGCGTGGAGCGTGTACTTAAGCGCTCGTCCGTTGAAACAACCGAGCTCGTGTACTTTGAAGGAACCGGCGGTGGTTCGCTCGGCCCCTTTGTCCGTAAACGCATCGATGCTTCGGCTCAAATCGGCGGGGCATACGAGCGTCTGTTTGCCGCGCAACGGGCAGGTAGGCGTTTTGAGCACCTGCCCAGAATCGTCGATTGTCGTCGTGTGGGCGACGAGCTCAACGTGGTTATGGAATACATCGAAGGGGAGACACTCGGGGCTCTGGTGGACCGTCTGGGAGCCACCCCCGATTATGCGCGTGAATTGTATCCTGTCCTTTGCGACGCCGTGGGCGAGCTCCATGCCGGTTTTGCAATGGCGGGGGAGACGTCGGCGCCGGTGATCCATCGCGACCTCAAGCCGTCGAATATCATCGTGACAGGTGCCAACTATACGCCTGATGACGGCCTGACATTTTCATCGCTGGTGATTATCGACCTAGGGATCGCGCGCGTATGGCGCGATGGCGCCGATGCCGACACCGTCAAGTTTGGCACACGACCCTATGCGCCGCCCGAGCAGTATGGGTTTGGGCAGACGAGTGTGCGCAGCGACGTCTACGCACTTGGCGCCCTGTTGTTCTTCTGCTTGACGGGAGTCGACCCTAAACCAGGGCTCGACATGCGCGAGCAATGCGAGGCGCGTGGCATTCCCACTCCACTTGCCGATGTCATCTGCATGTCGATGGCGCTCGACCCGGCCAAACGTTTTGCGAGTGCGGAAGCGTTGGGACGGGCGACGCGCGTGGCATACGACCTGATTCACCCCGTGCGGCCTTCTGCGCCTGCGCCTGTCCGTACTCCGGCCTCGGAGACGGTGTTGGCGTCCCAAGGGCTCCAGAACCCCGCAGGGCTTCCTAGGCCTGCCGCCTCCGCTGCATGCGGCCTGCTCTCTCGCGTTCCGGAGTCTCTGGGGCGCATTTGGAATACGCTCGTCTGCTTCTCGCTGCTTGTGTTCTTTGCCGGAAGTCACTTTGCCGTCTTTCACCCCACCGGAGCAAACCAAAGCTACCCGACGTGGCTTCTCATAATCGAGTATTTTTTCTTTGTCGATGGTCTTATGGTGCTTATGCATTTTGCGCTGCTCGATAAGCGCCGTCTTCGTCGGCGATTCGCACTGCTCGACAGCTATCGCGGCAAGAAGCTCGCGAAACTCTGGCTCAAGGCATTGGGTGTGCTGCTCCTATGCATGATCGTCATAGTTGCGGTTGCCAATGTGACCGGCGTCGTCGATACCTCCGCTACCTAAAAGAAAAGGGCCCCATTGGGGCCCTTTGCAGTTGCACTTAGATGCGGTTCATCTGAGCGGCGACTTTGTTGTACCAGTCCTGCCACGTGGGCGGGCAGTACTTTTTGGCCGCTGCCGGGGTAAGGGTGGAGCCGTAGTTGGCGCCCAGATAGGCAACGTGAGCGGAGATGCCCTCGCTCCAGCTGCCAAAGCTGCGCCAACCGCCGCCACGTGCACTCCAGCCCCAGGCGTTGTAAGAATTGGCGCAATAAGCACCCTTGGTGCTTTCGATGCAGGCGATGGCGGGGGACCAACGGGGGTCGACACCGGTATTCCAAGCGGCGACGGCAAAGTTATAGCCCTGGCCTGCCATGGGGGAGCCGGCGAGATAATTGTCGATGCGGCTCGTCCACTCATTAATGAACGAATCGTAATCGGAGCTACCGGTATTGGCGTTGTTCACCGTGGTGTCGATGGTGGTGTTGGTGTTGGTGGCCTGGCTGCTGGAATTGCTGCCGCTTACGCCCTCGCCCGAGAGCTTTTCGGCGGCAGCGGCCTTATCGGCCTCAAGCTTGGCAAGCTCGGCGGCATTTTCCTGCTCGGCTTTTTCCTGTGCCTCGCTGCGGAGCTGCTGGGCCTGCGCCAGCGCATCCTCGGCGTTTTTCTGCTCTGCCTCAAGCTGTGACTTGGCCTGCTGGAGCTCGGCCTTGTTCTGCTCGAGTTCGGTTTGCATGTTATTGAGCTCTTCGATCTCGTCGACGCTCGAGCTCGTGATCTGGTTGGTGTATTTGCAGGTCGTGATGAACTCACCCAGGCTCTGCGCGTTGACCAGGAAGCTCACGATGGGATTGGTGCCCTTCTGATACTTGTACAGATCGCGCATGGCGGAGCTTGCCTTGGCCTGCTGCTCGGGAAGCTTAGCCTCGATTTCCTCGATGCTTGCCTCATTGGAGTCAATCTGCTTTTGCAGGTCATCGAGTTTGGTGCGGGCGTCGTTGTAGGCGCTCGTGGCGGCTTCGATCTTCTGCTGGGCTGCGGAAAGCTGGTCCTGCGTTGCCTGCGAGGCGGCATACGCCGCAACGGGGGAGAGCATCGGCGAGGCCGTCAGCGCAACGGCGAGCGCGGCGCTCGTGATGATACGAGCCGGCTTCGACGCAATGAGCGCTGCGGTGCGATGATTCGAATGCTGCATCCAGTCCCTCTGCAATCAATCGTAGGTTATGGTTCGAACGGTATTCTACTACTGCTTTCGACCTCAACTTGAACCTTAAAGGTTCCAAAGGGTCAAGTTGAACTTGAGGCTTTGGCTTTGACCTGCAGTTATGATGAATTGTTGAGAAACCATAGAGTTCAACTTTAACGTTACGGGGGCCTGTTTAAGAGGAACTTTGGGCTGTAAAAGCTATCTCAACGTGGGGTTTTACAACTACAGCGTGCCCTCCTGGCGAGCCTGCTCAATCTCTTCGAGCGCCTCGGCGGGGGTGAACGAGCAAGTGCCGTCGCCGAGCTTGACCACCTGGATTTCGTCGCCGGTATGGACCTCTCCGCCCTTTAGTACCACGCCGAAAACGCCCTCGTGGGGAAAGATGCAGTCGCCGGCGAGATAGTAGATGGCACAGCGGGTATGGCAGACTTTGCCGATCTGGCTGATTTCGACGAGCACTTCGCTGCCGAGCTTGAGCTGCGTGCCCAAGGGGAGTGAGAGCAGGTTGATACCCTGGGTGGTGAAGTTCTCGCCAAAGTCGCCCTCGTGCACATCGAGCCCGCGCGCCTGCGCCGTCTGGATAGACTCTGCAGCTAAAAAGGAGACCTGACGGTGCCAATGCCCGGCGTGCGCATCGGAGGCGAGGCCAAACTGCTCGACGACGGTGTCGTGCCCGTCGGCGACGGGTGACTTACGCGTGCCTTTGTGCTCCGACGTGTTGATTGAGACGATGCGGACAGGCCCGTTGTAAGCATCGTTTGCGGTGCGTAGGGGAGCTGCCGTCTGGGCACGATCCGCAAGTTCGCGCTTTGCGGCGTCAATGATGGGGTTGTTGATCGGATGAGCCTGGGGCACGGTGCACCTTTCGACGGGGCGGGCAACATGTTGAATCCTACAACAATGGTAGGTTCATTGCCCATTGTCATACAACGGTGAGCGCCGTCTTCGTGCTGGACGATTACGTCGACTGCCATAGATACGGTGGAGCTTTGGGCGCCGGCGGCTTGGCACGCTAGAATAAATCAGTTGCGCAAAGACCGCCCGTTGTGTGGGCAGTTCATGATAGGAAGTTTCCATGGCATTGCAATTTACAGAGCGCGAGTTCATTCCCGTGCTGCTCGGTGGCGACATCAACGCCTATTCGGTGGCGCGCGCCTTCTACGAGGAGTACCAGGTCAAGAGTCTGGTCTTTGGCAAGTATCAGACGGGCCCCGCGTACCGCAGCCAGATTATCGACTACACGCCCAACGTGGATATCGACACCATGCCCGTGATGCTCAAAACCGTCAACGGCATTGCCCAAGCGCATGCCGACAAGACGATTGTCCTTGTGGGCTGTGGCGATAACTATGTTGCCCTCGTGGCTCAGGCCAAAGATGCTCATGAGCTGGCGGATAACATCGTCGCTCCCTACGCGCCCTACAGCATGCTCGAGCAGTGCCAGAAGAAGGAGATCTTCTACGAGCTGTGCGAGAAGCATGGCGTGCCCTATCCGCACACGTTTACCTTTACCAAGGCGATGCTCAATGCCCAGGGTGAGGCGCCTGCCGAAGTGCTCGACCAGATCGATTTTCCTTACCCGATGATTCTGAAGCCTTCCGACGGCATCATGTGGTGGCAGCATGAGTTCGAGGGCCAGAAGAAGGCCTATGAGATTGCCGACCGCGCCGAGCTGGAACAGGTCATTCGCGATTCGTATGCCAGCGGCTACACCGACGATCTGATCTTGCAGGATCGCGTGCCCGGCAACGACGAGTACATGCGCGTGCTCACCAGCTATTCCGACCGCAACGGTAAGGTCCGCATGATGTGCCTGGGCCATGTGCTGCTCGAGGAGCATCAGCCCCACGGTGTCGGCAACCATGCCTGTATCATTACCGAGCCCAACGACGAGCTCATGGGCGGCGTGCGCAAGTTGCTCGAGGACCTTCACTTTGTGGGCTATTCCAACTTTGACGTTAAGTACGACGAGCGCGATGGCTCGTTTAAGTTCTTCGATTTCAACACGCGCCAGGGTCGCAGCAACTACTACGTTACCAACAGCGGCTTTAACGTTGCCAAGTATGTGGTGGACGAGTATGTGCTCAACCGCCCGTTTGAGCCGGAGTTTGTGACGGCGCAGGACGAGGCCCTGTGGATGGTCGTCCCCATGGGCGTCGTCGACAAGTACGTCAAGGATCCCGAGCTGCGCGCTAAGGTGCATCGCCTGGACAAGGAGGGCAAGGGCGCCGACCCTTCGTTTATGAAGGGCGACTTTGTCTTTAACCGCTGGCTGCGCATGTGGCACACCAAGCTGCGCCACTTTAAGCTGTTCAAGACGTATTACAAGTAGATGAGCGCGGCGCCCGTCCGGTTTGCATCGGGCGGGCGCGGGTATGATACGCGCAATTGCGCAAGCGTCACCAAGGAGGCGGCGATGGAAAAGCTGGGAGTTATCGGCGGCATGGGCGCCGAGGCCACGTCGTATTACTACGACCAGGTGGTGCGTCATACGGCTGCTGCCTGCGATCAGGAACATATCGACATGGTGGTACTCTCCAAGTCGACCATGCCCGACCGCACGCTGGCCATTAAGACCGGCGAGCATGCCAAACTGCTGGCGACCATGAAAGAGTGCGCCCAGGCACTCGAGTCGCTGGGCTGTGCACACATTGCCATTCCCTGCAACACGTCACACTACTTCTATGACCAGATCCAGTCGTTTACGAAGGTGCCGATTATCCACATGCCGCGTGAGTCGGTGCGCTATGCTCTGGCCGGTGCGGTGATGGGGGAGTGCGAGTTCGACCCCAACCTGAGTATGCCGGCCGAGCCGGTGCATAAGATCGGCCTCATGGGAACCGATGGCACCGTGGGCGCGGGCGTCTACGGCCGCGAATGCGAGGCCGCGGGTGTCGAGGTTGTCTATCCCAGCGAGAAACGTCAGAACGATGTGATGTCGCTTATCTACGATGATGTGAAGGCCGGACGTGAGCCCGATATGGATAAGTTCGACCGCGTGATGTGGGAGTTCGCCCGTAGCGGCTGCGACCGCGTCATTCTGGCCTGCACCGAGCTCTCGGTGTTGCAAAAGTACCGAGAGATGCCCGAGATCACCCTCGACGCCATGGATGTCCTGGTGCGCGAATCCATCATCCGCAGCGGCGCCCCCTACCGCCTCTAGCTTCCGACCTGCCAAAAAGGGACAGGTTTATTTTGGTAGGTTTTATCTGGTGAAACAGTAAAGGCCTCGGCTCGTTTGGTGCGAGCCGAAGCCTTTTGCGTTGGGGCGGTTGCTGTCGGTGGTGAACTAGAACAGGAAGCCGATGACGATGAGGGCGATGCTGACGATGAGCACGGCGATGTCCAGGCCCTTGATGGGGTAGCGCTTGTACGAGCTGGCGCGCGTACGCAGATAGAAGCCGCGCTGTTCTGCCGCCAAGGCTGTGGCATCGGTCTTGCCCACACTCGAGATGAGCAGCGGCACGCACAGTGGCAGCATGAGCTTAAGCTTCTTGATGGGGTTCTTGGTGTCGTACTCGACGCCGCGTGCGGTCTGCGCCTCCATGATGGCGTTCATCTCCTGACCAAACACCGGCACAAAGCGCAGCGCCGTGGTAAAGGTGAAGGCATAGCGATACGGCACGTGCAGCACCTCGACGCAGGCGTTGGCAAGGTCGTTGAGCTTGGTCACCATGAGCATGAGGATGAGTGGTAACGCCACACCCAGCAGGCGCAGACAGGCCTTCGATCCCGTGATGAGGCCCGTGTCGGTGATAAAGCTCCACACCACGTTGCCATCGCGCATAAAGGCCAGCTGGAGCACCAGCATGATAAGCGCGAGCGGAATCAGCAACTTGAGCAGCGAGAACAGACGGTTGACGACGCCGGCATAGGCACCCAGTGCAAGGGTGAGTGCCAAAAAGCCCAGCAGCGCCACGTAGGTGTCGGACAAAAAGATGCCGACGATGATGGCGGCGGCGAGGCCCAGTTTGACGACGGGGTTCAGGCGATGCAGCAGCGTATCGCCCGGCATGTAGTCGATGACGTTAACCACGGTGGACCATCTCCTTGGTAATTCGAACGACATCGGTGACCTCGCTCACCTGCGCAAAAGCGGGCGAGACGGAAGATGCCAGACGGCGCGAGAGTTCAATAACCTGGGGAGGCTCCACGTAGGCACGCCGCATGAGATCGATGTTCGAGAATAGCTCGTGCGTGCGGCCGCGGTCGAGGATGCGACCGTCGGCCATTACCACAATGCGCTCGGCAAAATCCGAGACGACTTCCATATCGTGGCAGACCATGATAACGGCGCAACCGCGCTCGGCCATGGTGCGCACCGTTTCCATGACGGTCATGCACTCGCGGTAATCAAGGCCGCTCGTGGGCTCGTCGAGCACAACGATCTTGGGCTCTACGACCACGACAGAGGCGAGTGCCACCATCTGGCGCTGACCGCGCGAGAGCGAGAAGGGCGCCTCGTCGGCTGGCAAGCCAAAGCGGTCGATGACGAGCTGGGCGCGACGCAGAGCCTCGGCACGGTCCATGCCGCCAAGCTCCAAGCCAAAGGCGACCTCGTCGAGCACGGTGTCCTTGCAGATCTGGCGGTCGGGGTTTTGGAAGAGGGTCGCGACCTCGCGAGCGATGCGGCTCGTGGAAACGGCTGCGGTATCCAGTCCCGTGACGCGCACGCTGCCCGAGGCGGGCTTGAGCAGGCCCGTGAGCAGCTTGGTGAGCGTGGTCTTGCCGGCACCGTTCTGGCCGACGATGCCCACGAGCTCGCCAGGATAGAGCGTCAGGCTAAGGTCGTGTACGGCGGCGCCGCCATTGGGATAGGCAAACTCAACATGGTCGAAGGTGAGTACGGGTTCGGCGTCCTTGGCATGAGGGCGCAACGACGGTGCATGCGGGGAACCGGCGGGTGCCTGGGCTTCGATAGCCGCGCGTGCGGGGTCGACGATGCCCGAAATCATGCGCTCGGCCTCATCGACATCCAAGCAGGGGGTACCGCTTACCAGGCCATCGGCCTCGAGGCTATTGAAGATACGCGTGACGCGAGGGCAGTCGACGCCGATGGCACGGAGCTCGTCGGTATGCGCGAAGACCTCGTGTGGCTCGCCCTGCAGCGCAATTTCGCCATGGTTGAGCACGAGCACGCGGTTGCAGTACTCCGAGAGCAGGGCGACCTTTTGCTCAACGACGACGATGGTGATTCCAAGTGCGCGGTTTGCCTCACGCAGCGTCTCGAAAACCAACGTGGAGCTGGCGGGGTCGAGTGCCGCGGTGGGCTCGTCGAGAACCAAGACGCGCGGACGCATGGCGAGGATGGCGGCGATGGCTACCTTTTGCTTCTGTCCGCCCGAGAGCGTGGCGATCTCACGGTCGCGCAGGTCGCTGATGCCGACGGTCTCGAGCGTTTCGCTCACGCGCTGCTCGATCTGGTCGTGGGGAACGCCAAAGTTCTCGAGGCCAAAGAGCGTCTCGTCCTCGACGACCGAAGCGACCATCTGCGTGTCGATATCCTGCAGCACACTGCCGACGATTTGCGACACGTCGGTCAGCGAGACCTCGCAGGTGTCGTGGCCGTCGACCATGACGGACCCAAAGAACGTGCCGGTGTAGTGGTGGGGCACGGCGCCCGACAGACAGGCGGCAAGCGTGGACTTGCCGGCGCCCGAGGGCCCGATGATGCCGATGAAATCCCCCTTGTTCACGCTGAGCGAGATGTGGCTGAGCGCCTGCTCGGTCTGCGTGCCATAGGAGAACGAGACATCGTCGACGTTGATGATCGTTTCCATGGATACCTTTCATAGTCATTGGGGACGTTCTTTAATGACTAGTCGTTTAAGAACGTCCCCAAAAGCTCGTTGTTTGGGACAGTCTTTGGTGGTGAAGTACGGAGACGGCTTTACGAGGTGCCCCAGGTTGGCGCGAAAGAGGAACGAAGCGTACTTGGGTACGCGAGCGACGAATGAACGCCAAGATGGGGTGGCTCGTAAAGCCGAGCAGGTTAGTTGAGCTTAAGGGCCTTCTGGATGGGCAGGTAGAGAGCGCCGACCAGGATAGCGTTAAAGACGGCGGTCATGGCGACGACGGGCAGCATAGCGGCGGCGAGCTCGCCTACCACGCCGAGCATGGCCATCTTGATGACCATGAAGATGACGCCGGAGACAAAGGTGGTCAGGAAGGTTGCGACAATGGCGATCGCGGGCTTGACCTGACCGTTCTTGCCGGCGGCGTTGACGATGCCGGCCATGAGCATGGCGGCGATGCCCTCGGCGGCAAAATCGACGAAAGGCGAAGTGGTGGTGATCTGGATCACGGCAGCCGAGATGAGGCCAATGACGAGCGCCTGGCCGATGTTGGGGCGAACGACCAGGATGGTGAGGCAGAAGGCCGAGATGATGAACTCGGGGCTGATCATGCCGCCCGAGATGCCCGAGATGGCCTTGCCGACGGTGAAGTTGAGGATGAAGCCTGCAGCGAGCAGGATGGCGAGCAGGACGAGGGCGCGGACGTCGAGTTTGCCGCGGTCGGCGGTCTGGACGGTGCGGGGCTGGGTGGCGGTGGTGTTCTGAGACATGGTGAAAATCCTTTCGGAAGGGGAGTGCAAGAGAAAAGCGGAGGCGCGTGATGCGAATGCGATCGGGCTCGAGATAGAAAAAGGCCCCCGGTCGAAACCGGAGGCCTTCCAATCACCTAGAGCGCAAAAACAGGCGTGAGGGACTCACTGTCGACCGACCGTATTCGCATCACGCCACCACCAGTTGTTGAGAGACTTCATCGTGTTCTTCATGTTGGTGGCTCCTTTCGTGATGCCGTGGCGCGGTCGCACCTAGTTGCTGTTGCGCTGCACTATAGCACAGCGAAGTGTATGCGGGGAAATCTTTTTGAAAAAGATTTCATGCGGGTTTCCCGCCGGTCAAAAGGCGGGTTAAGCGGGCGAGGCTGCCATTGCTGCCTTGCCCGCTCAGCTAGGACGTTACTCCTTATTGCGACGGTAGAGGAAGTAACCGCCCGCGGAGATGACGGCAACGCCAGCGATGGCGAATGCAGCCACCACGCGGCCATCAAAACGATCACCGGTGGTGGGCAGGCCGCCCTTGGTGTTCGCCTTGTTGGTGGTTACCGTGGTCGTGGTGTCCGACTTGCCAGGCTTCTCGGGCTTGGTGGTGGGCTGCTCGGGCTTAGCGGGCTGCTCGGGGGTACCGGGCTGCTCAGGAGTACCAGGCTGCTCGGGAGTGCCAGGCTGATCCGGGGTTACCGGGTCGGTGGCAAGAGCGTCCTTGGCGTAGGTGATGGACACCTTGAGGCCGTTGGTCTCGGTGTTCAGGTCGCTCGGGGTGAAGGGCTGGTCGAAGTTCTCAGCCTTCAGATAGGCGCGCATCTCCTGGAGCAAGGCCTTGCACTTGACGTAGGTGTTCTCGGTAGCAGCCTTGCCGGCCTTGTTGGCCAGGGCAGTGCGGCCCTCGGTGGTCGTCTCGGCTAGCATGGCGGCGTCAACTTCCTTGTTCTGCTCGATGAGCTCGTTCTGGAGCGCATCGAGGTAGGCACGGACGCTGATACCAAGGGTGTCAGGGTTCTCAAAGCAGAGCGAGCTGATGTCCATGAGGACGTAGTTGATTGAGTTCTCGGGCTCCTCGTTGTACACGACGTCAGTCTGTTTGCAGTGATCGAAGGAGACGGTCTGATCGCTGAAGTACGGGCTGACCTCAGTTATCAGAGCGGAGTACAACGGGATGGCGACGGAGTACGCGGCGCGGGAGAGCATTTCCCACTGGATGGTAGCGACTTCGGGGTCATACCCGCGACGAATCTGGAAGAGGTTGATCTCGGTGTTGCGCTCGCTGCCGATGCAATAAACACCATCAGTGTTCGCGTTGAGGCCAGGGACGTTCTCGCCGCGGTTGCCAAAGGCACGAATCAGCTCAAAGGTGCTCCAGCCAGACTTGCCAGGCCTGAAGAACAGGGGCTGGATTTCGCTGACCATGGCTCCCTTTTGGTCAGGTTTTCCATCCTTCTTTACTGTGATAATGTCGTAATCTGTGCCTTCGGTCAGCTGACTACCAAAATAATCGCGGCCTTGCACATAGCGGGACCACTGGTTTACGCCGGAATCGGCGAGGCTTTCGCCATACGTTTGGGCGACATCGAATTTGCCGTCAGCGGAGTATTTGGCGAAGCCCTTCTCCACGGGCATGGACTCGATGCCCTCGGAGTGTAGGCAGTTCTCGGGGTCATCAAGGTCGACATCGTAGTTGAGGCTCCCGATATTAGGGTTGAGCGACGCGACGTCGTCAGCGAGCTTCATGGCGATCCACTGATGGGCGGAAAGTGTGGCGAACAGCCAGGTCTCGTTGTTGTCGGCGATGATGATCTGGTCGTTGGTGCAGACGCCTTGATCATCGATCAGTCTGCCGAGAAGCTCGACGCCCTCGCGGGCCGTGGCGCTCTCGCCCAGGATGATGCTGCCGTAACTGTACTCGCCCAGACCCACTTTCTCATCGATGTGGTCTGCTGCATCGGCCTCCTCGTTATAGGAAGTGCTTAGCGTGGCAGAGCAGGAGACGCCCTTCTCGTTGATTCCGGCCTCGGAATAGGCGTCGGTGCGACCCATCCAGTTGGAGGGGTGGTCGCGTACATAGCTGTAACGATAGGTAGGCTTGTTCGAAGTGTATTCAAAAGCAGATTCAATCGAGCTGTACTTAAAGCCAGGTTCGTGGGCAGGTTCGATGCCGTAGTGCTTAAGATAGCGCTTGTCAAAGTCCTCGGCGCGGCCGTAGTACGTATTGCCGTCGGCCGTATAGTTTTTGCCCATGTACATCTGCGTGCAGGCGAGCGCAGATGTCGGCATGGACATGATGGTTGCAGCTCCAAAGGCGAGGCCTATGCCAAGCTTTTTGAGCGCGTTGACGGGGTGAGTTTTCCTCATTTTCCTTCCCAGCGTGCGAAAGCCCTCTGTCGCCAGAGGGCTTCAGCCAATAAAGACACCCCATTAGCGTAACGAACTGGAAACAATATTCATCTATGAAAGACACTTACTCGATAAGCGTGATGAAATATGCGACGAGCGGTTAATTGTACTCAGTTTGTAGCTTTACTTTAATAAAGACGCCCTGTAATTACTGTAGCCGAATAAAGTAGCTGGGAATGCCTGAAATGAAAATCCCCCGCTGTTTGGCAAATGCATAAACAGCAGGGGAGACGATAATTGGATGAATATCATACCAATGTGGAATTACTTCTTCCGGCGGTGGATCACGTTGATCGCATAGCCGACGAGCATGGCCAAAACGATGATGATAAAGCCGAGCAGGGGATTGTCGTTCATAGGGTCCTCCTATTTTCCGAGCGGGGAGAATTCGTCGACGATGAGGTCGAGGCATTGCGGAAGCGCGCGGGCTCCAAAGACGCCCGAATTGCTGGAGATAATCTCGCCATCGAACTGCATGCCCAGCGACGGGGTGCAGGTGATCTTGGCTTCCTTGGTCTGGATGATCTTGAACTGCGGGCGGCCGAGTACCTTGCCGGCGGGGTCGAGTGCGGCGGTGATCACAGTCGGTAGAAGCTGCACAGTTTTTACGGGTTCGATGACCGCAATGTCGACCATGCCATCGTTCATACGGCAGTCGGGGAACAGGTTGATGTCGTTTTGGATGACCGAGGTGTTGCCGGCCATGCAGCAGATGCCGTCGAGCTCCTCGACAATGCCGTCATGCTCAATCGTAAAGTGCGCCACCGTGGGATTGGGCGTGGCGAGCGCGGAGAGGAAGTAGGCGATCTCGCCGATGTCGTTTTTGGTGGGGGCGGCCTTCATCATGATCTCGGCGTCGAAGCCCGAGCCGGCGATGATGATGAAGCCGTGGCGCTTCTCGTTGCCGTTCTCGTCGAGCCAAAAGAGCTCGCCCATGTCCACTTTGACCGTGCGACCGGCGCGGCAAGCCTTGGCAAGCGCCGCCGCCTCGGGGGCATTACCGATGTTGTTGAAGAACAGGCAGGCCGTACCGGAGGGGAAGACGAGCGTGGGGACACCGCATCCGCGCATCTGGTCGAGCACGTTGGAGACGGTGCCGTCGCCGCCCGAGACCACCACGCGATCGAATTCGCGCACGTCTGCCACGGCGTCCTCGGGCTCCATGCCATCGCCGATAAAGCGCATCACGACCTCGTCGCCGCCCTGCGCGAGGGCGTGCGTAAATGCGTAGATTTCATCTGAGCTGGGGCCCGATGCCGGGTTGTGGATGATAAGGCAGCGCATACTTACGTTTCCGTTCTGTGACTAACCGAGTATAGTTGTAAGGCAATGCCGATATCCTACCCGTGTTTTTCGGGCCTAACCTTATTCGATGGGTTGATATGTACATTTCCACACATCAGGCTCTACTCGACTTTTGCCAGCGCGCCCGTAAGTTCGACGCGATTGCCGTCGATACCGAGTTTTTGCGCGAGCGCACGTTCCATCCGCGTCTGTGCTTGGTTCAGATTGCCACCCCTGCCGAGAGCGTCGCGGTCGATCCCCTGGTAATCGACGACCTCTCGCCGCTGGCCGAGCTTATGGCCGACGAGAGCGTGACCAAGGTCTTCCACGCCTGCTCGCAGGATATGGAGGTCATGCTCCATACCGTGGGCGTGCTGCCACGACCGATTTTCGATACGCAGGTCGCCGCCGCTTTTTTGGGCGAGCGCCAGCAGATTTCCTACGGCGCGCTCGTGCAGACGTTTTGCGGCGTCTCGCTGCCCAAGACCGAGTCGCTGACCGACTGGTCGCGTCGCCCGCTGACCGATAAGCAGATTGAGTACGCGATCGATGACGTCAAATACCTGATCGTCGCCTATACCGAGATGATGAGCCGCCTGCGCGAGCTGGGCCGCGTGGACTGGGTGTTCGACGAGTTGCGTCCTCTGGTCGATGAGTCGCACTACCGTGCCGATCGCCACGAGGCGTTCCGTAAGGTCAAGCGCATCAATTCGTGCAGCCGTCACCAGTTGGGCATCGCGCGCGAGCTCGCCGCCTGGCGCGAGGATCGCGCCGAGCGCCGTAACATCCCGCGCAAGTGGGTCATGTCCGACGACACGCTGCTTGCGCTCGTTAAGCGCAATCCCGTGCGCGTTGAGGAGTTCCGTAGCATTCGCGGTACCGATCAGTTGGGGGAGCGCGACGTGGACGGCGCGCTCATGGCCATCAAGCGCGGCGCGAGCTGCCCGCACGATCGCCTGCCGCTCATGGTGCGCGGGCATCGTCAGATCTCTCCGGAGTTGGAGAGCGTGACGGACCTGATGTATGCGCTCATTCGCCTAGTTGCCGAGCGCTCGGGCGTGGCGACCTCGGTCATTGCCTCGCGCGATGACCTGGCCGACTATATTGAGCACCCCGAGCAGAGCCCCCTGCGCGAAGGCTGGCGCTTCGAGCTCGTGGGCTCACGCCTGGACGATTTGCTCTCGGGCAATATGGGGTTGACGGTGAAGGACGGCAAAATCGAGCTCCTGTAGGGAAGCCTAGCCGGTTGAGTGGGTAGAATGCCTCCAACGTGTAATTCGATTCGGAGGAATTCGCATGCCTTATTACTATGGTTACGGCTTTGGCATCGACCCGCTGTACCTGCTGGTTGTTCTTGTTTGTACAGTGCTTGGCCTTGCTGCGCAGAGCTATATCAATTCGACGTACAAGACCTGGTCCAAGGTTCGCTCGGACGGCGACACGGGCGCCACGGTTGCTCGCCGCATGCTTGACGCCAACGGTTGCAATGCCGTGGGTATCAAGGGTGTCGCCGGTGAGCTCACCGACCATTACAACCCGCAGGATAACAACCTGTATCTGTCGGATGCCAACCGTTCGGGCGGTTCGGTCGCAAGTGTTGCCGTCGCCTGCCACGAGGCGGGCCATGCCGCCCAGCGTCAAAGCGGCTATGCCATGATGAAAGTACGTACCGCCCTCGTGCCGGTCGTCAACTTTACCCAGAACACCTGGACCATCGTGTTGCTCTTGGGCCTGTTTATGAACATTGCCGGGCTCACATCCCTCGCGTTGATCTTCTTCTCGTTTAGTGTACTGTTCCAACTCGTTACGCTGCCTGTCGAGATTGACGCCAGCCGACGCGCCGTGGCGTACATCGAGCAGTCGGGTATGAGTTCCAAGCAGGTCAACGGTGCCAAGAAGGTACTGACGGCTGCCGCGCTTACCTATGTTGCCGCTGCGCTCACCTCGATTATTCAGCTGCTCTATCTTATGGCTCGCTACAACAGAAACTCCAACCGATAACAAATTGGGTCGCTGGGCGCCGCGGGGATTCGTGTCCCCGCGGCGCTGTACTATGTGTTGGACTTAAATTTGCGCAGGGCCGAAGCCCTTGTGCACGATGACGAAAGGAGGCTGCGTGGCAGGCTGGAATCTGACCGGCAATACCGTTTCCGCCGAGTTTGACGGTTCGGACGAGCGGGAGCGCAAGGAGCTCAGCGTGAGCCAGGCGGTAGAAATCGCCGCCGGTGCGCTCGATGCCATTCCGCAGCTGAGTGTCCTGGGCGAGGTCACGGGTTTCCGTGGTCCCAACGCCCGAAGCGGCCACTGCTACTTCCAGATTAAAGACGACTCGGCCGCCGTCGACTGCATCATCTGGAAGGGCGCCTATCTCAAGCGTACCTTCGATCTGCGTGACGGCATGCAGGTGAGCTTTAAGGGCAGCTTCAACCTCTATAAGCCCACGGGTCGTATGAGCTTTGTCGCTCGCTCGTTTTCGCTGGCGGGGGAGGGTCTGCTGCGTCAACAAGTGGCGCAACTGGCCGAAAAGCTACGCCGTGAGGGTCTGATGGACGAAGCGCGCAAGCGCCGCATACCGGTGTTCTGCTCGCGCGTGGCGGTCGTCACCTCGCTTTCGGGTGCCGTAATCGATGACGTCAAGCGCACGCTGCGCCGTCGCAACCCGCTTGTCGAGCTTGTTTGCGTGGGGGCTAAAGTTCAAGGCGAGGGTGCGCCGTCAGAGCTCATTGAAGGCCTGCGCCGCGCCGCTGCCATTACGCCGGCGCCCGATTGCATCTTGCTGGTGCGCGGCGGCGGCTCCTTTGAGGACCTCATGACCTTTAATGACGAGGAGCTTGCCCGCGCGGTGGCGGCTTGCCCCGTGCCCGTGGTGACCGGCATTGGCCATGAGCCCGATACCTCGATTTGCGACATGGTGAGCGACCGTCGCGCCTCCACGCCTACGGCGGCGGCCGAATCGGTGGCGCCGGCTATGACGGAGTTGGCCGATGTGCTCGAGGCGCGCTATCAGCGTCTGGGTGCCGCGATGGCATCGATGATTGGGTCGGCCCAGGTCGACCTGGAGATGCTCGATCAGCGCGGTCGCCGTGCCTGGGATACCTATACGGCTCGCTTGGGCGATGCGCTCGATGCGGCTGCGTGCCGCCCGTGCCTCAACGACCCAACGTTTATGGTTGAGCGTCGCGAGTCTGAGCTTGCCCTGACGGCCGATCGTTTGTCCGGCGCCATAACGCGTTCGGTTGGGGCATTCCGCTCCAACTTTGAGCGTCTACCCGAGCGCTTGATCGCAAGCACCTCAGGACTCGATGGCAAGCGCCATGCGCTCACGCTCGCAAGCTCCCGCCTGGAGCATCAGGGGCGCACGATGCTCAGCAAGCCAGCGTCCGACCTGGGCCGTGCAGCGGCTTCGCTCGATGCCCTGTCGCCGCTCAAGGTGCTTGCCCGCGGCTATTCCATCGCGTACAGCGTTGACGGCGTGGCTACAAGTGCCAAGACCTTTAAGCCGGGCGACGCCATTCGCGTGCGCATGGCAGACGGCAACGTGGCAGCAACGGTCAATACGGTCGAATAGACCGCGTTTTACAGTGATAAACCTTTGGGAAAGGAAACAGCTATGGCAGAGAAGACCCCGGTCGAGCAGCTTACGTACAAGCAGGCTTCGCAGGAGTTGGAGCTCATCATTCGCAGCTTGGAGTCGGGCGATATGGAGCTCGAGGAATCGCTCGAGAGCTATACCCGCGGCGTCGAGCTCCTCAAGAGCCTGCGCACCCGCCTGTCCGATGCCGAGCAGAAGGTCTCGGTGCTTCTTAAGGACGTTGACGGCAACGACGTGCTCGCCGACGGCGAAGCCGCCAACACGGACGACAACCTCTCGTTCTAACCATCCCGACCAAATATAATTGCCTTGGTCTGTGAGAAAGGAACCAACCATGTGCGATTGCATCTTCTGCAAAATTGCCAACCACGAGATCCCTTCGACCGTTGTCTATGAGGACGATCAGGTCATCGCCTTCGACGACCTCAACCCCCAGGCGCCGGTCCACACGCTCGTAATCCCCAAGAAGCACTACAGCGACATCGCCGACAACGTGCCTGCCGAGACCATGGGCGCCATGGCCCACGCCATCCAGGAGGTCGCTAAGGCCAAGGGCCTGGAGGACGGTTTCCGCGTCATCTCCAACAAGGGCGTCAATGCCGGCCAGACCGTCATGCACTTCCACATGCACGTCCTCGGCGGCAAAAACCTGGGCGAGAACCTCATCTGAGGGCGCTTTTTCCTTGCAATGAAACGGAAGCTCAAGCACCGATAACTTATATATCAACGCAATAAACCCGAGCGCGAGGGCGTTTGGGTTTATTATTGAAGCGTATGTAACCTGGCGGCGCCACACCGCCTGTTAGTAGGGAGACACATGAACGTTCTGGTCGTCAACGCAGGATCTTCGACCCTTAAGTATCAGGTCATCGATACCAAGTCCCACAAGGTGTCCGCAAAGGGCTCCTGCGAGCGCGTCTGCTTTACCGGCGGTACCTTCACCCATGCTGCCAACGGTTCCAAGAAGGTGACCGAGAACATCGAGTTCCCCGACCACAAGGTCGCCATCGAGGCCGTCCTGAAGGATCTCGAGGCCAACGGCGTCAAGATTGAGGGCATTGGCCACCGTATCGTTCAGGGCGGCTGGTACTTTGGCGATTCCTCCCTTGTCGACGAGGACGTTCTCGCCAAGATTCGCGAGGTCGCCCCGCTGGCGCCGCTGCACAACAACCCCGAGGCCAACGTTATCGAGTACTGCCTGGAGCAGTATCCCGACCTGCCCAACGTTACGGTCTACGACACCGCTTTCCACTTCAACATGCCCGAGGTCGCCAAGACCTACGCCCTGCCCAAGGACGTTTGCGACAAGCTGCACATCCGTAAGTATGGCGCTCATGGCACCAGCTACCGTTACATCTCCAAGAAGGTCGCCGAGATGACCGACGGCGAGGCCCGCAAAGTCGTCGTGTGCCATATCGGCTCCGGCGCTTCCCTGTGCGCCATCGAGGACGGCAAGTGCATGGACACCACCATGGGCCTCACCCCGCTCGACGGCGTCATGATGGGCACCCGCTGCGGCTCCATCGACCCGGCTACCGTGTGCTACCTGCAGCGCGAGGGCGGCTACACCTTCGACGAGGTCGACGAGATGATGAACAAGAAGTCCGGCCTTTTGGCTGTGACCGGTGGCAAGACCAACGACTGCCGCAACGTCGAGGAGCTTGCCGCCGCTGGCGACCCCGAGGCTCAGCTCGCCTTCGACATGTTCGTCTACAAGATTGCCGCCAAGGCTGCCGAGATGGCCACTTCCATGTGTGGCATGGACACGCTGGTCTTCACCGCCGGCATCGGTGAGCACGCTCCGGCCGTTCGCGCCGGCGTTGCCGACCGTCTGGCCTTTATGGGCGTCAAGATGGACCATGCCCGTAACGCCCTGCGTGGCGATGGCGCTTGGTGCCTGTCTGCCAAGGATTCCAAGGTCAAGATTTTCGTCATCCCCACGGACGAGGAGTTCATGATCGCTTCCGACGTCGAGCGCATCGTCAACGGCAAGTAATTGCAAGAGGGGAGGGGCTGGACGACCGAGCGCCGTTCGGCCCCCCTTTTATGCTCGTTGGGCGATATGCCTGATAGCTATTTATTAAGTTGTGATAACTTCTTATTAAAATGCGGCCGCCTTAAGGGGTCTGCGTCGACCGTATTGCACTGCAAAGGAGTCTCATGAACGTACTTGTTGTCAACGCCGGCAGCTCAAGCCTTAAATATCAGCTTTTGGATACCGATACCCGCAAGGTTTTCGCCAAGGGCAACTGCGAGCGTATCGGATCGGACATGGGCATCTTTGGTCACTCCGAGAACGGTGGCGCCAAGCAAACCGAGGAGGTCCCTTTCCCCGATCATCGCTCTGCTATCGCTCGCGTGCTCGAGGAGCTCGAGAAGACCGACTTTACGATTGATGGCATTGGGCATCGCATCGTTCAGGGCGGCTGGCACTTCGATGATTCCGCAGTTGTCGACGACGAGGTTATGGCCAAGATTCTCGAGGTGGCACCGCTTGCTCCGCTGCACAACTACGGCGAGGCCGCAGCAATCGAGTATTGCCGCGAGAAGTATCCGGAGCTGCCCAACGTCGCCGTCTTCGATACCTCGTTTCACATGACCATGCCCGAGGTCGCCTATACCTACGCGCTGCCCAAGGACGTGTGCGACAAGTACCACGTGCGCAAGTACGGCGCCCACGGCACGAGCCACCGCTATGAGTGGATGATGGCCAAGGAGATCCTGGGTTCGCGCTGCCACCGCCTGCTCTCGTGCCATTTGGGCAACGGCGCCTCGCTTGCCGCCATCGAGGACGGCGTGTGCCGCGACACCACGATGGGGCTCACGCCGCTTGACGGCCTGATGATGGGAACCCGCTGCGGCTCCATCGACCCGGCTACCGTGTGCTACCTGCAGCGTGAGGGCGGCTACAGCTATCAGGAAGTCGACGACATGATGAACAAGCAGTCTGGTCTGCTTGCTATCTCGGGTATCTCCAACGACGCCCGCGACATCCGCACGCGCGCTTCCGAGGGAGATGAGCGCTGCCTGCTTGCCTTCGATATGTTCGCCTATAAGGCTATGCAGCAGGCCGGCTCCATGATCGCTTCCATGGCGGGCGTGGATACCATCACCTTTACCGCCGGCATCGGCGAGAACGACTGGTCGATCCGCAAGGCCTTCTGCGACTGCTTTGAGTGGCTGGGCGTGCGCATCGACAATAACAAGAACCGCGAGGCCGTGGGCAACGGCCCGCAGGTCATCAGCGCCGCCGGTTCCGCCGTCACGGTCATGGTCATCCCCACCGACGAGGAATACATGATCGCCCACGACGTCGAGCGTCTGACCAAGAACAACTAACGCGCGCATTTGCAAGTAAACGAAAGGCCTCCAGAGCAACAGCTCCGGAGGCCTTTTTGCTAGCAGGTGGACGGCGGAAACCCCATCCCATTTCGAGCGCAAATACTGGGACACGCTTTCCGGTTGAGGCACGTTGCGGAAAGTGCGACCCACAATAAAGCAAAATTCCGTCCCAAAGTTTCCCAAACAGGTCCCAGGCGGAAGCCACATCCCACAATCCGCCTCCAAACTGGGATGTAGTTTCCGGCACAACAACCGCCGAAGCCCACCGGCCTTTCAATCTCCAAAGTGATCATCATCAGCAACGCCTGCGCTCCCAGCAACGGCACCCATCCATTCAGATTTTCAGCCCCAGCTCGTAGCCAAGCCGCCGTCCACCCCAGATGCCCTGAATGCCACGTGACGGTAGAAGGCAGCGCAGGTTAACCCCTGAAAACACTCCGCAGACCAGAAACGCCCCCGTTCGTAGCTCCGAAGGAGCAGAACGGGGGCGTTTCATTGGTCGAGGACGTTTTCAGGGGTTAACCTGCGCTGCCTTCGGCGGGGATATGTCCGCTACTCAGCCATCTGAGCCTGGACGGCGGTGATGGCCACGACACCCACGATGTCGTCGGCAGAGCAGCCGCGCGAAAGGTCGTTAACCGGCTTGGCGATGCCCTGCAGGATGGGGCCGTAGGCGTCGGCGCCGGCGAAGCGCTGGACCAGCTTGTAGCCGATGTTGCCGGCCTCGAGGTCGGGGAATACGAGCACGTTGGCCTTGCCGGCGACAGAGGAGCCGGGAGCCTTGAGCTGGGCGACGGTGGGGACGATGGCAGCATCGAGCTGCAGGTCACCGTCGATGGCGAGCTCGGGAGCCTTCTCCTTGCAGAACTTCACGGCCTCCTGGACCTTCTTGGCGACCTCGCCACCGGCGGAACCCATGGTGGAGTAGGAGAGCATGGCCACGTGCGGCTCAACGTTGCCCATGAAGGTGGACCAGGAGTGAGCGGAGGCGATGGCGATCTCGGAGAGTTCGTCGGAGGACGGGTTGATATTGAGACCACAGTCGGCGAAGATCAGCGTGCCGTCGGTGCCGAACTGCGGGGTGTCGGTGCACATCACGAAGAAGGCCGAGACCAGCTTGGTGCCCGGGGCGGTTTTGAGGATCTGCAGCGCGGGGCGCAGGGTGTCGGCGGTGGAGTGGCAGGCGCCGGAGACCAGGCCGTCGGCATCGCCCATCTTGACCATCATGGTGCCAAAGTAGGTGGCGTCCATCACCTGGGCGCGAGCCTGCTCGATGGTAACGCCCTTCTTGGCGCGGAGCTCGGCAAACTTCTGTGCGTACTCCTCGTGCTTCTCGGCATTGCGTGGGTCGATAACGGTAGCGCCGGGAACGTTGATCTCGTCGGGGTTGCCCAGGATGACGATCTTTGCCAGGCCCTCCTCGATGATTTTGGTGGCCGCGACGATAGTGCGCGGATCCTCGCCCTCGGGCAGGACGATCGTCTTAAGGTCGGCCTTGGCGGCAGACTTCATACGGTTTAGGAAATCACTCATGTTACTCCTTACAAGCGTTTCGCTAAGCTCCAGGCGCCCGGCTGTTCACGAATAAACCCGCTGCTAGCGGGTCTACCTTTCAATTATGTTCGCCGCTGTGCTTGAGCTTTCCTTGTGTGGCAAGCTCATTATAGGACGCATTAGCGCTATAATCGCTCTGATAAATATGTCTCGAAGAATGTTCGAGAAAAGCCCAGCTAACGAGCCCGTGGCTTTTGACAAGGAGTATCGATGCAGATTACCTCAGGCCTGCCTGAAGGCTTTAACGCCGGCGCGTACGACATGATTGTCGTCGGTGCCGGATATGCCGGTGCCGTTTGTGCCCGCCGTCTTGCCGAGACCATCGGCTATCGTGTTGCCGTTTTGGAGCGCCGTAGCCACATTGCGGGCAATGCCTATGACTGCACTGACGAGGCCGGAATCCTGATCCACGAGTACGGTCCGCATATCTATCACACTTTTAACGAGCGCGTGCACAATTTCCTGTCGCGCTTTACCAAGTGGACGGATTATCAGCACAAGGTGCTCGCCAACATCAACGGTACCCTTATGCCCGTGCCCTTCAACCATGCGAGTCTCAAGCTCGCCTTTGGTGACGAGCGCGGCGAGGAGCTGTATCAGAAGCTCGTGGAGACCTTTGGCAAGGATGTCAAGGTGCCCATTATGGAGCTTCGTAAGAAGAACGACCCCGACTTGGCCGAGGTCGCCGATTATGTCTACGAGAACGTCTTTTTGCATTACACCATGAAGCAGTGGGGCCAGACGCCCGATCAGATCGACCCCTCGATCACCGGCCGCGTTCCCGTCTTTGTGGGTGATGATGACCGCTACTTCCCGCAAGCTCCCTTCCAGGGCATGCCGCAGGAGGGCTACACGGCGCTCTTTGAGCACATGCTCGACCACGACCTAATCGACGTGTTCTGCGACGTGGACGCCCGCGATCTCTTTGAGATCGACGAGACTACCGTCAAGATCGACGGCAAGGTCTATGGCGGCGAGATCGTCTACACCGGTCCACTCGACGAGCTGTTCAACCTCGACCTGGGCGCGCTGCCGTACCGCACGCTCGATATGAAGTTCGAGACGCTCGATATGGATCAGTTCCAGCCCGTGGGCACCGTCAACTACACCACGAGCGAGGACTATACGCGTATTACCGAGTTCAAGAACATGACCGGTCAGGTCCTGCCCGGCAAGACCACCATCATGAAGGAGTACTCCAAGGCCTATACGCCCGGCTCGGGCGAGACGCCGTACTACGCCATTCTTGAGCCCGAGAACCGTGAGCTCTATGAGCGCTATCTTGAGCGCGTCCAGAACCTGACGAACTTCCACCCGGTGGGTCGTCTGGCCGAGTATCGTTACTACGATATGGACGCCGTGACCAATTCCGCCCTCGATCTTTCGGATGAGATTATCGCCTGCCATGCATAAAGTCATAACATTCGGTATTCCCTCGTATAACGCCGCCAAGGACATGGACCATTGCATCACCTCCATCTTGGAGGGGAGCAATTACGCCACCGATATCGAGATTATCGTGGTGGACGACGGCTCCAAGGACGAGACGGCCGCCAAGGCCGACGAGTGGGAGGCGCGTTATCCCGGTATCATTCGCGCGGTACACCAGGAGAACGGCGGCCACGGTATTGCCGTCCTTTCGGGTCTGCGCGAGGCACAGGGCACTTACTACAAGGTCGTCGACTCGGACGACTGGCTCGACGCTGCGGCTCTTTCGACTATGCTGTCGATTCTGCGTGGCTTTGAAGAGCGCGATCAGCGCGTTGACCTGTTTATCTCGAACTACGTGTACGAGAAGGTTTACGAGGGCACGCATACCGCTATTGGCTACAAATTTGCCCTGCCGCGCAAAAAGATCTTTTCCTGGGATCAGATCGGTCATTTCCGCCTGGACCAGAACCTACTCATGCACAGCCTGTGCTATCGCACGGATGTGCTGCGCGAGTCCAACCTTCCCATGCCGCCGCACACGTTCTATGTGGACAACATCTACGCCTATGTGCCGTTGCCGCGTTGCAAGACCATGTACTACGCCGACATCGACCTCTATCGCTACTTTATCGGTCGCGAGGGCCAGAGTGTCAACGAGGCCACGATGGTCAAGCGTCTGGACCAGCAGTTCCGTGTTACGCGTATCATGATGGAGTCGTACCACCTGTACAGCGATGTCGAGTCGTCGCGCCTGCGTTCGTACATGATGGGCTACTTCACCATGATGATGGCGATCTGCTCGGTTCTCACCAAGCTTTCTGAGGAAGATTGCGCCGACGAGCGCCTAAAGACGCTGTGGAATGATTTGAAGGCCTACGACGAGCGCATGTATCGTCGTGCCCGCTACGGCGTGGTCGGGTTCTTCACCAATCTGCGCGGACGGGCCGGAGACAAAACCACACTCGGCCTATACCGTCTTGCCTCAAAGATCTTCAAATTCAACTAGCTGCTGAGTAATCGCTGCTGATAGGTTGACTGGGCCCCTTGGCCTTTAGTTTGCTACTGCGAACAGTCCTGCTTGCACGGAAAGCACATTAAGTGCTTTCCGGTTCGTGCGGAACTTGTATCAAACTAAAGGCCAAGGGGCCTCTGCTATAAATCGATTGTCAGATAGGTGAATTTGAAGATCTTCGACGCGCGGTACACAGGGGCCTGGGCTGAAAAGAATCTGGTTGGTAGGTTGCCCGGTGGGGCTTGGTTATGTTTGTCGCGAGTTCCGCACGAGCCGAAGAGCACTTAATGTGCTCTTCGTGCGAGCCAGGACTGTAGAGCAGCAAACATAACCAAGGCCCACCGGGCAACCGGACGAGCTAGTTTACTTTGCGGCACCGGGGATGCCGTGGGAGGTTTTGGCGGTTTTGGCTCCGTTTACGATGGCAGTTTCCAGGGCCCTTACTGCGAGCATGCCCAGCAGGTCTAGGGGAACGGTGGCGCTTGCCTGGGCGCCCAGTTTGCCGCTGGCGAGGGTGTAGATAGTGTCGCCGTCGTTGGTGGTGTGCGTGGGACGGATGGCGTGTGCGTAGGCGTCTGCGGCCATCTGGGAGACCTTGGTGGCTTGTGCCTTAGTGAGTTCCACGTTGGTGACGATGCAGCTGATGGTGGTGTTGGTGCGGTCGAGCGGCATCTGCATGGATCCGGCGGCGGCAAAGGCTGCGAGTTCCATGTCGACGATCTGGTCGCTATCGGCTGCGGCGCGCATACCGGCGACCCACTCGCCGGTGAAGGGGTCGACAACGTTGCCGCAGGCGTTGACCGAGACCACGGCGCCCACCTTGATGGGGCCGAGCGCCACGGCGGCAGCGCCAAGGCCGGCCTTCATGCAGGTAGCGGGGCCCATGAGCTTACCCACGGTAGCGCCCGTGCCGGCGCCTACGTTGCCCTGTTCGAGCTTGGTGGGGGTGTTGTCGAGTGCTTCGCGCACGGCGGCGATGCCGGCCTCAATGTCGGGGCGAACGGTGGGGTTACCAAAGGCGAGGTCGAAGATACAGCTCGAGCACACGATAGGCACCTGCGTGGGGCCGACGGGAAGGCCGATGCCGCGGCTCTCAAGCTCGCGAGCGACGCCGCTTGCAGCCTCGAGGCCAAAGGCCGATCCGCCCGAAAGGCAGACGGCGTGGACCTTGTCGACGGTGTTCTCAGGTCGCAGCAGGTCGGTTTCGCGCGAAGCGGGAGCACCGCCGCGAACGTCAACACCGCCGGTGGCGCCCTCGGGTGCCACGATTACGGTGCAACCGGTGCCGGCCTCCTCGTCCGTATAGTTGCCATAGCAAAAGCCATCGACATCGCAGACGTCAATGGCCTCGAGCAGTGTATCCATGTTTAACTCCTATCGGTTTTCCGCCGCGCCTTGTGCCCGGTCGGGATCCGTACGGTACGGCAAAATTGTAGGCGCTGGGGGACACCCGGCGCCAGATGCAATTACGAGAGTTTTTGAATGGCACGTGCGACGCGGGCGATGGGTAGGCCCACCACGTTATAGAAGTCGCCCGAAATATCGTTCACGAGCATGCGGCCGCCTGTGCCCTGGATGCCGTAGGCGCCTGCCTTATCCATGGGCTCACCCGAGGCAACGTAGTACTCGATCTGCTCGTCGGTGAGCTCGTAGAACGTCACGTTGGTCACATCGACAAAGGACAGGCTCTCGGCGGCATGCGGGGCGGCCGTATCGCCTGCCTTAACGATGCAGACGCCGGTTGCGACCTGGTGCGTGCGGCCCGAAAGCTCACGGAGCATGGTGCGCGCCTCGTCCTCGGTTGCTGGCTTGCCCAGAATCTTGCCGTCAAAGGTGACGATGGTGTCGGCCGCGACCGTCAGCTCATTGGGTTCGGCATACTCGGCAGCAACGGCAGCCGCCTTGGCGCGTGCCAAGCGCTCGACAAGCGTGAGCGGGGCCTCGCCATCAAAGGGCGTTTCGTCGATATCCGCGGGAATCACGCGAATGTTGTAGCCTGCCTCGCGCATCAACTCGATGCGGCGCGGCGATTGCGAAGCCAAAATCATAGTTGGATGCCCTCGGCGACCTTCTCGACGGCCTTGTCGCCGGCGAGCGTGCGCAGCAGCTCAAGCGCAAAGGGGAGCGACTGGGCCATGCCGCTGGCGGTGATGATGTTGCCGTCTTGCGTAACCTTCTCGCCGGTATAGGCGCCTTCGGGGAAGCTTTTCTCAAAGCCAGGGAAGCACGTGGCATGGCGTCCCTCGAGCAGGTCGAGCTCGCCCAGGATAAACGGGGCGGCGCAGATGGCGGCGACGTACTTGGTCGCGGCGAACTCGCAGACCACGTCGCAGACGCGCTGATCGGCGCGCAGGTTGGTGGCACCGGGCAGGCCGCCGGGCAGCACGACGCAGTCGTACTCGTCAAAGTCGATCTCATCAAAGAGCGCATCGCAGGTCACGGGGATCTGCAGCGAGCTTACGACCTCACGCGTGGGCATGATCGAGACGAGCGTGGCGCGCACGCCGCCGCGACGCATGACATCGACCATGGTCAAGCATTCAATAGTTTCAAAGCCATCGGCGGCGAGAACGGCAACGCTGGGCATGAGGGTTCCTTTCATAGACGGCATACAATTAGCCGTCTTATACCCCGAAGACCTCCGCTTGCCACGCTCGATTTCCCAATGTTTAAAAAGGGACGGGGATTAAATAATCATTCGGTGCAAATTGATTATTTAATCCCCGTCCCAGAAAAATCATCGGGCGTGGTCTTGGGCAAACAGTCTAGTTGCGCTTGAGGTGGACGACGGTTTCGCAGTGGAAGGTTTGTGGGAACAGGTCGACTGGCGTGATTTTTACGGGGGAGAAGGTGCCTTCCTCGACAAAGCGTTTGAGATCTCGCGCCAGGGTGGCCGGGTCGCAGCTCACGTAGGCGACGTCGCGGGCACTCGTGCTGGCGATAAGGTCGATCGCCTCGGGGGCGAGGCCTGCGCGCGGCGGGTCGACCACCAAGACGTCGGCATCCTGGTCGGGGAACTCGCGTACCGCGTCTCCGCCAATGACGTCGACGTTATCAAGCTTGTTGATCTCCAGGTTACGGCGCAGGTCGCGCACGGCGGGGCCGTAGGCCTCGACGGCGGCGACAAAGTCGCAGCGGCGGGCGAGCGGCAGGGTAAAGGTGCCGGCACCGCAGTACAGGTCCACGGCAAGCTCGTCTTCCTGCGGGTCGAGCGCTTCCATGACAAGCTCGATCAAAATCTCGGCACCCTTGGTGTTGACCTGGAAAAAAGACGGGGCAGACAAGCGCATCTGACCCTCGGCGATATTCTCGGTCCATGAGCCCTCTCCGGCGAGCATTTCGACCTTGGAGACACGGCGGGCCTTCTTTTCGCCCTTGCTCATCACGCGCACGACACTTGTGGGGTGCGCGGCGTCTGCCAACACGCGCGAGACTTGCGAGCGCGGGAAAGAGCCCGTAGGCGTCCAGAGCGCCACCTCGAGTGCCTTGGTGCGACGCGAGGCGCGAATGCCCACGCGCTCAAGGCCCAGGTCGTGGCTGCCGCTCAGATAATTGAGCGCGCCGACGACCGATTTGAGTGCCTTGGGGAAGCGTTTGTCGAACAACGGGCACGAATCGACGGTCACGATCTTGCGAGGATCGACACCGTGCATGCCAAGGCGCACGCGACCGTTGACGACGGTCGGTTCGAGCTCGATTTTATTGCGGTAGCCCCAGTCGTCCTTGGTGTGGCAGATGGGCTGTACCAACTCATCGACCTGCTCAGGAGCGAACTTGCCGATGCGCTCGAGCGTGGAGCGCAGGTTTTGCTCCTTGGCGGCGAGCTGTGCCGTGCGTGAGAGATTGCCCCACGAGCAGCCGCCGCAGATGCCCACGAAGGGGCAGGGAGGCTGAATGCGATCGGGGCTTGGCTCCAGAATCTCGGTGGTGCGGCCACGCATGAACGACTTGCCGTCCTGTACGACCTCGGCCTCGACGGTGTCGCCTGCCACGGCGCCCTGCACAAAGACGGCCTTGCCGTTGTCGGCGTGTGCCAGCCCGTCGGCGCCGTAGGTCATCGATTCTATAGTGAGCTTCATATTCCTGCCTGTCATTCGCGTTGTTGTTCGCACCATGGTAGCAGGGAAAAGCGCCCCGCATCCGAGGCTTTCCTCAAATGCGGGGCGCTTCTACAAACTGCTTCTACAAACGACTATTTCGTCTTGCCGGTAATGAGCGTCTTAAGACCCAGGCCGATTAGACCCAGGCCCATGCGTACGCGGCCGGGGCGATGGCGCTCGATGGCCTTGGTCTTGCCGGCGGGCTTATCGCGACGGGCGCTCGTCTCGGGTGCGGGCTTGGTGACCTGCGGATCGGGCTGAGGTGCAGGTGCAGGCTCGGGCTCAATGACGGTCGCCTGGACCTCTTGGACCTTGGGTGCTACTGGCTGCGGCTCGGCCTCGGGGGCAGGTTCCGCCTCAATGACGGGCTCGGGCGCGGCCTCGGCGTTGCGATAGGCGCGCTCCAGCAGAGCCTCCTGCGAGTTGAAGGGTTTCTCACCCTCTGCACGCTCCACGGGGACCCAGGTGCCGTCGCTCGTGAGGCTGCGGGCCTTCACGTTGTCCCGCAGCTGCATGCCCATGTACTCGTGTACCAGGGCGCGGCAGGTGGGGTCGAGCACAGGGAAGGCGATCTCCACGCGGTGCTCGGTGTTACGTGTCATCATGTCTGCCGAGCTCAGGTAAATCATGTCCGAGTCCACGCCAAAAGCGTAAACACGGGCGTGCTCCAAAAAGCGTCCGACGATGGAGCGGACATGTACGTTCTCGGTCTTGCCCGGAACACCGGGCTTGAGGCACGAGATGCCGCGGATGATCATGTCTACGCGCACGCCGGCACACGATGCCTCGGCGATCTTGTCGATAACCTCGCGGTCGGTCAGCGAGTTGAGCTTAAAGAACACGCGGGCGGGCTCGCCGGCAAGGGCGCGCTGGATCTCGCGGTCAAGCCCGCGCATGATGAGCGGTTTCAGTCCGACGGGCGCCACACCCAGGAAGCGGTAGTCGCCGCGCAGGTTGCCCAGCGACAGATTGCGGAAGAACAGGTTGGCGTCCTCGCCGATGCCGGGATGGGCTGTCATGAGCATAAAGTCGCTGTAGAGTTTGGCCGTCTTCTCGTTAAAGTTGCCGGTGCCCAAAAGCGTGAGGCGCGTTAGCGCCATGCCCTCGCGATAGGTGAGCTGGCAGATCTTTGAGTGGCATTTAAAGCCCTCGGAACCATAGATGACGGTGCAGCCTGCCTCTTCCAGACGCTCGGCCCACTCGATGTTGTTCTGCTCGTCAAAGCGGGCACGAAGTTCCATGAGCACCGTGACCTCTTTGCCGTTCTCGGCAGCATCGATCAGCGACTCGCACAGGCGGCTCTGCTTGGCCACGCGGTAGAGCGTGATGCGCAGCGAGATGCACTCGGGGTCGTAGGCGGCCTCGTGCACCAGATCCAGGAAGGGGTTCATGGCCTCGTAGGGATAAAAGAGCAGCTTGTCGTGCTGCAGCACCTGCTCGCGGATGGAGCGGGTCATGTCGATGGTGGGATTGGGCTGCGGCCTAAACGGCGTAAAGAGCAGCTCGTTGCGCAGGTGCTCGGGAATCTTGCCCTCAATGCCAAAGACGTAGCCCAGGTCGAGCGGGATATCGCAGGTAAAGACAGAGCGGCGCGAAAGCTCGAGCGCCTTGCGGATAGTCTTGAGCGTCGCCTTCTCGAGCGACCCCGAGACCGCGAGCACTACCGGCTGCAGGCGCAGGCGCTTCTTGAGAATGCGCTTCATGTGCTGGCGGTAGTCCTCTTCCTCTTCGACGCCCTCCCCGTCCGGATCGATGTCGGCGTTGCGGGTGACGCGGATCAGCGCACGATCCAGCGGTTTATAGGAGCCAAAGCAGCTGTCCAGGCAGGCGAGGATGACGTCCTCGAGCAAGATGTAGGAGTAGGTGCCGGTGGGCGAGGGGATCTCGACCACGCGGTTCATCGAGGCGGGAATCTCGATAAGGCCCAGCAGGCTCTCCTCGTCGGTGGCGCCGTCCAGACCACAGGCCAGATAGAGCGCGCCATTGCGTAGGTTGGGGAAGGGGTGGCGAGGATCGATGACCAGCGGCGAGATGACCGGCGACACGTAGGCCTGGAAGTAGCGGGTTACAAAGGTGCGCTCCTCGGGCGTAAGCGAATTGATGCGGGCGCGGTGAACGCCCAAGGTGTCGAGCTTGCCCTCGATGCTCTTAAAGATGGACTCCCAACGGGTAAGGAGCCCGGGCATTTCGGCCATGACAGCATCGACCTGTTCGGAGGCGGTCATATTGCTCTTGTTGTCGACAGGTTGTTTTTTGAGCTCCGCCAGATCGGACAGGCCGCCCACGCGCACCATGAGAAACTCGTCGAGGTTAGACTCGAAAATCGATACGAACTTTAGACGCTCGAACAGCGGAACGGTCTCATCGAAGGCTTCGTCAAGCACGCGGTTGTCAAAGCGCAGCCAGCTAAGCTCTCGGTTTTGCGTGTACGAGAAGTCGCGCGGCGGTTTGCGCAGCTTTGCGGCGGCTTGCTTCTTTTCGATTTTGCTCGGCATATGCATCTGTCCGTTCAGTCCCCACAGAGGACGGTAGCCTAACACTTTTCTCTATTGTCTCAATTTAGTCGACCGCTGGCACGGACGTATCGCGTGAACGGTATCTTTACCTACTTCTTACGCTGACAAGTCATAGGACTGACGCCCTGCTCGTCTGCAAGTGGTCTATATCCTCACTCAACTGGTACGTAAGTGTGAATAAGAATGATAGATAGCTGAATATCATTGAATGCAGGCGGAAACGTAAACAAACATCATTTATATACATAAAACCGATTTAGCTATGCAATTCTGAATCAAAAGTTTAGAGATGCAATTGCAAATGGTTTTTAGGAAAAAAGAGCGTTTACCTTATAAAAGTTACTTTAGAACGCCGAAGTACATCATGGGGGAATCACATGCGATATACCGTTCATCGCACTTTGTTGACCGTTCGGGGGCGAGGTGGAATTGCGGGTGGAATTTGGATATAACTAGAGCTGTCAGCAAGCAGCGTCCGCTATGGAAGGGCGCTGAGAGATTCGGCCGAAAGGCCCGAAAGAAAGGTAGGAGGCCATGACGAAAGGTCTGCACGTGCCTTCCGAGATCGGCAAGCTCAGGAAGGTCTGCCTGCACCGTCCCGGCGACGAGCTCCTCAACCTGCCGCCCGACGAGCTCGAGCGACTCCTGTTCGACGACGTCCCGTTCCTGGAGGTCGCGCAGCAGGAGCACGACACCTTCGCCCAGATCCTGAGGGACCAGGGCGTGGAGGTCCTCTATCTCGAGAACCTCGTCGCCGAGGTGTTCGACCAGGTCCCCGGCGCCCGCGCCGAGTTCACCGACCAGTACATCGCCGAGGCCGGCATCCGCGGCCAGCACATGCCGCAGATCGTCCGCGAGAAGCTGGACTCCATCGAGGACAACCTCGAGTTCGTCAAGAAGACCATGGCCGGCATGACCAAGTCCGAGATCGACATGCCCCTCACGGCGTCCACGACCCTCGACTCCCTGGTCAACTCCGAGTCCGAGTCCGACCTGATCATCGACCCGATGCCCAACCTCTACTTCACCCGCGACCCGTTCGCGGTCGTCGGCGAGGGCGTCAACCTCAACCGCATGTACTCGGTCACCCGCAACCGCGAGACCCTGTACGGCAAGTACATCTTCAAGTACCACCCCGACTACAAGGACGTCTCGCTGTACTTCCGCCGCGACTGCCAGTTCCACACCGAGGGCGGCGACGTGCTGAACATCAACGAGAAGACCCTCGCCGTCGGCATCTCCCAGCGCACCCAGGCCGCCGCGATCGACGTCATGGCCCAGAACATCTTCTGGAACTCCGACTCCAAGGTCGAGCGCATCCTGGCCTTCGACATCCCGGTCTCGCGCGCCTTCAT
Organism: Collinsella aerofaciens; assembly: GCF_028206995.1. Classification (GTDB taxonomy): domain Bacteria; phylum Actinomycetota; class Coriobacteriia; order Coriobacteriales; family Coriobacteriaceae; genus Collinsella; species Collinsella aerofaciens_AQ. The sequence goes on along the minus strand of NZ_JAQLFL010000006.1, from coordinate 43,603 downwards.
GCACCTCGACACGGTCTTCACCCAGATCGACGTCGATAAGTTCACGATCCACCCCGCCATCATGGGCACCCTGCGCGTCTACGAGCTGACCGCCGGCAAGAACCCGGGCGACGTGAACATCCGCCTGATCGAGGACACCCTCGAGCACGTCCTGGAGGACGCCACCGGCGTCGACCAGGTCAAGCTGATCCCCTGCGGCGGCGGCGACCCGATCGCGGCCTCCCGCGAGCAGTGGAACGACGGCTCCAACACCCTGTGCGTCGAGCCCGGCAAGATCTGCGTCTACGCCCGCAACACCGTCACCAACGACGTGCTGTACAAGGAGGGCCTGGACCTTCTCGTCGTGCCCTCCGCCGAGCTCTCCCGCGGCCGCGGCGGCCCGCGCTGCATGAGCATGCCCTTCTGGCGCGAGGACCTCTAAGGTCTTCAAGGACTCGTACGGGTCATAATACATACATCTAGCTGCCATTAGATGTCTCCCATTGGGGCGGTGCGGGTTTTCGCACCGCCCCAATCTTGTATGAGGAACGTCAACACGATTGGACGACTGCTTTTGTAAGGAGCTTGGCCATGGACATCAAGACGATTGGCGTTGAGGAATGGCTCAACGTTTGGGAGAAGAGCGCCACGTGGGACATCGCCCAGTCGACGATCTCGTCGCTCACCATGGGCGAGCTGCGCGCGCTCGATGAACAGGACGGCGCCACGTTCTACGAGCGCCTGGACCGCGAGAAGATGAACTACGGCTGGATCGAGGGCTCGCCGGAGTTTAAGGCCGAGGTTGCCAAGCTGTATCGTCGGGAGGTCAATCCCGATCACATTCTGCAGACCAATGGCTGCACGGGCGCTAACCTCAACGCCATCATGGCTGTGGTCGAGCCCAGCGACCATGTTATCGCCGAGTGGCCCACCTACGCGCCGCTCTACGAGATTCCGCGCACGCTGGGCGCCGAGGTCGAGTATTGGGAGCTTCGCGAGGAACTCGGCTGGAAGCCCGATATCGAGGAACTCAAGCGCTTGGTGCGCCCCAACACCAAGCTTATCTGCATAAACAACGCATCGAACCCCATCGGTACGGTGCTCGATGCCGATATGCTCGGCCAGATTGCCGAGATCGCCCGTTCGGTGGGCGCCTACGTGCTGTGCGACGAGGTGTATCTGCCGCTCGAAAGCACTGAGTCCTTTATGTCGATGGTCGACGTGTACGAGAGGGCCATTGTCACCAACTCGTTGTCGAAGACCTATTCGACGCCTGCGGCCCGCGTGGGCTGGGTCCTGGCCGACGAAGAGGTGTCCAACCGCATCCGTACCTATCGCGATTACACCATGATCTGCGGCGGCGTGTTCAACGATGCCCTGGCGACCTATGTGCTTGAGCACAAGGATAAGATTCTCGAGCGCAATCGCAAGATCGTGTTTGGCAACCGCGATATCGCGCAGGCTTGGATCGATACGCAGTATCGCGTTTCCTGGACGGCCCCGCAGGGCGTGTCCACCTCGTTTATCCAGCTGGATATTCCCGAGGATGACGAGGAGTTCTGCAGGCGCCTGCTGTCCGAGAGGGGAGTGCTGCTGGTCCCCGGTAGCCGTTTTGAGCTTCCCTGCGGCGCACGCCTGGGCTACTGCGCGAGCGAGGACGTTCTGCGCGAGGGCCTGAGGCTTTTGGGCGAGGCACTGGCGGAGTTTGATCGCTAGGATTCCGATGGTCTTCGGGGGCCTTATCCAAATTAGCCGAAGATTATCGAAAACGGACCCGTTTCCCTAGGGGAAGCGGGTCCGTTTTTCTATACCGAGAAGTCAAGTTGTTACAAATGGGGCCGTAAAGCGAGCCGGTATCCGCTGGGCTTTATACTGAGTTTCCGGTGAACGGTATCAAGCGTCTGGTAAACGGTAATTTATTTACCAGAAATGAATAGGACAAACTTTTTTCTGAATAAAAATGAAAATGGTTGAGACGCGGTGTGAACCGCTAATTCTATTCATAGCTTTATTGGAAATATGCAATTTGAGGATGGTTTAACATAGTTTAGTTCCATTTGATTTTAGGATTAAAACGCGTTTAAGCACGTAAATACGCTTTATTAAGATGAAGTGTGCCATGCGTGAAGTATATGTGTATGCCGTTCACCCCCTATAAAAAACCGTTCGGGGGCAAGGTGGAAGTATGAGCTGATTTTGGATATAAATATGTCGTCAGCAATAACGCCTCACACGGAGGGGCGCTAACGAATCGGCCCTGACAAGGGCCCGAAAGAAAGGTAGGAGGCCATGACGAAAGGTCTGCACGTGCCTTCCGAGATCGGCAAGCTCAGGAAGGTCTGCCTGCACCGTCCCGGCGACGAGCTCCTCAACCTGCCGCCCGACGAGCTCGAGCGACTCCTGTTCGACGACGTCCCGTTCCTGGAGGTCGCGCAGCAGGAGCACGACACCTTCGCCCAGATCCTGAGGGACCAGGGCGTGGAGGTCCTCTATCTCGAGAACCTCGTCGCCGAGGTGTTCGACCAGGTCCCCGGCGCCCGCGCCGAGTTCACCGACCAGTACATCGCCGAGGCCGGCATCCGCGGCCAGCACATGCCGCAGATCGTCCGCGAGAAGCTGGACTCCATCGAGGACAACCTCGAGTTCGTCAAGAAGACCATGGCCGGCATGACCAAGTCCGAGATCGACATGCCCCTCACGGCGTCCACGACCCTCGACTCCCTGGTCAACTCCGAGTCCGAGTCCGACCTGATCATCGACCCGATGCCCAACCTCTACTTCACCCGCGACCCGTTCGCGGTCGTCGGCGAGGGCGTCAACCTCAACCGCATGTACTCGGTCACCCGCAACCGCGAGACCCTGTACGGCAAGTACATCTTCAAGTACCACCCCGACTACAAGGACGTCTCGCTGTACTTCCGCCGCGACTGCCAGTTCCACACCGAGGGCGGCGACGTGCTGAACATCAACGAGAAGACCCTCGCCGTCGGCATCTCCCAGCGCACCCAGGCCGCCGCGATCGACGTCATGGCCCAGAACATCTTCTGGAACTCCGACTCCAAGGTCGAGCGCATCCTGGCCTTCGACATCCCGGTCTCGCGCGCCTTCATGCACCTCGACACGGTCTTCACCCAGATCGACGTCGATAAGTTCACGATCCACCCCGCCATCATGGGCACCCTGCGCGTCTACGAGCTGACCGCCGGCAAGAACCCGGGCGACGTGAACATCCGCCTGATCGAGGACACCCTCGAGCACGTCCTGGAGGACGCCACCGGCGTCGACCAGGTCAAGCTGATCCCCTGCGGCGGCGGCGACCCGATCGCGGCCTCCCGCGAGCAGTGGAACGACGGCTCCAACACCCTGTGCGTCGAGCCCGGCAAGATCTGCGTCTACGCCCGCAACACCGTCACCAACGACGTGCTGTACAAGGAGGGCCTGGACCTTCTCGTCGTGCCCTCCGCCGAGCTCTCCCGCGGCCGCGGCGGCCCGCGCTGCATGAGCATGCCCTTCTGGCGCGAGGACCTCTAAG
>NZ_JAQLFL010000006.1:0-39993 GCF_028206995.1 Collinsella aerofaciens | reverse complement strand
TGCCCTCCGCCGAGCTCTCCCGCGGCCGCGGCGGCCCGCGCTGCATGAGCATGCCCTTCTGGCGCGAGGACCTCTAAGTCTTTCCGTTTCCGGTGCGGTCCCCCTACAACCGCACCGGCTTCGCCCGTCAAACGGGCAACACTGATACTTACGTAATTCATTTCTTCGAAAGGAATCGAACCATGGGTGTTAACCTCTCCGGCCGTAGCTTCCTCAAGCTTCTCGACCTCACCACCGAGGAGATCGATTACCTGCTCAAGCTCTCCAAGAACTTCAAGGATATGAAGCGCGCTGGCGTTCCGCATCGCTATCTCGAGGGCAAGAACATCGTTCTGCTCTTCCAGAAGACCTCCACTCGTACCCGCTGCGCCTTCGAGGTCGGCGGCATGGACCTGGGCATGGGCGTGACCTATCTCGATCCCGGTTCGTCGCAGATGGGCAAGAAGGAGTCCATCGAGGACACCGCCCGCGTTCTCGGCCGCATGTATGACGGCATCGAGTTCCGTGGCTTTGCCCAGGACGACGTCGAGGAGCTCGCTGCTAAGTCCGGCGTGCCCGTGTGGAACGGCCTGACCACTGAGTGGCATCCCACCCAGATGCTCGCCGATATCCTGACCGTCCAGGAGAACTTCAACTACGACATCAAGGGCAAGACCCTCGTCTTCATGGGCGACTGCAAGAACAACGTCGCTCGCTCCCTCATGGTCGTCTGCTCCAAGCTCGGCATGAACTTCGTGGCCTGCGGCCCCGAGGAGTGCATGCCCGCCGACGACGTCATCGAGGCCTGCAAGCCCATCGCCGAGGCCAACGGTTGCACCATCAAGCTGACCACCGACGTCAAGGACGGCGTCACCGGTGCCGACGTTATCTACACCGACGTGTGGGTCTCCATGGGCGAGCCCGACGAGGTCTGGGCCGAGCGTATCGCTCAGCTCACCCCGTATCGTGTTACCTCCGAGGTCATGGCTATGGCCAACCCGGGCGCCATCTTCCTGCACTGCCTGCCCAGCTTCCACGACACCAACACCACCATTGGCGCCGAGAAGTGCGAGCAGTTCGGCATCACCGAGCAGGAGGTCACCGACGAGGTCTTCGAGAGCCCCGCTTCCAAGGTCTTCGACGAGGCCGAGAACCGCATGCACACCATCAAGGCTGTCATGTACGCCACGCTCAAGTAAGAGCATCTAGCATCTCGCTCGGGGTGTCTTGCTGCACACCCCGAGCGGCTTTGTCTGGTAAATATCTCGCACCAGGCGGCAGGCACGGCACGGAAGAGCCGCTTCGGGCGAGATCAGTAAATGATTTATGAAGGGGGGATGAGAACTATGACTGAGACCGCTAAGAAAAAGCGCGGTATGCCTTCATCGTTCACCATTCTTCTTGCTCTGCTGGCAATTGTCGCAGTGATTACCGTTATCGTCTCCGGCACGTCCGGTGGCGCGGTTACTGCCGCCCGTCTGAGCGATTTCTGCACCGCCCCGATTAAGGGCTTCGCTGACGCTCTGCCCGTCTGCCTCTTCGTTATGATCCTGGGCGGCTTCCTCGGCATGATGACCGAGACCGGCGCCCTGGACAACGGCATCGCCGTCCTGGTGCAGAAGCTTAAGGGTAATGAGATCATGCTCATTCCCGTGCTGATGCTCATCTTCTCCCTCGGTGGTACCACCTATGGTATGTGCGAGGAGACCGTTCCCTTCTACGCCTTGCTTGCCGCTACCATGATGGCCGCTGGCTTCGACCCGATGGTCGGTGCCGCCACCGTCCTGCTCGGCGCTGGCTGCGGCTGCCTGGGCTCCACGGTTAACCCGTTCGCCGTCGGCGCTGCCGTCGACGCTCTGACCGGCGTTGGCATTGAGGTCAACCAGTCCATCATCATCGGCCTCGGTGCCGTCCTGTGGATTGTTACCACTGCTATGTCCATCTTCTTCGTCATGAGCTATGCCAAGAAGGTCAAGGCTGACAAGGGTTCCACCATCCTGTCGATGCAGGAGCTCAAGGACGCCGAAGAGGCTCACGGCAAGGCTGCTTCCGAGGTTCACAATGAGGTCAAGCTCACCGGTCGTCAGAAGGGTGTTCTGATCGCCTTTGCCTTCACCTTCGTCGTCATGATCGTCGGCTTCATCCCGCTGGCCGACCTCAACGAGGGCGTCGCCAACTTCTTTGACGCTGGCGCTGTCTACGATGCCGACGGTAACGCCGTCGTCCAGGGCTGGTCTGCCCTGATCACCGGCCTGCCCATTGGCCAGTGGTACTTCGACGAGGCTTCCACCTGGTTCTTCCTCATGGCTGTCCTGATCGGTATCATCGGTGGCCTGTCCGAGAAGCAGATCGTCAACACCTTCATCACCGGCGCTGCCGACATGATGTCCGTTGTTCTCGTCATCGCCCTCGCTCGTGGTATCTCCGTCCTCATGGCTAACACCGGCCTCGACGTCTACGTCCTCGACGCTGCCGCCAATGCCCTGGCTGGCCTGTCCGGTGTGATCTTCGCTCCCATGAGCTTCCTGGTCTACTTCGGCCTGTCCTTCCTGATCCCCTCGACCTCCGGTATGGCCACCGTCTCCATGCCCATCATGGGACCGCTGGCTGTTAAGCTCGGCTTCTCGCCCGAGGTCATGGTCATGATCTTCTCCGCCGCCATCGGTGTCGTGAACCTGTTCACCCCGACCTCCGGCGCCATCATGGGCGGTCTCGCCCTGGCCAAGATCGAGTGGACGACCTGGCTCAAGTTTGCCCTTAAGCTCATCGTCGCGCTCTCCGTCGTCTGCGCCATCATCCTGACCGTCGCCTGCGTGTTGCTCTAAGTACCCAACGGGTACCCCACGGAAACCTTGACGATCCTGTAAAGGATCACCTGGTCATCGTCTGTCCGGTGGGGTCAACCCACCGGTAGACTCCTACCTTTAGCCCCCTCCCGTTCCGTGCGCGGGAGGGGGCGACTTTTTGTTCCGCGGTTTTACCAAACCGCGGAACCGGTCGACGCTACGCGCCGTCCAGAACGACAATTTGTCATTCAAAAGGCAAGGCATGACCAAAAGGTCTATGCCTCGCCTTTTTCATGCCAACTTGTACGTTCTGGACGGCGCTCGCTCATATGACCCAATCCGCTGTCAAGAGCCACAATGGCCCCGCCGACCGCCTGCAATCGGTCGGCGGGGCCTGCCGTTGAACCCGTCCCGGTCCGCCCCCGGCATGTCGTCGACGCCTTCGGCTCAGTCTCATATCCGCGGATACCGCTCCGGCGGCCCGCAATCCTCTCCTTCGGCGGGGTTCCCCAAGTCTGTCGACGCGGATGCGGCGGCCGCCGCGCGCACAGCGAGAACGGGGGTGTCCCCGAAGGCTGCCCGGCTCGCCGGGACGGGGGCTATGTCTATTCGCCGGCCTCCCGGCACATCGCGCCGAGTGCCCACAGCCACCTCACGAGCTCGGCGGCGGTGGCGGCGTTCGCCTTCGCCTGGGGCATGCCCCTCTCGAGCATCTCCTCGCGTCGCCGGAGCAGGCGCTCGGACCCCTTCCTCCCGTGCATCCTTACCTCGAGGGGGACGCCGGAGCCCTTGGGCATCAGCTTCGGCTGGTGGCCGGCCTGGGCGTAGCACCAGGACCCCTCGACCGCCAGCTTCCTGACGAGCGCGTTGCCGGCCCCGCTGATCCCGCCGAGGCGCACGGAGTCCGCGCTCGACCTCTGCTTCGGGGCGAGGCCGAAGTAGGCCGTCACCTGCCTGCCGGAGCGGAACCTCGAGAAGTCGCCGACCTCGGCCGCGAAGGCGGCGGCGAGCGCGAACCCGCACCCCTTGATCGACTGGAGCGCCTCGACCTCGGCCGAGAGGGGGCCCGCCGCGACGGCGGCCCTGTATTCGGCGAGGACGGCCTCCCTCGTCTCGTCGGCCGCCTCGACCTCGTTCCTCAGCGCCGCAAGCGCCCGGATGCCGCCGTCGTCGGCGGGGTGTATGCCGTCGAGCCACCTGAGGAAGCCGTACGTCCAGTACCTCCGGGGGTTGCCGGCCGGCGTCGTGCCGCCGTAGGCGTAGCCGCGGCGGGCCAGGAACGCCAGGAGCCGCTGCTTCGCCGCCGCGAGCCTCGCGGTCGCCGCGTCGTGGGCCCCGGCGAGGTCCCTGAGCCCCTCGATCTCGGGGGACGGCACCCATACCGGGGAGATATCGTGCGACAGTATCGCCTTGGCCATCCTGGCCGCGTCGTTGCGGTCGTTCTTGGACGAGAGGTCGGCCGCCGACCTCGGGACCTTGGAGACGGCCGCGACGACGCAGTCGACGCCGAGCCCGGAGAGCTCCCTCTGCGGGGCGAAGCCGAGGTAGCCGCTCTCGTAGGCGGCGAGAGACGGGCCGGGGAAGCCCGACATCCACTCCGCGACCTCGCCCCACGGGTTGCCGCGGAACCTCCTCGTCACGGCCTCGCCCGTCTCCGCGTCGAGCGCGCAGACGGTGGCGGACCTGAGGTGTACGTCCATTCCGAAGGCGGTAGAATATCTAGGCACGGGAGCCTCCCAACCTCGTTGCGGCGCGGCTGCGCCTCTGGCACTTCAACAACATTGTCGCAGCCCCGACCCGCGGTCACGAGCGGGGGCTCCTGTCGTTTCCGTGCCCCTGGATTGGGTCATAGTGTCTGTCCGTCCTCTGCCTGCGGCGCTTTCCATTGTTGGTGCAGAGGGCGCTTTGCCTACTCTGGTGGGCTTTCGCTGGCTTATGCTCAACCTGCGACGTTTCCATTATTGATACAAAGGCCAGGTTTGTTTGAACCAAAAAGGGGAAGTTGCGGTGGAATAGTTCCTGTTTGGCCGTCTTGAGGGGTTAAACGGGAACTATTTCACCGCAACTTATCGATCGCGTGTTTGGTTGGTGCCAGTTGATTGCTTGGGCGTTGGGGAGGGTCTGCTCCGTTATAATCGCCTAGGACATTAAATGGAAACGGGACGGGAGCCATACATGCGCCAGGGTTTCGACAACGCGAAATATATCGAGCTGCAGGCCGCTCATATTAAGGAGCGCATCTCGCAGTTTGGCGGCAAACTCTATTTGGAGTTTGGCGGTAAGCTGTTCGATGACTATCATGCGAGCCGCGTGCTGCCGGGTTTTGAACCGGACAGCAAGTTCCGCATGCTCAAGAGCATTGCCGATGACGTTGAGGTTATCATCGCGATCAACGCGAACCACATCGAAAAAAACAAGGCTCGTGGTGACCTCGGTATTACCTATGACGAGGATGTGCTGCGCCTGGTTGACCTGTTCCGCGGCAACGGCTTTGCCGTCGCGGCTGTGGTCATCACCCAGTACGCCGGCCAGCCTGCTGCCGATGTGTTCCGCAACCGCCTGAACGCGCTCGGTATTCCCGCCAAGCTGCACTATCCCATCGAGGGGTATCCGCACGATGTCGATCTGATCGTTTCTGACGAAGGCTACGGCAAGAACGAGTTTGTCGAGACCACGCGTCCACTCGTTGTCGTGACGGCACCCGGCCCCGGCTCGGGCAAGCTTGCCACCTGCCTGTCTCAGCTCTATCACGAGCACAAGCATGGCACGGCCGCCGGCTATGCCAAGTTCGAGACCTTCCCGGTCTGGAATCTTCCTCTGACGCATCCGGTCAATATTGCCTACGAGGCCGCCACGGCTGACCTCGACGACGCCAATATCATCGATTCGTTCCACCTTGAGGCCTACAACAAGACCACGGTCAACTACAACCGCGACGTCGAGGCCTTCCCGGTAGTCCGTGCCCTGATGGAAAAGATCTTGGGCAAGAGCCCCTACCAGAGCCCTACGGACATGGGCGTCAATATGGTCGGCTTTGCCATCACCGATGACGATGCCTGCCGCGACGCTTCCAAGATGGAGATCGTCCGCCGCTACTTTACCGCGGTCGAAAATGTGCGCCGTACCGGCGTGGGCGATGAGCAAGTCGACCGTCTCAAGATTATTATGAAGAAAGCCGGCGTCGATAAGAACTACTCACCGGCGCGCTCGGCGGCCCTCACCAGGGAGCAGCTGACGGGTGGTCCCGTGGGTGCCATGGTCATGCCCGATGGCTCCGTGGTGACCGGTAAGACCTCCACGCGCCTGGGCGCCGCAAGTTCGCTCATTATGAACGCCCTCAAGCATGTCTCGGGCGTCGACCTTGAGCTCGAGGTCATTAGCGATGAGGCGATCGAGCCCATCAGCAAGCTCAAGACGCATTTCCTGGGAAGCAAAAACCCGCGCCTCCACACCGACGAGACGCTTATGGCGCTGTCGATCACCTCGGCCACGAGTGAGACGGCCGCTCGCGTCCTTTCGGGCCTGGAGCAGCTGCGCGGTTGCGATGCCTTCTTTAGCGTGATCATCTCGCCGACGGACGAGACGGTACTGCGCAAACTGGGTATCAACGTGTGCTGCGAGCCCAAGTTTGAGCGCCGCGGTTTCTTCCATCGCTAAGTTTGAAGCACCGCGGTAATTGCATTGCATTTTAGCCGTATCGGGTTAGCGCCCGGTACGGCTTTTTGATCAATAAAGCGCCTATTTCGGCGAAAAATAGCTGTTTACCTGCCTAGAAACAATTTGAGCGGTATACAATAACCGTAACTGTTTCATCCTTAGCGGGATGCCGCATGATGGATATTACCTGCCATCGTGAGGTGTGTCGGTCGCGCACGGCGCGTTAGATGCTCGTGCTCGGTTTGAGGAGGCTGCTATGGCGGGCAAGGGTCGTGCGAGTGTCAACGATATGAAGCGTGTCGAGGTGCTGGTGTTGATGGAGATCGACCAGCAAACCGAAGACAATGGCGGGCCGTATGGTTTCTCGCGCAAAACGCTTGCCGAGCGCGTGGGGGTTTCGCCGTATCGTGTCCGCGCCGCAATCGATCGCTTGGATTCCGAAGGCATGATTGATGTCGTCTCGCGTTATAGCGACGACGGCGGTCAGCTTGCAAATGGCATTTGCCTCACCGAACGTGGCGAGTGGTATCTTGAGGGCGTCCGTACCGGCATGCTCGTTCAAGAAATGCTTGAGGACGAGGTTGCTGATCGATAGCAGCATGTAACCCTTGCCACAGCGACGCCGCCTGGGAAACCGGGCGGCGTTTTGTTTCAAGATTGAGAAATGCAATCGCACGCGAGAAAAATTGCGAACGGTCCGCGGCGCGAGTATTACAATGAAGACCCGTAAGATGTGGATAAACAACTTCTACGGGAAGCGCAGGTAACTCAATATGACCAAGCATGTGTTCGTAACCGGTGGCGTGGTTTCGTCCTTGGGCAAGGGTATCACCGCGGCCTCGCTGGGCCGTCTGCTCAAGTCGCGTGGCTACAAAGTAACGATGCAGAAGGCCGATCCGTATCTGAACGTCGACCCCGGTACCATGAGCCCCTTCCAGCATGGTGAGGTCTTCGTTACCGAGGATGGTTACGAGTCCGACCTGGACCTGGGTCATTACGAGCGCTTTATTGATGAGAACCTGACCCGCGATTCCAACTTTACGACCGGCGCCATCTATAAGAGCTTGATCGCCCGCGAGCGTCGCGGCGACTTTTTGGGCGGTACCGTGCAGGTGATTCCTCACGTCACCAATGCCATTAAGGACAAGTTCCGCCGCATCGAGGAGCAGACCGGCTCCGATGTAGTCATCACCGAGCTGGGCGGCACGATCGGCGACATCGAGTCGCAGCCGTTTGTCGAGGCCATCCGCCAGTACCGCAAGGAGGCCGGCCCCGAGAACGTCTGCTACATCCACGTGTCGCTCGTTCCCTATATCGCCGCCGCCCACGAGGTCAAGACCAAGCCCACGCAGCATTCCGTCAAGGAGCTCCGCAGCTTTGGCATCCAGCCCGATATCATCGTGCTGCGCTCCGACCACCATATCGATGACGCTATCCGCGGAAAGATCGCAAGCTTCTGCGACGTCGACACCGATTGCGTCTTTACCAACGAGGACTGCGCGAGCATTTACGATGTTCCGCAGCTGCTTGCCGAGCAGGACTTTGACCTGCGCATTTGCGAACGCCTGGGTCTGGATCCGCGTGAGCGCGACATGAGCGAGTGGAACGAGTTCCTGCGCAAACAGAATCACGCCAACCATCACGCCGACAAGGTGAAGATCGCCGTCGTGGGTAAGTACACGCAGCTGCCCGATGCGTACCTGTCGGTTATCGAGGCCCTGCACCATGCGGGCGTCTTCTACGATCGCCATGTGGACGTCCAGCTGGTCGACGGCGAGAGCCTCGACGAGCAGAATGTCTCCGAGGTTTTGGGCGACGCCTCGGGCATCCTGGTCCCCGGCGGCTTTGGCAAGCGCGCCCTGGAGGGCAAGATCCTCGCGGCCGAGTTTGCCCGTGAGCACAAGATTCCGTATCTGGGCATTTGCCTGGGTATGCAGGTGGCCGTGTGCGAGTTCGCCCGCAACGTCGTCGGCCTTGCCGGCGCCAGCTCCTCCGAGTTCGATCCGGACGGCCCGTTTAGCGTCATCGATCTGATGAGCTCGCAGGAGGACGTGACCGAGAAGGGCGGCACCATGCGCCTGGGCGCCTATCCGTGCAAGCTCGCCGCCGATACCCTTGCTCGCGAGGCATATGGCGAGGAACTCGTCTACGAGCGTCACCGTCACCGCTTTGAGTTCAACAACGCCTTCCGCGACCAGCTCGAGGACGCCGGTTTGGTTATCTCGGGCCTGTCGCCCGACGAGCGCCTTGTCGAGATGGTCGAGCTGCCGCGCGACGTGCATCCGTGGTATGTGGCAACCCAGGCTCATCCCGAGTTCAAGAGCCGCCCGACCAACCCGCAGCCGCTGTTCCGCGAGTTCGTGCGCGCTTCGATCGGCCAGCACGAGGGTGTCGACCGTCTGCAGGTGACGCCCATGAACCTTGCTACGGACTAAGGGTGCCGTCGAATAAGGAACATACCGAAGCTACTCCCTCGTCGCTCGCCGTGGCGGCGGGGGAGTATCTCGATTACCTCGCGGTCGAGCGGGGTTTGGCGCGCAACACGATTGCGGCCTATCGTCGTGACCTGACGACGTACTGCGCCTATCTGGAGCGGGCGGGTATTGTGTCTTTTGAAGAGGTGACTCGTCAGGTCGTGGAGGGCTTTGTCGCCGACCGTCGCGATGGGGGCTATTCCGATGCCTCGGTGGAGCGTGCGCTTGCGGTCGTAAAGGGCCTGCATGCCTTTTTGGTGCGCGATGGGGCTGTGGCCCAAAATCCAACGACGGCGTTGCGCCTGCCTAAAAAGGCTGAGCGTTTGCCGGAGTATCTATCGGTGGAGGATGTCTCGGCGCTGCTCGATCAAGACTTCCCCGAGGGCGAGATGGGCTTGCGCGACCATGCCATCTTGGAAGTGCTCTACGGATGCGGTTTGCGTGTGAGCGAGTTGGTGGGGCTCGATGTGGGCGATATCCATATCGACGATGGTTTTGTGCTCGTTCGCGGTAAGGGCTCAAAGGAACGCCTGTCCCCGCTGGTGGGAAGCGCGGCGCGAGCTCTGATGCTCTATGTAACTGAGGGGCGTTCTCGCTTGGCGGCCCATGCCCGCGGAACCGAGACCTCGGCGGTCTTTTTAAATAAGAACGGCCGCCGTCTGTCGCGCCAGGGCATCCATGCCATCTGTGAGCGCTACGGGCGCCAGGTGGGGCTGGTGGGACTCCATCCCCACACGCTGCGTCACTCCTTTGCTACCCATATGCTTGCGGGCGGCGCAGACCTCCGTGTGCTACAGGAGATCTTGGGACATGCCGATATATCGACCACGCAGGTCTACACGCATGTCGATCGTACGCAACTGACCGAGGTCTATCTGGCGGCGCACCCGCTGGCGCATCGTTAACTCATCGCTGACCTGCAAATTTATAGGTATTTGGGGACGGGCCCCAGATTGCCACGGCGTGCTTTTGCGCGCGCATGGGCAATCTGGGGCCCGTCCCATTTTTCGCCACTTGGCATCGCGGTGGTGGGCCGCACGTGCCTTGGGTGGGGGAGTTTGGGGGCGATGTGAACGGCATATAAAGGGACGCAAAATCGCCTCAAGGTCAACTTGAAGGTTGAGGTTGAACGGCGGGGTGCCACAGGTGGCATCCCGCCGTTGCTGTAAACACAACATATTGTGTTTTCGAACATATGCTCGGGGGTGTTTTGCAACATATAGGGGGTGGAGTGGTGGGGTGGGGTGGGGGAAGGGGTGGGGAAATATGTTGAAAAATGGGGCGGTTCCCCATATTATTGATGACGTCGACAGGCGGGGTGGTTCCCCGCGTACGTGCCATCTGAGTAACCGAGGGGAGGGCGCACATGGGAATGACTGGTGCATACGAGCGCAATCTCGATGCAAAAGGTCGTCTGTCCCTGCCTGCACCCCTTCGCGAGGAGCTTGGAGAGCACGTTCGCGTGTTCAAAGCCCTGGATGTCGATGCTCTGTACGTGTTCTCTGCCGAGGCCTTCGATAAGTGGGTCGAAGGACTCTTCGCGGGTCGTGAGGGCCACGAGGGTTTTAACCCGCGTGACATTAATGACCAGAAGCTCATGAGGGCGATCAACAAGCGCACCACGTCGATGGACGTGGACAGCGCCGGTCGTATCGGTCTTTCCGAGTCTCTCCGCAAGCAGGCGAACCTCGACCGCGAGGTCACGGTTGTGGGCAACTACGACCACCTTGAGGTTTGGGATCGCGCCGCGGCCGATGAGGACGATGACGATGAGGCCCTGCTGGACCTCTTCTTCTCGTAAGGGCAAGGCACGGGTAACGGATGGAGCGTGGGATCTTGACACAAGAATATCGGCATGAACCTGTCATGCTCGGCGAAGTGCTTGAGTCGCTGCGGCTAAAGAGCGGCTCCGTTGTCTGCGATTGCACCCTTGGCGGTGCCGGCCATTCGGTAAAGATGGCCGCGCAGGTGGGGGAGACGGGCCTTTTGCTCGGCGTCGATCAGGACGACATGGCCCTCGAGGCCGCTGGCGCCCGTCTGGACCGCGAGGTTCCCGGCGTTCCGCACCAGCTGCTGAAGGGCAACTTCGGCGACTTGGACGAGCTACTTTGCTCGGCCGAGGTGCCCGGGGTCGATGGCTTCCTGTTCGATTTGGGCGTTTCGTCGCCGCAACTCGATATCCCTGGCAGGGGCTTTTCGTATAACGAGGACGCCCCATTGGACATGCGGATGGATCCGGGTAATAACACCTTAAACGCAGCTGAGGTCATCAACACCTATAACGAACACGACCTCGCCCGGATTCTACGCGTCTACGGCGAAGAGAAGTTCGCCTCGCAGATCGCGCGCGAGATCGTGCGCCGCCGCGAGCAAGAACCGATCGAAACCACCGGCCAATTTGTCGAGATCATCAAGGCGGGTATCCCGGCTGCCGCTCGTCGGCATGGTGGACACCCGGCCAAGAAAAGTTTCCAGGCCATTCGCATCGAGGTCAATCACGAGCTCGATGTGCTCGAACGAGGGCTTGATGCCGCCACCAGGTGGCTCAACCCGGGCGGACGTATCTGCGTCATCTCGTATCACTCGCTCGAGGACCGTATCGTAAAGAACCACTTTAAGGAGATGAGCCAGGGGTGCACGTGTCCGCCGGAGATTCCGGTGTGCGTGTGCGGCAACGTGCCGATACTCAAGGTCATCACCCGCAAACCCCTGGTTGCCCAGCCTGATGAGGTTGAGCGCAACCCTCGGGCGAGATCAGCCAAAATCCGCGTGGCGCAGCGTCTGTAGGCGCGACCGCGCGATATTGGACCTCCCGCTCGCACCATAAACGAAGCTTAAACACACTACCAACGTACTCGGGATGGGAGGCGGCATATCATGGGCTACAACACTTCAAGCGCAGCACTCGCCTATGATATGAACGCCATGCCCGCCTATCGTGAGACGCCGCAGGCCCCCGTTGCTCCCCGTGAGCAGCGCACGCCGCGCTTTGATGTCTACACGGGCGCGGGCCGTCAGGCAAACCAGGCGGTAAGCCCGGTTTTCATGAGCGTTCTTAAAACGTTTTGCATCATTGCGGCTATCTTCATGACGATCGGCGTCGCCCGCGTGGCGCTCGCCGGCGTTACCGCCCAGGTGCTCAACAGCAACGCCGAGCTTACCAACACGCTCGAAAAGGCGACCGATGAGAGCTCCGACCTGGAGGTCATGCATTCGGTCTATGGCGCCGACACGCGCATTCGCGACCTTGCGGGCGCTTATGGCATGGTGGAGCCCAGCGAGAGCGTTACACTTGACTTTTCGCAGGATGCAGCCGCGGGCGCCAACGCGACCGCGACCGCTCAGTAGCAAGACGGTAGCTGAGTATGACAAATGACTATCGCCGCGGTTCCGATAGGGGCCGCGGTTCTGGACGTCCCTCGTCGCGGGGACGTTCTGGTTATCAAGGAACGGGTCGGCAATCTTACAACGCCGGGCGGTCCCGTGGCAACGACCCGGCGTCGCGACTTCGCGGCTCGGGCGGCCCTCAAGTGCATAACACCAGGTCGCGCAAGAGTTCGCCGACCGAATGGCTCACAGGCACGCCTCTGCCTCGCCGCAAAGCCGTCATGGGATTCATTGGGCTTGGCTTGGGCTTGGGCGTCTTTCGCCTTGCCGACTATCAGGTTGTCGAAGCCGATAAACTGCGCGAGCGTGCCGATGCGCGTCGCCTGCTTGCGCAGACCCTCTATGCCAAACGTGGCACCATCTACGACCGCAACGGTAACGTGCTGGCGTCGTCGGTCGAATGTCGCAACATCGCCGTGAACCCGCAGCTTGTCGAGGACGTTGACAAGACGGTGTCGGCGCTGGTCAAGGCAACTGGAATCGATAAAAAGACCTGCCGCAAGCTCGTTGAGTCCGATGGAACCTGGGTGTATATCAAGCGCCAGGTGGACGAAGACGATGCTGCGACGCTGGAGAAGAAGAACCTGCCCGGTGTGCTTTTTGAGCAGGCCATGAAGCGCGTATATCCATACGGCAATCTGGCATCGCAGGTGCTGGGTGTAGTGAATGTGGACAACGATGGCTTGACGGGTCTCGAAAAGCAATACAACAAGCTTCTGACCGGCACGAACGGTTCTCTCGTACGCGAGCGCGCGAGGGACGGCAGCTATATCGCGGGCGGTGCCTATAAAAAGGTGGCTGCGGTCGACGGCGTTGATATCGTGACGACGCTCGACGTCAATATCCAGCGTGCGGCCGAGGATGCCCTGGCAGAGGCAGTTGAGAAGACTAAGGCCAAGAACGGCTCGGCGCTGGTCACCGATCCTACGACAGGCGAGATCTTGGCAGCCTGCTCGTATCCGACT
This sequence comes from Collinsella aerofaciens, assembly GCF_028206995.1. Lineage (GTDB taxonomy): Bacteria > Actinomycetota > Coriobacteriia > Coriobacteriales > Coriobacteriaceae > Collinsella > Collinsella aerofaciens_AQ. The sequence goes on along the minus strand of NZ_JAQLFL010000006.1, from coordinate 26,745 downwards.
TACGACCAGACCAATCTGGAAAACGCCAAGACCGAGGATATGAACTTGCGCCTGGTCACCGACGCCTACGAGCCCGGCTCGGTCTTTAAGACGCTCGTGGCGGGCGCCGGCTTCGACTTGGGCGTCGTGCGATCGAGTACGTCGTTTGAGGTGCCGGCGAGCATCAAGGTGGGCGACGATACCGTCACCGATGCCGACAAGCGCGACTACGCTATGACCATGGATGTGCGCGAGATGATGCGCCGTTCGTCCAACGTGGGCTTTGTCCTGGTGGGGCGCAAGATCGGTGCCGATGACTTTGCCGCTTATGTGGACAAGTGGGGCATCGGTCACAGCTCTGGTGTCGATTTTCCGGGCGAGAGCCTGGGTATCGTCAAGGAGCGTGACCAGTATGACGGCGCCACGCTGGGCTCGATGAGCTTTGGACAGGCGCTGTCCGTCTCGCCGATTGAGATCGCACGCGCCGTGGGCGGCATCGCCAACGGCGGCGTGATGATGACACCGCACTTCTATAAGTCCAGCAAAGGCGACGAGAAGGACTGGGGCGAAGGCGAGCGCGCGATTTCGGAGGACGCCGCATCCCAGGTGACATCGTGCATGCAGACGGTCGTGTCCGAGGGAACGGGCGTTGGCGGCGCGGTTGACGGCTATGACGTGGCGGGTAAGACCGGTACGGCCGAACGTGCCGACGAGAACGGCGGCTACCTCAAGGAGAACTACATGTCGTCCTTTATGGGCTTTGCACCGGCACAATCGCCCAAGGTGCTGTGCTATATCACGCTCGACGGAACGCCGAGCGGCTCAGATGCCGCTGCGGTGCCGTTCCAGTCCATTATGGCCAACGCGCTCGACGTGCTGGGTATCCCGCACACGAAGTAGGGGGTTACAATCTTTGGGGCGTGGTTTGTTGTCCCATATGAGGGTGTTCACATGCCCTGCACCACGCATGTGCGGCGCTGGGATACAATACGCCGATAGCATTATTAGGTTTACAGGGGAGCTGCAATGATAGAGATCGCCGTCAACAACCTCGCGGCCGCAACAGGGGCCCGAACCGTGACGGGAGAAGCCGATCGGGTATGCCGCGGGTGCGTTATCGACTCGCGCCAGGTCGAGGAAGGGACGATTTTCGTCGCCTTTCCCGGTGAAAACGTCGACGGCAATGATTTTGCTTCCCGTGCCGTCCAGTCGGGTGCCGGCGCCGTCGTGATGACGCGTGAGCCCGAGGCCGAGCTGGTCTCGCTGGCGCAGGACAAGGGGTGCGCCATCCTGCTGACCGATGATCCCGAGGAGTTTCTGCTGCGTTTGGCGCACACGTATCGCCTGGAGCTTGGCTGCCTGGTCGTTGGCATTACCGGTTCCATCGGCAAGACGACGACCAAGGACGTGCTCGCCGCCGTGCTCGCCAAGCGCTATCGTGTCTGGGCCACCAAGGGCAATTTCAATAACCTGATCGGCATGCCGCTCACGGTGCTTTCCGCTCCGGCCGATACCGAGGTCCTGGTGCTCGAGATGGGCATGAACCATTTCCACGAGATTGAGCGCCTGTCCCAGTCCGCCAATCCCAACCTTGCCATCGTGAGCAAGATTGGTACCTCTCACATCGGCATTTTGGGCAGCCGCGAGAACATCGCCCGCGCTAAGGCCGAGATTGTCCAGGGTATGTGCGCCGCCGGCGACTTCTTGCCGCTGCTGGTTTTGGGCGGTGAGGACGACTTTACGCCGTTCATTCGCGATACGTTCGCCCAGCCTGCTGGTATCGATGTGATGCTGGCCGGCGTCTCGGACGATGATGAGGTCCGTGCCCGCGACATTCGTGTTGATGACGAGGGCCGTCCGGTCTTTACGCTCGATTTTGGCCAGGGTGAGACGACCGATACCATGCTTGCCATCCCCGGCGTGCAGTCCGTCCCAAATGCCGTTAAGGCCGCCGCAGTTGCCTATCGCCTGGGCGTGACGCCCGAGCAGATCGATGCTGCCTTTAGGGGCCTCACGATCACCGGGCACCGCCAGGAGATCAAGCGCGCCAAGAGCGGTGCCCGCGTCATCGACGATTCCTATAACGCCAGCGCCGAATCCATGGCTGCTGGTCTCGATCTGCTGTGCTCGCTTTCGTGCACGGGGTCTCGCATGGCGATCCTGGGCGAGATGGGCGAGATGGGCGATGAGGCTCCTCGCATGCATGAGCTCGTGGGCGCCTATGCCGCCGCCAAGAAGCTCGACATGCTGGCGTGCGTGGGTGGTGAGCTGGCCCAGCTTATGGCCGATGCCGCGCGCATGATGGGCATGGACGAGGACCGCATCCAGGTGTTCTCCGATTATCAGCAGGTGCTCGACCGCATGGGCGGCGCGCTTGAAAAACATGATGTTGTACTGGTCAAGGGTTCCCGCTTTGTTGAGCTCGACCGCTTTGTGGAAGGTGTGTGCTAGCCCATGTTCGGCAATCCCTCGTATCCAACGTATCAGGCTTTTTTGGGGCTTGGCATCGCCGCTGCCATTGCGCTGCTGCTCATGCCGTGGTGGATCAAGCTACTTAAGGTCGAGGGTATCGGCCAGCAGGTTCGTGCCGACGGCCCCAAGCGTCATTTGGTTAAGCAGGGAACGCCCACCATGGGTGGCGTTGTCATTCTCGTCGCGATTTCGCTGACCTGCCTGCTGATGGGCAAGCTCACCACCGAGCTCGTGCTCGTGCTGCTCGCCACGCTGGCGACCGGCGTGCTGGGCCTGATCGACGACCTGACCTCCGTTACGCATGGGCGCTCGCTCGGTCTGACGCCTCATGCCAAGATGATCGGCCTAACCATTATATGTGTCACCTTTACGGTACTTGCCGTCAACTGGTGCGGCGTCGCCCCCGAGATTCGTTTACCCGGCGGCCTGACGATTGACCTCGGTGTTCTTTCGACCACCATCTGTGGCCTTTCGTTCCCGTGGCTCTACATTGTCTTTTGCTGGCTGATGATCGCCGGTCTTTCTAATGCCGTGAACCTGACCGATGGCCTCGACGGTCTTGCTGGCGGCACCTCCATGATTGCCATGCTCGCCATGGCTGCCATGGCGTTTTTGCACGGAGACGTGAACCTGTCCATCTTCTGCACCGCGTGTGCCGGTGCCTGCTTGGGCTTTCTGTGGTTCAACTGCTATCCGGCGAGCATCTTTATGGGCGATACCGGCTCGCTTGCCCTGGGCGCCGCGTTTGCCTGCACGTCCATCATGACCAACACCGAGGTCGTCTCCATCATCATCGGCGGCCTGTTTATCGTTGAGACCCTGTCGGTCATGATTCAGGTTGTCTACTTCCACTTTACGCACAAGCGCGTCTTCCTTATGGCGCCCATCCATCATCATTTCGAAAAGAAGGGCTGGGCCGAGACCAAGGTCGTCATCCGTTTTTGGATTATCGCTGCGGCCTTTGGTGCCGTTGGCCTTGCTCTGTTCTTCCAGTTGGGATAGTGGTCTTTCATGCCTCTTGCTGATGTCTTTAGCCTGCTCGTTTTGGGTCAGGGCAAATCCGGTCTCGATGTCGCCCGCTGGGCGCTGGCACATCCCGAGCGCGTAAGCGCCGTTACCGTGTATGGCGGCGGCACCTCTGAGCCCAATGACGCCACGCGTGCGCTCGAGGCTGCTGGTGCGTCGTTTGTCTATGGGACCGAACAGGTCGAGGGCGCCTATGACGTATGCGTGACGTGCCCGGGCATCTCGGAGTTCTCGGGCTTCTTTAAGGCCGGGCGCGATCATGCCGCCCAGATTATGGGCGAGCCCGAGTTTGCCTATCGTCTGTCGCCCGATAACTGGATTGCCATCACGGGCACCAACGGCAAGACGACCACCACGTCGCTGACGGATTATCTGTTCAAGGCTGCCGGCGAGGCCAGCGTTGCTGTCGGCAACATCGGCGAGCCGCCGGTCAACGAGATTGACGGCCGAGCCCACAACGAGTGGTTTGTGGCTGAGCTCTCGAGCTATCAGATTGCTACGACCACCGAGCTCCACCCCCGCGTGGCGGTGCTGCTCAACATCACTCCCGACCACTTGGGCTGGCATAAGAGCCATAAGAACTACGCGCTTGCCAAGATTAAACTGTTTGACAATATGGTCGATGACGATCTGGCGGTTGTCGACGTCGAAGACGCCGGCATTCGCGAGTTCGATGAGTACATCTACACGCCGGGTCGTCGCATCTGCAAGGTTGCCTTTGACGAGCCTGAGGGTGAGGATGCCGCCTTTGTGCGCGATGGCAAGATGATCGTGCGCCTGAAGGGCGTCGAGACACCGCTCATCGCTACATCCGAGCTCAAGATCTCGGGCCATCACAATGTTATCAATGCCCTGTGCGCCGCCACGGCTGCCCTGGCAGTCGGTGCCGATGTCGATGGTATCTGCCGTGGTCTGGCCTCGTTCCAGCCGCTCGAGCACCGTGTGGAGCCGTGTGGCGAGATTGACGGCGTGCGCTACGTCAACGATTCCAAGGCGACCAACACCGATGCGGTCGAGAAGGCACTGACGGCATTTCCCGATGACGACGTGATCTTGCTGCTCGGCGGCCACGATAAGGGCACGCCGCTCACGGACTTCGCGCGCGTCGTTATGGACAACGTGCGCTCGGTCGTCTGCTTTGGCGATGCGCGCGAGCGCTTCACCGCCGCTATGGACGAGGCTGATGTCGATGGCGATGTGGATATCGCCCAGGCGGATGACCTGCGCGATGCCGTGGACGTTGCCCGTTCGCTTTCGAGCCGTGGTGACGTGATCTTACTTTCTCCTGCCTGCTCTTCGTTCGATGAGTTCTCGGGCTATGAGGAGCGCGGCCGCGTGTTTAAGGACTACGTGGCTCAGCTTGCCGCTACAGCGAAATCACAAATGGAATAGGGGTTGCCGGTGAGAGAGGAGAGCCCCCGACAAGGTACGAGGAGGCCCGACTCGGACCGCGCTTCCTCACGTCGCACCACACCGCGTTCCAGCCGCGGCGGGCAGTCGTTTAGCGAACGCTATATTGCCGGCGTTCCCGCCCGTATCATGCGCCCCCGTTTGATATTCATGGCCTGCTTGTTTACCTTGGTATGCTTTGGCCTGCTGATGGTGTACTCGGCGTCTTCGGTCGAGGCGCTGCACGAGAATGGCTCGGCGACGTTTTTTCTGGGTCGACAGGCCGCGTTTGCCGTGGTCGGTGTTCTGGCGCTGATTGCCATCGTGCGCGTTTTGCCGGACAGCTGGTTTGGGGAGGATGTGCTCAGGATCTTCCTTATCGGCATGATAGGGCTACTGCTTCTGGTGTTCTTGGTGGGCAGCGGCAGCCGCGGCGCCACGCGCTGGCTCAACATCGCCGGTATTCAGTTCCAGCCTTCCGAGTTTTTAAAGCCATTTGCCATTGCGTATTCGGCCATCATGCTTGATCGCTTCTTTTCGCCCGGTGGCAACATCAACGAATTCCTTCGCAAGATGGGCATCTACCTGGGCATTTCGCTCTTTCTGATCTTTATCCAGCCCGATTTCGGTACTGTCCTGATCATCCTGTTGACCCTCATGTGCATGGCGTTGTTTGCGGGTCTCGACCCCAGATTTATCATCGGCGTGCTAATCTTCGGCATTCTCGTGATCGTGATTGCGCTTGTCGCAGAGCCATACCGTATGGTGCGTATTCAGGTTGCCTTGAACCCTTGGGCCGACGAGTATGGTGACGGCTATCAGGCCACGCTTGCCATCATGGCCTTTGCCTCGGGCGGTCTGTTCGGCCGTGGCATCGGCAACTCAACCATGAAGTACTCGTATCTGCCCGAGGCACACAACGACTACATCTTGGCCATCATTGGCGAGGAAGTCGGTTTTGTCGGAACCGTGCTGTTCTTCTTGGTGTTTGCGATGCTGATCTACTCGGCGTTTCGCATTGCCGAGCAGGCGACCGATCGTCGGGGCGCGCTCATGGCGTCTGGCTCCGCGGTCATTCTCGCAGTGCAGTTTTTGATTAACGCGCTGGGCATCCTCAACGTGTTTCCCATGACGGGCAAACCGTTGCCGTTTATTAGCTACGGCGGTTCGTCGATTATTGTGTCGCTCATGCTTGCCGGGTTGATCCTGCGCGTTTCGTACGAGAGCGCCCGCCGCGATGAGTATGACCGCCGCCGTGAGAGCTTTGCCGTTATGGATGAGAGTACCGCCGGCGTGCCCCACGTGCGCGGCGAGCGATCTTCGCGTAACGGTTTTACCGTCCTGGATGGCTCTGCGACCGACCCCGCAGCCCGCCCGCGTCAGCGAACGGCGCCGCAAGGTCGTCCTCAGCGCCCCACTCCTCGCAATGCGGGCGGCGGATATAATCGAATCGATTTGAACTCAGACCCGTCGGCGCGTCTGCGTACCGACGGCCAGGGACCGCGTGTACGAAGGGACTACCATGACCGATAAAATGACCGTTGCTATTGCAGCCGGCGGCACGGCAGGGCACATCAACCCCGCGCTCGCCTTGGCCGAAGAGCTCCGTGACCGTGGCCACCACGTTGTGTTCGTGGGCCAGTCGCGCAAGCTCGAGGGTCGTCTGGTCCCCGAGGCTGGGTTTGATTTTGTGCCCATTACGGTCACGGGCTTCGACCGCTCCCGTCCTTGGACGGCGCTGACCTCGCTGTGGCGTGTCAACAAAGCCAAGCGTGCGCTCGCCAGTCATTTCTCAAAGGTCGGCAAGCCCGATGCCGCCATTGGTTTTGGTGCCTATGTCGAGGTTCCGCTGCTGGGGTGGTGCAAGGGCGCGGGCGTTCCGTATCTGCTGCATGAGCAGAACTCTGTTCCGGGCCTGGCCAACAAGATGATGAACTCCCACGCCGCCCGCGTGTGCATCTCGGTGCCGGCAGCGCGTTCGGTCTTTGAGCGCGAAGGTGACCCTGATCACGTGCTCATGACCGGCAACCCCGTACGTCGCTCGGTGATCGAGGGCGATCGCGCTCGCGGCCGCAAGGCACTTGGCGTTCCCGAGGACGCTACGCTGCTGCTCGTCTTTGGCGGTTCACTTGGCGCCCAACACCTCAACGAGCGCGTGGTTTCGCTCAAAAACGAGCTGCTTTCGCGCAAGAACCTCTATGTGTTGCATTCGACGGGTGCCGACGGCTTTGAGGAGACCGAGCGCGCTTTGGCGCTGACGCCCGAGGAGGCGAAGCGTTACCGCGTCCAGCCTTACATCGACAACATGGGCGATATGCTGGCTGCTGCCGATTTGGTGCTCTCGCGTTCGGGCGCATCGAGCGTGGCCGAGATCGCTGCGCTCGCCGTGCCCTCGGTGCTCGTGCCGTATCCGCATGCGACGGCCGACCACCAAACCACCAATGCTCGTTATCTGGTCGACGCCGGGGCCGGCGTGCTCTGCGCCGATGCCGATATCGACGGTTCTGCCTTTGCCGATGAGCTGCTGCACCTGGTCGATGACGCGGCGGCACGCGACGCCATGCGTCAGGCGGCGCGTGGTCTGGCTCAGGATAGGGCCGCCGCTCTTCTGGCGGATGCGGTAGAGGGTTTGCGTTAGTTAGACGGGATATCGTCGGTCGCCCTCGCGCTGATGCGGTAGGTGCGGTACAGTTAACGGGTTACAGGCAGTGTTTACGCAAGGAGTACACGAGCACATGGCTGATTCCCAGACTGCAACCTCCGCGCCCGAGTTTAAGAGCGCCCACTTTATCGGTATCGGCGGCGCCGGCATGAGCGGCATCGCCCTCGTTCTGCACGAGCGCGGTTATGCCGTTACCGGCTCCGACCTTAAGACGTCACGTTATATCCGCCAGCTTACCCGCGCTGGTGTGAAGGTGCATGTGGGCCATGAGGCCGCCACGATCGACGAGGTCAAGCCCGACGTGGTTGTTGTCTCCACCGCTATTCCGGAGTCCAACCCTGAACTCGTGCGCGCTCGCGAGCTTGGTATTCCCGTGTGGCCCCGTGCCAAGATGCTCTCTGCTTTGGGCCACGGCTACACCACCGTCGCTGTTGCCGGCACGCATGGCAAGACCACCACGTCTTCGATGTGCGCCACCATGCTCGACCGCATGGGTCTGGATCCGAGCTTCCTGATCGGTGGCATCGTCGAGGGCTATGACACGAACGGCAAGAACGGCTCGGGCGACTACTTTGTCGCCGAGGCCGACGAGTCCGACAGTTCCTTCCTGTTCCTGAACCCCAACGTGGTCATTGTGACCAACGTCGAGGCCGACCACCTCGATCACTACTCGGGTATCGAGGAGATCGAGGCGACTTTCGCCAAATTCATGAGCCTGGTGGGCGAGGACGGCACCGTCATCGTCTGCGGTGAGGACCCGCATCTGGTCGAGCTCGCCAAGTCGACGGGCCGTCACGTGCTTTCCTACGGCTTTGCCGAGAGCAACGACATCGTCTGCATGCACCCGGATGTCAAGGGCATCCAGAGCGACTTTATCGTTCGCTTTGAGGACGGCACTGAGCACGCTGTGGAGATCAAGAGCAATCCCGGTCGCCACAACATGCTCAACGCCACGGCGGTGCTCACCGTCGCCCATGTCCTGGGCCTTGACATCGACGCCGCCGCCAAGGCGCTCTCGAGCTTTGAGGGCGTCCGCCGTCGCTTTACCCACGTGGGCGATATCGATGGCATCACCGTGGTCGATGATTACGGCCATCACCCCACCGAGATCAAGGCGACGCTTGCTGCTGCTTCGTCGCTGGGCTACAAGCACGTCGACGTCGTGTTCCAGCCGCACCGCTATTCGCGCCTGCAGGCCCTGTGCGACGACTTTGCCGATGCATTTGCCAATGCCGATAAACTGCTGCTGATTGATGTGTTCTCGGCTGGCGAGATGCCCATTCCGGGTGTCACCTCTAAGATGCTCGCCGATACCGTGCGCGCCAAGCATCCTGGCAAGGAGGTCGTGTACTGCTCCAGCCGTCTTGAGCTCAATCAGGAGCTCGAGCAGATGGTGGGCGAGGGCGACCTGCTGCTCACTATGGGTGCCGGTGACGTTACGACCGTCGGTCCCGAGTTCATTGAGTATCTGACTGCCAAGAAAGACGCTTAAGTCTAATGGGTCTGTTTAACGCCGTCATGGCGCTCTCGGGCATGATCGACACGGATGTGATCGAGGACGAGCGCCTTGCGCGTCATACGAGCTATCGTATCGGCGGCAAGGCCGACCTCTTTGTGACGTGCCATAGCTATCATGCCCTCCGCCGCGCCGTGGCGGTGCTCGATCGCGAGCAGGTGCCGTGGGTCATCATCGGCAAGGGCTCCAATCTGCTGGTTGCCGATGGCGGTTATCGCGGCGCCGTCATTTCGCTCGGACGTGAGTTTCAGCGCACGGTTGTTGCCGATGACGGTTGTACGCTGACGGTCGGTGCGGGCGTGATGTTTGCGCGCCTGGTCAACGATGCCCTGTCGCGTAGCCTCTCGGGCCTTGAGTTTGCCGTTGGCATCCCTGGTTCGGTTGGCGGTGCGATATCTATGAATGCCGGCACACGGACCGAGTGGATTGGCTCGCTGGTTGAGGATGTCGTAACGTTTGACCCGGCATCCGGTATCAAACATTATGCGGGGTCCGAGATCACTTGGGGCTACCGCGAATGTAGCCTTCCCCGCAATGAGATCATCCTCGAGTGCGTGCTCAAGCTTAAACCGGCGCCCAAGGCCGACATTCGCGAGCGCATGGAGCGGTACCTGACGAGGCGCAAGCGTACACAGCCCATGGGTCGCGCATCCTGCGGGTCGGTCTTTCGCAACCCGCCCGATGCGAGCGTGGGCAAGCTTATCGAGGATTGTGGATTAAAGGGTTTTTCGATTGGCGGCGCGGAAGTTTCGCCCGTTCACGCTAATTTTATCGTTAATAACGGAACTGCCTCGGCCGATGACGTTGCCGCGGTTATCAGACATGTGCACGGAAAGGTGAGGGAGGCGTATGGCATCGAGCTCAGACCGGAAGTTAAATTCCTCGGCTTCTAGAGCATCGAAACCCACCTTCCGCCGCGCCGGAGGGCGTTCCGGCGCGCCTGCCAAACCTCAACGCAATATCGTCGCGCACTCTAAGCCTGTCGGGCATGCTCGACAGACCAGTCGTCCGGTTGTCGGCTCGCAGCTCGGTAATCGTCCGGCCGCAAAAAAGTCCTCGCGTCCCTCGGTGACGTCAAAGCCTGTTATGGGCGCCAAGCCTGCCCGTCCTATGGCAACTCCTAAGCCCTCGACAGGAACTAAGGCGGCGCGTCCGAGTCGCACGCTGGGCGCATCGAAACCGCGCTCGCTGACATCGGTGCCGGCTACCGCCAAGAAGCCTTCGGGTAAAAAAGGCGTCAACCCGTTGTCTTTACTTAGGGCGATGGCAAATAAAACATCAGACGCCGCTTCTGTCGTTACAGGCAAAGGCAAAATCGTGGGCGGCGTTTTGGCCGTCTTGGCCGTGCTCGTCGTCGTTGCTATCGTGGTGATTAACTCTGGATTGTTTACCGCCACTGATATTCAGATTCAAGGCAGCGAGCACGTGACGAAGCACGATGCTATCCAGCTGATCGATTTGCCCGAGGGAACGTCGCTTTTTAACGTCGATCCCGACCAGATTACCGAGGACCTCAAGCAGAACCCGTGGGTCTCGGGCGTGGATGTCCAGCGTCAGTTCCCACATACGCTCATCATTACGCCGATGGAGCGCAAGGTCATTGCAATTGCCTATATCAGCTCCGATGACCTTGCCTGGGCCATCGGGGATGATGATACCTGGATCGCCCCGCTGTCGACGTCGGTCGAAGTGGATGACCAGGGCAACGTCATCACGACGGGGCAGGGCTCAAATACCCTGACCGGCATTGATGCCGCGCTGGCGCTCGCTAAGCACTATGGCGCGGTGTTGTTGACTGATGTCTCGGCGGATGTCGCTCCGGTTTCCGGCCAGGCAGTGAGCTCCAAGGCCGTTAAGGCTGGCTTGGATTATGTGCGTGGTTTTTCGAGCGAGTTCTTGGGACAAGTCAAGGATATTTCCACGCCTTCGGTCGAAGCCATCTCGGCAAACCTCAATAACGGCATTGAGGTGTCGCTGGGCGATTCGAACGATATCGTCAAGAAGGAGCGCGTAGTCACCAAGCTGCTTTCGCAGGTAGAGGGCGTAACGTATATCAATGTGCGCTCTCCGGGTAACTATACATTTAGGAACGCTCCGACCTCGTAGCGCTGGTTGATGCTTTGTTGAGGGGCCATACCACGCCGTTTATCTGGTTTGTTTGGTTTTCACGGTCAATTATTTGACTGATACGTTCATAATGTGCAAACATAATACGGTTTACCTTTGCATTTACTTTCAACCTGAAGGTTAATGTGCGCAGGGGTCGACCCATGCTATGGCTATAACCTTTGTTCGGAGGACCGACATGCACGAGACAGAGATCAACAACTACCTTGCCGTCATTAAGGTGGTCGGCGTCGGCGGCGGCGGTACCAACGCGGTCAATCGAATGATCGAAGAGGGCATCCGCGGCGTCGAGTTTGTTGCCATCAACACCGATGCTCAGGCACTCGCGATCTCTGATGCCGATATCAAGGTGCACATCGGCACCGACCTTACCCGCGGCCTGGGCGCCGGCGCCAACCCCGAGGTTGGCCGCAAGGCTGCCGATGAGTCCCGCGACGACATTGCCGAGGCGCTCGCTGGTGCCGACATGGTGTTCATCACCTGCGGCGAGGGCGGTGGCACCGGTACCGGCGCTGCTCCCATCGTTGCCGATATCGCGATGAACGAGGTCGGTGCGCTGACCGTCGCCGTCGTGACCAAGCCCTTCACCTTCGAGGGCCGCAAGCGCAAGAAGAGCGCCGAGGAGGGCATTAAGACCCTCTCCGATTGCGTCGACACCATGATCGTCATCCCTAACGATAAGCTGCTCGACATCGCCGAGAAGAAGACCACCATGCTCGAGGCCTTCGCGATTGCCGATGGCGTCCTTTCCCAGGGCACCCAGGGCATCACCGACCTCATCACCGTCCCCGGTATCATCAACCTGGACTTCGCCGATGTTAAGACCATCATGAAGCAGGCCGGTACCGCCATGATGGGTATCGGTACCTCTTCTGGGGACACCCGTGCCGTCGACGCTGCCCAGCAGGCCATCTCCAGCCCGCTGCTCGAGAGCTCCATCGATGGTGCCACGCGCGTGCTGCTCTCCATCGCCGGTTCCAAGGACCTGGGCATCCAGGAGATCAGCGACGCCGCCGACGTTGTCGCCAACGCCGTCGACCCCGAGGCCAACATCATCTTCGGTACCGTTGTCGACGAGTCCCTGGGCGATCAGGTGCGTATCACCGTCATCGCTACGGGCTTCTCCGACTCCAACGTCAACCGTCAGGACGAGCTCTTTGCTGCTCAGCAGTCTCAGAGCAAGGCCGCTGCCTCCGCTGAGCCGCAGCGCACCGCTCCTGCCACGAGCCCGGCTCAGGCCGCTCCGACCCGCAACGTCGGTGGCACCGAGCTTCCTAACTTCGGCAACGATCAGTTCGAGCTTCCCGACTTCCTGAAGCGCGGTAGCTTCTAAGTCGTTCTTTGCATTGTTGTGCGCAGGGGCGTGTCCGTATGGACGCGCCCTTTTTATTTCGACTTTGTAAACTAGAACCTCCAATCTCTTTACGTTCCCTTTACGATTGCCTCCAGCGCAGCAGGTATCCTTTTAGAGAAGTATGACAGCCGTATAAACGCGGGCTGTAGCGGCGATGCCGCGGTACTTGTGTTATTAGGAGGCTTTAGTATGGCAGCACGTGCGGACAAAGTTTCGCGTGTCGACCATGATGGAGTTACGTTGGTGGAGGGCGCGACATCCGATGTTCGCTTTGCCTTCACCGAGCGCGCCGGTGGCGTTTCCGAAGATGCGTACTCCTCACTCAACTTGGGCTCGCATGTTGGCGATGACCCCTTTGCTGTTCAAGAAAATCGTCGTCGCGCGCTCGAGGCTATGGGTGCCGCCGAGTGCGAGCACAACCTGCTCATTCCCAATCAGGTCCATGGTGACCATATCGTTGCGGTGGCCTCGAACGGCGCCGATGACCTTGAGGACGTCCGCGAGCAGATTGCTGAGGGCTGCGATGCCATCGTCTGTACGGCGCGTAACGTGCCCGTGATGCTCTGCTTTGCCGATTGCGTTCCCGTGGTGCTGGTGGCTCCCGGCGGCTTTGCCGTGGTGCATTCTGGCTGGAAGGGCACGATTGCGCGCATTTCCGCCAAGGCGAGCCAAGCGCTCTGTGAGGCGGCTGGCTGCAAGCCGGATGATATCTCTGCCTACATTGGGCCCCATATCCTGGGCGACGAGTACGAGTTGTCCCAGGAGCTTATGGATCGCTTTGCCGCCGAGTTCGCGTGCATCGATGCTACCGCTTCCCGTATGCTCGATCTTTCCGCCGCCATTCGCGAGGCGCTGATGGACGCCGGCGTCGAGGCGAGCGGCATTGTGGACACCAAGCTTTCCACCGTTCGCCAGAATGACCGCTTTTATTCCTACCGTAACGAGGGCGGCACCTGCGGGCGCCATGCTGCCATCGGCGTGATGCTATGAGAAAGATCGCATCGGTCCTGAGTGCAGCAGTGCTCACGCTCACGCTGTGCGCCTGCTCCTCGGGATCTTCTGCCTCTTCCATTACCGTTGCCGGCTCTACGACGTGCCTTCCCATTGCCGAGATTGCCGCCGAGGGCTTTAAAGAGGAGACCGGCACTGACGTGCTGGTTTCTGGTCTGGGCTCATCTGCTGGCATCGAAGCTGTTAGCGCCGGCACCGCCGATATCGCCAGCTCCTCTCGTGGCCTCAACGCCGATGAGCAAGACCTGGGCCTGACGCCTATCGTTATCGCGCACGACGGCATCGCAGTCATCGTGAACGACGACAACCCGGTCGACAACCTCTCGACCGAGCAGCTCCGCGATATTTACGCCGGCAAGATTACCAACTGGAAAGAAGTCGGCGGAGAGGACCTGAAGATTCAGGTTATCAACCGCGATGAGGCGTCCGGTACGCGCGAGGCCTTCCGCACCATCGTGATGGACGGCACGCCGTTCGATCGTCGCTCGGCTGTTCTTTCGGGCACGGGCCAGGTACGCGATGTCGTGTCCCGCTCGCGTGGTGCTATTGGCTACATCTCGCTGGGTTTTGTCGAGAGCCTCAACGCCAAGACCTCGGTTAAGGCTGTTTCGGTCAACCATGTCGAGGCATCCGAGAAGACGGTCGCAAGTGGCGGCTATCCCATCTCGCGCGACCTTTACTTCTTTGTGAAGGGTACGCCTTCACAACAGGCGCAGGATTACATCGACTATGTGACGTCTGAGAAGATGGACAAGCAGATTCGCGAGGCGGGCTTTATTCCCGTCACCAACGACGGAAAGGGGAGTGAGTAGCGTGGAAGCACAGGAAACCCCCCAGATTGAGCGGGAGGCTCAGGCGCCCAAAAAGCGTGAGTTGGCGTTGGTGTCGCGCAGCACCTATCTCAAGGAGAAAGCGCTGCAGTGGATCTTCTTCGCCTGTGCGTTCTTGGCGGTCGTCACCGTCATCCTGATTTTTGTCTTTACCACGTACTCGGCGCTGCCGGTCTTTACCGACATCGGTCTGGCGGACTTCCTTAGCTTTACGTGGGCGCCCTCTGAGGGTCACTACGGCATCATGTCGCTGCTGGCGGGCTCTGGTCTGGCGACGGTCGGTGCGCTCGCCATGGGCGTGCCCCTGGGTGTGGGCACGGCCGTGTATCTGGTCGAGATTGCGAGTAAGCGTGTGCGCAGGCTCATCAGTCCCGCCGTCGACCTGCTGGCGGGCATCCCCTCCATCATCTACGGTTTCTTTGGCATGGTCATCATCCGTCCGTTTATCGCGCAGCTGACCGGCGGTCTTGGCTTTGGCGCGCTGACGGCGTGGTTCGTACTCGCCATCATGATCGTTCCCACCATCACCACGCTCACCATCGACGCCCTCAATTCCATTCCCATGGGCATTCGCGAGGCGTCCTATGCCATGGGCGCCACCAAGTGGCAGACCATCTACAAGGTCGTGCTTCCTGCAGCCAAGCTGGGCATTGTCGATGCAATTGTCTTGGGTATGGGGCGTGCGATCGGTGAGACCATGGCCGTGCTCATGGTCGTGGGCAACGCCCCGGTCATCCCGGACAGCATCTCGAGCCCCATCTCGACGCTTACGAGTCAGATCGCGCTCGACATGAGTTATTCCTCGGGTCTGCATCGCTCGGCTCTGTTTGGCATGGGCGTTGTCTTGTTTATCATTTCCGCTGCACTGGTGGGTATCGTCCGCCTGATTTCCAAGAAGAGGGGGTAGGCTATGTCCGATTCCGTTGACACGACGGTCGATACGACCTCGTCGCGCGAACGCATCAAGCGTGCCCTTTCCCATGGCAAGAAGGGCCGCATCAACAAGGACCTCTCCAACAAGATCATGCTCGGCGTGTTTCGCGCCTCGGCGTATATCACCACGCTGGTGCTGGTCGCTATCATCGCCTACGTGGTCATCAACGGCCTGCCACACATCTCGCTCGACTTTATCTTCGGTTGGCCCCAGGGCGTCAACGCCGAGGGCGGAATTTGGCCCACGATCGTCTCGACCGTCTACGTGACGGCGCTCGCCATGCTTATCTGCACGCCGATCGCTGTGCTGGCAGCCGTCTATCTGGCCGAGTACGCCAAGCAGGGCAAGGTCGTCGAGCTCATTCGCTACGCTGCTGACGCTTTGGCCTCGGTGCCCTCCATCGTTATGGGCCTGTTTGGCTACGCCTTGTTTGTCGAGGCTATGGGCCTGGGCCTTTCGATGGTCTCGGCCGCTCTGGCGCTCGCGCTCTTGATGCTTCCCATCGTCATGCGCACCACCGAAGAAGCCATTCGCGCCGTTCCGCGCTATATCCGTTGGGGCGCGTACGGCCTGGGCGCTACCAAGTGGCAGGTCGTCTCCAAGATCGTGCTTCCTTCGGCCTTTGGCCGCATTGCCACGGGCATCGTCCTTGCCATCGGCCGTGCCATCGGCGAGACCGCCGTGGTGCTCTACACCATGGGCCAGGCCATCAATCTACCTATTTCGCCGCTCGATTCCGGTCGTCCCATGACCGTTCACCTGTACCTGCTTGCCAACGACGGCATCAACATGAACGCAGCCTACGGCACTGCGCTCTTGCTGATGGTGATCATTTTGGCCTTCAACCTGTTTGCGCGCTTCCTGTCGCGTAAGCGTCGCTAGTTAAGGAGTCCCATGTCCGTTTATCAGTCCGCTCCCGCGTTGGAGCAAGCGGCCATTACGGCCAAGGATTTCAACTTTTGGTACGGTGACTTTCATGCGCTGACGGGGCTTGACCTCAACATCGCCAAAAACGCCATCACCTCCTTCATTGGCCCTTCGGGCTGCGGCAAGTCGACGTTTTTGCGCTGCATCAACCGCATGAATGACCTGATCGAGGGTACGCGCGTCGAGGGCACCATGACGCTCGACGGCAACGATATCTATGCCGAGGGTGTCGACCCGGTCGACCTCCGTCGCCGCGTGGGCATGATCTTTCAGCAGCCCAATCCGTTTCCCAAATCCATCTACGAGAATGTCGCCTTTGGCCCTCGTCTGCAGGGCGTGACTAGCAAAAGTGACCTCGATGACATCGTGGAAGAATCGCTCAAGCGCGCCAACCTCTGGAAAGAGGTATCCAATCAGCTCAACAAGGATGGTTTGGCGCTCTCGGGCGGTCAGCAGCAGCGTCTGTGCATCGCGCGCGTGCTTGCGGTGCAACCCGATGTCCTTCTGATGGACGAGCCCTGCTCCGCCATCGACCCCACGTCCGTCTCTAAGGTCGAGGATTTGATGGCCGAGCTGGCGCCCGAGATGACGATCATCATCGTCACGCATTCAATGCAGCAGGCAGCTCGCATTAGCGACTACACCGCATTCTTCTTGCAGGAAGTTGCCGGCGAGCCCGCTACGCTCATCGAGTATGGTCAAACCGACGCGATCTTCGCCAGCCCGGTGGACTCGCGGACGGAAGACTATATCACCGGCCGCTTTGGCTGATCGGTGCGACTAGTCCCAAGCCGATCGGACCTGGTCCGGTGCGTATTCACTGTGCGGGCGGCATGACCGCACCCAACTGATTGGAGTGAACCATGCGCAAACTGTTTTCCCGTCAGCTCATCGAGGCCCGCCACGAGATGCTGAGCATCTACGAGGCCGTCGATCTGGCCCTCCACGATGCCGTGAGGGCCTATGTTACCGACGACCGCAAGCTCGCCACCAAGACCAAGAAGCGCACGCTTTCGATTGACGCACGCTGCGCCAACCTGGAGGCCGTCTGCTACAACCTGATTGCCACGCAGTCACCGGTCGCCTCCGACTTCCGCTTGCTGCAGACGATCATCTACGTCGACTTTAACCTGCAGCGCATGACCGATAAGGTTCGCCAGATTTGCCGCGCCACGCGTCATATGATCAAGGCCGACATCTCGCTGCCCAAGGAGCTTGTCGGCACGGTCGAGGCCGAGGCTGAGGCCGTCTACCAGGTGCTGGGCTCTTCGCTTTCCGCGCTCGTCACCAACGACATGTCCATCATCTGCAACTTGGCCGTCGAGGACGAGCCAGTGCACGCCGCCTACGAGAAGTTCTTCCGCACCTTTAACCGCATGGACACGGGCGATTTTATGGACGACGACAGCAACTATGACGACCTGCGCCGCGCCATCATGGTATCGCGCTATCTCGATCGCATCGCCTCGATTTCCATCGATGCCGCCTGCCGTCTGACCTTCCTGTTGACCGGACAGCGTATGACTGCCGGTGATATCGCCTGCACTGATGAGGATGAGCTCGAGAGCATGCGCGTGCCTTCGGGCGAGGGTGTTATCATGAGGCCCGCCGTCGATGCACGCTACGTTGCCAAGGTGCCCGTTAACGAGGTCAGCGAGGGTCTTCGCTACCTGCTCGATCATCTTGAGGATGAGGACGATGGCGAGGACGACGAGGAGTAAGTAACCCCGTTCGTCGAAAGATTGTAAATACCTAAGTGAGCGCGGCCTTGCACATGCGGGGCCGCGCTCTTGCGTTAGCATGGGACTACTTGTTTGGCTGTCAGCGGAGGCGATTGGCAATGGATAACTATTTGGACTTGATGCGCGCTCGCCGCGAGCAGATTCTGGAACGTTTTTATGCGGCGCTCGATCGCGCGGGCCGTCCCCACGACGCCGCGAGCCTCATTGCCGTGTCCAAGACCGTTGGTGTCGATGAGACCGTTGCCGCCATCCAGGCGGGGTATCGCCATTTTGCCGAGAACCGCCCGCAGGAGCTGGTTCGCAAGCTCACGGGTCTGGCGGAGCATCCGGAGCTGCCCGAGGTGCGCTTCGATATGATCGGCAACCTGCAGACCAATAAGATCAATGCGGTGCTGGGCTCAGCCGAGCTGATTCACTCGGTGGGTTCGCTGCATCTGGCGCAGGCGATCTCGAGCCGTGCTGTTCGCAAGATTGAGGCAGGCGAGCTCGTCGGCCCCCAGCGTGTGCTCATTGAGGTCAATGTGAGTGGTGAGGAGTCGAAGGGAGGCTTTTCACCCGATGAGATTCGCGCCGCCGCGGGTGAGCTTGCAGAACTTGAGGGAATTTGCGTACAGGGGCTTATGACTATGGCGCCCCGGGGGAATAAGGATGTGGCACGCCGCACCTTTGCGGGGCTTCGTGAGCTGAGGGATGAGCTGGAGGCGACGCATCCCGATTTGAACCTGCCTGAGCTTTCCTGCGGCATGAGCGAGGACTTTGAGCCTGCCCTTGAGGAGGGCTCTACGCTCGTTCGCCTGGGCAGGGTAGTATTTAGCCCGGAGTTTGCAGTAAAATAAGGCTCTGAAGTGCGCACTGATTATCGGGGCGCCTGCACTAAACCGCGAGAGGACACAACCATGGGCTTCCTTGACGAGATTAAAAATAAGATGCACCTGGGCGGCCAGCAGGGTTACGACCAGGGTTATGGCCAGGACGACGACTACGGCTACGATGATGGCTATGACGATGGCTATCAGGGCAACGGCTACAGCGGTGCTTCGGGCGAGGGCTTCTACACCCAAGACGAGCCGAGCAACGGCCTGCTTGGTCAGACGCGCCGTGGTGAAGCTGAGTCGGTTGCCGTGTATACACGCTCCGGACAGCTGGTCGGCGATGACTCTCGCCATGCCACGACGTATAACCCGCCTTCGCGCTCGCAGGACAGTGTTGCGAGCGGTTATCGTCCTGGTGCTTATGACACGCCGTCGAGCTACGCCGAGAACACCCGCGCCCGTGCCGCCGCTGCGCCCGCGCCTGCACCGAGCGATGCCTCGGCCTATGCGAGCAATATCATCAACGCCACGCCGCAGCTGCCGGCCTATGTCCTGCGCCCCGAGAGCTATGACGACGTGGAGACCGTGGTGCGCCGCGTTCGCACCAAGCAGCCTGTCGCACTGATTTTTGTGGGCGTACGCACTGAAGTTGCCAAGCGCGTCTTGGACTTCTCTTACGGCTTTGCCTGCGGTCTGGGTGCCACGGTCAAGGAGGTGGGCGACCGCGTGTTCATGGTGCTGCCCGCCGGTTGCGAGGTCAAAGATTCCGATCTCAAGAAGCTTCGTGCCGACGGCTACCTTAAGTAAAGACAAGACGAGGAGATTCCCATCAACATCTACACTATCGTCCAGCTGGTCAACACGCTGTTCAACTTCTATTCCACGCTCATTGTCGTCTACTGCTTTATGACGTGGATTCCCATGAAGCAGGGTGGTTTGCTTCAGGATATTGCCGCGGTGCTTGATAGCGTGTGCGGTCCGTGGCTCAACCTGTTCCGTCGTTTCATCCCGCCGATGGGCGGTATCGATTTTTCGCCGGTCGTTGCGATTATTGCGTTGCAGTTGGTGCAGAGGCTGGTTCTGCAGCTTCTTATAGGTATACTCGTGTAGAACTGACTTAGTAACTTACGTCGGGCGTGTAGCGCCGAGGCGATGAAAAAGGAGACTTGTTATGGCTATTACCCCTGCAGACATCCAGGCTCAGACTTTCTCTGAGGCCAAGCGTGGCTACGATCCTGCTGAGGTCGACGTCTTCTTGGAGACGCTGTCCTCCGAGGTTGACGCTATGCTCGCTAAGATCGTCGACCTTAAGGGTCGCCTGACTGCTACCGAGCAGCAGCTTGCCGATGCGCAGGCTCAGCTTGCCCAAGCTCAGGATGCCACCGCCCAGGCCGTTCCTGCCGCCCCCGTGGCTGCTCCCGCCCCTGACTTCTCCGCTCAGGAGCGCCAGATTTCCGCTGCCCTGATCGCTGCCCAGCAGACCGCTGAGACCATCGTCAACGATGCCAACGAGAACGCTGAGCGTATCCGCAACGAGGCTGACGCCAAGGCCCGCGAGGTTATCCGCCAGGCTCTGACCGAGAAGCAGGCCGAGCTCGAGGAGATCGATCGTCTCAAGGCTTCCCGTGAGGAGTTCAAGGCAGAGTATCTCAAGCTCATCCAGCACTTCATGGACGATGCCCAGAATTCCTTCCCGGCCGATCTGATGGCCTCCACGCCGGTCGGTTCTGCCGCTTCTCCTGCAGTGACTGTTCCCGCCGACCCGCTGCCCGTCGCTGACCCGGTTGTCCCCGTGGCCGATCCCTTCGCCCCGATCGACAACTTTGCTGCCGACGACCTGGACTAACATTCGGCCTACAATTTAGTGCCTAGAAAGGACCCGCAGCTTGCGGGTCCTTTTTTTATGACTGTGCCGGAGTGCGTAACATAAAAAACCGAGCCCTGCGCATAATGGCGCAGAACTCGGCGAACGGGTGAGCGGTCGAGGGTAGGTTTTAAGGCATGTCCCAAAACCTACTTGAGGAGGAAGTCGGAGAGGGGAATGGTACGGGCCTCGCGATGCTCGGGATCGGCGATGTGGTCGGCAGGATATCCACAGACGAGCATGTGATAGGGATAGACGCCCTTGGGCAGATTGAACTGCTCCTGCGCCACCTCAGGCTTAAAATGGCATACCCAGCACGTTCCCAGGCCCTGCTCGGTGGCCTCCATCATCATCTGATCACACACGATTGAGGTGTCGATTTCACTAGAATTCATCTGGTCATACGGGCGCACCCAAGCATCACCGGTAACGCTGCAAATAAGGAAGACAAGCGGAGCGCCAAAGATAGACTCATCACGAGCAAACCGAGGCTGACAAGCAGCTGCCTTCTCCAGAAGCTCAGGCGTATCCAACACCATCACACGGGTTGGATGATTATTACAAGCAGAAGGAGCAATACGCCCAGCCTCAACAATGGCATCCACCACAGCTTGCTCAACAGAACGATCCTCAAACTCACGACAAGAATATCGACCCCGAGCCAGATCCATATACGACATACAAGCCCTCCAACATTTTAAAATCAAACAAACCCAAAGTAACCCAAACAGTATCCAAAGCAGCAATCAGCCAATCGCTCATCGAATACCAAAGTAAAACCCCGAGCAATCAAGGGTCATCACAGCAAAGGCCCCACCACGCTCAACCCCTCAGCCAAAGTTCCCAATGGTGGTACGTAAGGGAGCGGGCCCGACCACTAATACCTTTTGAACGACTCTGCTTGCAGCCGGAGTGAAAAAGGTATTAGTGGTCGGGCCCGCGACCGGTGGGACACGTACCCCCAATTAACTGTTCTTCATGACAATCGAATCCACAACATCGGCCACATTCTCACAGCAGTCAGCGCAGTACTCCAGGAAGGCGTATACGTCACGCCAGGCGATGACCTCGAGCGGGTCCTTGCCGTTAACGTGCAGGTTGCGCATGGCGTTGATATAGAGCTCGTCGGCTTCGGACTCGATGGTGTTGATCTGGATGACGAGTTCGCGCAGGGTCTTGGACTTGCGGTAGTTGGGCAGCTCGACCATCAGGTCTTTCATGGCGCGGCAGGCGTCAGTCACCTTGTGGGCGATGACGATGGCGTCGGGATGGATGCTCTGGATGTTGGTGAAGTAGACGCGCTGCACGACGCCCTCGATGCGGTCGAGCACGGTGTCGAGTGAGCAGCTCATCAGATCCAGATCCTCGCGCTCGAGCGGGGTGATAAAGGCGGTGAGCAAGGCGTCCTCAAGCTCATGGTGCTTCTTGTCGGCCGCATGCTCGATCGCGTGCATCTTGTTGAGCATATCGTGAATCTTTGCGGGATCGAAGTTCTCGAAAATCTTGGTGAGCAGCTCGGCGGCCTGGACGGCAAGGTCGGCGCAGGCGACGTAGTTGTCGAAGTAGAACGAATCGGGTTTCTTTGCCATGGGTGGGTCCTTTCGAGGCGAAGACGGGTGGGCGAGGTAATGCAGTCCGGATGGACGCTCGGTTTGATTAGAGGAACATCATGAACAGCTTGGCCATGACAAAGCTGATGAGTCCGCAGGCAGGGAAGGTGAAGAACCAGGTGAACATCATGTCCTTGACGACGCCGAAGTTGATGGCCGAGAGGCGCTTGACGGCACCGACGCCCATGATGGCGCAGGTCTTGATGTGTGTGGAGGACACGGGGATGCCGGTAAGGGTGGCAAGCAGCAGGTTCGCGGCGCCCGCCAGGTCGGCGGAGAAGCCCTGGTACTTTTCGAGCTTGACCATGCTCTGGCCGACGGACTTGATGATGCGCTCGCCGCCCACGCTGGTGCCGATGCCCATAGTGGCCGAGCACAGCAGCATAATCCAGATGGGGATGCCTGCATCGCCGACGCTCGTCTGGCCGCTGGCAAAGGCCACGCCTAAAAAGAGCACGCCGATGAACTTCTGTCCATCCTGCGCGCCGTGCATAAAGCTCATGGCCGCGGCGCTCGCGATCTGAGCGTATTTAAAGAAGACATTGGCACGTCGCCTGTTGGCGGCGGCGAAAAGAATCGAGACGAGCTTGCACAGGACCCAGCCCATGACAAAGCCCAGGCCTATGGAGAGCGCCAGGCCGTAGATGACCTTCATCCACTCGTGGACGTTGACGCTGCTCGCACCGCCGAGGGCGATGGCGGCACCGGTCAGGCCGGCGATAAGGCTGTGGCTTTGCGAGGTGGGGATGCCAAAACGCGACGCTGTGGCGCCGTAGACGACGATGGAGAACAGCGCCGCGCATAGGCAGGCGAGCGCCATGGTGCTGTTTCCGCCAAAGTCGACGATATGTGAGATGGTGTTGGCGACGCTCGCGTTAAAGTGCGTCATGATGAGCACGCCGAGGAAGTTGAATGCGGCGCTCATGAGAATGGCGGCGCGGGCGGGCATGCAACGCGTAGTGACGCAGGTCGCGATGGCGTTGGGCGCGTCGGTCCATCCATTGACGAAGATGGCGCCCAACGCGAGGATCACGGTGACGGCAAGGACTGGGTTCGACACAATTTGGCCGAGGAAGGTTGAGAACGTTACGTCCATATATGGGCTTTCTCGAAGTTTGCAGACACGTTACAAAAACATGATAAATCGTATCACCTCCTGCGGGTCTCTTTACCGAGTTCTGATGGGAGAAGTGAACTTTTTGGCACTAAAATTGAATATTAGCCCTGTTGACCGCGGGTGTTCTTTTTGCTAACACGCCATGCGGACACGTGCGATTACTACGACACTCCAAAACCACAGTCTGTTCGCTTTACAACATGCAAACATGCGTTCGATAATAGGAGGCATGGAATATCGACAGACAGACGGCAAAACTCGGCGCGTGCACAAGCAGTATGTGGACGTCGTGGCCCGCATCCTCGCGGGCGGACAGGTCGTGCCGGTCACCGTCTGCTGGGTCGACGGCCGTTGTTTTACGATCGACGAAATTATCTCGACCACCGGGTTTGGCCTGATGGTCCACGGCATCCGTACGGCAACATATAAGGTGCGTTTTGGCGGGCACGCGACCGAGTTGTATCTGGAGGACCAGACGCGCGAGCGGGCAGACGGCTCGCAGGCACACGTGATGCGTTGGTGGGTCTGGGCCTTTGATCGTACGCTTGAGGGCGAGCGCCGTAGGTAAGGACGTACGGCATTCGGGTACAATGACAGGAATCTTGTCAGCTACTGCGCTGTCGCGGCGCTTTTGAAAGGACGAAATTATGAACGATATTCAGGGCTATCAGAACGGCCCCATCGAAACCGGCGCAAGCCGTGCCAAGGAGATGTCGCCGCGCGCGTATAATCTTGCCATGTCTGCCCTGATCTTTTTGGGCTTTTGCGCCATGGGCGTCGGTGCTTACTTTACGAGCACCATGTCGTTTGCGCGCATGATGATGAGCGGCGCCGCTTTGCCGCTGGTCTTTGGCTCATTTATTTTGACCATCGTCGGCATGGTCATGATGTCGGCCGCCGCCAGCAAGCAGTCCGTGGGCCTGTCCCTTGTGGGCTACGTAATCTTTGCGAGCACCTTTGGCCTGACCGCGTCGTTTGGCCTTGCCAACTACGACCTGCCCACCATCAACACTGCCTTTATCGCCACGGCCGCCATCACCTTTGTCTTTGGCGCCTTGGGCGTGACGTTCCCCAAGTTTTTCCAGCGCGTATATGACATCGGTTTTGGCATTCTGCTCGCTACTATTCTGGTTGAGATCGTGCTGATGTTCATGGGCGTCTCACAGACCATCACCGACCTGATCGTGATCGTGGTGTTCGCCGGCTTTATTGGCTACGACACCTATGTTGCCACGACGGTGCCGCCTACGCTGCCCAACGCCGTGCTTATGGCCTCTAACCTGTTCGTGGATATTATCAACGTGTTCCTGCGCATTCTGAACATCCTCGGCCGTCGCGACTAGTGGCGAATTGCGGCGGTGCTTGCCGTGCGTGCAAATCGATGCGAAAGGCGGTCCTTCGGGGCCGTCTTTTTTGTACGCGGCGGGGTATCATGGATGGGAAAAGCCGATAGCGGCAGAGACCGAGAAAGGTGACCACTTATGGCAGACGTCGACAACAGGAACCGTAACCGCAGGTCCAACCGAGCGGGTCAGCCCAATCCCAAGCGCGAGGCCCGTGCCAAGGCCGCCGAGCGTCACGTGGCAACTGTGTCCGAAGCGTGCGCCAAGGATATCGAGCGTTCGCTTGCCGGTGTTCGCGAGTTTGACGGTATGCCTGCCGGCTTTGTCTCGGCGATGAAGGCCAAGGTTCAGAGTGCTGTGGCCACCGAAGAACAGGTTGCCGAGGACGTCGAGGGCGCGGAGGCTGCCGAGGTCGAGGCAGCGCTCGAGCCCGTCGAGGAGCCTGCCGAGGAAATCGCCGAAGCTGAGTCCGCGCCTGCTGAGGAGCCCGCTCCGGTTCTGCCTGAGGTCACCGTGCTCGATGCCTCCACCACGCAGGCCATCCTGGACAACGGTCGTGGCTATGCGCAGTTCTGCGACATGGCCGTGCTCGCCTTTGCCTCGTTCACCAACCCGGGCGGTGGCTACATCCAGGGCTATCTGGGCCAGGAGGCCACGCTGTGCGCCGATTCGTATCTGTACAACGTTCTCGATAAGCAGCGCAAATGGTACGGCGAGAACCGTCGCCGCAACATCAACTGCGAGCTTTACCGCAACCGTGCGCTGGTGGTGCCTGCGGTGCGCTTCGACCGCAACCACGTGCATGCATACGCCGACGTGATCGTGGCCGCCGCGCCCAACGTTAAGCGCGCCCGCCAGGAGTATCGCGTGAGCGACGATGCTCTGCTGGACGCCCTGCGCGACCGCATTCGCTTTGTGCTTGCCATCTGCGACGAGCTAGGTCGCGAGAAGCTCGTGCTGGGCGCTTGGGGCTGCGACAACAACGGCTTTGACGCAGAGGCCGTGGCCGAGCTCTTCCGCAAGGAGCTCGCGTCGGGCGACTTTAAGGTCAAGCAAGTCTTCTTTGCCGTGCCTTCTACGCGCTGGGATGAGGATTTTGCCAAGTTCGAGCACGTGCTGGCAAACTTCCCCGAGCGCAACGAGGAGTCCTATGCCCAGGTTGCCGCTCGCGCTGCGGCAGCTCGCGCCGCCGAGCAGACCCAGGCTGCTACCGAGGATGATGAGGACGAGGACGATTGGCGCAAGTACCTGTAATCGGTACGTGCTGACAGATAGGTCGAGCCGGCGGGAGAGGCTGCTTCCGTCGGCTTTTTACTGAGCGAGGGGCTTACGATGAAAAACGTTCTATGCTTTGGCGACAGCAACACCTATGGTTACGATCCGGCGGGCATGCGCGACGGCACCGCGGTGCGCTATGCGCAGGATGTGCGCTGGTGCGGCGTGGCCCAACGTGACTTAGGCGAGGGCTGGCATGTAATTGAAGAAGGCCTCAACGGCCGCACGACGGTACGCGACGACATGTGCCATCTGGACACCAATCTTAACGGCATCCGCGCACTTCCGATGCTGCTCGAGGCCCATAAGCCGCTGGACGCCATTGTGATCATGCTGGGCACCAACGACTGTAAGACGGTCTTTAACGTGACAGCTTCCGATATCGCCCGTGGCGCCATGGCGCTGATTCGCGCCGTCCGCGCGTTTCCGTGGACCGACGCTGCGCCTTGTCCGCGCATTCTGCTGATGGCGCCTATCAAGATTAAGCCGCAGATCGCCGACGTATATATGACCGATTTTGACGAGCATTCCGTAGAAGCCTCGGAACATTTTGGTGAGTACTACGCGCATGTGGCTGAGCAGTTTGGCTGCGACTTTTTGAATGCCGCCGACTTTGCCGAGCCGGGCGATATCGACTATCTGCATATGATGCCCGAAAGCCATGAGAGCCTGGGTCACGCCGTGGCAGCCAAGCTCCAAGAGATGCTTGGTGAGTAGCGCGACCCCAAACCACCGCAAAGGTGCCTGTCCCCTTT
>NZ_JAQLFL010000005.1 GCF_028206995.1 Collinsella aerofaciens | reverse complement strand
GCTTGCCCGTATCGTAGGCAATGCGCCGAATGCTCGCCATCGAAATTTATCGGTGGCCCACTTCAGACTGTAATGGGGCGCCATGGGAGACGTGCTGCACAGGGCAATGTCGTTTCCTGAATTGCTTTCCCTATTTAGATGCCCATCCCGTACGTTAAAGACACCTCTAATGGATCGCCCTGCTCGCTGGGAAGACCATGGTAGTACCCGGCTGCGTTCATATAGAGACGTCTGTCTCTCAGGTCGTCGATATACGCCTCTTTGGACACGAACTTCAGTTGGTAGACGATGCCGTCGTTTGGCATGGTGCTATCCCCTCATTTAGTGGGTGTGTCCTGAGCCGCCGCACGGGCCCAGGTCCTTTGTTCCAAAATAAGAGAGATTTCTTAAACCATCGTGCTAGGTTGACGTGCGCCTGGCACGGCTCAGAGTAGCGGCGCCTTAGGGTATGGGAGCCCTCGCTCGCGAAGAGTTTGGCGGGCATTGCTGGACTGTGAGCGTCGGCTTCCTCTATCTGCCAGTAAAACGATCGGGTGAAGGGCACGCTCGCGCTGCCTGGGGCGCTTTTGTGCCGTGAGAGCAACTGTTGTTCAGTCTTAATTGAACGCGGCGAAGCGTTTAATTAGGGTTTTTCCCTTCTACATTCAGTGGAGACATTGCATTCGGTCGGCCTATTCACGGGTATAAGGTGGCTGTCTGGTTCGATCGTGACGGGTGATGTTTATGGCTAAGCAAAAGATGTCGGTTTACCTCATTAAAGAGGGTTTTAATATTGGTGATATCGTTGACTCCAATGATCCATAGGCACCTTCTAGAAGATGGTTCGGTTGTTTACACAAAGCCATCAGACCCTCATCCGCCAAAATGGATTGATTATTTTGACGGTCAACTGGAGTCCGATACTTTGCTATCTTCTTCTGCAAGCGCTCTCCATCTGGTTCAAGTTGCCGTGGCGGAGGACGCTGAGCGTCTATTTGCCATTTCTTTTGGCTATGGTTTTACTTTGCTGGATAAAGAGGCGGTCGAGGAACGCTTTGGGCTTAAAGTGGCGCTCAATCAGGCGATGGATGGTGGACTTCGCAAACTAAAACGAACTGCAGTTTCTGGCAATGCTCGAAAGACCGATGAGCAAATGCCCCTTCCGTCATCAGTTGATGCTTTTGAAATCGATGTCGAGCGCGATTTGCTAGAGGGAGTGACTGTGAGCGGAGGCGATGGGCTGCTTGCAACTGGATCTATTACTGGATCGGATTCTCTCGCATTGAGCGTTGGCGAGTCGGTAGAATCGATCCGAGACTATCTTAAGTCTGTCTATGCTGTTTATGTGCTTGATTCTTATAAGGCTAAATACGGTTGGGTCGACAGAATCGTTCCGGTGCGCAAGCGGTCACTCGAAGATGCGTTGAATTCTAAAGCCATCAGCCTCATTAATGCTCACGATCAAAATATATGGCTTGCAGTGCCGGAAATCCTTGAATGGGAGGCGGTCGCCGGCTTTCGTGTTGGATCAAAGGGTTCTTTGCTTGACGATGTTTGTCTCGACATGGTCTATCCGGAACCGGAAAAGTTGCCTCAGAGCTACGAAGACCTTTGCAAAACCCGTATTTCTGTTATTGGACAGGCAGAGGGCTCGGTGATAAATAAATGGCGCGCATCTGAGTGTCTATATGGCGAGGTCGAATATCAAGGGGCCAGTTACTGTGCAAATAATGGAAAATGGTATCGAATTGATGGTGACTACAAATCATCGATTGAATCTCGCTTCTCTAAGATTCCGCTTTACCCAACGGAATTCCCAGAATATTTTAAGGGCGAATATGAGGGCCCGTATAACCAACGTGTCGTGGAGATGAATTCCTCGACCGAGTTGTTGCTAGACAAGAAGACCATTTACTACGGCGGTCGTGGCAGCCAGGTCGAGCTTTGTGACATCTTGTGTAAAGACGGTACGTTCATTCACGTTAAGCATTATCAAGGTTCTTCGACTTTAAGCCATCTGTTCAATCAGGGCTTGGTCTCGGCTCGTTTGGTAAAGGCAGATCCTAGTTTTAGGAAGTGCGCACAGGTTGTTCTAGACAAGATTGAACCTAATTGTTTTAAATTGGAAAGGGATTCGGTCAAACAGGTCGTTTTTGCGATTATCTCTAAATATGATGCGGCAAGGCCTGAGATTCCATTCTTTAGCAAAGTGGCACTAGATGCCGTGTGCTCTCAACTGGCCGCGATGGACATTGATGTCGCATTGGCGAGAATCAAGGAGGTCCGAGCCGATTGCGGTTGATTCATTGCTGCTAGTTCGGTCGCCGGCTGGGAACTCTTGCTCTTGATTGATTTGTTTATTGGAGAGGGGCGTACTCATGCCTGGGGTTAAGAATCAGCACTATGTGCCTCGGTTTTATCTCAAATCGTTTACCGATGACTCGGGTTATCTCAGCGTTGTAAGACGCGATGCTGGTGGGTTGAAACCCGTCTTTCGAACGAAGCCCGAAAACGTTTGTGCTGAAAACTACCTCTATGAGGTCAGGCGACGTGGATCCCAGGGCGATGGCGGATTCATCGAGAAGGGCGTCATCGAAGATAAGTTGGGCAAAACTGAAAGCAAACTTGCTCCCGCTTATCAATCGTTGCTGAATTGTCTCGACCGTGGTGAATTGCCGAAGAACAAAGATGGCGTTGATTTGGTCATTGAGCTCGTGGCCTTCTTGATTGCAAGAAATCCAATGTGGCTGAACGAGGTGAGGGGTGCAGCCTGCAACCGCTCCAAAGAGCTTGAGGCCACCGGACGCTATTCGAATGGTGACGTTGTGTGTGCGGATTTTACTGGATTTGATGGCGAGCTTAAACCGGCTGTTGAATTTCTTTACTTGGATACGGTGCTCTTCGAGCGTTATAAGGGGACTCCTATTTATTCCTTAATAGACTTGTTTCGTGATATGGATTGCAGGTTTTGCGTTGCCCCCGAGGGCTCCGAATTCGCTACCGCTTCGTTGCCAGCGTACGTGGCATGGACAAATGAACACGATGTAAATCCTTGCGTCATTTATTTTCCGCTCAGCCCCCGTTACGCTGCCCTATTTTATCGTAGGCAGGCAAATGACCGAAGTGTCAACATTGTCTATGAGACAAACGCTAAGGTTGATTATTTAAATCGCATGTTAATGAACGGCAGTTTATCATGGGATTTTCTGATGGCAAGTAGCCCATCTTGTTTGGAACGGCTAATTAAGGGTTATAGGCCTAGGGTTTAGCTTGCGGAGTTATGTATTGAGCCGGCTGGCCGGGTTGTATGGTTTTTAATCCTGTTCTGTCGAACGCTTGAGATACACTGTGTTCAGCGCTACCGGGAACGCTGTGGGCCATATGGCGTATGGCTCCGCAAGGCCGTCGAGCTGTACAATAATCGAGTTATTTTATAACTTGTAGATATGCGGGAGGCTGCATGGATGAATTTCGACCCAAGCCTTGGTTGACTCCTGCTCAGCAAGTTCAGCATCTTGAGTCGGAGGGCATTAAATTTGAGCTTACTTCGAAGGATGATGCTGAACGGTATCTTGAGAAGAACAATAACTTCTTTCGCATCAACCTATTTCGAAAGGGTTTTCCAACGTATGTGGGCGGGCCGAATGATGGTTTGTTCATTAACCTTGATTTTGGAATGCTTCGCGATCTTGCAATCATTGACTATGAATTTCGCCAGGTGCTTCTTTCAATTTCAATCGATGTTGAGCATTTTTCGAAACTTCAGCTGTTGAGGTTCTTGGAAGCGCATCAAGATGATGGGTACTCGATTGTCGAGAAGTATATTTCTTCTAAAGATCAGAAGTTAGATAATGGGAAAACGGTTAATTTAGTTAAATCGGAAATCAACCGAGGTGCAAACGGATGCTATACAAACCAAATAATTGCTGATTACCCTAGTTATCGTTATCCAGTTTGGGCATTTGTCGAGCTTATTCCTTTTGGAACCTTCAACAATTTTCTTCTTTATGTTGCAAAGAGGTATCGAGACAAAAAGCTTCAAAGTCGTTTCTATCAACTTCAAAGCGTTAAAGCTCTCCGTAATGCTTGCGGGCATAATAACTGCATTATTGATGACCTTAAGGGAGGGGATCCTTCTTATCAGATTGGCCGCAATGTTAAAAATGCTTTACGGGCTGTCGGCTATTCGGATATCACCCTTTCAACGAAGTTGAGCAATGACAGGATTCAGCAAATTGCGACGACTCTTTATTTGCATCATCTGATTGCCTCTCCTGGCGTTGTTGCGGCAAAGGGCGTTCAGCTTCACCAGTCGGTCAATCGCATGTATCGGAATGCTCAGTATTACGATAAAAATGACCCTGTAAAATCGTCCTTCAGCTTTTTTAAAGGTATGGTCGATGCATGGTACCCGATAGTCTGAGTCTCATGTATCATATGTGATGATGTTTTTGTGGTGGTCGAGGACGCATGCTACACCATCTCAATGAGATGGTGTAGCATGCGTCCTGCAATACAAAAGCTCTTTGGGAGCTTTAAGGGTGACGCTTTCGATAAGAGAGTGTTGCCCTTTTTTCATGCGTGTAATGACTTTCGGGCTGGTAAAGTACCGTTTCGACGATGGGCCGATCGAGACTAAGAATATCAGCCTCCGTTGATGGCCGATTAGAGACTCACGAAAGAGTCGAACACCGAACGTAATTCCTCTATGCGTCGCATTATCGATGACTTTAGGGTACTATCCCAGTAGTGATTCTGTCGTCGTGGACTCTAAGTGAGGCGATGACAAAGAAGGGTCGTTGTTTGGAGACTTCCGGCAACGGCCCTTTGATTTTAGGAGCTTGTTTTGGCAAAAGAACTTAAGACTTTTGTTCAACCAATTGAACTCCTAGAGAGCCGTGGGGCGGCGACTGATTCAACCACTGTAGATTGCCCGAGACGTGATATCCGACCATGCCGCCTCGTTAGGTTCTTTGCAGGACTACACGTCTCCATATCGGTGGCTTAAACAGCGGTTTGGGGATGCCAATCTTGTCAATATCCACGGCACGCTTGATGGTGAAAGCATTTTTGGATCGACGGTTCCGGCAATTTGGATGATCGGGATATCCTCCCGTTTGCCAAGACATATCGTGTGTTGAAGTCCGCTCGAGGGGTTCCAAGTAGCTCGATTGCTTATCCTGCGCAAAGGGGAGGGGATGGTCTTGAGATGTCTTCAATAGTCTTTTTTGGACATTCGCTCTCTCGGGCCGATTATTCGTACTTTGAGTCTATCTTTAGCACGGTGGATTTGTATAACGGGCATACCAGCCTGGTCTTCTTATACCCAAACTACGCTAAGGGTGTCCGCGAGTCAGAGGTGGCCAAGGTACTCGCCCTCCTTGATTACTACGGCACTTCGCTTGGTATTGCTGGACGTAGCAACAATCTTGCACACAAGCTCATGCTGGAGGGCAGGTTCGTCGTTCGGGAGATATAGGTCGTGGCGGTTCGAGATTATCGCTTGAGCTATCATAGTCAAACAATGAAAAACAGAAGCTTGCTTGCTAAGGCCAAAGTTTTGTAAGGGGGTTCCTTCCCAAGGGAGGGCATCCCCTATTTTTATGGCGCCTCGACTTGGAAGTCTCCGTTGAAAGGCGCGCCTGTAGACAAGCTGAGGATATCAACTAGAATAAAGTCAATTGCGGTGGAAGCCTTCGGGCGACACCTGAAGAGGGTTGATGCGTCAGCCCTCTTTTTTGTTTGCATGTAAGATTCGGCCTGTCAAAACTTACATCCCAGTTGGGAAAAGGCGAAATTGCGGGTGTTTTTCTGCCAGCATGTAACTTTACTGATGCGTTGCTGCTCAGCCTTAATTCACTACGGTTTGTCGGTAAAGGATTGACTGGGACTGGGCTTTTACTTACAGTTCCAACTGTGATGAGGCTTTGCGACGGTACGTCCGGCTTGGTCCGTGGAAACCGCCGAAAGGCGGTTTTTGCGTTTAAGGGCTGTTTTCCAGCGGCTTTCGTAGCGGGTATTCATGGTTCGCATGGACTCTGTTCACATTACTTTTCTCGTAATGGAGTATTTGATGAGAGTCTCCTATCTCTTGCCGTAATATAATTACGGCAAGAGATAGGAGACTCTCATGCTTAAGCGTTTTACTGTTGATGGCTATAGGAATTTTCCGACTCCGGTTACATTAAATTTTGCAGCTTCTCGTGATTACCAGTTTGCAGAAAATAACGTTAAAAACGGAACCGTGAAAACCGCACTTTTGATCGGCAGAAATGCGTCTGGTAAATCGAATTTCGGTTCAGCTTTATTCGACATTACGCTCGGCTTTCCAAAGGCATTCGATTATTCTGACCAGGATGATCGTCTGTTTTTGAATGCTGATTGCGGGCGAGGTACGGCACAGTTTACCTATGTCTTTGAATTTGACGGTCGCGAAATCAATTACTGCTATGAGAAGACTTCTCCGACTACTTGGCTTCACGAGACCCTATCGATTGATGGGGAACGAATTTTCGATTTCAATAATGCACGCGGCGTTTTCGAAGAGAACCACCTTGAACGAATCGGTGCAGCTGGCTTTAATTTTGAATTCTTCGATGCTTCGTTGAGCCTTCTTTCTTATATAACGAGCAGTCTTCCAACTAATGTTTTAGGTGCCTTGGCTGAATTACGCCGATTTGCCTCGCGTATGAGGCTGATTCGCACGGACAACTTTCGATTAAAAGGGGTTGAAACAAAAAAGGTAATCA
Organism: Collinsella aerofaciens; assembly: GCF_028206995.1. Classification (GTDB taxonomy): domain Bacteria; phylum Actinomycetota; class Coriobacteriia; order Coriobacteriales; family Coriobacteriaceae; genus Collinsella; species Collinsella aerofaciens_AQ. Next base: position 164,358 of record NZ_JAQLFL010000005.1, on the reverse strand, counting down.
ACAAAATCATACGCGAGAACAAAGTTGCGGAATTTGAATCATTTATTCGCAATTTTGGAGTCGATGAGTCCCTGATCGTTATTAAAGAGTCCGACGGCTCGCCTGTTCTATATTTCAATCATCCCATGCGATGCATCCCGTTTGTCGAGGCGTGTTCTAGCGGTACAAGAACTCTGGTTAAGGTGTTCTCTGAGCTTGAGCTAAACGAGTCTGCCAGCTTTTTGTTTATAGACGAGTTTGACGCTTTTTGCCACTTTGAGATGGCTGAGAGCCTTTTGAAGCTCTTTGCTTCCAAGACATCTTGTCAGATATTGTGCTCTACCCACAACACTTCGCTTGTTAAGAATGGCGTAATGAGGCCCGACTGCGTTTATCAAATATCTGCAAAAGAGGGTATTCGAACCTTGGCCGATTCCACCGATCGTGAGTTGAGGCTCGGCAACAATATTGAGAAGCTCCTCCGAGCCGGAGAGTTTGAGTAGCCATGAACGGTGCGTCTGAAAAGAACGTCCTGCTCATTGTTGAAGGCGCTAAACGCGAGCCTCAGCTGATGGGGCGTTTATTTGAATCTTTTAGCCTCGCAGATGATCATCAAATTGTTCCTGTCGAGATCAATGTTCATGACTTTCTTGATAAGCTCTTTCAAGAATACGGTTGCGATTTCGAGTCCATTGATCTTAAGCCCTTTGTCGCTGAGCTTCTTTCGGATAAAGATGATGCGACTCAGCTTCTCGAATCCAGTTTTACAGACACCTTGCTCATATTTGACTTAGATCCTCAGGACAATCGGCTCGATTTTAAACGGCTTGAGCTAATGCAAGACTATTACTGCGATAGCACTGATATGGGTCAGCTATATCTGAGCTATCCATCGGTTGAAGCATATCGTGATTTTGATCTCTTGAAGTGTCTCTCTCTGGATGACGCCCTTGTTCCTTCTGATGTGATTTTTGGCAAGCGATCTTACAAGGACTGGGTTGCCAGGAAGGGAGATTCGTTTGCGGATATTGGGCGTATTGATGGTTTTACATTTGCCTGCATTATTGCCGTCCATGCCCTGAGGTCGCTTTGGTTAACTAATGAGCAGATGATGCCAATTGCAAACGTGTCTCTGGCTGACTTAGCTGCGACCGTGGCGGGCATCAATCATTCTGAACTTCTGCTCAATGAGATTGAACGTCTGAACAATGATTCATTTTGCGCATGCTGCACCTGCCTTTTCTTTATTGCGAATTGGCCTAAGCGACTTAACGACGTTATGAACAAGGCGATTAAGAGGGGTTTGGGTATTCGTTTGTTTTAAAGAGGGTCGTACCGTGCGTTGGGAGCCCGTCGACGAGGTTCGTAACGTGCGCATTGTTGGCGATGTCTCGTCGGTCGAGGTGTTTGTGAACGATGGCGCGCTCGTGTTCTCGACGCGCATCTATCCCGAGGCCCATGGCGTGACCGTTGACGCTCCGGGCGCGAACGTGACCTATCACACGCTCAACATCTAGGCGATTCGTCGCATATCGGCGCTATACTGCAGCCGTTGCCCACGATGCGGGAAACATCCGCATCGTGGGTTTTTGCTTATGAAGGGACGGTGCCGCGTGGACGTGCAACAGCTAGAAGAGGCCTGGGCTGCAAGGGCCGGCGCGCGTGAGGCGTGTCTTGTCGCTGCTCCGCATGTGCCAGCAGCGCTTTCGCTGCTGGGGATTGTGCGTCCCGGTGACCGCCTGGTGGCCTTTGCGGACGACTTTGCCGATGCGTTTGCGAGCGGATTTGACGGCTGCGATGTTGTGATGGTGGGGGAGCCGTCTGTCGTGGCGTTTGCTGCGGCGTCCGGTGGCTTTGCCGGCTCGTTTGACGCTGGGGGTCCGCACCTGTGGTGGTTCGTCAACTCCATCGGCGGGTTTGGTCTGCGTGTGCCTGATCTTCGTGCGCTGGGTCGGGCGGCGCGTGAGGCCCATGCGCTGCTGGTTGTGGACAACACCGTGGCGTCAGCTTTTGGCTGCGATTCGCTGCGGCTGGGTGCTGCGCTGTCGCTCGAGGCGCTCGATCGCGTATGCGCCGGTGATGCTCTGCGCAAGTTGGTTGCCGTATCGGTCGCGCGCTCGCAGCTCAAGCGCCATCGTGTGGATGCCGCGGCCGAGTGCGCGCATGCCCTGCTTGAGGGCCGTGGATTGGCCAAGTTTGAATTGACTGCTGACGAGGCCGGTGTGCTGGAGCGGGGACTGGACTCGCTCGATGTCCGCATGCAGGCACACTTCGACCGCGCACGTGCGCTGTCCGAGTACTTGGCCGCCAATGAGATGGTGCGCAACGTGCGCTATCCCGGGCTGAGCTCGCATCCCGACCATGCGGTTGCAACGGGAATCCTCGAGCACGGCTTTGGTCCGGCAGTTGAGTTTGACCTTATCGAGCGCAGTGCGGGTGATTTCTTCGATGCTTTGCCGGGGGAGTTTCGTACATCGCCCGCCGGCGGCGCAACGACGCGCCTCTCGGCCACGCGCGGCAAGCAGGGGAGCACCATCCGCCTCTTCGCCGGCACCGACGACCCCTTGATCGTTGCCGCCACCCTAGATAATGCCCTCCGCAACTAGCTAAATCATCCTCGACTTCATAAGTTGCGGTGAAATAGGGATTGATTTACGGCTTTAACCGCATAAACAGCCCCTATTTCACCGCAACTTATGAGAAGGGGTTGCGTGGCTATAAGGCCCCGTCCTAAATTGGCTATTCTTTTATGCTGGCGATGAGGTCGTTTGCTTTGTTGGCAATGACGTTGTTGATGTCGGCCTGCAGCTCCTCGTAGACCGCTATGGCTCGCTCGCCGGCGGGGGTGAGGGTGGATCCGCGGGCGCCGTCGCGCTCGATGAGCTTGCAGCCCAGCTGACCTTCGGCCTCGTTCACAATGCGCCAGGCCTTGGAATACGCCATGCCCATGCTCTTGGCAGCGCGGTTGAGCGAGTGCTCGCGGGCAATACCCTGCAGCAGCAAGACGCAGCCGTGGCCGAACACGCCCGGCAAATCCTTGTCGCACGCTTGAATGACCAACTTTGCCGTCGTCTTGTACTTCATACGCTCCACGTCTTCCCGCTAAAGTGTTTGCTGGGCAAACGCAAAGCCTGCGTCAAACCCTCGTGTGCTCTTCTTAAATCATGCATTGTAGCAGTCAAAGTGCGTTAAGATACTTCCCCAGTATTGGGCGCCCAAGGTTGGGCTGGGTCCTACGAGGCCTGCAGCCGACCGGTCGCATGGAAAAAGGAGAAACATGGCTACGTTCTTTCCCGGTGAGTCCCACACGTTTTCGGAGTATCTGCTGGTCCCTGGCTACTCGTCCTCGCAGTGCATCCCCAACAACGTCTCTCTTAAGACGCCGCTGACCCGCTTCAAGCGCGGTGAGAAGCCGGCAATCACCCTGAACATCCCCATGGTTTCCGCCATCATGCAGTCCGTCTCGGGCGTCGACATGGGTGTCGCGCTCGCTACCGAGGGTGGCCTGTCCTTCATATACGGTTCCCAGAGCGCCGAGTCCGAGGCCGCTATGGTCAAGGCCGTCAAGGATCACAAGGCCGGCTTCGTTCAGTCCGATTCCACGCTGACCCCCGATATGACCATGGAACAGGTCATCGAGCTCAAGGAGAAGACCGGTCACTCCACCATGCCGGTTACCGACGACGGCACTCCCAAGGGTAAGCTCCTGGGCATCGTCACCAGCCGTGACTATCGCCCCAGCCGCGATGACCACCAGACGAAGGTCTCCGAGTTCATGACCCCGCGTGAGCAGCTCATCGTGGGCGACAAGAACATTAGCCTCAAGGTTGCCAACGACGTCATCTGGGACAACAAGCTCAACGCCCTGCCCATCGTCGACGACAACGATCACCTTATGGGTATCGTCTTCCGCAAGGACTACGACAGCCACAAGACCAACCCCAACGAGTTGCTCGACGGCGATAAGCGCTACATGGTTGGCGCCGGCATCAACACCCGCGACTATGCCGAGCGCGTGCCGCTGCTCATCGAGGCCGGCGCCGACGTCCTGTGCATCGACTCTTCCGAGGGCTTCAGCGAGTGGCAGAAGCGCACCATTGAGTGGATTCGCGCCAACTACGGCGAGGACGTCAAGGTCGGTGCCGGTAACGTCGTCGACGCCGAGGGCTTCCGCTTTTTGGCCGACTGCGGTGCTGACTTCATCAAGGTCGGTATCGGCGGCGGTTCCATCTGCATTACCCGCGAGACCAAGGGCATCGGCCGTGGCCAGGCCACCGCGCTGATCGACGTCTGCCGTGCTCGCGACGAGTACTACGAGGAGACCGGCGTCTACGTGCCCGTGTGCTCCGACGGCGGTATCGTCTACGACTACCACATGACACTCGCCCTTGCCATGGGTGCCGACTTTATGATGCTGGGCCGCTACTTCGCCCGCTTCGACGAGAGCCCGACCGAGCGCGTCAACGTCAACGGCCAGTACATGAAGGAGTACTGGGGCGAGGGTTCCGCGCGTGCCCGCAACTGGCAGCGCTATGACCTGGGCGGCGCTGCGAAGCTCAGCTTCGTCGAGGGCGTCGACTCCTACGTCCCGTACGCCGGCTCCCTCAAGGACGGCGTGGGCGGCACGCTCTACAAGGTCAAGTCCACGATGTGCAACTGCGGTGCCCTCTCGATCCCCGAGCTCCAGGAAAAGGCACGCCTAACGCTGGTCAGCTCGACCTCGATCGTCGAAGGCGGCGCCCACGACGTAGTCGTCAAGGATTCTCAGCAGAGCGTTTCCTATCGATAAGGTAAGAGCTGCATATCAAAGGTTGATTCCCAACCACGTTATTTAGATAAAGCGAGATGCATGCAAGTCGCAGGCATCTCGCTTGTCGTATTTGCTATCATCAGTCAAGTTAACCTTAGGGTCGGTCGGCCTGGCTTTGTTCGCTACAAGTTCCGCACGCAAAGAAGAGCACTTAATGTGCTCTTCGTCTTGCGCAGGACTGTCCGCAGTAGCGAATAAAGCCAAGCCGACCGACCCCAGCTAAGATTAAAGGAGCTGATATGTGCGATTGCACAGATCATAAGGACGAGATTCCTGCCTACGACGCGCAGGCCATTGAGTCCAGGTGGATGAAGGCCTGGGAGGACTCCAACCTCTTTGCCGTCGACACCGACGACAGCAAGCCCAAGAAGTATGTGCTCGAGATGTTCCCGTATCCGTCGGGCGACCTGCACATGGGTCACGCGCGCAACTACACCATCGGTGATGCCATGGCCCGTCAGGCCCGCATGCGCGGCTACGACGTGCTGCACCCCATCGGCTTCGACGCCTTTGGCCTTCCCGCCGAGAACGCCGCCATCAAGCACAACACGCAGGCTGCCGCCTGGACGTATAAGAATATGGACCAGGCGCTTTCCACGATGAAGCGCATGGGCTTCTCCTACGATCTGGATCGCATGGTCAAGACCTGCAGCCCCGATTATTACCGCTGGGGCCAGTGGATTTTTGAGAAGATGTGGGAAAAGGGCCTGGTCTACCGCAAGAAGAACCCGGTCAATTGGTGCCCCACCTGTAAGACTGTTCTGGCTAACGAGCAGGTTACCGAGGGCAAGTGCTGGCGCTGCGGCACCGAGCCCGAGAAGCGCGACCTGGAGCAGTGGTACTTCAAGATTACCGAGTACTCCCAGGAGCTGCTCGACGATCTGGAGAAGCTCCCCGGCTGGCCCGAGCGCGTCAAGCAGATGCAGGCCAACTGGATCGGCCGCTCCGAGGGCGCCGAGGTCGACTTTACCCTGTGCGACAAGGATGGCGAGCCCATCGAGGGTGACGAGGGTAAGATCACCGTCTTCACCACGCGAGCCGACACGCTCTTTGGTGTCTCCTTCTTTGTCCTGGCTCCCGAGTACGCGCGCCTGCACGAGCTCGTCGAGGGCACGGAGTACGAGGAGGCCGTCACCAAGATCGTCGAGGACTCCAAGCATATCTCTGCCGTCGAGCGTGCCCAGGGTACCCTCGAGAAGCACGGCGCCTTTACGGGCCGCTATGTGGTAAACCCCGTCAACGGCGAGAAGGTCCCCGTGTGGGTTGCCGACTATGTCGTTGCCGACTACGGCACCGGCGCCGTCATGGCCGTTCCCTGCGGCGACCAGCGCGACTTTGAGTTTGCCCGCAAGTACGACCTGCCGATCGTGCCGATCATCCTGGACGATGACGACCGCGCTGCCGTCGAGGCTAGTGGCGAGACCATCGATACCTTCCATGCCGAGACCGTCGATTGGGATTGCGCCCACGCTGCCGAGGGCACGCTCGTCCAGTCCGGCAAGTACACCGGCATGCGCGGCGGTAAGCACTCCGAGGGCGAGGCTGCCATCGTGGCCGACCTCGAGGCCATGGGCTGCGGTCGTCGTAAGGTCGAGTTCCGTCTGCGCGATTGGCTCATCAGCCGCCAGCGTTATTGGGGCAACCCCATCCCGGCCATCCACTGCGAGCACTGCGGTATCGTGCCCGTGCCCGAGGACCAGCTGCCGGTGACGCTGCCCGAGAACCTGGACCTGGGCGCCGGCGAGACCCTCGCCGAGTGCAAGGAGTTCTACGAGACCACCTGCCCGGTCTGCGGTCGCCCGGCCAAGCGCGAGACCGATACCATGGACACCTTCACCTGCTCCAGCTGGTATTACCTGCGTTATACCGACCCGCACAACACCGAGCTGCCCTTCTCCCGTGAGGCCGCCGACCGTTGGATGCCCGTCGATAACTACATCGGCGGCATCGAGCATGCCATTCTGCACCTGCTCTACAGTCGCTTCTTTACCAAGGCCCTGCGCGACCTGGGTCTGCTGAGTGTGGACGAGCCCTTCACCAACCTGCTGTGCCAGGGCATGGTCAAGGACGAGAACGGCGACACCATGTCCAAGTCCAAGGGCAACGTCGTGCCCCCGAGCTCGGTTATCGAGCCCTATGGTGCCGACACCATGCGTCTGGCGATCCTGTTTATCGCCCCGCCCGAGAAGGACTTCGACTGGGATCCCAAGGCCGTCGAGGGCGCTAACCGCTTCATCAAGCGCGCCTGGCGTATCGTGTGGCAGCTCGTCCAGTCGGGTGACGCCAACGTGGCCTTTGACAAGTCCGCGCTCGACGAGGTCGCGATGAAGCTCTACCGTGAGCGCCATCGCACCATCGCCAAGTGCACCGAGGACTTTGACCGCGGCCAGTTCAACACCGCGATCTCGGCCGTCATGGAGCTCGTCAACGCCGCGAGCGCCTACCTCAACGCCACCGAGGACGCTGACCGCGACAAGGCACTGTGCTACGGCGTGGCCAAGGACATCGTGAGCGTCCTTGCCCCCATCTGCCCGTTCTGGGCCGACGAGCTGTGGCACGAGGCACTCGGTTGCGAGGGCAACGCCTACACCGCCGCCTGGCCCGAGTTCGACCTGGCCGAGTCCATCGAGGACACGGTGCAGATCGTCGTACAGGTGCTCGGCAAGGTCCGTGGCCGCATCGACGTCGCCCGCGACGCCTCCAACGAGGAGATGCAGGCTGCCGCCGAGGAAGCCGTTGCCAAGTGGCTTGAGGGCAAGACGGTCGTCAAGGCCATCTGCGTGCCTGGCAAGCTGGTTAACCTGGTGGTCAAGTAAGCGCTGCGCGCATAGTTGACGTGCTATAGGCGAGGGGCGATCCGGCTGGGTCGCCCCTCGTTTTTCATGTACCTATCCTGGTGCCTACGGTTAATTGTTCTATTCTTGTGGAGAACCTGTGCTCACGCTGACCTGCGGGTTTGTGTTGTGGTTGCACGTTTGTGCAGGTATTGGTATAGTTTGCTTGCAAATGAAGTTGTAATTGAAAGAAGTGGGGTTTCGGCCCCGCTTCTTTTTTGTATGGATGGAGGTGCCGCAATGGTCAAGACCAAGACCGAGCAGGCGATCATCGACGCGCTCGAGGCCGTTGCTCCCCAGCACGATGTCGACATCGTCGACGTTGAGCTCGTGGGTGCCACCAAGGCCCCCTGCGTGCGTGTGCGTATCGAGGGTGCCGAGGGTCAGAGCCTGTCGCTCAACGACGTCACGGCCAACACCAAATGGGTCGGCGATGTGATTGAGGAGCTCGACCCCATCTCTTCGAGCTATACGCTCGAGGTGTCGAGCCCGGGTATGGCGCGCCCGCTGCGCCGCCCGAGTGACTTTGCCCGTTTTGTGGGCGAGAACTGCGAGCTCACCTCCACCGCCACCGAGGGCCGTCGCAAGTACGCCGGCAAGATTGCCGCTGCCACCGAGACGAACGTGACCCTCGAGCTCGAGGACGGCGAGTCCGTCACCCTCGATTTCTCTGATGTTAAAAAGTGCAAGTTGAAGCCCACCTATGACTTCAAGCCCGCGAAGGAAGGAAAGTAAGATGGCAGCATCCGACATGATGTCCGCCCTGATGGAGCTTTGCCAGGAGAAGCACATCGACCAGCTCTACCTGATCGACCGCCTGGAGCAGTCGCTCGCCAAGAGCTATGCCGAGATCCTGCATCTTGAGTGGGGCGCCAAGGTGACCATCGACCGCACCACCGGCAAGATCTACGTCTACCGTCTGGAGCCGATCGACGATTCCATGGACGAGGAGGGCAACTTCACCGAGTTCGAGGAGATCGACGTCACTCCTAAGAACACGAGCCGTATCGCCGCCCAGCACGCCAAGGCCGAGATCAACGCCATCGTACGCAACTCCGCCCGCGAGCAGATCTACGAGGAGTTCTCCGGCCGCATCGGTGACCTCATCAGCGGTACCGTGCTGCAGTCCACGCCCGACTTCACGATCGTCAAGATTCGCGAGGGCGTCGAGGCCGAGCTTCCGCACTTCGACCAGCGCCGTTACGAGAACGAGCGCAACGAGCGTCCGATGGGCGAGCGCTACCTGCACAACCAGCATATCAAGGCCGTGATCATCGACGTTCGCGACCCCAACTCCAACCTGCAGCCGGTCCGTGGCGAGCACAGCCGTCCGCCGATTGTCATCTCCCGTACCCACCCCGAGCTCATGCGTCGTCTGTTTGAGCAGGAGGTGCCCGAGATCTATGAGGGCACCGTCCAGATCAAGTCGATCGCCCGCGAGCCCGGTCAGCGCTCTAAGGTCGCCGTCCACTCGCTCGACGATCGCCTGGATCCCGTGGGCGCCTGCGTCGGCCCTAAGGGCAGCCGTGTTCGCGCCGTCGTGGGCGAGCTCCGTGGCGAGCGCGTCGACGTCATCCTGTGGGATGCCGATCCGGCCGTCTACGTCGCCAACGCCCTGTCGCCTGCCAAGGTCACCCGCGTCCTTATCGACGAGGAGAAGGCCTACGCCGGCGTCATCGTGCCCGATGACCAGCTGTCCCTCGCCATCGGCAAGGAGGGCCAGAATGCCCGCCTCGCCGCGCGCCTGACCGGCTGGCACATCGACATTAAGTCCGAGACCCTTGCCGCCGACATCCTCAAGAATGTTCCCGTTCACGAGGAGCCCGCCGCCGACCTGATCGGTGACGAGGAGGACGAGGACGTCCGTCGCTGCGAGTTCGTGTCCGAGGACGGCATCCAGTGCCGCAACCAGGCCCGTCCCGGCTCCCGTTTCTGCGGTGTCCACGACACCGACGCCTTCGATGATGCGGAGGACCTGATCTAGCGCGCGGTCGCGCCGGGCGGGTCCCAGCGCATACCCCACGCTCGTTCAGTCTCTAGGCACCCAAGGTGCCAGAAAGGGTAGGTGAAGTCATATGGCAAAAGTCCGTGTGTCCACCCTGGCCAAAGAGTTCGGCATGACCTCCAAGGAACTGATGGGTCATCTCGCCGAAATGAAGATTCCCGCTAAGTCCGCTTCCTCCGCTCTGGAGGACGCATACGTCGCCATGGTCCGCAAGCAGCTCGCCTCGGTGATCGAGGCCCGCGCCCAGGAAGTCGAGGCCGCCAAGCTGGCCGAGGAGCAGGCCGCTGCCGCCGAGGAGGCAGCACGCGCTGCCGAGGCAGAGCGCGAGCGCATCGCCGCCGAGAAGGCACGCGAGGAGGAGCGCCGCCAGTTCGCCGCTGCCCAGGCTGCCGAGGAGGCCGCCCGCGCCGAGGCCGAGGCTAAGAAGAAGGCCGAGCAGGAGCGCCTTGCCCGCGAGAAGGAGGAGGCTGCCCGCGAGGCCCAGCGCCGCGCCGTTCCCGCTTCCGATTCCGGTTCGCGTTTCCGTTCGCTGCTCGACCAGATCGCCGCACAGGAGACCGTCCTCAAGGAGAAGAAGGACGCCGAGGAGAAAGCCAAGGCCGAGCGCGCTGCCGAGCGCGGCAACCGTCGTGTCGGCAACAACGACCGTCGCGGTGGCCGTCGTAACGATCGCAACGCTTCCGACAACAACTCCGAGCGCAATGCCTCCGAGAACCGTCCCCACAGCCATCGCACCAATGCCAGCAACAACGTCGCTGCCGGCATGGACTTCCCCAACCCCGACAAGCAGGGCAAGGGCAAGAAGCGCAAGGGCGGTCACAACAACGAAGAGGACCACTACAGCCGCATGGCTCGCGAGGCCGAGGAGTACAGCCGCGAGAAGGTGCTCGAGGAGGCTCGTGCCGCCGTCGAGGAGGCCTCTCGCGAGTCCACTGGTCGCCGCAAAAAGCGCAAGGAGAAGCGCGAGCGCGAGGCCGCAAAGGCTCAGGAGGAGCGCAAGATAGAGGAGGCGCTGGCCCAGGGCGTGAACCCCGAGGACCTCGACGCCATCAAGGTCTCCCAGGGCGTTACCGTCCAGGAGCTCGCCGAGGCGCTCGACGTTCCGGCCAACGACATCATCAAGCGTCTGTTCCTGCTGGGCACGCCGCTTACCATGACGCAGTCCATGTCTGACGACCTCGTCGAGCTCGTTGCCGACGACCTGGGTCGCCAGATCAAGATCATCACCCCCGAGGAGGAGAACACCTTCTCGTTCTACGACGATCCCGCCGACCTTAAGCCGCGTGCCCCGGTCGTCACCGTCATGGGCCACGTCGACCACGGCAAGACTTCGCTGCTCGACGCCATCCGTCACACCGGCGTCGCTGCCGGCGAGGCGGGCGGCATTACTCAGGCCATCGGCGCTTCGCAGGTCATGATCAACGACCGCAAGATCACCTTCATCGATACCCCCGGTCACGCCACCTTTACGGCTATGCGTGCCCGCGGCGCCAAGGTGACCGACATCGTCATTCTGATCGTGGCTGCCGACGACGGCGTCATGCCCCAGACCATCGAGTCGATCAACCACGCCAAGGCCGCCGGCGTTCCCATCGTCGTCGCCGTCAACAAGATCGATAAGCCGGGTGCCAACCCCGACCGCGTGCGCCAGGAGCTCACCGAGTACGGCATCATCCCCGAGGAGTGGGGCGGACAGAACATGTTCGTCAACATCTCGGCCAAGCAGAAGATCGGTATCGACGACCTGCTCGAGACCGTGCTGCTCCAGGCCGACGTGCTCGAGCTCAAGGCTAACCCCGATACGTTCGCATCGGGCAACGTCCTCGAGGCTAAGCTCGACAAGGGCCGCGGCTCGGTTGCCACAGTGCTCGTGACCCGCGGCACCCTGCGCGTGGGCGACACGCTGGTCGCCGGCCTCACCTATGGCCGCGTCCGTGCCATGCTCGACCCCAAGGGCAACGCCGTCACCGAGGCCGGTCCTTCCGACGCCGTCGAGATCTTGGGCCTGCAGTCCGTCCCCAACGCCGGCGATGAGTTCCGCGTGTTCGAGGACGAGCGCGAGGCACGTGCGCTGGCCGACGAGCGTTCGCTCAAGGCCCGTATCGAGGAGCAGAGCCGCGTGAAGCACGTGACGCTCGAGAACCTCTTCGAGACTATCGCCGACGCCGAGGTCAAGGAGCTCAACCTGATCATCAAGGCCGACGTCCAGGGTTCCATCGAGGCCCTTCAGGACTCCCTCGACAAGATGGATCAGTCCGAGGTGCGCATCAACACGATCCACTCCGCCGTTGGTGCCATCAACGAGACCGACGTGGTCCTGGCCGACGCCTCCAACGCCATCATCATCGGCTTTGGCGTCCGTCCCGACGGTAAGGCCCGCTCTGCTGCCGAGCGCGAGGGCGTCGAGATCCGTTGCTACGACGTCATCTACAAGTGCCTCGAGGACCTCGACGCTGCCCGTATCGGCATGCTCAAGCCCACCGAGGTTGAGGTCTCCACGGGCACTGCGACCGTCCTGGACACCTTCAAGGTGCCCAAAGTCGGCATCGCCGCCGGTGTCCGCGTCGAAGAGGGCGAGATCGCCGCGACCGATTCCGTACGCCTGGTGCGCGATGGCATCGTGGTCTTCAACGGTAAAATCGCCTCGATGCGCCACTACAAGGACGAGGCCAAGAGCCTCAAGAGCGGCTCCGAGGGCGGTATTGGCCTGGAGAACTTCCAGGACATCAAGCCTGGCGACACCATTGAGGGCTACCGCATTGACCAGGTTGCCCGTACCGAGTAGGGGGTAGCGCTATGAAGCAAACGCAGGCAACCCGCCGTCTGGGCGAGCAGCTTCGCGAGAAGCTCGGTTATATCCTGCTCTTTGAGGTTTCCGATCCGCGTCTCGACCTGGTCACCCTGACCGCGGTCGAGGTCGCGGTGGACCGCTCGTTCGCGCGCGTGTACGTGTCGTGCGATGCGAGCCGCTACGACGAGGTCATGGAGGCGCTCGCCAGCGCCAAGGGCCGCATCCGTAGCCTGTTGGCCCGCTCGCTCGATTGGCGCGTCACGCCCGAGCTCGATTTTCGCATCGATCGTTCGACCGATGAGGCCGAGCGCATCACGCGTGCGCTGGAAAACGTTCCCCCCACGCTTGCGATCGAAAAGGACGAGGACGGCTATCCAATAGCGGATGCCGCCCAGGAGGCAGCTTTAGATGAGTAATTCCGCCGACCTCGCATCGTGCGAGTCTGCAGATATTCAGCGACGCATCCTCGAGCTCATCGAGGGTGCGTCCTCCATTGCGATTTCGGGACACACGTCTCCCGATGGCGACGCCCTGGGCTCCGTGCTGGGTCTGGGCTTATCGCTAATGAAGTTTTTCCCCAACAAGGACATTGCCCTGCTGCTGGCAGACGATGACCCGGTTCCGCGCATTTACCGCTTTATGGAGGGCGCCGATCGTTTGGTGCCGGCATCTGCGTATACCGGCAATCCGGACCTTTTCATCTCGGTGGACGTGCCGGTCGTCGAGCGTCTGAACAACTCCGCCGAGGTGCTCCGCCGCTCGGCGCATGTGGTGTGCTTCGATCACCATCCGGCGCGCGAGGAATTTGCCGAGCTGAGCCTGAGGTGCGTCGGCTCCGCGGCCTGCGCCATGATCATCGACCGCTTTTTGGACAATTGCGGCATTGTGGCTCGCAATGGTGTCGCGACCTGCCTGCTGTGCGGCTTGGTGACCGATACCGGTCGTTTTCAGTACCAAAACGCCGATGCCGCCGCGTTCCATGCCGCCTCGCGCCTGGTCGCGCACGGTGCCGATCCGGCGCGCGTCGCGCTCGAGGTCTACCAGAGCATGCGCGTGGAGTTCTTGCATCTCAAGTCCATCGTTATGGGCCGCATCAAGACCGTGGCGCACGGTCGCGTGGCATATAGTTATGCATACCAGAGCGACCTCGAGGCCTGCGGCGTCACTTCGGACGAGTGCGATGGCCTGGTCGATGTGGTGCGTTCGGTGATGGGTGTGGAGGTCTGCCTGTTCCTGAAGGGCATTGAGGGCGATACCAAGGTACGCGGCAACCTGCGCTCCAAAGGTGACCTCGATGTGTCCGAGATCGCTGCCAACTTTGGCGGTGGCGGGCATCATGCCGCCGCCGGCTTTTCCAACAACGGAACGATTCGCGAGACGCTCGCCGTGGCACTTCCCATGCTGGCCGAGCTGGTAGGGGAGGATCCCGCTTCGGTGACCGTCGAGCTCTAACATTTTGGATGGTACATGGCTCGTCGTACGCCTTCTCAATTGAATATGCTGCTCGCCGTCGATAAGCCGGTGGGTTGTACGTCCCACGACGTGGTATCGCGGTGCCGACGCGCCCTTCATGAGCGACGCGTCGGCCATGCTGGTACGCTCGACCCCATGGCCTCGGGTGTCATGGTGGTGGGCGTGGGCCAGGCGACCCGTCTGCTGGGCATGCTAACCCTCGATACCAAAAGTTATGTCGCCGACATCTCGTTTGGTGCCGAGACCAATACCGATGATGCGGAGGGCGAGGCGGTCCGCACAGTGGCTGTTGCCAACGAGCTCCGCGATCCTGCCTATGCCCGTGAGCACTTGGCCGCCATGCTGGGTCCGCAGATGCAGGTGCCGCCGGCGTTTTCGGCTATCTCGGTCAATGGCGTTCGCGCCTACAAGTCTGCTCGCGAGGGCAATGCGGTGGACCTACCTCCGCGCCCCGTCGAGGTCTATGCCGCCGACCTGATCGCCGTGGGCGGCGAAGGTGATACGTGTGTGTGGACCGTGGCGTTCTCGGTCAGCAAGGGCACCTATATCCGGGCTCTTGCCCGCGACTTGGGCCGCGCCTGCGAGAGCGCCGCGCACATTTCCGCGCTGCGCCGCACGGCCTCCGGTGTTGTTTCCATTGGCGCTTGTCATTCGGTCGAGGAGCTTTCTCCCGAGTCTGCGGCTGGCTTTGCCCTGGATCCCATTGCGGCCTTGGGCGCCACGCGTGTTGACTTGCCGGGCAATCTTGCCGACGACCTGTTCTGCGGCCGTCGCATTCCCGTTGAGCGTGCGCTTGCCGATTTCGATATCTCGAAGGCGCTGTTTGCGCTGGTGCTCGATGGGGGACTCAAGGCGCTCGCCCGCATTGAGAGTGGCCGCTTTGTCATGGAGCACGTGTTTCCGCAGGCAATCGGCGGTGTTCGATGATGTTGTCCGCTCGCGAGCTCGCGCGCGTCTTTTTCGCGGGCGAGTCGGACGAGGCTCGCATCGTTGCTGCCGATGCGTTTGATGAGTGCGAGCACTTGGGTGCCGCATCGATTGCCATCGGCGTGTTCGATGGCGTTCACCTTGGACACCAGGAACTCATCGAAGCGCTTGTCCGTGATGCCCGTGCCCATGGCTGCAAGGCGGTCGTAGTTACCTTCGATCCTGACCCGGACGTCGTGGTAAGCCCTTCGCCCGCTCAAAAATTGATGACGACGGCCGATCGTCTGCATGCCCTGGCTCAAACCGGGGTCGATGCGGTGGTGGCCGTTCCCTTTACGCCTGAGGTTGCGGCGCTTGACCATGTTGATTTTCTCTCGCTGGTGTCGCGTCTGGTCGACATTCGATCGATTCGCGTTGGCAGTGACTTTAGGCTGGGTCGTGGCGGTGCATCTGGTGTTGCCGAGATGCGCACCTGGGGTGCCGAGCGCGGCGTTGACGTGTATGGTCACGACCTGCTTTGCGAAGGCGGTGAGGCCATTTGTGCCACCCGCATTCGTCATGAGCTGGGACAGGGCCATGTGGAGCTTGCTGCTGAGTTGCTCGGCCGTCCGTATATGGTGCGTGGCGGTGTTATTCGTGGCCGTCACGAGGGTTCTGGCATGGGCTTTCCCACGGCAAACTTGCAGGTTCCCGACGGCATTCAGGTGCCAGCCGATGGCGTGTATGAGGGTCTGGTGCTGGTCGATGACACCGCGTGGCCCGCTGCCGTGAACGTCGGCCTGCCGCCAACGTATGCCGACGATGCCGCTTCGGCGCATCTCGAGGCCAACTTAATTGGTTATACGGGCGACCTTTACGGCGCTTTCGTTTCGCTGGCGTTTACGCGCTGGCTGCGTCCCTCGCGTGTGTTCGATTCGCTGGATGAGTTGATCGCGACCGTCGAGGGTAATATCGAGGACATTCGTCACAACTTGGGCAAGCAGGGGGTGAGCATCCGTGATTAGCGATGAGGAAAAAGACCAGGTACGCGCTGCGTCTGACCTGGTTGCCATCGTGCAGGAATCGGTTGAGCTCAAGCCCCGCGGCCATGAGTTTTGGGGCTGCTGCCCCTTCCATGGCGAAAAGACGCCGTCCTTCCACATTATTCCCGCCACGCAGGTGTGGCATTGCTTTGGCTGCGGCGAGGGTGGCGACGTCTTCACCTATATCATGAAGCGCGAGAACCTGAGCTTTCCCGAGTCAATCCGTTATTTGGCCGATCGCGCAGGTATTGAGCTGCACGACACCGGAGATCGCCGCGAGCGCGGTACTAAGCGTGCCCGCATCTACGATCTGTGCGCCGAGACCGCCCAGTTCTACCACACCATGCTTATGCGCGGTAAGGACGGTCGTCCGCGCGAGTACTTTGCCAGCCGCGGCATGGGTGGCGACGTCTGCCGCCGCTACTGCCTGGGCTTTGCACCGGGCCGCAATATGCTGGTGTCGCACCTGTCTCAGGCGGGTTTTACCCCGCAGGAGATGATCGACGCCAACGTTGCCGTGAGCCGCGGGCGCGGGCAGCTCGCCGACCGCTTCTACGACCGTGTGATGTTTCCCATCTTTGACGAGCAGGGTCACAACATTGCCTTTGGCGGTCGCATTATGGGCGACGGCCAGCCTAAGTATCTCAACACCGCCGAGACGAGCGTGTTTCATAAAAAGCGAAACCTCTACGGTTTTAATTGGGCCAAGGAGTTTATCGTCGCGCAGGATACCGCCATCGTGGTGGAGGGCTATACCGATTGCATCGCCTGCTGGGAGGCGGGGATTAAAAACGTTGTCGCCACGCTGGGCACCGCGCTCACGGAGCATCACGTCAAGACGCTCACTCGCTTTGCCAAGCGCATCGTGTATATGTTCGATGGCGATGCCGCGGGCCAGAAGGCCGCCCGCCGCGCGATTCAGTTTATCGAGCAGGATTCGATGGACCTGCGCTGCGTGGTACTGCCCGACGGCAACGACCCCATGGAGTTTATTACGGCGCGCGGCGGCCAGGAGCTGCAGAAACGCATTGACGCCGCCGAGCCCCTCATGGACTTTGTGTACCGTTCGCTGCAGGAGTCGAGCGACATCACCACGCCGGGCGGTCGCGCAAAGGCGCTGGAAGATGCGCTGACGCTTATCTATCCGCTGCGCGATAGCTATATGATCGACACGTACTTTATCCAGATTGCCGATCTGCTGGGTTTGGATCTGGAGACCGTGCGTGCGAGCTCGGGCCGTGTGTTTCGTGATGTCGCCAAGCGCGAAGATGCGGAACGCCGCCGTGAGCAGAACTATGAACGCCAGCGGGCACAGGCTGAGCGGTCCGGCGGGATAGGCAGTCGGGCGTCGGGTTCTCGCGATGTCGGTCGCGGTGCTTGGGCATCGGGCGCGACGCCGCCGGTGTCCGCGCCGGTCGAAGAAGAGCCGTACGACTACGTCCCGCTCGATGCCTACGGTGCCGCGCCCGTGGAGGTCGTTGGCGATCTGCCGCCGATCGATGTGCCTGATGGTATGGGCGCTGTGCCTGCGGCTGACGGTTCGGGCGCGCCGTCTGCGGCGGCGCCGATGGTTCTTACCGATCTTGAACGCAAGTCCTTGGCAGGGGAGCGCGAGCTGTTGACGATGCTCACGAGTTACCCCGACCTGTTCCGCACGTATGCCGACCGCATCTGCTCCATCGAGTGGGTTGACCCACGTCACGAGTCCATCGCATGGGCCGTTCTGGCAACGCCGCCGGGAACCGATCCTGCAGCCTGCATGGATGCGGCGCGCTCAGTGTGTCCAGATGCGGCAACGCTTGTGAGTGCCGGGCGCATCTCGGCGACGAGCAAGCACCCCACTGAGACGAACATCGTGTTTATGCTCGATACGCTCGAGCTCTACACCATCAAGCGCCGCATGCGTGCCGCACAGGCCAAGCTGCGACAGGACCGTTCGCTCGATGATGAGGCCCGTCGCGCGCTGACCGTGCAGGCCGCGCAGGATTCGCAGCGTCAACGCGAGCTGCAAAAGTCGATCGGCGGCGTGGCGGACCCGTTCCGTTTGATTGGTTTGGAGACCGCAGGAACCGAACAGGCCTAGATGTTGTGGTCAACCAGCGTATTCTCGCCTATATCCAGTCCTCTTTTTGGGTATAGACGTCAATGTGTGTGCTAAAGTATTGAGTCCTGTGGACTATGAAGGGAGAATCTGTGCCAAAAAAGACTGAGAGCACGGGTACTGGGCTGGAATCCTACGTTGCAAAGCTCATGGGCAACGGCTCAAACAGGACTTCGGTAACCGAGGACGAGATTCAGGTCGCCCTGAAGGATATCGATGTTTCTGACGAGCAGCTCACTGCGGTGTATTCCGCGCTGCGCAACAGCGGCATCCAGATTATCTCCGCGAGCGGTAACGACGACGCCCCCATGGACGTCGACGATGACGATAACGATACCGATACCGACGATTTCGATGACGACGACGAGCACGATTCCGGCTCGCTCGACGATCATGAGCTCAAGATGGCCCGTCAGGCCGACGCCGAGATGGGTTCTTCCAAGAGCAAGAAGAAGCGCACCGTGCGCACGTCCCGTTCGCGTTCGCGCGTGCGCGGCATCGATGCCTCCACGGTGATGCTGACCGGCGACCCGGTCCGTATGTACCTCAAGGAGATCGGCAAGGTCGACCTGTTGACCGCCTCCGAAGAGGTCGATCTGGCTATGAAGATCGAGGCCGGTCTTGAGGCCACCGAGAAGCTCGAGGCTGCCGATGCTGGTGAGCTCGAACTCACACGTGCCGAGATGCGTCGTCTTACGCGCATTGAGAACGTGGGCCTCGAAGCCAAGCAGGCGCTCATCAGCGCAAACCTTCGTCTGGTCGTCTCCATCGCCAAGCGCTATGTCGGTCGCGGCATGCTGTTCCTGGACCTGATCCAGGAGGGCAACCTCGGTCTGATCCGCGCCGTCGAGAAGTTCGACTACCAGAAGGGCTTTAAGTTCTCCACGTACGCCACGTGGTGGATCCGTCAGGCCATCACGCGCGCTATCGCCGACCAGGCCCGTACCATCCGTATTCCCGTGCACATGGTCGAGACCATCAACAAGCTCGTCCGCGTGCAGCGCCAGCTTCTCCAGGACCTGGGTCGCGACCCGACCCCCGAGGAGATCGGTGCCGAGATGGACATGAGTGCCGACCGCGTCCGCGAGATTCAGAAGATCTCGCAGGAGCCCGTGTCGCTCGAGACCCCCATCGGCGAGGAAGAGGATTCTCAGCTGGGCGACTTCATCGAGGACTCCCAGGCCATCGTTCCGCCCGATGCGGCCAGCTTCTCTATGCTGCAGGAGCAGCTCACCCAGGTGCTCGACTCGCTTGCCGATCGTGAGCGCAAGGTTATCGAGCTGCGCTTTGGCCTTGTCGACGGACATCCCCGTACGCTCGAGGAAGTCGGCCGCGAGTTTGGCGTCACGCGCGAGCGCATCCGCCAGATCGAGTCCAAGACCCTGGCCAAGCTCCGCCATCCCAGCCGTAGCAGCAAGCTCAAAGACTATATCGAGAGCTAGTCAAGCAAGAGGCGCCCTCAAGCACATCCGCTTGGGGGCGCTTTCATGTAGTCGTTGGGGACGTTCTTGAATGAGTGGTCGTTTAAGAACGTCCCCAATGACTAGGTCGGAAAAATTCTTAAAAAAGTTCTTGCCCTGAGCTGATTCGTCCGTATAATAAACTTCGTTGCTTGAGAGCACGCACCTATTCCTCGGTAGCTCAATGGTAGAGCACGCGGCTGTTAACCGCGCTGTTGTAGGTTCGAGTCCTACCCGGGGAGCCAGGTTGTAAAACCCGTCGCTTATGCGGCGGGTTTTTTCATGCCGCGATCGCCGTTCGCGAACGTTACCGTATCAACATTTCGTGTCGAGGATGTAATCCCGAGGCCCGCCACCTCAACATGGCGCGGTCGTTGTAGAATATTGCAATGATTGCTCCCACGACATGGTGCCGCGAGCACCAAGAAAAGGAGATTCTTGTGTCTGAGACCATTAACGGCAGCCTGAGCGTCTCGAACGACGTTATTGCCGATATTGCCGGTTATGCCGCGATGACGTGCTATGGCGTTGTCGGTATGGCTGAGCAGCTCCAGGGCGCCGAGAGCGTGCGTCTGCTTGCCGGTCAGCGCCTCCGTAAGGGCGTGCTTGTCTCCGCCGACGAGAACGGCCTTACGGTCGATCTTCACGTCGTGCTCGAGAACGGCGTCAACATGAAGTCCGTCTGCCACAATCTTTCGAGCTCCGTTGCCTTTACCCTGCAGGAGATCGCCCAGATCGATCCCGCCAGCCTTAAGATCGGCATCCATATCGACGCGCTCAAGAGCCGTCTGAACTAGCATCCGAAAACGGAGATTCAAATACCCATGATTGCAAAGACCATTCGCACCTGTTTTCCGATCGCTGCGGCTGCCGTTTCCGACAAGGCCGAGGAGATCAATAAGCTCAACGTCTTCCCCGTACCCGACGGCGACACCGGCACCAACATGTCGCTCACGCTCGCCTCGGTGACCAAGGAGCTTTCCGCCCTTCCCGCCGATGCCGACATGGAGGCCATCGCCGGCGCCATCACCCACGGTTCCCTGATGGGCGCCCGCGGTAACTCCGGCGTCATCACCTCGCAGATTCTGCGCGGCGTGGCCGAGGGCCTTGTCTCTGCCGACGAGCCCATTACGTCCGCCAACATTGCCTTCGCCTTCCGTCGCGCCGTCAAGGTCGCCTTCCAGGCTGTCCGCAAGCCCATCGAGGGCACGATCCTCACGGTCCTGCGCGATGTCTCGACCAAGGCCGACGAGTGCGAGAAGAAGAAGTTCTCGGCCGAGGATGCGCTCGATGCCATCGTCGTCGAGGCGTACCAGTCCGTCGCCCGCACGCCCGACTTGCTGCCCGTCCTCAAAGAGAACGGCGTGGTCGACTCAGGCGCCTTCGGCTTTGCCATTTTCCTGGAGAACTTTGTTGCCGCCGCGCTTGGTCGCAGCACCGTTGTCGAGGATTTCTCCGCTACGTTTGACTCCGCCGGCTCTGCCCGCGATGCCGCTCTTGGCCGTGTTGAGATCGAGGCTAACGACGACTGGGAGGGCTCGGAGTTCCGCTACTGCAACGAGTTCCTGTTTAAGGCCGACGCCCCGTTTGACGAGGACGAGTGCCTTAAGTTCCTAGGCTCCATGGGCGACTGTGAGCTGCTCGTGGGCGCCTATCCCGACTACAAGATCCATGTGCACTCCAACACCCCCAACCTGGTGCTCGAGCACATGCTGCAGCTCGGTCAGATCTATGAGGTCTTTATCCACAACATGGAGATGGAGGCCCACGACCGTACCGCCAAGATCCACGAGGATCAGGAAAAGGCCGCCGAGCCCGACAAGGCGCTGGGCTTTGTCGCCGTTGCCGCCGGTTCCGGCGAGGCCGACATCCTCAAGTCCCTTGGCGTCGACGTGGTCGTCTCCGGTGGCCAGACCATGAACCCCTCGACCGCCGACCTGCTGGGCGCGGTGGACCAGGTCAACGCGACCTCAGTCATCATCCTGCCCAATAACGGTAACATCCGCATGGCTGCCGAGGCCGCAGCTTCTGCCTGCACCGACAAGAAGGTTGCCGTCGTTCCCACCAAGACCGTTCCTCAGGCCTTCTCGGCGCTGTTCGCGGTCCTGCCCGATTCCGAGCTCGAGGACGCCGTCGCCGCCATGGTCGACGCCATCAGCGAGGTCCGCGATGGCGAGGTCACCCGCGCCGTGCGCGACTCCAGCGCCTCCGACGGCTCGCCGATTCACTCCGGTGACGTCATGGGCATCATTGTCGGCTCCATCGATGTGGTCGGCTCTGACGTGAAGCAGGTCACGCTCGATTGCATCAACCGCATGCAGGAGGAAGAGGAGGGCGATGCGCTGACGATTCTGGCCGGCGAGGAGCTGTCCGATGAGGCCTTCCAGGAGATCGTCGACGCTATCGAGGAGGCTCAGCCCGATCTGGAGATCGACGCCCATCGTGGCGAGCAGCCGCTCTATCCCGTGATCTTCTCGATCGAGTAGGCAACTGCCCATGTCCGAGCTGTGCTCCGTGCCGCGCGTCTCGGAGCGCTTTGCCCAGAGCAATGCGCTCGACGAGGATATCGCGCGACTCAAATATGTTTCGGGTAAACGTGAGGAGGCCCTTCGCCGTCTGGGAATTCGGACGGTGGGGGACCTCCTTCTCCATATCCCTCATCGATACCTCGACTTTACCCGTTCTTGGTCTATCGAGATGGCGCCCATCGGTACCGTGTGCACCATCATCGCCACGGTCGACCGTATCGTCCAAAAGCAGCCGCGTCCGCGCATGCAGGTGACTGAGGTCTCACTCGTTGACGAGACGGGCGTGCTGCAGGTCGCCTTTTTCCGCCAGCCCTGGATTGCCCAGCAGCTTAAGCAGGGCGACCGCCTGGCCGTGATGGGCAAGGTCGAGTTTGCCTACGGTTTTAAGCAGATGGCCTCGCCCCACTTTGAAAAGCTCGAGGACGGGCGCGCCGCAGGCACCATTCTGCCGGTCCATTACGTGAGCGATGGCGTGAGCCAGGCGTGGATGCGCCGCATCGTAAGCGGCGCGCTCGAGGTCGTCGGCAATCCGTTCGATCCGATTCCCGCGCCGTTGCGCGCAAAGCGGAAGCTCATGAGCAATGCCCGCGCGTTGCGTTCGATCCATTTTCCATCGAGTATGGCCGAGCGCGATATCGCGCGCGCACGGCTTGCCTACGAGGAGTGCCTCTACCTGCAGCTGGCGTTGCGTCTGCGCAACGACGGCGGCCTGGTCGATGTGGTGCCCTATGCCCACACCGCGGGCGAGCACCTGGCCGCGCTCAAGCAAGCCCTACCGTTTTCGCTGAGCGACGAGCAGGAGGCCGCGTTCCAGGATATCCTGCGCGATATGTGCGATGACGGGCGCGTGATGAACCGCCTGCTGTTGGGTGATGTCGGTACCGGTAAGACCGCCGTTGCCGCCTGCGCACTGGCTGTGGCTGCCGATAGCGGCACGCAGGCCTGCGTTATGGCGCCCACGGGCGTGCTGGCGCGCCAATATGCCGATAAGACCGGCCCTCTGCTCTCGCAGGCCGGCATGTCCTGGGCGCTTCTGACGGGTGCCACGCCGGCTGCAGAGCGCGAGCGCATCCATGCACAGCTGGAATCGGGCGAGCTTAACGTGCTCTTTGGCACCCACGCGGTGCTTTCGGATAACGTTGCGTTCAAGCATCTATCGCTCGTGGTCATCGATGAGCAGCACCGCTTTGGTGTGGGCCAGCGCAACGCCCTGCGCGCGAAGGGCCCCGGTGCCGATCTGCTCGTTATGACGGCAACGCCCATCCCGCGTACGCTGGCGCTTTCGGTCTACGGGGATCTGGATACGAGCATCATCCGCCACCGGCCTGTTCCGGGTGCCGGTGTGACCACACACGTGCTCACCGAGTCGAGCCGCGACCTCGCCTATGGCGCCATTCGCGAGGCGCATGAAAAGGGTCAGCAGGCCTACGTGATTTGTCCGCTCGTGGAGCCGAGCGATTCGGCCGATGAGCTGGAAGACGTGCCCGGTATTGCCCGCGACGACGAGGGCCGCGTGACGGTCCCCGTGCCGCTTCACGATACGGCAACCGAGCTCGACCGACTGCGTCTTGCGTTGCCGGGGCTTACCGTCGAGCGCCTTCACGGCCGTATGCCGGCGGGGGAGAAGGATCGGGTCATCGATGCCTTCAAGCGTGGCGAGATTGACGTGCTCGTCTCGACTACGGTGGTCGAGGTGGGCGTCGACGTGCCCAATGCCACCGTCATGGTTATCGAGAACGGCGAGCGCTTTGGTTTGGCTGCCTTGCACCAGCTGCGCGGTCGCGTGGGCCGTGGCAGCGTGTCGGGCACGTGCCTGGTCATGACGCACTCCAAGGGCAACGGCGGCGCGTCGGCGGCGCAAGACCGCCTGCAGTCGCTCGAAAAGACCTCGGACGGTTTTACGCTCGCCCAGATGGACCTGCGTCTGCGTCACGAGGGCGAAATCCTGGGGTACCGCCAGCACGGCGGCGTGACCTTGCGCTTTGTCGATCTGGATGCCGACGAGGAGCTGATCGAGTGGGCCCATTTGGACGCGGTCGAGCTCTTGCGGTATGCTTGCACCCTTGACTCCGTGGCGACGCGCCCCCTGCGCGATGCGGTCGCCATGCGATATCGACCCATATTTAAGGAGGTCAGCGGAGGATGAGAATCATCGGCGGCGAATGGCGCGGTCGTAAGATCGAGGAGCCCCGTGGTCGCGATGTCACCCGCCCCACGACTGATCGCGTGCGCGAGGCGTGCGCATCTATGGTCATGTCGGCATTCGATTTCGATCTGGACGAGGTCCGTGTGCTGGACGCCTTTGGCGGCTCCGGTGCCTTAGGGTTAGAGATGCTCTCTCGTGGGGCCCGCTCGCTCACGACGTTTGAGATCGATCGCAACGCCGCGCGGCTCATTACCAAGAATATTGAGTCGCTCTGCCGTGACCCTGCGCGTTGGCGTGTGGTCACGGGCGACATGCTGGCGAGTGCCTCGCGCGGTCGTGTGCCGGGCGGCCCCTTTGATCTGGTCCTGCTCGACCCGCCCTATGCTTTTGGTGCCGAGCCGGTCGAGGAACTGCTTCAGAACCTGGCTCAGCAGGGTCTGCTTGCACCTGGTGCTTATGCCCTGTTTGAGCATGCCGCCGCCGATGCAGGCGCGCATCCGGCAGGCTTTGAGACTGTACGTGAAAAGCGCTACGGCATTACCTCGGTCGACCTGCTTCGTTGGGTCGGCGATGACGACGGTGAGGGCGATAGCGCAGTCACCGATGTCGACAACAACGATGCCACGACGTTTCAGGAGGATGCTCATGAATGACACCATTAACCGCGTGATCGTCCCGGGCACCTTTGATCCCATCACGTTTGGCCATATCGATGTGATCCGCCGCGCCCGACGCATCTTTCCCAGCGTGATCGTCGCTGTTGCCGAGTCGCAGGGTAAAAACGGTGTGGGCACCACGTTTATGCTCGATGAGCGCGTGGCGCTGGCCCGCGAGGCGCTCGGTGATATCGACGGCGTCGAGGTCCTGCCCTTTACCGGCCTCTTGGTCGACTTCGCTCGCGAGCAGGGGGCGGGGGCCGTGGTCAAGGGCCTGCGCGCCATGACCGACTTTGAGTATGAGCTGCAGCAGGCCGATCTCAATTATCGCTTGGATAGCGAGCTGGAGTCCATCTTTGTCATGAGTGCTCCGCAGTACGGTTACATCTCGAGCTCGGTGGTACGCCAGATTGCGTCGCTTGGGAGCGATGTATCGACGTTTGTGCCGCCCAACGTGGTCGAAGCGCTCAGACATCGCTTTTCGTGACGTTTCTTATTGCCTGGTGGCATGTGGTAAACTAGCACGATGATATGTTACCTATGAAAGGAGACCGGATGCCGGGCGAGAATTTTCCTGGCGATAGGATCGTCAGCTTGGTCGATGAGCTCGAGGGGCTGATCGAGGAAGCCAAGCCGCCTTTCGGCAAGAACGCTCAGTTCAAGGTCATCGACGCCGACGTGTTCTTCAACATCCTCGACGAGATCCGTATGAGCTATCCCGAGGAGTGGCAGAAGTCCCGCCGTATCCTTAAGGAGCGCGAGGAGCTTATGGCTTCCGCCGCCGCTCAGGCCGATTCCATCATCGCCGACGCTCAGCAGCAGGCTCTCACCATTGCCGGTGAGCAGGAGATCGTCCGCTTAGCGCAGCAGCAGGCCGACGACATCCGCGATCGTGCCCAGCAGTACGAGCGTGAGACGCGTTATGCTGCCGAGGACTACGCAGAGCAGGTCTTTACGCATCTGGAGGAGAACCTCAAGAGCCTGACCGGCACCGTTACCCGTTGCCGTCAGCAGCTCAACGAGGGTGCCGCCCAACAGAATGGTCAGTGGTAATGGCTGAGTTCCCGAGCGTTACCGTCGATCTTTCCGAGCAGCTCGAGTTTCCAGGAGATTCGTATCCGCTGATCGGTAAGGTCGATGTCGCCACCTACACGGTGGGCGAGAAGGAGTACCGGCTACAGGACGGCATCGACTACGACGTTGTCTTTACCAATGCCGGTACCGGTGTCTTACTCACGGGCATGGTCCGCGCGCACGCCACCGGCGAGTGCGACCGTTGCCTGGAGCCCGCCTCGTTTGATATCGCTGGCGAGATCGAGGAGTTCTATCTCTTTGAGGAGCCCGAGGATCCCGAGGCCTACGAGGACGGCTACGAGCTCCTGGGTGAGGACCGCATCGTCGATCTGGGCGAGCCCATCAATGACGCGGTCGTTATGGACACGCCGTTTGTGGTGCTTTGCAAGCCCGATTGTCGCGGTCTGTGCCCCACTTGCGGTTGCAATCTCAACATCGAGCAATGCGATTGCGCCGCCCAGGCAGAGGCGGAATGGGCCGCTGCCACGGAAAATCCATTTGCAGCATTGAAGAATCTCAAGCTTGATGAGTAAAACTGTGGTAGTATCGCTACTTGCGCGTAATCGCCACACTGGATAGTTCATAAGGAAGGTCACTATGCCCGTACCTAAACAAAAGCAGGGTCGTATCCGCACTCACACCCGTCGTTCCGCCAACATGAAGATCTCGGCTGCGGCTCAGTCCACGTGCCCCCGTTGCGGCGCTGTTAAGCTTCCGCATCACGTGTGCCCCAGCTGCGGTTTCTACAAGGACCGCGAGGTTATCGTTACCGAGTAACGGTATACTCTGGATGCGATGCCGTTCCAAATGGAACCACAATGGCCGGCTCAATGAGTCGGCCATTTTTGTATAAGGAGCATGTATATGAGTAACGTTCGCGTTTGTGTAGACGTTGTGGGCGGAGACGAGAAACCTCAGGTTGTTCTCGATGGTATCGAGGCTGCACTTGCCTCCGATCCCGATATCGAGGTCTTGGCAGCTGGCCCCGCCGAAATCGTCAATCCCTTTGCAGCTTCCCATGCACGTGTTGAGGCCCTTGAGGCGCCCGACGTTATCGCCATGGATGACGATCCCATTCGCGCCGTGATGACCAAACGCAAGTCGTCGATCGTGCTGTCGTGCCGCGCCATCAAGAAGGGAAATGCGGACGCCTTCTTCTCTGCCGGCTCGACCGGTGCCATGACCGCCGCTGCTACCGCCTACGTGACGCCGTTTAGGTATCAGGCCGAAGGCAAGAAACAGCCGGTGCGCCCCTGTCTGACCAATGCGCTGCCCAATCGCGCCGGCGGTCTGACGGTGCTGTGCGACATGGGTGCCAACCCCGATGTCGAGGTTGACGATATGGTGCGCTTTGCGCAGATGGGCAGCGCCTATGCCCGTGTCGTCCTAGGCATCGAGCATCCTTGCGTGGGCCTGCTTGCCAACGGCACCGAGGACGAGAAGGGTTCTAACTTTACCAAGGCCTGTTTCCCTGCTATGAAGGCCGCCGTTCCCGGCTTTGTTGGTAACTGCGAGGGAACGGACATCACCTCGGGTAACTTCGATGTCGTCGTTGCCGATGGTATGTCGGGCAATATTGCGCTCAAGGCCACCGAGGGCGCTGCCAAGTTTTTGCTGCAGGAGCTCAAGGGCGCCTTTATGTCTTCGCTCGGCACCAAGATTGCCGCGCTTCTCATCAAAAAGCAGATGCGCGAGATTAAGGCCAAGCTTTCGGGCGACGCCAAGGGCGGCGCGATTCTTTTGGGCCTGCGCGGCGTGGTCCTGATCGGCCATGGCGCCACCTCGGTCGAGGCTGTCAAAAACGGTACGCTCGCGGCGGCTGAGGCCGTACGTGCCGGACTGGTCGAGAATGTCGCCAACTCTATGGACGGTATCGTTTTATAAGAGCGAGTTAGAGCGCTGTTATGTGCTTCGCGGCGCACGTCGTGGGGTAGAATCAGAACCGTGTCTTGGTACCGCCCGGGCGGTACCATTCTTTTGGTATTCATGCACTATGAGAGGAAGCGCTATGGACCGCTCCGAAATCTTCGACAAGATCGCCGAGGTCGCTGCTGACGTTCTGGGCGTCGATGTTGCCGAAATTAGCGATGAGACCACCTTTGACGACCTCGATGCCAACTCGCTCGAGCGCCTGCAGCTGGTTACGGCTATCGAGGACGAGTTCAACCTCGAGATCGATGATGAGACTCTGCTCTCGCTCAACTCTGTCGCCGACGCCGTCGACGCGATCGAAAACGCCAGGGAGGCCTAGGTCTTGGCTTTATCCGAACGACTTACGCGTGCCCAGGAAATCCTGGGCCACGAGTTCAATAATAAGGTGCTGCTGCGCGCGGCCCTTACGCATCCCTCGGCAGTCGAGGGCCAGCCGGTTTCTGCCAGCTATGAGCGCCTTGAGTTCTTGGGCGATTCCATTTTGGGTGCTGTGGTCGCACGCTCCCTGTTTGAGTCCTATCCTGAGTTTGACGAGGGCAAGCTCACGCGCCTGAAGGTGTCGCTTGTCTCGGGCGCTACGCTGTCCGAGGTTTCTCACGAGCTGGGCATCGACGACATCATCATCTTTGGTGCCTCCGAGACCGGTACCGGTGCGCGCGGCCTGCATTCGGCGCTCGAGAACGTCTACGAGTCGCTCGTGGGCGCACTGTACCTGGATGCCGGCTGGGACGTTGCGGCGGAGTTTATCCATCGTACGCTTAAGCCGCATTTGGCTTCCGAGCGCGCCGAGCATCCCGCGAACCCCAAGTCGTTTTTGCAGGAGTGCGTGCAGGCCGACGGCCACGAGCCCCCGGCGTATAAGCTCGTTGGCTCCGAGGGCCCGGCGCATGCGCCCACCTTTACCGCCGTGGTTTTGATCGATGGTATTCGTCAGGGTCGCGGCTCCGGCTCCTCAAAGAAGGAAGCCGAGGGAGCCGCCGCGCTCGAAGCGCTCGATCGCATGGGTTACACCACCAACGGCGTGATTCTGAACAAGAAGCACGTGTAAGCGAGGAACCGTGTATCTCAAGTCCCTCACGCTCAAAGGGTTCAAGTCGTTTGCCGACCGCGCCCATATGACGTTTGAGCCGGGCCTGACCGTCATCGTCGGTCCCAACGGCTCGGGAAAATCGAACATCTCTGACTCGATTCTGTGGGTCCTGGGCGAGCAGAGCGCCAAGCAGCTGCGCGGCCAGGCCATGGAGGATGTCATCTTCTCGGGCTCGTCAGCGCGCAAGCCGGTGGGTGTCGCCGAGGTCACGCTTGTGCTCGATAACTCGGACCATATGCTGCCCGTCGATTTTGACGAGGTCGCCATCACCCGTCGTATGTATCGCTCGGGCGAAAGCGAGTACCTCATCAACTCGAGCCCGTGCCGCCTGATGGACATTCAGGACATCTTGCACGATTCGGGCCTGGGCAAGGATACGCATTCCATCATCAGCCAGGGCAAGCTCGATGCCATCTTGCAGAGCCGCCCCGAGGAGCGCCGCGCTCTCATCGAGGAGGCCGCCGGCATCTCCAAGCACAAGCGCCGCAAGGAGCGTGCGCTCAAAAAGATTAAGTCGATGGACGAGCACCTGACGCGTGCCCGTGACATCAATAAGGAAATCGCCCGTCAGCTGCGACCGTTGGAGCGTCAGGTCGATCGCGCGCGCAAGTACAAAGAGCTGTCCTCGCGCGCGAACGAGCTTACGCAGATGCTAGCCGTCGACGAGCTGCGTTCGCTGCAGTCGCAGTGGAACGACCTGGAGAGCCGTTCCAAGGAAGGCGCCGCCGAGCTGGAGCTTGCGCAGTACCGCTTGGGCGAAAAGGAGCGTGAGCTCGAGAAGCTTCAGGTCATGCTCGAGGAAAAGGGCCTGTTTGTGGGCGACCTGGGCGAGCAGCGCCGTCATATGCAAGATGTGGTCGGCCGCATTAACTCCGACATGCGCCTGCTCGAGGAAAAGGGCCACAATATGGTGTCGCGCCTGTCTGACATGCGCGGGCAGATTTCGAGCTCCGAGCATCAGCGACGTCGCGTGGTCGAGGAGCTCGAGGACGCGCGTGCGCAGCTTGAGGAAGTGACCGGTGCGTACATGCAGGCCCAGGAGGACGTTGACGCCGCCGGACCTGCCGCCGCCCAGCTCCACGAGCATCGCGTGGCGCTCGACAATCAGATATCGCAGCTTACGTGTGAGCAACGCGATGTGCAGCGCGTGGCCGATAACGCCGCGCTCGAGCTCGCCAAGGTGAAGGATTCCTTGAGCAATGCCGAGGTCGAGGACGACATGTATGCCTCGCGCCTGAAGCAGATCGAAGAACAGCTCGAGGAGGTCACGGCTTCGCTCGAGAGCCGTCGCGACCGCGCCGAGGAGCTTGAGGGCGCTCTTGAGGAAGCGCGCCGGGCTCAGGTTGATGCGCGTGAAGGCACCGAAACGGCACGCGCGGCCCTGAAGGACCTGCGTGCCCGTGAGAGCGAGGCACGCAACAAGTTATCCGAGGTGCGCTCGGAGCTTGCCAGCCAAAAGAAGCTTGATGCGCGCATGGCCGACAGCTCGCCGCTCGTGAGCCGTCTGGTGGGTGCGCTTGGCGATGACGTAATGGGTCGCCTGGGCGATGTGCTCGAAGCCCCTCGCGAGCTTGAGGGCCTGGTTGAGCAATTGCTCGCCGGCGATATCGATGCGCTGCTGTTTGATGACGCCGCCAAGCTTGAGCGTGCCGGTCGTGCGGCTCTGGACCAAAAGAAGGCCTCAGGCGAAGCACTGCTGGTGGCGCGCGGCGTGAGCGGCTCTACCGCCGCTGAGGGCGCTGCCGGTATCCGCCTGGTTGATCGTCTGTCCGTGCGCGCAGGCTACGGACCCGTCGTCGAGGCGCTGCTCGGCGGCTATTACGTAGTGGACGATCTTGCTGCCGCGCTTTCGGCGCCGGTCGTTGACGGCGTGACTTACGTGACCCCCGATGGCGCCCGCGTCGCCTGCGGCGGCCTGGTACGCGTGGGCCTCGATGCCGGCGAGGCCTCGGGTGCTCTGGAGCGCAAGCGTCGCATTCGCGAGCTGGAGGGCCTGGAGCCCGATCTGGCTGCCGTGTTTGAGCATGTGTCGGATCAGGTCGTCGAGGCCAATGCGGCCGTCGAAGAGGCGCGTGCCGCCGAGGGCGATGCCGCCGGCGAGATCGCCCGTCTTGAAGGCGAGCGCCGCTCGCTGCTCTCCGAGATCGGCCGCTTGGAGCAAAGCGCCAACAATGCCGAGGTCGAGCGCGTGCGCATCTCCAAGCGCCGCGAGCAGGCCTCCGAGGTCGTTCGCGCTTCGCGCCCGCGCGTGGACGAGCTCACCCGTTCGCGTGACGAGGCTCGCGCGCAGGCAAGCGATCTGGGCTTGCAGATTGCCGAGGCCAACGACGAACTCGACCGCGTTCGCCGTGACGATTCCGAGGCTGCCGGCAAGCTCGCCGACGCCAAGGTTCGCCTAGCCCAGACGAGCGAACGCCTGCGTTCGCTGAAGGGCCGCGTGCCCGACCTGGAGCATCGTCTTGAGGGCATCGACCGTCGTATCCGCGGAACACGCCAGGCCTCGCGCTCGCTCGAGCTGCTGCGCCTGCGCGTCGACCCCATGCACGAGCGCTATTCGGCCCTGCTGGAGCGTGCCTCGGATTGGGCTGCGCGTCTGCGTGACCAGGCTTCGCTCGAGGAGGCGGACTCCGCTTCGCTCAAGAAGACCATCGAGGATGCCAAGGCAGAGGTTGCCCGCGCTAAGGAGCGAGTCGATACCGCCTCTGCCACGCAAAACGAGTTCAAGGTCGCGCGTGGCAAGCTCGAGGTGCAGGTGGAGGCGGCCATCAAGGCCATTACCGCCGATGGCACTACGGTACTCGAGGAAGCGCTCATGCTTCCGGCGCCCACGGACCGCGATGCCGCCGAGCGCGAGCTCAACCAGCTCGTGCGTCAGATCAACAATCTGGGCCCCGTGAACCAGGTTGCCATGGAGGAGTACGAGCAGCTTAAGCGCCGCGCCGACTACATCGAGGAGCAGCTGGCCGATCTGGAGAGCGCGCGCAAGGCGCTCACCAAGATAACCGTGGCTATCGACCGCAAGATGCGTAAGGCCTTCCTAGTTACCTTTGAGAAGGTCGATGCGAACTTCCGCGAGATCTTCGCCATGCTGTTCCCGGGTGGACAGGCGCATCTGGAGATGACCGACCCCGAGCACCCGGCTGATACGGGTATCGAGGTCGTGGCGCAGCCGCGCGGCAAGCGCATCACCAAGATGATGCTCATGTCGGGTGGCGAGAAGAGCCTGACGGCGCTCGCCCTGCTCTTTGCCGTGTACCGCACGCGTACGGTGCCGTTCTATGTGCTGGACGAGGTCGAGGCGGCGCTCGACGACGCCAACTTGTCCAAGCTCATCGGCGCCCTTGATGTACTGCGTTCCGATACGCAGCTCTTGGTCATCTCGCATCAGCGCCGTACTATGGAGGACGCTGACGTCCTCTATGGCGTCTCGATGCAAGCCGACGGCGTCAGTCGCGTCGTCTCGCAAAAACTCGATCGCGAAACCGGAAAGGTCGTGAATGCATAATGGGATTCTTTGACGCACTCTCGCGCGGACTTGAGCGCAGCCGCGAGGCTCTCAACGAGGTCTTTTACTTTGGCGGCGAGGTCGACGAGGATTTTTGGGAGGACCTAGAGGACACCCTCGTTATGGGTGACATGGGTGCCGAGGTCGCCATTCAGGTCTCCGATGACCTACGCGATGCCGCGGCCAAGAAGAACCTCAAGACCGCTCCGCAGCTTCGCCGTGCCCTGGCCGAGCAGCTCGAGCAGCACTTTGTGCCCATCGAGCGCGATCCGTTTTCCGATACGCCGAGCTGCGTGCTGTTTGTGGGCATTAACGGTGCCGGCAAGACCACGACGGTCGGTAAGATCGCGAGCGCCATGGCCGCCCGCGGCAAGAACGTGGTGATCGGTTCGGCCGACACCTTCCGCGCCGCCGCCATCGAGCAGCTCGATGTGTGGGGGCAGCGTGCCGGCGTACCGGTTATCAAGCGCGACCGCGGCTCCGACCCGGCAAGTGTTTGCTACGACGTGCTCGACGAGGCCGACAAGCGCGGCAGCGACCTGGTGCTTATCGATACCGCCGGCCGTCTGCACACGAGCCCTGAGCTCATGCGCGAGCTTGCCAAGGTGGTCAATGTGACCCGTAAGCGCGCCGCCAATATGGCCGCCGGTCCCATGCCGGTTTCGGTCGTGCTTGTGATCGACGCCGCGACGGGCCAAAACGGTCTGAACCAGGCGCTCGAGTTTAACGAGGCGCTGGGCCTGGACGGTATTATCATGACTAAGCTCGACGGCACGGCTAAGGGCGGTATCGCCATGGCCGTGGCCGAGAA
Source organism: Collinsella aerofaciens (assembly GCF_028206995.1). Taxonomy (GTDB): domain Bacteria; phylum Actinomycetota; class Coriobacteriia; order Coriobacteriales; family Coriobacteriaceae; genus Collinsella; species Collinsella aerofaciens_AQ. Next base: position 131,214 of record NZ_JAQLFL010000005.1, on the reverse strand, counting down.
ACTCAAGCTCCCGATCCTGCGCGTGGGCGTGGGCGAGCAGGTCGATGATCTGCAGGAGTTCAATGCCAAAGATTTCTGCCGCGCCCTGGTGGGCGAGTCCAATTAAGGAGTGACTAGTGTTTGATTCCCTGAGCGATCGCCTCAACGACACATTTGACCGCCTGCGCGGCAAGGGCAAGCTGACCGAGGCCGATATTACTTCGGCCATGCGCGATATTCGCATGGCGCTGCTCGAGGCCGACGTCAACTTTAAGGTCGTCAAGGAGTTCGTCGCCAAGACCAAGGAGCGCTGCATGACCGCCGAGGTCATGGAGTCGCTGTCGCCGGCGCAAAACGTCGTCAAGATCGTGCTCGATGAGCTCACCGAGATGCTTGGCTCAACCGAGAGCAAGCTCGTCTTTAGCAACCGCATTCCCAATGTCATCATGCTTGTGGGTCTGCAGGGCTCCGGTAAGACCACGGCTGCCGTAAAGCTGGCCTACCTGCTCAAGAAGCAGGGCCGCTCGCCGTTGCTCGCCGCGTGCGACGTCTACCGTCCCGCTGCTGCCGACCAGCTGGCCACGCTCGGTGGCGAGATCGGCGTACCGGTCTTCCGCGGCGACGGTGCGCACCCGGTCGATATCGCCAAGGGCGCCATCCAGGAGGCCGTCGACCACCTGCGCGACGTGGTCATCGTCGATACCGCCGGACGTCTTCAGATCGATGAGCAGATGATGCAGGAGGCCGTGGACATCAAGAAGGCCGTCAAGCCCGATCAGGTGCTGATGGTCGTCGATGCCATGACCGGTCAGGATATCGTCAACGTCGTCTCGACCTTCGCCGAGCGCACCGACTTTGACGGCGTGATTATCTCTAAGCTCGACGGCGACGCCCGTGGCGGCGGCGCGCTTTCCGTGCGCCAGGTGACCGGCAAGCCCATCAAGTTTGTGAGCATGGGCGAGAAGCCCGATTCGCTGGAGCCGTTCTACCCCGATCGTATGGCCAAGCGCATTCTGGGTATGGGCGACGTTGTCGGCATTATCGAGAAGGCCCAGGAGGCGGCCGACGCCGAGCAGCTCGAGGCCGCCGAGCGCATGCTGCGCGAGGGCTTTACCATGAACGACATGCTCGACCAGATGAAGGCCGTCAAGAAGATGGGCGGCATGAAGGGCATTCTGGGCATGCTCCCCGGTGGCCAGCGTGCGCTTAACCAGATGGGTGGTAACCTGGACGAAGGTATCTTCGATAAGAACGAGGCCATCATCATGTCGATGACCAAGGAGGAGCGCCTTCGCCCCTCCATCATCAACGGCCAGCGCCGTGCCCGCATTGCCAAGGGCGCCGGTGTGACCCCCACCGAGGTCAATAGCCTTATGAAGCAGTGGGGCGAGATGAATAAGATGATGGGCCGCATGCGCACGATGGCCAATCAGGCGCAGGCCGGCGGCAAGAAGGGCAAGAAGGGTAAGAAGGGCAAAAAGATGCGCATGCCCAATATTCCCGGTCTGGATGCCATGGGGCTGGGCGGCATGGGCGGCCTGGGAACGGGCGGCCCCAAGTCCGATATGGACCTGCTGCGCCAGATGGAAGCGCAGATGCGCAACAAGAAGTAACGACTAGTTGAGTCGTGTATGGCGAAGGCCGCCTGGATGGTATTCCAGGCGGCCTTCGCCGTTTGTTCGCTGGTTGTCGCACGCGTGGAAGCGCGTTCTCGACGAGGTGCTTGTCGTTAGTGGCAGCTGCAGCCCTCGTGGCCCTCGTGCTCGTGATGGCCGTGGCAGCCGCAGGACTCGCCATGCTCGCGGGTGTGCTCGTGGTCGTGACCATGGCAGTCGCAGGTGGCCTCGCCGGTCTGAGCGAGCGTGCCGGCAATGAGGGCCTCGACGCTGGCATCGCAGCTGCCCTGGGCGCCCGCATAGACCGTGATGCCAGCCTGGGTGAGCGCGTTGATGGCGCCGCCGCCGATACCGCCGCAGATGAGCGTGTCAACGCCACCGTTGGCAAGCAGACCCGCCAGGGCGCCGTGACCGGTGCCGCCGGTGCCTACGACTTGCTCGTTGAGCACCTTGCCATCTTGGATGTCGTAGATCTTGAACTGCTCGCTGCGGCCAAAGTGCATAAAGATGTTGCCGTTGTCGTACGTCGTTGCCACCCTCATGGTGCCGACCTCCTTTGCTGGCCATGCGGCCGTCGTCGTGGTGATGGGGGAGTATGCGATATTACCGCCCTCGATGACAATCGCTCGTCCATTGACCAACGCGTTTGCCACCTTGCGATGCGCGCGGCTGCTGATTGCCGCCACCGTGGCGCGGGCGATGCCCATGTGCAGGGCGACGGCCTCCTGATTGAGGCCCTCCAGATCGCACAGGCGCAGTACTTCGAGCTCATCGACCGTCATATCGATAGCGTCTCCGCTGGCAAGGCCATCGGGGGTAAAGCCGCGATATTCGGGGATGATCCCAACGCGGCGCAGTTTTTCGCGTCTTCCAGCCATACACTCTCCAAATCTGACATATGTCAACAATAGAATAGCGAACGTGCGGATTTGCGCAAGGAATTTCTGGCATATGTCAGAAAATGAGGGCTTATGTTTGGGCTGTGGGGCCGCGTGCGCCTGGGCTACAATGAATCTCGCTTGTAGGCGACTGACAGGAGGGTCAATGAGCAAAGCTGATCAACAGTTTGTAACCATGTGCCGCGATATCTTGGACCATGGCACCACCACCGAGGGCCAAAAGGTCCGCCCGGTGTGGGAGGACGGCACCCCTGCCTATACCATTAAAAACTTTGGTGTCACGGCGCGCTATGATCTGCGCGAGGAGTTCCCCGCGCTCACCCTGCGCCGTACGGCGCTTAAGTCTGCCATGGACGAGATTCTGTGGATCTATCAAAAGAAGTCCAATAACGTGCATGACCTCAACAGCCATATCTGGGATGAGTGGGCCGATGAGACCGGTTCCATCGGTAAAGCCTACGGCTATCAGATTGGTCAGAAGAGCCATTACGCCGAGGGCGACTTCGACCAGATGGACCGTGTACTGTACGACCTTAAGCACACGCCGTATAGTCGCCGCATTATGACCAATACGTACGTGTTTAGCGATCTGTCCGAGATGCACCTTTATCCATGCGCCTATAGCGTGACCTATAACGTGACGCAGCGTCCTCAGGACGACAAGCCGACGCTCAACATGATTCTCAACCAGCGCAGCCAGGACATTTTAGCCGCGAACAACTGGAACGTGTGCCAGTACGCCATTTTGCTGATGATGGTCGCGCAGTCGGTCGATATGATTCCCGGTGAGCTGCTGCACGTGATCGCCGACGCCCATATCTATGATCGTCATGTCGATATCGTCCGCGAGCTTATCGAGCGTCCGCAGTTTGCGGCACCCAAGGTAACGCTCAACCCCGATGTGCATGACTTCTATGCGTTTACGACCGATGACCTGATCGTCGAGGGCTATGAGCACGGCCCTCAGGTCAAGAACATCCCCATTGCGGTGTAGGTGACGCGCATGACGTGTAAGCTTTCTGCCATCGTCGCCGTGTGTGACGACTGGGGTATTGGCTGCGAGGGCGATATGGTGGTGTCCAATCGCGCCGATATGCGCCATTTTGTGGCCTGCACCAAGGGCTGCCCGGTTATCATGGGACGCAAGACGCTGCTGAGTTTTCCCGGCGGGCGTCCTCTCAAGAACCGCCGCAATATCGTGCTTACGCGCGATATAGGCTTTACCCGCGAGGGCGTCGACGTGGTGCATAGCGTTGACGAAGCGCTCTCTGCGGTTGCCGATGAGCTCGTTGCCTGGGTGATCGGTGGCGGCGATGTCTATCGGCAGTTTTTGCCGTACTGCGTGGAGGCCGAGGTCACTCATAACCACTGCGTGCATGTCGTGGACACGTATTTTCCCGACTTGGACGCCGATCCCGCGTGGGAGATTGCGCAGCGTAGCGGGGTCGCGACGATTGCCGCCGGTGAGGGTGACGAGGGCGTCAATTATGAGTTCGTGACGTATCGTCGCATCGAGGCGTAAATCGTCTGGCGTGAACGGTATCATCGTGTTGATTGAATGCATGGGGCGGCGCTTAGCGTCGCCTCGTTTGGTATAGATGTGCTGTAAAGAAGGGTGCGGGCTGGCTGCTATGACTGATGCCGTTGAGGTTCTGCGAATTGATTCGCTCGAGGACGAGCGGCTCGATGCCTACGTGCGACTGACCGAGCGTGAGCTTCGCTGCGTGCTGGAGCCGCAAAAGGGCATCTTTATTGCGGAGAGCGCCAAGGTCATCGAGCGTGCCGTGCGCGCCGGATATGAGCCGGTGAGCTTTCTTCTGGGCGAGCGCTGGCTCGACCAGATGATGCCGCTGTTTGACCAGCTTGTCGTGCGCGAGGGATCGGGTCCGGTTCCCGTGTTCGTGGCCTCCATGGAGCTCATGGAGCAGTTGACGGGCTTTAACGTGACGCGCGGCGCGCTGGCGGCGTTCCGTCGTCCGCGTCAGATTCCGGTTGATGAGTTCTTGGGCGGCGTCGTCGAGGCGGCGGGGGATCGTCCGGTGCGCGTGTGCGTGCTCGAGGGTATTGTCGACCACACCAATGTTGGCGCGATTTTCCGCTCGGCCGCCGCGCTTAATGTCGACGGTATTCTGGTGAGCCCTACGTGTTGCGATCCGCTGTATCGTCGCTCGGCTCGTGTGAGCATGGGTACCGTGTTTCAGGTGCCGTGGACGCGTATCGGCAGCGAGGCTCGTGTGTGGCCGCATGATGGTCTGAGCGCGTTGCACGATGCCGGTTTTTCGTGTGCCGCTATGGCGTTGACGGACGATTCCGTATCGCTTGACGATCCCGTGCTGCAGGAGATTGACCGCCTGGCAATCTTTATGGGTACCGAGGGTGCCGGCTTGGGCGCCAAGACCATTGCCGGCTGTGACCACGCGGTGCGCATTCCGATGGCGCACGGGGTCGATTCGCTTAACGTGGCCGCGGCGAGCGCCGTCGCCTTTTGGCAGGTGTGCCCGCACGTGAGCAATGAGTATCACTACCAGCCGGGTTTGTATCACTAGGCAGTTATTCCGCACTGTGCTCTAATTCGGGGTGTTTCGGTCGCCGCCGGTCGGTGCTAAGCTGGATTTGGCTTTGGTTTTAAATTGCTGTTTTGCTGTTTGACGTATGCGTGTGGGGAGGGCGTGTGGCTAAGAAATCTACGGCGATCGATGTAACGCAAGGTGTCATTTGGCAGCAATTGCTGTCGCTGTGCGTTCCCATCTTTTTTAGTTCGTTTTTTCAACAGGCTTACACGCTTATCGGTACGTTTATCGTCGGCCAGTTTGGTGGCAAGCTCGCATTGGGTGGCATTCAAGCCACGATGGTGCTTACCGAGCTCTGCATTGGCTTTTGCGTTGGCGTCGGCGCCGGCTGCGCGGTCATTACCGGTCAGTTTTTTGGCCAGCACGATGATGAGCGACTGAGTCGTTCGGTCCACACGGCCATGACGCTCGCGCTGGTGGGCGGTATCGTCTTCTCGATTCTTGGCATAGTGTTCGTTGAGCCCATGCTCGTTTTGATGAATACGCCGCATGAACTTTTGGCCGAGGGCGTTGCCTATGCTCGTTGCTACTTTGCCGCCATGGTTGCGGCGCTGCTGCTCAATATGGGGACCGCGCTGCTGCGTGCCGTGGGCGATACGCGCGGGCCTGCCGTGATCATCGCTTCCGGCTGTCTTGTTAATGCGGTGCTGGATGTCATCTTCGTTGCCGTGCTTCATATGGAGGCTCTGGGCTGCGGCATCGCGGTGGCGCTGACCATTTGCTCCAACGCCACGATGATCGTAATTCGCATGATGCACGCACCGGGGGCGTGGCGGCTTTCGCTGTCCAAACTCGGCATTGATCCTGGCATTTGTAAGAGCATGATCTCGTGTGGTCTGCCGCTTGGCTTTCAGTCTGCTGCGTATTCGATTTCCAACGTTTTGATTCAGGTGTCGGTCAACTCGTTTGGTGCCGATGTCACCACGGCGTGGGGTCTTTCGGGCCGTTTGGATGGCATTGTCTGGATGGTTACCGAGGCGCTCGGCGTGTCGATCACCACGTTCTCCGCACAGAACTTTGGCGCGCGCAACTACGAGCGCATGCGCAAGGGCTACCATACGTCGCTCGTGCTGTCGTTTATGCTCATTGGTGGCCTGTCTGCCGTGCTGCTGGTGTTCTCGGGCCCGTTGTCGCGTCTGTTTGTCGACGATGCTTCGATTTCGGCGTACACCACGACGATCCTTCATTTCATCGCGCCGTTCTACGCGATTTTCTCGATTATCGAAAACGCGTCGGGATCCATTCGCGGTGCCGGCGTGAGCTTGCAGCCCATGTTGCTCACGATTTTTGGCACCGTCGTGCTCAGGGTGATCTGGGTGTTTGCGATTATGCCGTTCGATCCCTCGCTTGAGCACCTGCTGCTGGTATACCCCGTAACCTGGCTCATCACGGCCACGATGTTCACCATCTACCACCACAGCGGCAACTGGCTAGGCCGCGCCACCGCCTAGCCATTGGGGACGTTCTTAAACGACTAGTCGTTGGGGACGTTCTTAAATGACTAGTCGTTTGGGACACTCTTTGCGACACGAATTTCGGGTTTTCATCCAGTTTGTCTTGCACACCCTTGTAAACTGGCAGAACGGGCTCAGCAAATTAGATCGTCCGCGCCTATCAGATGTTGCCCGGTGGGTTTTTGATGGGAGGGCGATATGCCAAGAACGGGTCGAGTCGTTTCGTTGACGGGCTATAACCACATTATCGCGCGTGGAAATGGCGGCATTTGCATCTTTGAAGACGACGAGGATCGATATCGGATGCTCACGTTGTTCGAGGGCAAACTCGTTGGCAATGGTGTTGGCGTTACGGCGTGGTGCCTCATGTCGAACCATTTTCATCTCATGGTTGATGACCCTAACGGAAGAATCTCATCTTGCATGAGCGGCATCCTTACCTCATATGCTAAGTATTTCAATCGCAAAACTGACCGTGTTGGTCATTTGTTTCAGGATCGGTTTAAGAACATTCCAGTTGAGAATGATATTCAGGCAATTGCGCTCGCTGACTACATCCATATGAACCCAGTTAAGGCGGGTGTTTCCGCTGTCGATAGATATCGCTGGTCTAGCTATCGAGCATATGCGTATGGTTATGACGGGTTTGGGTTTTGCGATCCAGGTATAGTGTTGGAACTCGTGGGCGGTTCGCTGGAGTATCGGCATTATCTTGATGAGCGACTAGAGAGCGCACCTTATGATGCCGAGCCCCGTCCTCGTGTTCTCGATGATGAGGTGCTCAAAATCGCGAAGGAGATTGCTTTGCCTGTTTCTCTTTCCGACATTAAGGCGATGACTCCAGCCGAGCGCAGACCGATTCTTTGCAAAATGCGGAAATCAGGTCTTACGGTTAATCAAATTGTTAGGGCGGTTGGTCTTGGCCGCGCAACGGTTGCGAATGGCACGTCGGGTTGGCGTGAATTTTAGGGCCGGGATTTTGCCCTTTTCCCAAGAAAGAGTGTCCCCAGCGACTAGTCATTTAAGAACGTCCCCAATGGCTACCCAAGTGCCGGATTAGTATTCGATGCCTTGGCGGGCTAGGAGGCCTTCGTCGAAGTAGTGTTTGACGGGGCGCATTTCGGTTACTAGGTCGGCAAGGTCGGCGAGGGGTAGCAAGCCGCGGCCGGTGAGCACGAGCTCCGTGGTGGCGGGCTTCAGCGCGATCAGCCCCTCCACATCCTCGCGCGTCACAACGCCGCGGCGCATGGCCTCGCCGAGTTCGTCCAAAATCAGAACGTCGACCTGTGATATCTGCTCGCGTGCGAGCTCCATGATCTGTGCGGCGCAAGCCTCGGGCGTGTCGCGATCGGCCTGCACAATACGCAGCCCCAGGCGCGGCGCGGCATCATGCTCGGCGCAGTGCAGTTTCTTGGCAAACTGCAGCATAAGCACGTCGAGTCCATAGCCCGTCGCGCGCAAGGCGAGCCCCAACGCAGCCGTCGTCTTGCCCTTGCCGTCGCCTGTATAGATTTGAACCTTGCCGACTTCCAGTGATGCCATCTCTGTCCTTTCGTGCCCGGCATCGGTTTATCGCCGTCCGGGTTGGGTATTCTAGATATCATTATCAACCCCAGTAGATGGAGTTCAAGCAGATGGAGATGGATGACAACAAACGTAGACGGAATATGATCCTCTACGTGCTCATCGCCTTCGTCGTCTACCTCGTGCTCTCGACCGTTCTGTTCCCCAACATCGGTCACACGCAGCAGATTACGAAGACCGATTACTCGACGTTTGTCAAAGCGCTCGATAAGAAGAGCGTCGACAAGGTCGAGTACAACACGGACGATTACACGATTTATTACACCAAGAAGGGCGAGGACGAGAACATCGCCTACAAGACGACCGGTGTGCCGAATGATGCGGGTTTTACCGATCGCGTGCTTGAATCTGGCGCCTCGCTTGAGTCGGTCGTTCCCGATAAGAATTCGGGTCTGATGACCTACTACCTGCTCACGTTCATTCTTCCCATGGCGATTTTCTTCCTCATCGGCTGGTGGCTCAATCGCCGCATGAAGAAGGCCATGGGCGATGACGGCCCGTCGATGAACTTTGGTGGCGGCGGTTTTGGCGGCGGCGGACTGGGCAAGTCCGGTGCTCGCGTGATCGCTTCCAAGGATGTGGGCGTGACCTTTAAGGACGTCGCTGGCCAGGAAGAGGCCAAGGAGTCTCTCAAGGAGGTCGTCGACTTTCTGGAGAAGCCGCAACGCTACGAGGAAATCGGCGCCAAGCTGCCGCGCGGTGCTCTTCTTGTTGGCCCTCCGGGTACCGGTAAGACCCTGCTTGCCAAAGCTGTTGCCGGCGAGGCGGGCGTTCCGTTCTTTAGCATTTCGGGCTCTGAGTTTGTCGAGATGTTCGTCGGCCGTGGCGCCGCCAAGGTGCGCGACCTGTTTAAGCAGGCCAAGGAAAAGGCCCCGTGTATCGTATTTATCGACGAGATCGATACGATCGGTAAGAAGCGTGACGGCGGCGGCTTTAGCGGCAACGACGAGCGCGAGCAGACGCTCAACCAGCTGCTGACCGAGATGGACGGCTTCGATAACCACAAGGGTATCGTCGTCCTCGCTGCCACCAACCGTCCCGACAGCCTCGATCCCGCTCTGCTGCGCCCCGGTCGTTTTGATCGCCGCATCCCCGTTGAGCTGCCCGACCTGACCGGCCGCAAGAACATCCTTGAGCTGCATGCCAAGAGCGTGAAGACGCAGCCGCCGATCGACCTGACTGCGATTGCCCGCGCCACGCCCGGTGCCTCGGGTGCCGACTTGGCAAACATCATCAACGAGGGTGCCCTGCGCGCCGTCCGCGAGGGTCGCAAACGCGCCACCCAGGATGATTTTGAGGAGTCGGTGGAGGTTGTCATCGCCGGCCAGCAGCGCAAGTCGACGGTGCTGTCCGATCATGAGAAGCAGGTTGTGTCCTACCACGAGATCGGCCATGCCATCGTTGCCGCCCGTCAGAAGGGGTCCGCGCCGGTCACCAAGATCACCATCGTGCCGCGCACGAGTGGCGCTCTGGGCTACACCATGCAGGTCGAGGAGGACGAGCGCTTCCTGACGACGCGCCAGGAGGTTCTGGACAAGCTCGCCGTCTACTGCGGTGGTCGCGCGGCCGAGGAGCTCATCTTTGGCGAGATGACGACCGGTGCCGCCAACGATATCGAGCAGGCTACCAAGCTCGCCCGCAACATGGTGACGCGCTTTGGTATGTCCGACGAGTTTGGCATGATGGCGCTTGGTACCGTGCAGAATGCGTACCTTAACCAGGACACGTCGCTCACCTGCGCCCCCGGCACGGCCGAGCGCGTGGACGCGATTGTCGCCAAGCTGATCGAGGACGCGCATGATCGCGCTCTGCAAATCCTGAAGGAGAACAAGTTCAAGCTCCACGAGCTGGCTCGTTATCTGTACAAGAAGGAGACGATCACGGGCGAGGAGTTCATGAACCTCCTCACGCGCGAGAATCCGCTGATGCCGAAGCAGCAGTAATACTAGTTGCGCAGTGTCAATCGCCCCATTTGAGTGTCCATCTCAAATGGGGCGTTTTGCGTGGGGGAGTTGTATATGAAGATCGTAGTGAGCGCCTGCTTGATAGGCGAGAGCTGCAAGTATAACGGACTCGATAACTACCATCGCGAGCTGGTCGAAGCGTGCGAACGCACGGGGACCGAGGTCCTGTTGGTATGCCCTGAGGTTTTTGGTGGCTTGCCCACGCCGCGCAAGCCGTCCGAGATTGTTAACGGCGAGGTTCGCACCTGCGAGGGCATCTCGGTCGATCGCGAGTATCGCCTTGGTGCCCAACGAGCGCTCGACATGTGCGAGCAAGCGGGCGGGCCGGAAGAGATCGCTGCGTGCATCCTGCAGGACCGTAGTCCCTCGTGCGGTGCGGGCCGCATCTACGACGGAACATTCAGCGGTACCCTCACGGTGGGCAATGGCGTCTTCGTTGATTTACTGCTCCGCCACGGTTATCGCGTGATCCCGGCTAGCGAGTTCGACCCCAGCATGCTTGAGCAATAAAAAACCACTACAAGGGTGTTGCTCCCTTGTGGTGGTTTTGGGCTAGGCCTAGAGCGTGTGGCCGTAGGCGTTGGCGGCCTTGATGGCGGCGGCGAATTTTTCGTCGGTGAAGGGCTCCGGGTTGCCTTGCTTCCACTCGTTGGTGGCGTGCGCGTGCTCGCACAGGGCAGGGATGTCGGCCTCGGAAAGCCCGACCTGCTCAAGCGTCACGGGCAGCCCCATCTGCTTGTTAAAGGCGGCGTAGCGCTCAAGGTTCTCGGTATCGCCCGTGTAGGCGAACAGCACCAGCACGCCCAGGCTCACGACCTCACCGTGCAGGTAGGATCCCTCACGCGGAATACTGCAGGTGGCGTTGTAGAATGCGTGCGCCACGCTCGAGTTGTAGTAGTAATCGTTCTGGTTGGTCAGGTTGGAGACGTAGCCCGTGTTGACCACGATGTCGAGCGCAATCTGCTTGACGGCCTCGCTCGACAGGTTCTGGCGCACGTCCTCAAGACCCTGGACGCCATAGGTAAACAGTGGCTCGGAACAGGTGTGGGCGAGCGCCAGGCCAAGACCGGCGGTGTGCTCCAGGTTGCCGGCGCTCGTGGCGTACTCGACCTCGGGCTGTTTAGACAGGGCATCGCCCACGCCGGCCCAGAAGTACTCTGCCGGTGCCTCGGCGATGATCTTGGGGTTGATGAAGATGTGCGCCGGTCTGTTGGGGTACGAATAGCCCTCGAGCGAGCCGTCGTCGTTATACACGACGGCAATGGCGGTCGCGGCCGAGCAGTTGGAGCAGATCGTCGGCACCGTAAAGACGATCTTCTTGAGCTCGATAGCTGCGGTCTTCACGGTGTCGAGCGCCTTGCCGCCACCGCATGCGATAAGCACGTCGGCTTCCTGGCAGGCAGGGGAGTTTACGACCTTGGCGATATTTGCGCGCGTACTGTTGGTGCCGTAGACGCGCGTCTCCAGAATTTCGACGTCGGTACCCGCCAGCGCAGCTTCGATACCGGGAAGTGCTGCGGCCAGTGCCCGCTTGCCACCGATGATCGCGACCTTCTTCGCGCCGTACTCGGCCAGCGCGCCGGGCAGCTCGTCAAAGCAATCCTCGCCAACGGTGTAGTCGCTCATTCCAATCGTGCGCATAGCAACCTTCTTTCGTTCGATAAAGTGCTTTCAGGTATTTTGCTCCAAGAGAAGGTCCACAGCCGCGAGAAATTTCGAACGTATAAAACCAGTGTTGAGGGTTTTTCGCCGGCGCGGAACGTGCTAGCATACACCGCATGAGCGTTGATGGGGACGAGTAGTCGGCCGTCCGCATGCTACAGAGAGCGGGGAGCGCTGAGAACCCGTGCATGCGACCGATGAAAATCACCCCGGAGCTGCGGTCCCAACGGACGCGCCGCACAGGCACGTCTTAGTAGATATCGCCGAGATGGTCGTCGATACAGATCAGCCGAGTAACGGATGCGAGCGCGCGGCGACGCGGGCGAGGGCATCTAAGCTGGGTGGTTAAGCGAAGAGCTTTTGCGGGCGTACGGCCCGTTTTGTGGCGCTTCGTCCCAGCTTGTAGGGACGGGCGCTTTTTGGTGCCCTACGGGCGTGCGCGCCCACGACATGAAAGGGGTACCGTGGCAAACGAGTACAAGCAGACGATGAATCTGCCCAAAACCGGATTTCCCATGCGTGCCGGTCTTTCCAAGTCCGAGCCCAAGCGACTCAAGGACTGGCAGGACAACAAGGTCTACGAGCAGGTTCTGAAGAAGAACGAGGGTCACAAGAAGTTCGTGCTGCACGACGGCCCTCCGTACGCCAACGGTCCGATCCACATCGGCCACGCCATGAACAAGATCTCCAAGGACATGATCAACCGTTACTGGATGATGCAGGGCTATGAGGTTCCCTATGTCCCCGGCTGGGACTGCCACGGCCAGCCGATCGAGCATAAGGTCGAGGAGAAGCTCGGCACCGAGAAGTTCAACCAGACCCCCACGGCCAAGATCCGTGAGCTCTGCAACGAGTTCGCTGTCGAGAACATCGAGCTTCAGAAGGCCGGTTTCCGTCGTCTGGGCGTGCTCGGCGACTGGGACAACCCCTATCTGACGCTCTATCACCAGCATGATGCCGCCGACATCGAGGTCTTTAAGGCCATGTTCGATAAGGGCATGATCTATCGCGGCCACAAGCCGGTTCACTGGTGCAAGCACTGCCACACCGCGCTGGCCGAGGCCGAGATCGAGTACTCCGACGAGACGAGCCCCTCCATCTTCGTGCGCTTTGAGATGACCTCCAAGCCCGCCGGCCTCGAGAACTTCGACGGCCCGGTCGACTTTATCATCTGGACGACTACGCCGTGGACCATCCCCTCCGACCAGGCCGTTTCCCTCAAGCCCGGCGCCGCCTATGTCGCCGTTGAGCACGATGGTCGTGCCGAGGTCATGCTCGAGGACCTGGCTCCCAAGTGCTGCGAGGAGTTTGGCTGGGAGTACACTCCGGTAATGGTCGACGGCAAGCCCTATGTGGTTCCCGCCGAGACTTTCCACCACATCCACTACAAGCAGCCGATCTTTGACGGCGTTGAGGGCGTGGCGCTGCTGGCCGATTACGTTGGTGTCGATGACGGTACCGGTATCGTCCACAACTCGCCCGGCCACGGCGTCGACGACTACTTTGCCTGCCTCAAGGAGGGCATCACCGACATTTGCATGCCGGTCGATGACGACGGCAAGTTCTACACCGGTGAGGAGTTTGGCACCGGTGGTCCCTTCAGCGGTATGGATACCGATGAGGCCAACCCGCACATCATCGAGTTCCTGCGCGAGCGCGGCACCCTGGTCCTCGAGAAGAAGATTACGCACAGCTATCCGCACTGCTGGCGCTGCAAGCACCCGGTGCTCTTCCGTGCTACCGACCAGTGGTTTGTCTCGATGGACAAGACCGGTTTGCGCGAGCAGGCTGGCAAAGAGGTCCGCGAGAACGTCAAGTGGTATCCGGCCCACGCGGCCAATCGCATTGGCGCCATGGTCGAGCAGCGTCCCGACTGGTGCATCAGCCGTCAGCGCAACTGGGGCGTGCCTATCCCCAGCTACACCTGCGCCGACTGCGGCGAGAAGGTCATGAACGACGCCACGCTCGACGCCGTTATCAAGCTCTTCCACGAGAAGGGCTCCGACGCCTGGTTCACCGACGCTCCCGAGAGCTACCTGGGCGAGGCCTGCGTCTGCCCCAAGTGCGGCGGCCATCACCTCAAGGCCGATAAGGACATCCTCGACGTGTGGTGGGACTCCGGCGTTTCCTGGAAGGCCGTCTGTGAGTATCGCCCCGAGCTTGAGTACCCGGCGGACGTGTACCTCGAGGGCTCCGACCAGCACCGTGGTTGGTTCCAGAGCTCGCTGCTTACCTCGGTGGGTGCCAACGGCCATGCTCCGTACAAGGCGGTCGTTTCGCAGGGCTTCACGCTCGATGGCCAAGGCCGCAAGATGTCCAAGTCGCTCGGCAACGTCATCGACCCTAATAAGGTCTGCGACGAGATGGGCGCCGACATCATCCGCCTGTGGGTTGCCTCCGTCGACACCAGCTCCGATGTTTCCATCGACCACGAGATTCTCGCTCGTACGTCCGATGCCTACCGTCGCTTCCGTAACACGTTGCGCTTCCTGCTCTCCGAGCTCGAGGGTCAGTTTGAGCCCGAGACCGATGGCGTTGCCTTTGCCGACCTGTTGCCGCTCGACAAGCTTATGGTTGCCCGCCTGACCCAGGTCCAGGCCGAGGTCGACGATGCCTACTCTTGCTACGAGTTCCCGCGCGCCTACCGTGCGCTTTACGACTTCGTGGTTACCGAGCTCTCCAATGTGTATCTCGATGCCCTGAAGGACCGTCTGTACTGCGACAAGCCCGGCTCGCTCGAGCGCCGCAGCGCCCAGACCGTGCTGGCCGAGCTCTTCTCGATGCTCATGCGCGACTTGCAGCCGATCCTGTCCTACACGGTCGACGAGGCCATGGCCTATGCGCCCGCCGGCTGCGTCGATCATCAGAAGTACGCCGCGCTGCTCGATTGGTACAAATCGCCCATCACGGTCGACGAGGCCAATGAGTTTGAGGGTGTGCTCGAGGCTTCTCTCGAGCTCCGTAGCGCTGTGACCAAGGCCCTTGAGGATGCCCGCTCCGCCGGCACCTTCACCAAGAGTCAGCAGGTCCGCGTCAAGGCGGTCGTTCCCGCCGAGATGTATGCGCTGCTGACCGGCGACAAGGCCGTCGACTTGGCCGAGTTCTACATCGTCTCCGATGTTGAGCTGACGCAGGGCGAGGAGCTTTCCGTTGCCATCGAGGCTGCCGAGGGCGAGTGCTGCGACCGTTGCTGGAACTATCGCACCACCGTCGGCGAGTACAACGGCCACGCGCATATTTGCGAGAGGTGTGCGAATGCCCTTTAAGGCACGGTAACTCGGCATTTTAGTTATAGGGAGAATTTGGGCGCCTTCGGCCCATTTGCCCCGCTGAATATAAGCGGCATTCTGTTTTTCGGAATGCCGCTTTCGTTTTTAGCTGGTTATTTCGCTTGCGTTGGTGGATATGTCGTGCGCTCTGCGTGTGGCAATATAAGATGGTTACTTGCGTTAAACGTAATTCGATTGTTCTGAGGGTAGGGGATTTCTTTGGGTCGTTCTGCGGATATGACGCCGCCTTTGCGTTGGCGGTTGGGTGTTGCTGGTGGCGTGACGTTGACCGTGCTGCTTGTTGACCAGCTGACCAAGCTTGCGGTTCGTGCCGTGGGCGATGCTCTGCATGTGACTGTTATCCCCGGTGTGATCGACTTCCTTTTCGTGCGTAACATCGGTGCTGCCTTTAGCATGGGCGAGGGCCATGGCATAGCGTTTGCCGTACTGGCGCTTGCGGTTATTGTCGCCATTGCCGTGTACTTGCTTCGCGCGCCCCAGCTTGCTCGCTTGGAGGTTGTGGGCATGGCTATGGTCGCGGGCGGCGCCATTGGCAACGCGATCGACCGTCTGGCCTTTGGCTTCGTGACCGATTTTATTGCCACCACCTTCATCGACTTTCCCGTCTTCAATGTGGCCGATATCGACATTACCGTGGGCGTTGTGCTCGCCCTCTTCGGCTACATGTTCTTGAGTCCCGCGGCCCGCGAGGTTGATGCGACTGCCGAGCTCAATGCCCGTGATGAGGCCCGCGCTAAGCGCAAAGCCAAGCAGCGTGGGGAGCGTGCCCGCAAGATTCGCGAAAGGAATGAGCGTTAATGGCCGACATCCATATTCTTGTTGCCGACGATTCCGCTGGTCAGCGTCTTGACGCCTATTTGGGCGCCAACGATGGCTGTCCCACGCGCTCTGCCTGCGCGCATCTGATCGAGGGAGGCGCCGTTGCCGTCAACGGTGAGACTTGTCTCTCTAAAAAGTACGCCGTACGCGCCGGCGATCGCATCTCGGTCGACTTGCCCGAGCCGCACGACCCGACCGACGTGATTCCCGAGGCCATTCCCCTCGATATCCGCTACGAGGACGACTACCTTATCGTGCTCTCCAAGCAGCGGAGCCTGGTGTGCCATCCCGCCCATGGCCACGAGAGCGGCACCCTTGCGAACGCTCTGGTCTACCACTGCGGCATCGATCATCTTGGTACTGTGCAGGGTGAGGACCGCCCCGGCATCGTGCATCGCCTGGATCGCGATACCTCGGGCCTTATGCTCGCGGCAAAAGACGACGACACCCAGCGCGCGCTTCAGAATCTCATCCGCACGCGCACGCTCGACCGTCGCTATATCACGCTCGTTCACGGTCACATCGCCATGGACGAGGGCACTATCAACACCGGTATTGCCCGTTCCACGCGCGACCGCGTGAAGATGGCGGTTTCGGATGACCCCTTTGCCCGTCAGGCCATTACGACCTTTAAGGTCCTCGAGCGCTTTGATTCCACGCGTTTTGACGACGGCTATACGCTCGTTGAGTGCCACCTGTTTACGGGCCGCACACATCAGATTCGCGTGCATATGCGCCATATCAACCACGCCTGCGTGGGCGATCCGCTCTACGGCAAGTGCGATGCGCGTGCCGATCAGGGCCTGACCAGGCAGTTCCTGCATTCTTGGCGCGTTGCGTTCGATCATCCCGTAACGGGGAAGCGCTTTGAGTGCCGTGACGAGTTGCCGTGGGATCTCGCTGCGGTTCTCGACGATCTGGCTCCGCGCTCGCTCGGTCGCACGGCCGTTGGAGATGAAATCGTTCCGCAGCTCGGTCTTCTCGAAGCCTAGCCAGTATTAGGTGGTTTCTTGAACTCGGTAAGCCTGCGGTAAGATATACGATTGTTTACGTTACACGTTGCTGGGAGCCTGCATGCTCGCCTTTTTACAAACCAACACACCCATCGTGGTCTTCAACCAGATTGTCGTCACGCTGCTCACGGTCTGCTTTCTGTACCAGGTGGTCTTCTTTGTCATTGGCGCTCTTCGTGGCGAGGTCGCGCCTCCCAAGGCCAAAAAACTCCATCGTTATGCTTTCTTTATCGCGGCGCATAACGAGGAGGCCGTGATCGCCAACCTTGTTCGCTCCATCAAGGACCAGGATTATCCGTCCGAGCTTATCGAGGTCTTCGTGGTTGCCGACGCCTGCACCGACAACACCGCACAGCTCGCGCGCGAGGCAGGTGCCATTGTTTACGAGCGCAATGATCTTGCCCGTAAGGGTAAGAGCTGGGTCATGGACTTTGGCTTCGACCGCATCCTCAACGAGTATCCCGACACGTTTGAAGGCTACTTTATCTTCGATGCCGATAACGTTATCTCCCGCGATTACGTGTCCAAGATGAACGATGCCTTTGACCAGGGATTCCATGTGGTCACGAGCTATCGCAACTCCAAGAATTTTGGCAGCTCGTGGATCTCGGCAGCTAATGCTACTTGGTACCTGCGCGAGGCGCGCTTTCTCAACAACGCGCGTAATATCTGTAAGACGTCTTGCGCCGTCTCGGGTTCGGGCTACCTCATCTCCGCCAGTGTTATTGAGGGCATGCACGGCTGGCAGTTCCACACGCTGACCGAGGACATTCAGTTCACTACGTTCTGCGCTATTCACGGTATTCGCATTGGCTATGCGCCGGCGGAGTTCTTTGACGAGCAACCCGTGACGTTCAAGGCATCCTGGAAGCAGCGTATGCGCTGGACCAAGGGCTTTTACCAGGTGTTCTTTACCTACGGCAAGCATCTGGTCAAGTCGACCTTCCGCTATCATCGCTTTGCCGCCTACGACATGTTCATGACGATCGCCCCGGGTATGCTGCTATCGCTGATCTCGATGCTCGCTAATGCGACGTTCTTGATTGTGGGTGGCCTTTCGCATGGTTTCTTGGCTACCGAAGTCGAGATGCAGGCGTGCGCCGCTTCGCTCATTATGACCTTCGCCATGATGTATCAGACCTTCTTTATCCTGGCGCTGCTCACGACTATCTTTGAGTACAAGCACATTCACTGCGCGCAAAAGTGGCGTCTGGTGACTAACCTGTTTACCTTCCCGATCTTTATGTTCAGCTATATCCCCATCACGGTGGCCGCGCTGTTCCTGAAGGTCGACTGGGTTCCTACCCAGCATGCCGTAAACGTCACCCTCGACGAGGTCATGCAAGGCGCCAAATAACCACCACCAAAACCACCGCAAAGGGGACAGGCACCTTTGTGGTGGTTTTTGCTTTTGCGATGCAGCTCGAGGAGGTACTCGATGTTTTATATCCCGTTTTGGATTTGCATCTTTGCCGGCGCGGCGATTGATGCCCGTCAGCGACGTTTTCCCAATGAACTTGCCGGTGCGTGTGCGGTGACGGCGTTAGTGGGCGTTTGGCTCGACAAAGGCGTTAACACAGCGCTTGACCACGCGGGTCTTGCCGTCATTGTGTATCTTGCTCTCGTGCTGACTGAGTCCCTCTGGCGTCGTCTTCGCCAAATCCCGGGCATCGGCATGGGGGATGCCAAGGCGCTCTTCGCGCTTTGCACGCTCGACCCTATGGGTGGCATCGTGGCATTTGCCGTCGCACTCCTGGCTCTGGCCCTTTCCTGCCTCTTCACAAAATCGCGCTCCCTGCCATTGCTCCCGTTTTTAGTGCCGATTTTTGCCATAATCGAGGTCGTGGGCTGCACTTTGTAACCGATTGCGCATCCTTCTTAAGGAGCATGCCATGGAATCTAATCAAGAAACGGCCGTCATTAAGGCGCGCATGGACCGTATTCCCTCAGCGTTGTCGCCCGAGCTTGTCGAGCGCATTGCCGCCGATCGTGCTTCGGGCTATGTCAACCCGTATCGTTGCAACGATGATCAGGTCATTCGTCGTATTGATCGCACTACCGACAAAGGCACGCTTATGCGTCCGGCGTTTATGCGCGATACCGAAAAGATACTTCATCTTCCGGCGTACACCCGGTATGCGGGCAAAACGCAGGTCTTTAGCTTTCGTAGCAATGACGATCTGTCACGCCGCGGTTTGCACGTGCAGCTTGTCTCCCGCATTGCGCGCGATATCGGTCGCGCCCTGGGGCTCAATTGCGATCTGATCGAGGCGATTGGCCTGGGCCACGACTTGGGACACACGCCTTTCGGCCATTCCGGCGAGCGCTTCCTCAACGATATCTATCACGAGCGTACGGGGCGTTTTTTTTTCCATAACGTGCAGTCGGTCCGCGTGCTCGACGCGTTGTATGGCCGCAACGTGTCGCTCCAGACGCTCGACGGCGTGCTATGCCATAACGGCGAGTACGAGCAGCGTGTGTTTGAGCTCTCGGACATGGGCTCCTTTGACCAGTTTGACCAGACGGTTGAGGATTGCATTGCCACGGGCTATAGCGCAATTGAGCATCTGCGTCCCATGACGCTCGAGGGCTGCGTCGTTCGCATCTCGGATATTCTTGCCTACGTCGGTCGTGACCGTCAGGATGCGATCGCGGCGGGCCTGCTTTCGCCCGACGCTTTTGATGATGGCCGGGGCGGTGCCTACAACAGTTGGATCCTCACGCATGCCTCTATCGATATCGTTGAGCACAGCTATGGTAAGCCGCGCATCGAGATGAGCGAGGACCTGTTTGAGGAAATTCGCCGAGCCAAGCGCGAGAACTACGAGAAGATCTATAGCAAGGGCGGTATCGAAGGCGATTCCGAGGCGGAGCTGCGCGAGGCGTTCGTAAAGCTCTACGACCGTTGCCTGCGGGATCTAAACAGTGGCGACGAGTCCTCTTACATCTTTAAGCACCATATTTCGCGCATTGAGCAGCAGCTTTTCTACTATGATCGCACCTATGCCTGGCAGGACGACAAGGATCAAGCCGTGGTGGATTATATCGCGAGCATGACGGACGGTTATTTCTGCGAGCTGACGAGCAAGCTGTTCCCTGGTCTGGAGTTTCCGCACCGTACCTATATTAACGAACGGTAGTTCGTATTAATTCGGTATACTGTTAGTGGAAAACGTTTTTGATTGATACACGGGATGGCTATGGACGACCTTTTTTCTGCTTCGACGCGCGAGCGTTCCTTTCAGAATGCGCCGCTTGCGGTGCGCATGCGCCCCAATTCGCTCGACGAGTACGTGGGCCAGCAAAAGGCCGTCGGTAAGGGTTCATGGCTGCGTGCCGCGATCGAGCACGACGTGCTTTCGAGCGTGATTCTGTACGGGCCTGCCGGTACGGGCAAAACGACGCTGGCCCACATTATCGCCAACCATACCAAGAGCGAGTTTGTCGAGGTCAGCGCCGTCACGGGTACCGTGAAGGACCTGCGTCGTGTGATTGATGAGGCCAAGACGCGCCTGAATACGTACGACCGCCGCACCATTCTATTCATCGATGAGATTCACCGCTTCTCTAAGTCGCAGCAGGATGCCCTGCTGCATGCAGTTGAGAACCGTACCGTCATTATGATTGGCGCTACGACGGAGAATCCGTACTTCGAGGTCAACTCGGCGCTGCTCTCACGTGGTCGCGTCGTGGAGCTTGAGCATTTAAAGGACGAGGATATCGCCATGCTTATCGAGCGTGCGCTCGAGGCACCTCAGGGCCTGAACGGCAAATTCTCGGCCGATGAGGATACGGTTAAGACCATTTGCACGCTGGCAGCGGGTGACGCTCGCTCGGCGCTCACGACGCTTGAGCTTGCGAGCGAGATTGCCGTCACGCGTCCCGATACCGAGGGAACGCCAGCGCCTGCGGCGGGGGAGCGCTATCCCATCACCGTGGATGACGTGAAGATCGCCAACCCGCGTCGCGGCTTTACGTATGACAAAAACGGCGACATGCACTACGACATCATCAGTGCGTTCATCAAGTCCATGCGCGGTAGTGACCCCGATGCCACGATCTATTGGCTCGCGCGCATGATCGATGCTGGGGAGGATCCTAAGTTTATCGCTCGCCGCATTATGATTCACGCTTCTGAGGATGTTGGCAACGCCGACCCGCAGGCGCTTTTGGTGGCGCATGCCGCGTTTAAGTCTGCCGAGGTCATTGGCTATCCCGAGTGCCGCATTAACCTGGCTCAGGCTGCACTCTATGTGTGCTTGGCGCCAAAATCCAACGCGTGTGAGGCTTCGATCGATGCGGCACTGGCCGATATCCATTCTAGTGGGCTTCGCGAGGTGCCGAGTTATCTGCGCGATCGCCATCGCCCGGGCAGCGATGAATACGGTGTGTATAAGTATCCACATGATTATCCCGAAGGCTGGGTCGATCAGCGCTATTTGCCCGAAGGCTTGGAACGCGGTGCATTTTGGCAGCCTGCCGGGCGCGGCTGGGAAGAGTGGCGCGTAGAGCAAAGCGAACGCGACCGCAGCGGGAATGCACCGAGGTAGCTGCTGATAATTTTGTCCCACGTTGCTGCTCATGGCATGTTCGGTCCCCTTTGGGGTACCATGAAAAGCGTCTGTATTTCGATTCTTCCGGGAGGCTTGTATGAGTCCCATTCAAATCGCCCTGCTGCTGCTCGCCGTTGCCGGCGTGTGGGCCATCGCTGAGCTCGCGCTTACCCTGCGCAAGACCCGCAATGTTGTCGACTCGCTCGATAAGACCGTGAACGACCTCAACAACACCATCGCCGAGGCTCAGCCTGTGGTGGCAAAGCTCGATGGCGCTGTCGATGAGCTTACGCCGGCGCTTGCCCAGATGGAGCCGCTGCTTAAGTCGAGCAAGACGGCAGTTGATGCCCTTACCTCCAATCTCGTAGAGGTCGAAGCCGTGGTTCGCGACATTTCCGAGGTTACGGGCAGCATGGCCGAGGCCAGCAATGCTGTGTCGAGCGTGACCGACTCTGCCGCCGGTGCTGTGCAGAAGCTCTTCAATAAGGTGAAGGCTCCTGCAGCTGAAGCCGAGCGCAAGCTTTCCGCTGCCGCCGAAGAAGCCGAGCAGCCGACCGAGCGCGTCTTGATTGGCGAGGACGAGGCCGCCGCGGGCGACGATGATGGCCAGAAGTCTGTAGCCAAGCCGGCTCAGTATTACACCTATACACCCTCCGAGACCTCTGAGGAGTCCTGCGATGAGTAGCGAAGCAACCTGCCCCATCACGCTGACCGTTGCCGGTGACCCGCGTCTCGCTCGCCTTGTGCGCATGACGGCAGCCAACGTTGGTGCCCTGTGCTCTATGTCTGTCGATCGCATCGAGGACATCCGTATGGCTGCCGAGGAAGCCTTCATCTTTGGCTGCACGGCTGTTGATTCCGACGATATCTCGATCAAATTCGATGTCGATGAATCGCACGTGGGCATGACCTTTACCTTTGGCGATCAGGCGACTGTCGATGAGGATGACCAGGCAGCGGTATATGCCGAACTCATCCTCGCGAGCGTGTGCGATTCCTACGAAAAGACTGCGGCGCCCCTGACGCTTTCCCTCGACCTCAAGGCGGATATCTAATATGACCGAACGTTCCCGGAGCGGCAAGACCGCTTGGGACAAGGAGAAAACCCGCGAGCTGTTTCGTCGTTACAAGGAGACCGGTGATCCGGACGCCCGTGAGCAGCTCGTCATGTCCCATATGAACCTGGTAAGGTTTCTTGCCAACAAATTTAAGAATCGCGGCGAGCCGCTCGACGACCTCATGCAGGTCGGCTATCTGGGTTTGCTCAAGGCTATCGACCGTTTTGACCCCGAGCGCGGGCTCGAGTTCACGACGTTTGCAACACCCACTATCCTGGGCGAGATCAAACGCCATTTCCGCGACAAGGGCTGGAGCGTGCGCGTACCGCGTCGTCTGCAGGAGCTCTCGGCCAAGGTCAACCAAGCTACTGACAAACTTACCAACGAGCTTCAGCGTTCGCCCAAGGTTGAGGAGATCGCTGAGTATCTAGATGTGACGGTCGATGAGGTCCTCGAGGCTATGGAATCGTCTTCGGCCTATACCTCGGTGCCCATCGAGGCTCCTGGTGCGTCCGATTCCGACGATGCCCCCTCGATTCTCGACCGTTACGCCGACGACGACAACGAGCTCGACTTTACCGATGACCGCCTAGTGATCGAGGAAGCCATCCGTGATTTCTCGCCGCGCGAGCGCGAGGTGATCGAGCTGCGCTTTGTGAAGGGCATGACCCAGATCGAGATCGCCAAGAAGCTGGGTATTTCTCAGGTGCAGGTTTCGCGTCTGCTGCGCCGCACGCTTAAGAAGATTCAGGACAAGATCGACCCCGACGGAGTGATGATTCGTTCATGAGTGAGCACCCCCAACAAACCGATCGCGTGCTGCGCGACACCCGCATTCTGACGCTGCGCATTTGGGCTGTTGTCGGCTGCATTGTCATCGCCGCTGTCATCTTTAACCTTATGGGCATCCTGGCGCCGGTTATTGAGTTTCTTGCCGTCGGCTCCATCATTGCTTTTGTGATGTCCCCGATCACCAACTGGCTCGAGCACCATGGCGTGAATCGTGGCATCGGTTCGCTTATCGCGCTTATTGTTGTTGTTGCCGTGCTCGTCGGTGTCGTTTGTATCTTGTCGCCGATTCTCTTTGGTCAGATCATGGAAGTCCTGAGCCGCCTGCCCGAGCAGCTTCGTGTTGCAGGTGGCGATCTCAACGAGATGATCTCGCATGCAAAGACGCTCAACAACACGCCGCTCAAGGAGTATTTGGACGATAATCTTTCGTCGCTGGTTGCCGTGGCATCGAGGTATGTGTCTCAGATTGCCGCCGAGCTTGGTCGTGGTGTGTTCCCACTCATCACCAATACGGCCTCGCAGCTGTTCGTTATCTTCCTTGGCCTGGTGCTTGCCTACTGGATGGCCTGCGACTACCCTCGCATGCACCACGAGATTTGCACCATCATCGGTCAGGAGAAGGAGACCTCGTACCGCTTTATGGTCGCCATCCTTTCTCGCTCTGTCGGTGGCTACATGCGCGGTATGGTCGTGACGTCCATCTGCGGTGGTTTCCTCGCCTTTATCGGTTTTATGATCATCGGCCATCCGTATGCGGCGCTCATGGCTATCTTTACCGGCATCATGCATTTGGTTCCGGTCGTCGGTCCCTGGGTGAGCGCAGCAATCGCCACGGTGCTCGGTTTCATGTTCAGCCCCATGTTGGCGTTATGGACGCTCATCGTGACGATGGTCGCGCAAAACGTCACCGATAACGTCATTTCGCCCAAGGTCATGCAGAGCTCGGTGCAGGTGCATCCCATCATGAGCCTCACGGCGCTCGTTATTGGCTCGGCACTCATGGGCCCCATCGGCATGATTATTGCCATCCCGCTTTGTGCGGCCCTCAAGGGTATCTTCGTGTACTACTTCGAGAATGAGACCGGCCGACAGCTTGTGGCCTATGACGGCGCCGTGTTTAAGGGCACGCCGTACCGCGATGCCGATGGCAACCCGGTCGCCGCCTACGACGCGCTCGGCGACGACACCTTCATCTACGAGTCCGAGCTCATCGGCAACGAGACTGCGCCCGAGGCCAAGGCCATGCCCAAGCCCGAGCTCGATAATCCCTGGATCAAGCTCTCAGGTCTGCAACCTGATGCCACGGGCTTCTTCAAGAACCCCTTTGCCAAGGACGATGACTCCAACTCGGACGACGATACCAAAACCGGTATCGACGGCTCCATGGACGATGACGATAACTAGCGGGGTAATTCGGGTTAACATTCATACGTGCTAACATGCAATTTCGCTGGAGGGTCGCTGTTTGGCGGCCCTCTTTTTTGCACTTGCGCGGTGGGATGGTAATATCGTTACGTTTGAACTGTTTCGATGTGAAACCGAGGAGATTCCCTCTATGAGTGCTGACTACCCGTCAATGACTACGGCCGAGATTCGCTCCAAGTTCCTCAACTTCTTTGAGGAGCGCGGTCTTAAGCTCTATCCTTCTTCGTCCCTCGTCCCCGACGATCCTTCGCTGCTGCTTGCCAACGCCGGCATGAACCAGTTTAAGGAGTACTACCAGGGCAAGAAGACCATGAAGGAGATCGGCGCTATCTCCTGCCAGAAGTGCGTCCGCACCAACGACATCGATTGCATCGGCGAGGACGGCCGTCACCTGTCCTTCTTTGAGATGCTCGGCGACTTCTCCTTTGGCGGCGTCTCCAAGCAGCAGGCTTGCGCCTGGGCCTTTGAGCTCATCACCAAGGAGTTCAAGCTGCCGCTCGACCGCCTGTACTTTACCGTCTTTACCGAGGACGACGAGACCCACGACGTGTGGCGTTCTCTGGGCGTTGCCGAGGACCACATCTCCCGCTTGGGCGAGGACGACAACTTCTGGGCCGCTGGCCCCACTGGCCCCTGCGGTCCCTGCTCCGAGATCTACTTTGACATGGGCGAGGAGGTCGGCTGCGGTAGTCCCGACTGCAAGCCCGGCTGCGACTGCGACCGCTTCCTGGAGTTCTGGAACCTCGTCTTTACCCAGTATGACCGCCAGGAGGACGGCTCCATGCCGGAGCTGCCGCACCGCAACCTCGATACGGGCATGGGCCTGGAGCGCATGGCCGCCATCATGCAGCACAAGACCGCCAACTACGACGGCGATCTGATGCAGCACCTCATCAAGCTGGGCGAGAAGATTAGCGGCAAGACCTATGACGCCGACGATTACTCCGGCGCCAGCCGCTCCCTGCGTATCATCGCCGACCACTCCCGTGCCGTCGACTTTATGATCTCGGACGGCATCCTTCCCGGTAACGAGGGTCGCGAGTACGTCCTTCGCCGCCTGCTCCGTCGTGCCGTGTTCCACGGTCGCCTGCTGGGCATCGAGGGCGCCTTCCTGACCAAGTTCATCGACGAAGTCAACGCTCAGATGGGCGAGGCTTATCCCGAGCTGTTCAAGAACGTCGCCCTCGTCAAGGGTATCGTCGCCTCCGAGGAGGAGCGCTTCTCCACGACGCTCGACAACGGCCGTGTTTACCTGGACGAGGCCCTGGCAGCGCTTGCCGAGGGCGCTGTGCTTCCGGGCGACGTTGCCTTTAAGCTGCACGACACCTTTGGTTTCCCCATCGACCTGACCGTCGAGATCGCCGGCACCGCTGGCCACGACGTCGACATGGACGGCTTCACTGCCTGCATGGAGGACCAGAAGGCCCGCGCCCGCGCCAATGCCAAGGGCGACGCCTGGGGCAGCTTCAACGACGTGTGGGTTGAGCTTTCCGACAAGGTCGCTGCGACCGAGTTCGACGGCTATGACAACGATGTGATCGAGGGCGCCAAGGTTGTCGCCATCGTGCGCAACGGCGAGTCCGTCGAGTCCGCTGCCGCCGGCGAGGACGTCGAGGTTGTGCTCGACCGCACCCCGTTCTATGCCGAGATGGGTGGTCAGCAGGGCGATGCCGGCAAGCTTTCCGCCGAGGGCGTTGTTCTGACCGTTGCCGACACCAAGAACCACAACGGCCTGTATGCTCACGTCGCGCACGTTGCCGATGGCACGCTGACTGTCGGTGCCGCTGTTACCGCCGCGCTCGACGCCGAGCGCCGTGGCTTCCTGCGCCGCAACCACACCGCCACGCACCTGCTCGACGCCGCCCTTAAGCAGGTCCTGGGCGAGCACGTCTCTCAGGCCGGCTCGCTGGTGACGCCCGAGCACCTGCGCTTTGACTTCACGCACTTCGAGGCTCTGTCCTCCGAGCAGCTCAAGGCTGTCGAGGACTTGGTTAACCAGCAGATCTTCGCTTCCAAGCCGGTCGTGACCCGTGTCATGGGCATCGACGAGGCTAAGGCCGCCGGCGCTGTCGCTCTGTTTGGCGAGAAGTACGGCGATGTCGTCCGCGTCGTCTCCGTGGGCGCCGAGGACCAGCCGTTCTCCCGCGAGCTCTGCGGTGGCACGCACGCTGCCAACACTGCTGAGATTGGCCTGTTCAAGATCATTTCCGAGTCCTCTACGGGCTCGAATGTCCGTCGTATCGAGGCCGTGACCTCTAAGGGTGCTCTCGACTATATGGCCGACCGCCTGGCGCTCGTCGACGCCGCCGCCGCTGCGCTCAAGTGCCGCGTAGACGAGGTTCCCGCCCGCGTGGAGAACCTGCAGGCCGAGCTGCGC
The DNA here is from genome assembly GCF_028206995.1 of Collinsella aerofaciens. GTDB lineage: Bacteria > Actinomycetota > Coriobacteriia > Coriobacteriales > Coriobacteriaceae > Collinsella > Collinsella aerofaciens_AQ. The sequence goes on along the minus strand of NZ_JAQLFL010000005.1, from coordinate 104,159 downwards.
GAGACGTCCAATAAGCTCAAGAAGGCTCTGACCGGTGGCTCCTCCGACGCCATCTCCAGCGCCATCGAGGGCGCCGTCGAGCTCGACGGCTATAAGCTCGTTGTCGCTGAGCTCCAGGGCCTTGAGGCTGCCGACCTGCGCAACGTATGGGATACCGTGCATCAGAAGGTCGCCGGCCCCGTCGCTTGTGTCGTCGCCAGCGTGACTGAGAAGGGCACTCCGGCCCTGCTCGCTGCCGGCTCCGATGACGCCGTCAAGGCCGGTTTCCACGCCGGTAACGTGATCAAGCAGATCGCGGGTCTGGTTGACGGTCGCGGTGGCGGTCGTCCCAACATGGCCCAGGCCGGTGGCAAGAATGCTGCCGGCATCGCCGATGCCCTCGCGGCCGCTAAGACCGCGCTCGGCGCCTAAGAATCTAAGAAGTCGCTGTGGTTGCGCTCGCGCTGGACATAGGGGAGACCAGGATTGGCATCGCCGTCTCGAGCCGTGATGGCAAGATGGCGATGCCTGTCAAGGTGCTTCCGGCTGCCGAGGTCACCGGTATGGCCAAGACGTTCCGCTACCTGGTTGAGGACTATGAGCCCGACATCCTGGTAAGCGGACGTCCCCTGACCATGGCCGGTGAGCCCGGCCCTCAGGCCGAGCGCGTTGCCGCCGTGGCGCAAAAGATTGCCGACGAGCTCGATCTTCCGCTTGAGTTTGAGGACGAGCGTCTGTCCTCGCAAGAGGCCAAGCGTATCCTGCGCGAGCAGGGCCTCAACGAAAAGCAGATGAGGGGCAAGATCGACATGATTGCCGCCAGCCTGTTTTTGCAGACGTGGCTCGATCGTATAAACGAGGAGGTTTCGCATGCCTAACGCTTCCGATCCGCGCCAGCAGAATCGTACACGGCAGCCGGCGTCGCGCCCTGCTCAGCCTGGCCAGCGTTCGGCACAGCCGACGCAGCGTGCAGCTCAGCCTGCCGCGCGCCCGGCGCAGTCCTTCTCTCATTCGGCCCAACCTGTTCAACGGACGGGTCAGCAGCCATCTGCTCGTTCGGTTCAGCATTCGGCTTCTCACGCGGCTCAGCAGCCCACTGCTCGTACGGCCCAGCCTGCAGGCGGTACCCGCTTTAAGCAGCAGGCACCTACTCAGCGAACTCAGGCCCCTCAATCGCATTCGCATCACGCTCGCGGTTCGCATGGCGTTGCTCCGGCGACCCGCTCGAGCTACAACACGCATGCTCGTCGCGCTGCTCAAAAGAAGAGTTCTCCGGTTCCCATGATTATCGGCGTTGTGGTGGCGGTGCTCGCGCTTGCTGCGATCGCCTTCTTTGTCGTGCCGGCCGTCAAGGGCTTCTTTGCCGGTGAGGATACGAAGGTCACGGCTGGTCAGCAGGTTACGGTGACCATTCCCGATGGTGCTTCGGGCGATACGATCGCCTCGATTCTCTCCGAGAACCATATCGTAGAAAATCCCAAGGATTACTATGCGGCGGTGAAAAAGCTCAACGCCGATATGTCGCTCAAGCCTGGTGATTATTCGTTCACCACACTCATGGATGCGACCAAGGTTGTTCAGCAGCTCATGGAAGGCCCCAACGTGGGCTCCAATACGCTGACTATCCCTGAGGGCCTGACGGTCGATCAAGTCGCCGACCGTGTGGCCCAGGCCTACGACAGCATCTCTAAGGAAGACTTCCTCAACCAGGCCAAGGCCTCCAACTACGTGGACGACTATAGCTTCCTTAAGGGCGCCGCCAACGACTCGCTCGAGGGTTTCTTGTTCCCCAAGACCTATTCGCTGGGTGATTCGCCGACGGCCGATGGCGTGATTCGCGCTATGCTCGATCAGTTTAAGACCGAGTACAAGTCGCTTGACTTTGCGAGCTGCGAAGCCAAGATCAAGGAACGCTACGGTGTGGAGATGTCCGACTACGACATCGTTAACCTTGCCTCGATCGTTGAGCGCGAGGGCCTCAACGCCGATCAACGTGCGCATGTGGCCTCGGTTTTCTACAACCGCCTTGCCGGCAAGCTCGATGGCCTGCGCTATCTCAACAGCGATGCGACTATGATGTATGTCACCGGTGGCGAGGTTACCGCCGACGACCTGCAGAGCGATAGTCCGTATAACACCTATAAGCATGAGGGCCTGCCGCCCACGCCCATCTGCTCTCCGTCGCTCGAGGCGCTCAAGGCCACCCTTGAGCCGACCGACTCCGATGACCTGTATTTCTACATTACGCAGGACGAGGAGTACTTCTCGCAAACCTACGAAGAGCATCAACAGTCTTGGAATTAGCATGAGGATTTTTAGCCCCAAACGATACGTTGCCTCGGTCGATCGCATCGACCTTGATACCCTGTGGGCCGACGGCAAACGCGCCATTCTGCTCGATCGCGATAACACCCTGGTGCCGCGCGACACCGAGCAGGTTCCCGCCGCGGTTTCCGCTTGGCTCGACGCCGCCCGCGCCAAAGGCTTTAAGCTGTGCATGGTGTCCAACAACTGGCATCGCGACCAGGTCATGAGCTCTGCGCGCGAGCTGGGACTCGAGGCCATCAGCCACGCCATGAAGCCGGCGCCGTTTGCCCTCAAGGCGGGCCTTAAGCGCCTCGGCGCCACAGCCGGTGAGGCTGTGCTGATCGGTGATCAGCTCTACACGGACGTGTGGAGCGGCAACTTCGCCGGCGTCGATACCATCCTGGTAAAGCCGCAGGCGACGCAGGACCTGTGGTATACGCAGATCTTCCGTATCTTTGAGCGCCGGGCCCTGCGCGACCTTCCCTGCGAGGAATAGGTTTCGCCATGTCTCAGCACATCAAACACGGCTGCGACCATATCTTCTTTATCGGCTTTTTGGGCGCGGGCAAATCGACGCTCGCGCGCAACGTCGGCACCATGTTCAAGCGGCGTTTTATCGATACCGACCGCCTGGTCGTGCGCCGTTGCGGTAAGTCGGTAACCGAGATTTTTGAGACCGAGGGCGAGGATCGTTTTCGTGAGCTCGAGACCTCGGCGCTCCGTTCGCTCCAAAGTGAGCGCAGCCTGTTGGTTTCGTGCGGGGGCGGTATCGTCGAGACGCCGGTGAATATTGAGCTGATGCACGAAATGGGTACGTGCGTGTACCTCGAGGGCGACTTCGAGGATTCGATTCGCCAGATTCGTCGGTCCGACACGCGCCCCGATTTCCGTTCGCCCGAGCACGCTGCGCGCCTGTTTGAGCATCGCCGTCCGCTGTATCGCCAGGCCGCCGACCTTACCCTTGATATTCGCAACAAGTCCTTCGAGGACGTTTCCTACCTTTGTGCCGAGATGCTTTTGGAGCGTGGACTGCTATGATTCGCCGTCAACTGATCAATTTCCAAAACCGCAGTGTCGATGTCCGCGTCGGATTGGGCGCGTTCGATGAGCTGTCGCGCATGTTTGCCTCGGCTGTGGGCAAGCCTAAGCGCGCAATGGTGGTTTGGAACTCCGCCACATCCGAGCGTTTTGGTGAGGTCGTCGAGCATGCGCTGGTCGACGCCGGTTTTGTCGTGTCGCCGCTAGTCCTCGAGGTTTCGCCTGCCGGTGCTACGCTGGCCGATGCCGATACCGTCTTTGGCGCCCTTTCGGCTAACGGCATTACCTGCGACGATCTCGTTGTCGCTGTCGGCGACACAGCGACCTGCTCGGTTGTTAGCTGGTGCGCCAACCAGTGGTGTGGCCGAACCGAGTGCGCGTTGCTGCCGACGACCTTCGATGCAATGCTCACGGTCGCGACGACCATGAAGCCGCTCGTCGCTTCGTCGGCCAATGCGCTTCCCGCCATCGCGTTCCGTCCCGAACCGGGCTTGGTCGTGTGTGACCTCGACCTTGTTCGCGAGGCGGACCCCGAGGACCTCAAGCTCGGCTATGTGGTACTTGTTGGCACCATGCTTTCGAGCAGCAAGTCCCGCTGGAATCAGTTTACTGAGACCGTCCCCGAGATTCTCGCGGGCGAGGAGGTCGCGCTCGTCAATGCCGTTCAATGGTCTCAGACTGCCCGCAAGGACGTACTGATGGCCACGAACCCGAGCGCCCGCCATGCGCTCGATTTTGGCAAGACGGGGGAGCGTACCTTGCGCGCTTGCTTGGGCGATGCCGCTTCGCAGGTCCCTGCCTACCAGCTGTTGTCCGAGGGCATGCGCTTTGAGGCGCGCCTAGCACATGACGCCTGCGACTTCGATATCGATTACGTTTTTGAGGTCGATGACTGCCTGGAGGACTTTGGTATCGAGGAACTTGCCTTCGATCTGGAGCCTGCCGCATATATCGAGGAGTTCCGCAAGCAGCAGTTTGCACGCTCGAACCGCAGCATGTTGCCGCTGCCCGCGGCGCTCGGCGCCATTCGTCTAACGAGCGTTGAGGACGAGGTTCTTGAACGCCACGCTCATGCCTACTTGGCTTCTCGCAAAGAACTTCTCTAAGATTTATTGACATCCATCGTCTTTCGTATCATGTTGAGGGGCGGGTTTTCAATCGGTTGCGGATCGCATACGATTCCGTACGTTGATTGAGACCCGTCCCGTCTTTATAGAGACAACAAGAAAGGAATCTGCATGTCTGAGTTTGCTGCCGGTCCTGCCGGTCGTATCGAGCGTGTCCGTGCCCTGATGGTCGAGCGTGGCTACGACGCCATCGTGGTGCGCGACGAGGCCAACCTTCGTTGGCTTACGGGCGTGAAGGGCGTCTTCGACTACACCTTCGAGTTCCCGCACGCTGCGTTTATTACGGCCGACCAGTGCCTGTTCCACACCGACTCGCGCTACCTCAACAGCTTTGAGGAGAACACGCCCGCCGGCAGCCCCTGGGTCTACGACATGGACGAGGGCACCATCCCCGGTTGGGTCGCCGGCAAGATTGCGGCCAACAAGTGCCGCGTCTGCGCTGTCGAGGACGATATGCAGATTAATTTCTACCAGGGCATTCAGCGCGGCCTGGAGGACCGCTCCGTCGCCTGCATGCTGCCGCTGATGCACGACGACATCCGCAAGATGCGCGCCATCAAGGACGCCGAGGAGATCGAGCTCATGCGCCACGCACAGTCGATCACCGACGCCGCCTTCCAGCACATGCTCGGGTTTATTAAGCCCGGTATGACCGAGAAGCAGGTTCGCAACGAGCTCGAGAACTTTATGTTCGCCAACGGCGCCGACAGCCTGGCCTTCGGCTCCATCGTGGCGAGCGGTCCCAACACCGCCAACCCGCATGCCGTGCCGAGCGATCGCGTGATCGAGAAGGGCGATTTCGTCCTCATGGATTACGGCGCGGGCTACTGTGATTACCGCTCCGACATGACGCGCACCGTCGTGATGGGCGAGCCCACGCAGGAGCAGCTCGACCTGTACGCGCTCGTGCGCCGTACGCACGAGGAGTGCGTCGCCGCCATCCATCCGGGCGTCGAGGGCAACGACATTTTCAAGCTTTCCAAGAAGATCATCGGCGATGCCGGCTATGGCGATTACTACAACCATGGTCTGGGCCACGGCGTCGGTATCGACATCCACGAGCTGCCCAACTTCAACCGCAGTAAGAACACCATCGAGATCGGCTCGGTTGTCACCATGGAGCCCGGCGTCTACCTGCCCGGCGTGGGCGGCGTGCGCCTGGAGGACTATGGCGTGGTCACCGAGAACGGCTACGAGCCCTTCACCAAGACCCCGCACGACCTGCACATTATCGACTGCTAGTCTACTTCGGTAGATAGTTTGGGGCGGGGCGTCCGGAGCAATTCGGACGCCCCGCGTTCTCTTTTTATGCGCTCGCTGCAGGCGCCGTCTGCAAGTGTATAATTTCGGTCGTATGTAATTTGGACGCTTGTGCGTTCTGCCCATAACAAGAAAGGTCGCTATGCCTACCATTTCTACCGCCGACTTCAAGAACGGCCTCGGTCTCCGCATCAAGGACAAGGTCTACACCATCGTCGAGTTCCAGCATGTCAAGCCGGGCAAGGGCGGCGCGTTTGTGCGCTACAAGACCCGCGACATCAAGAGCGGCCGCGTCGTCGAGAACACCTGCAACGCCGGCACCAAGTTCGAGAGCGTCATGCTCACTACCCGTGAGTTCCAGTACCTCTACAACGATGGCACCGACTATATCTTCATGGACAACGAGTCCTATGAGCAGGTTCCCGTTCCCGAGGACATGGTGGGCGAGAACTCCAAGTGGCTGCGCGAGAACGACGTCTGCCAGCTGCTCTTCGCCGACGATGAGCTCATGGGCGTGACCCCGCCGATGTTCATCGAGACCACCATCGTCCAAACCGACCCGGGCTTTAAGGGCGACACCGTCCAGGGTTCCACCAAGCCGGCCACGATCGACACCGGCGCTGTCATCCAGGTCCCCATGTACCTCAACGAGGGCGAGGTCATCAAGGTTGACACCCGCGACGGCAAGTTCGTCTCCCGCGTCTAGCAACCAAATCTTCTAGGAGGACTCATGCCCCAGGAAATCAAGATTGACGGCATCGGCATTTCGCCCGATGTTCTGACCGCCATCGTCTCGCGCGCCGTGTCCGATGTCGAGGGCATCGCCTCCGTTGGCGTCAAGGACCTTGCCACCAACCTTGTCTCCATGATGCTCTCGTCCAAGGCCCCGGCTTCCGAGCCGGCGGTCGAGGCCGAGGTCGTCGGCGACAAGCTCGCACTCACCGTGCGTGTCGTGGTGTTCTTTGGCTATCCGTTCAAGAAACTCGCCGAGGCCGTTCGCGCCGCCGTGGTCGCCGCCATCGATGCCCAGGTGGGCGTCGAGGTCGAGCGCGTTGACGTTTGCATCGACGGCCTCGTTTTCCCCAAGGAGTAACCTTTGAGCCTTAAGGTTTATCGCGGGCGTACGCTTGCCCGCAGTCAGGCGCTGCAGCTGCTGTTCCAAGCCGAGGCCACGGACAGCCCGCTTGAGCGCGTCCTCGAGGGTGATTTCCTGATCTCGAAGGGTCCCCTCGACCCCTATGCGCTGGAGCTGTGCCGCGGTGCCTACGAGCATATCGACCGCATCGACTGCGCTCTGCGCTCCGTTGCCAAGAACTGGGATCTTATGCGCATGCCCGGCGCCGACCGCAATCTGCTGCGTATCGCCGTTTACGAGATGCGTTTCCTCACCGACGAGGAGGTCTCGGACGCCATCGTGATCAATGAGGCTGTCGAGCTTGCCAAGGCCTATGGCACCGATCAGTCCGCGTCGTTCGTCAACGGCGTGCTGGGCAAGATCGCGCGCAGCGAGGAGTTGCCGGGCGAGGACCTGTACCAGGAACTGCTGGCCGAGGATCGCGCTCGCGAGGAGGCGCAGGCTGCCGAGGCGGCCGCCAAGGTCGCTGCCGCTCAGGCTGCCGCCGGTGTACTTGCCGAGGATGCGGACGCTGCTGAGGCCGTCGAGGCCGACTCCGTCGAGGAGTAGCCATGCCAGAGGGTTCCGTCCGCAACTTCGACGAGATCTCGGACCGCCTGGACCAGATCATCGCTACCGTTCGCTCCAAGGATACGTCCTTGGAGCGTTCGCTCGATCTGTTTGACGAGGCGATTGAGCTGGGCTCCCGCGCGGTCGATATGGTCGACAAGTTTGAGCTGACGCCGCGTGAGGCCGATAAGCTCGAACAGGAATACGATGAGGATGCGGCAAACGAATCCCAGGATAGCTAGGCCGCATCTCCGGATACGAATGGTTGATGGCATTCATGAAACGCGTGCGTCTTGATGACGAACTGATTTCACAGGGCATCTGCGCCGATCGCGCGGATGCCCTTCGCACTCTTATGGCCGGCTTGGTCTCGAGTGGCGGCGAGCGCTTGACTTCGCCGGGTCTTAAGGTGATGCCGGGGCTGCCGCTGCACGTGAAGGGGCGTATTCCCTATGTTGGCCGCGGCGGTCTTAAGCTCGAAGGCGCGCTTGATGCGTTTGGCATCAATCCGACGGGCCTTGCCTGTTTGGATGTGGGCTGCTCTACCGGCGGTTTTACCGATTGCCTGCTCAAGCGCGGAGCTGCGACTGTTGTCTCTGTGGACGTGGGTCGCGCCCAGTTCGATTGGTCGTTGCGTCAGGACGATCGCGTGACGCTGCATGAGCGCACAAACGTGACGCAGCTGCCTGAGCTTGGCTATGCCGGCGCCATCGACCTGGCTGTGTGTGATGTCTCTTTTACCAGCATCGCGAACATTATCGATGCGGTACTGGCGTGCCTGGCGCCTACGGGTGCATTCTGCACGCTCGTAAAGCCGCAGTTTGAAGCTCCGGCGGCGCTGGTGGGCGAGGGCGGCATTGTGACCGATCCCGCCGTGCGCCGCGATACGCTCGTGGCGGCGGTTGAGCTCTTTGCTGCCAAGGGCCTGTTCCCGGTCGATGTGTGCGTGTCGCCCATTCATGGTGCCAAGGGCAACGTTGAGTTTTTCCTGTACGGCACGAGATTTGAATCTGGCGACCGCTCGCAAGACGTGCTGCAATCCCAGGTATCGGTTTTGAGCGAGAAAGCTGCAACGCTATGAAGGTCTTTCTGGTTCCCAATTACTACAAGCAAGAGGCGGTCGAGAGCGGCCTGATGCTCGAGCTTTGGCTGACGCGCCAGGGCTATGAGGTCGCATGGGCTGCCGACCAGCGATCGAAGATTCAGAGCACGCCTGATATTGACGGCTCCGATCTGGTCATTACGCTCGGCGGTGACGGTACGTTGCTGCGCGCTGCCCGCATCCTCAACCATCGCGAGATTCCTATCCTCGGTCTTTCCTATGGTCACCTGGGCTTTTTGACGGCCGCGAGTCCCGAGGAGCGCGACATTTTGCAGGTTGTGAGCGACGCCCTGTCCGGCGAGCTGCATGTGAGCCGTCGCGCTACCATCGCCGCGGATATCGTGTCCGTGCGTGACGATGGCACGAAGGATGTCGTGCGCACGTTCGCCCTCAATGACATGGCGCTCACGCGCGGCCCTCTGTCCGATATGGTCGAGTTTGACATCACGGTGTCCGGCCACCATATCGATCGCCTGCGTGGCGACGGCGTGGTCGTGTCCACGGCGACTGGTTCTACGGGTTACGCGCTCAGTGCCGGTGGCCCCATCGTGAGCCCCGACTATACGGGCATGGTCTGCGTACCCATTGCGCCGCACACCATTCAGGCCCGTGCCTTCTTGACTTCGCCGAGTGATGTCGTCGAAATCTTTATGTCTGATGATCGTCCGAGCGTTCCAGCGATTGCTATCGATGGACAGTTTATTACCTGCGATGGCACCGTTGAGAGCGTGGCGGTGCGCCGCGGGCCCGGAGATGTGTTGCTGCTGGATTACGGCCCCGAGAGCTTCTATAACTCGGTGAGCCGCGTATTCTACGGAGTCCGTCATGATCGATGAGCTGCAGGTTTCTAACATTGCGCTCATTCGCGAGGCGACGCTGCTGCCGAGTGCCGGCCTGACTGTCCTGACCGGCGAGACCGGTGCCGGCAAGACCGCGCTGCTCTCGGCCCTCAAGCTTATTTTGGGTGAGCGCGCGGATTCGTCTATGGTGCGCGAGGGCGAGGCGCTGGCGAGCGTCGAGGCGCGCCTGTTTGACGGCCCGCACGACACGGAGGGCTTCATCGTGCATCGCAGTCTTTCTGCCGAGGGCCGCAGCCGCGTGAAGATTGACGGACGCATCGCCAGTGTGCGCGAGCTTTCGGAGCGCGTTGGCGTGATGATGGATCTGTGCGGCCAACACGAGCACCAGCGCTTGCTCGATCCGGCGCATCATGTTGCGATGGTCGATGCCTGGGCAGGGCGCCCTGCACTCGAGGCGCTCGAGCACTACCGCGCCTGCTTTAAGGCTTCGCGCGCTGCCGCTAAGGAGGTTCGACGTGTCGAAGAGACCTCGCGTGCGCAGGGGAGCCGCGTCGAGGAAGCGCGCTTTGCGCTCGAGCGCATCGGCGAGGTCGACCCCAAACCGGGCGAGTATGAGGAACTCGAGGAACTGCTGCCGCGCTCCGAACATGCCGAGGTGCTGGTTGCCACAGCTAATGATGCCCATGCATCGCTTGCCTCTGAAGGGGGAGCGCTCGATGCCGTGAACAGCGCCGTGGCAGAACTTTCCCGTATGGCTTCCGTCGATCGCAAACTTGGCGACATTGCCGATTTGCTTTCGGATGCCTGTATCTCCCTTGAGGATTGCGCGAACGAACTTCGTGCCTATCGCGATGGCGTCGCCTTCGATCCGCGCGAGCTCGCTCGCATGCGTGAGCGGTATTCCGACCTCAAGGGCCTGCTGCGTCAGTGGGGTCCTACCATGGACGATGTTTTTGCCATGCGCGATCGCTCGCAAGAGCTGCTGTCCCTGGTCGATGATGGCGATGAACAGATCAGAAAGGCGCGTGAGGCACTCGGGAGCGCCGAGCACGAGTTGTTTGCCGCTGCCAAGGCACTTAAGCGCGCTCGCAATATGGCGGCCCCGCGCTTCTGCCACGAGGTTTGCCGCCAGATGGCTCGCCTGGAGATGGGCGGCGCCGAGCTCGTCTGGGAGTCGCGCGATCTTCCCCGTGCTGAGTGGACGCCCGTTGGTCCTTCGAGCTACGAGCTGCTATACCGCAGCGGTGCCGGTTTGACTCCACGTCCCCTGCGCCGCATTGCGTCGGGCGGCGAGCTCAGCCGCGTCATGTTGGCAAGTAAGGTTGTCCTCGGTAACGCGGACGGTGTCGATACGCTGGTGTTTGACGAGGTCGATGCTGGCGTCGGTGGCTCCACGGCGCGTGCGCTCGCGGGCGTGCTGGCAGATCTCGCCGCTACGCATCAGGTGATTGTCGTAACCCACTTGGCGCAGGTCGCCGTCATGGCTGACAAGCATTATGTCGTCAGCAAGGAACCGGGCGATGTTCCCCAGACGCATTTGGACGAGGTAACCGGTGAAGCGCGTACCGCCGAGATCGCCCGCATGTTGAGCGGCGATCAGTCCGAGGCAAGCTTGGCCCACGCGAAGCAGATGCTCGAAGAAGCTCGAGGTTAGGTCGTATCAGCGGTGTTGGTGGGACAAAATGGACTGAAATTTTTGTCCCACTACGCGTTTTACTCAACGACCTTATCCGGCTGGATGAGCTCCTCGTAGTAGCTGATATGCTCGCGAGCGTCTTCAATCTCGGGCAGCAGGAAGTTGTAGATGACTTCGATGATCATCGTGGCGCTGATCTTAGAGAACGCAAAGTCGCCCGTTGTCAGCAGCGCTTCGTGGTTGACGGTGTTAAAAGTGTAGTCTGCCAGGCGCGCGAGCGGGGATTTACTGTCGCTGCTGATGACGACTACGGTTGCGCCGCAGTTGTGAGCCGCTTTTGCCATGCGATTCAGTCGGCGCGATTTGCCAGAGTTTGAGATTAGCACGATGACGTCACCCGGGCGTAACGTGAGCGCAAAGCCGATTGATGTCTCGCTAATGGTGCTCGCCATGCAGCGCAGGCCCAGCTGCGAAAACTTAAACGTCGCATCGAGCGCGACCGCGTTCGTATTGCCCACGGCGGCGAACTCAATAACGCCGGCATTCTTAAGCGCGTGTACAACTGCGGCCAACGTGTCGTGATCTATGCCGTCGATGGTCGCATTAAGCTCACTCACCTTGGCGGCGAGGATATTTTTTAGGCTCTGCTCCATATTGTCGAGCGAGACCTCGTCAGTCAGGCCCTCGTTACGCTGGCTTTCCAAATCCCTCGCCAACGAAAACTGAAAGCTGCGGAAGCTACCAAAGCCAAGCTTGCGGCAGAAGCGCGAAACGGTCGCCTCGGACGTGGCGGCGGCGCGCGAGAGCTGAGCGGCCGTGAGGCGTGGCGCCTCGGACTGGTGCTCCAATATATAGTCGACAATGCGCTGCTCGGACTCGCTGTATCCCTGATGGGTGCTAATGAGGGAAAGTGCGCTCTTGCTACTATCGGTCATGGATGGCTCCTGGTTGGCATGAAAATCTAATTTACTACGCCATGCCATAGTATACGGGCATTTTCAATTACAAGATACACCTTGCCGTTTCAAGTGTTGATGGTAAACTTTCACTTACCGTTTACGGTTATGAAAGAACCTTTCACCGGAGATTTGCACCTTAGCTCTTCTCACGCGGACGGTAGGTTGGTATCTTTCAGTTGTGGAAAAACGCGCATCGAAGCGCGTGTAGGGGAGCGCCCGCGGGCGCTGTACTCAAGAAGGAGGGACACATGGCTAAGTTTGACATCATCGCCGCGACCGGTTGCCCGACCGGCATTGCGCACACCTTCATGGCGAAGGAGGCGCTGGAGAAGGCTGCTGCCGAGCGTGGTCTGACCATTAAGGTCGAGACACATGGCCAGGTCGGTGTCGAGAACGAGCTCACCAAGAGTGAGATCGCTGGTGCCAAGGCCGTCGTCGTCGCAGCCGATAAGGATGTCCAGGCTGAGCGTTTCGCCGGCAAGCCCATGGTTTCCGTCGGTGTTTCCAAGGCCCTGTCCGTCGAGGCCGCCGGAAAGCTGATCGACCGCGCGCTCGCCGCCAAGGGCGACGACACGGTTGCCGCTGCCGCCGATGTCGAGGACGAGGTCGAGGAGAAGGAGTCCATCGGTCACGTCATCTACAAGCACCTCATGAACGGCGTCAGCCACATGCTGGTCTTCGTCGTTGCCGGTGGTGTTCTGACCGCCATTTCGTTCCTGTGGGGCATCACGTCCTTTGATTCGACGGCTGCCGACTACAACAGCTTTGCCGCGATGCTCAAGATTATCGGCGGTATCGCCATGAACCTCATGGTTCCGGTGCTCTCCGCTTACATCGCCGAGTCCATCGGCAAGCGCCCGGCGCTCGTCCCCGGCTTTGTTGCCGGTATGATTGCCATCCAGGGTCTTCCCATCAACGCCGATACCGGCATGATCGACGCTGGAGGCTCGGGTGTGGGCTTCGGCTTCCTGGGCGGCATCGTCGGCGGCTTCCTCGCTGGCTATGTCATCCTGCTGCTCGAGAAGGCTTTCTCTAAAATTCCCGCGAGCCTTAATGGCCTGAAGGCAATCTTCCTGTATCCGCTGTGCTCTACCGCCATCGTCGGCCTGGTCATGCTCGGTATTTCCGGCCCCATGGCTGCCATTAACCAGGGCATGATGGATTTCCTGCAGAGCCTCGGTAACTCCGGTCCGGTGATCCTTGGCCTGGCCATCGGCTGCATGTGCGCCTTTGATATGGGCGGCCCGGTCAACAAGGCTGCTTACGCTACTGGCACCTTCCTGCTCGGTACCGCTCTCGAAGCTGGCGTCGGCACCGAGACCTACAACTTCGGCACCAACTTCATGGCTGCCGTCTCCGCCGCTTGCATCGTTCCGCCGCTGATCACCACCTTCGCCGTCGTTGTCGGCAAGAAGTACTTCAGCCAGGAGGATCATGACGCCGGTATCGTCAACCTCATCCTTGGTTGCACCCACATCACCGAGGGCGCCATTCCGTTCATGACCAAGAACATCTGGCCCGTCATGCCCATCATGATGCTCGGTTCTTCCATCGCTTCCATCTTGACCATCTTCTTCAACGTTCACGATCCGGCGCCTCACGGCGGCTTCCTGGTCCTGCCTGTTGTCGAGAACGGTCCGCTGTGGGTCCTCGCGATCCTCATCGGCGCTGTGGTCGGTGGCATCCTGTTCGTGGCCTTCAAGAAGTACGACTTCGAGAAGAATCAGAAGGCCGCTCCTGTAGCCAAGCCCGTTGAGGCCCCCAAGGCCGCTGCCGTCGAGGCCCCCAAGGCCGAGGCTGCCGACTTCGTGAAGGTCGAGAATGTCTTTGTCGCCGAGGACTTCGCTTCTCGTGACGAGGCTCTGAGCTTCGTTTCCAACCAGGCCGTCAAGGCAGGTATCGCCAGCGACGCCGACGTCGTGATGAACGCCTTCCTGGCTCGCGAGGCCGAGGGCACCACGGGCATGATGGAGGGCTTCGCCATCCCGCATGCCAAGTCCGACGCCATTACCGAGGCTGCCGTCATCGTCGTTAAGGACGAGTCCGGCGTGACCGGTTGGGACACCATGGACGGCGCTCCCGTTAACGTGGCTATCGCCCTGCTCATCCCGGGTGCCCAGGCTGGCACCACGCACCTCAAGATCCTGTCCAAGGTCGCCGAGGCGCTCATGGACGAGGACTTCCGTGCCACCGTCAAGGGTTCCACCGACGCCGCCGAGATCGCCAAGACGATCAACGCCCGTCTGGTCTAACCCCACGGCTAGCGATTAACATCGCCCCCTGTACAAAAGGCGAGGACTCCACCAGGAGCCCCCGCCTTTTTTCTTGCCCCTCCCATAAGTTGCGGTGAAATAGGGACTGTTTAACCGTTTCAACCCCAAATCCAGTCCCTATTTCACCGCAACTTACAGAGATGGGCATAGACGGTCCTGCTTGCCGAGTCTTTAGTGCGGACAGACTATCAGCCAGAATTCCGTTTGGTCGATATTACTCTGGACCGACTGAGTTTCCCCAGCTTGCTCGCCCACGGAGGCCCGGACGCGGCCTGTGAGATTTATCGCGAGTTCCGCACGAGCCGAAGAGCACTTAATGTGCTCTTCGTGCGAGCAGGACTGTAGAGCAGGAAATCTCACAGGCCGCGCACGGGCCCCTGTGGGCGAGCAAGCGGACGACAAACACATCTGTCCAATAATTCGTCTGAAACATAATGAAAAACCGTTTGATGTGAGTTAATATAAACAACGTCGTGAATCTGACTCCTGCCACATGCATGACAGGGGTTAAACACAAAAAGGAGTCAATTATGGTTTCTGAGAAGGCTACCCTCGTTAATCCTCAGGGTCTGCACATGCGTCCGGCTGGTCTGTTCGCCTCCACCATGGGCAAGTACGCCTGTGACGTGACGGTCGTCACCCCCGAGAAGGAGGTCAACGGCAAGTCCCCGATGGCCCTCATGGCTGCTGGTATCCCCTGCGGTACCGAGGTCGAGGTCAAGTGCGACGGCGCCGACGAGGCCGAGGCTCTGGCTGCTGCCATCGAGCTCATCAAGAGCGGTCTTGGCGAGTAGAACTCAAACGGGTCGCATGTTGAACAACTAAGTTCATATTTGGGGGCGCAGTGACCTGTTGTAAGGTAACTGCGCTCTTTTGTCATGGATATGGCAAAACGCTTTATCACATGACACGGAGAGAGGAATGGGAATGTATCAGGGAGTCAACGCTTCCGAGGGCATCGGTATCGGCACCGTCATGGTCGCCGTCGATCCCGACTTGACGTTTGAGCCGCACGAGGTTGCTGATTCGGCAGCAGAGAAGGAGCGCTATCAGTCCGCTCTTTCGGTCTTCTGCGAGAAGACCCAGGCTCAGGCCGACCACATGAAGGAGACGGTGGGCGAGGCCGAGGCCGAGATCATGAGCGGACACATTGTTCTGGCTCAGGATCCGGGTATGACCGACGCCATCAACGCCGCCATTGACGGCGGTACCTGCGCCGAGCAGGCGCTCATGGACACCTCGACCATGTTCGAGAACATGTTCCTGTCCATGGACGACGAGATGTTCCGTCTTCGCGCGGCTGACATCGCCGACATCCGCACCGGTATTCTGGCCGAGCTGCTGGGCAAGGAGGTCGTCGACCTCTCCGTCCTGCCCGAGAACACCGTCGTTGTCGTGCACGACCTCACGCCGTCCATGACCGCCACGATCGATAAGGCCCACGTTGCCGGTATCGTCACCGAGACCGGTGGCCGCACGTCGCACTCCGCGATCATTGCGCGTGCCCTCGAGATCCCGGCTGTCCTTTCGGTTTCCAACAGCTGCACCGCGCTGCGCAACGGTATGACCGTCGTCGTCGACGGTGGCAAGGGTATCGTCGAGGCCGATCCCGACGAGGAGACGCTCGCTGCCTACACCGCCAAGGCCGAGGCCTTCGCTGCCGAGAAGGCAGCCCTCGAGGCCTTCCGTGGCAAGCCGTCCGTGACTGCCGATGGCATCAAGAAGATCATCGCCTGCAACATCGGTAACCCCGATGACGTGCCCAACGCGCTCGATCACGACGCCGAGGCCATCGGTCTGTTCCGCTCCGAGTTCCTGTTCATGGACTCTGCCGAGCTTCCTTCCGAGGAGGAGCAGTTCAACGCCTACCGTAAGGTCGCCAGCGCGCTCAAGGGTGCTCCGGTCATCATCCGTACGCTCGATGTGGGTGGCGACAAGGAGATTCCGTATCTGCATATGGTCAAGGAAGACAACCCCTTCATGGGCTTCCGCGCCGTGCGTTACTGCCTGGCCAATCCCGACCAGTACAAGGTCCAGCTCCGCGCTCTGCTGCGCGCTAGCGCCTTCGGTGACGTCAAGATTATGATCCCGCTCGTCACCTGCGTCGAGGAGGTCTTGGCTGTCAAGGAGCTCGTCGAGCAGTGCAAGGCCGAGCTGACCGAAGAGGGTCGCAAGTTCAACGAGAACATCGAGGTCGGCATCATGGTCGAGACGCCTGCCGCTTCGCTGCTCGCAGACCGTCTTGCCGAGGTTGCCGACTTCTTCTCCATCGGCACCAACGACCTGATCGGCTACACCATGTGCGCCGACCGTGGCAACGACACCATCTCCAACCTGTACCAGGTGTACTATCCCGCCGTGCTCCGCTCGCTCAAGAACATCATCGAGAGCGGCGTGAAGGCCGGCATCATGGTCGGTATGTGCGGCGAGGCCGCTGCCGATCCGCTGCTCGAGCCGCTGCTGATCAGCTGGGGCCTGGAGGAGTTCTCGATGAGCGCTCCGTCGATCCTGCGCGCCCGCAAGACCATCAGCCAGTGGACCAAGGCCGAGTGCGACGAGCTCGCCGAGAAGGCGCTCGCCTGCAACACCGCCGCCGAGGTCAAGGCACTGCTCGAGTCCGCAGCTCGCTAATTTGGTATCAGAGGTAACCGCGTGGTTGGAATGGGCCGGCCACGCGGCCCTCACATATACAGGGGGTACTGTAAATGTTCTACACGCTAACCGCTAACCCGGCTGTCGACATGACGGTTTCGAGCTCTCCGCTCGAGCCCGACGAGAACGTCCGCACCGGCTCGGCCAGCTACACGGCTAACGGCAAGGGCCTCGACGTGTCCTTCGCCTTTAAGAAGATGGGCGTCGACACCGTCGCGCTCGGCTTCTTCGCCGGCTTCACGGGCAAGTTCATCGTCGAGGAGGTCATGAACCTGGGTTGCCTCTGCCGCCCGGTCTGGACCGACGGTATCACGCGCATTAACACCTACGTCAACGATGGCCAGCACGAGTACGGCATCCTGAACCCGGGTGCTCCGATCACGCCGCAGCACCAGGAGGAGCTCTACAACATCCTGGACACCGCGGGCGATCTCGAGTGCCTGATCGTTTCCGGCTCCGTTCCTCCCAAAGCTACGCCTGACTTCCTGGCTAAGGTCATGGAGCACGCTCAGGCTCGTGGCGCCGACGTCGTCCTGGACCTGTCCTCCGACAAGCTCAAGGAGCTCGCTCACAAGAAGCCTCTGCTCATCAAGCCGAACCATCACGAGATGAAGGCCATCTTCGGCGTGCCGGTCGACACCGACGACGAGGTCCGCGTTGCCATGAAGATGGCTCACGACGCTGGCGTTCAGAACGTGCTGCTCACCCGTGGTAGCCGCGGCGACGCTTACTTCTCCAACGGCGAGGACATCTGGTACGCCAAGCGTGAGTTCAACATCAAGCTGGCTTCTTCTGTCTGCGCCGGCGACTGCACCCTCGCTGCGTTCCTGCACAAGTGGTACAGGGATCGCGACAACGTCGAGGAGGCCATGAAGCTCGCTATGGCCACCGGCGCCAACGTTGCCGAGTCCGTCGGCATCGGCGACTTCGGTCACGTCGACGAGTACAGCAAGCGCGTTGCTGTCCGCAAGCTCGATCGTCAGTAATCGAAACGCGACATATTCGTGCGCATGTGGCGCCCCGGTTTCGGCTGGGGCGCCTTTTTGTTCCGCCGCGGGGGAGAGGTGTCCCGCCGTACTTCATCGCTTCCACACCGTTCGCCGAGTTGTCCTAGCCTTTTACCGATGCGTGGAATATACTTTCATTAACACGTTGCTTCGTGAAAGGAACATTCATGATTTACACGCTCACTGCAAATCCCGCCATTGACTACAACATCGCCTGCGACGGCCTTACTGCCAATACCGTCACGCGTACCCGCAATGCCGTCTACACGCCCAACGGCAAGGGCCTCAACGTCTCGTTTACGCTTGACCACTATGGTGTCGACACCACGATCCTGGGTTTCTTCGCCGGCTTCTCGGGTGAGTTTATCGTTAAGGGCGCCGAGGCCCTGGGCGTGCCCGTCAAGCCCGTGTGGACCGACGGTATTACGCGCGTCAATGTGTTCCTCAACGCCGGTCCCGACACCGAGTACAACATGGTCAATGCCGGTGCCGCCATCAATGAGGCCAACGAGCAGGAGATGTTTGAACTTATCGATTCGCTCGATGACATGACCTGCCTGGTCATCAGCGGCTCGCTGCCTCCCAACACTTCCGAGGGCTTCTTGGCCGAGGTCCTGCGCCGTGTCAAGGCCAAGGGGGCCGAGTTCGTCCTCGACATCTCGAGCCATCAGCTGGCAGACCTCATTGCTCTGGAGCCACTGCTGATCAAGCCCAATGACGACGAGCTGCTTGACATCTTTGGCATCAAGGTGAGCGGTGGCGACGACGAGTCCGTCAAGGGCGCTATGGCCGAGCTGCACGCCAAGGGCGCCAAGAACGTGCTGCTGACCCTTGGTGGCGCCGGTGCGTACTTCTCCAACGGCGAGCATATCTGGTTTGCCAACCGCACCTTCGACGTCAAGCTGCTGTCGACGGTGTGCGCCGGCGATTCCTCGCTCGCTGCCTTCCTGTCCGTGTGGCACGACGCCCCCGAGCGCGTCGAGGACGCCCTGCGCCTTTCGATGGCCACTGGCGCCAACGTGGTCGAGTGCCCCGGTCTGGGTGATTTTGCCAAGGTGGACGAATATAAGAAGCACATCGAGGTTCGCCAGGTCTGCTAGTTCCGGCACCTTGTCTGAATAGTTTGATTATTTCGCATCCGTCTTAGACTAGGACGGATGCGTTTTTGTTTATCGGACTTGCGTGTGCAGTGGAGGCTGTTTCTTGCTAGACTTCTTGCAGACGCAATCGATAGCCAATTTGATAGTCGCAGGAGGCCATAGGCATGTGCAATGTTTCGCTCAACGGTACTCAACCGTCCGATGCGTCCCTGCGCGTCCTGCGCGCGCTTGAGGCGGCTGGTCTTGAGGCTTGGTACGTGGGCGGTTGGGTGCGCGACGCCCTGATGGGGTACCCCAGCCACGATGTTGATATGTGCTGTAGCGGCCTGTGGCAGGAGTCCAAAGCGGCGCTCGAGGCCGCCGGCATCGCGGTTGTGGAGTCGGGCATTAAATTTGGCGGAATCACGGCTATTTCCGATGGCGAGCGTATCGAGGTCACCACGTACCGTCTGGATGGCTTTTACACCGATGGTCGTCATCCCCAGAGTGTGGAGCGTGCCGCCTCGCTCGAGGACGATCTGGCGCGCCGCGACTTTACCGTCAATGCCATGGCCTGGCATCCCGAGCGCGGGCTTGTCGACCGCTACGACGGCCAGGGTGACTTGGAGCGCAAGCTGATTCGCGCTGTCGGCGATCCCAAGCGTCGCTTTAACGAGGACGCCCTGCGCATGCTGCGTGCGGTGCGCTTTGCCTGCCGTCTGGACTTTATGATTGAGCCCGAGACCAAGCGTGCGCTTGCCGAGTGCGCGCCGCTGCTCGATGCCGTGGCGCGTGAGCGTGTGGGTATTGAGCTCGAGGGCATTCTTTCGACCGGTCATGGGGGAGACGCGATGCTTCGCTATCCCGAGCTCATCTGTGCCGCTGTGCCCGAGTTGGCAGCGGGTCGCGGGTTTGATCAGCGCAGTGTCTATCATGCGTTTAACGTCTACGTGCATATCGCCCGTGTGCTGACGGTGGCGGGGGAGCTCGCGCTGTGTGACGGCGTCGCGCCCTCGTCGAGCCTTATGTGGGCGGCGTTTTTGCACGATGTGTCCAAGCCCGAGTGCTTCACGGTCGATCACGCCGGCAGCGGACACTTCTACGGTCATCCCGAGCTCGGCGCCAAGAAGGCGCGCGTCATTATGGATCGCCTGGCCCTCTCGCACGACTTGGTGCGCGACGTGTGCCTGCTCATCAAATACCATGACAAGCCGCTGCGCCCCGAGCGCTCCTGCCTGCTCAATATGATGCGCGCGCTTTCGGGTGAGGGCGTCGACACGGCCCGCCTGATTGACGAGCTCATGGACCTTAAGCGTGCCGACACACTTGGCAAGGCCCCGTCGTGCTTCTATTATGTTGAGACGATTGAGGAGATGCGCGCGCTGGCGCACGAGCTGCTGAAGGCAGGGGAGCCCTATACGCTCAAGATGCTCGCCATCAACGGCGGCGACCTGATCCGTGCCGGAGTCAAGCCCGGGCCGGAACTGGGTCAGCTTCTCAACTCCGCCCTCGACGCCGTGATCGAAGACGATATTCCCAACGAGCGCGAAGCTCTTTTGGTTCATCTCAACTTGAATTAGCTACCAAGTTTACCTGCGTATTCCATAACCTGCCGACAATTTTTCGGCAATTTGGAATTTCTTCTTGCGCTGACGTTTTTTGTCCCGTAATATATTTCCTCGCAGCACGGCAGTGCAGATGTCATGTGGCCCGTTCGTCTAGCGGTTTAGGACGCCGCCCTCTCAAGGCGGAGATCACCAGTTCGAATCTGGTACGGGCTACCACGCATCTGATACCCGGACTTCCTATGGAAGGCCGGGTTTTTTTATTTTCAAACAACCGTCTGCAATTCCCGTTTGAACCAGAGCTTTGCGTTCTGCCTATGGCCCTTACGGGTACAATATCCAAGATATTTTGACTGTTAGAAGGAGTCTCATGACGGAGTCCTCTCAGCATACGTCTAAGCCCCAGGTCGAGGTTGAGGCCTCGGGCGGAGATGACAATAAGAGCGCACGCCGCGGCGCCATCTTTATCGGCGTCGTGCTGGTAGGTTATATCGTCTATCTGGTGGTAACCGGGCAGATGGGGCAGTTCTGGGCCGCTATGTCGAGCGTCCAGGCGTCATGGCTCGTTGTCGCGTGTCTTTGCATGTTCATGTACCTGTTCTTTGGCATTGTGGCCTATGCGATCGCCGTCTGGCTCGATCCCAATTCGCCCGTCGGCATCCGCGACCTGATCTCGGTCGAGGCGAGTGGCATCTTCTTTGGCAACCTGACGCCCATGATGATGGGCTCGACTCCCGCCCAGATCTACCGCCTGACCAAGGCGGGCCAAAACGTGGGCGAGGCCGGCGCCACGCAATTCACGCGTTTTATCGTGTACCAGTTTGGCCTGGTCGCCTGGGGCGCTATCCTGCTGCTCGCCCGTATGCCGTTTTTTGCCGAACGCTACGGCGACATGACGCTGCTGTGCGTCTTTAGCTTTGGTGGACACTGCTGCATCTTGCTTGGCATCTTCGCCGTCGCGCTCATGCCTAAGACCGTCACGCGCGTCGCCCATTGCATCATCAATTGGCTCGAGCGCATTGGTGTCTCGGCCACTAAGATCGAGGGTTGGCGCACGTTTGTCGATGGCGAGATCTACTCCTTCTCCGAGAAGTTCAAGCTTTCGGCCGGACATTTTTCTTCCATGCTGCTCACCGTGTTTATCACCATGCTGCAGCTCGCGTTTTTCTATCTGGTTCCGTATTTCCTGATGCTTGCCTTTGGCCACCACGAGGTCGACTTTTTCTCGGTCATGGCCGCGAGCGCCTTTGTCCAGCTGTTAAGCTCTGCGGTTCCCTTGCCCGGTGGAACTGGTGGCGCTGAGGGCGGCTTTGCATTGTTCTTGGGTCATTTCTTCGGTTCGGCTTCGACCGCCGGCTATCTGCTGTGGCGTCTCATTACGTTTATTGCGCCTACCATTTTGGCTGCGCCCCTGCTGGGACTTAAGAGCGCCCACAACGAGAGCATCCATGCGCGCTGGGATCGCGTGATGCGCAAGCTCGGCCGCACGCCTCAGACGCCCTCTGCGCCCACTAAGCCGCACCCCACGAATGCTGTTACCGTTGATCCCAAGAAGCACGCTCAGAAGGCTTCTGGGACCGCAAAGCCGGCTCATAAGGCCTATGTGCGTCAGACAGGAGACGGTATTCGCGTATCTCCGTCGGCACTCAATAAGAAGAAGCACCCTAAGTCGCAGTAGGGCAGTCGTGCGTTCTTCATGATGCGAGGCATATTTGTGCTGTATGGGGGATAATCCTCTTACGTAGATTATCTCTCATCTGTTGATGAATGCTCGCATATCGAAGGGACACGCCCATGGCAACCAGCAAACCGCGTCTTGATCGTCGCATCGTTCGCAGCCGTAATGCCATCCTTTCGGCTTTCGAGCGCCTGCTCATGGAAAAGCCGCTGGCAGACATTACGGTGAGTGCCATCGCGCGCGAGGCCAATGTCGACCGCAAGACCTTTTACGTTCACTTTGGTACGGTTGACGGCCTGCTCGATGCCATTGCCGTCGATGTGGTGGAGATGATTGTCGACTCAGTCGAGAAAACGCTTGCTTCCATGGACGGCGACACCAACGAGCGCGCCCTGAGCGCGGCGGCGACCTTCTTTAAAACCGTTAACGAGGCACTGTGCAACAACTTGGTGCTCAATCGTCAGCTGATCGAGAATATTCCGCTCGATGATTTCATGGCTCGTCTTCGTGCGCCGCTCGAGCACGAGATTGCCGAGCGAGATCTGCTGCCCCAAGGTCTCAAGGACGAAATGTTCGACTACTATCTGGCGTTTTTGCTGTCGGGTATTATCGGTATCTATCGCACGTGGGCGCTGTCTGACGGCTCGGTTCCTATCGAGCGCGTCTCTGGGGTCGCCAACGATCTGACTCTCAATGGTCTGTCGAGTCTGGAATCTCGCTTCGAATAGCATCGATAATTCAACAACTTATAGAAGTTGCGGTGGAATAGGGATTGTTTTGGTTATTGGAAGGCCGTTCTGGTCCCTATTTCACCGCAACTTAGTAAAACTGTTTTGATGGTAAGGCGGAGCAGCCTCGAAGATGAGCCTCGAGACTGCTCCGCTTCATTTCTGAGCGTTTGCCGTGTAGGGCAGCATTAATCGCCGTTTTTGAGTATGCGGCCCTGTTTTTCGAACTTGTGCATGTCGCTATCGGCCATGCCCTGCGACTTGTCCTCGTGACGCTTGGCGTATAACGGATCGTCGGAGTCGTTCCAGATGCGGTCGGCGACAGGTGACCATGCCTCGGCGGCAGCCTGGGTCTTTTCGCGCAGCTGCTCGGGTGACTCCTTCTCGATTAGGTCGGTGCTCATTGCGCCACTCTCGGCGACCAGTTTGGGCAGCACGTCGGGATTCTCGAGCATGGGGCATGGTTTGAGGTAGTTGTCGTTAAACGGCATGTTCTCGTAGTACTTCATAAAGAGGGGAGAGCGCAGCGCGTCGAGTAAACTCACATCGTGGATGTTGGCGTTTGAGTAGTGGATGAACACGCACGGCTCCACGTCTCCGGCGGCGTTGATGTGCAGGTAGCGGCGGCCGCCGGCGATACATCCGCCTACAAACTCGCCGTCGTTTTGGAAGTCGAGCGTTAACAGCGGCTTCTTCTCACGCATTTCGCGGATAAAGTGATACATGTGCTCGCGCTGCTCGGGCGTGGGCATGAGCTCGGGGGTTGCATTGCGGCCAACCGGCATAAAGTGGAAGTACCAGCAGAAGAGTGCTCCCTCGCCGATCATCCAGTCCATGTTCTCCTCGGTAGCAACCGTATCGGCATTGGCGCTGGTCCAACAGGTGGAGATACCAAACGGCAAGTCGCGCTCGCGCAGGAGTTTCATGGCGTGCTCGATCTTTGCGTAGGTACCCTCGCCGCGACGGGCGTCGGTGGTGTGCTCATTGCCCTCGGCGCTGATGGCGGGGAAAAAATTACCTACGCGAATCATATCGTCGCAGAAGGCCTCGTCGATCAGCGTGGAGTTGGTAATGCAGAGAAACACGCAGTCCTGATGTTTTTCGCAAATTCTGATCAGGTCGTGCTTGCGGACGAGCGGCTCGCCGCCGGTATAGATGTAGATATGCGTACCGAGCCCTTTGCCCTGCGTAACGATAGAGTCGATGTCTTCGAACGAGAGATTCTGCTTGTAGCCGTACTCGGCGGCCCAGCAGCCCGTACAATGCAGGTTGCAGGCGCTCGTGGGATCGAGCAGGATGGCCCACGGAACGTTGCACTGGTACTTTTCGCGGTTCTTTTCCTGCTCTGGCCAAGCTAGCAGGTTGGCGTCGACAATGAGGGTCTTAAGCAGTTTGGTTCGCATCTGGGGATTAAGGCTGAACACACGCATGATCAGGTCATACCAATTGCCGCGGCTCTTGATGACATTGGTGAATGCCTCTCGCTGTACAGGAAATACGCGATTGGGGACCAGCTTGTTCACGAGGTCCATGATTTTGTCGATGTTTTCTTGCGGGTTGTCGTCGAGATAATCGATGAGCTTGTTGAGCGCTGCACGCTCTGCTGACCGTGTAAGCGACATGGGTATATCCTTTCACGTGTGCTTAATGTGTGATAATACCCACTTGTGGATTAAACGAAGTCTAAAGATTTGTAGTGTGTCTATTCAACGAATCAATTTAATTTGGGGTGAAGCGTTATACGCCGACACCTTCTAAGTTGCGGTGAAATAGTGTCAGATGGGGATGCGGACGATTTCTTGGATCGCGCCTAGGCGTATCCATTGGAATCCTCCGATGCGCCTTCGCACGCTTGCATGACCTCGATACCATGCGATCGTGCGAACTCGACGAGCTCTGCGTTGCGGGCGTTTATGGTGCCGAAGGCGGTGGGGCACACGATGAGGTGCGCACAGTGGACGAGGAGCTCTTTGGCGCGGGCTATGGTTTTATCCCCGATCGGCTCGAAGGCGCGTTCGGCCACGCATTCCGTCGCCAGGTCGCGCGCGAGCTCGCAGTCGATGTCCCCTTCGTGCAGAACGCCCGCGTAGAACGCCTTGCCATGCCGGATGAGCTGGCGAAACACAGCCGACCCCGTTCCTGCGCCGGCGATGACGAACGTGTGCGCATCGCCGTGCGGGCGCCCAATTTCCACGCTGCCGAAGCGCTCGTTGAAGGTGCCATGTTGAAGGCCGTAGAGCTCGCCAATCGTCTCGCGCGTGAATATGTCCTCGGGTGCGCCGGCGCGGAAGACCCGGCCGTCCTTCACGCAAATCACCTTGTCGGCGCTTTTCTGCGCGAGCTCGAGTTCGTGGATGGACATGATGACAGCAACATTCCGCGATTTCGCAAGGTGGCGAAGTATTCGCAGCAGGTCGATCTGGTAGCGGATATCGAGATACGACGTGGGCTCGTCGAGCACGAGCACACGCGGATCCTGCGCGATGGCGCGTGCGAGCATGACGCGCTGGCGTTGCCCGTCGCTTATCTGCATGAAGTCGCGCTCGGCGAGCTCTTCCACATGTGCGGTTTTCATGGCCTCGTCGACCCGACTATGGTCGTCGGGCGAGAGTGTACCCATTCGCCCGGTGTAGGGATGCCTTCCCGCCTCTACGATATCGCGGCAGGTGAGGAGCTCGGTCCGGGGGCGATCTGTCAGCATAACGGCAAGGTTCCTTGCGAACTCCGCCGTCTTCCATCTGGAAATCTCCCGCCCGTCGAGCTCGACCGCGCCGGCAAGCGGTGCCAGATGGCGTGTGATGGTTTTCAAGATGGTCGACTTGCCCGAGCCGTTCGGCCCGATGAGCGCCACGACGTCGCCCGTGCGAACCTCCAGATCGACGCCTTCGACTACGACCTTCTTGTCGTAGCCCGCCGACAGGTCACTTATGCGGAAAAGCGGCGCTCCGTCAGCCTGCGTTTCGACCGGGGTTTCGAGGTTCGACTCCGCTCGGAGCGTTTTGGGCCGCGGCACAAATTTCCCCATCTACCTCACCCGCTTCTTCAACATGAGCGCGATAACCACCGGCGCGCCGAAGATGGCGGTGACGGCGCTGATGGAAAGCTCGACGGGAGAGAACAGCGTGCGCGCGATCAAATCGCAACCCGCGCAGAAGATGGCGCCTCCCAAGAAGCACGCAGGAATCACGCGGATGGGCTTCGACGACTTCAGCGCCGACTTCACGAGATGCGGAACCGCGATGCCTACGAACGACACCGGACCAGCGAACGCGGTCACGCAGGCGGAGAGCATGCTCGCTAGAAGGACGAGCACCACGCGGAAGCGTGCGACGTTCACGCCGACGCTTTTCGCGTAGGCTTCTCCCAGCTGGAAGGCGGAAAGGGGCTTCGATATCGCGAATACGCATGCGCTCACGGTGATCACCACGACCGCGATGACCGCGATGTCGTCCCAGCTCGAACCCGAGAAGCTACCCAAAGACCAGTTGTGCAGGTTCACGATGGACTGGTCGTCGGCGAAGGCGATGAGAAAGTTCGTCGCCGCCGAGCAGATGTATCCCACCATGACGCCCGCCACGATGAGCATGGCCATGGAACTTATGCGCCGTGCGATGAAGAGCACGAAGCCGATGGTGATAAGCGATCCCAGAAACGCTGCGGCCACCATGGCCGGCGAGGACATGGCCTGGTTCGCGCCCAGAAGTACGATCATCGCAAGCGCGACGACGAACTTTGCGCCCGAGGAGACGCCCAAGATGAACGGGTCGGCGATGGGGTTGTTGAAAAACGTCTGCAGCAGGAACCCGGAGAGCGAAAGTGCCCCGCCGAGAAGCACGGCTGAAAGCACGCGCGGCAGGCGAATCTCCCAGATGACTTGGCTTTCCATGGAATTGGCCGCGCCGCCCGAAAGGATGCCGGGGATGTGGTCTGCGGGCACGAGCACGCTCCCGATGCACAGGTTGGCCCCGACGAGCACGATGAGGACAACAGCGAGCAGCGCCGTCACGACGCGACACCGCGCGGCGCGCCCCGATTCGTCGTATGTCATGGAAAGCCGGCTTCTCATGACGCTAGCCAAGCTTCCTCAGATAATGGAAGTCGCTCGCGTCATCGCCGGTGAACGCCCCGTGCAGCTCGTCGATAATGTCGGCGGTAGAAGTCATCTGCTGGTACATGTCGGCGCTTGTGACCCAGACGTTGCCGTTCTTTACAGCTTTGAACTGCGACAATAGCGCGTTTTTGCCTACGAAGTCTTTCAAGGTGGCAACCGATTCGTCGATAGTGCCGTTGTAGACGATGATGTCGGCATCCTTCGCCGTCGCGTAGAAGCGCTCCATTTCGAGCGTTACTGACGAACCTGACGTCGACGCCGTCTGCGCGTCATCGAGCGCGTAGCTGCCGCCTGCAAGCTCGATCATCTGCGCCACGTAGTCGCCCGCCCGCCGCGTGACGGCGGCCCCGTTCGAGTTAATGTAGAAATACGCCACGGTTTTACCTGACGACGCGAGCCCCGACGTTTGCTCGACGCGGGTCTTCTGCTCGTTGAACAGGTGCGCGGCCTCGTCTTCCTTGTCGAACAGGACGCCGAAAAGCTTAATCCACTCGACGCGCCCGAGTGCTTCGGGCTCGCTCGACGACTGTTCGGTGAGCACGACGAGCCCGAGCTTCTGCAGCTTTTCCTTCACATCGGGCGTGTGGTTGATCATGGTGTTCTCGATGGCGAGCGTGCAGCCCGAGGCCGATATTCGCTCGTAGTCGGGCGCGCTGTACTTGCCGCCGTAGGCGATCGCCCCACTTTCGAGTGCGCTTTTGAAGCCCGCGACCGAGCAATCGTCGGCCTTCGTGCCCGACATGATGATATTGTCGTTCGCATCGAGCGCGTCGACCAGGCACATCGTCGCCGACGACACGAGGTACACCTTGTCGGCGGGGCGCCTTATGACCGCGATGTCGGAGCTCAACCCATCAGGTACCTTCGCATCTTGCGGCACCACGAGGAAGCGCTCCCCGTTCGAAATGCAGATAAGCCGCAGGCCGCCTTCGAACTCGTCGACAGTGAAGTGTTCGGCGTATTCAAGCTGAAGCGTCCCCGTCGGCTTCCAGCCGCAGCCCAAATCGGCGTTGTGGAAGTCGGCCGCGGCGCTTGAATCCGTTCCCGCAGGGGAGCCGCCGCTTGCTTCGTCGCCCGATTTCTCCTTCATGGTGGATGAGTCGAAGTGGATCGTGTAGTCGATGGTGTGCGGCGTCGACATGGCGACGGTCTCGGCCGACACGGCGATGTCCTCGTCGAGCGTGACGGGTATCTCGAACGTGGAGTTGCCGCCGTCGTTTACGGGCGCGTAGTCCACGCCGTCGACGGTCATCTTGTCGTAGTTCGAACTCGACCAGGTGATGGTCGCGGTGTAGGTGTCGCCATCCTTCACAATTGTGGTTGGTGAGGCGATGCTTGCGCGCCCTGACCCGCCGGAAAGCGAGACGCTCACAGTGTATTCCTGAGAGCCCGTCGTGGCACCGGTCGCGTTCGGGCTCGCACTGCACCCCGCGAAGGGAAGCGCGAGCAGGGCGACGAGAACGCAGGCGATCGCGCGCGCCGCGATTCTGTGGCGCTTTCTGTTTTCCCCCTTGGGAAGAATCGACCGCATGGCGTTACTTCAGTGCGTCGGCGCGCAGATCGACGCCGGCGGATTCGAACACGAGCGTGCGGTCGTACCACTGCTCTTTTCTAATACTCCACGCGGCGCAGGCGGTGTCCTCGTCGAGCGCTTCAACGGGCACGTCGTAGGTGTACTTGCCTTCCGCGTTTTCCACATAGGGGATGAAGTCGGCCTCGCTCGCGGCGGCAGCCTCGTCGCCCGTGCCCATGAAGAGCTTGCCGTAGCCCGTGCCGGAAAGTGTCATCACGCAGTGCATGGAGCCGTTTTCCACGATGAGCTGGGCGTCCACAATCCTGAACATGTTCGAGCTGGAATCTACGGTGATCGGATAGGTGCCGTCGGCCACCTTATCGGCGGTGATGGGGGCAGCGCTTGCGCCCTCGGGCGCATCGGCCGCCTGTTCGGTCTTTTCCTGGGAATCGGCATCGCTTGCCTTTGCGCTGTCGATTGAATTTCCGCCGCAGCCGGCGAGCGAGAATGCGAAAAGCGCCGCCGACAGGGCGAAGGCGAGGGTTTTCTTCAACATGGAGGGGTTCCTTTCAATCGCTTCGACCGCCCGCGCCGTGCGGTGGGCGGGCGGGATGCGAATGCAACGGGCATGCGCCGTCAGTCGGGGAAGGCGCATGCCCGTTGCACGGGGACGCGACCGGCGCCCCCGTGCGCGGCGAGTTTACAGCTTGGCGATGGCGTCGTCCGCGTGCGAGACGTAGATGTCGTCGACCGCGACGTTCTGTCCCAGACCCTGGAGCAGGCACGTCACTTCGAAGCCGGCGGCCACGAACTTCGCAGCCCAGCTGTCGGGGTCGGTCTCGTCTGCCATGTCGTTGTTCGCGTGGTCGCCCGCGACCACCATGAACGGCGCGAGCACGGCCTTCTTGTAGCCTGCGGCGCTCGCGGCGGCGATAACATCCTCGCAGGTCGGTTCAGCCTCGACGGTGCCGACGAAGAACTGCGTCAAGCCCTCGTTCTTAAACACTTCCTGCATCTTGGCATAGTCGGCGTTGGAATCGGCTTCGGTGCCGTGGCCCATGAGGCACAGCGCCGTCTTGCCGTCGTCGAAGGACGCCATGTTCTCCTTAATGGCTGCGGCCACCTTCTTGTAGTCGTCGTCGGAGGTGAGCAGCGGGTCGCCGAGCGAGATCTTGTCGAACTTGTCAGCGTACTTGTCGAGCTCGTCTTTCACGTCGGCGTATTCCAGGCCAGCCATGAGATGCGTCGGCTGCACGACGATTTCCTTCACGCCGTCTTCCACGCAGCGGTCGAGCGCCTCGGTCATGTTGTCGATCGTGATGCCGTCGCGCTTCTTCAGCTTGTCGATGATGATCTGCGCGGTGAAGGCGCGGCGAATGTCGTAGTCCTGCCAGTACTTCTCACGGATAGCGTCTTCGATGGCGCCGATGGTGATGTGGCGCGAGTCGTTGTAGCTCGTGCCGAAGCTCGTGACGAGGATGACCGGCTTCACGGCCTTCTCCTTTTCGCTCGATTTCTCGGAACTCGCGGAGGTGTTGGAGCAGCCCGCGAGCGCGACTCCGGCGAGCGCGACGGCTCCGGTTGCCGCGGCGCTCATGAAGCCGCGGCGTGACATCTGTTCGGACATGGTTTTTCCTTTCCTCGGTTTGCCGGTCCCCCGGCGACAGTTGCTTGTCGGCACAAGCGAAAGAAAAGCGCACCCCTCGGGGTTCACAAGGAGCTAACGCCACGGCGATGCCGTGAGGAAAAGGCGAAGCAGTCTGGCTTGGGGCGTGAGGCGGTTCGCCCGCGCGTCCTATACAGTAATGTCCCTTGCCCAGGATTCCCACCTGGTTCCCTCCGCAAGCCAGCGCGGGCTGTGCGGGCGCCGCGCCGGTCATTTCCTTTTATCCGATTGTCATATGCTCGTTGCCGAATCTTTTACTATGATAGTGGGCACTTGTGAACGTGTCAAAGCCAGGGCGGGCGGCATTGCGCCTTCTGCCTGCGTATTTGCGCCGATTGTCGCCGCAGGCGCCGTGTTTTGCCTGCTGCGCGAATGGCGGCGTAAACGGTTGCGATGAGAAACGGGAAGGGAAGGCTCGGATGATTCATATCGTTGGCGCAGGTTCGGGCGCCGCCGACCTTATCACGCTTCGCGGGGCGCGTCTTCTGCGCGCGGCCGACGTGGTCGTTTGGGCGGGGAGCCTTGTGAACCCCGAGCTGCTCGCCGAGTGCAAGGAATCCTGCGTCGTCTACGACAGCGCGCACATGACCTTGGAGGAAGTGCTCGACGTGATGTGCGCGGCGGATGCGCGGGGCGAGGAAGTGGTGCGCCTGCACACGGGCGACCCGTGCCTGTACGGCGCCATCCAGGAGCAGATGGACGCACTCGACGCGCGCGGCGTGGACTACGAGGTGGTGCCCGGCGTGTCGAGCTTTTGCGGTGCCGCGGCGGCGCTTCGCCAGGAATACACGCTGCCGGGAATCAGCCAGTCGGTCGTGATCACGCGGCTTTCCGGGCGCACCCCCATGCCCGCGGGCGAGGGCATGCGCACCATGGCGGAAAGCGGCTCGACTATGGTCATCTTCCTGAGCTCGGGTATGCTCGCCGAGCTTTCCGCCGAGCTTTTGGATGCGGGCCGCAGCTCCGACGAGCCGGCGGCGCTCGTGTACAAGGCAACCTGGCCTGAGGAGCGCGTGGTGCGATGCACAGTGGGCACGCTCGCCGATGCGGGCGCGCGAGAGGGCATCGACCGCACGGCGCTCGTGGTGGTGGGCCGCGTGCTCGGAGCTCGCGGCAGGCTTGCACACAACGGCGCGCAAGCGGAGTCGTACGAGCGCAGCAAGCTTTACGACCCTTCGTTTTCCACGGGGTATCGGAAGGCGAGCAGCTAGCGTGGCCTTCGAGCACTACATATATACCGGGACGACCCGCCTGCGCTGCGGCTACACCACGGGGAGCTGCGCCGCGCTCGCGGCGAAGGCGGCCTGCGAGATGCTCTTGTCACGAAAGCCCGTCGGCCTCGTGTCGATCGTCACCCCCGGCGGGCTGCCCGTCGAGGCGAACGTGGTCGACGCATGCATCGGCGAGGGGTGCGCCCAGTGCGCCGTGCGAAAGGACGCAGGCGACGATGCCGATGTGACTGACGGCGTACTCGTGTACGCGCACGTGGAACATGCGGGGTCGGGCACGGGTGCTGCGGGCAGCAAGGACGTGCCCGCGCGCGAATCGGAAGTTTCCGTCGATGGCGGCGTGGGCGTGGGGCGCGTGACATTGCCCGGGCTCGAGCAGCCGGTGGGGGCGGCCGCCATCAACGCGACGCCGCGCGCGATGATCACTTCGGCGGTGCGCGAGGTGTGCGCCGCGCACGGCTTTTCTGGAAATATTGCTGTGACGATTTCGGTACCCGAGGGTGTTGCCCTTGCCAAAAAGACCTTCAACCCGCATCTGGGGATAGAGGGCGGCATCTCCATCCTGGGCACGACGGGCATCGTCGAGCCGCGCAGCCTCGCTGCCTTGCGCGACAGCATCGAGCTCGAGATCCGGCAGCATGCGGCTATGGGGCGGCGCGGAGTCGTGCTCACGCCCGGCAACTACGGCGGGCAGTTCATCTCGGGGCATTTCCACCTAAACGGTGCGCCGGTGGTCTTCATCTCCAACTTTGTGGGCGATGCGATTGACTGCTGCGTTCGCGAGGGATTTACCAATGTCCTTCTTGTGGGACACATCGGCAAGTTGGTGAAGGTCGCGGGCGGCATCATGGACACCCATTCGCGTACCGCCGACTGCCGCGCGGAGATTCTGGCCGCCCACGCGGCCATGGCCGGCGCGGGCGCGAAGACCGTGCGCGAGATCATGTCGTCCGTCACGACCACGGCGGCGCTCGAGGTAATCGAGGCCGCCGGCGTTGGGGACGCTGCGCGCGCCTCGCTCGCTGCGGCAATTGAGGACAGGTTGCGCCGCCGCGCGGCGGGCGCATGCGACATCGCCGCGGTCGTGTTCGACGCCGAGCGCCGCGAGCTTTTCCGCACGTCGGGCGCCGATGCAGTTATCGGGAAATTGGGGGCGACGTATGAGTAAAGGCGTTCTGTACGGGGTGCGCCGTGCAATCGGCTGGCCGGGGACGAAGGTGGTCATGAAGGCGCGCCGCTCGCTTGCGGACACGAAGCGCTTCCTTTGCGAGGAGGGTGCCTTCGACGGTGCCGAGCTTGTAGAGGACTGTGGGCTTCCGGGCGAGCGCGTGTACCGCTCGCTCGACGATGTGCCCGATCGGGGCAGCTACTTCTCGACGATGGTGGTGCGCTAGATGAGGGTTTCCTGCATAGCGTTCACTGAGAGGGGGTATGCGTTGGCGGTGCGCACCGCACACGCGCTTTCCGATTGCGCGCAGACAGGTGAAGACGACCCTGGCTGGGACGTTTCCGTTTCGCGCGGGTTCGGCGAGGGGAAGGCCGACCTGCGCGCATGGACGGCGCTCGCGTGGGAAGCGTCGGACGCGCTTCTGTTCGTGGGCGCGGCGGGCATCGCCGTGCGGGCGATCGCGCCGCATGTCGCCTCGAAGGCAAACGATCCCGCGGTTGTGGCGATCGACGAGGCGGGGCGCTTTGCCGTCCCGCTTTTGTCGGGGCATTTGGGCGGTGCGAACGAGCTTGCGCAAACTGTGGCACGCGCGGCAGGGGCCATCCCCGTCATCACCACGGCGACCGACGTCCGCGGCGTGTGGGCGGTGGATACGTGGGCGCGCTGTGCGGGGCTCGCCGTTTCGAATCCCGAGGCCATCAAGCGAGTGTCGGCGCGGCTGCTTTCGGGCGGGCGCGTGGCGCTCTATTCCGACATGCCGATTTCGGGACAGCCGCCTGAGGGGGTTGACATTGCGTCCGACCGCGCTCGGGCCGATATCGTCGTGTCGCCGTTCGCTGGCGCGAATGCAGGTGCGTCCGTTCGTGCGGCGGAGACAACGGGCGAGGTCGTGCCCGCCGGTGAGACGGGGAAGCCGGCGGGCGTGCGGGCGCAGGCGCCTGCGCCCGAGCCGCTTCGCCTTGTCGTGCCCTGCATCGTTGCGGGCATAGGATGCCGTCGCGGTGCGTGCGCCGAAGCGATCGAGGAGGCGTTTCTTCTCGCGTGCGGGCAGGTGGGTATCTCGCCTTCGGCCGTGCGCGAGGCGGCGACGATCGACGTGAAGGCGCACGAGGAGGGTCTGCTCGCCTTCTGCTGCGCGCGCAATATCCCGCTTGCGACGTATTCCGCAGAGGAGTTGTCGCAGGTCGAAGGCAGCGTTTCGCCATCTGATTTCGTGCGCGCGACGGTGGGGGTCGACAACGTGTGCGAGCGCGCGGCGCTCGCGGACGGGGGTAAACTGATCTTACCGAAGCTTGCTCACGGCGGCGTGACCGTCGCGTTTTCCAGGGTAACTATCGAACTTTCGTTTAAGGAGCGGTGATGGGAAAGCTCTTCGTGGTGGGAATCGGCCCGGGCGGCCCCGACGGCATGACGATTGCGGCTCGGCGTGCGCTCGAGGCGTCCGACGTCGTTGTGGGTTACACGAAATACGTGGAGCTCGCGCTCGCCGCCGTGCCCGACGCGGCGCATCTCGCGACGCCGATGATGCACGAGGTCGAACGGTGCCGCCTTGCGCTTTCGCGCGCGCAGAGTGGAGAAGCCGTGGCGCTCGTGTGCAGCGGCGACGCGGGCGTGTACGGCATGGCG
Source organism: Collinsella aerofaciens (assembly GCF_028206995.1). GTDB lineage: Bacteria > Actinomycetota > Coriobacteriia > Coriobacteriales > Coriobacteriaceae > Collinsella > Collinsella aerofaciens_AQ. The sequence continues at coordinate 69,972 of NZ_JAQLFL010000005.1, read as the reverse complement.
AGCCCCGTGCTGGAGCTTGCGGAGGACTACCCCGATGTAGACGTGGAAGTTATCGCCGGGGCCACCGCGGCTCAGAGCGGGTCGGCGGTGCTCGGCGCCCCGCTTGCCCACGACTTCGCGGTCGTGTCGCTCTCCGACCTGCTCACGCCATGGGAGGTCATCGAGCGCAGGCTCGCCGCCGTGGCGAGCGCCGACTTCTGCATCTGTTTGTACAACCCGCGCAGCAGAAAGCGCGCCGACAGGCTCTCACGCGCGGCGAAGATTATGCTCGAATGGAAGGCCCCCGACACGCTCTGCGGCTGGGTGCGCAACATCGGGCGCGAGGGGCAGCAGTCGGGCATGTGCAGGCTCTCCGAGCTGGGGGAGATCGACGCCGACATGTTCACCACCGTGTTCGTCGGCAACGCGGACACGAAGCTCGTAGGCGGCCGTATGGTCACGCCGCGCGGGTATCGGGAGATTCCATGCGAAAGGTAACGATCATCGGGGCGGGGCCCGGAAACCCCGACTTGCTCTCGCGCGCGGCGCTCGACGCGATCGACATCGCCGACGTGGTCATCGGCGCTCATCGCGCGCTTGCCGGCATCGACGTGCCGCCCGACGTGGTGAGATGCGAGCTCGTGAAGACGGCGGACATCGTCGCCGCGCTCACCGATGCGGCGTCGTGGCAGCGCGCCGTGGTCGTGATGACGGGCGATGTGGGGCTGTTCAGCGGCGCGCGCCGCCTGGTGGAGGCGCTCTCCGGCGACGCGCAGGTGGACGTGCGCGTCATTCCCGGCATAAGCTCAGCGTCGTATCTCGCCGCGCGCCTCGCGCGTCCATGGCAGGATTGGCGCTTCGCGAGCGCTCACGGCGTGGCGTGCGACATCGTGGCCGAGGCCGAGCGCGCAGGTGAGCTCTTCCTCGTCACGTCGGGCGGGGAAGATCCCTCGCGGCTTTCGGGCGAGCTTGTGCAGGCGGGCTTCGGGGACGCGTGCGTGACGGTGGCCGAGCGCCTGTCGTACCCCGACGAGCGCATCACCTGCGCGACCGCAAGTGAAATCACAGGTCAGACGTTCGACGACTTGAACGTGATGCTTATCGATTTCGCAGGCGGCGCCGGGTCGCCTGCGGGCTCTAGCGCAGCCTCCGAGGTGCCGGCCGGCGCGTCTGCGCCCGCGGCGGCTTCTTCCGCGGCGGACTCTGCGGGCGCATCCCGCGCCGCGAGTTCCCGCTGGCCGTACGCTTCCTCGGGCATTCCCGACGAGCTCTTCATCCGCGGCGACGTTCCCATGACCAAGCAGGAGGTGCGCGCCGTCGCGCTCGCGAAGCTGCGCCTTACCGCGACCGACACCGTGTGGGACGTCGGCGCCGGCACGGGGAGCGTGTCGATCGAGGCGGCGCTCGTCGCGCGAGCGGGGTCGGTATGGGCGGTCGAGCGCAACGCGACCGGCGTGCAGCTCATCCGAGAGAACGCGGATGCATTCGGGTGCGGCAACGTGCATGCGGTCCCCGGTGTCGCCCCCGAAGCGCTCGCGATACTGCCCGTCCCCGACGCCGTGTTCGTCGGCGGGAGCGCGGGCGAGCTTCCCTCCATCGTGGAGGTGGCGCTCGAGAAGAACTCGCAGGTTCGCCTGTGCGTGCCATGCGTCACCGTTGAGACGCTCACCGAGGCGTGCGCGCTCCTCTCGAGTTCGCGCTTTAAGGGGTTCGAGGCTTGCCAGGTGTCGGCCGCCCGCGCCGAAGCTGTAGGCTCGCACCATCTTATGAAGGCGCAAAACCCCGTGTTCCTCGTCAGCGCGCGTGGTGCAGGTGGGGAAGGCGGCGCCCGGTGAGCACGACCATCCCGCGCTTCATGGTCGCTGCGCCCTCGAGCGGGAGCGGCAAGACGGTCGTTACGTGCGCGCTCCTGCGCGCGCTCGCGCGCCGCGGCCTTGCATGCGCGGCCTTCAAATGCGGCCCCGACTACATTGATCCGCTCTTTCATCGTCGCGTCGTGGGCGCGCGCTCGGGCAACTTAGACGGCTTCTTCACCGACGCCCCGACGCTGCGCGCCCTGCTCGCACGCGGCGCCGCGGGCGCGGATGTCGCGGTGCTCGAGGGGGTCATGGGCTTCTACGACGGCATGGCGCCCGGCGTGGCCGACGCGAGCAGCTACCAGGTTGCGCGCGACACGGAAACGCCGGTCGTTTTAGTGGTGAACGGGCGCGGGGCGTCTTTATCGCTCGCCGCCGTAATTCGCGGCATCGCCGAGTTCCTGCCTTGTGCGAACGTGCGCGGCGTCGTGCTGAACAAGACGAGCGCCGCTGCCTGCGCCTACGCGGCGCCTGCGATCGAGAAGCACACGGGCGTCGCGGTTTTGGGTAATATTCCCGCCGACGAGGCGTTCTCGCTCGAAAGCCGGCATCTGGGGCTTGTGACCGCCGACGAGGTCGAGCAGCTCTCCGCGCGCATCGACAAGATGGCCGAGCTGGTGGAAAAGAGCGTCGACGTCGACCGCTTGCTCGAAATAGCGGCGACGGCACCCGATATCTGCGAGGAACCTTACCGGTTGGAGCCGATCGCGGGAGCGCGGCCCATCGTCGCCGTTGCGCGTGACGAGGCGTTCTCGTTCTACTACGAGGAGAACCTGCGCGCGCTCGAGGACCTGGGTTGCGAGCTGGCCTTTTTCAGCCCCCTGTGTGATAGCGAGTTGCCGCGGGGGACAAGCGCCCTCTATCTGGGAGGCGGCTACCCGGAGCTCCATGTGCGGCAGCTCTCCGAGAACGCGCCGATGCGCGAGGCGGTGCGGCGTGCGGTGGAATCCGGCATGCCGACGGTTGCCGAATGCGGTGGGTTTCTGTACCTGCAGCGCGAAATCTCCGATAGCGAGGGGCGGCGCTGGCCTGTTGTGGGCGCCCTTGAGGGCGCAAGCGAGAACGGGGGAAGGCTGTCCCATTTCGGGTACGTGGGGCTCACTTCCCAACGCGACGGGCTCTACGGGCCGCGCGGCACACGCATCCGCGCGCACGAGTTCCACTACTGGCAGTCCACCTGCCCGGGCGGCGACTTTTGGGCGCAAAAGCCCCGGCGCGACAAGGGCTGGCCGTGCATGACGACTACCCCGTCCCTGGTTGCGGGCTTCCCGCATGTGTACTATCCTGCGAACCCCGACGTTGCGCGCGCGTTCGCGTCTGCCGCAGCGTCGTTCGCAGAGAGGAGACGGCATGGCTGAAGCAACCGAAACCGCGCTTGCCTGCATCCGCGAGGAAGTCGAGCGCGCGTTCTCGTCGGCGCCGGGCGCCGTGCTCGAAGCCGCGCTCTCCCGGATCGCGCCCGCAGACGAGTGCGCCCGCGCCGCCGCGTACGCCGCGTGGGACTCCATCGCGCACCCCTTGGGGGGATTGGGCGACTTTGAAGATGCCGTCGCGCGTATCGCCGCGGCTCAGGGGAGCGCCGAGGTGGCCGAGTTTCCCCGTGCGCTCGCGGTATTCTTCTCCGACAACGGGGTCGTTGCCGAAGGCGTGTCGCAAAGCGGGCAAGACGTGACGCGAGCCGTCGCGCGCAACATGTGCGAGGGGGCCACGAGCGCCTGCCGCATGGCGGCGTTCGCGGGTGCCGAGGTCGTGCCCGTCGACGTGGGTATGGCCCGGGGCATAGAAGACGCGCGCATGGTGCGCGCGAACGTGCGGCGGGGGAGCGGCAACATCGCGCACGGCTCCGCCATGTCTCGCGATGGGGCCGTGCGCGCGATCGAGGTCGGAATCGCCGTCGCGTGCGGGCTTGCCCGCGCCGGCGTGCGCCTTCTCGCTGCGGGCGAGATGGGCATCGGCAACACGACCACCTCGGTGGCGGTGGCCGCAGTGCTCATCCGGGCGGACGCGCGGAGCCTCGTCGGGCGCGGCGCGGGGCTCTCGGACGCCTCGCTCGCGCGCAAGCGCGACGTGGTCGAGCGCGCTATCGACGCGAACTCGCCCGATCCCGCCGACCCGATCGACGTGCTCTCGAAGGTGGGCGGCTTCGACATCGCGGCGATGTGCGGTTTCTACCTGGGGGCCGCGGCCTCGAAGGCGCCGGCGCTCCTCGACGGGGTCATATCCTGCACGGCGGCCCTGTGCGCGGTGCGCCTGTGCCCCAACGCCTTGGGCTACCTCGTGGGCACCCACGCATCTAGCGAACCCGCAAGCCAGGAGCTCCTTCGCGAGCTCGGCATAAAGGCACCCCTCGTCGCAGGCATGCACTTGGGCGAGGGCGCGGGCGCCATGGCGTATCTGCCCCTTCTGGATTCGGCGCTGCGCGTGTACCGGGATGGGAAGACGTTCACGGCGACTGGCATGGCTGCTTACGAGCATTTCGAGGCCGGGAAATGGCGGTGACGTTCGTTATCGGCGCCGGCGCGAGCGGTAAGAGCGCCTACGCCGAGTCCCTGTGCCTTGGGCACGACGGCCCCCGCGTTTACCTGGCAACGATGGAGCCCTTCGGGGAAGAGGGAGCCCACCGCATCGCGCGCCATCGGGCGCTGCGCGAGGGCAAGGGGTTTTCCACCCTCGAGCGCACGCGTGACGTGGGCGCCGCAGTGCCTGGGCTTCCGCGCGGCTGCACGCTTCTTTTGGAGGACGTGGGCAACCTGGTTGCAAACGAGCTCTTCGCGGAAGGCGGCTTGTCCCCACGTGACCCCGACGCTGTGGCGCGCGAGGTGCTCGGAGGCATTGAACGGCTCGCTCAGGCCGCTGCGTATACGGTGGTGGTCACCGTCGACGTGTTCGCCGATGGGATGCGCTACGATGAGGGGACCGAGGTATGGAGGCGCGCCCTCGCGCGCGTGAACGCGGGCGTGGCGGCGCTGGCCGACCGTGCAGTCGAAGTGGTATGCGGGATTCCCGTGTGGATGAAAGGCGAAGGACCTACAAGGTGAAGATAGCAGAGGCAATCGGCGCGGCGTTCGGAACGTTCTCGCGCATCCCCGTCCCGAAATCGGCCTGGACCGATTTCGGATCAACCCATGCGCTTGCTGCGTTTCCCCTGGTGGGCCTTGCGGAAGGCTTCCTCATGACGGCGTGGGGGTACGTGGCGAACCTGCTCGGCGTGCCCGCGACCATCGTCGCGGCCGTGCTCGTGGCGCTGCCTGTGGCGGTGACGGGAGGCATCCACCTAGACGGGCTCTGCGACACCTCCGATGCGCTTGCAAGTTGGGCCCCACGCGAGCGAAAGCTAGAGATCATGCACGACCCGCGGGCGGGCGCCTTCGGGGTCATCGGTGTTGTTGTGTACCTTATTCTGCAGTTTTCCCTGTTCACCGCGCTGCCGCTTACGGCGGGGACGTTCCTCGCGCTTCTGTGCTCGCTCGTGTTCTCCCGCGCGCTTTCGGGGCTCGCCGTTGAATGTTGGCCTGCCGCGCGGGCGGACGGCATGGCCGCGGGGCTCTCGCCTTCGAAGAAGCGCGCGGCGATCGTCGTGCCGCTTTGCGCTTTCGCTGCGGCTTCGGCTGCAGGGATGGTCGCGTGCGCTCAGGCCGTCGGCGCCCTTATGGCGGTGGCGGGGCTTTTGGCGCTCGCGTGGTATCGCCATGTTGCCCTGTCCCGCTTCGGCGGGGTGACGGGGGATTTGGCCGGATGGTTTCTGCAATGGGCCGAGCTCGCGATGCTTGCCATGCTGGTGGCGGGGGGCATGCTCCTATGATGCTCGTGGTAGGTGGCGCGCATTCGGGGAAGAGGACCTTCGTGCGCGAAAAGCTCGGGTTCGCGGCGGACGATTTCGTCGACGCGGCGCAGCTAGCGGAGGGCGGCGTGCCCGCGGCTTTTGCCGGCCGCGTCGCGTACCGTGCTGAGGAACTCGTACGCGCGCTCGACGCTGACCGGGCGCTCGAGCGGCTGATCGGCTTCGACGCAGTGATTCTGTCCTTGGTCGGCTCGGGGGTCGTCCCCATGCGTGCGGAAGACGCCCAATGGCGCGAGCGCGCGGGGCGCCTGGGATGCGCGCTCGCTACGCGCGCCGACGTCGTCGTGCGCATGACGTGCGGGATTCCCCAGGTCATCAAAGGAAACCTTGCCGATGCACCTCGAGGGACGCAGGGCGCGGGCGCGCCTTTGGAAGTCGTCTTTGTGCGCCATGGTGCCACGGCGGGCACGGAAGACCATCGCTACAGCGGGGCGGGCACCGACGAGCCCCTGTCGAGCGCGGGCGAGCGCGCTTTGCGCGATCTCGCGTGCGATCGTGACGTGTTCCGTGTTATCACGAGCGGCATGGCCCGCACCGACCAGACGGCGCGCATCCTCTTCCCGAACGCGGAGCTTATGGCGTGCCCCGGTCTGCGCGAGATGGATTTCGGTGACTTCGAGGGGCGAAGCGCCGCCGAGCTTAAAGAGGATGTGCGCTACCACGCCTGGGTAGACTCCTGGTGCGAGACGCGCTGCCCGCATGGCGAGGGCAAGAGCGATTTCACCCGCCGCGTCGTCGCGGCGTTTCGGGAGGCGTGCGAATCGGAGCGCGCCCAGGGGAGTGGGCGCGCCGTCTTCGTCGTTCACGCGGGTACCGTGAAAGCGCTACTCTCCGAGCTAGCTGTCCCGAAAATGGGATATTTCGACGTGCATACCGAGCCGGGCGGCGCATGGGCCGCCACCTGGGATGGGCGCTGCCTTCGCGACGTTCGCCCCGCTTCGGGGGGCGATGCCCGGTGATGACGATTCTTGCCGTCGCCGCCGGGTTCGCGGCCGACCTTGCCTTCGGCGACCCGCGCTGGCTTCCCCATCCCGTCGTCGCCATGGGGCGCGCGATCACGTGGGCCGAAGGCCGCCTTCGAGGCGCATTCCCGCAAACGTCCGCGGGCACGCGTGCCGCAGGGCTTGTGCTCGCCGTGGCGCTTCCGCTTGCGTGTGGGCTTTTGACCTGGGGTATCCTACATCTTTGCGGCATGGTTCACTCCGGCTTGCGCTTCGTGGCCGAGGCATGGGCGAGCTATCAGGTTCTCGCGACATGCGAGCTGCGCCGCCAGAGCCTGGCCGTGGCCCACGCGTTCTCGAAGGGCGGCCTTGTCGCGGCGCGCGAAGCCGTCGGGCTCATCGTGGGACGCGACACGTCTGTTCTCGACGAGCAGGGCGTCGCGCGCGCCGCCGTGGAAACGGTGGCGGAGAACGCGAGCGACGGCGTCATCGCGCCACTTTTCTACCTTATGATCGGGGGTGCGCCCTTGGGCATGGCGTACAAGGCGGTGAACACGCTCGACAGCATGGTGGGCTACAAAAACGAGCGCTACATCGACTTCGGTCGCGCCTCGGCGCGCCTCGACGATGCGGTGAACTGGATTCCCTCGCGCTTATCGGCCCTGTTCATGATCGCCGTGTGCCCGATCGTCGGGCTCGACGCGCGCGGGGCGGCGCGCATCTGGCGCCGCGACAGGCGTCGCCATGCGAGCCCCAACTCGGCGCAGACCGAGTCAGCGTGTGCGGGCGCGCTCGGGCTGCGCCTGGCAGGACCCGCGGTGTATTTCGGCAAGCTCGTTGAGAAACCGACGATAGGCGACGCGTCCCGCGAAATCGAGTGGGGCGACATCGCCCGGGCGACAAGGCTCATGCTCGCCGCGTCCGTATGCGCGCTCGTCGTCTTCGGCGCCGCGCGCGCGGCGGTCGTGCTCGCCTTGGGGGCGATGGCATGAGGGAAGACCACGCCGCGCTCCGGGCTGCCGGGGGAATCCTGCGCGCCCGTACGCATGGGGGCAGCGCGCAATCGCTCGGCATCGGTTGCGAAGGGGGCGCCTCCGATCTCATCGACTTCTCGGTGAACGTGAATCCGGCAGGCCCCTCGCCGCGCGCCGTCGCCGCAGCTTGCAAGTCGCTTTCTCGAATCGACGCCTACCCCGATAGGGAAAGTCTTGCCCTCGTTCGCGCCCTAGCGCGCGCCCAGGGCATTCCCGAAGATACTATCGTCTGCGGCGCGGGCGCGTCCGATATCATCTGGCGGCTCGCCGCGGCGGTGCGCCCGAAACGCCTCGTCGTGTGCGCGCCGACGTTCTCTGAATATGCGGAGGCGGCATCGTACTACGGCGCATGCGTGCAGGAGTTCCCGCTCTCCGAAGCGGACGACTTCGACGTGCCCGCCTCCTTCGCCCACGCGATCGAGGGGCCGGGAGACGTGGCGTACCTCTGCAATCCGAACAACCCGACGGGGCGCCTCGTCGACCCCCGCGTGATCGATGCCGCGGCTTGCCGCTGCGAGCAGGCGGGCGCGCTGCTCGTCGTGGATGAGTGCTTCCTCGGATTCGCGCCCGACGCCCGCGAAAGGAGCGTGGCCGCACGCGCCGCGTGTTCGCGCCATGTGGCCGTGCTCTCCGCGTTCACCAAGCTCTACGGAATGGCGGGGTTGCGGTTGGGATATCTGATCAGTGGAAACGCCCAACTCATCGAGGGGATTCGCCGGGCGGGGCAGGCGTGGCCCGTCTCCTCGGTCGCCGAGGCCGCGGGCATCGCCGCCCTGGAAGACGTCGAATACGTCTCACGCACGCGCGATGTATTGGCGGGCGAGCGAGCGTGGCTTTCCCACGAGCTCTCCTCGCTCGGGCTTTCCGTCGTGCCGTCGGATGCGAACTTCCTTTTAGTCCGCACGCCGGCGAAAGACTTCCCCGAGCGCCTGTATAAACAGGGGGTTTTGGTCCGCACGTGCGACTCGTTTTCGGTACTGTCCCGTTTCTGGTGCCGCGTCGCGGTGCGCACGCGCAAGGAGAATGCCCGGCTTGCGATGGCGTTCAGCCGCGCGCTTCGGGCGGAAGGCGCATCGGGCGAAGGCGAACCCGACGAACGGGGCTGCGCTTCTTGCAGCGGCGCTATGGCGGGCGCGTATGGCCGAGGCTCGACGAAGGAGGTCGATACCCGTGGGTAGGGCGAAGCCCATCATGATCCAGGGCACCATGTCGAACGCGGGGAAGAGCCTGCTTGCGGCGGGGCTGTGCCGTGTGCTTTCGCAGGACGGCCTGCGCGTGGCTCCCTTCAAGAGCCAGAACATGGCGCTCAACAGCGGTGTCACGGCCGACGGGCTCGAGATGGGGCGCGCCCAGATCATGCAGGCCGAGGCGTGCAGCATCGCGCCCGACGTGCGCATGAACCCCATCCTGCTCAAGCCCGAAAGCGGCCACCGAAGCCAGCTCATCGTGGCCGGCAAGGAGCAGGGAGCCTTCGCTGCGAGGGACTACTTCGCGCGAAAGAAGGCGCTCATGCCGCAGATTTTGGAGGCGTTCGATTCGCTCGCGGAGGAAAACGACGTCATCGTTATCGAGGGCGCCGGCAGCCCCGCCGAAATCAACCTTGCCGAAAACGACATCGTCAACATGGGGCTCGCGCGCGCCGTGTCCTCCCCCGTGCTGCTCGCGGGCGACATCGACCCAGGCGGGGTGTTTGCCCAGCTTTACGGCACGGTCGCGCTCCTTGCGCCCGAGGACCGCGCGCTTTTGCGGGGGCTTGTAGTAAATAAGTTCCGCGGCGATGTAGAAATCCTGCGCCCGGGTTTGGCCCCGCTTGAGAAGATGTGCGGGGCCCCCGTCGTGGGGGTCGTGCCGTATCTTACGCTCGACCTGGACGACGAGGACTCGCTCGCGTCGCGCCTATCTGCCCGCGAGGCGCGCGGCGTCATCGACGTCGCCGTCGTGCGCCTTCCGCATCTGTCGAACTTCACCGACTTCGACCCGCTTTCGCGCGTGCCCGGCGTAGGCGTGCGCTACGTTTCCTCGACGACCGATCTGGGCCGACCCGACCTGGTGGTGCTCCCCGGCTCGAAGACCACGCTCGACGACGCGCGCTGGCTTGCGGCTAGCGGCATCGGAGCCTGTGTACGCGCGCTTTCGGGTGCGGGCACGCCGGTGCTCGGCATATGCGGAGGCTACCAGCTTTTGGGTGACGAGCTTTCCGACCCGCACGGCAGGGAAGGCGCTGGCACCGCGCGCGGGCTCGGGCTCATCCCTGCAAGTACGGTGTTCAGGGAGGAAAAGCGCCTCGCCCAGTCGGAGCTGCGCATCACAGGCGCCCAAGGCGCGTTCTCGGTGTGGAACGGCATGACGGCTCGCGGGTACGAGATCCACGACGGCGAAACGATCGTCTCCTGCGCCCCTGCGGGCACGATTGGCGGCAAACCAGAAGGCGCGGCCTGCGGAAACGTGTTTGGAACCTATCTCCACGGCCTGTTCGACGAACCGGGGGTGGCGCTCGCCCTCGCGCGCTCGCTCGCGCGCATGCGTGGCCTGCCCGAGAGCGTCGTGGGTGCTGCGGGCGCGGCGTCCGCGGCCGATCACCGTGCGCGCGAGTTCGACCGCCTGGCCGACTCCGTGCGCGGGGCGCTCGACATGGAGTATGTCTACCGCATTATCGAGGAGGGCGTATGATCCACGTGTATCATGGCGACGGCAAAGGCAAGACCACGGCGGCGATGGGCCTCGCCCTTCGCATGCTCGCCGCAGGCCGCCGCGTCGTCGTCGTGCAGTTCCTGAAAGACGGCGAAAGCGGGGAGGTGCGCCTGCTCGCCGAGCATTTCGGCGTGCCCGTGTTCGCGGGGAAGGCGTCGGACAAGTTTACCTGGTCCATGACGTCGGAAGAACTTGCCGCGACGCGCGAGCTGCACGATGGGAACCTCGCTTCCGCGCTCGCCGAGCTCGAGGGCGCGCAGGAGGGGCTGCTCGTGCTCGACGAGGCGCTCGACGCGCTTTCGAAGGGGCTTGTCGACGAGGCGCTCGTGGACCGCGCGCTCGATATGTCCGCGCGCGGCGTCGAAGTAGCGCTCACCGGGCGCGCGCCTTCCCGCAAGATCGTGGAGAAGGCCGACTACATAACCGAGATGCGGTGCGAGAAACACCCCTACGCTCAGGGGATAGGTGCAAGGGAAGGAGTGGAGTACTAGATGGATTCCAAGGAGATGGCGCCCGGCGATATCGAGCGGCGCAGCTTTGAGATCATCACCGAAGAGCTCGGCGGCCGCACGTTCCCGCCGCTTGAAGAGCCCGTCGTGAAGCGCGTCATCCACACCACTGCCGACTTCTCGTACGCCGATTCCCTCGTATTCACCCATGACGCCGCGCACTGTGCTCTCGACGCACTGCGCGCAGGGGCCACGGTGCTCACCGACACGAACATGGCGCTCGCAGGCATAAGCAAGCCCGCGCTCGCAAAGCTCGGCTGCAAGGCCGTGTGCTACATGGCCGACCCTAATGTCGCCGCGGCTGCGCGCGCCGCGGGCACGACTCGCGCCGTTGCGAGCATGGACAAAGCTTGCGGCATCGAGGGTCCGCTTATCGTGGCCGTCGGCAACGCTCCCACAGCACTTCTGCGCCTCGCCGAGCTTATGGACGCGGGGAAGATCGCGCCCGCGCTCGTCGTTGGGGTGCCGGTCGGGTTTGTGAACGTGGTCGAGGCGAAAGAGGAGCTACTCGCGCGACGCGTGCCGGCCATCGTCGCGAGGGGTCGCAAGGGCGGCTCGACCGTGGCGGCTGCCATTATGAACGCGCTGCTCTACCAGATCACGCGCCCAGGGGGCCCGAAGTGACGGCGCCCGCATCCGCGCCGGCGCTGCGCATCTTCGCCGGCACCACCGAGGGCCGCCTTCTGTGCGAATGGGCGAGCGGGGCGGGCATCCCCGCCCGTGCCTACGCGGCAACCGATTACGGAGGCGAGCTTTTGGGCGAGCTTCCGGGTATCGAGGTGCATGCGGGCAGGCTCGACGAGGCCGACATGGAGCGCGAGCTTTCCGGCGCGCACATCGTCGTCGACGCCACGCACCCCTACGCTACGCTCGCAAGCGGCAACATCCGGGCCGCTTCGCTCGCCGTGGGTGCACGATGCCTGCGCCTTGCGCGCCCGGCCGAGGCGCTGCCCAAAGGCGTCGTGTCGGTCGCGTCGATCGCCTGCGCGGCGCGCTTTCTCTCCGAGAACCCGGGTCGCGCGCTTCTCGCGACGGGGAGCAAGGAGCTTGCTCCCTACACGCGCGTCGCCGATTTCGCGGAGCGCTTCTTCGTGCGTGTGCTCCCGCTGCCCGGCGCTATAACGAAGTGCATCGACGCGGGGTTTTCGCCGTCGCACGTCATCGGCATGCAGGGGCCCTTCACCCGCGAGCTCAACGAGGCGATGCTTCGGCAGGTGGGCGCCCAGTGGCTTGTGACCAAGGACTCGGGAACCGTAGGCGGCACGGCCGAGAAGCTCGCCTCCGCGCGCGACGTGGGAGCGCGCTGTATCGTGGTCGCCCGTCCCGCCGAGGGAGGCGGGGCCCTTTCGCTTAGGGAAGTGGAAGACGCGCTCTTACGGGAGTTCGCGCGCTAGGCGCTCGCCGCGCATGCGTGCCCTCCCGCCTGCGAGGAGGAGCGCCCCGAGCAAGCTCGACCCGTACAAGCCTGTCATCCGTCAATCGCTCGAGGACGACGCACGGAACTGGCGCAAGCAGCCCTTCAATAAGTTGCGGTGAAATAGCGTCTGTTTTTGCTGCTAAATAGCATATTCAGTCCCTAATTCACCGCAACTTGTTGGTGGTGGCTTACTGGTAGCGTAGGCATTCCACCGGGTCGAGCTTTGCTGCACGGCGAGCGGGGTAGAAGCCAAAGATTACGCCGATGCCGACCGATACGGCAAACGCGATCAACACTGTTGTAATGGAGAAGCTTGGCGTGATCGTCCCGGTAGCTCCAAACTCGCTCATGATGCCCGAGCTTGCGGCAAAGAACGTGAGTCCCCATGCCAGCAGATAGCCAATCAGGACACCCAACAGTCCGCCGGTGACGCACAGCGCCGAGGACTCGGCCAAAAACTGCGCGGTGATATCGCGACGACTTGCGCCCAGGGCACGGCGAATGCCGATCTCACGGATGCGCTCAGTCACGTTGGTGAGCATCATATTCATAATGCCGATACCGCCGACAAGCAGCGAGATGCTGGCGACAGCGCCCATGATGAGCGAGAACGCGCCCATAAAGGAGTTGAGTGCATCGATGGCGCTTTTCATGGAGGTCGCCGATACACTGTCGTACTCATCATCCTCCGCGATGCCCTTCATTGCGCGCACCTTGGACTCGATGGTCTTACAAAGCTCGTCCATGTCTGTGCCCTCGGCGGCAAGAGCCGTCACGCTGGGGAATGAAGGATTTTCGTCGCCAAACAGGCCTGAGATGGTTTCGCGCGGCATATACAGCGTGAGCGAGCCCATGGAGTCGTTGCCGCCATCAATCACACCTACAATCTGCACCTCGCCGTTGGACACCTTGATGGTTTTCCCCAGCGCATCCTGTTCGTTGCCGTAAAGCTGATCGGCGCCGCCGCGGCTGATGAGCGCCACGCGCGAGCCTGATTGGGACTCGGCCTGGGAATAGGTGCGCCCCGCAACGAGCTTGCTGGCCCCCACGGCGTCGAGCATGTCGCTATCGACACCCTGTGCCATGACGGTATAGCTTTTATCGCCGGTCTTATACTCGGTATACGCGCTGTCGACAATGCCGATCTGCTCTATCTGCGGCACCAGTTTTTGAAGCTTCTCGATGTCGGACTCGGTGAGTTCTTGCGACGAATAGATTTGCACCATGCGTGCCGCATTGAGGCCCAGACTGTTGACCAGGCTGTTTTGGATGCCGCCGATGAGCGAAGTCATGGCGATAACCGAGGCGATGCCGATGACAATGCCCAGGATGGTGAGCAGGCTGCGCCCCTTGTTAGCTTCGAGCGAGTGAAGGGCTTCCTGGATGAGATCGCGGGCGCTCATGCCACCACTCCTTTCGGCGGGTTGGCGGAGGCGGAAATCATGGGCAGGCTATCTACAGCGCTGCGTAGGGTCCGCGGTGCATGTGGAATATACGCGCCGTCGTGAATGCGACCGTCGCGGATGGTCACGGCACGGTCGGCCTCGGCGGCGATGCCGGGGTCATGTGTGATAAGCACGATGGTTTTGCCGCGCTCCTGAAGTCTATGGAAGGTCTCCATCACAAGCGCTCCGGTGGCGGAGTCAAGGTTTCCCGTCGGCTCGTCGGCCAGAATGATGGGCGGGTCATTGACGAGGGCGCGTGCGATGGCGACACGCTGCATCTGGCCGCCCGAGAGCTCGGATATGCGGTGGTCCCAGTGGTCGACGGGCAGCGTGACGGCCTGCAGCGCGTGCACGGCGCGCATTTCGCGCTGGCTACGGGGCACATTGGTGTAGGCCAGCGGCAGCATGACGTTTTCGATAACCGACAGGCGCGGCAGCAGGTTGAAGCTCTGAAAGACAAAGCCAATGCTCAGGGCGCGAACTTCGGTGAGCTCGTCATCATCGAGCTCGGCCACGTTGACCCCTTGCAGGTAGTAGTCGCCTGCCGTTGGCTTATCCAGGCAGCCTAGGATGTTCATGAGCGTTGATTTGCCCGAACCCGAGGGGCCAGTGATAGCGACGAATTCGCCGGGATTTACCGCCAGGCTCACGTTGTGCAGGATGTGGGCGCAACCTGCCTCGCTCTCAAAGATGCGGTGCACGTTGCGGATGTCGATAACGGGACGCATTACATGTCCTCATCGGCAGACATGCTGCCCGAATCCGCGCTGTAGCCGCCGTCAGCCGTTGCGTCCGCTCCGGTGTCCATGACGAGGGTGTCACCATCGCGCAGCTTGGTAACCGGCACGTTGGGGTTGATCTCGTTGCCCTGGTCGTCGCGCTTGACCTGTGTCTTGCCGACTACGGTTTCGTTGTCGTTTTGCGTCACGACGGTCACCTTGACGCGGCGGGTTTGCTTGCCCTCGTCATCGGTTGCCACGTTGACGTAATAGTGTTCGCCGTCTTCGGTCATGAGCGCCATCGTCGGCACCATCACCACGTCGTCGAGCTGCTCGGTCACCACCGAGACCTCGGCCGTCATGCCCGGCTTCAGGCGCGCGTCGGGCGCCTCGATGAGGATGTCGACGTTAAAGGTCACGCTGCCGCCGCCGTTGGCGGCGTCGGAGTTTGCCACCGACGCGATAGCCGTGACGGTTCCCTGGCTCACGATATCGGGAAACGCGGGATACGTGACGTTGGCGCTCTGCCCAACGGCGATCTTGGCAATGTCCTTTTCGCCCACCTGCACGGTCACCTTCATCTTGGATAGGTCGGCGATCTGCATGCACTGCTTGCCGCCGCTCGTATCGCTTTCGCCCATGATCATGCCGCCTGTTACCGTTGCGCCCACCTTGGCGTTAAGCTCCACGATGCTACCCGAGCTCGGGGCCGTGACCGTGCGACTGGCGGCCTTGGCGTTCGCCTGGTCTAGGTTTGCCTGGGCCGAAGCGAGGCTGCGCTGCGCGGCCGATACGGCGTTCGTGTCCGCTGATGCGTCAGAGACGCCAGCCGCTGCGGAAGCTCCCTCGACGTCCGTCGTTGGGGTGGCCTGCGCGGCAGCTGCGGCTTTCTGCGCGTTGGCGAGGTCTTCCTGAGCGGCTGCAACTGCACGCTGCGCCTCGGCAACGTTGCGATCGAGCTCGTCGTTTTTAATGGTCATAAGCATGTCGCCCTCGTTGACGGATTGGCCTGCCTGCACGTTGATCGAATCGACCGTGCCGTCGACAGAAGGGGAGACCACTGAGGACGAAATGGGTTTGAGCTGGCCTTTCGCCTCGACCGTTGTGGTAAACGTGCCCTCGGTCACCATGTCGGTCACAGGCCCGCTAGCGCTCTGAGGCTGCGCATTGATAACCAGGGTTGCGACAATGGCAATGAGCGCGATGGCACCTACGACACCGGCAGCAATACCGCGTCGAATCAGCTTTTTGCGTCGGCGCTCGGCACGTTTTGCTTTGAGCTTGGCATATGCCTCTTCATCGGAAATCTCGGCCGTATCGTTCGTGCGTCCGTTCTGCTTATTGGCATGTACGTCTGTAATCAGAGGAATCGTTTCGGTGGCACCTTCGGGCGTGCGCTCGGTATCATCCGGGCCCGGGGTGATCGTGGGGACATTCGGCATAGCGTCTCCTTTATAGAAAGAACCTCGATAATTATATGCGCCCACCGGTTGGGGCGGGCGCATAGGACGGTTTCTTTCGGAACTGTTAGATTGGTCGCAGCGGTTCCACGTTGTAGGAATGCGCGCGTTGCACTACGAGTGGACAACCACGCACAGGCCGACTTTGATGCAGTCGTGAAGTGCCTTGGCGTCTGCCAGGCGCAGGTTGATGCAACCGTGGCTGCCGCACCACTTGTACGACTCGGCATTATCGAAGCTCTTGTCGTTTTGCCAGGTGGCGTCGTGGAAGCCGATCATGTTGCCCTCAAACGGCATCCAGTAGCTCACCGGGCTCTCGTATTTGGGCTTACCGGTCTCGGGGTCCTTGGCTCCGATCAGGGTGCTGCCGCCGTCGTTGCTGTTGATCTGCCACACGCCTTCGGGGGTGGCGTCTTCGCCCGGTTTGCCGGAAATAAAGTTGGCCTCCCAAACGATATTACCGTTCTCGTCGTAGTAGCGCGCGTGCTGCTCGGACAGATCGACATCGATGTATGCCTTCCAGTCGGGCTCTCCCTTTGCGGTAAAGGTGTCGGCCTTCTGGGAGTACTTGATCTCGATCTCGCCGGTCTGCTTGTTGTTAATGGCGTCCTCGACCTGCTTGGCGAGCGAGCTGCTGTCGATGGACCAACCAAAGTCGCCGCCTTCGACGGCGCACTGCTTGCCATCGGCGCGCGTCCACCAGCGAGTGGAGCTAACGGTATTAAAGCCATTGGCGAGCTCGGCTGCCCAGCTGCTGATCTGCGACGTATCGAGCGTGGGGTTGGCCGGATCGGCAAAGCTGATCCACTGCAGCACGGAGCTGCCGTCGACCTTTCCGGCATCCTCGCCGTTGAGCTTGAGGGTCACGTTGACGCCCAAGAAGTTGTTGGCGGCATCGCATGCGGCCTGAATCTGATCATCGGTCAGCGTTCCATTGAGCGGCTCATAGGCATCGTTGCCGAGCTTGGAAAGATCTACGGTCTCGGCCAGCGAGGCGAGCTCGAGCTCGGCATATTTAATGACATGCTCGCGGTTGAGTTTTTCGTTGGAGCGCGCCTTCTCGACGGTAAACTTGCCCGCTTGCTCGTCATAGGAGCTATTGGCCTCGAACGTGCCCGAACGTCCTTCGTTAAACTCGTCGATGGCGGCGCCCAGATCCTTCTCAAACTTCTTTTGGTCAAAGGTATCGGAGAGCATGGACAGGTCGATGTCTTGATCAAGATCGACTTCGTTGGTGGTAGCGGTTGTTTTGGTCTTGCCGCTTAAGGATTCCACAAGGCGGACCGGCCATACAAAGGCTTCGTTGTGGCTGATGATCTCTTTTGCGGCAGCTTCACCGTCGACGATGGGTTCATCGGACTCGGGCTGATAGGACCAGCTAAAGTCATCGCCTGTCACGGTGAGCTTATAGTGCTTCCATGCCGAGTTGACCTTGGTGGCGGCAGACGAAGCGTTGGAGAACGAGACGTCGACGCCGGCAATGGTGGTGTTGGGGTATGCTAGCTGCGAAAACGCTACGATGCCTACGATATAGACAATGACGATTAGACCCAGGACGACAAAGAGCGTCGTCTTTTTGCCCGACTTATTGTTGCCGGCGGACTTGCGCGCGGGGCCGCGATCGCCTCGAGCGTTCGTCGGGGGCTGCTTGGGCGCATTGCCGTTTGCCTGGCGCTGCTGACGTTGTTGACGCTGCTGTCGCTGTTGGTTCGGGCGTTGGGAAGCGTTTGCTGCACTACGCTGCTGACCGTGGCTCGGCGCGATAGGACGCGGCGACTGAACGCCGCCGGTGTGCCTGCTCGGCTGCTGCGGATCGGGAATCAGTTGAGTTCGATCGTTTTGCGACATCGTATGCATATCCTTCGATTTTCGCCTTGCGGTTCATCGTGTTTTTACTGGGCTTGCATTATAGCGATTGCCCTGCTGTTTGTGGTACGGAAACGGTGGCATTCAAAAGAGGTGGGACATTTGTCCCAACTTTGAGTCGTTCTTTGCCGCTATCCGCACACACCGCATTTTGCACAGGCCGAAAGTGCGGCCGGAGCCTGCGCGATGCCGCCCTTTGCCGTCTCGCGCAGCGTGGCCGGCAACGCGTGACCCACCGAGAGCATGACATGTGCCATCTGGTCAAACGGCACCAGGCTCTTAATGCCTGCGAGGGCGAGTTGTGCCGAGCTAAAGGCCGCTGCCACGCCAATGGCGTTGCGGTTTTGGCAGGGCACCTCCACGAGGCCACCGACGGGGTCACAAACGAGGCCCAGCAGGTTACTCAGCGCGATGGAACTGGCGTCGAGCGCCTGCTCGGGCGTGCCGCCGAGCATCTGCACCAGCGCGGCGGCTGCCATGGCAGCGGCGCTTCCCACCTCGGCTTGGCAGCCGCCCTCGGCGCCGGCAACGCAGGCGCTTGTGGTGAGGTTGAGGCCGATGGCGGCTGCGCAGTAGAGCGCGTCCATGACCTGCTCGTCGTCGAGCTGCAGGCGATCGGCGAGCGCCAGCACGCAGCCGGGCACAACACCCGCGGAGCCTGCCGTGGGGGCGGCGACAATCACGCCCATGGTAGCGGAGCGCTCGAGCACGGCCATGGCGCGGGCAACGGCGTCGGTCTGGACGGCGCCCATCAGGCTTGCACTCAAATCGTTGCGGCTGGTGGCATCGACGAGTTTGGCCTCGCCGCCGATAAGACCGCCGAGCGAACGCTGCGGATTGGCGATGGGGGCCGTGGTCTCCTCGCGCATGACGTCGAGCACGCGGCGCATGGCGGCGACGGCGTGGGCCTCGCCGGTCAGACGCGCCTCGCGAACGGCCATGACGGCGCCGATGCTGAGCCCCAGTTCCTCGCACGCATCGAGCAGCTGCTCGCCGTCGTCGAAGATTTCCTTGGCCGAGACGCCGGGGGAGAGCGACGAGGCAGAACCGGGGAGCTCGATAAAGGTCGCGTAATCGACATTGTCGAGCTTGCGGAGCATGGGGACGACGGTGTCGTCGGGCGCACCGTCGGTCTCAAAGACGGAGTAAGCCTGGCCGCCCACTTCGGTGCGGTAGGTGCGGCAGAAGGCGATGTTCACGTGGGCGTAGGCGAGCAGGTTGGTGAGCGCGGCGAGTACACCGGGGACGTCCTTGTGTGCCACGAAGAGCGTGGAGTACATGCCCGAGATGTCGACGCCGACGCCGTTAATGCGGCTAATGCGCATCTTGCCGCCGCCCAGGCTCTCGCCGCGGACCTGTGCCGTGGC
This sequence comes from Collinsella aerofaciens, assembly GCF_028206995.1. Taxonomy (GTDB): domain Bacteria; phylum Actinomycetota; class Coriobacteriia; order Coriobacteriales; family Coriobacteriaceae; genus Collinsella; species Collinsella aerofaciens_AQ. The sequence goes on along the minus strand of NZ_JAQLFL010000005.1, from coordinate 50,847 downwards.
GCCCGTGTCGTCGACCATGTCGATATCGACGGTATTGGGGTGGATGGAGGCGTCGTCGCCCTTGATGTCAAAGTGATATTCGAGGCCCTGCTCGCGTGCGAGGTTGAAGGCCTGCTTGATATTCTCGTCATCGGTGTCGAGGCCCAGGATGCCCGCGACGAGCGCACGGTCGGTGCCGTGGCCGCGGTAGGTGTGGGCGAAGGAGTTCCACAGGCCAAAGGTGACCTTGGTAATGCGGCCTTCTAGCAGGCTGGCGGCAACTTGGGCGCAGCGCAGGGCGCCGGCGGTGTGCGACGAGCTGGGGCCGACCATGACGGGGCCCAAGATCTCGAATGCCGAGGTCGTAGCTAGTGTTTGCGGCTTGCCTGCCATGGGTGCTCCTTATCTATCCCGTCGTCCCGAGGGGTGGGGCATACTCTGTCCCGCCGTTCCGAGGGCTTTAGTATTTGGTCGCCTGCTCGGACAGTCCTGCTCGCACGGAGGCCACATTAAGTGGCCTCCGGCTCGTGCGGAACTCGCGATCGACCAAATACTAAAGCCCTCGGAACTTAGGATACATGGTTGGAGTCGCTCTGCTGCGAAATTTATGGGCCTATGACCTATTCCATGTCCCAGGTCGGATCATCTTCACCACCTTTAAATAAAAAAGAAGTACCAGTTGGAGCCGGTACTTCTTTTGGTGCGTTGTTTCTTGGCTGCAGCTTTTGCCGTTGGCTTACAGGCCGCAGGCTGCTTTGAGTTCTTCGACTCGGTCGGTTTTTTCCCAGGTGAAGTCGGCGTCTTCTCGGCCGAAGTGACCGTAGGCTGCAGTCTTTTCGTAGATGGGGCGGCGTAGGTCCAGGTCGCGGATGATTGCGCCCGGGCGCAGGTCGAAGGTCTTCTCTACGGCCTCGACGATCTTGTCCTCGGCAACATGTGCGGTACCGAAAGTGTCGACCATGATTGAGAGGGGCTTGGAAACGCCGATGGCGTAGGCAAGCTCGACTTCGCAGCGGTCGGCTAGGCCGGCGGCGACCACGTTCTTGGCGACCCAGCGCGCGGCATACGCGGCGGATCGGTCGACCTTGGTGCAGTCCTTGCCGCTAAAGGCGCCGCCGCCGTGACGGCCGTAGCCGCCGTAGGTGTCGACGATGATCTTGCGGCCGGTCAGACCCGTGTCGCCCATGGGGCCGCCCACGACAAAGCGACCGGTGGGGTTCACGTAGATGTCCGCGTTATCCCACGGCATGTTCTCAGCGGCCATGACCGGGGTGATGACGTGCTCGATGAGGTCGGCCTTGATCTTGCCCATGTCCTCGATCTCGGCGGCGTGCTGCGTGGAGATGACGATGGTCGTTACCTCGACGGGCTTGCCGTCTTCGTAGCGCACGGTGACCTGGGTCTTGCCGTCGGGACGCAGATAGGCGAGGGTACCGTCGTGACGCACGGCGGCCAGGCGCTCAGCCAGACGGCTTGCCAGGTAGTGCGGCATGGGCATGAGGGTCTTGGTCTCGTTGGAGGCATAACCGAACATCATGCCCTGGTCGCCGGCACCGATCAGGTCGATCGGGTCGGTGGTAGCGCCGGTCTGGGTCTCGAAGGACTCGTCGACGCCCTGGGCGATATCGGGCGACTGCTCGTGGATGAGGCTCATAACGCCGCAGGTGTCGCAGTCAAAACCGAATTTGGCACGGTTGTAGCCAATGCGGCGGATAACGCCGCGGGCGATTTCCTGTACGTCGACGTAGGCCTGGGTCCGAATCTCGCCGGCGACAATGACGGTGCCGGTGGTCACGAGGGTCTCGCAGGCGCAGCGGACGTTCTCCACGTTGGCGGGCGCACCGTTGGGGGCGATGTAGCCCTGCTCCTGGAGCTCTATTTCTTTGGAGAGGATTGCGTCGAGGACGGCGTCGCTGATCTGGTCAGCGATCTTATCTGGATGACCTTCGGTCACCGACTCCGACGTAAAAACAAAGGACCCGTGTTGGGGCGGGATGGAACGAAGTTCTTCTGACATGATTGTCCTTTCAAAAACGTGTCCCGGCGACCGTTACCATTCCGCCGGGCTCTCTATGCAAGGGCACATCATAGCGCGTAAATCAAACATTCACACCCTTTCCGCACCTACTCATTGGGGACAGACTTAAATGATCAGCCTTGCCTAAGTGCCGACAGGTTGCCCAAAGACTGGTCATTTAAGTCTGTCCCCAATGAGTAGGTCGGTGCCCTTTGTGCGGAGGTTGCTTTGATGCTTTATACTGATGCGGTTAGACATCCATCCTGCAATCGAGGAGATTTCCATGGCATCAGACGTTCGCGTCCGCTTTGCACCCTCACCGACGGGCAAGCTGCACATCGGCGGCGCCCGCACCGCTATCTATAACTGGGCTTTCGCCCGCGCAAACGGCGGCACGTTCATCCTGCGCATCGACGACACCGACCCCACCCGCTCCACCGACGAGAACACGCAGATCATCCTGCGCGCCATGCGTTGGCTGGGCCTGGACTGGGACGAGGGTCCCGAGGTGGGCGGCGACTTTGGCCCCTACGCCCAGACCGAGCGCCTGGACCTGTACAAGCAGGCCGCCCAGAAGCTTTGGGACGAGGGCAAGGCCTATCCCTGCTTCTGCACCAAGGAGCAGCTCGACGCCGACCGCAAGGCCGCGCAGGAGCGCAAGGACCCCTTCCAGGGCTATCAGCGCCGTTGCCGCGATCTTGATCCCGAGGAGGCCCGCCGCCGCATCGAGGCCGGCGAGTCCTACGTCCTGCGTATCAAGGTGCCCGAGGACCGCGGCGACGTCGTCATCCACGACGCCGTCCACGGCGAGGTGACCTTCGACGCCAAGGAGCTCGACGACTTTGTCATCTTCCGTTCCGACGGCACGCCCACGTACAACTTCGCGACCGTCGTCGACGACGCCATGATGAAGATCACCCACGTCATCCGCGGCGACGACCACTTGTCCAACACCCCGCGTCAGGTCATGGTCTACGAGGCTCTCGGCGCGCCCGTGCCCACGTTCGCCCACATCTCCATGATCCTGGGCGCCGACGGCAAGAAGCTCTCCAAGCGCCACGGCGCCACCTCGGTGGAGGAGTACCGCGACGCCGGTTACCTGTCCGACGCCTTCGTCAACTACCTGGCTCTGCTCGGCTGGTCGCTCGACGGCGAGACCACGATCATCCCGCGCGATGTCCTGGCCAGCAAGTTCTCGCTCGACCGCATCTCCAAGAACCCCGCGACCTTCGACCCCAAGAAGCTCGATTGGGTCAATGCCGAGTACATCAACGGCATGTCCGATGCTCAGTTTGCCGACGAGATCATGGTCCCAGAGCTGCACGAGGCGGGTCTCATCGAGGGTAATGTCGAGTACGGCGAGGATTGGATCGACGCGCTTGCCGCCATTGTCAAGCCGCGCACCAAGATGCCGGCCGACGCCGTGACCGTCGCCGCTCCCATCTTCGCTACGGTCGAGACGCTCGAGTATGACGAGAAGTCCGTCAACAAGGGCCTGGCCAAGGACGGCATGGGCGCCATTCTTGATGCCGCCAAGGCCGCGCTCGAGGGCGTGGACGAGTGGACGGCCGCCAACATCGATGCCGCGCTTGAGCCGCTCCCCGAGCAGATGGACCTCAAGAAGCGCGTGGTGTTCCAGGCCGTGCGCGTCGCCGTCTGCGGCAACATGGTGAGCCCTCCGCTGGGCGAGACCATGGCGCTCGTCGGTCGTGACGACTGCCTGGCGCGTATCGACCGCGCCCGCACGATGGCGCTGTAACAGTCGCGTAAACGCATGTATCCGAGCCCCGCTCACCACGAGTGGGGCTCTTGTTTCTAAAGACGTATGGGATGGGAGGTACAGAGACCATGGCCGAGCAACTGTCACTGTTTGGTTCGCCGGAACCGGAGGAGACTCCGGCCAAGCCTGAGTTCGCACCTGAACCCGTCGCCGCCTATGCGAGCGTAGTCCTCGACATTCCCACCCGTGCGCTGTCCGAGCCGTTTGCTTACGGCATCCCCGAGTCCCTTGCCAACGAGGCGCAGATTGGATCCACGGTCCTGGTCCACTTTGGCAACCGCGCCGCCGCGGGCTATATCGTCGACACTACGCCTGAGCTGGGCGACCTGCAGGGCAACAACGCCATCGACCCCGCGCGCATTAAAGCTGTCGAGGCTATCCTCAGCAAACCGCTCTTTACCGCAGAGGCCGCCCGCATCGCGCGTTGGATGAGCCGCGAATATGTCGCGACGCTTTCCGAGTGTCTGCGCCTGTTCTTGCCCCCGGGCGGCAGCCCGCGCGTGGTCAAGGGCGATGACGGCGCATGGTCGGTTGAGCGCCCAGCCGTCAAGCCTATCCAAAACCGTTGGGTCATGCTTACGCCCGAGGGCTTCGACTATACGCCTCCCAAAACGGCGGTTCGTCAGCGTCAGCTCATCGAGGCGCTCCAGTGCGGACCGGTCACGACGCGCGACCTCAACCTGCTCTATAACAGCATGTCGGCGACTATCAAGGCGCTCGAAAAGCGCGGCGTCGTGGTGGTGGAGGAGCGCCGTGCGTGGCGTGGCTGCAGCGAGCAAACCACGCTGTCCTCGGCAAGCGGCAAGGCGCCGGTCGCACTCACCAACGGCCAGCAGCAGGCGCTCGCGCAGATTGAGCGCGCCCGTCTGGACGCTCATGGCGACGTGGTGCTCGTTGATGGCGTCACCGGCTCCGGCAAAACCGAGGTTTACCTTTCGGCGATTGAGCGCGTGCTGGCAGCCGGCCGTTCGGCCTGCGTGCTCGTGCCCGAGATCTCGCTGACGGCCCAGACCGTCGGCCGCTTTCGCTCGCGCTTTGGCGAGACGGTTGCCGTGTTCCATTCGCGCCTTTCGGCTGGCGAGCGCCTGGACCAGTGGGATATGGTCGCCAGCGGTGCGGCCCGCGTGGTTGTCGGCGCCCGTTCGGCGCTCTTTTGCCCGCTCAGCGACCTTGGCCTCATCATCATCGACGAGGAGCACGAGACCAGTTACAAGCAGGGCTCCAGTCCGCGCTACCATGCGCGCGAGGTGGCGGCCGAGATGGCGCGCCGCTACCGCTGCCCGCTCGTGTTGGGCTCCGCCACGCCTTCTGCCGAGGCCCTCGACCGCTGCCGCCATGGCACGTATTACGGTGCCACTTGGACGCGCGTTGAGATGCCCGAGCGCCCGGGACACGCCGTGCTGCCTACGGTTCGGATTGCCGACCTGCGCCGTGAGTTTTCTCACGGCAGCCGATCTATGTTCTCAAAACCCTTGATGGAGGGCTTGGAGCGTGTGGTCGAGCGCCGTGAGAAAGCCGTGTTACTGCACAACCGCCGCGGTTTTGCGCCGTTCCTTATGTGCCGCGAATGCGGCTGCGTCCCCACCTGCAACCACTGCTCCACCGCGCTTACGTATCACGAGCGCACGCACACGCTGCAGTGTCATACATGCGGTTCGTCTTGGCGCGTGCAGCCGTATCCCGCGCCCACGAGTCGCTGCCCCAAGTGCGGCAGCCGTTACCTGGCAAAAATGGGTCTGGGCACGCAGCAGATCGAGGACGCACTGCACCAGATGCTGCCCGAGAATGTCGCCATCATTCGCATGGATGCCGATTCCACGCGCGGCAAGGATGCGCACAAAAAACTGCTCGAGCAGTTCGATGCGGCGGATTGTGCCGTGTTGCTGGGCACCCAAATGATCGCAAAGGGTCTCGACTTTCCCGAGGTCACGCTCGTGGGCGTGGTCAATGCCGACTTCGCCCTCAAGCTGCCGGACTTCCGCGCAGGGGAGCGCGCCTACGACCTGCTGGAACAGGTGGCGGGCCGTGCCGGTCGCGGCGATCGCCCCGGCGAGGTGATCATCCAGACCTACCTGCCCGAGGATCCGGTCATTCGCGCCGTCGCTGAGCATGACCGTTCGATCTTTACCGACTACGACCTGGATCAGCGCCGCGACGCGCTGTACCCGCCGTTTGTTCGTCTGGTCAACATCTTGGTGTGGTCGGCGAACCGAGACGACGCGCAGAACTACATCGGACGTATCGCAAAGCTTCTTAAGCGCCGCTGGCATGCCGCCGCGCCCGACTTTTTGCGGGCGGGGAGTGCCGTGCCGCAGGTGCTGGGTCCGGCTTCGTGTGTAATCGAAAGAGCCAAGGACCGTTATCGCTTCCACCTGCTTGTGAAGTCGCCCGTGGGGTACCATGTCTCTGATGATATCGACGCCTGCCTCAAAGAGGTGGGCTCTGTGCGCGGCGTGAGCGTGAGCGTTGACGTCGATGCCTATGATTTGATGTAACAACCCGAAAGGATGGCCATGGAAGCCAACGGAATCGTACTGTCGCCCGACCCTCGTCTGCGCCAGGAGTGCGCCGTCATCGAGGAGATCACCCCGGCGATCGAGGCGCTTGCCGAGAAGATGAAGAAGATGATGTTCGAGAACGGCGGCTGCGGCTTGGCTGCCCCACAGATCGGCGAGCTCATTCAGCTCGTCACCATCGACTGCGACTACAGCGACAAGAACGACTACGACCCGTACGTGCTTATCAATCCCGTCATTGTTGAGCAGAGTGACCATCTGGTGCCCTTTAGCGAGGGCTGCCTTTCCATTCCTGGCATCAGCTGCGAGATCGAGCGCCCTGACCACGTTGTCGTCGAGGCATACGATCTGGATGCCAACCTGATTCGCTACGAGGCCTCGGGCGACCTGTTCTGCGTGTGCCTGCAGCACGAGATCGATCACCTGCACGGCAATACCATGTTCGAGCGATTGAAGCCGATGCAGAGGCTCAAGGCCGTCAAGGAGTACCAGGACGCCCTGGCGCGCGGCGCTCGACCGGGCGAGACCGAATAGGTTAATTGTCCGTCCCTGGGATGGGGCCCACACATATCATCCCGTGCTCAAACATTCTCGCTGCGCTGCGAAACTGCGCGCGGGACGATATGTGTGGGCCCCATCCCAGGGACTGCGTTGTTGCTCTTCGTTTCGCCCGGGTGCCGTCGGGCCAGGGAAGGGCGTCTTTGCTGATAGGTGCTTTGCTGAAAGAGCTGCTTTTATTGCGGCTCTTTCTTTGGTTTTGGGTATATTTGTTCTTGTTGAATTGTTATTGCGGATGGGCTGGGTACTTGGCTTTCCGCCGTTATTTGTAGCTATCTCGGCTTTGGTTGAGAGGAGACTAACTTTTATGCGTATTGTGTTTATGGGTACGCCTGATTTTGCTGTGCCTTCGTTGACTTCGCTTGTTGCGGCTGGGAATGAGATTGCGCTTGTTGTTACTCGTCCTGATGCTGTTCGTGGGCGTGGTAAGAAGCTTGAGCCTTCTCCTGTTAAGGCCAAGGCGCTTGAGCTGGGGTTGCCGGTTGTTGAGGCTGATCGTATGACGGCCGAGGTTGTTGAGGCGCTCCAGGCTGCCCAGGCTGACATTTTCTGCGTGGCTGCCTATGGTTGTATTTTGCCCGATGAGGTGCTACATATGGCGCCGCTTGGCATTGTGAATGTTCATGCGTCCTTACTGCCTCGTTGGCGTGGGGCTGCTCCTATTCAGCGTGCCATTCTTGCTGGTGATGAGGTTGCTGGCGTTTCCATTATGCGCATTGGACATGGCGTGGATACTGGTGCTTATTGTGCTCAAGCTTCCACGTCGGTTGCCGGTAAGCATGCTGAGGCGCTGACCATGGAGCTTGGTGAGCTTGGCGGCAAACTGTTGACTGATACGCTTCCCTCGCTTGCCGATGGCTCGGCTGTTTGGACTGAGCAGGATGAGTCGCTCGTCACACATGCTGCCAAGATTTCTAAGCAGGAGATGCGCCTGGATCCGCAAATGGCGGCACTTGATTGCGTGCGTCATGTGCTTGCTTCGTCCGATACCGCGCCTGCTCGTTGCGTGATTGCCGGCAAGACCGTGCGCGTACTCGATGCTGCGCTGGCCGATATTTCGCTTGGCGAGGGCGGCGTTGACGTTAAGAATAAGCGTGTTTTCCTTGGCCTTTCCGATGGTGCGGTTGAACTGCTCGAGGTTAAGCCCGATGGCAAGCGTGGTATGGCCGCTTCTGCTTGGGCTGCTGGGCTGCAAGGCGCCGATCTTTCGTGGGGTGTTCTGTCATGAGCAAGCTGTCTCCCGCGCGCAAGCTTGCGCTCGATGTGCTCATGGAGGCCGATCGCCGCGGCATGTATGCGCGTGACGTGCTGTCCTCTCGCGCATCCGCCAAGGCTATTGACCAGCGCGATTCCGCTTTTGCCGCTCGCTTGGCGCTGGGTGTCGCCGCCACGCAGGGTATTTTGGACGAGCTTCTCGATCAGTTTCTCGATAAGCCTAAAAAGGTTGCGCCGCGTGTTCGCATGGCGCTTCGTATCTCGGCCTTCGAGATGCTCTACCTTCATACCCCAGGCCGCGTTGCGGTGAGTCAGGGTGTTGAGCTGGTTCGCTGCGGCGCTAAGTCCGCCGCTGGCTTGGCCAATGCTGTACTGCATAAGGTTGCTGACAATGTTGATGACTTTGCTACTGCGTCCGATGTGGATGAGTCTAAGCGGCGCTTGGTTCGTCTGTCGCGCCTGATGGGTCTGCCGCGCTGGTTGTGCGCTCGTATTATGGCGTCGTTTGACACGCCAGAGGGTGCGCTTAACTTTGCCGGTAATCTGGCCCCCGCGCCGCTGGCCCTGCATGAGAATGCCTTTGCGACCAAGCCCGATCCGTATATCTCGCAGCTCGTCGCGCCTGTCTTCCCAGGCTGCCATGCCCCGGTTGATGCCCAGGTTACGGTTGCGTCGGGTGTGTTTGAGCGTGCTGCCGCGGTGGCCTCGGACCTTAACGCGCAGCTTATCGCCACAGCTGCCACGCGCCCTGGTAGCTGTCTTGAGATTGGTGCCGGTCGTGGCACCAAGACCTATGTGATGATGTGTCAGGCCAAGCGTGCGGGGTATGAGCGTCAGCATACGGCGCTCGATTTGCATGATCGCAAGTGTGACCTGAATCTTGCTCGCCTGCATAAGGCGGGTATTCAGGGCGTTCGCACGGTTTCGGGCGATGCATGCGAGCTTGATGAGGTGCTCACATCGTTTGATGCCATGCTTGGCGAGCCGGTTAAATTCGACACGGTCTTTATCGATGCGCCGTGCTCGGGCACCGGAACCATGCGTCGTCATCCCGAGATCCCGTGGCGTCTGACCGAAAAGGATGTGACGGTTGAGCTGCCCAAACTGCAGCTGTCGATGCTCAAGGAAGCCGCCGCGCGCGTGGCTGCCGGCGGCGAGCTCATCTATGCGACGTGCTCGGTCTTCGACGAGGAGAACACGCAGGTGGTGGATGCTTTCCTTGCTTCTCCTGAGGGCGCCGGCTTTAGCGTGGCACCGCTTTCCGAGGCACAGATTCTGCAACTCCCTGAGTTCGATCAGGCCAAGAAGCTCGTTTCCGTACGCCAGAACGATCGGGGCCTCTTCCAAAGCGTGCCGGTAAACGCCGATTCCTACGACGGTCACTTCTGCGCCAGACTGGTCCACAAGTAACTACTAAGTTGCGGTGAAATAGGGATTGAATAGCGGCTTCAGCCCACCAAACAGTCCTTATCTCACCGCAACTCATAGAGCCACCTATAGCGCAAAGAATCAGCCCCGCGATCGATGTCGGTCGCGGGGCTGTTTGGTTTCTAGTGGCTGTGCGGGCAGTTGGCGCAGCAGCCGCTCGTGGCGCTGGTGCTGGAGCCGCCGCTTCGCTGGTCGGTGTTGTAGAAACCGCTGCCCTCAAATTTTATGCCGCTGGCTGAGAACGTCTTGGCCGCCGGGGCACCGCAGCTGGGGCACACGACCTCGGGGGTCTCGGACATGGGATGCTCAACCTCAAACACGTTGCCGCAGCTCGAGCACTTGTAATCGTAGCGTGCCATATTACTTCCTTTTCAGCACAAAGCGGGCAGATCGCTCTGCCCGCAAAAATTCAAACGTCTGTAACTGTACCCTATATCGGGCGTTTTATCACGCTTCGCCCCAGAATCTATGGGTGTTGCGCAGGAGCTGTGCAGTTTTGCCCTCGGCGGCCGCAACGTCGGCCTCGTCAGCCTGCCAGGTCCAGTTGCCCGTGGCCACGCCCGGTACGTTCATGCGCGCGTCGTCGCCAAGCCCCAGGACATCTTGCAGCGGCATCATCACCAGGGGAGCGTCGCTTGCCAGCGCGTCGCTCATCAGCTTAGCCGCCACCTCAACACCGCTTGGTTCATCGCCGCCCGCAAAGGAACGCGTGCACCAACCGGCCAGCGTCGACGTATCGTGCGTCGAGGTGTACAGAATCTTGCCAGGCGTGGGGTGCACACCGCAGCGAACGTCGTAGTCGCTAAACTCCAGCACGTCCATGCCGGGGAAGCCGCAGGTCGAAGCCATCGCACGAACACCGGGCGTCAGATAGCCCAGATCCTCGGCGATAAAGTTGAGCGGACCAAGCTCGTCGTAGGCGGTCTGGAACAGGTCCTTGCCTGGGCCCGCCAGCCAGCGGCCGTCGGCGCATGCCTTGCCCGCGGGAATGCTGTAATAGCTGTGGAATCCCAGGAAGTGATCCAGACGCACGCGGTCGTAGAGCGAGAACGCGCGGCGCAGGCGATCCATCCACCAGCTATAACCGTTCTGCTTCATGTGGTCCCAGCGGAACGTCGGGTTGCCCCACACCTGACCCTCGGGCGCAAAGTTGTCGGGCGGCGCACCGGAAATCTCAATCGCCTTTCCGGTATCGGACAGCCAGAAGTTCTCGGGCTCGCTCCACGCATCCGCCGAATCGTCCGAGACATACATCGGGATATCGCCGATGACCTCGATGCCCTTCTTGTGCGCATAGTTCATGAGCTCGCACCAAGCTAGGTCAAAGCGGTACTGCATGTACGCCTGAAGCTCGGCCTCGTCCTGGAAGCGCTTGTCGTCGATCAGATGCTCGTTGTAGCGCGCGACATCTGCCGGCCAATCATGGCGCGACTCGCCCTCAAAGTACTTCTTAACGGCCATGTAGACGCAGTACTTCTCGAGCCAATCGGCATTGCGATGTTTAAACGCGGTGTACAGCGGATCGGCATCCTCGCCTCCGCGGGCCTTCCAAGTCTCAAAGTCGGCTGCCAGCTCCTCGTGGCTCTCGGGTAGCAGGTCGATATTGCCTGCAAAGGCCGAAGGACCGGCGTAAGGGGAGCGAAAGAAGTCCGTGGGGTTGACGGGGAGAACCTGCCAGTAGCGCATGCCCATGGCGGTCAGATGGTCGATAAAGCGACGCGTGGGTGCGCCGATCGTACCGGGCTTGCCGTCGTCGGTCGGTACCGAGGTGATGTGACAAACGACGCCCGCGCCGTGATCGAGCGGCTCTTGCAGACGCTGCTCGGCGTGGTGATAGATGATCGACGACCCCAGCGGATACAGATCGAGCGTGACGGTACCGTTGTGGATTTCGCATTCGTGGCCGCTGATCACGTCGCTCGCACATTCGCCGAGCGCCGGGATCGTCACGCAGTGCGAATTGCGCAGACTGCGGTTGATGATAACCGTTGCGGCCTCACCGTCTTTACCGGTGCGCGTATAGGCGAGTACCTCGTCGTTGAGCGCGAAGGCCTTGATCTCGCCATCAACCATAAACGGCAGGGCGCGGCGCACGGCCGAGGCGTTTTTTAGGATGGCGAGTGTATCGAAGTCGTGCAGGTCTTCCTTCATGGGCAGCGTGCGGCGATTGCCCGGATCAGTCAGGCCCTCAAGGCCGTACTCGTCACCATAGTAAATCGAAGGCACGCCGGGGAACGTCATCTGCATGAGCGTTGCAAGCCAAAAACGGCTCTTGGCCAGGCCCATCGAGTTCTCGTCCAGGCGCCACTTGCTGCGCTCGCACTCGGGTAGCTGCGACTCGTCGGGGCCACCGCCGAGCACCGAGATGATGCGCGGGCGGTCGTGGCTCGACAGTAGGTTGAGCGCGCAGGACAGGGCTTCGCGCGGATAATTCTCGCGCAGGGTCTCGATATCCTCGGCTGCCTGGTAGGCGTTCTTGTAGCCCATCAAAAAGCCGATGACCATGTCGCGGAAGGGGTAGTCCATGGCGGAGTCGAGCTCAGAGCCCTGTAGATAGCGGCGCAGGTGGCCATAGCTGATCTTGTTGGAGGCGTCTTCCCAGACCTCGCCGAGCAGCAGCGCGTCGGGCTTCTCGGCGAGCACGGCCTTTTTGATCTCGGCTAGGAAGCCATCGGAAAGCTCGTCGGCCACATCCAGGCGCCAGCCATGGGCGCCAGCGCGCAGCCATTTGCGTATGATACCGTCCTTGCCCAGGAGCCGCTCGCGCACCAGCTCGGAGCTCTCATTGATGGCGGGCATATTGCCCACGCCCCACCAACAGTCGTACGAGCCGTCCTCGTGGAAATAAAACGCATCGCGCCACGGCGAATCCTCGCTCTGCCAGGCACCGACGCCGGGATAATTACCGTAGCGGTTAAAGTAGATCGAGTCGTCGCCCGTGTGGTTGAACACACCGTCCAGAATGATGGAAATGCCGAGCTTCTCGGCCGCCTCGCACAGCTCGGTAAAGTCCTGCTCGGTGCCCAGAATCGGATCGATCTTGGTGTAATCGGCGGTGTCGTAGCGGTGGTTGCTCGCGGCTTCAAAAATGGGGTTGAGGTAGATGGCTGTAAAGCCCAGCTCGGCGATGCGAGGCAGGTCTTCCTGGATACCCTTGAGCGATCCGCCGTAGAAGTCCCAGGTCTTGATGGAGCCGTCCTCGGCGCGCTCGTACACAGGCGGTTCGTTCCAGTCCTCGACCATGCGGCGCTGAATGCCCTTACGCGGTTTTTCGACCTCGGCCAGTGTGCGCTCGCGCCAGTGCTCGTCGCGGGCATAGCGATCGGGGAAGATCTGGTAGACCATACCGCGCTCGTACCAGGTGGGACGGTTCTCACGGTGTTTGTAGACGGTGACCTGGAATGACGGCACCTCGGCGTAGTTGTAGGTTACGCCTTCGCCGCCGGTGCGTCCTTGCGGTGCGCCCAAGCGGACCTCGGGCTGGCCTTCGATATTGCAGATAAAGCTGTACCAGATAAGACTGGGCTCGGCGCACTCCAGCTCGGCGGTAAAGATGCCGTCGCCCTCGTGCGTCATGGGATACAGAGACTCACCGATCTCATCGACCCAGGTGCGCAGCGTAAGCGTTGCCTGCGCGGGGTCGGCATCCTCCAGAATCACGGAGAGCGAAAGGGTAGTTCCTGTGGTCACAGCGCCAAACGGAGTGCGAAACTGCGGCAGACGGCTGTTGTGTATCAATCTCATAGTACGGTCCAGTTCAATAGAATCATGACCTGCTGGCCATGGGCTTTACGCACAGGATGTAAGTATATCTGTTGCACACAGGCTGTATAAACAACATCCGTTTACCATCGGCGAACGGTTGTCCTAGAAAATCGTTTTACCAACTATCTACAGATAAGGGGCGCCCGGTTGGAGCGCCCCTTGCTAAGGGTTTGATGAGGTTTTGGATCGTCTGTGGGCTAGCGGCGCTTGCGGGTGGCCGTTGCCTTGCGGACGGACGTCTTCTTGGACGGGGCCTTTTTCTCTGCCGGAGCGGCGGGGGAGACCGGGGTCTCCTTGGCAGGCTCGGGCTTAGTCTCTGCCTTCGGTGCGGCCTTGACCTCAGCGGCCTTCGGCGCCGGCTTAGTCTTTACCTCGGCCTTGGGCTCCTCTTTGGCAGCTGGCTTAGTCTCTGCCTTGGGAGTCGTGGTCTTTGCCGTGGTCTTCTTGGCCGTCGTCGTGCGCTTTCGCGTGGTGGTCTTGGCGGCGGGCTTGGTCTCGACGGTTACCTCCGCCTTGGACTCTGCAGGCGTCTCCTCGACCTTGGCTGCCGGCTTTGCGGCTGACTTGGTCGTGGCGGCCTTCGTGGTCGTCAACTTCGTTGCCGTGGTCTTCTTGGCTGCCGTTGTCTTCTTGGCAGCAGTCTTTGCCGGAGCCTTGGTGGCCGGCTTGGCCTTAGCGACCTCGGCCTTTACCTCGGGAGCAGCCTCGGCTTCGGCGGCCTTCTTGGCAGCGGCGGTCGTGCGCTTGCGCGTGGTCGTTGCCTTGGCAGCCGTTGTTTTAGTCGCGGCAGACTTGGTCGTCGTAACCTTCTTAGTGGTCGTCTTGCGGGTCGTGGTCTTCTTAGCTGCGGGCTTTGCAGCGGGCTTGACCTCAGCCTTTGCCTCAGGAGCAACCTCAGCCTTCACCTCAGGCTCGGCCTTTGCGGGCTCAGCTTCAACCGGCTTCTCCTCGGCCTTGGGCTCCTCTGCGGCCACCGGATCAGGTGCAGCCTCAGGCTCGTCGACAACCGCCGCCGGGCGCTCAATCTCCGGGTGCATAAAGAAGTACAGGTCCAGATATTTATCGGCCGAACGCGTCCAGCTAAAGTCCTGGCTCATGGCCTGCGTGACCAGCTGGTTCCAGGCGTCGCGGTTATCCCAGAACAGACGCGCCGCGCGGAATACCGCATCGCCCATCTCGTCGCCGTTAAAGTTGCTAAACGAGAAGCCCGTGCCCTCGCCGGTAAACTCGTTGTACGGCTGCACGGTGTCCTTCAGGCCACCGGTCTCGCGAACAATCGGCAGCGTGCCGTAGCGCATGGCGATGATCTGCGACAGGCCGCAGGGCTCAAACTTCGAAGGCATCAGGAACATGTCGGCGGCGGCATACATGCGCTGCGACAGCGCCGGATCGAACGCGATGCGTGCGGCCATGGTGCCGGGGTACTTGTCCTGGAAGTAGCGCAGGCCGTCCTCGTAGTCGCGGTCGCCGGTGCCTAGCACCGCCACCTGCACGCCGCCGGACAGGATGCGGTCGAGCGCGTACATGACCAGATCCATGCCCTTCTGGCGCGTCAGGCGCGTGACCATCACCATGAGCGGACGGTCGTCGCGAACCTCGAGGCCCAGTTCCTCCTGCAGCTTGGCCTTGCACACGGCCTTGCCGGAACGGTCCTCCACGGTATAGTTGGCGGCAATTCGCTTGTCTGTTGCCGGGTCAAAGCCCGCGACGTCGATGCCATTCAAAATGCCCTGCAGCGCGTACGAGCGCTCGCGTAAAACGCCGTCCAGGCCCTCGCCAAATTCGGGCGTCTGGATCTCGTTGGCATAGGTGGGGCTCACCGTAGTGATGGCGTCGGCATAGCGCAGGGCGCCCAGCATGTAGTTGATGCTGCAGGCGTCACAACGCAGCTGCGAGGCAGCCGCCGGAATATGCGCCACACCAAGGATGTCCTCCATCACGGTGTCGCTAAACTGCCCCTGGAACGCCACGTTGTGGATCGAGAACACGGTCTTGACGCGGTCGTACAGCGGCAGGCCCTGGTAAAACTCGCGCAAAAACACGGGCGCCAGCGCCGTCTGCCAGTCGTTGCAGTGCAGGATGTCGCACTCAAAGCCGACCGGCAGGTGCTGCAGGCTCTCGGTGATGGCCTTGGAGAAGAACGCAAAGCGCTCGCCGTCGTCAAAGAAGCCGTATGGATAGTCGCGCGCGAAGTAGCGCTCGTTGTCGATGAACATATACGTGACGCCGTCGTGCTCGAGCTTCTCGAGTCCGCAGTACTCATTGCGCCAGCCCAGGCTCACGTAAAAGTCGGAGAAGTGCTCCATCTGCGCCTTGTACTCGTCCTTGATGGTGGCGTACTTGGGCACCATCACGATGACTTCGGCGCCGGCGCGCACAAGCGCCGCAGGCAGCGAGCCCGCGACGTCGCCCAGGCCACCGGTCTTCACAAACGGTGCGCACTCGGCCGAGGCAAACACGATCTGCATCTTTTTGCTGGAATCAGCCATATTGTCTCCCTGTTGCAATTCGAGAATAGCCGCCTGGCGCAAACCGGGCGGCTATTCTACGTGTTACGAGCGATGTTGCGGTGCCAAAGCTAGCTCGCGTTGGTGATATCAGAAGTTAACGGGGCCTTTCCCAGCACCAGGATGTTCTCGGGCGTGCCGCGAAGCTCGGTGTTGGTGGGAACCACGTTGTTCTTGTCCAGGATGGCGTTCTCGACGCGGGCGCCGCTCTTGATGACGCAGCTCTGGTTGATGATCGAGTTCGTCACCGAGGCGCCTTCCTCAACCACGACGCCGCGAGACAGGATCGAGTTGCGCACGGTGCCCTTGATGATGCAGCCGGCCGAGATGATCGAGTTGCATGCGTGGCTGCCGGTCGCATAGCGCGAAGGCGGCACGTCGTGAGCCTTGGTCAGAATCGGACGCTCGGGGTCAAAGAGATGGTCGGCCACGGTCTGGTCGAGCAGGTCCATGCTGCGGCGATACAGCGACTTCTCGCTAAACACGCCCACGATCTCGCCCTTGTACTCGTAGCTGCACACGTCGATGTTGCCAAAGTCGCCCTGGAGCGCCTCGAGCAGGTCCAGATAGTCGGCGGCCTGGTAGTGGTCGATGATCTCGAGCAGCGTCTCGCGGTTGACGATGCAGCAGTCCATAGACGCGTTGTCGCCATACACGACGCCGGCGCTCACGCCCGTCAGGCGGCCGTTCTCGTTGATCTGCAGCTTGGTCTCGTCATCGACGTTGCGCGTGGCCTTGCAGTACACCACGGTCATCTGGGCGCCGGAGTTCTCGTGCGCGTCGATGATGGTGTTGAGGTCCATGTTAAAGATGATGTTGGTGCCCATCATCACAACATAGGGCTTGTCCGATCGCTGGAACAGCGTCTTGTTGGAGATGATGTCGCGCAGCAAGAAGCGCATGCCGCCCTTGGTGGTGCCATACGCGTTGCCGGGCACCATGAACAGGCCGCCCTTCTTGCGGTCCAGGCCCCAGTCCTTGCCCGAGCCCACGTGGTCGATCAACGAGCGGTAGTTGCCCGGCATGACGACGCCGACGGTCTTAATGCCGGCATTCATCATGTTGGACAGCGGGAAGTCGATCAGGCGGTAGCGGCCCAAAAACGGAACGGACGCAATGGGGCGGTCCTTGAGCAGCACGCTGCCGTAGGTCGAAGAGTAGTTAGCGGTGATATAACCGATGGCCTTGCGATTGATCATCGGATCATTCCCCCTTCCCGATAACGACGTCATTTCCAACGACGGCCGTATCCTTGGTGGTATCGACAGAGCCGAGCTTCACGCCCTCTTCGACCGTGGAGTTCTCGCCCAAAATAGCGCGGCAGATGTGCGCGCCGCTCTTAACGTGCGCACCCGGCAGCAGCACGGAGTCCTCGACCACGGCGCGCTCCTCGATGATGACATCGGTCGAAAGGATCGAGTGGCGAGCGGTGCCGTAGATCTTGCAGCCGTTGGAGACCAGGCAGTCGTCCAGGCGGCCGTCCGGGCCAATGTAGTGCGGCGGACGCGTGGTGATGTTGGACATGATGGGGAAGTGCTTGTCAAACAGATCGAACTCGGGGTTGTTGCCCAGCAGGTCCATCGAGGTCTCGTGGAAGCTGGCGATGGTGCCGACGTCCTTCCAAAAGCCGTGGAACTCGTAGCTGTACAGGCGCTTGCCCTCGCCGAGCAGCTTGGGGATGATGTCCTTGCCAAAGTCGTGGCTCGAGCGCTGGTCCAGAGCGTCCTCCTCGAGCGCCTCGATTAGCACGTCGGCCGAGAAGATGTAGATGCCCATGGACGCGAGGTTCGAATCGGGCTTATCGGGCTTCTCGGTGAACTTGGTGATGCGGCCGTCCTCGGGGTCGGTGGTCAGGATGCCAAAGCGGCTGGCCTCCTCCCACGGCACGGGCATAACGCTCACCGTGAGGTCGGCGTTGTTCTCAATGTGCGTCTTGAGCATCTTGCGGTAGTCCATGCGATACAGATGATCGCCCGAAAGAATCAGGACGTACTTGGGGTCGTTGGCCTTGATGTAGTCGAGGTTCTGCGTAATGGCGTCGGCCGTGCCCGCATACCAGGCGCCGCCGGTCTGCGTCTCGTACGGCGGCAGGATCGACACGCCGCCGTCGCGGCTGTCCAGATCCCACGCCTCGCCGGAGCCCACATAGGCATGCAGCAGGTAGGGGCGATACTGCGTCAGAACGCCCACCGTGTCGATGCCCGAGTTGGAGCAGTTGGAGAGCGAAAAGTCGATAATGCGGAACTTGCCACCAAAGCTAACCGCCGGCTTAGCGATCTTTTGGGTGAGTGCCCCCAATCGGCTGCCCTGTCCTCCTGCGAGGAGCATCGCGATGCATTCTTTCTTACTCATCGATTTCTCCTTCTGTCATCGATGTTTCTAACCCATTAGCGACGGGCGCGGCGCAACGTCACGCCCGTCGAATAATGCCGTGCGGCAAAGGGAACTCGCGCGCCTTTACGCGTGCCAGATCTCGTCGCGGTACTCGCGAATGGTGCGGTCGCTCGAGAACCAGCCCGAGGAGGCGGTGTTGAGCAGGGCCTTGCGGTTCCAGGTCTCCTGGTCGCCGTAGCTGCCCGTGAGCTTCTCCCAGGCGTCGACGTAGCTGCGGAAGTCGGCCATGACCAGGTCGGGGTCGTTGTTGTTCATGAGCTCGTTATAGATGCTCTCGAAGTTGCCCGAAAGACCCGCAAAGGTGTTGTCCTTGAGCTCGTCCATCACACGGCCCAGACGCTCGCGGTCGCCGTTGAGGGTATCCCACGCAAAGTAGCTGTTGGATGCCCAAAGCTGCTCGACCTCGGGAGCGGTCAGGCCAAAGATGGCCTCGTTCTCGCGGCCGGCCAGGTCGGCGATCTCGATGTTGGCGCCGTCGAGGGTGCCCAGCGTAATGGCGCCGTTCATCATGAGCTTCATGTTGGACGTGCCCGAGGCCTCCTTGCCGGCCGTGGAGATCTGCTCCGAGATCTCGGCGGCGGGGTAGATGAGCTGGGCGTTGCTCACGCGGAAGTTGGGGATAAAGCAGACCTTCATGACCTCGTTCACGCGGGGGTCGTTGTTGATGACGTCAGCAACGGAGTTAATGAGGCGGATGGTCTCCTTGGCAAAGGTGTAGCTCGAGGCGGCCTTGCCGCTAAAGATGAAGGTCGTCGGCGTCACGTGGAAGTTGGGATCGGCGATGCGACGGTTATAGATGTCCATCACCTTCATGATGTTCATGAGCTGGCGCTTGTAGGCATGGAAGCGCTTGACCTGGACATCGAAGACGGTGTTGGGGTCGATGGCCAGACCGGTCTCGGCCTTGACGTAGGCGGCCAGGCGCTCCTTGTTGGCGCGCTTGGAGGCACCCACGGCCTTGAGGAACTCGGTGTCGTTTTGGAACTCTTTGAGCTTTTCCAGCTCAAAGGCGTCCTTCAGCCAGCCATCGCCAATGGCCTCGGTCACGAGCTTGGCATAGGTGGGGTTGGCCTCGGCAAAGAAGCGACGGTGCGAGATGCCGTTGGTCTTGTTGTTGAACTTCTCGGGCGTCAGGGCATAGAAGTCCTTGAGCACGATGTTCTTGATGATGTCGGAGTGGATCTTGGCTACGCCGTTGACGCTATGGCTGCAAATCACAGACAGGTTGGCCATGCGAATCTCGCCGTCCCACAGGATGGCGGTCTGGCGCAGACGCTCCTGCCAGCCCTCCTGCGTGGTGTCGAACGACTCGTGCCAACGACGGCTGATCTCGTCGATGATCTGGTACACGCGGGGGAGGAGCTTGGAGAACGTGCCGATGGGCCACTTCTCCAGAGCCTCGGGCAGGATGGTGTGGTTGGTGTAGCTTACGACCTGCGTCACGATGTTCCAGGCGTCGTCCCACTCGAGCTTCTTCTCGTCGATGAGGATGCGCATGAGCTCGGGGCCGCACATGGCGGGGTGCGTGTCGTTAGTATGGATTGCCACAAACTGCGGAAGCAGCTCCCAGTTCTCGCCGTGCTCCTTCTCGAAGGTGTCGAGCAGGCTGTAGATGCCGGCCGAAACAAACAGGTACTCCTGCTTCAGGCGCAACAGACGGCCGTGCTCGCCGGCGTCGTTGGGGTAGAGGATGGCGCTGATGGCCTCGGCCTCGGCGCGCTCGGCATCGGCCTGGGCATAGTCGCCGCGGTTGAAGGCCTCAAGGTCAAAGTGCTCCTCGACCGGCTCGGCAGCCCAGACGCGCAGCTTGTTGACGGTCTCGCCGGCATAGCCCACCACGGGGATGTCGTAGGGGACAGCCAGGATATCCTGCGTGTCCACCGTGCGGTAGAACGTGCGGCCGTTCTCCTCAAAGCCCTCAACACGGCCACCAAACTTGATGGTCACGGCCTTGTCCTGACGACGGACCTCCCAGGGATAGCCGTGGGTGAGCCACTCGTCAGTGGCCTCGACCTGGCTGCCGTTGACGATCTCCTGCTTAAACAGGCCGTAGCGGTAGCGCATGCCGTTGCCGTAGCCGGTAATGCCCTCGGCTGCCATGGAATCCAGGAAGCATGCGGCCAGACGGCCCAGGCCACCGTTGCCCAGCGCCGGATCGGGCTCCTGGTTCTCGATGACGGACAGGTCAAAGCCCATGTCTTCGAGCGCCTCGGCGACCATGTCTCGCACGCCAAAGTTGAGCAGGTAGTTGTCGAGCAGGCGGCCGATCAAAAACTCGATCGAGAAGTAGTACACGCGCTTTTTGCCCTCGGCGGCGGCGCGAGCGTCACTCTTGGTGGCAACGGTGCGGGCCTTCTCGGCCACGAGCTTGGCCAGGGCGTTAAAGCGGTCCAGGTCGCTGGCGGCCTCGACGCTCTTGCCGCTAATGCTCATGACGGCATCGCGATAGAGCTCGGTAAACTCCTGCTTGTTGTCGAAGATCTTATTCATACGTTCCTTTCCCCCGGGGATGTTTCTCCCGGAACGGTTATGACTTGTATCCTACGCCCCGTCGGGGCGGGTAATTACAGCTGTAACGGCTTTGTTACGCATCCTTGGCAGGAGCTTTAACAGCAGCTGCCTTTGCCTTGGGAGCAGCCTTTTTGGTGGTTGCCTTCTTGGCCGTGGTGGACTTGGCCGAAGCCTTGGCAGCGGGCTTGGCAGCCTTCGCCTTAGCCGGAGTCTTCTTAGCAGCCGCGGCCTTGGGCTTCACCGAGGACGAACGCTTGCGCGTCGCCTTCTTGGGCTCCTCGACCACGGGCGGCTTATAGCTGCTGGGACCCCAACGCTTAAGCACCACGCCTGCCAGACCGGGCACCTTAATCTCGATGGAGTCCATCTGCCCGTTCCAGGGATAGGGCTCACTCGAGCAGGTGTAGGGTTCCTCGCCGGCAAAGCCGCTGCCGCCAAACTCGGGAAGGTCGGAATCAAAGATGACCCCCCAGTCGCCCTCGCGCGGCACGCCCACACGGAAGCTCTCGTAGCTCGCCGGGTCAAAGTTAATCAGGATCACCAGGTCGTTATCGACGTCCTCGCCCTGGCGCACAAAGCTCACGATGGACTGCTTGGAGTTGTCCGCGTCGATCCAGGTAAAGCCGTCGTCGGTGTAGCCGCGCTCGTATAGGGCGGGCTCGGCGGTGTACAGATGGTTGAGCGCCTTGATAAACGCCTGATGATGACGGTGAGTCTCGTACTCCTCGGTCAGGAACCACTGGATGGACTCGTAGTAGCGCCACTCGATAAACTGGCCGATCTCGTTGCCCATAAAGTTGAGCTTTGCACCGGGGTGCGTCATCTGGTAGAAGGCCAGCGTGCGCAGGCCGGCAAACTGGCGCCACCAGTCGCCCGGCATGCGGCCGATCAGCGAGCACTTGCCGTGCACGACCTCGTCGTGACTGAGCGGGCAAATGAAGTTCTCGGTAAAGGCGTACATGATGGAGAACGTGAGCAGGCCGTGGTTGCCGGGACGCCACGGAAAATCGGTCTGCATGTAGTGCAGGGTGTCGTTCATCCAGCCCATGTCCCACTTGTAGTGGAAGCCTAGGCCGCCGTCCTGCGGCGGATAGGTCACGAGCGGCCACGCGGTGGACTCCTCGGCCATCATCATCACGTCGGGGTAGTGCGCCTCCACGGCGCAGTTGACCTGGCGAATGAACGCGCTGGCGTCCAGGTCCTCCTCGGTACCGTACTTGTTGAACTTCTTTTGGCCGGGATCATCGATGCCAAAGTTGAGGTACAGCATGCTGGACACGCCGTCCATGCGAATGCCGTCAACGTGGAAGTTCTCGAGCCAGTACAGCACGTTGGAGACCAGGAAGGAGCGGACCTCGCCGCGGGCAAAGTCAAACTTGTGCGTGCCCCAGTTGGGGTGAATCTCGTGCTCAAACAGCATGTGACCGTTAAAAGTGGCAAGGCCGTGGGAGTCGGCACAAAAGCCACCGGGCACCCAGTCCATGATCACGCCGATGCCTGCCTCGTGGCACGCATCGATAAAGTGCATGAGCTGCTGCGGGTTGCCGTAGCGCGAGGTGGCGGCGTAGTAGCCGGTCGTCTGGTAGCCCCAGGAGCCATCGAAGGGATGCTCCATAAGCGGCATGACCTCGATATGCGTATATCCCATGTCGCGCACGTAGTCTACGAGCTCTACCGACAGGTCGTCGTAGGTGTAAAACTCACCGCGCTGCGCGGGGAAGGGATCCATGGGGCCGGGGTAGTTGCCGTACTCGTCGGGCTCGCCCTGCGGCGCGTCACCGTGGCGCTTCCACGAGCCAATATGCACCTCGTAGATGTTAAGCGGCTGCGACATATGGTTGTGGCCGGCGCGGCGTTTGAGCCACGCGGCGTCGTTCCACTTGTAGCCATCGAGGGTCCACAGCATGCTCGCGGTACCCGGAGGGCACTCGGCCTTAAAGGCATACGGATCGGCCTTGTAGAGCTTTTCGCCCTCGTTGGTCTCGATGAGGTACTTATAGAGCTGGCCCTGCTTGGCGCCAGGAATAAAGCCTTCCCAGATAGCGCTCGTATGCACGGGCACCAGCGGGTTGGCTTGTTCATCCCAATTGTTGAATTCACCGATAACGTGGACGCTTTTAACGTCGGGCGCCCAAACGCAAAAACGCCAGCCGCGCGTGCGCTGCTGCGTGTCGGGATGCGCGCCCATCTTTTCCCAGCTGCGCTCCCACGTACCGATGCCAAACAGATAGACATCGTCCTTGGTGAGCTCCGGTGCGTGCGGGGCGGCTTTACGGGTAGCAGGCTTTTTGGTTGCTGGCTTTAGCTTTGTATCGCTCACGTTTGATCCCATCATGACGCGGCAGCGTGTTGCCTTGGTGACTAGATGCGAAAGGTCCAAGGCTGCACGAATCGAAGGGACGGCAAAGTTTCTGTGATTCGTGCAGCCTCGCGTGCTCGGTGGAACTTTCGGCAAAAACTACGATAACACCTGTACGTTAGTTTTATGAACGAAAGCGGATTTGCGGGGGCGTTTAATCGGTAAGCGACATGTTTATACCACTGGCAGAATTGACGTGGTAAAACTCTTGACAGTTTTACCAATTTGGGTTTCAAAATTGTTTATTTGACGTTGGGTAAAACGTTTTTAGCAGGATGTTTACCATTTGATATCGAAAGGTTCGTTTATGTCCCATACCGCCGCTCCCCAGGTTGCTTTTATTTTCGATTGCGACGGCACGCTGGTAAATAGCACCCCCGTCTGGGGCTATGCGCAGCCCGAGTTATTGCACCGTCACGGGATCGACGTGACCGTGGATGACTTTGCCCAATTTGAGCACCTGTCACTGGAGGACGAGTGCCAGGCCTACCACGACACGTGGGGCATTGGCGCGAATGGCGAGGAGCTGTATCGTGAGCTGAGTGAGATTTTGATTGATGGGTACTCCAAGGTGCCCCCGCGCGAGGGGCTCCTGGCTTTTTTGGAGCAGGCGAAGGCGGCGGGCATTGCCATGTGCGTGGCTACGTCCACGCCGGCCGAGTTGGTTAAGTCTGCGCTCGCTGGTGCCGGACTCGACGCTTACATGGAGTTTGTTACCACGACGGGTGAGGCAGGACGCTCCAAGCAGTTCCCCGATGTGTACGAGCTGGCGCTGCGCCGCTTGGAGGAGCGCCATGGGTGCAAGTTTGAGCGCGCTTGGGTGTTTGAGGACGCGGTCTTTGGCCTTAAGAGCTCTGGGACCGCCGGCTTTAAGCGCGTGGGTATTTATGACCCGCATGGCCGCATGAAGCGCGACGACGTCCGCGCCAACTGCGATATCTTTATCGACAGCTACGAGGAGCTGGATTTGGCCCGCGTGCTTTCGTTTGAGGGATAGGCGAGGGCCGTGGCTTGCAAAGTAGTAGTGGTCTGCGGCTCGCCTGTGGTGGCGAGCGCGGATCTGTTACGTAGGCTAGCAGGGAAGTGCGACCACGTTGTCGCCGTGGACCGCGGACTCGACGCACTGCTGGGCGCCGGCCTAGGCTGCGACGTTTATGTGGGGGATGCCGACACGGTGAGTGATGCTGGTCGCGCGTTGGTCGATGCCGCCGAAGCCTTTGAGGTAGAACGCCACGACCCCTACAAGGACTATACCGATCTGGCGCTGGCGCTCGATTCAGTCCGCCGTCGCTGGCCGGGTGCCGAAGTGGTTGCGACCTGCGCCACCGGCGGCCGTCCTGATATGGCACTTTCCGTTCTGGGCCTGCTCGCGGGCTACGAGGACGCTCCAGTCTGGATTGCTGAGGACAAGGTGATCGCCCGTATCCTCCACGCAGGCGAATCGTGGACCATCGAAGGCACCGAGGGTAAGACGTTCTCCATCATCGCCATTGCCCCCAACACCAAGGTAAGTGAACACGGCCTAGAGTGGGAACTCGATCACGCCTCCCTGGGCTTGCTGGCCGACACGGGCATCAGCAACGTCGTCAGGTCAACAGCCACGATCCAAGTCCACACCGGCACCGCCATCGCTTACCTCTATCAATAGGCATTTAGAGTCTGGCCCAAAAAAGTCCTTGCACCCCACGCCAACTTCCCTTATAGTATCTCGTCGTCACGGGGGCGTAGCTCAGCTGGGAGAGCGCTTGACTGGCAGTCAAGAGGTCAGGGGTTCGATCCCCCTCGTCTCCACCATCGTGAATGTAAGGCCACTCAATTGAGTGGCCTTTTTATTTCTAAACTCTCAGACTCCCATCTGAGGATTGACTCTCGTTGTGCGTGTTCGAAACCACCACATCGATGTTTGCCTCCAAGTGGAAGATTGTGTGTCGGCGTCCTATCTACTCCAAAAAGTTCATAACCAGCGAGACCATGGACTCTTTTTCTTCAGGTCTCGACTCAGCAATCATAAGCGCGACAGCAACAAGCGTGCTGTCTGCGATTCGTTTGTCTAAGCCGCGAAAAAGCAGTCCGTTGCGATCGAGATAGTAGAGAAAGAGGCTGCATCCGATTCGCTTGTTTCCATCGAGAAATGAATGGTTTTTGATGATGAGGTACAACAGATTTGCAGCTTTTTCCTGTACGGATCGATATAGGTCTTGGCCACCAAACGACTGGTTGATTACCGAGATACTGCTGCGGAAGGACTCATCTTTTTCTACGCCAAACAGGTCGCTCGTAAATCGGCTGCGCATTTGGGCTATTAATCTCATACAGAGTTCGTATTCGAGTGTGTAAACCCCAGTTTGTCCCTTGGGCCGATCAATGGATTCACGATCATACTCATCGAGCAATTTAAAGACATCTATATAGCTCTCAACGATATCGAGTATCTCACGAGAGCCGAGGTCTTCGGGAAGACGTTCGATAATCTGAGCGACTGTCCCTAGTTGCTCGAGTCTACGTTCGTTTTCAACGTGTCCTTGAATAATAAACTTGTGGAGTATATTGGTTGCCCAGCGACGGAATTCAACACCGCGTTGAGATTTAACGCGGTATCCAATGGACAATATCATGTCTAAGCTGTAATGATCGGTTTGATATCTTTTGCCGTCAGCAGCAGTTGTCGCAAATTTTGCGACAACTGAATCATCGTCGCTTAATTCCTCCTTTAAAGCGTTATTGATATGCTTGCCGATTGTTTTGACATCCCTATCAAACAGCGCTGCCATCTCATTTCGGGTCAGCCAAACAGTTTCGCTTCCTTTGTCAATTACAACAGGAATCGTGACCTCTCGGTCGTTGGATTCAAAGAGAACAATCTGATTGCCATTCATTTTCGAGCTCCACATCAATCCTTTGGGCACTTGCATGTCTAATTCGATACTCGATTGTCTGCCGAACTTAATGGGTGCCGGCGAGCAGGGGCGCGTACCTGCCTAGGGGCTCTGAGTGACGGTCGTTGTGAATAAAGCATCCATCTCGCCGATACGTACCATTGGGGGCCTCCGCACCGGCTCACGTTACCCGTATACCTTGACTCTATTCTATCAAATATAGAACGCATGTTCTATATGTATTCTCTTCTATTTTTGGTGAGCCTCGCACTGGGAGACGCAATCGTCAACCTCGTCCCATAAACCGTACGCTCACATCTAGCTGTACCCTAAAAGATTTCCAACAAATCGCCTTAAAATGCGTTGACTCTGTAGCCAGGCGTGCCTAGTGTGTGATGACCATCTTCGCAATTCGGCGCCCATACCCACACGCTCGCAAAATGTTGTGCAATTTATTTCCCAGTTCTGTACATTATTCGTAAGCACCGCGTAATTCCTTTGGCGTATTTATGCCTAAGTTTGCCTGCATTTTCTCGGGCCCCCGTTGCGGGCACTTTATTAACCTGCGTCAACGTGAACAACTTAGGCAAACAACCCCCTCAAGCTCGGATTTGTCGCATATGTTGTTTAACACAGCCCAAATCGGTTTCGACAATTCCTTGTGCTAGGATACCTAACGTTACATGGGTTCAACTGTGTTCACGGCTCCAGTAAGCCGCAAAGCGCAGGGTCGATCAGCATCCGGCCGTAACGGCGGTGTTAGAAACACCACGAGCTCCAATATCGATTGCCATGCGCGATTTTGCACTTGCTTTTGTGGCTATTTATAAGTTCGCATTACGCAGTGTAATTAGTTGCCGTGGTAAACCAAGCAGTCCTTCAGCTGTTTGCGTGCGGTCCAGTATTGTACCCGCTTGACTGGTTCGCACGCAGCCAGCTGGGGTCGCGGTTATTTTTACGATACACATCCGCGTCTCTAGCAGCTGCACGTATACATACCGTTCACGGTGGGGCAGAGCCACGTGCTTGTCTAACTGGGCTCAGGGTTTGAATATGGAGCGCCTTCGCGCACAAGCGCCCTGGCGAAGCCATACCAAACCCCGTGAGCCACACGTAAGACAGCAAGGGGGTGGTGCTCGTGTGGTATGTGATCCAGGTCATTAACGGTCGCGAAGACGTAATGCGCGAGCGCATCGAGCGCATGGTGCCGGCTAGCGCCATACAGGAGCTCTTTTATCCCCAATTTCAAACCGAAATTAAGGTACACGGCGAATGGGTCGATACGACCAAGCCGCTCTTTCCCGGATATCTTATCTGCGATACGGCAGATCCTCGCACCGTGCAACAGTATCTGCTGCGCATGGACGACTTTGCCCGGGTGCTTTCCCAGGACGGTCAGTTTGTGCCGCTGGCAAAAGAAGAGACTCAGCTCATTGGCAGCTTTACGCATAGGGGAGACCGCGTAGTTCCCATGAGCGAGGCCCTAAAGGATGGCGACCAGGTCGTAGTGACGGCAGGCCCACTGCTGGGCCACGAAGGCCTTATCAAAACCATTAACAGACGTAAGAGCACTGCTTATTTGGAGCTCGACCTGTGTGGCCGACGCGTAACAACTCGCGTTGGCCTCGCCGTGCTTTCAGCCGAGCAGCGCGTCACGCGAAACCTTAAAAAGGCGATCGCCTAGTTGCAAGCGATCGCTACACAGAACAGGGAGGATCCCCGACCCGGGGACGAAGTCTTGGAAGAAAACGTGTCGGATAAAACTCAATTTGTAACGGATGCGCCTGCGGGGGCAGCGCTCATTGCTCAGGCCAT
This sequence comes from Collinsella aerofaciens, assembly GCF_028206995.1. Classification (GTDB taxonomy): domain Bacteria; phylum Actinomycetota; class Coriobacteriia; order Coriobacteriales; family Coriobacteriaceae; genus Collinsella; species Collinsella aerofaciens_AQ. The sequence continues at coordinate 23,127 of NZ_JAQLFL010000005.1, read as the reverse complement.
GGGCCGACGCGAGGGCGCCGGCCGCTACAAGGCCATGCAATCCATCGTGGACTGGGACCGCTCGCGCCTGGCCTACCGTGCCGTCAAGCGCGCATTCGACGTCGTGTTCAGCGGTGCCGTGCTCGTCGTCATCGCGATCCCCAGCCTGGTGCTCGCGGCGCTCATCCGCCTGGAGAGCGAGGGCAACCCCTTCTACAGCCAGATCCGCGTCGGCCAGACCCACCGCGACGGCAGGCTGTCTACCTTCCGTATGTGGAAGTTCCGCTCTATGTACAGGGACGCCGACGAGCGACTCGCCGAGCTCAAGGAACAGAACGAGATCGATGGCGCCATGTTCAAGATGAAGGAGGACCCTCGCGTCACCAAGATCGGCAAGTTCATCCGCAAGCACTCCATCGACGAGTTCCCGCAGTTCCTTAACGTGTTCCTGGGCCAGATGTCCGTCGTCGGCCCGCGCCCGCCGCTGCCGAATGAAGTCGCGGATTACACCGAGTACGACCTGCAGCGCCTGGCCGTGAAGCCTGGCATCACCGGCTGGTGGCAGGTGACGGAGCGCAACTCGACCGGGTTCGACGGCATGGTCCGCCGAGACCTGGAGTACATCGCCAAGCGCGGACCCGTCACGGACCTCAAGATCGTCATCCTCACGGTAATCGAGGTCATCACCGGAAAGGGGGCGTGCTAGATGGATCTCTCGAAAGCAAAGGTTTGCATTCCCAGCTCCAGCGGTGGACACCTAACGCATATGTGGCTACTCAAGCCTATATGGTCGCAAGCCGTTGAACGGTTTTGGGTGACGTTCGACAAAGAGGATGCGAACTCGCTGCTCAAGGACGAGCGCGTCATCCACTGCCATTACCCAACAAATCGAAATATCCCCAATTTATTGAAGAACACTGTTCTTGCCTGGAAGGTGTTGCGGAAGGAGCGTCCTAACCTAATTATCTCGTCTGGAGCTGCCGTGGCAGTTCCTTTCTTCGTACTGGGCAAGCTGCTGGGTGCCAAATGCGTTTACGTAGAGGTGTTCGACCGCGTGGATAAGCCGACCATGACAGGTCGGATGCTCAACGGGATCGCTGACCTGTTCGTTGTCCAGTGGCCGGAGCAACTGGAAGTATACAAGCACGCCGTGAACCTCGGCTCGATTTTCTAAGAAGTGATCGAATGATTTTCGTTACCGTGGGCACCCACGAGCAGCAGTTCAATCGCTTGGTCAAGGCTGTCGACGAACTCAGGGCGGACGGGATACTTACGGAACCGGTTTTCATTCAGACAGGCTATTCAACATATGAGCCTATCCATTGTGATCACTCGCGTTTTGTGCCGTTCCATCAGATGAAGAATTATATGGAAGTTGCGGATGTGGTGATTACGCATGGTGGCCCTTCGAGCTTCATTGAGGCGATGGCGGCCGGGAAGGTCCCTGTTGTTGTTCCGCGTCGAGGGGACCTTGGCGAACACGTGAATGATCATCAAGCGGATTTCGTTCGCATTGTGGCGGAGCGCCAGGGCGGTATCGTGCCTATTTATGACGTTAAAGAGCTGCCTCAAGCAATAGAACGAGCCCGTGAACTTTCATGCGGAACCTATTTTAGGAGCCATAACTTAGAGTTCTGTAAGGAGCTCTGTGGTTTGATTGAGGAGCTTTAACCCCATGATACCCAAGAAGATTCATTACATTTGGTTTGGCGGTAATCCGCTTCCCCCTCTAGCTGAACGCTGCATTGCTTCATGGGAAAAATATATGCCAGGCTACGAGATCGTTCGTTGGGACGAATCAAACTTTGATACTGATTGCTGTGATTATGTTCGCGAAGCTATAAGCGTAAAGAAATGGGCATTTGCAAGCGACTATGCGCGATTCAAGATTTTGTATGAGCATGGAGGGGTCTACTTAGATACTGATGTCGAGCTTTTGAAGCCTCTCGATGAAATTATTCAAAGGGGCCCTTTTATGGGTTTTGAACAGGATTTCAGCTCTGGTGCTGCCGGCGCTGTCGCTCCGGGGCTTGGCCTTGCGGCCAATCCGGGGCTTGGCCTCTACAAGACCATCCTCGATTCCTATGAGTCGGATCACTTTATAAAGACTGGTGGTGTTTACGACCAAACTACTGTCGTTGTTCGTACAACTGATATTCTTAAAGGTTTTGGACTTGAAGATAAACCTGGCATCCAGGAAGTTGCTGGGATAACTATTTATCCAAGTGAATATTTTTGCCCAAAGGATTTCCTTACGCATGAGATTAACGTAACTAAAAATACGTATGCTATTCATCATTTCGACGGATCATGGGCTGGACCTGCGACGCATTTTAAGCATAAAGTTATGAGAGCGGTTGGCCCTAGAGGGGTTATTCTTTTCAAGGCGTTTAAGAACATAATTAAGGGCGATCGTTAATGGGCAACAAATTATTAACGATATTTACACCGACCTATAATCGTATTAATGAGCTTGAGCGCCTGTATTCATCACTAATATCTCAGACCGACTTTCGATTCGAATGGCTCATTGTGGATGATGGATCGACTGACGATACTGAGAACATGGTTGTCTCTTGGTTAGACACGTCGCCCTTTCCTATTCGATATATCAAACAGCCGAACTCTGGAAAACACGTTGCACATAATCTTGGTGCTACAGAGGCATCTGGAGAATATTTTATTTGCGTTGACTCGGACGACTGGCTTGAGCCCAACGCCGTGGAGACTATCTTGCACGACATAACAGCTTTGGATACGGAAGAAGGTCTTCTGTATCCAAGGCTGTTTGCTGCGCAAACAGCCTTGGATACATGGTTTCCCGATGGCGCTGACAAGATTGAGCTTGCCGATATGCGCATGAAATACGGTCTCGTCATCGAGACGGCGATTGTCTTTAACACTGATGTTTTAAGGCGGCATCCATTTCCCGTTGTTCAGGGCGAGCGTTTCATTCCTGAAGGCTCGGCTTACTACGACTTCGTTGCTCCCGAGCTGTTTTGCGTGCACAACGAACCCTTCTACAGATGTGAATACCTCGAGGAAGGTCTCACCAAAAACATCTGGAAGAATTGGCTGGGCAGCCCCGTGGGTACGCGCATGGCACTTGTCAAGCGACATGAATCTGCCAGGCGGTACTCGAGCGTCCGAGCGCTGAGGGAAAGGATTTCGGCCCTCGTCGGAATCGAGTCCCTGAACATGGCGGTCGCTGAGCCCGTCTTCTCCGGAATCGATTCTAATAGGGTATTGGCCCTCCTTGTATTCCCCTTGTCTGTGCTGGTCGAAAGGAGACGTTTTGGAAGGAAAGTATCTTGATTAAGCGCAAGGCTGCCATAAAGCAATACACCGACATGAATGCGGGGAACGTTTCCTCCATGAGAGTCGTGGACTTTCTGTACTGCGCGTATCTTTTCTCGGTAGTGTTTATGAGCACGCTTGGCCTGAGCGCTGGTGACGATATTTATGTCGCCTGCGTCGGGCTCGGTGCCGCATTCGCGGTTATTAGGTTTCTTGCTATGGACTTTGATCCGCGCTTCTTCTTGATTGCAATGGGTCTTGCAGCCCTCGGCGTCATCGAGTTGGTTGTTAGCAAACGGTTCACCCTGCTACTTACGGTCATGCTGTTGGTTGGCGCCAAGGACATTGATATCAAGAGGGTGCTACTTACATTTCTGACCGCGAAAATCGTAGGACTTCTTTTCGTAGTGCTGTTTGCCGCTACGGGTATTTATGAAGTTGAATTTTACCAATATTATAAAATGGCGACAGACACATACATTCAGCGAGTCCTTGTAAACGGCTCCTCTACCAACGTCATGCACTTGTCTTTTCTCACGGTCGTCTTCTTGACGCTCTATATGAAAAGGGGAAATTGCGGAATTATCGTCTACCTCGTGTTTGCCGTTTTGAACATCTTGTGTGAATACATCACGGGCAGTTACATCGGCCTGTTCCTCGGCATGGGTGGTCTGCTCCTGTTCTATGTACTTCAGCATTCAGGGAAGATAAGGGAACTGTTCGTCAGGTTCTCAACGGCCGTGCTCCCGCTTCTTATCGCATTTTCGTTCGGCACTGCGTTGCTCTATGGAAGAAACGGTTTTGTCGGCGTTCTCGATAGGATTTTTCAGGGTCGTATCTATTACAACAACTTCTTTCTCAGTAACTACGCGGCAAGCCCATTCGGTCATGGCATGCTGACCTCAGAGGGTAATTTTGACAATAGCTACGTCTTCGTCTTCGTTGCCTACGGATTAATTGCCTTCATTTTGCTATTCGGATCAATGCAGTTAATTGTTAAACGGCTTAAAGAAACACGCGATTGGGCATCTCTTGCATTTGTGGTTATTTACATGATTGCAGCTCTGAGTGAAAGTTTTTACCCGGCTGCTGCTGTCAATCCATCCTTATTTCTGCTTGTTCCATTATTTAGCTTTAATGGGCATTTTGATATATGAAGCAGGGCTGCGTCCTGAATAAACAATCTACTTTATAAAAACTTGAAACCTTGTTCGTAATGGGAATAGCTTACCATGTCACAAGAAATATCGTATTCATCTAGCGAAGGCAGCTTTGCACTAGTTGCGATTACAACGTTGAGTAGAATCGAGTGCCTAAAAACAACGATTGATTCTCTCGGTAAATGCCATTGTGCCGAGTGCGCTGACGTCTTCCCTCCTTGACGCTCGCATTTAAATTTGGACTTGTATTTGCAGTTGGTGCAGCGTTTCTTATCTTGCTGCCATCAATTAAGAACTCTGTTGCAACGGGAAACTATTCTATTCTGTTCATGGGAATTTTGATGCTTACTTACTTCTCGACCTTTAACGGCATGGCCAATATTCCGGATGTCTACCACGTTATGGCTTTATTTTGCTTAGTGCTTAATCTGCTGGGTGAACGCACCTCTAAAAATGACTCTGTCGACTCCGCAGTCAGTGACGTTATCGGCCCGAAGGGTTTATGAGATGGTGATGCCTTCAGTGAATTCAAACGCCCCGCTAGTCAGTGTCGTGATCCCGACATATTCACGTTCTGACATGCTGACTCGGGCATTGGAAAGTGTCAATTCCCAGACTTACTCCAATATCGAGATTGTTGTCGTAGATGACAATGGTAAAGGCACGAATCAACAGCTTGAGACTCAAGCTCGTGTTCTTGCATTCGAGACTCGGCCGGGCGTTGAATTGCGCTATGTCGTTCGCGAAAAAAACGGAGGCGGATCGCTTGCGCGTAACACTGGCATCGATGCTTCAAAGGCCGATTTTGTTGCCTTTCTTGACGATGATGATGAGTTTCTACCGCGCAAGCTAGAGCTGCAGATGGAACCAATGTCCGATTCTAATGTCTCGTTGACCTATGCGCACTGCAAGGGCGTCCAGCCCGATGGCACAGAGATTTACTACCGCCGAGTCTGCAACGGGGTGCCTGTTTTCGAGCAGGCCTACTGCGGCTGTATTGCGGCGACGAGCCAATGGCTGGCGCGCAAGGATGCGTTACGGAGCGTCGGTTGCTTCAGCGATACGCCTGCGAAGCAGGACTCCATTCTCATGTTCAAGCTTTTGATAGCGGGCTTCCAGATTAGATGCGTCCCCGAGGTGCTCTCAGTCTACTACGATGACTTAGGGACGGTGAGGATAAGCACGAGCGGCAAGTCTTTGGCGGGGGAGCTGAACTATGATCGGCTCATACGGGAGTATTCTGGGATGTTTACGCTCAACCAAAGGCGTCGTGTAGAGCATGCGATGCACTATCGAGTCGGCCTGATGCTCGTTGGAATGAACGCGAGTGCTGAGGGCGCAGTCCAGCTGTTATCCTCGTTTGCGCTTGCTCCCTTTGCTTTTATACATAAAGCATATCGCGTTGTTGGTCACAATGCGAAGCAGGCTCTTAAGAAACTTAATGCTCATCGTGGTTAGGAATTGCATGTTATTAAGAAAAGCCGCTCGCTGTGTTAAGCACCCTTCGCTTGTTAGGTTCGAGATTGAGAGGCGTTCCAGGCTGCGTGAGGTCAGTAAATTTGATTTTCGCCCTTACATGAGCGCGCCCATCAGCAATAATACATATATATCTCTTACAAGCTATGGGGCGCGTCTCAATGCGGTCCATATGGCCATCCGTTCCCTACTCATGCAATCAGTGAGACCCTCAAAGGTTCTGCTTTATCTTGATGAGTCTATCCAAAGGGACACGCTTTCCGATGATTTGCTTGACCTTGAACAATATGGTCTTGAAATCAGAATGGGTTACGAGGATTTGGGGCCGCACAAGAAATATCTCTTCGCATTTCAAGAGTTCCCGGACTCGCTCATTATCACGGCGGACGATGATCTCATCTATCCAGCAGACATGGTCGAATCGCTTCTCACGGCCCACGAGGCTGTTCCCTATTGCGTTGTGGCAAGGCGCTGTCATCTCATAGGGTTTGATGTTGCCGGAGATTTACTTCCTTATGAAAAATGGGGCTGGGAGCATAAGGACGCTTTTTCAGTCCCCAGCCGCCGGTTGCTTGCAACCGGCGGCGCCGGGACGTTGTATCCTGCCGCAGCTTTCGACCTCGCATCGCTGGATATAGAGGCCATACGTGGAGTAGCCTGGCCTGCAGACGACCTTTATCTCAAGTTCTTCGAGCTCGCCAACGGCATCGAGGTGGCATATGCTCCGAACAGACAGAATCATCCCTATCAATTGGAGGGTCCTCGTTCAGACGCTCTTTGCAACGCGAATGTGGCGGGAGGGCGTAACGATGCCATCATGGCCGAGCTCATGTGCCGCTATGGATTGAGTCCATCGTATTTCGAGGAGGGATATCGTGTGACTTCTTCCTAATGTTCAGAATAGGCTTTCGCAATCCAAGGCTAACGAATGACTTGAGACTAACATGCAGGAACTGAGGGGGATCGGCTCTCTCGGTTGACCGACGGCCGACATAGCGATTCGTTATCCTGAACATATATTCATCGGGAGGGGCGTATGTCAACGGTGGGATGCTGGCTACCTCGATGCGTGAAAGACGTCATTGGGCGCGACTGAATGTTGCCTATGGTTCTCTCGTGCGTGCGGACTTGCATCGCCATTAAAGACTTGATAAACCGATGAATGAGCAAAGCAACGTTGGGCTGAGAAAGTGTTGGGCAATGACGCTTGGATCGGGTGCTGCGTACAAATAATGTCCGGCGTCACTGTTGGCTCGCACGCCATTGTGGGTGAAGTGGTCGCGCGTAATTTCCCGGAGCGACAGGTTGTTGGCGGCGTGCCGGCGCGTGTAATCCACAAGAGGAACAGATATACCAGGCCATTGAGGCCGCTAAAGTTTGGAATATGGAAAGTGTCTAAATCAAATACGGGCATGCGCAGTGCTGCCCTTATGCAGTTTGGGTCTAAGTATGTCAGCATGGGTGCTCAACTCGTGATAACGGCCGTGCTGGCAAGACTGATCTCGCCGGGTGATTTTGGGCTTATGGCTATTGTCACCGTGTTCACTGGGCTATTCAGCTTGTTTTCTGATATGGGCGTGGGCACTGCTATCGTGCAGTATCGCGACCTTACGGAACGTGAGTATGGCGGTCTATTTGCATTTTCGGCACTTTTGGCTGCAGGGCTTTCTCTGGTCTTTTGTGCCGCATCGCCATGCATCGCCGCAGTCTACGGGGACGCCCGGCTTGTGCCCTTGTGCCTTGCCTCGGCCCCCGCGCTGCTGTTCTCCACGCTCAATATGGTGCCAAATGGCCTTATGCTCAAGGAGTTGCGCTTCGCCGCCATTGGCGTACGTCTTGTGGCGGCTACAGTAGTCTCTGGAGGGGTCGCAATCGCGGCCTCCGCCTTGGGTGCGGGCTGCTATGCGCTCGTCCTTCAGACTGTGCTATCTGCAGCGGTGGTGTTCTTCTGGAACATCGTAGCGCGACCAATCAGGCAGATAAACGCTCATTTCATTTGCACGCTTAAGAAGATATTCTCCTATTCTGCTTACCAGTTTGGGTTCAGCTTGGTCAATTACTTCTCCCGCAACCTCGATAACATGCTCGTTGGCGGTATGCAGGGAACTGCGGCCTTGGGCTTTTACGATAAGGCTTATAAATTGACAACCTATCCCATGACAGCGTTCTCCAGTGTCATAGGCTCGGTCATCCAGCCGTTCATGGCAGAGCATCAAGACGATGTCGACCGCATCTACGAGTGCTGGATGCGTATCGAAAAGCTGCTCTCGCTAGTGGGTGTTGCTGTGGCGGTGGTATTCAGCTGTGCTTCGGCGGAAATCATTGCTGTCTTCTACGGGCCAGGATGGGAGCAAGCCGCGCCGGTGTTCGCCGTGCTTGCTTTGTCGGTCTACTTCCAGATGATGGGCAACCCTTCGGGTGCGTTTTTCCAGAGCATAGGACGCACAGATTACATGTTTAAGGTTGGTCTTGTGAACACCGCGATCACCATTTCCGGGCTGCTGGCGGGCCTGGCTGGCGGTTCCATCCTCACAGTGGCTTACGGCATCTTCGCAGCATACTGCCTTCATATGGTTCCTCTAGCGTATTTCCTAGTGAAACGTGGTTTCGGCAGACCTTACTATTGCCTGCTAAATTTCTTGCCTGAGATTGCTGTTGGCATCGTGGGCATTGCTGCTGTTGCGGGAGTTGGCGCCTTTATACCCATGGAAGATGTTTTCCTCTCTCTCATCGTAAAGTTGCTTGTGAGCAGCATTGCGCTAATCACTGGATATGCGCTCACTGGCCAGCTGAAATACCTCACGGCTCTAATTAAGAGATAGCTCATTCTGATCGTTCCATCACGTATGGCACCTTGAAAACCCCAGATAGAAAGAAGATTCCCATGAAAATCGCTGTCGCCGGTACCGGCTATGTCGGCCTGTCCCTCGCCGTACTTCTTTCGCAGTACAACGAGGTGCACGCGCTGGACATCGTGCCCGAGAAGGTCGAGAAGATCAACGGCTACGTATCGCCCATCCAGGACGACGAGATCGAGCGCTTCCTGGCAGAGGCCAAGGCGGGGGAGCGCGAGCTCGACCTGCACGCCACTGTGGATGTGGCCGAGGCCTACGCGGGCGCTGACTACGTCGTCATCGCCACGCCCACCAACTACGACTCCGATAAGAACTTCTTTGATACTTCCTCCGTCGAGGCCGCCATCGCCGCTGTTCGCTCGGTGAACCCGGACGCCTGGATCGTCATCAAGTCGACTATCCCCGTTGGCTACACCGCGGGCCTGCGCGAGAGGCTGGGAGACTCCAAGATCTTCTTCAGCCCCGAGTTCCTGCGCGAGAGCAAAGCTCTATACGACAACCTGCACCCCAGTCGTATCGTGGTGGGCGCGCCGAAGGACGACGCCGAGGCCGTGGCGGCCGCCGAGCGCTTCGCCGGCCTGCTCGCGCAGGGCGCCGACCCCGCCGAGCTCGAGCGTGTGAATGCCGACGGTACCAAGGGCATCCCGGAGCTCGTCCTGGGCACCACCGAGGCCGAGGCCGTCAAGCTCTTCGCAAACACCTACCTGGCGCTGCGCGTGGCCTACTTCAACGAGCTCGACACCTACTGCGAGGTCCGCGGCCTCAACACCCGCGACGTCATCGACGGCGTGTGCCTGGAGCCGCGCATCGGCAGCCACTACAACAACCCCAGCTTCGGCTACGGCGGCTACTGCCTGCCCAAGGACACCAAGCAGCTGCTCGCGAACTACAAGGACGTGCCCCAGAACCTGATCGAGGCCATCGTCGAGGCCAACCGCACCCGTAAGGACTTCGTGGCGGACGAGGTGCTGCAGATGGTGTGGGACCGCGTGTACGAGGGCAAGGAGAGGCCGGTCGTGGGCGTCTACCGCCTGACGATGAAGTCCAACTCCGACAACTTCCGTGCGAGCTCCATCCAGGGCGTCATGAAGCGCGTGAAGGCAAAGGGCGTGCCCGTGGTGGTCTACGAGCCCACGCTGGACGCGCCGGAGTTCTTCGGCTCCGAGGTGACCCACGACCTGGAGGCCTTCAAGGCCGGCTGCGACGTGATCGTCGCCAACCGCTGGAGCGACGAGCTCGCGGACGTCGCGGACAAGGTCTATACCAGGGATCTGTTTAAGCGGGACTAGGGAATAGCGTCTTGCGCAGGTCTTCCGCAATCTAAATACAGAAACTAAGTTGAGCACGGGGTGTATCGGCTGGCGCCGATACACCCCGTGCTCTGTTATTCTCGCCTAATACATTTACTGCCACTGCTGTCCCAAGCCCAGTGTCATTTGTTCCGCGGTGTGCGCGAGAAGGTGCGACGCGCGCGCCGCGGAACGGTATCGTTTTGCTATCGGCAATCGTGTTTTCGCCAATGCGGCGTATGCCATATTATCAATCTTACTGTGGCGGTTTGAGACAACCATTAGCCGAGGGCCTTTGGATTGCCAGAGAAAGCGGAGGAGCGTGCAGCTTTGATGAGCAGAGAAATTGAAATCAGAGACAGAATCGCCAGGCTTGATCCTGCTGCCTTTCAGAACCTTGCTCAGGAATTGCTTTCGCAGCGTTTTAGGTATGACAAGCCCGTACACAGGGGGTCTGCTGCTCACTCGGCTGCAACGGCCCCGGGGACGCCGGACACAATCTGGCTTTTACCCCACAACAAATTCGCCTATCTCGAATGCGGCCATTATCCGGATAGAGCTGAAGCGAAGAATAAAATTGAAGCGGATATCGAGAAGTGCCTAGAGACCGAAAGAAAAGAGCTCGAGTCCGGGCAGTTGGTCAAGATAGTCATCGCATATTCATGCCGAAGGCTAGACAGTTCTGACCTCAGCTATCTAAGGGGCGTCGACGATCGCGTCGAACTTGTGGGCACGGACGAAATGGCGAGTTTGTTAGCCCGGCGGTACCCAAATCTTGCGAAAGAGCATCTGGGCATCGAGGTGGGTACTGGGCAAATTATGTCCCCGGACCAATTCGAATCCGCGGTCGAAAGAAACAGCTTCGCCTCAACTCTAAAGGTCGATTTGTTTGGCAGGGATAATGAAATCAATGAGCTTCTTACTGCACTCGAAGAAAATCAGTTCGTCTTGGTGCATGGGCGCCCTGGCTGCGGAAAGACCAGGCTTTGCCTAGAGGTTCTACGTAGATTTGCAAATAGCAGCGGCGCGCATCCTCTTGTCATTCAATCGAACAAGTTGCCAATCTGGGACGATTTGGCGAATGATGTTCCCAAAGAGGACCCTACGATAATTCTGCTCGATGACGCCAACGAGCTTTCCGATCTTGCTGGGTTTGCGGATTTCGTGTCCAACAGGGGTAATATCAAGGTCCTTTTGACCGTAAGAAATTATGCGTTCGAGCATGTTAAGATCTCCATTTCAAAGTTCTGTATGCCTTATCTCTATGAGGTCAACCCGCTTGACGAAGAAACGGCCTTAAACGTGGTCGAGAACGGATTCGGTATCGCGAAAGGGGGAGCATCTGCGGATATTGCCCGCTTGTCGAGGGGTAATATGCGGTTAGCCTGCGCGGCAGCCGAGGTCGCTAAAGAACGTGGGGTCGAAGTATTCTCCACGATGCCGCGCCTCATAGAAGCTTGCTACGGAGAGAAGGTTTCCCTTCTGGGCGGCAACGCCAAAAGGGCAGCTACGATCGTCTCGGTTTTGGACGCACACAGGGTAGAGGGGAACAAAGATCTAGACAAGCTGCTTGCCAAGGCTGGAATTTCTCGTGACTGCTACGTAGATGCTTGCGCAGAACTGTGCCACGACGAGCTAGTGGATGCCTGCCAGGGTATGGTTGCGGTGGCGCCGGGCGAACAGGTTTTGAGGGATTATTTGCTTTACCAGGCTTTCATCGCGGAGAAAAGCCTGACTCTTTCCGATGTCGATGAGCTTGAACACGGCAATGCTCGATGCCCCAGTATTGTCGCCATCCTTGTAAACAATTTCTACAGCGAAGAGCTTATTTCCTCCTTGAAATCGCAGTTGGACGACATTTGGGTATTGGCCAACGAGGAGAAACGATGGGAAATGGTGGGCGAATATCATTTCCTTCTCGGCGAGAAGGGCCTTGGTCACATTCTCGGGGCAATCGAAGACAGCAAGCCTGGTAGCTACGATTACCTTGCTTGCCGATTTGACAAGAGCCCTAGTTCCTATTTACCTGAATCTCGGATTCTCGTATCCCTCACACCCTTTTTGCATGCCCCTCAATTCAGCGAGCCTGAAGAGCTGTTCTTCATGGCTTTAGGGAAGAACATCCTGCCTCCACAGGAGGCGAAGAAAGCTCTCACGACGACCATGTGCTTCAACGAAGACTCGTATTCGGACGATTTTCAATACGAGAACGAGGTCCTTGAACGCCTTGCGTGTGAGTTTCGCAAAACAAAAGAAAATAGATACGGGGTCCTGCTTGCCTATTATGTTGAGGCTTTACTGGCGGCAACGTACGACGGCCCGACAAGGATGGAGGGAAACAAGGTCACGTTCATCCACGGTAACCATGTTTACACCGAGGCGATGATCGGCTTGCGGAGGCGAGCAATCGCTTGCCTCAAGGAGCTCAGGGGCTGTTCGGAGCTGAGCCTTCTCTGCGATTCGGTGATTACTGGGCTTCGGGGTATCGGCGGCGACGACGGGGCCGGTAAGTTGTGGAAAGAGACCTTGGAGGAGATATATGAAGGATATGTTTCCCGAATTGAATCGATTAAGATTTGCAGCTTGCCTGGGTTTGTCCAATTGGAGAAAGAACTCATTTCCCAAGGTGTCATTGCCGAAGAAGGACTCCCGTTTCTCGCCGCGTCGCCCGAGATTCGGATTGCAGCCCAGATCTTCTTAGACGACTTCCTTGGACACGGTATCTCAGAGGAATTGACCGAGGTTGTTCAAACAGCAAGCTCGGCAGAACTGGTGAAGGCAATCTCGATTGTGAGCTCTGCCGGCCGGCAGAGCTCAACTTACATTCCTTACCCACTCCTGAGGGATGTCATGATTCTTGGTGCTGATACTTTGACCGAATGCGCAGATTCGATCATCCTGTCAGATGCACCCTTGTATACGATCCCGGACGATTTGCTTATTCGCTGGATTGACTTGCTCGGCGTCGATCGGGTTCGTGCTCTTGCTCTGAAGCGAGGGAAGAATGAGATTCCCGAATGGCTTAGTCGGATTGACGAAGTGCTATTTGAGAAGTACGGAGTCAGTCCCGAGCTGGCAAGGGATATCGAGGAAGGAGCCAGCGAATACGGCGAAACCGTTTCGTATGAGGTGGCAATGGAAATCGAATCTGCTACGCCGGGGTTTTTCGCTAGATACGTGGCCGGCGTCCTGCAGAAGCTGGACAGGGGTTCGCGAGGCTTTTACAGGCTTCTTCCCAGCAACATCAACAATGCCGAGCAGAAGGCGTTTGTCTACAAGCCTGAAATGCTGCGCCTTGCGGAAGAAATCTTGCTTTATCTCGTAAGCGGAACGAGCGCCCATTGGAATGAGGATCTTCTTCGTTTTATCGTCGCCAACGATGGTCAATTTCCTGAGAGGGCAATGCCCGTGCTCATGGAGTTTAATGCGACTTATGCGATGAAGAATTTAGGCGAAGCAGTATGGAGGGAGGAGAACTGCGAAATCGCAACCGATGGCGTATGGAAGGCCATAGAGGGAGTTGAGACAAGCCCGCGGCGCATGATGAAGTCTTTCGCTCTGAAGCATTTTCTTAATTACTCTATTGAACATTGCGGCGATGCTGTCGTGTCTTGGCTGGCGTCGCGTTCGATGCGTGATGGGAAGCTTGTCGACTATCTGCCAGATATCGCAATGGAGTTACCCAAGAATCTTAAGGTCAGGTACATAGTATTGCTATGCCAAGAGGGCCTTAGCTCAGAAGAGCTCAAGGAGATCCCAGTAATCATGTCTTATTTCGGCGCATCGTGGAGCGGAAGCGAAATCCCTCTTCTTCAAGGGAAGATTGACTTCATTGAAGAGGTGATTGAGAATTTGCCCGGAGTTACCTATATGCGGCACCGCATGGTTTTAGAAGACGCGATAGCCTCGGTGAAGCGATGGATGGAAGACGCAGAGGTCCGCGAGTTCCTTCGCCCATTTTAGCCGTCGGAGCGAGGGCCCAGGGCGCGAACGTGGTGGCCAAAGAGCTCACACCGAACGCGACTGAGTTCTTTAAATTCGATGTCGCTCACGACCTGGAGTTCTTCAATTCCGGCTGCTGCGTGATCGTGGCCAACCGCTGGAGCGACGTGTTAGCGGATGTTGCGGACAATATGTACACAAGGGCTCTGTTTTAGCGGGACTCGGGGAAGGCTAGCTGCGCTGGGCGGCTGCGCCTTCAGAAGGTTGCCGTATTGAGCGCGGGTTGTATCGGCTGACGCCGATCCAACCCGCCATATTCAAATAGAAGGACTCTTCCCAAACCAAATTGTTGAAATTAATTACTTACTTTCAAAAATGAACCCCATCTCAAGGGTATATATCATTGAGTGAGTATATTCCGAGGGCTGTCAGGTGGAGTTTTGAAAATATTCTTTTGGAATTTAAAACGAAAATGCCTTGCGGATCTCATTCAATCGGCTCTTCAACAGAATGACGTGGATCTAGCGGCTTTTGCCGAGGTTAATCAAACGGACTACCAGAAATTAATTGAACTCTTTGATGGGCAATATCGGCCCGTGGAAACAATAGATGGTAACGAGAAAACGAAGCTACTCGTCAAGTCCTCGATTTGTTCACAGCATGCCTCTGCGGTTATTAAAAATCTGACATGTACATTAATGCTTGACGGTGTTCCCGTGAATACTTCGATTGTTCACCTACCAGACAAGCGCAACGATCCACATGGATATCGTCGCGAAAGAATAATTAAAGAGCTCGTGATTGAGCTAAATACTACCAAGGGGGCGTATCCCGGCAGTTTCAATATGTTATTAGGCGATTTCAATTGCAATCCATTTGACCCTGAAATGATAATAATCGATTCCTTAAATTCGACCTTTTTCAAAGAGGTTGCACAGAGACTGAAGGTTAGAGATAGCTACGGGTTGTCATATCCAGTAATGTACAATCCCGCTCTTGAATTCCTATCAGAATCCAATTCTAATCAGGGTTCATTTTATTGGGGTTCGGGCGACTGCACCTATTATTGGCATTCTCTGGATCAAATCGTTGTTGATTGGCAGTTGGCGGATTGCATTATTGATTGCCGCTATCTTCGTCAAATCGGTGATACTAAACTAATTGTTAATTCAAAGCCGTGTTCAAAGTACAGTGACCATTTGCCACTATTGGTAACTATGGAAATGGGGAATTGTCATGGTAGGTAACGAAAATTTCTGGGCGAGCATTATTGATCAGCCCTTAGAAAAATCAGCTGAGAACGTTGAAGCAATCATGCAGGGGCAGTGCGTTGACGTAAAATCTGCATCGCATGATTTGATTGACGCTCGCTTTATCAAACTATCTTTTACCACAAAAAAAACCACCAACATGTGGACAACTCAAGAAATAAAGCAGCAATTCACAGGTCCAAAAACAATTAAAGTTGAGGAAACAGCCTTGGACCGCACAGATGCGAACGACTCCTACTCGCCGTCTGATTATGCTTTTGACCTTTTTACCACTGAGTATAAATTTAGAGTGCTGACAATGAGACTAGGCGCTGTCTATCCAATAGATTTAGTCTTAGATGACGATATCTTCTATCAAACCTGGGATTCATACGCCGAGGAAATTAAAGTTTCGAAGAAAAACAACCTCATTGTTGTTCAAAATGATGATGAGCTCAAAGACTGCCTGGAAATAATTATTTCCAAGAATGAAAAAATGAAATTTGTCGTTCGTAAAATGATTGAATCCGAAACGGCATTACGTGCCGCCAACTGATGAAGATAGCGCTAGCATGATATATATTTAACCTTCAATTGTTTGCATTGACATTGACTTTCAATCTTATTGAACTGCAAATTAACCTGAGACGCTGTTCCTTTCACCGACTGGCAAAACGATTTACACCTAATTCTCAGTGCTGCTCACAGGTATTTCCTTTGTTTATGCCTTGATCTCGCTAAACTGATAACTGCTGCTACCAGGTCATTTTCTGGTGCACATTCTATTGGCTTCTGCGAAGATCGGAGCGGTTATGTTTACTGCCGCGTTCCACACTAGCCGACACTACATCCTGTTTACCGCCATGGCCTGCCTATGCGTTTTGCTGGGCGGGCCTTCTTATGCCGCGGGTGCGGAGAGCCTCATCATTGCGGGCGCGACGTACTACGAGCCGGGCGTCTCGGGCCCCGGTTGGGCTTGGACCGATGCCGACCACCTGGAGCTCAACGACTTTTCTGGCGAGGCCATCGGGGCCGATGGCGACCTGGTGGTGACCCTGACCGGGCAAAACTCCGTAAAGGAGATGCAAACGTCCATCGTTGACATTTCGCAGTGCGGTCTGGAGGTGTGGGGCAACCTGACGCTCCGCGGCACCGGGTCGCTAACGGCCACGGGGTCGCAGTGCGGGATTCACGCGTTTCAGGCATTGGTGGTAGACGGCTGCACTGTCAATGCCCAGGCCGACGGGGCCGGCATTGAGGATGAGGTCGTGGCCGGCCTGGTCGCGGGTCGTCTTGTCGTTCGCGGTGGCGGGCGCCTTGTTGCTGCGGGCGCGGGCTCCGGAGCGGGCGTGCGCACTTTCGGCGCGTACCTGCTAGACGAGGATCCAGGCGATGGCGCGCCCTTCGGAACGCTTGCCGTCGATGCCTCGTGGCTAGATGCGACCGGCGCCGACGGCGGCGTTGGCTGCCTGGCCGGATCGCTTACGTCCGCGCGCTTTGTGGCGCCCGCCGGTGGGGCCTTTGGTGCCGGCGGTGTGGTGGATGCTGCTGGGGTTACGGCCGCGCATGTGGTTGTGGAGCCTGCGGAGGCTACGCCACTGGCAGGGGAGACCGATTCGCGCGACGTACCGAGCGATGCCGGCAAGCCTGCTACCGGCGATCCTGCCGCCGGGCAGCCCGGTGCCGGTTCGTCGACGGACCCCGTCCTGAAGCCCGCAACCACAACGCCTAAGACGACCACGACGATCAAGACGACCGTGACCAAGACCACGGTGTCCACGCCGTCCAAGCCCAAGATCTACACCGCGACAACCGCCTCGCTCCCAAAGACCGGCGACAATTGTTGGTTTTCCGTGTCAATAACGCTTTTCCTACTCGGCATAACGCTCCTAGGCGTCGCACATCGCTTTTAAAGCGGTCGATCTCCGGAAGTGCGGGGAAAATTGGAAACCGCTGAGCACAACCCGGTTTTCGCATGCAAAACCGCAAGTCGCGGAAGTATGATATGTCGGCCTGATTGGCAGATCTCGCTTTTCCCGCACTTCTGGAATTACAAACACGGAAGTATGCGGCAAATTCTGGAACCCTTGACCATACCGGCCTTTTCAAACAAAGAAACCGCTGGTAGAGGCATAGCAGACACTTGACGTGGTCGGCAAGTCCGAGATTTGCCGCATACTTCCGGACAGGGCCAGCTGTCAGAGTTCAGGTCTTATTAGAGAATTTCAGTTCACGTCGCGTTGCATCAAATCCGTTCTTTATACTCGGATGTAGACGCTAAGGAGATGGTCATGCTTTGGAGCTATGTTCAGCTTGATGATGACACCCAGTTTGCCTACTCGGAAACAAGAGAAGACGGGACGGTTCATGTAGCCGTTGAGCGTCCGGTTGATTTTGGCTTTGACCACGCTGAATGCTACTTGCCTACGGTCAAGTGGTTCAACGTCGAAGGATTTACTGCCGACGATCTGGATTTCTTGACAGAATTTGTTAGATCAAACGCCCCGTTTATCTTCGAGCTTGCCGATCGGCCGCGATGTTTTTAATGCTGACCTAAGAACCCCTGAAGTGTGAGACAATGCAACCACCGAAGAGGCAGTTGCCTCGGAAGTTTCAGATCGGCGAGGTACGTACCTCGCCATTTTTGTTCGCCTGCGGACATTGGAACTATCCCGCTAGCTAGCTGCATAACCATAGCTCATGGTGATATAGTTCCGACCACAGCAAGGCTGACTTGGGATGGATTCAGCTGGGTTCCCGAATGGGAGTAGGTCCTTTGGACCGAGAATTCCTTTGCTACTGGGGTCAAGCCTTGCTTATGCTTGCCGCATAATTTGGTTAGTTGGAATGGTTCTAAGGCACGGCCTGCGAGCGCGACCGTGAGATTTCTGAGTCTGCCATGCAGATCTTCCCATTCATTTGTATGTTTGACTTAGCTTTTGGTCGTAAGGCGCGACCAACGGAATCAAAAGAAGGCCTACCGAGAAAATCTTGGTCGCAGGGCACGACCAACGCAATCAAAAAATGCTCGCCGAGAAGACGCTTTCGATCGTTCTGGTTGGAGGCGTCTCAAATACCAAACTATATCGATTCTGCGGGAGAGTCTGGAGCAAGGTCGGCGGTCGATTGCTTCTGATAACGAGTATCGCTCTGACGATATTCTGGTTAACTATCGTTAAAGCGATACCCATTAGGAGGCTCGCGTGAAATTGTGGCATGGATCTCAGAAAATCTTTGAGGTTCCCCAGTTTGGCCTGGGGAAAGTCCATAACGACTATGGACAGGGATTCTATTGCACAGAGAGCCTCGACCTCGCAAAGGAATGGGCGTGTTCTCGGGATGTCGATGGTTTTGCAAATCGATATGAACTCAATTACCGCCCGCGCAGGGCTAAAACCCGTCGAATGCAGGGAGATCCACCCATTCGACTGTTCCCCGCAATACTGGGCGGGCTGGGTTTTGGCCTATACGCAATGGACGAGCTGCTTGGGTTTTAGCGACCTATTCGAAGTCGCCCCGCTCGATTGGATTATCGGGTCGTACCATCCGCTTCACGAAGCATCCGAAGACAAATTTGCCCAGATTGTCATTGATAAATGGAACGGAGCCCAAGCATACAAAAAGGGCCTCAAGGCAGCGCGTAAGGCGGCCGGCCTGAAACAAAAGCAGCTCGCAACCCGATCGGGAGTTAAACTCCGCGCCATACAGCTCTACGAGCAAAATCAACTAGACCTGCGCCGCGCCTCGGACTCCTCGGCATTAGCGCTCGCAAACACCCTGGGCTGCGCCATCGAAGACCTCGTCTGGCAACCGATCACACTGGAAGAATAGGGCTGGCGAGGTACGCACCTCGCCAGCCCCGTATAGTTACGATTTTCTGAGCCATTTCTTCATGACGGCATTGCTAAAGTGAGTGGGAGTTTCTCGTTTAGCGTGCTCAGGGTCGCGTTCTCGTAACTTCGCTGCGTATTCACTATTGGAATTAAGAATGACATCCCAGTATTTCGCCCATGACACAAAGTAGTGCCAGCGAGGGTCGACTCTCATGCCGTCATCCCTCTTACCGCGGACTTTCTTTTCATTGGCCTTCTTGGCGATTTCACTCCGCCATGGCTCTGCTACATAAGGAGCAAATGGTTTCACGCTAACGGTAAACGGACCGTCTTTCATGGGTAACGTAATGTCAAAGGATTTATCTTTTACGTCCTCGTCCTTAACGGTATCGGGATCAATGCCCAACTCTTCGATGAGAGCCATATAGAAGGCCCAGTTATCGGACCCGTCATCTTTGCCGTCATTTTTGATGCATTCTGTAAAACACTCGGCGAGCTTGTAGGTAGAATTCTTGCGTTTACGTTTTCCCTCCTCAGCCAGATTGTCTAGTAATTCTTTTAA
The DNA here is from genome assembly GCF_028206995.1 of Collinsella aerofaciens. GTDB lineage: Bacteria > Actinomycetota > Coriobacteriia > Coriobacteriales > Coriobacteriaceae > Collinsella > Collinsella aerofaciens_AQ. The sequence goes on along the minus strand of NZ_JAQLFL010000005.1, from coordinate 3,484 downwards.
TTCCTCGTCTCCGCAAGCGCGTGCCCAATGGTCAAGACCGAGAAGGGGCTTGACCCTCTCCATGTCATCCCTAAAATCATCGAAAAGAAATTTACAGTCTTTCTCGCAAGTCGCTTCCTGATCAGAACCCATGATTGCGTCCTTTCTCGATTAGACTCCGCAGATACAGCAGGGCAAGACCTGCGGTTGTCCATATTTATTACGCATCAAATTGTCGCATAGCGTACGGACAACAACGCGCGGCTTATCTGCCGCCCCGAGACCTCGTGGGTCAACCGATAAATGGTGGTTTAGCTGCAAGTTTGCCTGCTTGTTTGGTTGCGTTCGCACGGCTTGCTCTCACGAATTTAAAATCGGGGGCAAAAAGTTCTTGGTAAACCACGTGCGGCTATGTTAGTATCTCTTTTGCCGAAAGGCGACGGGCGATTGGCTCAGGGGTAGAGCATATCCTTCACACGGATGGGGTCACAAGTTCGAATCTTGTATCGCCCACCATCTAAAGCACAGGTCAGAGGTATTAAGCCTCTGGCCTTTTTCTTTTTGACACCATAATCGAAGCGAAGTTACCTAAGGCGTTATATGTTACGCAGTTCACCTTAGGTGTCGTTATTGCGCGTTTTGCAAAATGCGTCTGCGTTTATTCTTTGAATTCCCCGCGTAATCTATGTGCAATTGTGGAGACAGAGACCACTGGCTCACGGCTCGTACCAGCACGTTCATGACTATGGCGGCTTTTCAACAGATTGCGTCAAGCTTTTGGTCAGCATTTGGTTTGCTTCCCGTACTTACCCGCATGATGCCCCGGTAGATAATCGGCCATGCCCGCAATCCGCACGGCCTACGGTCGAAACCAGGGGAGGCCACATGGACGAAATCGTCTGCGCAAACACCGCATTCCGCTACTGGCGCTGCCCACCGCAGGTGCATGACCTCTACCCGCGCCTACCCAGCTCCGACGACGGCTGGCGGGCCCTATCCCAAGCCCCTTTCGTAACCGATGTCCTCAAGACCCCGATTATCGCTGTTGCTTCGCCAGGTTGTTGTAATCACCACTCGGGATTGCGCTCCACTATTCGCTGGGAAGGGGCTTCGGATACCGGCACAACAACCGACACTCATTTAGGCTTTAGCGTCACCAATCCGCTTAACACGTTATTTACTATGACACGCTTTGTGTCCCAAATAGATCTCGTACTGGCTATGTACGAACTTTGCGGCTGGTTTTCTGTTTTCGAGCCGACCCCCGCTGTCGAAATGCAGTTAAAAATCGCGTTAAAGGAGAATCGCAATTCCAGCACGCAGAATCTGTTCGAACTTGGAGAAGGCGAAGACGAGATTCCTTGGAAACGAGTTTATGCCCGCACAACCGTAAAGGTCCCAGCAAATGAAGGCCAAACGAACAATCACGAGGATGGAAGAGAGGTTACGAAACTCAAAGGTACTTCGCTTTGGATGAGAAAGCCACTCATCGAACTGAGCGACTTGCATCGATTCGCCGAAAAGGTCAAAAGTCAAATGTGGGGAAAGCAGTTTTATGATGCCGCTCAGCAGGTTATCGGCATTGCTGCATCTCCACTCGAGGTCGCGGGGGTCCTGCTTCTAAGTCGTTCTCGAAGTCTAGGTGGTTCAGGATTCAGATACGTATACCTCAACGATTTAACCCCTCTATCCGAGGAAGCCCAAAGCATCGCAGGTCAAAAGGTTTGCTACGGTGACATCGTGATTGTAAACCCAATCCTAATGAAGGCAGCAATTATCGAAATCCAAGGTGAGGTCATCCATGGGTCAGGCGCGGTACTTGACCAAGATGCGGAGCGCATGACTGCGCTCCAGAGCATGGGTTTCGATGTGTTCCTGGTAACCCACGATATGCTTAACGACAAAAAACAGCTAGACGCCATAGTCAAAAGCGTCTGCAGTCGTTTGGGGATTCGATATAAAGCCAAATCCGAGGCAATGAAGCGCGCCGAGACGCGACTGCGAGCAAATGTTCTGTGCAACTGGTTGGAACTCGGAAATTAGCCGGCGACAAGGCGCTAGAACGACCTAGTTTTCCTGCTAGTGAATTAGTATCATTTCAAAACCATGCCGGATTACGGGGCTGGACCCGGACCGGCCGTCCATACCCTGCATTTCGCTGAATGCGCAAGTCGTCTACCTGCGGTTTTGATTTTACCGATTACGGCATGCTCGGGGGTTCCCGGCCTGGCCCCGTAAACCGGCATGGTTTTAAAATCGCCGGGTCGGCGGGAGCGCGATTGGCCCCGATAATGGGCCCGGCGCCGGCGGGATGGTCGTTGGGCGGATGGCGGCCCGTGGGGTGGAAGCGAAAACCGGCGAGCGGCGGAACCCGAGATGCCCTGGGGGCGCCGGGGAGGGGGGCGGCGGCAGCGCCGCCCCCCGCGGGGCGCGCCCCGCGGGCCGGATCCGGCATCGCGGGTCCCTTGCCCTCGAGTCCGCGCCGCGCTCTCGTCCCAGCGGCGCCCGCGCCTCCGGAAAGTTTTTCCAAAATTGTCCTTGCATCGGCGGGGGAGTTCCCGTATAGTACTTCTTCGCACGGGGGCGTAGCTCAGCTGGGAGAGCGCTTGACTGGCAGTCAAGAGGTCAGGGGTTCGATCCCCCTCGTCTCCACCCGAGCATTGAATGAGGCTCCAACGCAAGTTGGGGCCTTTTTTCATATAGGCACACAAGGTCAAAGGCGGCACCATGATCCTCCTGGTCGACAAGATCGTGCGTTGAACGGGCGTCGCGTGCATGGTAGTATTTCACGTCGTGGTTCAAGATGGGTGGCCCGTTTTGATGGCCTCTATCACATCCACCACTAAACAAGGGCTCTTGGCGCAACGGTTAGCGCAGGGGACTCATAATCCCTGGGTTCTGGGTTCGAATCCCGGAGGGCCCACCAAGATTTACAGAAGGCCGGGCATATTGTCTGGCCTTCTTGCTTTTCAACGACAATAACATGCGCCTGCAAGCGAACGGTCTGCTCATAATCAGGCTCCACTCGGCGGCTGTCTGAGATGCCCCCGCCACGAAACCGGCCCATCTACTACGTTTGACCCCGGCACCACGACCATACCGCGGATTCCGCGAAACCGGCGAGCCGTTTACCTGCGGTTTTGTTTTCACCAAGTCGGGCATGGTCGGGGGATGCGGCCCAAACGTAGTAGATGGGCCGGTTTCATGGCGGGCGATCCGCGGTGGGCCCGAAAGCGCGCCGTCGGGGCGGGCGGCGGCCATGCGGGCGGCCCCGGGGGCGATCGGGCTGGAGTCGGGAAGGCGTGAGGCGGCACCGCCGCCTCACGCGGGGCGCGCCCCGCGGGCGCTTTCGGGCGCTTCGGGCTCGATCGGGCGCCCCGCGCCCCGCCGGCGAAAGTTTTTCCAAAAATGTCCTTGCATCGTGATCCGAGTTCCCGTATAGTACTTCTTCGCACGGGGGCGTAGCTCAGCTGGGAGAGCGCTTGACTGGCAGTCAAGAGGTCAG
>NZ_JAQLFL010000004.1:142337-181138 GCF_028206995.1 Collinsella aerofaciens | reverse complement strand
CCGAACCCGGAAGCTAAGCCCCATCGCGCCGAGAGTACTGCGGGGTCGGCCCGTGGGAGGCCAGGGCGCCGCTGACCGGTGGACGGCACCGAGCCGTACGCTTGAACTGAGAAGGGGGAGGCCTCGCGGCCTCCCCATTTTTTTGCGTTTGCGGGCTTTTGTCTCACATAGTAGCTGTGTTTTATAACCCTCGTTTGTCGCATCTTCTGTGAACGGGCTACAATAACTTAGTCTGTGCGATATGGAGGTGAACATGGCTGAAGCTGGTATCGGCGTTGATATCGTCGAGATTTCCCGTATGAAATCAATTCTTGAAAAGACGCCGTCGTTTGCTCGGCGTGTGTTTACCGAAGAAGAGCGTGCGTATTGTGATGCATCATCGCGTCCCGCTGCTCACTATGCCAGCCGCTTTGCTTCGCGCGAGGCGGTACTTAAAGCTCTCGGCACGGGTTTTAGTCAAGGCGTTGGTCGCAAGGATGTTTCGGTTACGCGTGATAAACTCGGCAAACCGAAAGCGCTGCTTTCGGGCCGTGCTCTCGAGATCGCTCAAGAGCTGGGTGTTGTTGAGGTCGCTCTTTCCATTACGCTTACAGGAGACTTAGCCGTTGCGAATGCCATCGCGATTACCGAAGATGCTCGGCCTAAGCCAAAAGAGGAAAAGGTGAGTACCAAGAAACGCGTAGCGCAGACATTTAAAGAGGCTCGCTCTGTTTTAGATGAGCTTGAGCAGCTGCAGAATTCAGCATTGACGGAGCACCTGGGCGATGCTTCGCAAGATACGCTAGGAGCATAGATGAAACCGGTTTTGAGTACCGAAGAAGTCGTTCGTCTCGAGGATATCATCGAACGCGAAGGGACTTCGAAGGCCGAGCTTATGGAGCTCGCGGGTGAGTTTGCCGCCAACGAGATCTTGAAGCTCAATCCCGATCGGGTTCTCGTTCTGGTCGGTTTTGGTAATAATGGCGGCGACGGTTGGGTTGCCGCCGATATTCTGAGCCATAAGGGTGTGGACGTGGATATCGTTTCTCCGGTTGAGCCGGATGAGATTCCTGCTGCTCTGGCACGTCATGTTGCTCGTCGTACTGCCGGCCGCGATGTGCACGTTTGCGTCGGCCCCTCGCGTGATGAACTCGAGGTTTTGATCGATAAGGCCGATGTTGTTGTCGATGCCATTTTTGGTACCGGTTTTCACGGGAATCTGCGTGCGCCGTTCTCCATCTGGATTCCTACGGTCAATGAATGCGCCGACTGTGTCGTATCCATTGATGTCCCCTCGGGCCTGAATGCCGAGACGGGCGTTGTTGATGACGACTGCATTCGTGCCGAGCATACGGTGACGATGATTGCGCCCAAGATTGGTTTGTATAGCGCCGATGGCCCTGAGTATGCTGGCGATTTGATCTGCGGCAATCTTTACGACCGTCTTGACGAGGTCATCGATGATATCGACCACGCCGCCGAGATTGTCGAGCCCGGTGACTTAGTTGATTACTTTGCTCCACTACCTACGAATATCGATAAGTATTCCCGTGGCTCTGTGCTTATTGTCGCCGGATCTGCGCAATATCCTGGTGCTGCCATTATGGCGGCCAAGTCTGCAGCTCGCGCGGGTGCTGGTTACGTGGCAGTTGCGGCTCCTGACGCCTGCGCCAATCTTATTCGCATGGCACTTCCTTCGATTCCCGTCTTTGCTATTCCGTCTGATTCCCGCGGCTCCTTTGGCGCCGCTGCGCGCATGACGGTGTGCGAGATTGCAAAGAAGTACAGCTGCGTACTGTGCGGTCCTGGTATGACGACATCTGCCGGCGCTATGCAGGTGGTTTCGGGCTTGCTCGAGCTTGATGTGCCGCTTATTTTGGATGCCGATGCACTCAACTGCCTTGCTAAGATTGCCATTGACGGTATTGATAGTAACCCCGAGATGTATCGTCGCGAGCAGCCGTTGGTTATGACGCCGCACTATCGTGAGCTTTCGCGTCTGGTTGCCGGTGACGAGGTGAACGACCTTGGTACCGCGATTGCGGCCGCGCAGAAGGTTGTCTGGGCTGCAGGCTCCGACAACCTGGTTGTCATTGCCAAGGGGCCGACGACGGCTATCTGTGGCGTTGAGCGTGTGCTGCTGCCGCTCTCGGGTCCGGCTTCTCTGGCAACTGCCGGTTCGGGTGATGTTCTCGCGGGTATTTTGGCCGGCACGCTTGCCACTATGCGCGACGAGATGGATCGTTGGGAGTTGCTGTATTCGTACGCCGTCGCACTTCACAGCTACGCCGGTTTTGCCGCGGCGACGGAGTATGGTGAGAAGAGCGTCATCGCGACCGATCTTATCGACTTGATCGGTCCTGCCATGGAACTGGCGGCAAAGGATGCGCTCGAAGATCTGGGAATCATGGACGAAGGGTCGGATGACTAATCATGAATAAAGCCGATTTGACGCGCTGGTCCTGGGTTGAGATCGACCGCGGGGCGCTCCGTCGCAACACGAGGGCCTATAAGAACTTGCTGAATCCACGTCAGCGCCTGTGCTGCGTGGTCAAGGCCGATGCTTATGGTCATGGAGCTGTTGAGTGCGCCAAGATCATGTATTCGGCCGGTGCCGACATGTTTGCCGTGGCGACGGTTAACGAGGGCGTTGAGCTCCGACAGGGCGGGATAACGAAACCCATCCTCATCCTAAGCGAGCCGCCTATCGAGGCCATTCCGACGTTGCTCGAGTTTGATATCATGCCCTCGGTCTATACGTCTGACTTTGCTCTTGCGTATGGCGAATGTGCCGTCGCGGCGGGCAAAGTGGGCAAGTATCATCTCGCCATCGAGACGGGCATGAACCGCATCGGCGTACATTACACGCAGGTGCTCGACTTTGTCCGCGGTATTAATTTCCATCGCGGTATTCAGTGCGACGGCGTATTTACGCACTTCGCCACGGCCGATGAACCTTCGGGCTGGGACTACAAGCTGCAGTGTCAGCGCTTTACCGAGGCCGTTCAGGCCATTAAGGATGCGGGTTTTGAGTGCGGTATCGTGCACTGCGCCAACACGCCGTCTTCGATGCTCGACCCCTCGATGCATTTTGATATGATTCGCGCCGGCGTTGGCTTGTATGGCATGCAGCCGTGCGAGCTGAGTGGCCGCGTGATGCAGCTTGATCCCGTTATGAGCGTCCATGCGCGCGTGACGCGCGTGGCGCACCCTGCGATGGGTGAGGGCGTGGGCTACGGTTTTACCTACCGCGTACCGCGTACACGCGTTCAGATCTGCACGCTGCCGATCGGTTATGCCGACGGCCTATCGCGTACGCTTTCCAATCGTATGGATGTGCTGTATCGCGGCGAGCGTGTGCATCAGGTTGGCAATATCTGCATGGACCAGTTTATGGTCGCCATTCAGTCCAACCCGGCACACGAGATTTCCGAGGCCGAACATGGTGATGAGATGATTATTGTCGGCCGCGATGGCGATGCCGAGATCACTATGGACGAGATGGCCCGACTGCGCGGAACGATTAACTACGAGGTCGCCTGCGGCTTTGGCATGCGTCTCGACAAGGTCTACGTGTAGGAGCCGCTATGGGCGTCATGCACATCCCCGGCCATACCCATCAGGCACCACGTGAGGTCGCACTCGAGGAAATTGAGGCCGTTCTGGGCGATTGTCACCTCTGCCAGCTCTACCAGTCGCGTCACAATATCGTGTTTGGCGTGGGAAACCCCCGCGCTCGCGTGATGTTTATTGGCGAGGCACCGGGCCGCAATGAGGATTTGCAGGGCGAACCCTTTGTGGGGGCGGCAGGCGAGGACCTCAACGGCATTTTGTCCCTGGCGGGTCTTAAACGCGAAGACGTCTACATTGCCAATGTGCTTAAGTGCCGCCCGCCGGGAAACCGCAATCCGCGCCCCGAGGAAGTGCTGGCTTGCTCGCCGTTTTTGCGTGAGCAGATTCGTAGCATCTGGCCCGATATCATCGTGACGCTCGGCAACCCCGCGACGCACTTTGTGCTTAAGACCGAGATTGGCATTACTAAGCTGCGCGGTAGGTTCCACCAGATGGGGCATTTTGTAGTAATGCCCACGTTCCATCCGGCAGCAGCGCTGCGCAATCCGGCGTGGCAGGAGCTGTTGGAGGAAGACTTTAAGATGCTGGGCGACTATCTGGAGCGACATCCCGCACCAGAGGACGCCTCGGAATAATAAGGAGCATATATGTCCCTGGAGCGCCTGGGGGTAGGTACTTACAAAACGACTTGCGCTGCCGATACGGAGTACTTTGGCGAGCTAATTGCACCGTGCCTTGAGGACGGCGATGTGCTCATCCTGACCGGCGGCCTGGGAGTGGGCAAAACTCACTTTACCAAGGGCGTCTCGCGCGGGCTGGGCGATGAGCATATGGTTACGAGCCCTACGTTTGCGCTCATGGCCGTTCACGATCAAGGTCGTATTCCGCTGTTTCACTTTGATCTATACCGCCTGGAGCATGCCTACGAGCTCGAGGATACGGGCATTTTCGATGTGCTGGGCTATGAGGGTGCTTGCCTGCTGGAATGGGGCGAACAATTCCAGGACGAGCTGACGGATGAGTATCTTTCGGTGACGCTCAAGCGTGATGAGGGCGACAGCGATGTGCGAACGATAACGCTTGAGGCGCACGGTGACCGCGCAATGGAGCTTTCCCATTTGATTGATAAGGCTGTACAAGATGAGCTTGCATAACGACAACGCGCTGGTGGTGGCGCTCGATACCTCGACCGACATGCTTGCCTGCGCGGCAAGCTGGATTGATGGGCAGACGGGCGAGACGAAGCTCGTGAGTGGCGACCACATGTGTCGCCGTCACGCAAACGTTGAGCTCGTGAATACCGTTGATGGCGTGCTGGCTCAAGCCGGTCTGGATCGCAGCGATGTTGGTTGCTACGTGGTCGGCCGCGGCCCGGGGTCGTTTACGGGTGTGCGCATCGGCATCTCCACTGCCAAGGGCCTCGCGCGCGGTGCCAATGTTCCGCTGCTGGGCGTGTCGACGCTCGACGCTTGCGCTTGGACGGCGTGGAAGGCTGGCGTGCGCGGCAAGCTTGGTATCTTGGCCGATGCTATGCGCGGTGAGGTATATCCGGCGCTGTATATGCTGGTCGATGAGGGTCTCGAGCGTCAATTTGAGCGCGAACACGTGGTCAAGGCCGCCGTGGCGCTCGATGAGTGGCGCCAAGCAGCGGACTGGGACCAGGTTCAGCTGACCGGTGACGGTCTCGTGCGCTATGGCAAGCTGCTGGGTGAGGACGAGACCGCCCGCTGCGTGGAGCGCGACCTGTGGTGGCCTTCGGGCGAGGGCTTGCTGCTCGCGCACGCTGCGGGTGACGGCGATCCGGCCCGCGTCTTGCCGATTTACACGCGCCTTTCGGATGCCGAGGAAAACGAGCGCAAGCGTCTTGGTCTTGCCGAGAGTGCGCAGAGCGAAATTACGGGTGTTGCCGATGAGCTCGCCGGTCGTCATCTGCAGTTCCGCCCCATGGGCGCGGCGGATGCTGAGGGCGCGAGCGCGCTGGAGGCTGCCTGCTTTGAAGGTGCCGGACACGAGGCGTGGACGCCGGGCATGTTCCTGTCCGAACTGGGCGAGGACGTTGCTGCGCCGCGTAGTTGGTGGGTGGCACACGACGACGGCAAGCTGCTGGGCCTTGCCGGCGGTATGGTCGTGGACGGTGATGTGCAGATTCTGGATGTCGCCGTCGACCCGGCACATCGCCGCGAGGGCATTGCCCGCAAGCTGCTGTCGCACGTGAGCTATGATGCCCAGATGCTCGGCTGCACCACGGCTTCGCTCGAGGTCGAGGACGGTAACGAGGGAGCGATCGCGCTTTATAACGCTCTGGGCTTTACCGAGGCTGGCCGTCGCCGCGGTTACTACGGTGTTGGCAAAGATGCCATCGTCATGACGGCGCCGCTGCCCTTGGTGCTCCCGGTCGACAACGCTTCGCCCGAGCCGACGGCGGCTGAGCAGCGTGTATGGCCGCTGCCTGCGCCCGAGCGAACCGTTGAGGAGCGCGCTGAAATTGAGCGCCGTCGCCTAGTGCTCGCTATCGAGAGTTCCTGCGACGAGACGGCCGTGGCGATTATCGATGCGGATGGCAATATGCTGGCCAACCAGGTGTCGACACAGATTGATTTTCACGCCCGCTTTGGCGGCGTGGTGCCCGAGATCGCCTCGCGCAAACACGTTGAGGTGATTGTGAGTGTCGTGGATGCGGCGCTCGAGGATGCCGCAGCATCGCTTGGTCTTGAGGGTGGAGCCATTGCCCCCAGCGAGCTTGCCGCCGTGGGCGTGACACAGGGTCCGGGCCTGGTGGGCGCTCTCGTGGTGGGCGTTGCCTTTGCCAAAGGCTTTGCCTACGCTGCCGGTAAGCCGCTCGTATGCGTCAACCATCTGGAGGGGCACCTGTTTGCCAACTTGCTGGCGCAGCCCGACCTCAAGCCGCCGTTCATCTTCACGCTTGTCTCGGGCGGGCACACCATGCTCGTGCACGTAAAGGCATGGGGCGACTACGAGGTGCTCGGTGAGACGCTCGACGACGCCGTGGGCGAGGCCTTCGACAAGGTGGCCAAGGCGTTGGGCCTGGGCTATCCCGGTGGCCCCATCATTTCCAAGCTGGCCGAGACGGGCAATCCCCGCGCGATCGATTTCCCCCGTGCGCTTAACAGCAGAGGAGACTATCGTTTCTCGCTTTCGGGTCTTAAAACGGCCGTGACGCTCTACATCGAGCAGGAGACCAAGGCCGGGCGCACGATTCACCTGCCCGATCTGGCGGCTTCGTTTGAGGCAGCTGTCTTTGACGTGCAGTACAAGAAGGCCAAGAACGCGCTGCATGCCACCGGATGCAAGGAGTATTGCATCGGCGGCGGTGTCTCGGCTAATCCGCATCTGCGCGAGATGATGATCAAGAAGCTCGGTCGTCAGGGGATCCGCGTGACGGTGCCGCCGCTTTCGGCATGCACCGATAACGCCGCCATGATCGCGGAGGTCGCCCGCCGTAAATTCGACCGAGGAGAAATCTCGCCGTTCGACGTCGACGCCGATCCAAACATGACGCTGTAGTCGTACTTGTGCGGTCCCCGGCCCTGACCGGCCCAGCGGCCTTATATGAACTTTCCTGCTCTACAGTCCTGCTCACGACGGAGGTCACATTAAGTGGCCTCCTGTTCGTGCGGAACTCGCGATAAAGTTCATATAAGGCCGCTGGGCCGGTCAGGGCCGGGGACCTTTCTGTATCGATATGGCTTCTGAGTTGGATCGGCGTCGACAACGTCCAGCAAGGTTAACAAGCCAGCGTCGAATTTTCGGCGTTCTTTAGCTGAAAGAAAAAGTTGGTGTGCGGAGCTTTGCTCCGCACAGTTGGGATGGGAGCCCCTGAGAGCCGCGGGAGCCGGGCGGCGCATATGAACTTTATCGCGAGTTCCGCACGCAAAGGAAAGCACTTAATGTGCTTTCCGTCTTGCGCAGGACTGTAGAGCAGGAAAGTTCATATGCGCCGCCCGGCTCCCGCGGCTCTCAGGGGCATCTCTCATGCAAAAACTGTCGTGGGGTAAAGTCCGAGGTCAGTGGCGTTTTATACCGAGAAATCCAAAAAAGTTGAAAATTCATTACATATTTGCGTTGACTTTAGGTAACTAAAGTTTCATACTCCTTTTCAACCACTGGGGGATGTGAACACGCACGGATCGTTCACATCATGATTGAAGAGGATTTCTTAGACATGTTCACGCATCAGCTAAGCATTATCAGCGTAGTAATTATCTGATGCGGGTTAGCACATACAGCTAGCCCGTACGATAACGGGCGGCTGATAAAGATGAGGGCCGTCGAGCGCAACCGACGGCCCTCATTTTTTATGTCTAGGAAGTTCTTTTTAGAGGAGGAAATGTAATGAACGGAGTTTTGCTCATGGTTGTGGCCGCGGCGGTGCTCGCCTGCGGCTATCTGGGCTATGGCCGCTGGCTGGCCAACAAGTGGGGCGTTGACAAAGAGGCCCTCACGCCGGCCAAGCGCATGAAGGACGGCAAGAGCTTCTCGCCCGTCTCCGCCTTCACCGCGTTCTCGCACCAGTTCAGCTCGATCTGCGGTGCTGGCCCTGTCACGGGTACGATCGTCGCCATGGCCTTTGGCTGGCTGCCCGTCGTGCTCTGGGTCCTCGTCGGCGGCATCTTCTTTGGTGCCGTCCACGACTTTGGTGCCCTGTACGCTTCGATGAAGAACAACGGCAAGTCGCTCGCTCAGCTCATCGAGAAGTACATCGGCAAGACCGGCCGTCGCCTGTTCCTGCTGTTCTGCTGGCTGTTCTGCATCATCGTCATCGCCGCTTTCACCGACATGGTCTGCAAGACGTTCATGTTCACCCCGGCCGTTGACGCTTCTGGTGCTGCTACCGGTGCCATCGACTTCACCAAGTCCTATGCCGCCGGCTGCGCTGGTACCATCTCCATCCTGTTCACCTTCGTCGCTATCGCCTTTGGTTGGGCCCAGAAGAAGTTCAACCTCACCGGCGCTGCCGAGTTCGTCACCGGCGTGGTCCTCATGGTTCTCATGTTCGCCGTCGGTATGCAGTTCCCGGTCTACCTGGATAAGTTCCAGTGGTTCGCCGTCGTCATGGTCTACCTGGTCTTCGCTGGCGCCATGCCCATCCAGATGCTCAAGACTCCGCGCGATTACCTCACTTCCATCATGATGATCGTCATGATCGTCTGCGCTGTCCTCGGCATCGTCGTCCTGGGCGTCAACGGTCAGGCCACTATCACCGCTCCGGTCTTTACCGGCTTCTCCACTGCCTCCGGCATGATGTTCCCGGTCCTGTTCGTCTCCGTCGCTTGCGGTGCTCTCTCCGGTTTCCACAGCCTCGTTTCTTCCGGCACCTCTTCCAAGCAGGTCGAGAAGGAGCAGGACGCCGTCAAGGTCGGTTACGGCGCCATGATCGTCGAGTCCTTCGTCGGCATCCTTGCCATCATCGTCGCCGGCATCATGTTCTCCGACATGAACACCGCCGGTACCGGCGCCCTCAACGCCGGTGTCGCTTCCACCCCGTTCCAGATCTTCGCCGCTGGCATCTCCCGCGGCATGCAGGCCTTCGGTGTTGACGGCACGCTCGCTACTGTCTTCATGACCATGAACGTCTCCGCTCTGGCCCTGACCTCGCTCGACGCTGTCGCCCGCATCGCCCGCACCTCGTTCTCCGAGTTCTTTGCCCAGACCAACGACGCCCTGGCCATCGAGTCCCAGGCCGGCTACATGAAGGTCCTCGGCAACCCCTGGTTCGCCACGGTCGTCACCCTGCTTCCTGGTCTCGCCCTCGCTTTTGGTGGCTATGCCAACATCTGGCCGCTCTTTGGTGCTTCCAACCAGCTGCTCGGCGGCATGACTATGATCACCCTCGCCGTGTTCTGCAAGTGCACCGGCCGCAAGGGCTGGATGCTCTACGTGCCCGTCGCCTTCCTGCTCTGCTGCACCTTCACCTCGCTGGTTCAGAGTGCCATGGGCTGCATGACCGCCGTCCAGGCCTACGGTTTCTTCGGTACCATCCCGGCTACCGCCACCACGGCCGCCGTCTCCGTCGCCGCCACCAAGGGCCTGCAGCTCGTCTTCGCTGTCCTGCTGATGGTCCTGGGCCTCATCGTCGCCGTCAACTGCCTCAAGGAGTTCTTCGGCAAGGAGGCCGGTTCCATGCCCGACGAGGAGCCCGAGTGGTCCGAGATGGGCAAGGCCGAGTATGGCCGCGCTGCTGCTGCCGAGGCTCCTGTCGACGCCGAGGCCGCCAAGGCTTAGTCGACCTGACGAGTTGAACGTCACATCTATATGACTCGGAAAGACCGGGTCCGCGACTTCGCGGGCTCGGTCTTTTTTCATGCAAAAGCGGGTGACGCTCGAGTGTTCTCGCAGATGTTTTGCGTGGATAAGGGCGCGCGTTGTACCATATAGACGTATATGTGTGCATATGAAAGGGGCCCCGTGGCCAAGACGGTATATTCCGATAACCAACAAAATGTCGATGCTCTGGCTGAGCGCCTGAGCAGCCAGACGTCGCTTTCTGCTGAGCGTGCCAAGCTGGTTGCCTACGACCTGCTTTGCCGCAAGGCGCTCAAGATTAAGTCGAGTGCGCTGGCGCAGATTTTCCGCTCCGTCGATAAGGAGTGCGACACCAAGGCGATGCGCGATGAGCTTATCGCGGCAAAGATCGTGACCAAGATCGAGGGTAGCGGCATTAACGGGCGCCCGGCGTTCTATACCATCAATGCCGAGATTAACGATGCCCAGGAGCGGCCCGTCGAGGTTGCCGAAGAGGCCGTCGAGGACGTTGTCGAGGCGCCCGCTTCGGTGGAAACGGCTCCGCGCGAGCATGTCGATACCGACGAGCTGCTTGACGAGAGCGTCGTTCGCGCCTTTACGGCCAAGGCCGGCCGCGGCGGTTTTGGCGGGAGTGGCAAGCGCGATGCGCAGCGCCGCGCCCAGCAGGAGCGCTTCCGTCGCGCCGTTGCTCAAAAGGGTGAGACGGATGCTGAGGCTGTTGAGACCGAGGTTGCTGCCGAGTCGCAGAAGCCCGCGAGGGAGCAAAAGCCCGTGGAGGCCCAAGAGCCCAAGCGTCGTCGCGGTGCTCACTTTAAGACTGCACAGCAGGATGCCGCGCGTGAGGTTGAAGAGTCTTCTGAGGTTGCAGACGATGTTGAGGAGTCTGCCAAGAAGGCTCCGGGTTCGTGTCGTCCTGGTCGCGGTTTTGCGGGACGTGCATATCCCGTAAAGCGTCAGGAGAAGGGCGAGTCGGTTTCGACCACCCAGGACGAGAAGACCGTTGAGCCGGCGGCTCGCGAGCAGAAGCCTGTTGAACCGCAGCTTGAGGTTGATGCCGAGGCCAAGGGCCAGCAGCCTACTGATGAGCAGGCGGAGCAGGGCGCGTCGAGCAAGCCTCGCCGCCGTCGCCATCGTGGGGGCCGCAGTTCCCATGCCGAGACTGCAACCGAGAAGACCACGCCGCAGAACGAGGATGCGAAGGCCGAGGTTTCTTCGGGGCAGCCTAAGCGCCAGCCGGCGAAGGAGAGCAAGTCCGTTCGTCCGCAGAAGCAGGCGTCTATGCCGAAGCACGAGCGCAATTCCCAAGGCGATTCTAAGCGCAAGTCTCAGAGGAAGCCGGAGTCTGCCGCAGCAGATACTGCTGCCCAGCAGCCCAAGTCGTCCGTCCACGGCGAGGTCTCGGCGTTTGCCCTTGCCCGCGTTTTAGGCAGGCAGCTGCTCAAGGTTGTCCCTACGCCTACGGCGCTCTCTAAGATCAAGGAGCAGCAGACACAGATCGTAAAGGTCGAGGGCAAGGACGGCAAAAAGGCTCCGCAGCGCACTCAGCACAACGAGATGTCCAACCGCAAGATTGCCGAGGAAATCGCAATCATCCAGGCTTGGATCGAGCAGAACCGAGGTGCCGATACGCCGGTTGCCTCGCGCCGCCAGCGTGCCTACCAGATCTTTAACGACGAGAAGGCTTTTGACGGCAAGCACGGTGAGCGCTTGATCAGGCGTATGACCGAAAAGGGCATCAGCATGCAGGCGATCAAGGTCGCCCCCAATCGCCCCGTGCACTTTACGGGCTTCTTTACGCTGGGCGCCGACAAGCCGTTCATTATGGTCGAGAACCTGGACACCTACGACGAGATCGTCAAGCTGCTGCGTGGCCGCAAGCACGCCAAGCTCTTTGGCATCAAGGTGGGCGGCGTGATTTTTGGCGGCGGATGCAAGGCGAGCGTCTCGCATGCCTTGGACGATTATCTGGCCGAGATTGGCTATCGCTTTAACTACGTCTACTACGTAGGCGATATCGATCGCGAGGGCGCGCGCATCGTCGAACAGGCTCGCAATGCCAATGTGGTTGAGATTCGCCTGCATGCCGGCATGTACCGCGCCATGCTCGCCGAGCATAAGCGTCGCGTGAAGGCCGGCGGCGAGTGCGAGCCCGCGGCTGCCAACCAGGGCGTGCCGCAGAACCTGGCGGCGACGATCAAGGATCTGCCCATGGTTACGCGCGTGCAGTTCCGCAACGTGCTGCGCGAGGGCGGGCGCATTCCGCAGGAGATTCTGATGACCGCAGACTATCGGGATGGCGACTCGGGAAGCTTCGACCGCATGCTGAACAATTAGATTCCGCCGTTCTACCGAACGGCGGACTTCTTGACGCTGCGAGGGGCCCTGGCACGGCAATCTGACGTTCAACTTCGGCGGCGCGACCAGAAGGTCAGCGCCGCCTTGTTTCACGTCACCTTGCCATGCCAGGGCCCCTCTCGCTGTCACGTCCAAAACATCGAGGTCATGTAGCCTTCTTTGCGTGCGGAACTCGCGACAAACTTAATGCCCGGCCCGTCGGGGCCACGCGGTACGTTGTAGAAGGCGGCTCGCTTTTCGGAACTGGGCTGATATTTCTTGATGTAAGGCGCTCTTGGTCGTTATGGGGCGGAGGGATTCCGCGTCCGCCTTTTCGGCGGCCGCGCTCCGCTGCGTCGCTTCGCTCCTTGCGTGCTGCGCTGGAAAACGCTTCGCGTTTCCTCAGCTCCGCACCCTTGCGGGTTCGAATCCCTCCGCTTGCTCACAAGAAAAGCCTCCCGATCGGCTATGCGTTCGAGAGGCTTGTTTCTTTGGCTGGGACGGAGGGATTCGAACCCCCAACAGCCGGCACCAAAAACCGGAGTTCTACCGTTGAACTACGTCCCAATGTATGGTGTTGCCCAAAAGCAACTCGTTTAGTTTACCTAATCTGCGAGGGCATCGCAAACGCCGTCGAGCAGGCGTACGGCGAGTGTCTGCGCGTCGCTGGCCGTGAAGGTGCCGTTGTAGCGCGTCATGCCCGTGAGCTCAATGCGAATGCGTGCCGGCTTCTGCTGCGCGGCGACATTGGCAGTGCGGATGCGCTGGGCCAGGTTGTGGCACTCGGCGAGGGCGATCGTGGCGCGCGGCGCTGCATCTGCGGGCAGCTCATCGCTTGCGATCTCGAGCACTAGGTCAACGTCGGTTGGGACCTCGGAGTCGCAGAGCATCATGCCGCTGTTGTCGGTCGTTGCCGTGGCGATATTCCACATGCGCGACGCAACGCTGCGTGCGATGGGGTCCTCGCCGATAACGGCAATCTGGAAGCGCTCGAGCACGTTGGCGGCGCGAGCAAAACCGATACGGGACTCGGCTTCGGTGACCGAGGGCTTGCCCTCCCACACATGGTGCAGGCGGTTGATGTAGGCGTAGGTGTCCTGGAAGGCCATGCCGTCGGCAAACAGGCCGACATTTTCCTGGAACTGCTGCAGGGCGGCCTCGGTATGCGGACCAAAGTAGCCGTCGTCTTCGCCACAGGCAAAGCCCAAAACGTTGAGAGCGCGCTGCAGGGCCTGCACATCGGCGCCATGGAAATTGGGCATGCGCAGATAGAGGGTGCGGTCGCCCAGCTTATACGAAGCGTCTACAAGGGCGCTCCAGCAGGGGATATCGACGGCATGACCGGCAGCAAGGCCGCTGTCGAGCCTGAAGGTGCTGACGGCCTGCTCAGTGGTGGCTCCAAAGTACTTGTCGGTGACTTCGGCGGCATCAATCGTGTAGCCGAGCTGCAGGAGACGAGACTGCACGTCCTCGACGGCTGCTCCTTGCATGCCCGTTGTAATAGGTTCCATGAACGAACCCCTTTCGGCGTACCATTCGTACTATTTGAGCGTGTGTCGGATAGACAACGCAAAGGGATGCATAAACATGCACTCAACAGTGTAGCAAGTTGTACCCAAATACGCTGCTGACAGGTTTTATTACCCCCGCTAGTTAAGGCGCTCCACAAAGAAATCTGCCATGGAGAGGAACAGCTCGCGTGCGTGCGGATCAAGCTCAACGTTCTCGATGGCCGCTTTGGCCTTAGCGGTCAGGTCGAGCGCGTAAGTGTGGGCGTAATCGATGGAGCCGGTCTCCTGGAAGATCTCCACGGCGCGTGCGAGCTGCGCGGGATCATCGGTGCCCGAGGAAAGAATCGCCTCGACCTCGTCGTGGTGGCGCTCATCAGAGAGGGCGTGTACGGCGACAAGCGTGCGCTTGCCCTCGGTGATGTCGGTGCGGAAGTCCTTGTTGGCGGCTTCCTTAGTGCCGACAAGGTTGAGCAGGTCGTCCTGAATCTGAAAGGCAAGGCCCGTGTGCAGGCCAAAGGCGCGCAGCGCTTCGATTTGCTTATCGCTGCCACCGCCGATAATGGCTCCGGCGGCAAGCGGCGTGGCTCCGCTGTAAAACGCGGTCTTGTGTGTCGCCATGTCCAGGTAGTCATCAACCGAGATATCAAAGCGCCCGTCCCGGACCCAACCCAGGTCGAGTGCTTGACCCTCGATGGTGCGGACGATCATCTCGGTAAGCTCGTGGAGCACGCGCAGCTTCACGTCGGACTCCAGCGTAGGGTCGTCGAGAACCGTCTTGGTGACCATGGTGAGCGCCAGGTCGCCACAATTGATGGCAAGGCCCGTGCCCTCGGTAAGGTGCATGCAGGGCTTGCCTCGACGAAGCTGTCCGTTGTCGGCGATGTCGTCGTGGATCAGCGCGCCCGACTGGAAATGCTCGATAGCTGCCGCGGCGCTGCGGGCGCTCTCAAAGCTGCCGCCCACTGCGGTTGCGGCGAGCATGCAGATAAGCGGGCGGTGGCGCTTGCCGGCGTTGGCCGTAAAAGCCGAGAGCGGCGCGTACAGGTAGCGCTCGATATCGGCAGAGGTCGCCTGTCCGTCAAAGAACGTGGCCAGATAGTCGTTGATCTGGTCAAAGTGCTGGGCTAAAAAGCTGGTAAACGGACTGGACACGGGTTCTCGCATTCTTTCTTAGGTTGCATCGTTGCGGTGTGCAGATACCATATTGCCACATCAGGGCGTTTGGCGCGGCAGTTTTGGCGATTTAGGACAACGGGCGTGCGTTTGATGGAGCGCGCCTAAATCAGCCTAAAATGCTCGAGCGCCGCAACGACACCGTCGTGATCGACGGTGTCGGTCACGTAATCGGCCTTATCCTTGAGATAGTCTGGTGCGTTGCCCATCGCAATGCCGACATCGACGGCGTTCATCAGCGAGACGTCATTGCTGGCGTCGCCAATGCCGTATACGGTTCCGTGGTGGGGATCGAGGGCGTCGAGTACAGACTGGATGCCCCCGCGCTTCGTGCATTCGCGGGGCGAGATTTCGGTTACCTCGAGTTCGAGCTCGTTAAAGCACAGCAGCGGCTCAAGTGCCTTATCTTGAGCGATGTGGTTGGCGAGCGATGTAGACATCAAGATCTTGTAGACACTGTAATGTTGCAGCTGCGTGACTGCGTCGCCCAGGGTGCGCGCGTATCCGGGAGCATCGGGGGCATCGGCACTCATGCGCACGACGCCGTTGAGGCCCTCAAAGCGGATGACCTCGCCCGATTGCTCAAGGTAGGGGGCAAGACGCTGCAGCATACTGGGCGTCATCGACAGATCGCGAATTGTGTGTCCGTTGATCTCGGCGTAACCGCCCGCAAGACAGACGATGCCGGTCCAGGGCAGCTCAAGAAGTTTGGGGTGGATGCAGCTGAGGGTGCGCCCTGTGCAGATGAAGGCCATGTTGCCGTTGGCGACAAACTCGCGGATTGCCTGCGAAACCGCCTCGTTGGGATAGGGGGAGAGGTCCCGCTCGTCTTCGGGAAGGTCTTGGGCGAGCCTGGGGTCTTGCCAGGCGAGCGTTCCGTCGATATCGAAGAAGCAAATATCGCCGCGCTTATGGGCTGCGCTGGCGGCAGGGGAGGCCGAGGTGGTGGGCACAAATTCCGGCTCGAGGCCCATGATCTGGTCAAAATGCTCTTTAACGCGGGGAACGGAGATGCCGATAATCACCTGGGCGGTCTTGCCCGTAATGATGAGGCCCTTGGCGCCCACCGCGACAAACGCCGCGTTATCTGCAACGATGGAAGGGTCTGCGACCTCGACGCGCAGGCGCGTGGCGCAGTTGGTTGCGCCCACGATATTGCCAACGCCACCTAAAAGCTGAATTACCCGCTCAGCGAGGACGTGATCTTGATCGGATCGACTATTGACCTCGTCATTGGGAGATTGCTCTTTGGCAAAGTCGCTTCCCGTTAAACAATCGATTGCCGCGCGATTGACGACATGATCCTCGCGGCCCGGTGTCTTAAGGTCATAGACCAAGATGAGTGCTCGAAAACTAACAAAAAAGATGAGGCTAAAGGCAAGGCCGATACCGAGCGCCAAAAGATAGGCACCGGCATGCGTGCGCATGAGCGGAATAAAGTTGAAGGCTGCCATCTCCATCAGGCCGCCCGAGAAGATGCCGACGATGCCAAAGAGATTCATGGTTGTGGCAAGGCAAGACGATAAGACGGCGTAGAGCAAAAAGAGCCCGGGGTGGGTGAACATAAAGAGAAACTCGAGTGGCTCGGTAACGCCGCAAACCACCGAGGCGATGATGGCGGGAACAAGGATGACCCTGAGGCCGGCGCGGCGCTCGGGTTTTGCGGTGGAGTAGAACGCAGCTGCGATGGCAGGAAGGCCAAAGAGCTTGACCCAGCCGGTGGCGGTAAAACCGGCCCACGGCGCAAGCTCATTAAGGGGGCGCGTGCTATGGGAGAGGATGGGGAGCAAACTGCTCCACGTGGCGTAGATGCCGTCGTTAATGACCAGGTTGTCGTAGTAGATCGGCATGTAGAGCAGGTGGTGCAGGCCAAAGGGCTCGAGTGCTCGTTCTAAAAAGACAAAGATGCCCACGCCAAAGGGACCGACGCCTGCAAGCGCGTGACGCAGCGTATCGGTTACATCGTATACGTAGGGCACGATGGCGGCCGAGATAGCAGCAAGGGCAAACACGGCAAAAAAGCTGATGAGGTAGACCAGCGAGGAGCCCGAGAAGGTGCCGAGCCAATCGGGAACCTTGGCATCGTAGAAGCGGTCATGGATGGCGACGACGGTTGCCGACACCGCCAGCGGGCCGATAATGCCGGTGTCGAGCGTCTTGATGCCGTCGATGATGGTGATGCCGCTAGCGGAGGTCAAAGACGACGGGTACTTAAGTCCAAGATTGTCTCCGCTCAGCTTAATGATTTCGCTCAAAAAGAAGCAATAGGCAAAATAGGCGACGAGAGCCTCGAGGCAGCAACGAGCCGGTTGTTTTTGGGCAAGACCGATGGGCAGCGCTACGGCAAAAAGGAGCGGGAGGCGTTTAAAGACCGTCCACGAGCCGCGCTGGATGATGGTCCAAAAAACGTACCAAGGGGTTCCGTATACGGCGAGATCGCCGACGATGTCCGCAGTCGTTGCGAGAGCGGAGACGCCGACCATGAGGCCTGATATAGAAAACAGCATGGCGGGCGCGAACATTGCCCCGCCAAAGCGTTGGATTTTTTGCAGCATGTTCTGCCTTCCGAATATCGAGGCGCGTTGCGCGTGGGGAAACGTTTAAACAATGGATTCATTGTAGAGGACCAGACGATTGTCGTACCGGCAGTTTTGAGCGAAACCGATTTGGGCATGACAGAAACCGTCAACGGTTAAATCCTGTCGCTTTACCGATATTCGGTTTAAACAACTTTAAGAAATGCTATCGTGCCTAGCCGGAAATGAATAATGTAGAGGTGAAACAATGCCAAAAGCGATATACGAAGGAATCTACCGAGAAATACGCTCGCGCATCATTAATGGGACCTATGCGTTTCAGGAGATGCTGCCAACCGAAGCCGAGCTGACCGCGGAATTTGGCTGCACGCGCAATACCGTCCGCCGCGCTTTGAGCATGCTGGCCGACGGGATGTTTGTGCAGCCCATACACGGCAAGGGCGTGCGCGTTATTTGGCTTAAGGGCGAAACCGACATGTTGGGCGCACTCGAAGAGGTTGAGTCGTTTGGCGAGTTTGCAAAGCGCAACAATGCCGTTGCATCGACGGACGTTAAGTCTTTTGAACATCTGGTCTGCACCGAGCAGCTCTCTCGTCGCCTGGGCTTTAGGGTGGGCGAGGAGCTTATTCGCGTAGTGCGTGTCCGAAGCCTCAACGGCAACGCGCGCCAAGTGGACCATGGCTATTTTTTGACGTCGATCGCCAAGGGCCTGACCCCCGAGATCGCGGCAGATTCTATTTACGGCTATCTGGAGCACAAGCGCGGTGTCAAAGTGATGGCGAGCCGTCGTACGGTGAGTGTCGAGCTCGCCAACGATGAAGACTGCAGCTATCTTGACCTCGGCAAATACAACTGCGTTGCCGTCATGGAGAGTCAGTCGTACACCTCGGATGGCATCTTGTTTGAGGTGACGCACACTCGCACACACCCCGAGATCTTCCATTACCGCGTCAATTCCAAGCGATAGCCGGCTAGCTCGCAGCCTGACGAGACACATGCCCTCAAAGAGAAAACGCCCGGTCAAACCGACGATGCATCGGCTTGACCGGGCGTTTTCTCTGCATTCGATAACAAATAATTGTTTATACAAAACTTGTCAAGTATCAAGTTGAAATTACCGTTCACCGAAGTTTTTCTACCGCTCTAGTAATACTTGTTCAAACAACTAGCCAAATAGCGTATCGTACAAATCAGCAAAAGGGGCAAAGTCCCCGAGCCAATCTCCGAAGGCGGCGGCAAAGGGTGCCGCCACGGTGTGAAAGGGTGGATTGTAATGAAGAACGAAATGAGCAGAAGGCAGTTCCTGGGCTTTGCTGGTTCCGCGGCTGCGGTTCTTGGTCTGGGTCTCGTGGGCTGCGGTGGTTCTGCCGGCTCCGGCTCCTCTGCTTCTGGTGACGCTGCCGAGGTCTACTTCCTCCAATTCAAGCCCGAGGTCGACAAGGAGTGGAAGGAGATCGCCAAGGCCTATAAGAAGGAGAAGGGCGTCGAGGTCAAGATCGTGACCGCTGCCTCCAACACCTACGAGGAGAAGCTCAAGTCCGAGATGTCCAAGAGCTCCGCTCCGACCCTGTTCCAGGTCAACGGCCCCACCGGCCTTAAGAACTGGAAGGATTACTGCGCCGACCTGTCCGATACCAAGCTCCGCGGTGAGCTCATTGACGACTCCCTGGCTCTGCAGTCCGATGGCAAGGATCTGGGTATCGACTGGGTCCAGGAGAGCTACGGCATCATCTACAACAAGCAGCTGCTCGAGAAGGCTGGCTACAAGGCCGAGGACATCAACTCCTTCGACAAGCTGAAGGCTTGTGCCGACGACATCCAGGCCCGCAAGGACGAGCTTGGCATTGAGGGTGCCTTCACTTCTGCTGGCATGGATGACTCCTCCAGCTGGCGCTACACCACCCACCTCGCCAACCTCCCGCTCTACTACGAGTTCGAGAAGGAGCACAACCAGGAGGACGACGAGATCAAGGGCGAGTATCTCGACAACTTCAAGCAGATTTTCGACCTGTACATCACCGACTCCACCTGCGATCCTTCGCAGCTTGCCTCCAAGACCGGCGACGACGCCACCAACGAGTTCGCAACCGGCAAGGCCGTCTTCTATCAGAACGGCTCCTGGGCCTACGCTGACCTCACCAAGGCCGGCATGACCGACGATCAGATTGGCATGATGCCCATCTACATCGGTGTCGACGGCGAGGAGAACCAGGGCCTGTGCTCCGGCGGCGAGAACTACTGGTGCGTCAGCTCCCAGGCTTCCGAGGATGCCCAGAAGGCCACCGAGGACTTCATGTATTGGTGCGTCACTTCTGACACCGCCACCAGCATCATCGCTGACAAGATGGGTCTGACCGCCCCGTTCAAGAGCGCCAAGGAGACCACCAACGTCTTCTCGCAGCAGGCCGTTGCCATGGCCAAAGACGGCAAGAAGACCGTTGCTTGGGACTTCGTCTATATCCCCTCTGAGGAGTGGAAGAAGAACCTCAAGCAGGCTCTGATTGCCTACGCTGCCGATAACAGCAAGTGGGACGGCGTCAAGAACGCCTTCGTCGATGGCTGGAAGACCGAGAAGGCTGCTTCCGAGTAAGCAGTTGCTGCCCAAGCTATCTGATTAGCGACAGGGGGCGGGCAGACGTTGGTTTGCCCGCCCCCTGCATATTGAAAGGACCCTTCTATGGGCAAAGCACTCAAGCGCTGGTGGCCGCTCTTTATGCTGCCCACGTGTCTGGCGTTTATGATCGGGTTCGTGATTCCCTTTATCCAGGGTTTCTATCTCTCGTTCTGCCAGTTTATTACCATCAACAACACGCACTTTGTCGGTATCGAGAACTACGTGCGCGCACTGTCCGATCCGCAGTTTGCCACATCGTTCTTCTTTACCGTGGCGTTTGCCTTCCTGTCGACGGTGCTCATCAACGTGATCGCCCTCGCCATCGCGCAGGCGCTCACCCGCAAAGCGCTCAAGGGCACCAACATCTTCCGTACGATCTTCTTTATGCCTAACCTGATCGGCGGCATCGTGCTGGGCTACATCTGGCAGATTCTGATCAACTGCCTGCTCTCCAACGTGGGCGCCCAGCTCATCGCCCTTAACTCTGCTGCTGGCTTCTGGGGCCTTATCATCCTGACCCTGTGGCAGCAGGTCGGCTACATGATGATCATCTACATCGCTGGTCTGCAGTCCATTCCGTCCGACTACATCGAGGCCGCCAAGGTCGACGGTGCCACGGCATGGCAGACGTTTTGGAAGGTTAAGATCCCTAACCTGATGCCGACCATCACCATCTGCCTGTTCCTGTCCATCACCAACGGCTTTAAGCTGTTCGACCAGAACCTCGCCCTTACCGGCGGCGCCCCCGCGCACTCCACCGAGATGCTCGCCCTGAACATCTACAACACGTTCTATTCGCGCGCCGGTATCGCATGGCAGGGCATTGGTCAGGCCAAGGCGGTTATCTTCTGCATCCTGGTCGTGGCCATCTCCATGATCCAGCTTAAGGCCACGAGGTCCAAGGAGGTGCAGCAGTAATGAAACGCGATAAGGTTATCAACCGCGCGCTCTCGATTTTCTTTACGATCCTGTCGCTCGCGTGGATCTACCCTGTGTTTATGATCGCGCTCAATTCCTTTAAGAAAGCGACCGCAATCAGCACCACCACGGCATTCGATCTGCTCACGCCCGAGACGTTCAACGGCCTCGCAAACTACATGCACGCCCTTAACGAGCAGGGCTTTGCCTCGGCATTTATGTACTCGCTCATCATCACGGTCACGTCGGTCGTGCTGATCTTGGTGTGCTGCTCCATGTGCGCTTGGTACGTGGTTCGTGTCAACAACAAGATCTCGAACTTCTTCTATTACCTGTTCGTGTTCTCGATGGTCGTGCCCTTCCAGATGCTCATGTTCACACTGTCCAATTTGGCGGACCGCATCGGCTTCAACACGCCGTTCAACATCTGCTTTATCTACCTCGGCTTTGGCGCGGGCCTGGCGGTCTTTATGTTCGCCGGTTTTGTAAAGAACATTCCGCTCGAGATCGAAGAGGCGGCCATGATCGACGGCTGCAACCCGGTCCAGGTGTTCTTTAAGATCGTCCTTCCCATCATGAAGCCCACCTATCTTTCGGTCGGCATTCTCGAGACCATGTGGGTCTGGAACGACTATCTGCTGCCCTACCTTACGCTCGACTCCACCAAGTACAAGACCATTCCTATCTTGATCCAGTACTTCCGCGGCGGCTACGGCCACGTCGAGCTCGGCCCCATGATGGCCTGCATCATGATGGTCGTTATCCCCATCGTTATCATGTACATCCTCTGTCAGAAGTACATCATCGACGGCGTGGTGGCAGGTGCCGTCAAGGGCTGATGCCGTAACTGTTTTGCAAGTTTCTGCGGCGCCCCTCAGCGCGGTGCCGCATATCGAAAGGTAGAGACATGGCCGAGATCGTTCTCAAACATGTTCAGAAGGTGTATCCCAACAACGAGTCAAAAAAGAAGGGCTTCTTTGGCAAAAAGAAGAAGACCGAGGAGAAGAAGCACAACCTCAAGGTTACCGAGGACGGTGTGCTCGCTGTAGAGGACTTCAACCTCACCGTTCACGACCAGGAGTTCGTCGTCCTCGTTGGCCCCTCTGGCTGCGGTAAGTCCACGACGATGCGCATGGTCGCCGGCCTGGAGGACATTACCTCGGGCGATGTGCTCATCGACGGCAAGCGTGTCAACGACGTGGCGCCCAAGGACCGCGACATCGCCATGGTGTTCCAGAGCTACGCTCTGTACCCCAATATGACGGTGTACGAGAACATGGCATTTACGCTCGAGCTCAAGAAGGTTCCCAAGGACGAGATCGACCGCAAGGTTCGCTCTGCTGCCGAGATTCTGGGTATTACCGAGTACCTCGACCGTAAGCCCAAGGCGCTCTCCGGCGGCCAGCGCCAGCGTGTCGCTATCGGCCGCGCCATCGTGCGTGACCCCAAGGTCTTCCTGATGGACGAGCCGCTGTCCAACCTGGACGCCAAGCTTCGTAACCAGATGCGTGCCGAGCTCATTAAGCTGCGCCACGAGATCAAGGGCACGTTCATTTATGTTACTCACGACCAGACCGAGGCCATGACCCTTGGCGACCGTATCGTGGTCATGAAGGACGGCGTCGTCCAGCAGATCGCCACGCCGCAGGAGGTCTTCAACCATCCCGCGAACATCTTCGTCGCCGGCTTCATCGGCGTGCCGCAGATGAACTTCTTCGATGCCCAGCTGGTGCGCTCGGGCAACGGCTTTACCGTCAAGACCGAGGATATGAACGTGGCGCTCGCCCCCGAGACTTGCGCTCAGCTTGCCCTCAACTGGGACGGCGGCGACGTGAAGGAGATTACGGCCGGCGTGCGTCCCGAGCAGATCCTGCTTGCCGACAAGGGCGAGGAGGGCGCGCTCCAGGGTACCGTCGAGGTGACCGAGCTCATGGGCTCGACCGAGCATGTCCACGTGACCGCTCCCGACGGCCAGTTTGTCCTGATTATCCCCGTCGTCGACCTCGAGGCCAAGGGCGCGCTCAAGGCTGGCGACACCATCTGGTTCAAGTTCGAGAAGAACGCGACCCACCTCTTCGATAAGGTCTCTGGCAAGAACCTTATCTAGGCCCGGTGCATCCGGACCCTCCCTTTGGGCGACTGCGGTATTGCCATCCTTTTGCCGCGGTCACATATAAGGCTCCCCTCCCGTCCGCTGGGCGAGAGGGGAGCCTTTCTTTGTGTTGGGGTTGTCCATCGGCCAGTTTGTCTTGATTTGTAACAGGTAGGGCCGATTTCGGACGCTAGGTGTTACAGATCGAGACAGTTCCGCTGAGCTGACCATTTCATCTAAATCTGTAACACCAAAGGTGAATTTCAGCTGCTAGATGTTACAGATTGAGATAAACCCAAGGGGGGCCGGTATGTCTCAATCTGTAACAGCTGGGGCCGTTTTTACCGAGTAGCTGTTATAGATCGAGATTCTTCGGTCGAGTCGGGTCACAGGGTAGCGTGCGGGCACAAAAAGCGGAGCCGCGTTGCCACGACTCCGCTTTCAAGAGGATGGGTAAAGGAAACGAAATTAGCTCAGGTGCCAAATCTCGTCGTTGTACTGGGAGATCGTGCGGTCAGACGAGAAGGTGCCGGCGTTGGCGATATTGATGAGCGTCTTGCGCATCCAGGCGTCCTGGTCCTCGTAGTCGGCCAACACGTGCTCCTTGGTCTGGATGTACTCCTCGATGTCGAGCAGGGCCATAAACCAGTCCTTGCCCTTAATGTCATCGTGCAGGCGCTGCAGGCGCTCGACGTTGCCGGTCGCCATAAAGGCCGGGTTGGTGATGAAGTCCACCAGCAGTTTAATGCCGGGCTTGCGGTAGAGCACACCGGCGTCATAGGTGCCGTCGGCATAGAGCTGCTCGACCTGTTTGGACGAGGCACCAAAGGTATAGATATTCTCGTCGCCCACGAGCTCGGCAATCTCCACGTTGGCGCCGTCGAGCGTGCACAGGGTTAGGGCGCCGTTGAGCATGAACTTCATGTTGGAGGTGCCGCTCGCCTCCTTGGAGGCCAGGCTGATCTGCTCGGAGATATCAGCGGCGGGGATCACGCGCTCGGCGGCGGTGACGTTGTAGTTCTCGATCATGACGACCTGCAGGTAGGGAGCCACGTCGGGGTCGTTTGCAATCCACTGCGACAGCGTCAAGATCAGATGGATGATGTCCTGCGCGATAGTGTAGGCAGGCGCCGCCTTGCCGCCAAAGATGATGGTGACGGGGTGCTTAGGTCTGTTGCCGTTCTTGATATCGAGGTACTTCCAGATGATGTAGAGCGCGAGCATCTGCTGGCGCTTGTACTCGTGGATGCGCTTGACCTGGACGTCGATGATGGCGTTGGAGGGAATGGTCACGCCCTGCTCGAGCGCCATGAACTGGCGCATGATGGCCTTGGCCTCGACCTTGGTGGCGGCCAGGCGCTCAAGAACGTCCTTGTCGTCGGCGAACTTGGCGAGTTTGCTCAGATCGCCGGTGCTGCGCCAGTCGGTGCCGATCACATCGTCGAGCAGGCTGGCGAGCGCGGGGTTGGCCCCATGGATCCAGCGGCGGAAGGTGATGCCGTTGGTCTTGTTGGAGAACTTCTTGGGATAGATCTCGTAGAACGGATGAAGCTCGGTGTCCTCCAGGATCTTGGTGTGGAGGGCAGCTACGCCGTTGATGGAGAAGCCAAAGTGGATGTCCATGTGGGCCATGTGGACGGTATCGTGTTTGTCGATGATGGCGACGCGCGGGTCATCGTGCTCGGCCTTCGCGATCTCATCGAGCTTGACGATAATGTCGGCGATGGCAGGGGAGACCTTCTGTAGGCTGGCGAGCGGCCACTTCTCGAGCGCCTCGGCAAGAATCGTGTGGTTAGTGTAGGCGACCATGGAGCGTACGATGGTCACGGCCTCGTCAAACTCGATGCCATGCTCGGTGGTGAGCAAGCGAATGAGCTCGGGAATGACCATGGTGGGGTGCGTGTCGTTGATCTGGACAACGGCGTAATCGGCCAGATCGTGCAGGTTGCTGCCGCGCTCGACGGCCTCGTCGATCAGGAGCTGGGCGGCGTTGCTCACCATGAAGTACTCCTGATAGATGCGAAGTAGGCGGCCCTGCTCGTCGGAATCGTCGGGGTAGAGGAACAAGGTGAGGTTCTTGGCGATCTCGGTCTTGTCGAAGTCGATGGAGCTGCCGGGGACCAGGCCGTCGTCGACGCTCGCCAGGTCGAACAAACGCAGGCGGTTCTTGGTGGGCTGGCCGTAACCGGGCACATCGATGTTGACGAGCTTGGAGGTAACGGCAAAATCGCCGAACTCGACGGTGTAGGAGCGGTCATCGTCGACTAGGATGTCCTGCTCACCGAGCCACTCGTCGGGGACGGCCTTCTGCTGGTTGTCGACAAAGCGCTGACGGAACAGACCGTAGTGATAGTTGAGGCCCACGCCATCGCCGGTCAAGCCCAGCGTGGCGATGGAATCCAGGAAGCATGCGGCCAAGCGGCCCAGGCCGCCGTTGCCGAGTGACGGCTCGACCTCGAATTCCTCGATCTTGTTGAGGTCGTGGCCTGCGGCGGTGAGCTGGTCCTTAACCTCGTCGTAGATGCCGAGGTCGATCATGTTGTTGATGAGCAGCTTGCCGATCAAAAATTCGGCGGAAATGTAATAGAGCTTTTTCTTGCCGTTGTTGAGCGGGCAGGTGGCAGAGCGCTCCTGCACGAGTTTGACCAGCAGCTTGTAAATGCGACGGTCGTCGAGCTGCTCGAGCGAGGTGCCAAAAGACTGCTCGGCGAGTTCCATGAGGTTAATTTGGGGCATGTTTTCTCCTGTGATGGGTTGTTTCATGTCTGCAATTCATAAGAAGCCCGCGCGAGGGGATTGGGGTGGCCTCGCGCGGGAAAAGCAAGCGCGTCCGCACGGTGGGGAGGGGTCGGGCGCGGTAGCTCCTATTGAGGAAGCTCGATTTCGGCTTCCGACGGGATACGGAAGTAGGTCTCGGTCCAGTCGGTGAGCTTGTGCTCGAGCTCGCGGGTGATGGCGCCGTCGAGCATGCGCCAGGTCCAGTTGCCGCCCAGCGTGGCAGGGGTGTTGATGCGCGCCTCGTTGCCCAAGTTGAGCAAATCCTGCATGGTGTAGATGCACGTGTCGCTCACGCTGGCGGCGATGGTGCGATTGAGTGCATCTGTCATGGGTTCGCCGGCCTGCTGATGGGTGTACAGGGCTGCCTGCTCGCGCTGACGCGGGGTAGCCGTTCCCTCAAACCAACCGCGCGCCGTCTCGTTGTCGTGGGTGCCCACATAGGCGACGGTGTTGGCGATGTAGTTATGCGGCAGGTAGTACGAGTTGGTGCCCTCAAAGGCAAACTGCAGGATCTTCATGCCGGGGAAGCCCGAGTTGTCGCGCATGTCGATGACGCCGGGGGTGAGGAAGCCCAGGTCCTCGGCGATGATGGGCAGCGTGCCGAGCTTTTCCTCGAGCGTCTTGAAGAACTTGAGGCCGGGACCCTGCGTCCACGAACCGTAGGACGAATCGGGCGAGGAGAACGGCACCTCCCAATAGGCCTCGAAGCCGCGGAAGTGATCCAGGCGGATGACGTCGTACATGTCGAGGGCGGCGCGAATGCGGCCCTCCCACCAGGAGAAGCCGTCGGACTCCATGGCGTCCCAGTCGTAGATGGGGTTGCCCCAGTACTGGCCGGTGGCCGAGAACTGGTCGGGCGGCGTGCCGGCGACGCTCACCGGATTGCCGGCGGCGTCGATCTTAAAGAGCTCAGGCGTCGCCCACATCTCGACGGAGTCACGCGAGACATAGATGGGCAGGTCGCCGATGATGAGAATGTCGCGCTCGTTGGCATAGGCCTTGAGGCGGCTCCACTGGCGATCGAAGAAGTACTGCGTCATCTGGTGGTAGAGCATACGCGCCGGATGGTCGGCGCAGACCTTGGCGGAAGCCTCGCCGCGGGTACGGAGCTCCGCGGGCCACTCCCAAAACGCCTTGAGACCGCACTCCTCTTTGACGGTCATAAACTCACAGTAGGGGATGAGCCAGTCCTCGTTGGCCTGGATAAAGTCATCGAAATCGGCCGGCTTGTCGGCAGCAAAGCGCTCAGCGGCGCGGTCGAGAATCTGACGGCGGCCGCCAAAGATAGCACCGTAGTCGACGTTACTGGGGTCGGATCCCAGATACACGCCATCGATATCGCGCTGCTCCAGATACCCTGCCTCGATAAGCTCGGCAAAGTCGATAAAGTTGGGGTTGCCTGCGCGGGCCGAGAACGACTGATAGGGCGAATCGCCATAGCTGGTCGTCGTAAGGGGCAGAATCTGCCAGTAATGTTGTTTGCACGAGGCGAGAAAATCGACGAAGTCGTAGGCATTCCAACCAAAGCCGCCGATTCCGTATGGTCCGGGCAGAGATGAGACGGGCATGAGGACGCCGCTTGCACGCTCCATGAATGCGCTCACCAACCTTCTTGTTGTGGGGTCGGCCTGCCGATGGGTGTGCAGTCCGCCTCCGATGTTCTGATTCGATACGCCTATTGTAAAACATGTTGTTTAAACATGTACAGGTAAGATAAAAAAGTTGGTCGATTTTCGGCGAATGGTTACATGCCATGAAAAAGCCCCGACCTCACAACGTGAGATCGGGGCAAGAGCGGTATGTAGGTTTTTGCTACTCGGCGTCGGCGAAGCCGTTGGGGTTGTGGCTCTGCCAGTTCCAGCTATCGCGGCACATGTCCGCGATGTCGTACTGGGCCTTCCAGCCCATCATACGCTCGGCCTTGGAGGCATCGCACCAGTTGGCAGCGATGTCGCCGGCGCGGCGCTCGCGGATCACGTAGGGCAGCTCCTTGCCACAAGCCTTGGAGAAGGCGGCGACGACCTCGAGTACCGAGGTGCCGGTGCCGGTGCCCAGGTTAAAGATCTCGACGCCGGTCTTGCCGTTCATCCAGTTAAGGGCGGCAACGTGACCAGAGGCCAGATCGCACACGTGAATGTAGTCGCGCACGCCGGTGCCGTCGGGGGTGGGGTAGTCGTTGCCAAAGACCTGAACGGCCTCGAGCTTGCCCACGGCAACCTGGGCGACATAGGGCACCAGGTTGTTGGGGATGCCCTTGGGGTCCTCGCCGATCAGGCCCGACGGATGAGCGCCGATGGGGTTGAAGTAACGGAGCAGCACGACGTCCCACTCGGGGTCGGCGGTATGGACGTCCATAAGGATCTGCTCGATCATCCACTTGGTCCAACCATAGGGGTTGGTCGCGGGCTTCTTAGGATCCTCCTCGGTGACGGGCGGGTTGTCCGGGTCGCCGTAGACGGTCGAGGAGCTCGAGAAGATGATGGACTTGCAGCCATGGTTGCGCATGACGTCGATGAGCACCAGGGTGTTCTCGATGTTGTTGTGGTAGTACTCGACGGGCTTGCTCACCGACTCGCCGACGGCCTTAAAGCCGGCAAAGTGGATGACGCGGTCGATCTGATGGGTATCGAAGATCTTGTTCATCGCATCGCGGTCGAGCACGTTGGCCTCGTAGAAGGTGAGGTTCTTGGCGGCCTCGTCGCCCACGATGGTCTTGACGCGGTCGACGGCGACGGCGCAGGAGTTGGAGAGATCATCGACGATGACGACCTGGTAGCCACCTTCGAGCAGCTGAACGACGGTGTGCGAGCCGATAAAGCCGGCGCCACCGGTAACGAGGACGCAGGTGTCTTTGGGGTCGAGTGCTTTGGACATGTAGTCTCCTATCGAATCAGGAACACTTCTTCAGGGGAGTATAGCGCAGGCAGGGACGCCCAAATCGTGCGCTGTGGGAAAAGCAGAGGATTGTGCTAACGTACTCATCAGAAGAGCTTGCGTACGCATAACCTGATCTTTGGCATTTGCTTACGAGCCGCTGACCTTGTAGTTTCCTGCCGTTCGTGGAAATCGTTGGGACGCGCCATATGTACGCTAATATGTATGAGTTGAGCGACATATAAATAAACATGTAACGGAGTACATATGTCACCAAACAGCGATTCCATCCTTTCCCAGGAGCTCTCGCGCCGCACTGCCCTCAAGGCCCTGTTCGGCGCCGCTTCTGCGGCAGTTCTTTTTGGCCTGCCCGCTCGCGCCCATGCGGCGGAGGCTTCCAAAGAAACCACCGATAAACTGAATGCCGCCCAGGCCCAGCTCGACGAGGTTCAGGCCCAGCTCGACAGCATCGCAAATGAGTATGCGGCGCTGGCCAACAAGAATGCCCAGACCCTCAACGACATCGAGAATGTCCAGGGCAAGATTGACGACACGCAGGCCCAGATCGATGAAAAGAAGGCCGAGCTCAAGAAGAAGCGCAACGACCTTTCCGATCGCGTGGCCGCCAGCTACAAGTCCGGCGGCACGAACATCCTGTCTTTGCTGCTGGCCTCTGGCTCGTTTGAGGAACTCGTCGCCAACGCGCATTACGTTGAGAAGATCAACAAGAGCGACCGCGATGCCATCGAGGATATCCAGACGATTCAGGCTGAGCTCGACGCACAGAAGACCGAGCTCGAAGCACAAAAGGCCGACCTGGAGAAACTCAAGGACCAGCAGACGGCTCAGATGCAGGATATGCAGGCCAAGCAGCAAGAAGTCCAGACCGTGCTGAACGGTCTTTCCGACGACGTCAAGGAGCTCATGGCTCAGCGCGATTCCGAGATCCTCGCTGCCGCCCAGGCCGAGGAGGCTGCTAGGAAGGCTGCCGCTGCCGCGGCTGCCGCGAACAAGAACAATTCCTACTCGGGTGGCTCAAGCTCGGGTGGCGGATCGTATGCGCCTGGAACCCCGCAACAGAATGCCGGCTCGGGCAAACAGCAGGCCGTCGTCAACGCGTGCTACTCCACGCCTTCGCCGGGTCAGAACTGGTGCGCGGCGTGGGTTACCAATGTCTTCCGTAACGCCGGCGTGGGCTATTTTGGCGGCAACGCGTGTGACATGTTCAACGCCTGGTGCTATAGCTCCGACCGCTCGGCGCTACAGGTGGGCATGATTGTGGCCGACTCATCGCATAGCGGCACGGGTGCTCCGGGCCTTATCTACGGTCATGTGGGTATCTACGTTGGCGGCGGCATCGTTATGAGCAACGAGGGTGCCATTACGTCTAAGTCGCTTGACTCGTTTATTAGCTTCTATGGCACTGGCTCTGGCGTGCGTTGGGGCTGGCTCGGCGGTATTGCGCTGTCGTAGCTGCGGCTTGGTCCGGGACAGTCCGAGAGGCATAAGGTTGCCTGCTCGGGCAGTCCTGCTCGCACGGAGAGCACATTAAGTGCTCTCCGGCTCGTGCGGAACTCGCGATCAACCTTATGCCTCTCGGACTGTCCCGGCCCTCTCGGGTCCTGAGCGCGACACACCGGACTGGGTTATCTGAATAAATATGGTGAAGGCCCCTTTCGGGGCCTTCTTTGTTAAAGGAATTCGCCTACTCGGTGGACTTCGGGTTCTAGGTCTACGTTGAATTGGTCTTTGACGGTTGCCTGGATGTGGCGGATGAGTTCGTCGACGTCGGCGGCGGTGGCGTGGTCGGCGTTGACGATAAAGCCGCAGTGCTTTTCGCTTACCTGCGCGCCGCCAACGGCGTGTCCTCGCAGGCCGGCATCCATGATGAGTTTGCCGGCAAAGTAACCCTCGGGGCGCTTGAAAGTGGAGCCGGCACTCGGCATGTCGAGCGGTTGCTTGTCTTCGCGACGCTGACGGTAGTCGTCCATGTCGGCCTTGATCATCGCGGCGTTGCCCGGAGCGAGGTTGAAGGTGGCAGAAAGAACGATAAAGCCGTCGTCGGCGATGCGGCTCTTGCGATAGCCCAGGTTGAGCTCATCGACATCGAATTCGATGATGTTGCCGCTACCGCGGGTGCCGTCGTCGAGCTGGCGAGCGGGTTTGTAGACGCGCACGGACTCCAGCACATCGGCCATGCAGGCACCGTAGGCACCGGCGTTCATGTAGCAGGCGCCGCCGACCGATCCGGGGATGCCCGAGATGGGCTCCATGCCGGTAAGGCTGGCCTCGGCTGCCGCCGCGGCGACATCGGAAAGCAAGGCACCGGCTGCCGCCGTGACATGCGTGCCGTCGACCGTAATGTCGGAGAGGCCCTTGCTCAGCGCCACGACAACGCCGCGGATACCCTTGTCGCCGACGAGCAGGTCGGAGCCGTTGCCCACGATGGTGAGCGGCAGGTCGCAGCGATAACAGGTGTCGAGCGTGGCGACGAGGCCCTGCTCGGTATCGGGCGTGACAAAGACGTCGGCCGGGCCGCCGATCTTAAACGTGGTGTGCTCGCGCATGGGCTCGCTCATCAGCACGTTGTCCTCGCCGGCAACGCCAGCAAGCGCGCACAGCAGGTCCTCGTTAAAAAAGTCGTTCTCGTGCATACGAATATCCGCCTTTTGGTGGTTGTTGTCATCAATCGATTGCAATATACCCCACCCGGACGGATTTGGTGCGCTGGCGGCGATAAAACAGCCGTCTACCGGATTGGTAAAGTGTTTATCACCGAGGTAGAGGGGTAGTCGCTATACTTTCAAGAGATTGCGCGTAAACCCGGAAGGAGCGAGATGGCCAACAAAGTCACCCTCAAGCAGATCGCCCAGGAGGTGGGGCTTTCCCCCTCGTCGGTCTCGCTTGTGCTCAATAATCGGCCCTGTCGCATCTCGGAAGAAAACCGTAAACTCATCAAGGAGGTCGCGGCGCGCAACCACTATGTTCCTAACCAGATTGCGCGTAGTTTGGTCATGCGCGAGTCGCGCACGCTGGGCCTTATCGTCCCTAACATCGAGAGCCGCTTTTTTGCCTCGCTCGCCGGTAGCCTGGAAAAGCGCTGCCGCGAGGATGGCTATGCGCTCTTCATTACCAGCTCGGGTGGAAGCGCCGATGACGATCTGGAGCTGCTGCGCCAGCTGGTGACGCGCGGCGTTGATGGCGTCTTCCTGGTCGTGGGCGACGAGTTCTCCGACGACCGTGCCCTGCGCGAAGAAGTCAGCCACCTGCCCATCCCGGCCGTAATGGTCGACCGTGCCATTGAAGGGCTCGAGTGCGACAAGGTGATGTTCGACCACGAGATGGGTGGCTACATGGCCACCCGCTATCTGATCGAGCAGGGGCACCGTCGCATTGCCTGCTTGGTTAACGCGCGCCGTTCCAATACGGGGCGTAAGCGACTTGCCGGCTATGAGCGCGCACTGCGCGAGGTTGGCTTGCCTATCGACGCGCGTTTGGAGTTTGAGAGCGAGTACTACATTCCGAGTGCCTACGAGGCCTCGGAGGCGGTGCTCGCAACTGATGCCACCGCCGTGTTCGCAAGCTCGGATAACATTGCCCTCGGTCTGCTCAAGCGCTTACACGAGATGGGGAAGAGCATTCCGGGCGACATCTCGGTGGTGAGTTACGACAACTCGGCCGCCGACGTTCTCTTTGAGCCGGCGCTGACCGCGATTGAGCAGGATCCTGGTATCCTCGCGGAGCATGCTTTTGGCTGCATGTCCAAGCGCCTTGCCGGTAGGGGCGGTAGACGTGCCGAAGAAGTCGTTCTGGAGCCGGCGCTTATCGTGAAGGGCAGCGTGCTCGATCTTACCGAATGTAGCTAAGCATACTTGTTTGTTTGCATAGATTGCATGTGGAGTGTCCGCTATTTTCCGGCAGGCACCCCGGCCCTCGTCCGTGAACTCTTCCGCTGGGCGAGCCATAGACGCCGCGCACCGATAGGGTAAGGCGGCGGCTTGAAATTGGTGCTATAATCAGCTTGAGTTGTTTAATGCTAGTACGGGAGGCTGATATGGGGCTGTTCAAGAAGAAAAACCCGCAGGATGCCTTTGATCCCGATGTGTTTACCATCACGGATACGATTTTGGACCCGCCGCGGTTTACGTTTTTGCCGGCTATCTACCAGGATGCCACGCATCGCAAGTGGGCTGTGCATCAACGCGGTGGCGAGCCGAAGATTTTTGACTATGCGGACGTGTTGCAGTGCGAAGTGGCCGAGGCGGGCGATCCGGAGGCCGAAGAAACGGTCTCTAAACAGGAATTTGCCCAGCGTATCCTGGCAAATCCTGCCAAGGCAGCAAAAATAAATGCTGCCAAGCGTAATATGTGTCTTGGTATGGGCGTTGTTGTGGCGGTTCAGACGGGAAAAGACGAGGTTTCCAAATTAGAGATTCCCGTTATGACCGACGAGGTCAAACGCGATTCAAGTCTATATAAGTCGTATCGGAATGTCGCCGAGAAGATCAAGGCAGAATTTGATGCCATGGGAGGGCTGGCCTAATTTTGGCGGCATACGTTTCTGAATGAGGAGTCTGTGCAATGGCAGGCGAATCTTATGCAATTCCCCCCAAAGATCGTGCTGTTGAGGGAATTCTTTGGTATATCCAGCACCATCAGCTTGCCGGCGGCGATCGCCTGCCGGCCGAGCGCGTGCTGTGCGAAGAGATTGGCGTTTCGCGTACGGCGTTGCGTGCCGGTATCACGCGGCTCATCTCGTGTGGAACGCTTGAGAGCCGTCGCGGATCGGGCACGTATGTGTGTCCTCCCAAGCCGCTGAACATCTTTCAGGAAACATATAACTTCTCCGATGCTGTGCGGACTGCCGGCCTGCACCCCTCTTCTCGTCTGGTTTCCACCGGGACCATCGAGGCGGATAAGACGCTTGCCGACAAGCTTGGGGTGGCTGTAGGCGCCCCTTTGCTCCGCATGCAGCGCGTTCGACTTATTGAGGGCGAGCCGGCGTCAATCGAGACGGCTCACGTTAACCTGTCCCTGTGCCCATCGCTTCCCGAGCACGATTTTGAGTGCGAGAGCCTTTACGATGTCTTGCTCAAAGAAGGTGGCGTGCGTGTTGAGCATGGACGTGAGCATATCTCCATCTCGCGTTTGAACGTCGAAGAGGCCGAGCTGCTCCAGCAAGAAGAGGGAACGCCGGTGTTCTATGAGAGCACGATCGAATTTGATAAGGACATGCGTTTTGTGGAGCATTGCAAATCGGTGATTTTGCCCACAAAGTTCCGCTTTGCCGATAACGGTGAAAAGAACGGCATGAGGAGCGTGGCAGGTGAACAATGGCTGAAACAGTAGATGCCACCCCGGTTTATATGCGCATACGACGTCGCATTGAAGAGCGTATCGAACGCGGTATATATCCCACGGGTTCCATGATTCCGTCCGAAAAAGACCTCGCCGAGGAATTTGGTACGACACGCTTGACCATCCGGAGTGCTGTCGATGAGTTGGTTCGGCGCGGGCAGATTCGTCGCGTCCGCGGAAAGGGCGCGTTTGTGGCACAGAAAGTGCCCGTTGCCTACGAGCGAACAGGAGGCTTTCGCGAGTCGGTTCGTGCTTCGGGCGGCGAGCCGTCCGTCCGCATCCTCGCGCGTTCCAAGCGTTATGCGGGCCCTTATTATGCCAACCTGTTTGGCATTGCCGAGGACGATTTGCTGTATTCGATTCGGCGTTTGAACTGCGTCAACGGCGATCCCGTATCGATTGAGATGGCGTTCATCCCGTGCCTGCTGTTTCCCACAATCGAAAATAATGACGTGTCGGTCTTCAGTTTGTACGAGACCTATGAGATGCTGGGCCGAAAGCCGGTCATGGCGCAGGAGAAGCTCGATATCGAGGCACTGGGCGCGCGAGATGCCGGCCTGCTTGGACTGGAGCAGGGCGATCTTGCCTTGACGCTTGAGTGCGTGAGCTTCGATGCGAGCGGCCAGGCGATCGAGTACGTCAAGTCGTTTAACCGCGGTGATGCGGGTGGATATACCTATACGTACTAGCTGGTTTTTTGCATAACGGGCTGAAAAGTTGACGGAATTTTGATTCGTTGAGCAGGCTGTATATACAACCTTACATGGCTCAAAATCGATCGTTCGCCGAAGGGGATAAATTAATCGACAAAGAGGTATCAAAAAGCCGTAACCTGTAACTGTGATTGGTGTCAAATACTAATGATTTGTTACGAGGTGAGACGATGAAGATGCTCGATTACGTTCAGCTTGCCCATGTGCGTATGGGAGAGAACCTCGAGCGTTCGTCTGAGCTGGTAGCGCAGCTCGTTGATATTTTCCAGTCCGGTTCTTTTGACGCGCTGCGCATCGTTGCTTCGGGTTCGTCGCGCCATGCTGCGGATTGCGCCCGCGATTACCTGCAAGATGCGCTGCAGATGCAGGCGTCCGTTGTGACGCCCGAGGCCTTCGTCGATTTTGAACACACCTATCCACAGCACGCGCTTAACATTGCCGTCTCGCAGAGCGGCTATTCAACCAATACGATTGCGGCGCTCGATTACATGCGCGCACACGATATGGCTGCAGTTGCGCTCACGGCAAACGTCGAGGCACCCATCAAGGAACACGCTGACATCGTTCTTGACTACGGTGTGGGCGTCGAGTCGGTGGACTTTGTGACTCTGGGCGTCGAGGTTCTCGTTGAGTATCTGGTGCTCTTTGGTATTTACGGCGGTCAGGCGCGCGGAACGATTGACGCCAAGGGCGTTGCCCAGCGTCTTGACGACCTGCGCGAGGCTATCCAGGCCAATGCCGTGATGTGCAAGGCCGCCGAGGCATATGTCCAAGACCACATGCTCGAGCTTTCTGAGCACACGCCCGCTATGGTCGTCGGCAACGGCCCCAACTATGGTGTTGCCGAGGAGGCAGCGCTCAAGCTGAGCGAGACCATCAAGATTCCTGCCATGCATCACGAAGGCGAGGAGTTCGTCCACGGTCCCGAGATGCAGATCGTTCCGGGCTATCTGGTGTTTATTGTCGACGATCCGCAGGGGTCGGAGCGTCTTGCGAATATCGCCGATGCGCTATCGAACGTTACGACAAAAACGGTGCTGCTCACGGCCCATCCCAAGGGTGGGGCTCACGAGGTTGTGGTGCCTCAGGTGGCTCCGCTGCTCAGCGCAATTCCCAATCTCGTGTTCTTCCAGACGATTGCGGCAATAATCGCCGAGCGTCTGAAGTCATGGGGCGTTCACCCGTATCTCGATGCTGTCTCCAAGCAAATGGAGGTCAAGGCAGAGGGCTACGAAGAGTCAGTCAATGCGCTTAAGGCCAAAGCGGCTGAGTGTTACGGAATGTAAGCGGGTTTTGATGCCCGTTGGCATGGGGGATGTGGAAACAACCCCAGAAAGGAGAGACAAATGAAGGAAACCGAGAAGATCGAGATCATGCATTTCGACCAGGAGGGCTATCTCGAGGACGGCAAGGCGCTCTACGAGACCGGCAAGAAGATGACCGCGCTCGCCGACAAGGTCGCCGACGAGGGCTACGACGCCGTGTTCCTGATGGGCGTCGGCGGCACCTGGGACGAGCTCATGCAGCTCGAGTACCTCATGAACAAGTTCGGCGACCGCGACCTCGAGGTCTACCTAATCCACGCCGCCGAGTGGAACGCCATGGGCCACAAGCGCATGACCGAGAAGTCCGTCGTGCTCACCGCCTCCGAGTCCGGCACCACCCCCGAGGTCCTCGAGGCCGTCAAGAAGATGAAGGACATGGGCGTGCGCGTCTACGCCATGACCAAGCCCGAGGGCCCCATCGGCCAGGCTGTCGGTGCCGAGAACTGCGTCGCCATGGCTTCCGACCATGGTTCGGGCGGCTGCGAGAAGGGCTACTACCTCGCCGACTGCTTCGGCCTGCGCCTGCTCAACCGCCGCGGCTGCTTCCCCAAGTTCGATCTGTTTATCGAGCAGACCAAGGATATCTGGAAGGACATGCTCGACATCCGCAAGCGCTTCGAGCCGCGCGCCGAGGAGCTCGCCAAGAAGTACGCCCTGGCCCCCTACACCATGTTCATCGGCTCCGGCGCCCTGTGGGGCGAGACGATTCTGTTCTCGATGTGCATCCTGGAGGAGATGCAGTGGAAGCGCACCCGCTACATCACCTCGGCCGACTTCTTCCACGGCACCCTCGAGCTCGTGGAGCCCGGCGTCCCGGTCTTCCTGTTCATGGGCGAGGACGAGAACCGCAAGCTCGACGAGCGCGTCCGCGCCTTCCTGACCCGCGGCGTGACCGGCGACACCGACATCAACATCATCGACACCGCCGAGTTCGCGATCCCCGGCCTTGACGACGAGTTCCGCGTCATCGTCTCCCCGTGGATTCTGACGGTGCTCGTGACCGACCGCCTGGCTCGCTACTACGAGACGGTCACCAAGCACAACCTCAAGTATCGTCGCTACTATCACCAGTTCGACTACTAAAGAAAACGGGTGCGGGAACGTGCCGGGCTATTGAGAGGAACACAGAATGAGGCAGTACATCATCGCCAGCCATGCGCACTTCGCCACCGGCATCAAGGAGAGCGTCGAGCTGCTCTCGGGCGCTCGCGACAACGTCCACGATCTTTCGATGTTCGTCGATGGCCGCATGGACGTGGCCGAGGAGGCCCAAAAACTGCTGGCAGGCATGTCTGCCGACGATGATGTCGTTGTCTGCACCGACCTCTTTGGCGGTAGCGTTAACAACGAGTTCACCAAGATCGTCCAGACGCGTCCCCGCACGTACCTCGTTACCAACATGAACCTTCCTCTGCTCATCCAGCTGCTGTTCTCTGACGAGTCGGCGCCGGTTGAGGAGACGATTCGCGCCATCGTCGCTGCGGACGATACGCGCGTGAAGTTTGTCAACGATCTTTTGGTCGATGACGAGGAGGAGGAAGAGTTCTAATCCGCAGCACCTACTGACACGCCGTATGACGGCACAAGACCTTTGGGGGGTCACATTATGATTCAGCTACTTCGCGTTGACCATCGCCTGCTTCATGGCCAGGTCGCAGTTTCCTGGGTTCAGGGCCTTGGCTCCAACTGCATCTTCTGCGTGGGCGATAAGGTCGCTAACGACCCGGTGTGGAAGACGACGCTCAAGATGGGCAAGCCTGCCGGCTGCAAGCTCGTCATCAAAGATATGGAGCATGCAATCGAAGCTATCAACTCGGGCGTGACCGACAAGTACAAGATGATCATCTGCGTCGCCACTATCGCTGAGGCAAAGCAGCTTGTTGAGGGCTGCCCGCAGATCAAGTCGGTCAACCTGGGCAACACCAAGCCCAAGGACGAGAAGCGTCCCGACGCTCGTCAGGTCTCTCGTCAGATCTTCCTGACCGCGGCCGAGGAAGCCGATGTGCGCGAGATGCTGGATCGTGGCGTTGAGGTCGAGATTCGACCCCTGGCCGATGACCCCAAGGTCGACTGCGCCAGCGTGCTCTAGGCGTTCAATTTCGAAGAGTCTGAGCTCTTCGTAGTGTCCTATATGGAAAGGGGGATGTATGCTTACCCAAGCAATCCTCATCGGACTTATCGCCGCGTTTGGTAAGTTCGACTGCCAGCTCGGTACGCTCTACGCGTTCCGCCCCATCGTCCTGTGCCCGCTCGTGGGCCTGGTGCTGGGGGACCTGCAGTCCGGCCTCGCGATCGGTGCGAGTCTGGAGCTGCTGTTCATGGGCTCGATCTCCATCGGCGCCTACGTGCCGCCTGATGAGACGATCGGCGGCGTGCTCGCCTGCGCCTTCGCTATCCAGCTGGGCCAGAGCACCGAGGCAGCCATCGCGCTTGCCATGCCCATCGCCACGCTGTGCCTTGCCATCAAGAACATCCTTAACGCCGCCCTGCCGATCCTGGTCGACCGCGCTGATGTCTACTCCGGCCAGGGCAACCTTAAGGGTGTCTATGCGATGCACTTCCTGATCGGTTTGACCGGTATCATCATGGCGTTCCTGCTGTGCTCGCTGTCGTTCTATCTGGGTGCTGACGCCATCCAGGGCCTGCTCGACTTCATCCCGCCCTTTGTCCTTGCTGGCTTTGGCGTTGCCGCCAACATCCTGCCGGCCATGGGCTTCGCCATGCTCGGCCGCCTGGTGCTCACCAAGCAGCTCGTGCC
>NZ_JAQLFL010000004.1:0-142240 GCF_028206995.1 Collinsella aerofaciens | reverse complement strand
TTTGGCGTTGCCGCCAACATCCTGCCGGCCATGGGCTTCGCCATGCTCGGCCGCCTGGTGCTCACCAAGCAGCTCGTGCCCTTCTACTTCCTGGGCTTCCTGCTGTGCTCCTACGCCAACGTGCCCGTCCTGGGCGTCGCCCTGATCGCCATCATCATCGGCATCGAC
Organism: Collinsella aerofaciens; assembly: GCF_028206995.1. Taxonomy (GTDB): domain Bacteria; phylum Actinomycetota; class Coriobacteriia; order Coriobacteriales; family Coriobacteriaceae; genus Collinsella; species Collinsella aerofaciens_AQ. The sequence goes on along the minus strand of NZ_JAQLFL010000004.1, from coordinate 142,072 downwards.
AAGTTCGACCTGCTCGGCCTGGGCGGAGCCCAGCCCCAGCTCTCCGCGGAAGGGGATGAGGACGATGACTTCTAGTCCCGAGAACAAGATTACGCGCTCCGACCTCGTCAAGAGCGCCGTCAACGTCGGCGCCCTGGGCATGGAGTTCTCCTGGACCTACTACAAGCAGATGAACATCGCCTTCTGCCTGATGGTCGCCAACATGCTCAAGAAGATCTACGCCGGCCGCCCCGACGACTACGCCGCGGCCCTGCACCGCCACTGCGCGTTCTTCAACATCACCGTCCAGTTCGCCCCGTTCGTCGGCGGCATCGCGATGGCCATGGAGGAGAAGATCGCCCGCGGCGAGATCGAGCCCGAGAGCGTCAACGACGTCAAGGCCGCCCTCATGGGCCCGCTGTCCGGCATCGGCGACTCCATCTTCCTGTCGACGCTGCGCGTGGTCGCCGCCGCGGTGGGCATCAGCCTGTGCCAGGCCGGCACCCCCTTCGGCCCCATCGCCTTCCTGCTCATCTACAACGTCCCCGGCTTCGCGCTGCGCATCTGGGGCGCCGTCAAGGGCTACGAGCTGGGCGTGGGCTTCCTGGACGAGGCCCAGAGGACCGGCCTCATGCAGAAGATCATGACCTGCGTGGGCATCGTGGGCGTCATGGTCGTGGGCGCCATGTGCAAGGACATGTTCTGGGCCAGCATCCCGGTGGCCATCGGCTCGGGCGACGACGCCCAGACCCTCCAGGACATCCTGGACGGCATCATGCCCGGCATGCTCGGCATGATCGCCTTCTGGCTGTACTACTGGCTGCTGTCCAAGAAGATCAACCCCATGGTGCTGATCGTGGCCACCATGGTCGTGGGCATCATCGGCGCGTTCTTCGGCGTGCTGGCGTAGGTTCCTGCGTTCTATTCTGCCCCCAAGGGAAACGGCGACCCGTTGTGGTCGCCGTTTTTTATTACCGAAAGCTAGCTGGAGGTGCTTCGTGATTCGATCTGACAATCCACCCGATAATGGCGTGAGCGGGGCGATGTATCTATTTGGCACGGCGCTCTTGTGGAGTTTTATCGGCATCCTCGTTCGCGCCAATTCGCAGTCAGCTCTTTTGATCGGTGCCGTCACGGCAATATTTATGGCGCTCTTTATCCTGCTCGTCGGCAGGCCCGTCCTCCGCGTCAGCCGCCTTATTGTCCTTGTGGCCGTCTGCAACTTCGTGACGGGCACCACGTTTAACTTTGCCAACCAGCTCACGACGGTCGGCAACGCGATCGTCCTGCAGTACACCTCGATGATTTTCGTTATCGTGTATCAGTCGCTCGCAACTCGCACGTTGCCCTCGCCTGCGAAGATTGCCTCCGTGGTGGTTGCTTTTACGGGTATGGGACTGTTCTTTTTAGGCGATTTGAGTGCCGAGGGCATGCTCGGCAACCTGCTTGCCGTCATTTCGGGAGCCACCTTTGGGCTGTGTTTCTTTTTAAACTCTCGCCCCGATGCGTCGCCCATGGTGTCCTCGCTCATCTCCTGCGGCATCTCGATACTGCCGATCGTCTATTTTGCCGGCGACCTAGGCTCCGTAAAACCCTTTGAGTGGGGGCTTATGCTGGTGCATGGCCTTTTTTGCAGCGGCCTTGCGAGTGTGCTGTATGCCAAGGGGATTGCGCGCACTAACGCGTTTGCGGCCAACTTGGTTTGCATGAGCGAGGTCGTGCTCGCTCCCTGCTGGTCGGCGCTCCTCTTTGGCGAGGTCTTTCGCTGGAACGAGTTTTTGGGCGCGGCGATAATCGTTTTGGTGATTGTAGGCAACTTGGCATACGATGCCTTTGGCGATGGCTTTCTGGTGGCGCTTGTCCGCCATCGAAACAAAGAGCGCGCCTGATGGGATACGTCTGCCGTTTACGGTAAAAAACACTCCGCTGAGCGAGTGGTATTAAATAGTAAGAACCTGCATATCGATAATTGGTATCAAATCATTTGTGCCTGGCATAGGTGTTAACAGCACACCAGGTACGCTTCGGGCCGTGTGGTCGAGTTTCCGGATTGATATCAACAGCGCGCGCGACGGTGACCGGCTATGACTCGAGATTTCCTATTTTGGAGGAACCATGCTTACCCAAGCAATCCTCGTCGGCTTAGTCGGAGCGTTTGGAGGCCTCGACTACCAGCTCGGCACCCTCTACGCGTTCCGCCCCATCGTCCTGTGCCCGCTCGTGGGCCTGGTGCTGGGGGACCTGCAGACTGGTCTTGCCGTTGGCGCCAGCCTGGAGCTGCTGTTCATGGGTTCGGTTTCCATCGGCGCCTACGTGCCGCCTAACGAAACCATCGGCGGCGTGCTCGCCTGCGCGTTTGCCATTCAGCTCGGTCAGGGTACCGAGACGGCCATCGCGCTCGCCATGCCCATCGCTGTCCTTTCGCTGACGATCGGCAACATTACTAGTGCCTTGTTCACCGTGTTTGTCGATATGGCAGACAGGTTCGCCCTCAAGGGAAACCTTAAAGGCATTTACGCCGTTCATTGGGGCATGGGTCTTTGGGGCTGCCTTGAGTATTTCCTGCTGTGCGGCGGCGCCTTCTATCTGGGCTCCGATGCCATCCAGGGCCTGCTCGACTTCGTCCCGTCCTTCATCATTGATGGTTGCGGCGTTGCCGCCAACATCCTGCCGGCCATGGGCTTCGCCATGCTCGGCCGCCTGGTGCTCACCAAGCAGCTCGTGCCCTTCTACTTCCTGGGCTTCCTGCTGTGCTCCTACGCCAACGTGCCCGTCCTGGGCGTCGCCCTGATCGCCATCATCATCGGCATCGACAAGTTCGACCTGCTCGGCCTGGGCGGAGCCCAGCCCCAGCTCTCCGCGGAAGGGGATGAGGACGATGACTTCTAGTCCCGAGAACAAGATTACGCGCTCCGACCTCGTCAAGAGCGCCGTCAACGTCGGCGCCCTGGGCATGGAGTTCTCCTGGACCTACTACAAGCAGATGAACATCGCCTTCTGCCTGATGGTCGCCAACATGCTCAAGAAGATCTACGCCGGCCGCCCCGACGACTACGCCGCGGCCCTGCACCGCCACTGCGCGTTCTTCAACATCACCGTCCAGTTCGCCCCGTTCGTCGGCGGCATCGCGATGGCCATGGAGGAGAAGATCGCCCGCGGCGAGATCGAGCCCGAGAGCGTCAACGACGTCAAGGCCGCCCTCATGGGCCCGCTGTCCGGCATCGGCGACTCCATCTTCCTGTCGACGCTGCGCGTGGTCGCCGCCGCGGTGGGCATCAGCCTGTGCCAGGCCGGCAACCCCTTCGGCCCCATCGCCTTCCTGCTCATCTACAACGTCCCCGGCTTCGCGCTGCGCATCTGGGGCGCCGTCAAGGGCTACGAGCTGGGCGTGGGCTTCCTGGACGAGGCCCAGAGGACCGGCCTCATGCAGAAGATCATGACCTGCGTGGGCATCGTGGGCGTCATGGTCGTGGGCGCCATGTGCAAGGACATGTTCTGGGCCAGCATCCCGGTGGCCATCGGCTCGGGCGACGACGCCCAGACCCTCCAGGACATCCTGGACGGCATCATGCCCGGCATGCTCGGCATGATCGCCTTCTGGCTGTACTACTGGCTGCTGTCCAAGAAGATCAACCCCATGGTGCTGATCGTGGCCACCATGGTCGTGGGCATCATCGGCGCGTTCTTCGGCGTGCTGGCGTAAGGGTCCGGCTGCATAGATTTTCGTTGCAACCTGGAAAGGGGATGGAGCAGGCCTATGCCCTCCATCCCCTTTTTGTATAGAAGGAGTTCGTATGTTCGCGAAGGGTCGCGAAGCAATGCGCCTGACGCCGGCAGAGGTCAGGCTGATTCTTATTGAGTCCCTGCAGTGGTGCGCCAACAACGCGGTCTACTTTTTGGGGCTTATCGGTGCGGCCACGTATGATCTGGCCGGCACGGCCTTTTTGGTTGCCGCCATTACGCTCGCGCGCAATCTTATGACGTCGGTGGGCAATATGGTGTCGGGCTCGGTCATCGATCGCTTTGGACCGCGCCGGACGTCGTTTGTGACGTGCGTGATTACGGCAGTGCTATCGCTTGGCGTGGGGTTAGCGCCGTTGTCTGTCCCCGGGCTTGTGTTTGCCGCGTGCGTCTTGGGACTTGCGGGCGGCTTTATCAACACCTGCACGCATGCGTTTCCGGGATACCTGGAGTCGACCACCGAGGGTCGTACCCGCGTGAACGGCCTCATGGTGTTCTACAGCAATATCGCCTATACCGCTGGCCCGCTGCTCGGCGGTGCCATCGTGAGCTGTTTTGCCACGCAATCGGTCTACCTGCTCATGGCGGGCATGATGGGTGTGGCGGCCGTGCTCTCCTTGGGCTGTCACGAGTGCGTTGTTCCCGCAAAAGGGGAAAAGCCGAAGGGCGGTATTCTGGGCGGCATGGCCGAGGGTGCGCGACTTACGTTTCGCGACCACGACCTGCGCCTCATCTTTATCTCGGGCTTTTTGGGATTCTTTGCGTTCGGCGCGTTCGATTCGCTTGAGTCGTTGTTCTACCGTGATGTGCTCAACGTGGATATCGTCTGGCTGGGCTGGCTGTCCTCGGTCGTGGGCCTCACTTCCTCGGTGGGTGCGTTCATCCTGACCAAGCTTTCTGCTCGCCATGTCAACCTACGATTGCTGCTCGGCGCGCTCATGGCCGTGGGCATTGGGTCCATGGTGTACGTGGGCACCGATATGCTGGGGGTCGCGATTATCGGTCAGGCGATTAACGGTCTGGCCTGGGGATTCCTGGAACCGCTGCAGATGATCTTGATTCAGGAGCGCGCCGACATCAAATACCTCGGGCGCATTACCGGCTTTGTGCGTTTTGGCCTGATGAGCGCCGGCGTGCTGCCGCTGCTGGCGGCTCCATTTTTGGCGGAGGCTTTGGGCGTCCAGGCGGTGCTGTTTGGGGCATCGACCATTATTGCGCTGGTAGGAACGCTGTTCTTTGTCACACAAGGGAGGCGCCAGAGGTGTTAGCTATACATTCAATTCTAATTTAATACCACTCACCAGAGAATTTCGACCGTTCACCGAGGATTGGAGCAGATTGAAAAGTGGTATTAAAAACACGTTAGGTGTATGTCTATAATTGGTATCGAAAAGAAACGCGATGTATAGATTCGCGTGTAAGACAGAAAGGAAAAGCCATGAAGGAAACCGAGAAGATCGAGATCATGCACTTTAGCCAGGAGGGCTACGTCGAGGACGGCAAGAACGTCTACGAGGCCGGCAAGAAGATGACCGCGCTCGCCGACAAGGTCGCCGACGAGGGCTACGACGCCGTGTTCCTGATGGGCGTCGGCGGCACCTGGGACGAGCTCATGCAGCTCGAGTACCTCATGAACAAGTTCGGCGACCGCGACCTCGAGGTCTACCTGATCCACGCCGCCGAGTGGAACGTCATGGGCCACAAGCGCATGACCGAGAAGTCCGTCGTGCTCACCGCCTCCGAGTCCGGCACCACCCCCGAGGTCCTCGAGGCCGTCAAGAAGATGAAGGAAAAGGGCATTCGTGTCTACGCCATGACCAAGCCCGAGGGCCCCATCGGCCAGGCTGTGGGCGCCGAGAATTGCGTCAAGATGGCTTCCGATCATGGTAACGGCGGCTGCGAGATGGGCTACTACCTCGCCGACTGCTTCGGCCTGCGCCTGCTCAACCGCCGCGGCTGCTTCCCGCAGTTCGATAAGTTCATCGAGCAGACCAAGGATGTTTGGACCCACCTGGTCGACATCCGCAAGAGCTTCGAGCCGCGCGCCGAGGAGCTCGCCAAGAAGTACGCCCTGGCCCCCTACACCATGTTCATCGGCTCCGGCGCCCTGTGGGGCGAGACCATCCTCTTCTCGATGTGCATCCTCGAGGAGATGCAGTGGAAGCGCACCCGCTACATCACCTCGGCCGACTTCTTCCACGGCACCCTCGAGCTCGTGGAGCCGGGCGTCCCCGTGTTCCTGTTCATGGGCGAGGACGAGAACCGCAAGCTCGACGAGCGCGTCCGCGCGTTCCTCAACCGCGGCGTGACCGGCGACACCGACATCAACATCATCGACACCGCCGAGTTCGCCATCCCCGGCCTTGACGACGAGTTCCGCGTCATCGTGTCTCCGTGGATCCTCTCCTCGCTGATCACCGATCGCCTTGCCGCTTACTACGAGACGGTCACCAAGCACAACCTGAACTATCGTCGCTACTATCACCAGTTCGATTACTAAGAGCAAATAACGTTTGTGTAATTGGGCCCCGCTCCTATATGGAACGGGGCCCCGTTTGGGTTGGAGAGTAATTATGAGCTACCCTCAGCTTGCTGTCATGAATATCAGCCATCGTTATTTTGACCTTGAGGAGTTCTTTTCTTCGGCGTCGGCTTCGGGCTACACGTGTTGCGAGCTTTGGACCGGGGCGATGCATCTGTATGTCGATTGCCATGGATACGATTCGCTCGAGCAGGTGCGGGAGCTATCACAGCGGTATGGGGTTCGGATTGTGGGGCTTTGTCCCGAACAGAACAACCCCAAGCCGTGGAATATCGCGGCGCGCGGGAATGAGGCGCGTGCCCGCACGCTCGCGTACTTTAAGAACGTTGTAGATATCGCGGCGGAACTTGGAGCCGAGCAGGTCATGGTCTCGAGCGGCTGGGCATTTTTGAACGAGCCGATCGAGGACGCGTGGGGTCGCAGCGCCTCGATGCTGCGTGCGATTGCCGAGCATGCGGGAGAGTGCGGCGTGCGACTGGTGCTCGAGGCCCTACAGCCGGTTGAGTCGATGATCGTGAACTCGGCGGCCGATACGAAGCGCATGATCGAGGCAGTTGATCATCCGGCACTTAAGGCATGTCTGGATTTGGGCGCTATGGCGGTGGCGGGGGATACCATCGACGATTATTTCGATCTGCTTGGCGATGATGTCGCCCACGTGCATTTTGTCGATGTTGCGGCAGATGGCACGACGCATCTTGCCTGGGGTGACGGCGACCGCGATATGCGCGCCGACCTGGATAGGCTGGTGGCGCGCGGCTATCGCGGAGTTGTTTCGGCCGAGACTTATGACTGGCGCTATTTTGCCGACCCCGCAGCTGCCGATGCGCAGGTAATGGCAGAGTATCGTCGTGCGATTGGCGTCTAGGTGGGGTTGGGTTGCGACAATCTGCCCTATGTTTCCAAATGAATACGGTGTGAGCTGCGGGCAAGGATTTTCCCCGCAAGCACTCTAGTATGCTAAAGTACCCAAAAGACCGGCGGAGCTATGCCGGTCGTTTGTTCTGTATGCAACACAGCATGAGGAGGCTCACCAGATGACGGCCACACCGTGGGGATTCCGGGACATATTGCCCGAGGAGGCTCAGGCGCGCGAGGAGATCGCATATACGGTGAAGGGCTGCTTTAGGGAGCATCATTACCTGCCGGTCGAGACGCCACTGCTCGAGGACAAGGGTTCGCTCGAGGAGGGCGGCCGCATTGCGGACACGCCGTTTAAGCTCTTTGACGATGATGGCCGCCTGCTGGTGGTCCGTCCCGACAACACGCTGCCGATCGTGCGCTTGGTTTCGACCCGCATGCGCGCGGCCGACCTGCCCCTACGCCTTCGCTACGAGGCGCCGGTGGTTCGCGAGTGCCAGCGCAATGCCGGTGGCTCGCGTCAGTTTACACAGCTGGGCTTTGAGCTCATCGGTGCGGGCGATACCGCGGGCGATGTCGAGATCGTCTCGCTCGTGGCCGAGGCCGTGCGTAAGCTGGCACTGCCCGATGCGCGCATTATCGCAGGTAGCGTGCGCCCGTTTAAGGAGCTGCTCGCGGCGTGCGAGGATCGCGAGCTGGCTGCCGAGGCTCTGCGCTGCGTGCACGCCAACGACTTTGTGGGCCTCGATGCCCGCGTGGCGGCAAGCGCCGAGACCGATGCCGTTAAGGCCGCCGTCAGCGAACTGCCGCGCCTGCATGGTGGGGCCGAAGTGCTCGATCGCGTGGATGCGCTGCTGGCGGCTGCCGGTATTGTCGCGCCGCTCACGCGTGAGCTGCGCGCGCTGGTCGAGGGCCTGGCGCCCGAGGACGCTCAGGTGCTGTCCTTCGACTTTTCCATTATGAATTCTTTCGATTACTACACGGGCCTGGTCTTTAAGGCCTATGCCGGTGGCCTGCCCGATCCGGTGGGCTCGGGCGGTCGCTACGACTCTATCTTTACCGGCGCGTTCGGCGACGGCATCGAGGTGCCGGCGGCGGGCTTCGCCTTTTCGCTCGAGCGTCTGGAGGCCGCGTGCACCTCTGCCGAGGACGCCGCCTCCGATGGTGACCACGCCGTGGGCCGCGGCGCCGAAGGCCCGCTACGCATCGCCGTGCCCAAGGGCTCGCTTAAGGCCGACACGCTCGACGTGCTCGAGGCCGCGGGCCTGGACGTCTCTGAGCTGCGCGACCCCGGCCGTCACCTGATTGTGCGCGGTCGCGACACGCGTGCCGGCGAGGGCACGGTCGGCGATATCGAGTTTGTCATCGTGCGTCCCAGCGACGCGCCCGCTTTTGTGGGCTGTGGTGGTGCCGATTGCGGCATCTGTGGCTGGGACTCGCTCATCGAGGCAGACCTCAACTTGCTGCAGCTGGTCGATCTGGGCTACGGCCTGTGCGCGTTTATCGAGGCAGAGCCCGCGTGGCGCGCCGGCCAGGCCGAGCGCAACTATGCCCGCCGCGGGTCGCTTCGCGTGGCAACCAAGTATCCGCGCATCGCGAGTGCCTGGTATGCCGAGCGCGGCGTGAACGCCGACATCGTTTCGCTGCACGGTAACATCGAGCTGGGCCCCATCGTCGGCATGACCGATCGCATCGTGGATATTACCGCCACGGGCGCCACGCTGCGCGACAACGACCTGGTCATCACCGGTCGCATCATGGACTGCACGGCCCGCTTCTTTGTCAACCCGGGTGCCGCTCGCTTGGATCCGCGCGTACGCAATCTGGCAGATCGCCTGGCCGCGGCCGTTAAGGACAAGCATTTTGAGCCCGTCGCGGGCTCGGCACAATAGCGCGAGCGCGCACGGGCGCCCCAACGTACGGGCTGCGGGCCGATTGGCGCCGCCGCCCGGCCTCTCGTTTTTCGAACACAACCTCGACCGATAGGGGATACCGATATGAAGACCATCAAACTTGCTCCCGGTGAGCGCCTCGTTACCAACCAACTCAACCGTAAGGGCGTGCTGCCGCAAAACATCGTCGACGCCGCCCGCGATATCGTGGCCAACGTGCGCGCCAATGGCGATGCCGCGGTGCGCGACTACTGTCGGCGTTTTGACGGTGTCGAGCTGCAGAGCTTCCGCTTGCCGCAGGAGCAGATCGATGCCGCGCTCGAAGGCCTCGATCCCGCTTTTGTCGCGGCGCTCGAGAAGGCTGCACGCCAGATTCGTGAGTTCCACCAGCGCGAGGTCGAGCAGAGCTGGTTTACCACGCGCCCGGACGGCACGATGCTCGGCGTTAAGGTGACCCCGCTCGCGGCGGCTGGCATCTATGTGCCGGGCGGTCGCGCGCAGTATCCCTCCACGGTGCTCATGAACGCCATTCCCGCCAAGGTCGCCGGCGTCAAGCGCGTGGTCATGGTGACCCCGCCTCAAAAGGATGGCCTGATCAGCCCGTACACGCTTGCCGCGGCAAAGCTCGGTGGCGTGGACGAGATTTATATGGTGGGCGGCGCTCAGGCCGTGGCCGCGCTGGCGTACGGCACCGAGACCATTCCGCGCGTCGACAAGATCACCGGCCCGGGCAACGCCTTTGTCGCCGCGGCCAAGCAGATTGTCTCGGGCGACGTGGGAATCGACATGGTCGCTGGCCCCTCCGAGGTCTGCGTGCTGGCCGATGCCACGGCCAAGCCCATGGTGGTTGCGGCCGACCTGATGGCCCAAGCCGAGCACGATCCGCTCGCTGCCTGCTATCTGGTGACCTGCGACGAGCAGTTTGCGCGCGAGGTCGAGGCGGGCATCGACATTCTAGTGGCGCAGTCGCCGCGCGCCGAGATTACCCGTGCTTCGCTGGACAACGAGGGCACCATCGTGGTGGCTGCCGATATGGCCGCCGCCGTCGAGGCCGTGAACACCGTGGCGCCTGAGCACCTTGAGCTGCACTGCAAGGATGCTATGGGCCTGCTCGGCGGCATCCGCAACGCCGGCGCCATCTTTGTGGGCGCCTGGAGCTCCGAGCCGCTCGGCGATTACGTCGCCGGCCCCAACCACACGCTGCCGACCGGCGGCACCGCCATGTTCTCCAACCCGCTTTCGGTGGAGGAGTTCGTCAAGCGCTCGAGCGTCATTTGCTATACGCCCGAGGGCCTGCTCTCCGACGCTCCTGCCACACAGCGTCTAGCCGAGGCCGAGGGCCTGTGGGCGCACGCGCTTTCTGCTGCCCTGCGTCGTCGCGTGCTGGAGCAGGGCGAGGATGCCGTGAGTGCCGAGTCACTGGCTGCGGCCGACCTGACCAAGGTCGCCTGGCCGGGCGACGCCGTGGCGACGGTTGCTGAGGGCGTGGACCTGGCGGCGGCTGCAGGCGGTGCCGCTGGCGCGACCGGCGAGGAGGTCTAACATGGCCGAACTCACGCCGCGCATGAAGGAGCTCGTCCAGCCCTACTTGACCGGCATCGAGCCCTACGATCCCAACTTTACGCCCACGCGCATCAATCTTTCGGCCAACGAGAACACCTATCCCGTGCCGGCCGGCGTGCGCGAGGCGGTTGATGCGGCCTTGGCTGCCGCACCGCTCAACCGCTATCCCGATCCCATGTCCAACGACCTGCGCGACGAGCTTGCTGCCTGGCATGGCGTGACGCGCGAGAACATCTGCGTGGGCAACGGCGGCGACGAGCTACTCTATAACTTCCTGCTGGCGTTTGGCGGCGCGGGGCGGATCCTGCTCAACTGCCCGCCGTGCTTTAGCGAGTACGCGTTCTTTGCGTCGCTCTGTCAGACCGAGGTGCGCGACGTGTGGCGCGACCCGGCAACTTTTGAGCTCGACCAGGCGGCGGTGCTTGCGGCCGCACCCGAGTGCAACCTGGCGATCGTGACCTCGCCCAACAATCCCACGGGCGACGTGGCGCCGCTCGACTTTGTCGCGGCGCTGTGCGATGCGTGCCCCGGCATGGTCATGGTCGACGAGGCCTACGTGGAGTTTGCCGACGATTCGTTTGGCGCGGCAACTACGGCGCAAGGCCTTATTGCCGAGCATCCTAACCTGGTGATTCTGCATACACTGTCCAAGGCGTTCGGCGCCGCCGGCACGCGCCTGGGCTATGTGATCGCGGCACCCGAGGTCATCGACGTGTTCGCGGCGATTCGCCAGATCTATTCGGTCAACGTGTTGAGCCAGGCGGCGGCGCTTGCCTGCGTGCGTGCCCGCGATGCGTACGCGCCCGTGGTGGCACAGGTCGCATCCGAGCGCGAGCGCGAGTTGTGTGCCCTGCGCGCAATGGCTGCCGAGGGTCTGCCCGTGGAGGCGTGGCCGAGCGCGGCGAACTTTGTGCTTGTGCGCACGCCGCATGCCACGCGCGTGCGCGAGCGTCTGCGCGACGAGTATTCGATTTTGGTGCGCGACTTTAGCTACGCGCCGGGGCTCGCGGACTGCCTGCGCATTACCGTGGGCACCCCGCAGGAAAACGACGAGGTGCTGGCTGCGTTTGCCGCGCTGGTGAAGGAGGAGATGTAGATGGACCGCTATGCCGAGGTGACCCGCAAGACGGGCGAGACCGACATTGTCGTAAAGCTCGACCTGGATGGAAGCGGCGTGTGCGATATCTCGACCGGTGTGCCGTTTTTCGACCACATGCTCAACGCTTTTGGCCGCCATGGCCTGTTCGATCTGACGGTGCGCGCGGTGGGCGACGTGGAGGTCGATGCGCATCATACCGTCGAGGACACGGGCATTGTGCTGGGCGAGGCGTTTTGCCAGGCGCTGGGCGACAAGGCGGGCATTACACGCTTTGCCGACGCGGCGATCGCCATGGACGAGACACTCGTGATGGCTGCTGTTGATATTTCGGGGCGCGGGCAGGCCTACTGCGAGCTGCCCGTGCCGACCGAGCGCGTGGGCAGCTTCGATACCGAGCTGGCCGTCGAGTTCTTCTACGCCTTTGCGCGCGATGCCAAGCTCACGCTGCACGTGCGCGAGCTGGCGGGCGGCAACTCGCATCACATTATCGAGGCCGCCTTTAAGGCCGTGGGTCGCACGATGCGCCACGCCTGCGAGCTCGATCCCCGCGTGCAGGGCATCCCCAGCACCAAGGGATCGCTGTAACCTGCCAAAAAAGACAGGTTTTGAATGAGATAAGGGAGGGGTCGCGTGGGCGAACCGAAGATCGTGGTGGTTGACTACCACAAGGGCAACTTGTCGAGCGTTGCGCGCGGGCTTGCGCGCGCCGGTGCCGCCGCCTGCACATCGGACGATCCGGAGCAGATCCGCAATGCCGACGGCCTGGTCATCCCGGGCGTGGGCGCGTTCTATGACGCAATCGCCTTTATGCGCCAGAGCGGCGAGGCGGACGCGGTGCTCGATGCCGTCGCCGCCGGAACTCCACTGCTCGGTATCTGCCTGGGCCTTCAGCTGTTTTTTGAGCGCGGCGACGAGGGTGTGCCGGCGGACGAGGGTGTTGCCACGGACGGCGACGTCTCCGAGCAGGCTGGCGGTCCCTGGGTCGATGGCCTGGGTATTATGCGTGGCTCGTGCACGCGCTTGAAATCGAGTCGCCTGAAGGTGCCGCACGTGGGCTGGGACCAGGTGCACATGACGCCCGCCGGTGCGGCCGATCCGCTGCTTACTGGTTTTGCCGAGGGTGCCAACATGTACTTCACCCACAGCTACGCGGTGGCCGACGATGCCGATGCCGCCGATGTACTGGCGCGCACGCACTATACGCGGAGCTTCCCGTGCATCGTGCGCCACGGCAACGTGTGGGGCTGCCAGTTCCATCCCGAGAAATCCTCCGCGCTGGGTCAGCGCATCCTTAAGAACTTCGTCAACATCGTCGAGGAGGTTGGCCGATGATTCTGTTTCCCGCAATCGATCTGATCGGCGGCAAGGTCGTGCGCCTTGAGCGCGGCGACCGCAGCCGCTGCAAGGTATATTCCGACGACCCCGTGGCCGTTGCTCGCTCGTTTGCCGAGCAGGGCGCAAGCTGGGTGCACGTCGTCGATTTGTCCTCTGCCTTTGGCGAGGACGAGGACACATGCTCTGCCAACTCGGCGGCGATCAAGGCCATCTGCGGCGTCGACGGTCTGTCCGTGGACGTGGGCGGCGGCGTCCGCTCGCTTGCGCGCATCGACGAGTTGGCCGGCTATGGTGCTCGCCGCATCGCGCTAGGCACGGTGCTAGTGACCGAGCCGGGTTTTGCCGAGGTGGCGGCCCAAGGCTTTGGCGAGCTGCTGGTGGCAGACATCGCCGCACGCGACGGCCAGGTCAAGGTGAATGGCTGGCGTGACGGCGCGGGCGTGGCGCTCGACGACGCTGTGGCGCAGCTTTCCGAGCTGGGTTTTAAGCATCTGGTGTATACCGACATTGCGCGCGATGGCATGCAGACGGGCATCGATGTGGCGGCGTATCGCCATGTGGCCGAGGTCGCGGGCTTTCCCGTCGTGGCATCGGGCGGCATCTCGACGCTCGACGACATCCGTGCGCTGGCCGCAGTGGGTGAGGGCGCGATTGAAGGCGCCATTACCGGTCGTGCGCTCTACGAGGGCAACTTTACGCTGGCCCAGGCGCTGGCCGCCGCTCGAGGGGAGGAGTAGCCCATGCTTACCAAGCGCGTAATTCCCTGTCTGGACGTCAAGGACGGCCGCGTGGTCAAGGGCGTCAACTTTGTGAGCTTGCGCGATGCCGGCGATCCGGTGGAGCTGGCCCGCGCCTACGACCGCGAGGGTGCGGACGAGGTCGTATTTTTGGACATTACCGCGACGAGCGACAACCGTGCGACGACTATCGAGATGGCGGCGCATGCGGCCGAGGAGCTCGCTATTCCCTATACCGTGGGTGGCGGTTTCCGCGACTTGGCGGGCATGCGGACCATGGTTGCCGCCGGTGCCGATAAGGTGTCGCTCAACTCTGCCGCCGTGCGTGACCCGTCGCTGATCAGCCAGGCTGCCGCGGCGTTTGGCAGCCAGGCCGTGGTCGTGGCGATCGATGCCAAGCGCGTCGGTTTGCCCGGCGCATCTGGTGCCGACAAGTGGGAGGTCTTTACCGCAGGCGGCCGCAACGCCACGGGTATCGACGCGGTGGCGTGGGCCGAGGAGGCGGCCCGTCGCGGCGCCGGCGAGATCTTGCTCACCAGTATGGACCGCGACGGCACCAAGGCCGGATTTGACCTGGCGCTCACCCGCGCCGTGGCGCGCGCGGTGCCGATTCCGGTGATCGCGAGCGGCGGTGTGGGCACGCTCGAGCATTTTGCCGAGGGCGTGATCGAGGGCGAGGCCGATGCCGTGCTGGCGGCAAGCGTCTTTCACTTTGGAACCTTCAGCATTCGCCAGGTGAAGGAATATATGGCGTCGCAGGGTATTCCTGTGAGGTTGGACTTCTAGTGCTGCGGCTTGCCCAGGCACCCGACCTTCCGGCTCCAACCCTCCTCGCGTACTTAAGTACGCGTCGTCGGGCTTGTCGCTCGGAATCTCGGGCACCTGGACAACCCTCGCCGACCGGCGATGTTTAAATTTGGGAATTGAAATGAGAGAAATTACTACTCCAGCGAATCTTAAATACGATGCCAACGGGCTGATTCCTTGTGTGGTTCAGCAATATGACACCGGCGAGGTGCTTATGGTTGCCTGGATGAATGAGGAATCGGTGGGGCTGACGCTCAAGACCGGTACCACGTGGTTTTGGAGCCGCAGTCGCCAGGAGCTCTGGAACAAGGGCGCGACGAGCGGCAATATGCAAGCGGTCAAGGAGCTCTGGGCCGACTGCGATAGCGATACGCTGCTGGTCAAGGTCGACTCGCCGGGCCCGGCCTGCCATACCGGCAACCGTACCTGCTTCTTTAAGCGCGTGGAAGGGGGAGTGCGATGAAAGTCGTGACGCCGTTCGAGGTCGCCGACTGCAACACCGAGCTCCTCCGCGCGGGCGTGCCATGTCGCGTGCACCTGACTGATGCCTGCGGGGCGCAGTCGCTTTGGCTCGAGGCCGAGAAGGAAAGGCTCGATGAGGCCCATGCCGTCATCGTCGAGTTCTTTGAGAAAAAGGGCGCAAAGCCTCGGTTCGATGAGACCGGTACCTACTTTACGCTGCAGTAACGAGAGGAAATAACCATGGGAGTCAGAACAGCTAACGTGCAGCCGGGAAATATCGGTGAGACGCTGACGGGGCTGGCCGAGGTGATTCATGGCCGTCGCGACGCGTCGCCGCAGGAGAGCTATACCGCGCGTCTGTTGACCGACGTCGAGGACGAGCTGCTCAAGAAGCTTGCCGAGGAGGCGAGCGAGGTCATCATGGCCTGCAAGGATAACGATCACGACCACATCCGCTACGAGGCCGGCGACCTGGTCTACCACCTGCTCGTGACGCTTGAGCGCTACGGCATCACCCTCGACGAGCTTGCCGGCGAACTCAACGCCCGCCGCCACTAGTCATTTAAGAACGTCCCCAACGACTAGTCTTAGGCGAGGGGTGTGGGTTGCCATTCGCCGGTGGGGTGGGGGATATCGAAGGCCCGGTAGCCGCAGTCGTAGGCGTGGGCCTGAGCCTCGCGGATGTTCCAGCAGATGTCGCAGGCGCGGTGTGCGTCCGAGCCAAAAGTGATCGGCACCTCGGCGTGGGCAAAGCAACGCAACAGTCCCGTCGAGGGGTAATAGTCGTCGAGGCCCTTGCGCGGCGCGGCGGTCGAGACTTCGACACGGTGACCCGTATCGTGGGCACATTCGGCCATCTGCTCCCAAAACGGCGCGGGGTCAAAATCGGGCGCAAAGCCTTCCTTCGAAAAGCGCATGACCAGGTCGGGGTGGGCCATCACATCAAAGTTAAGCGGGCTCTCGCAGGCGCGGCACCAGTCATCGACATAGCGCTCCCACACACCGCGCACGCCCAGGTTTTCCCAAACATGCAGGTTGGTGTCGTCGTCGATCCAACCGCAGCGCGAATCGGGCGTATCGGGACGAGCGACGTTTTCCGTTCCCGCCGTGCCCGCGGCGCCGGCCATGATATCGCCTGGGTTGCCAATCCAATGCACGCTGCCCAAGCGCACTATGGCACCCGCGGACCAGCGCTCAACCAAAGGCTCGCAACCTTCGTACCAGTCGCATTCAAAGCCATAGACAAGCTCGAGCTCCGGCGCGATCTGCGCGGCGAGCTTGCGGGCGTCCTCAAATGCCAGGCGATGTGCCGTCAGGTCGCCCTCGACAACTTGCACTTCGCAGTTGGCGTCCATGCTGGCGGGCAGGGTGAGATGGTCGGTCGAGACCATAGCGCGGCAGCCGGCCGCAGCAGCGGCGCGAACGTTGTCCTCAAACGAGGCATGGCCATCCGAAAACGAAGTGTGGGTGTGGCAATCGACCAGCGGGCAGGTGGGCATGGCGACTCCTTTGCGTCAAGCGAATCCGCTCCATTGTAATGGCGCAGCTCTCAACACGCCGGGCACGCCGGGGGTCGAAATCGATTGGAAAGGCTGCGCGGCGCGCGGTGCGGCCTCGCTTGCTCTCAAAACGTGTACGTCAGCCTCCAAAACCGACAAATAATGACATGTTTGGAGACTGACGTACACGTTTGGATGGGGGCGAGGGCGGCGACGGACGAAAGTCACGCTTGTGCCACGTCCGATGTGCTAGCGTTTGGATGAACAAAACGAGCCCGCGCGGAAAGGAGCCGGACCGTATGCCATGCGATAGCACATCCCCGCTGTCCCGCGAGACCGATGCGCCCGAAACCATCGTCAAGCTGGAATGCGACATCGACGACGCGTCGCCTGAGGTACTCGCCTACGCCGCCGACCGCCTGCGCGAGGCGGGTGCGCGCGAGGTGCACTGGCTGCCCCTCTATTGTAAGAAAGGCCGCCCCGGCTGGCAGCTGCAGGTAATCTGCACCTACGAGGATATCGAGCGCCTGCAGACGATCATCTTCTTGGAAACCACGACCAACGGCATTCGTCGCCAGGTTATGGAGCGCGTTTGCCTACCACGCCGCTTTGAGCGCGTAACGACGCCATGGGGCGAGGTGTTCGTCAAGGTGGCCGCCCTGCCCGACGGCAGCGAGCGTGCAGCGCCCGAGTACGAGGACTGCGCCCGCCTTGCCCGCGAGCACGGTGTGCCGCTCCAGCGCGTGATGCAGGCAGCACAAGCCGCGGCTCTGCAATTTGAGTGACACGGTCGGCGACGCGCCACACCCACCCCATCAACCTCACCGAAAGGACCACCATGAAATACCTCATCGCCTCCGACATCCACGGCTCGGCATACTGGGCCGAGCGCCTGGTCGCCGCCATCGAATCCCAGCAGCCCGACCGCATCGTGCTGCTGGGCGACCTGCTCTACCACGGTCCGCGCAACGACCTGCCGCGCGATTACGCCCCCAAGCGCGTGATCCCGCTGCTCAACGCCCTGGCCGACCGTATCATCGCGGTGCGCGGCAACTGTGACGCCGAGGTCGACCAGATGGTCCTCGACTTTCCCGTCATGGCGGACTACGCCACGCTGTTCGACGAGACCGGCCGTGAACTGTTCCTGACGCACGGCCATGTCTTTGGCGCCGGTATGCACAACAGCGTCGACCACGCGCCCGCGCTGCCCGAGGGCTCCGCGCTCGTCTACGGCCATACGCACATCAAGGTCAACGAGGAAAGCGCCGCGCACCCGGGCCTGTGGCTCTTCAACCCCGGTAGCGTGAGCATCCCCAAGGACGGCTCGCACAGCTACGGCATCTACGAGGGCGGCGCGTTCCGCCACGTGGTCATGGAGGAGGAGTAGCCATGGCGCAGCACATGGCTCAGCAAAATGCCGAGGGCTCGCGCGATCTGTCTACGCTGGTAGACGCGTCGACCGAGCTGCAGCATCTGGTGCAGACCATCTGGCGTCTGCGTCAGCCCGATGGCTGCCCGTGGGACCGTGAGCAGACGCACCGCAGCATTGGCAAGAACATGATCGAGGAGGCCTACGAGGCGCTCGACTGCATCGAGGCGGACGACGCGGTTCACCTACGCGAGGAGCTGGGCGACGTGCTCATGCAGGTCGTGCTGCATGCGCAGATTGCTGCTGACGCCGGCGAGTTTACACTGACCGACGTGGCGCGTGATATCGATGCCAAGCTCATCCGCCGTCATCCGCACGTGTTTGGCGATGCGGATGCCGATAACTCCGACGAGGTGCTCAAGATCTGGGACGAGGTCAAGCTTGCCGAGAAGGCTGCCAAGGACAAGGCCGTGGCAGCAGGCGAGGCTGCGCCCGAGGGCCTGCTCGACGGCGTGCCCACGCATCTGCCGGCATTGATGCAGGCGCAGAAGGTGTCGCGCAAGGCAGCGGCCGTGGGCTTTGAGTGGGAGACGGTCCAGGACGTGTGGGACGAGGTCGCCGAGGAACGTGCCGAGTTTGAGGCCGAGGCTCCCGGCTCGCCCGAGCGCGAGATGGAGTTTGGAGACCTGCTCTTTGCCTTGGTCAACGTCGCGCGCAAAGAGGGGATCGACGCCGAGAGTGCCCTGCGCGCCAGCACGGCAAAGTTCCGCCGTCGCTGGGCCGCGATGGAGCAGATGGCGTCCGATGCCCACGTGGATCTTGCCGAGCTTTCGACCCACGGCCTCAACGACCTGTGGGATGCCGCAAAGGCGGAGGAGTAAGACTGCGGGAACGACGGGCTGACACGCCTCATCGTTCCCGCTAAATTTTTCGAAAATCAAGTGTATCCCTCAGCTAACTTAGGGCATAATGCAAAAAGTGCGACATGGCTAACTTACGAAGACGCACCGATGGTGTACGGTCAGCCGGTCGCTTGCATCCACTACGTTTCCAAGTGAGAGGGAGACAACATGAGCGATATTTTGGACGTCTACGGTCGCGAGGTGCTCGACAGCCGCGGCAATCCCACCGTCGAGGTCGAGGTCGTGCTCGAGGACGGCAGCTTTGGCCGCGCAATGGTGCCTTCGGGTGCTTCGACCGGCGCCTTTGAGGCCTGCGAGCTGCGCGATGGCGACAAGGGCCGCTACCTGGGCAAGGGCGTTTCGCAGGCCGTCGAGCACGTCAACAACGAGTGCGCTAACGCCGTCGTGGGCCTCGATGCCTTCGACCAGCGCGCCGTTGATGCCGCGCTGATTGCCGCGGACGGTACCCCCAACAAGACCAAGCTCGGTGCCAACGCCATCCTGGGCGTGTCGCTGGCCGTTGCCCGCGCCGCTGCCGAGTCGGCGGGCCTGTCGCTGTACCAGTACCTGGGTGGCGTCAACGCCCACCTGCTGCCCACACCTATGATGAATATCCTCAACGGCGGCGTGCATGCCGACAACAACGTTGACTTCCAGGAGTTCATGATCATGCCCGTGGGTGCTCCGAGCTTTGCCGAGGGCCTGCGCTGGTGCGCCGAGGTCTACCACACCCTCAAGGGCGTGCTGCACGAGGCCGGCCTGGGCGGCGGCGTGGGCGACGAGGGCGGCTTTGCCCCCAACCTCAAGACCAATGCCGAGCCGTTCGAGTACATCACCAAGGCCGTCGAGAAGGCTGGCTTTAAGCCCGGCGTCGACTTCATGTACGCCATGGACCCGGCCTCGACCGAGTTCTACAACGCCGAGACCGGCATGTACGAGCTCAAGGGCGAGGGCGTTGAGTATACGAGCGCTCAGATGGTCGATTACTGGGAGAAGCTCGTCGACACCTATCCCATCATCTCCATCGAGGACGGCATGGCCGAGGAGGACTGGGACGGCTGGGTCGAGCTTACCCGCCGCATTGGCAATAAGGTGCAGCTCGTAGGCGACGACCTGTTCGTCACCAACACCGAGCGCCTCAAGAAGGGCATCGAGCTGGGTGCCGCCAACGCGATCCTGGTCAAGGTCAACCAGATCGGCACGCTCACCGAGTCGCTCGAGGCCATCGAGACCGCCAAGGAGGCCGGTTACGCCTGCATCGTGAGCCACCGCTCCGGCGAGACCGAGGACTCCACGATCGCCGACCTGGTCGTGGGCGTCAACGCCGGCCAGATCAAGTCGGGCGCCCCGTGCCGCAGCGACCGCATCGCCAAGTACAACCAGCTCATCCGCATCGAGGACGAGCTCGAGGGCAGCGCGCGCTACGCCGGCAAGGCCGCGTTCTACAACATTCGCTAGGCACGCGGAGGTCGCGGGGGCGGGGAAGACTCGGATTTGCCTTGCTCCAGCCGGGCGCTGTTGAGCACCATTGGGCGCTGGGCCATATGGCTCAGCGCCTTTTTTATGTCGAGCAAAGGCTGGCGAAGGCGGTGCGGGCGCTCGTGCTATAACTAAAGGACTTAGCGCAAACAAACCTCAACCGCACAAGGCGCACATGGATCAGATTTACGACAACAGGTACTATTCCGCCGGTTCGCGTGAGCCGTCGCCTCGCCGTGCGCGCACGGTGCAGCTCGGTGGGTCCGCCTACGCCGGCGCCGACCGCTCCATACAGCGCCCGACAAGTACCTCGCGCCCCAATGCTCAAGTGAATACTTCGACAGATGGACCAGTGCGCCCGGCACGTTCGTCGCATGCTCAGCGCTCGTCGGCTCAAACGCACGATAGGTCGAGCAGGCCCTCGAACCGTCTTTCGGGCTCGGACTTTATGCACTACGCCAACGACAACGCGGTGGTCAAGGCGATCTACGACTTTACCCACGGTCCTCAGCGAGGGCTATTCATCGGCATCGTCGTTGCCCTGGTGCTCGTGAGCCTGTATTTCCCCGTGCGCGACCTGTACGTGGCAAAGCGTTCGAGCGATATCTTGGCCAAGCAGGTCGAGATTCGCCAGCAATACAATGATGAGCTGCAAAAAAGCGTCGACAAGCTGCTCTCGGAGGAGGGTATCAAGGACGCGGCATCCGAGGACCTGGGCCTGGTGATGCCCGGCGAGAAGAGGATTGAAGTGCAGGGCCTGGACGGCGATTCGGACTCGTCGTCGGCTGAAAAGAAGTCGTCGAACGCCAAGAAGGCCAGCGAGGTGGCCAAGGAGATCGAAGAAGTCGGCAAGGACGCGCCATGGTACATCCAAGCGCTCGACATGCTGTTTGGGTTTAACGGCGTCGAGGGTCAGACGGTCGTGTCCAACGGCAAATAGCGCCCGGAGGGGAGCTCGCAATGACAAATTGCAAACGATATAAGGTGGCCGCGATCGACCTGGGAACGGTGTCGTCGCGACTAGTGCTAGCGCAGGTCGAGGGCGGGGCGATCGTGGAATCGTCCAAGTATACCGAGATTACCGATCTGGGCGAGGGCGTGGACGCGACGGGCCGCTTTTGCGAGACGGCGGTCGAGCGTGTACTCGCTGCGTGCCGTATGTTTGTGGACGAGGCGCGTACCTTTGGCGCCGCGTGCATCTGCACCACGTGCACGAGCGCCGCGCGCGATGCGTCCAACGCCGCCCTGCTGCTGGACGGCCTGCGCGAGCTGGGTCTCGAGCCACAGGTGATTCCAGGAGAAGTCGAGGCGCGCCTGACGTTTTTTGGCGTGGCGCACGACTTTGCCGGTGAACGCATTATCGTCGCCGATTCGGGCGGCGGCTCCACGGAGCTCGCGACGGGCGTGTACGCGCCGGAGCGCGGGGTCTTTGCGCTGGAGGGAACGCGCTCGCTGGACATCGGTTGCCGTCGCGTGACCGAGCGGTTTTTCTCTGCGCTGCCGCCGTCGACGAACGAGCTTGCGGTTGCCGCCGCGTGGGCGGGCGAGCAGTTCTCCGCCTATTTTGAGGGCCTGCCCAGCGACTTTGAGCGCGCCGAGCGCCTCGTCGCGGTGGGCGGTACCGTCACCACGCTCGTGGCGCTGGTCAACGAACTGGAGCCGTACGACTCGAGCTTTGTGCACCTGCGCGAGCTTTCGATGGAGCAGATCTCGGCCGCCATCGATCGTATATCTACGCTGGATGTGGAGGGTATCGCTGCGCTGCCGGGCGTGCAGCCCAAGCGCGCGGGCGTGATTCTGGCCGGCGCCGTGGTGATTCGCGAGCTCATGCGCGCCGGTGGCTACGATGCGCTCACCGTAAGCGAGAACAGCCTACTCGCTGGCATGGCCGCCACCATCAACGAGGTTCTCGACGGCGCGACTCCCACCATCGCATGGACTCCCAGCCTCAGCGCCCTCTAAATAAGTTGCGGTGAAATACGGACTAAAATCGCCCTTTCGGGCGCCAAACAGTCCCTATTCCACCGCAACTCAACAGCCGGCACCTGGGGACAGTCCTTGCGGGGCGTCCCCACAGCGCCTATGCCAGCTTGTCGATTTGCCCAATCTCCCAAAGCGGAATATTGACGAGCATGCCCTCGTCTCTATATGCCGCCAGGGAGCTCCTCACGCAACGCTCGAGCTTGAATTTTTCGCAGGCTATTTTCAGACTCTTCGCTTTAAGGTTCTCTGCCGCCTTGACCTCAAGCGGAAGCACGGTTCCCGCATGGTCGATGGCAAAGTCGGTTTCGGCATTGCCAGAGGTAGAGGACCAATACGCGGGAGTTTTGTCCTGGAGCAAAAGCTCCTGCGCGACGTATTGTTCGGTCAGCGAACCTTTGAACTCGGTAAAAACAGCGGATCCGTTAAGAACGATGGCCGGAGAGAGACCGGAGAGCGCTCCGAGGATGCCGGTGTCGATGCAGAACAGTTTGAAGCCCGAGAGGTCTTCGTAGCTCGAGAGCGGCGCCTTTAGAGCGGAAACACGTGGCACCTTATGAACGATTCCGTAGTCCGTGAGCCACTGGAGGCTTTCCTCGAAATCGCGTGCGCGCGCTCCGGGGCGAAGGGCGCCATAGACAAACTTCTTGTTCTCTTTGGCAAGCTGGCCGGGAAGGGATTTCCAAACCAACCTCATGCGCTCGATGATGCGGGCGGGTGCATGTTTGCCAAAATCGGATTCGTAAGCCTCGATGATTTGCTGCTGAAGCCTTCGGGCTTCGATGAAGTCGCGTGTCTCGGCGAAAGCGGAGGCAACTTCGGGCATACCGCCGACAACAAGGTATTCCTTGAGCAAGTGTTCGAGCTTTTCGGTAACGTTTGCTAGAAGGTTCATGTCTGCGGCAAGGATGGCGTCGGCGAGCGGGTCGCCGTCGACGGCACGAACGAACTCGGCGAACCCCATGGGACGCATGGTGAGCTGGTCGATTTTGCCGACGGGAAATGACTCGTTTTCGCGTCGGAGCGCGAGGCCCATATAGGAACCGGCTGCTACGATGTGGTATTCGGGTGCAAGCTCGTTGAAGTACTTGAGCGAGGTGATCCCGCGCGGGGCCTCTTGGATCTCGTCGAAGATGATGAGCGTGTCTGCTGGCGTTACAGTTTGGCCACGTAGGAGTTCTATCTGGGAGATGATGCGCTTGGGGTCGAGGTCCCCATCGAACAGCGAGCGTGTGCTCGGCTCGAGCATAAAGTCAAAACGAATGACGTTTCGATACTGCTGGCTTGCGAATTCGTTAAGAAGCCAAGTCTTTCCTGTCTGGCGGGCTCCCTTAAGCAAGAGAGGTTTGCGATTCGTCCTTGATTTCCAAGCGATAAGTTCGCTCATAAGCTGTCGCTGCATATTGCCTCCCAACCCTCTCGGCTAGTATAAGGCCATTTGGGAGTTTCCATCGGAAAATGTGGGAGACAACCACGTTTTTCCATCGGAAAATGTGGGAGACAACCACGTTTTTCCATCGGAAAATGTGGGAACACCAACCTAAGTCGCGGTGGAATAATTCCTAAATGGGCTGGTAAACTGCCAAAACAGGAACTATTTCACCGCAACTTAGAGCCCCGCCGGCGTGTAAAAGAAACGAGCCCGCATCCCTTGGGGACACGGGCTCGAAAGCTCCATATGGTAGGGGCGGTGGGACATCCGCGCATTTGCTGCGCAAATACGCACCGGCTTCGGCCGCCTGTCGGCGCCCTCGCCGGCTCGCTACGGACGCTGCGCGTCCGCTTAACGCTCGCCCCCTCGCGGGTTCGAGTCCCACCGGCATCTAAAAGAAGCGAGCCCGCATCCCTGGAGAACACGGGCTCGCAAGCAATCACATGGTAGGGGCGGTGGGACTCGAACCCACAATCCTTGCGGCGAGAGATTTTAAGTCTCCTGCGTATGCCAATTCCGCCACGCCCCCGTGAGACTAGAAGTCTAGCACAAGCCGTCCGTTACGCGTTGACGGCCATCGAGTGTTGGCCCGACTTCTCCAGGAACTCTTGGAACTTTGCCTCGTCGCCCTTGTTTTGATACTGCAGGGCCAGCAGGTACTCCAGTCGGCAGCGCTTGACCGGGTCGTCGCCGACATCCTCGAGCATGCGCTCCAGCTCGGGAATGTCGTTGTGGCGCTTGAGGATCATCGTGTCGTACATCAGCTGGCATTCGTGTGCGACCGCCTCGGCCTGACCGCCCTCAAAGCCCTTGATCTCGTGCAGAAGCTCCTTGGACTTTTTGCGGTCCTCCTGGCCAACGTAGTAGTTAAAGGCTTTGATCACCAGGTCGACGCGCTGCATCTTGGGGAGGTTGAGCCCCAGCAGCAGGTCGAACATCTCGCTGGCACGCTCGTGGTCCTCGCGCAGCAGATAGGAGTTCAGACGCAGGTAGTCGCGGTTGTAGCGCGGGTACAGCATGCTGGTGAGTTTGCCGTCGAGCAAACGATCGAACTCGTCCCACTGCTTGGCGGCCATCAATTGCTGCAGGCGTTTAAACGTGGTGCGTTTTTTGACGCTAAAGAACACCGACACGGCGATGCAGATGATAACGACGGCGGTCCAGAGGGTGCGGGAATCGGGCATATTAGGGTCCTTAGTCGCTCATAAAGCGAGCGGTATGACAACACGTACTAGATGTATTATACGCAGCGCGCAAGCAAACTGGCATAAAAGCTCATCGAGGCCGAGTGCCATCGCTCGCTGCGGTACACTTACCTAAAGTAAACCATGAAGGGAGACATTACCTATGAAGAAGATCGTTTTGGCTTGCGGTGCTGGCGCTGCTACTTCCACGCTCGTTGCCCAGAAGGTCGCTACCCTGCTCGACGCCAACGGTTATGCCGACAAGTACGAGATCGTGCAGTGCGCCATCTCCGAGGCCAAGGATTACTGCGACGAGGGCGCTGACCTGCTGATCGCCACCACCGTTGCCCCCGAGGGCCTCACCTGCCCGTACGTGAGTGGCGTGCCCTTCATGACCGGCATGAACCGCGTTGCCGCCGAGAAGGCCGTTCTCGACGTCATGGCTCAGTAGGCGCTGACTGCATGAGTGAGCAGAACGCCAACCCGGTAGAGCTCTTTGGTATGCGCGTTGCCCATGTGGGCATTAACGCCACCGACCCGGCAGACGCCCTGGAGATCGCGGAGCTGTTCTCGACGATGATGGGCCTGCCCGTCATCGAGACCCCGGTTTCGTACTTCAACGATTCGCTGGTCGAGATCATGAAGCAGAACGGTCGTGGCACCAAGGGCCACATCGGCTTTGCCGTTAACGACATCGATGCAGCTGAGAAGTGGTTTGCCGAGCGCGGGCTCGAGGTCAACGAAGAGTCGCGCGCGCTGCTGCCCGACGGTGGTACCAAGCTCGTGTACTTTAAGCGCGAGTTCGCCGGTTTCGCCGTGCACCTGTGCCGCGAGTAGCGCACAAGCTGCCATAGCTGGCAAAAAGGGATAGGGCCGCGTGGCCCTATCCCTTTATTTATGCCGAGGGGCTTCCTATCGTGGCAGGCGAATCGTAAAGCGGCTGCCGACCCCTTCGACCGAGGTCACACCGATGACGCCGCCGTGGCTGTCGACGATCCACTTGGCGATCGCAAGCCCCAGACCCGAACCCTGTGCGCCGGCATCGCGCGCGTTGTCGGCACGGTAGAACCGCTCGAACGCGTGAGCTGCGGATTCCTGGTTCATGCCGATGCCCTCGTCCTCAACACTTATGTCGATCGTGCCCGCGCCCGCATCTGGCGTTATGCCAAATGTGACGGTCGTTCCCGCATCCGAGTACTTGGCGGCGTTTTGCACGATCACGCGCAGAGCCTGCTTCACGAGCGCCACGTCGACGGGCGCGTCGCAGCGCGGGTCGCTGACAAGCGCAGCGTCAAAGGCCAGCCGATACGTGTGCTCGGTATCGATCATCTGCGATTCCTCGCATACCTCGTCGACCAGTGCGGCAAGGTTGGTATTTGCGCGCCGCAGGACCGTGCGCCCGGCATCGCCGCGCGCCAAAAACAGCAGCTGCTCCACGAGCTCTTGCATGTGCTCGCTTTCGGCCTTGAGGGACGCGATAGATTCTGCCAGCACGTCCGGGTCGTCTTTGCCCCAGCGATCGAGCATGTTTACGTAGCCCTGAATCACCGCGATGGGCGTGCGCAGCTCGTGGCTCGCATCGTTGACAAAGCGCATTTGCTGCAGTTTGGCCTCTTGCATCTGGCGCAGTAGGCGGTTGAGTGCAACCTCGATGCTTGCCAGGTCGGCGTCGCCGGTAGTGACGCTCGGCGAGTCGACGCTTGCGCGCTCGATGGCCTGCTCCAGTGTTTCCATCTTGCCGCCGGAGAGCTGCATACGGCCGAGCTCGTCCACGCGCAAGGCCAGGTCGTTGAGCGGTGCCATGGTGCGGCGCACGCGACGGGCGCCGCCGAGCATGTCGAGCACGCTGATGACCTGCCAACCCACAACGACAAGGTAGAGAGGCCATAGCGCGACGAGGTCCTGCGCGAGGGGGAAAGTCTTGGTGGTACGCGCAAGCTCGACGGTATAGGTGAGCGTTGCCAGGTCCCAGCCGCGCGCAGGCGCCAGCGACATGCCGTGAACGGCGACGCCGGGGATCCATCCTGCGGTAAACGCGCCGTCGGGCAGTATCTGGTTGTATCCATAGACGAGGATCGCCGCCGCAATCGCCATCAGCAGCAGATCGAGCCAGACGTAGCTCATCAAGCGGCGCCACATATAGCTCCAGTTGATGGCGCGGGCGATGGATGTGACGCGCTTGGCCTCGGCGTTACGCGCGGCAGACATAGCCCACCCCACGCACGGTCTGGATGATGCGGGCGCCGCCGGCGTCCTCGATCTTGGCGCGCAGGTGCGCGATGTGCACGTCGACGTTGTTGGTGTCGCCCACGTATTCGTAGCCCAGCGCCTCGTGCGCGATGCGCTCGCGCGTGAGCACGGTGCCGGCGTGCGCCATAAGCAGGGCGAGGACGTCGAACTCGCGGGCAGTGAGCGCGATGGGCGAGCCGCCGACCGTGACTTCGCGGCGGTCGGGATCGAGCGCGACCGAACTCACGGTGAGCGCGGCGGGGGAGGGCGAGGCGGATGCCTGGGTCGAGTCGCCAGCCGGGGGTATCGCAGCGGCGCCCGTAGCGCCCGTCCCGGCCCCAACGCCGCCAACGCCCGAAGCCGCCCGCACGGCCTCCGAGCGCTTCAACGCCACGCGGATCCGTGCGAACAGCTCCTCAATCGCAAACGGCTTGGTCAGGTAATCGTCGGCGCCGGCATCGAGCCCGGCCACCTTGTCCATCACGGCATCGCGCGCGGTGACCATGATCACCGGTACATCCTTGTGCTTGCGGACGCGTCGCAGCACCTCCATGCCGTTGAGCTGCGGCAACAGCACGTCGAGCAGAATCAGATCGTAGTTGCGCTCCAGCGCCAGGTCCACGGCGGTGCGGCCGTCGGCGGCGTGCTCCACCTGGTAGCCCTCGTGCTCCAGCTCGAGCGTCACAAAGCGGGCGATTTTCTCCTCGTCCTCTACGATCAGGATCCGTGCCATGCGTGCCCCCGTCTGAGATTACTTGTCGTCGTTGAGATTTTGCTTGATGTCGTCCGCGGCATCGGCAGCGTGATTCATAAGGTTGTTGATGCTGCCGGGTACGTCGCCGTCGCTATCGATGCGGTAACGCATGCCAAAGAACAGGCCAATCAGCATCAGCCATATCGTGGCGCCCCAGGCAAACAGCGCGACGATGGGGATCAGGATGGGAATGTTGAGGATGATCGCGTCGCGGCGCGTGGCGATAAACTTGGTGTCCAGGCTCAGGCGGAAGAGCTTTTTGAGGTACTCCCACACGCTGTCCATCTTCTTGGAGAAGTCGGTCTTTTCGCTCGACTTCTCGTAGGCGGCCTGCGCGGCGACCATCTCGGCTGAGGGCTCATCGACTGGCGCGGACTCGGTGGCGGCGTGCGCCGACGTGGTCTGGGTCTTGCCCTGCGACTCGAGCCAAATGATGGCATCCAAGACGTTGCCGTCGGCGGCGTCGAGCGCGGCCTTGGCATCGGTGTAGCTCACGTTGCACTTGGTGCGGATGGTTTCAACTTTTTCGAGGTCGTCCATGACCTGTTCCTTTCGTTCGATGGGCGCGACGCCGGGCGAGTTGCCCGGGCGCGAGCGTTGCGTTCGGCGGTCTGCGTTGCGCGGCGCCGCCCCGTCCTTGGTCGAACTCTATAGTGCAGGTTATAGATTAAGCGATTCTTGAGCCAAGATTAACGTTGGATGAGTTTTTGGGTGGCGGTGGGAAAAGTATTAGACCTCGATAGCGGGGGATGTGGTGCCGGTGCAAAACGGCGTCAAAGGTTGGTCGAGCAGGCGGTTTCTCCATTGATGTCCGCACGGCATGGGACACTTACCCTGCCGCCCTGCTCTGCCGCGGCGGCATGTACCCAAACAACGACCCTCTAAGGAGTTCGATACCAATGAGCGATAACACCAAGCATCTCGCAAAGAAGTGCGTCAAGGACGCGGGGCCGTGCCTCGCGTTGTGCCTTGCCGGCGCAGCGGTCGCGCTGCTGGCTGTTCTGGGGCCATTCGACGTGCTCCGAAGTGCCAGTTCTCTGCACGTTTGCATGGCCCTTGCCGGCGCCATGATGACCGGCGGCGTGCTCGATCTGGTTTTTTGGGTGCTTGACCCGTTTGGATGGAAGAACGAAGGGTAAGCCCTAAGGGATGGAAGGGCTGGAACGGTTGGCTTAGTGATCGTGCAGAATGTGGGCTAGCGACTTACAGGGAAGTGGTAATCCGATGACGGTCTATGTAACAGGCGATATTCATGGCGGCGCTGACATGCAAAAGCTCCGCGATTGGGAGCTTGGGGATAGCCTGGCGAGCGACGACTATCTCATCATCGCGGGCGACTTTGGCTTTCCCTGGGACTTTTCTACCGAGGAATGTGCCGATATTGCTTGGCTGGAGTCGCGCCCCTACACCGTGCTGTTTGTCGACGGCAACCACGAGCGTTTCGATCACTGGGCGGAACGCCCCATGGAGTTGTGGCACGGTGGGCTGACGCAGCGCCTGTCGGATACCTCGCCCATACGGCGCCTGACGCGCGGCGAGGTTTTTGAGCTCGACGGCTCAACGGTCTTTACCATGGGCGGCGCCACGAGCGTGGACAAGGAATACCGCATTCCGTATTCCAGCTGGTGGCCGCAGGAGCTGCCGGACGAGCGCAACTTTGAGGAGGCGCGGGCAAAGCTCGACAGCGTGGGCTGGACGGTCGACTACGTGATCACTCACACCTGCTCTACGCGCATGCTTTCGTCCACGCTTTATCCAGCGTCCGGCTGGAATTGCCCCTCCGTTGATCGGCTTACGGCATTTTTCGATGAGCTGGAAGACCGCTTGGACTACAAGCGCTGGTACTACGGGCATTTTCATCGGGATACCAACCCGGCCGAGCGTCACACCGTGCTCTACGACTGCATCGTTCGCTTGGGCGACGAACTCCAGCCCTGGGATGTTGCGTAGAGGCGGGGTGGCTGGCTACTCGACCGTTACAGTGATGTTCTCCCGATGCGCGCGGATGACGTTCCAGCTAAAGTGCTCGACCAGCTGCTCGGCAGAGCGCGGTGTGGCGTCCGGCGCGATGCCTGTTTGCCCGGCGAGCCATCCCAGCAGCGCCTCGGGCGTGCCAAAGCGGGTACGGAGCTCGCCCAGGTCTAGGTCGCGGTCGCGCTTGGAAAGGCGGCGGCCGTCCGGTGACATGAGCAGCGGAATATGTGCGTAGTGCGGTGTGGGAAGTTCCAGCAAATGCTGCAGGTAGATTTGGCGGGGCGTGGAGCCCAGTAGATCGCATCCGCGCACGACCTCGGTGACGCCCATGGCAGCGTCGTCGACCACTACGGCTAGCTGGTAGGCAAAAGCGCCGTCGCTGCGGCGCACCAAAAAGTCGCCGCACTCGGTGGCGAGTGCCTCGCATTGGGCTCCGTACGTGCGGTCAACGAATTCGATCACGTCGCCGGCGAGGTCGTCGACGGCGGGCACGCGCAGGCGCGTGGCGGGAGCGCGCAGGGCACTGCGGCGGGCAACCTCCTCGGCAGAAAGGCCTCGGCAGGCGCCGCGGTAGATGGGCGTGCCGTCGCTGGCGTGCGGCGCGCTTGCGGTGTGGAGCTCGGCGCGCGTGCAAAAGCAGGGATAGGTGAGGCCGGCGTCTTGCAGCTGGTGCAGGGCGTCCTCGTACAAGTCCAGGCGATCGTGCTGGTAGTAGGGGCCTTCGTCCCACTCAAGCCCCAGCCAAGCTAGGTCGTCGATCAATTGGGCGGCAAGTTCCGGGCGCTTGCAGCGATCGTCCAGGTCCTCGATGCGCAACACGATGCTGCCGCCCTGGCTGCGGGCCGAAAGCCACGCACACAGGCAACTGAACACGTTGCCCAGGTGCATGCGGCCCGAGGGCGACGGGGCAAAGCGGCCCACGACGGGCGCGAGGGCGGGGGCGAGCTTGCTGTTGGACGCCGTCGACGTGGCCACGGCGTGTGTTGCTATGTTGCATGCGTTGATATCCATGCGGACGAGTATAGCGCGGGGTGAGGTGGGGGGGGGGCGTCGTCGATGCTCGCGAGTTGCCGAGGCTGCGTGTTGTGCGCGGCGGGCACCGCTCAACACCTCGATTACCGCCCCAAGCTCAGCCCCTTCAACCCCTCAAACGACAGAAACCCCGGCAGCTCTTCGCAACTGCCGGGGTTTCCGCGGAAAAGGGGGACATGATCCTCAAGCGAACGGCAAAGGGGCAAACCGTTTTCGCTCAACTGCTTTATGCCCCTCGCTCGCCAGCTTAATCGGCTTACGCCGCGGCAACACAAAGCCGCTACACCTGTGACGGAGCTATGAAGTGGTATCTATTGCCGGAGCGGGCTATGCCAAGGAGTGTTCCAGATTGCCGGCAGATAAGGAATGTCCCCAGGTGCCGGCCGCGGGCGTGACTTTCATCCCGTTTGGCGCTCCGGTCGCCTAGATGTTCGTCATGCGTACCCGCAAACGTGGGACAATGGCGCTGTTGGTTTTACAGACAAAGGATGTGCCTATGAACACCCTCGCCGCCAAAGTCAGCCGGCAGCGCCGCCTGTTTGCGCGATTTGCTTCCGTCTGCGCACTCGTCGCGCTTGCATTGCTGCTACTGCCCGCCGCCGCACACGCCGACGGTTATTCCATGACCCAAACCTACATCAGCGCCACGGTCGAGGCCGATGGATCGCTGGCCGTTGTCGAGGGACGCCAGTTTGATTTCGACGACGACATCAACGGCGTGTTTTGGGAGATCAATACGGGCACCAACCAGCAGGGCGGCACGGCGGACGTTGACGTGCTGAGTGTCGAGGAAGAGGACACCGCGTTTAACAAAGTCGATAGCGCGAACAAGGGCGATTCTGGCGTCTACACGGTCGAGCAGGCCGGTGACGGCGTAAGGATTAAGGTGTTCAGCCCCCACGAGAGCGGCGACAGCGCGATCTATTACGTGAGCTACACCATGACCGGTGCGGTTATGAACTGGGCCGATACCGCCGAGCTCTACTGGAAGTTCGTGGGCGACGGCTGGTCTGCGGATTCCGACGATGTCGAGATGGAAGTGCGCTTCGCAAATGCCGCTGCCGGGACGGCGGCCGTCAAAGGCGATAACTTCCGCGCATGGGGCCACGGTCCGCTGGCGGGCGACGTGTCGCTCGATGAGGACGAGCCCATGGTCACCTATACCATTCCCTGCGTGCATCAGGGCGAATTCGCCGAGGCACGCATCGCCTTCCCCAGCGACTGGGTGCCGCAGCTTGCCGTCTCGGGCGAAGAGCGCATGTCAACGATCCTGAGCGAAGAGAAGGAATGGGCCGACGAAGCTAACGCCCGCCGCGCTCACGCTCGCATGATTGCCAATGCACTTGCCGTGCTAAGTGTTGTTGCGGCGGTGGCCTTTACCGGCACAATCGTTATGCTCAAGCTGCGCAAGCGCAAGCCCAAGCCGCTTTTCCAGGACGAATATTTCCGCGATGTGCCCTCGGCCGACCATCCCGCCGTGCTTTCGGCCCTCATGAGCTGGAACGAGGTGCCCGATCAGGCATATATCGCCACGCTCATGAAGCTCACTGACGACCGTGTGATCAAGCTGGAGCAGGCGACCGTGACCAAGGCCAAGAAGGGTCTGTTGGGGCGTGAAAAAGAAGAGCAGACGTATCGCGTGACGGTGAGCGATGCGGGCTGGAAGTCGGCCAAGGGCATTGACCACATGGTGCTCAAGGTCTTCTTTGCCGGTGCTAAG
Source organism: Collinsella aerofaciens (assembly GCF_028206995.1). Classification (GTDB taxonomy): domain Bacteria; phylum Actinomycetota; class Coriobacteriia; order Coriobacteriales; family Coriobacteriaceae; genus Collinsella; species Collinsella aerofaciens_AQ. The sequence continues at coordinate 109,500 of NZ_JAQLFL010000004.1, read as the reverse complement.
CCTGACGAGAACGGCGATCGCTCGCGCACGTTTGACGAGCTGCAGCACTACGTCAAGCAGCACGCTACACCCGTGGGTGATAAGCTCGAGGACTATCAGAACACCGTTAAGGGCAAGCTGGCCGATAGCGAGTACGTTGCCTCGGACGGCATTGTTGCAATGGTGTTTTGCCTGGTTCTTGGTATCCTGGTTGCCTTTGTTCCCGTGGGATCCATCTTCTTTACCGATGGCGCACAGGCGAACATTATCGCCGCGGTTATCTCGGTGCCGATTGTGCTGGTGGGTATTGGCGTGGGCCTTACGTTCCGCCGCTTTACGCCGGAGGGCGCCGAGGTGGCGGCTCGCTGCAAGGCGCTTAAGCATTGGCTCGAGGACTTCACGCGTCTAAAGGAAGCCGTCCCCGGCGATTTGGTCCTATGGAATAAACTTCTGGTGATGGGCGCGGCGCTTGGCGTTTCGAAGGAAGTCCTGCGTCAGCTTGCCGAGGCCGTGCCTGCGGACCTGCGCAACAGCGACGATTTCTACGACAATTACCCCTGCTACTGGTGGTACTACCATCACTACGGAAACCAGTCTCCGCTCGATTCATTCGATGACGTGTATCACGAGAGCATCCGTGAGCTGGCTTCGAGTTCCGATAGCTCGAGCGGTGGCGGTGGCGGCGGCTTCTCGGGCGGCGGAGGCGGCGGCGTCGGCGGAGGCGGCGGCGGAACGTTCTAGCGAGCGCTTGCTTTGGGGTGGATCTTTCTGGGCGGTTGCCAGGGAAGATTCATCCCATTTTTGTGCATCGAAACGGGCCATGCTTTCCGCTGCGGACCTTCGCGCAAGGGGCAGTGGGCAAAAAATGCCAAATATGAGTACTGTTGCCTAGATTGTCACATTTGTTTGTATTAAAAATGGACTCCCGAACGAGATTATTTCTCGTTAGGAGTCCATTTTATTGTACATTTGGGGAGATACGTTAGTTCATCCAACGCGTCGAGACGTCTAAGAGACCCGAAAAAGCCGAATTGCGCTGCTACTAAAAAGGTAACAGTACTCATATTTGATGTTTTTTGTCCACAGCCATTTGTAACCCCTCAGATAGCGACCTTAAGAAGGGCTTTGTCGGTCGTTTTGATCAAGACTGTCCCCAACGACTAGTCCTTCTGCCGCCGCCAAGGAGTGTCCCGGGGTGCCGGCACAAAAGGAGCGTCCCTAAGTGACAGGTTTAGGCTGTTAGGTCGAGTTCGTAGAGGAAACTTTCGCGCGGCATGTCGTGACGGCGCTCTTCGCGGTTGGCGCGGTGCGTGGCCGTGCGCTTAAAGCCGTGCAGCTCGTAGAACTTCCACGAGCAGTTGGAGTCGGTGTACAGGTGCGCCCTCGTCGCTCCAAGCGAGGACAGGTGCGAGACCGCGGCGTCGAGCAGAACCGTGCCAACGCCCAGGCCATGGACATCGCGATCCACGGCAAGCAGCGTGACCTCGTTGTCGTGCGGCAACGGGCTGCTTTCGAGCAGGCGGTTGTTGGTTCGGATGGTTGCACGCACAAACGAGAGATACTCGGCGCAGGCATCAGGCTCCAGCTCACGCATCTGCGATAGCAGCGCGCGTTCGGTATCCATCCAATGTTCGTTGATAGTGACGCCGGAGTTCTGTCCTGCGCGTGCAAGTGCAATGCCGCGCGCCTCGCCGTCAATCACCGCTACCTGCGAAAACGTCGATGACGAAAGGCAATAGGCGAGGTCGCATGCGGCTTCAAGGCGGTTGTACTCATCGTTATCCGAATTGTTATGCCAAAGTTGCTGCAGAATCAGCGCGATGGCGTCGAAGTCTTCGGTATCAAACGGTCGGTAGAGAACCCGCGAGACCATGGTGCCTCTTTCTTTTGCGGATGCATATCGAGCACAGTTCTACCACGCCATTGGCATCAAATTATGGTGCCCCTGTGTTCCATGAACTCACCGTGCCCGGTGCCGTGCCCATCCCCTCCGCTCGCAAACTTTTTCTGCATATGCGCCCGTTGCGGGATGCATCGATGCGCTCGATGCGCTACATTAAATCAGTATTTTCAATGCCGCTGCGCGAGCGCTGCAGATCGACGTATCACCGACTCACAGAGCACGGCGGCGTACCAGACAGGAGGACTGTATGGGATCTGATGTGAAGATCGCACGCGCGTTGATCTCGGTTACCGATAAAACGGGTGTCGTCGATTTCGCACGGACGCTGGTCGATGACTTTGGCGTCGAGATCATCTCTACGGGCGGCACGGCTCGTGCCATCGAGGACGCGGGCGTTCCCGTAACCCCCATCGAGGAGTTCACGGGCTATCCCGAGATGATGGACGGCCGCGTTAAGACCCTGCACCCCAAGGTTCACGGCGCGCTGCTGGCCCGCCGCGATTCCGAGCAGCACATGCAGGAGGCCGCTCAGCACGGCATTAAGCTGATCGACCTGGTCGTCGTCAACCTGTACGAGTTCGAGAAGACCGTTGCCAACCCCGAGGTCACCTTTGCGGACGCCATCGAGCACATCGACATCGGTGGCCCCTCCATGCTGCGTTCTGCCGCCAAGAACGCCACGAGCGTTACCGTCATTTCCGACCCTGCCGACTATGATGCCGTCCTGGCCGAGATGCACGAGACCGGTGGCTGCACCACGCTTTCCACCCGTCGTCGCCTGCAGGTGAAGGTCTACCAGACCACCGCCGCCTACGACACGGCTATCTCCCGTTGGCTTGCCGCCCAGGCAAGCGACGTGGCGGATACCTCTGCCAAGCTCGAGATCTCGTTGGAGAAGGTCGACGACCTGCGCTATGGCGAGAATCCTCAGCAGAAGGCTACGGTCTACCGCTTTGCCGAGGGCTGCGAGAACACCGCGAGCTCGCAGTTCCCGCTCGTTGGCTCCGAGCAGATCCAGGGCAAGCCGCTCAGCTACAACAACTATCTGGATGCCGATGCCGCTTGGAACCTGGTCCGCGAGTTCGACGAGCCGGCCTGCGTGATCCTCAAGCACCAGAACCCCTGCGGTTCTGCCGTTGCCGAGGACATCACGGCCGCCTACGACCGCGCTTTTGCCTGCGATCCCAAGAGTGCCTTTGGCGGCATCATCGCCTGCAACCGCGAGGTTCCCTATGAGCTGGTCGAGCACTTTGCCGATCAGAACAAGCAGTTCGTCGAGGTCATCATCGCCCCGAGCTACACCGACGAGGCGCTCGAGCGCATGGCCAAGCGCCCCAACCTGCGCGTGCTGGCCACCGGCGGCGTGGACCACGGCGCCCAGGTGGAGCTGCGCTCCATCGACGGCGGCATGCTGGTGCAGGAAGTCGACCACGTGACCGAGGATCCCGCGACCTTTACGTTCCCCACCGACCGCAAGCCCACCGACGCCGAGATGGCCGAGCTCGAGTTTGCCTGGAAGGTCTGCAAGGGCGTTAAGTCCAACGCCATCCTGGTCTCCAAGGGCAAGGCCGGCATTGGCATGGGCCCGGGTCAGCCTAACCGCGTTGACTCTGCGCTGCTTGCCTGCGAGCGCGCCGAGGACTTCTGCGAGCGCGAGGGCGTGGAGAAGGGCGGCTTTGCCTGTGCAAGCGACGCGTTCTTCCCGTTCCGCGACAACGTCGACGTGCTTGCTGCACACGGCGTGACCTGCATCATCCAGCCCGGCGGCTCCAAGCGCGACGACGAGAGCATCCAGGCTTGCAACGAGCATGGTATTGCGATGGTCTTCACGGGGGCCAGGCATTTCCGTCACTAAGTTTCGCCCCGGGACAAAATAATCTCTGCAAAAGACGGTCGCTCCGTTTGGAGGGCCGTCTTTTTGGTATAAGAGGACGGAATGACTAACACGAAAGGTATGACCATGCCCCAGATTGATGATGCCGAGCTGTTTGGCAATGCCGAGGATCAGCGTGCGTACGAGGACTTTTGCGCCAATCAGGAGGCGGTCGAGAAGTTTACGCTCGACAAGCCCGCGCTTGTCTGCCGTTGGCGCATGTCCAATAAAAAGGTGCCCATGCTCAACCGCCACATTCGCGCACTGTCCGAGCGCTTGGTGCAGGGCGAGCCGCTTACCCATAACATGCTCAGCTGGGCCAAGCAGCACGTTGAGTGGTCGCTAGCCGAGGGCGACTATACCGCGCACGATGGCGTGCTCATGCTGGTGATCGACGTTAACGGCAACGCCGCCATGACGGTGGGGGAGTACGAGCCGCTAACCGATACGTCGGCTAAGGCGCTACGTGCCCGCTCCGCCGAGGCCCGCTCCGAGGCCGACGAGACCGGCGTGGCGCCCGAGCTGCTCGCCGCCGTCGGTAACGGCGAGCTTGCCTTTGTGGCGCCGGCGGACGAGTGCCTGTGCGGCACGGCGACGCTCATTGAGCAGCTGGCCCAGACCAAGGGCATCCCGGTCACGCGCGTAGACATTCCCGCGCAGCTCAAGGGCGCGCTGTTCCTGGTGAGCGACGAGCACGGCGTGGTTCCCGCAACCGAGACGGACGCTGCGGAGGCCGACGCCGCCACGGTCGCCTTCTTTGCCGACGGCTACGAAAAGCTCCGCGCCCGCCGCTAAATGATTTTTCTGGGACGGGGATTAAAAACTCATTTTGGTCTCCGTTTCCGTCGCGAGCGTGAGGCGGACAAAACGCCCCCGCTTGCGAACAGTTCTGTCACCTTGGTGCCGCGCGAGGCGCGCACCTGCGGCTCCGCGGTCATAATGGGGCAAGACAACCAAGAGGGGAGCGGAATCCATGGCGCTGATCTATGTCGTTGAGGACGACGAGCCCATTCGTCGTGAGCTTATCGACATCCTTGCCCGCGCCGGGTTTGAAATCGAGGCCTGCGAATCGTTTGAGCATGTCTCGCGCGATATTCTCGCCGCCGCGCCCGACCTGGTGCTGCTCGACCTCACACTTCCCGTCAAGGACGGCCAGCATATCTGCCACGAGGTTCGCCGCGAATCCGAGGTTCCCATTATCGTCCTCACGTCGCGCACGACCGAGATCGACGAGGTCATGGCCATGACGCTCGGCGCGGACGACTTTGTTCCCAAGCCCTACAGCGCCCGTGTGCTCGTGGCGCGCATCAACGCACTGCTGCGTCGCACCGCGGCGGCAGGCGAGCGCAGCACACTTGTCCACAAGGGGCTGGAGCTCGACCTCGCCCGCTCCATGGTTACCAACACGCAAACCGGCACTAGCACCGAGCTCACCAAAAACGAGCTGCGTATCCTCTCACTGCTTCTGAGCCGCGCGGGCAAGATTGTTTCGCGCTCGGCCATCATGCAGGACCTGTGGGACTCCGACGCCTTCGTGGACGACAATACGCTCACCGTCAACATCAACCGCCTGCGCACCACGCTCGAAAAAATCGGCATCAAGGGGTATTTGACAACGCACCGCGGCCAAGGCTATTCGGTCTAGGGGCCGGCTATGTCGTTTGGCAAGTTCTTTAAAGACGCGCTGCTTCCCGTCGCCGTGTGGACGTGCGGCGTGCTGCTGAGCTGCTTTGTGCTGACGGTCGCCGGTGCACCCGTCTCTATCGTGGTCGTGGCGGTCGGCGTGTCCTTTATCTTTGGCATGCTCGGCATCGTGATCGAATACGCGCGCCGTCGTCGTTTTCTGCGCCAGCTGGAGCGTGCGGCAGAGGAGCTCGAGAGTCCCGCATGGGTGCAGGAGATGGTGCAATGCCCGACCTATGCCGAGGGCGAGCTCGAGTACGAGGTCTTGCGCCGGGTGGGCAAAGCCGCCTGCGACGAGGTTGCCGAAGGCCGGCGTCAGACCGATGACTATCGCGACTATATCGAGAGCTGGGTCCACGAGGCCAAGCTGCCCCTGGCGGCGGCCCATCTGATTTTGGAAAACCTGGACGGTAGCGAAGACGACCTGTCGCGCGTGGACGATCTGGCACGCGAGCTTGCCCGCGTGGAGCGCTATATCGACCAAGCTCTGTACTATGCGCGCTCGGAAGTCGTGGAGCGCGACTACCTGATTCGCCGCTGGGATCTCAAGACCTTGGTGACGGGCGCGATTAAAGCCAACGCGCGCGAGCTTATCGCGGCGCACGTGGCTCCGGTGTGCGAGAACCTCGACTTTGAGGTCTTTACCGACGAGAAATGGCTCGAGTTTATTCTGGGCCAGCTCATTCAGAACAGCATTAAATATGCGCGTGAGGACGGCGCAAAGATCGTGTTTTCGGGTGCGTTGCTGGACGAGGGTCTGGCGAGCGAGCGCATCGAGCTTACCGTCGCGGACAACGGCTGCGGCGTGTGTGCGGCAGACCTGCCGCGCGTGTTCGAGAAGGGCTTTACCGGCGACAACGGCCGCACCACCAAGCGCGCAACGGGCATCGGCCTCTACCTGGTGGCGCGCCTGTGCTCCAAGATGGGCATCGACGTCACCGCGGCATCCGACTCCGGCAAAGGCTTCGTCGTAACATTCGCCTTCTCAACCAACAAGTTCCAATACTTCGAGTAACGCACACGGCAAACGCCCGTCCAAACAAAATGTGCCGCCCCAAACGGGGCGGCACGCCATTTTTCCATCAGATAACTCGTTGAAGTAAGGCTGCGAAGGCCGCGGGGCCGGGAGGGGTTTCCTAAGGGCACATCCCGCAGCCGCAACGCGGCGAGGACGTGCCCGTGGAAACCCCGCAGGCCCCGCGGCCGGTGGGAGCAACGCTACTTTACGACCAAAATGTCGCAGTCCGTGTTGCGCAGCAGGAACGTCGAAATCGAACCCAGCAGCGCATACTTGATCGAGGACAGGCCGCGGGCGCCGCAGAGCACCAGGTCGGGCTTAACCACGTCGAGCATCTCGTCCTTGAGCGTCTCGCGAATACGGCCGGCGCGAATCATGACCTCGACCTCGGGAATATCGGGATTGGCCTTGGCCTCTTCGAGCTGCTTGGCGATGGAGTTCTTAAATGCCTCCTCTAGGCCGTTGACCAGATCGACCGGATAGGAACCGGCGCTCTCGAGCGCCGTGGAATCGATAACGTGGCCGATGATTAGCTTGGCGCCGTTGTTCGCGGCGACCTTGATGGCGCGTGCGAGCACAAAATCCTGCTGCTCAGTACCGTCGAGTGAAACAAATACCTTGGTGTAGCCCTCGTTCATGGTTTCCTCCTTGGTCTATCGCACGGGCGCGGGGCTCGTGCATCGGGCGGGCGCGGGCGCGTTGGCCGCCGGACACTTTATCTTGTTGCAGTTATACCCAAGGATTTGGGTTTGACCACTCGCAATTCTGTGAACGGGCGAGTTTTTTGGTAAGGGTAGGCGTAGACGCGCCCGAACGGTTGATAATGGGACATCGCCCGCACCGTCCGCAGAACAATATCGGCGGGTGTCTAACGAGGGGGTCCCTTTGGATATTATCGAGCTTCTAAAATCTGCCTTCATGGGCCTGGTCGAGGGCATCACCGAATGGCTGCCTGTTTCGTCGACCGGTCACATGATCTTGGTGGACGAGTTCGTCAAGATGAACGTGAGCGAGACGTTCTGGAATATGTTCCTGGTCGTGATTCAGCTCGGCGCCATTCTGGCCGTCTGTGTGCTGTTCTTCCATGAGCTCAATCCGTTCTCGCCCAGCAAGGGCAAGGAGGGCCGTCGCGACACCTGGGTGCTGTGGGGCAAGATTGTGCTCGGCTGCATTCCCGCCGCGGCGATCGGTCTGCCGCTTAACGACTGGATGGAGGAGCATTTCTACAATGCTCCCGTCGTGGCGCTGGCGCTCATTGTGTACGGCGTGCTGTTTATCGTGATCGAGAACTGGCGCGCGAGCAAGCGCGAGGAAATGGCCGTTGCCGGTTCGTTTGGTTCGCGTGCTGTGGTGTCGGGTGGACGTCCCGCCGGTGCGCACTTTGCGGCGCCCGCCGCGGCTACCGCTGAGGATGAGGACGATGACGAGGATCTGGACTTTGGTTCCATCACCACGCTCGAGGACCTGAGTTGGAAGACCGCACTGGGCATCGGATGCTTCCAGGTGCTCTCGCTGATTCCGGGCACGTCGCGCTCCGGTTCCACCATCATCGGCGGCCTGCTTTTGGGCTGCACGCGTTCGGTGGCGTCCAAGTTTACGTTCTTCCTGGCCATCCCTGTCATGTTTGGCGCGAGTGCGCTCAAGCTGGTCAAGTATTTCATCAAGGGCGGTACGTTCGGTGCCAACGAGGTCGCCATCCTGGGCGTGGGCTGCGTTGTGGCCTTTGTGGTTTCGCTCATCGCTATCAAGTGGCTCATGGGCTTCGTCCGCCGTCACGACTTCAAGTGCTTCGGCGTCTACCGCATCGTTCTGGGCATCGTGGTGCTTGCGTACTTCTTCGTCTTGGAGCCGATGCTCGGCCTCTAACTTAGTCGACGCTGCGCGGCGGTCAGGGCGACAACTTGTCATTCAAAGGGGGCGGCATGACCAAAAGGTCTATGCCGCCCCCTTTTCATGCCAATTTGTTCGCCCTGACCGTCGCTCGCTGCTGCTGCCATGACATCGGTGGTTTCGTGATTGTCAATAGATTGGTGCAAAGTAACCTGACCCCATTGCGCCAAATCCGCTGGGCGGGCCCGATTGTGGCGGACGGAGTCGTGGTGTGATTTGCGTCGGTGTCCGCGCGGCTCGGTATACTGGTACGGCTCAAACTATGGCGCCGCCCGCAGGCGCGCCGTCCGTCAGATGAGGAGTCGCCCATGACCCAGCCCTTGCCCTGGGAAAAGAACGCCGCGGTACCCGTGCCGCCCACGCCGGGACCCGTGCCGCTCAATGCATACACCGCCCCCGCTGCGCCGGAGCCCGAGCTCGTTCCGCTCGACATCTACGACGCTCCCGCGCCGGCACCCAAACCCGCCAAGCCGCTCGTCGACCTCGACAGCCTTAATCCCGCCCAGCGCGAGGCGGTCCTGACCACCGAGGGTCCGTTGCTGGTCCTTGCCGGCGCCGGCTCGGGCAAGACCCGCGTCTTGACCTTTCGCATCGCACATATGCTCGGCGACCTGGGCGTTAAGCCCTGGCAGATCCTTGCCATCACGTTTACCAACAAGGCCGCGGCCGAGATGCGCGAGCGTCTGGCGGCACTCATCCCCAGCGGTACCCGCGGCATGTGGGTGTGCACCTTCCATGCTATGTGCGTGCGCATGCTGCGCGAGGACGCCGACCTGCTGGGCTACACCGGCCAGTTCACCATCTACGATGACGATGACTCAAAGCGCATGGTGCGTGACATTATGCAGGCGCTCGGCATCGAGCAAAAGCAGTTCCCCATCAACATGATCCGCAGCAAGATCAGTTCGGCCAAAAACGCCATGATCGGCCCCGAGGACATGCTCAAATCCGCCGACAGCCCCAACGACAAAAAGGCCGCGCAGGTCTACTTGGAGCTGGAACGCCGCCTGCGCGCCGCCAACGCGATGGACTTCGACGACCTGCTCGTGCGCACGCTCGAGCTGCTGCGCACCCGCCCCGAGGTGCTCGATAAGTACCAAGAGCGCTTCCGCTACATTAGCGTCGACGAGTATCAGGACACCAACCACGTCCAGTACGAGATCGCCAACCTGCTGGCCGCCAAGTACCAAAACCTCATGGTCGTGGGCGACGACGACCAGTCCATTTATAGCTGGCGTGGTGCCGACATCACCAATATCCTGGACTTTGAGAAGGACTTTAAAGACTGCAAGACCGTTAAGCTGGAGCAGAACTACCGCTCTACTGGTCATATCCTGAGTGCCGCCAACGCCGTGGTGCGCCATAACTCGCAGCGCAAGGACAAGCGCCTGTTTACGGCCGAGGGCGATGGCGAGAAGATCCAGGCCTTCCAGGCAAGCGACGAGCGCGACGAGGGCCGCTGGATTGCCGGCGAGATCGAGAAGCTGCACTCCAAGGGCACGAGCTACGACGATATCGCCGTGTTCTATCGTACCAACGCCCAGTCGCGCATTCTCGAAGATATGTTCCTGCGCGCGGGCGTGCCCTACAAGATCGTGGGCGGCACGCGGTTCTTCGACCGTGCCGAGATCCGCGACGTCATGGCCTACCTCAAGATGATCGTGAACCCGGCTGACGAGATGAGCGTCAAGCGCGTCATCAACACACCTCGCCGCGGCATCGGTTCCACCTCGATTCAAAAAATTGAGCAGCTGGCGCGCGACAACCGCTGCTCGTTCTTCCAGGCCTGCGAGATCGCGTGCGCCGAAACCGGCATGTTTAGCGCCAAGGTGCGCAATGGCCTGTCGAGCTTTGTGTCGCTGGTGCGCGAGGGCCGTCGCATGGATGGCGAGCTCAAGGACGTCGTCGAGATGATTGTCGACAAGACGGGCCTGCTGCAGGCTTTCCGCGCCGAGGGCACCATGGAGTCCGAGAGCCGCGCCGAGAACATCCAGGAATTCCTGGGCGTTGCGGCCGAATTTGAAGAGACACACGAGGATATCGAGGGTACGCTTGAGAGCTTGGAAGAGCTGCGCGCGGCTGGCGTTGCCGATGTGCCTGCCGACGCTGAGCCCGAGCCCGTTGTGGTGAGCGCGCCTGCGCCCGAGCCGGGACCGTCCGCGCCCGCGTCCTCGTTTGAGGCGCTGGTCGGCGCGCGCGATGCCGCAGGTTCCAATCCGCTCGATAGCCTAGCCGCCCCGGCGCTCTCGCCGCAGGATGCTCTGGCCGCCGCCATCGCGGGCAACGCATATGCCGCGTCGACGGAGATGCCGGCGGGTGCCGTGCATGCCGACGAGATCGAGCGCACCTACGGTCCGCTCACCTGTAAGGCGCTGCCGGCGCTCATGGAGTGGCTGGCCCTGCGCTCCGACTTGGATTCTCTGGCCGGCGAGACGCATGCCATTACCATGATGACCATCCACTCCGCCAAGGGCCTGGAGTTCCCGGCGGTGTTCGTGGCCGGCATGGAGGAGGGTATCTTCCCGCACGTGCACGACTTTGGCGGCAGCGATGACCCGGGTAAGCTCGAGGAGGAGCGTCGCCTGGCCTACGTCGCCATCACGCGCGCCCGTAAGCGCCTGTTCTTGACCTATGCGGCCACGCGTCGCACCTACGGCTCGACCTCTGCCAACCCGCGTTCGCGCTTCCTCAACGAGATTCCGTTTGAGGATATCGAGTTTAGCGGTATCGGCTCTGCCGGCTTTGAAGGCACGGGCTGGGAGAAGCGCGGCGACCGTCACGGCACCTTTGGCTCGGGCATGGGCTCGGATATGTATGGCGGCAAGGTGTTCGGCTCGCATACGCGCTCGACCGGCGGTTCCGGTTCGCGCGGCGGATCGAGCTTTGACGATTTCTTTGGCGGCAGCAGCTACGGGACCGAACGCCATCGTGGGGTCTCGCCCAATGCCGGCCGTGTTGCCTCGACCTTTGGTTCGGGCGCGCCGCGAGCCAAAAAGCCGTCGTCCAAGGTGTCGCCGACGGTGGAGCGCAAGGTCGATCGCGCCAGCGCATCGCAGGACTTTGCCGCGGGCGATACCGTGAGCCACAAGACCTTTGGCACGGGTACCGTGATCTCGGTCGCCGGAGACATGATTGAGGTTCAATTCGAAAAGACCGGCCAGACCAAAAAGCTAATGAAGGGCTTTGCACCGATCGTCAAGCTGTCGTGATCCCGGCGGACCTGGGCGGGCGTATGGGGCAACATCGCCTGCTCGGGCAGTCCTGCGCAAGACGGAGGCCACATTAAGTGGCCTCCTTTGCGTGCGGAACTCGCGATCGATGTTGCCCCATACGCCCGCCCAGGTCCTTAGGTAACGTTGCTTGCGAACGTCGCCTTGCTCGTCCGCTTTTTGATCTGGAGAGCCGGGTTGGCTGAATACTTAGACATGGCAAGGGGCTCCCCCGTTGAAGAACGGGAGAGCCCCTTGTTGCGTTTGGGTTGTTGGTGCGACCTACAGGTGGCTGATGATCAGTTCCATCTTGCCTTCGAGGTCGATGGAGCTGACGGTGCTCGGGGCCAGCAGGTGGCTTCCCTTGTGGACGGGGTCGCCGCAGACGGTGCCTTCGCCGTCGATGACCGACAGGCACATGAAGGGCCAGCGCTGGTCGAGGGTCTTGCTGCCGTCGACGCGCACACGATCGACGGTGTAGCAGGAGTTAGACTCGAGCTCGGTCACGCCATCGACTTCGGGCGCGGTCACCGTGCCGTCGGTCGGAGCCTGAGCATCAAAGTCAATGCAGTCGAGGCTCTGCTCAATGTGCAGCGGGCGCAGCTTGCCATCGGTGCCGGGACGGTCGTAGTCGTACAGGCGATATGTCACGTCGCTCGACTGCTGCGTCTCCAAAATGAGCGTGCCGGTCTTGATGGCGTGCACGGTGCCGGAATCAATCTGGAAAAAGTCGCCCTTGTGGATCGGCAGCACGTTGAGCATGTCGTTCCAGCGGCCGTCCTCGATCATCTGTGCGGCCTCGGCGCGGTCATGCGCGCGCTGGCCGACGATAATCGTGGAGCCGGGCTCGCAGTCCAGCACATACCAGCACTCGGTTTTGCCCAGGCTGCCGTTCTCGTGCTCGGCGGCGTACTCGTCGTTGGGGTGAATCTGGATCGAAAGGTCGTCCTTGGCGTCCAGAATCTTAACGAGTAGCGGGAACTCCTTGCCCTCGCAGTTGCCAAAGAGCTCGCGATGCTCGGCCCACAGCCACGACAGCGTGTGACCGGCATACGGGCCCTCCGCAATCTGGCAGTCGCCATTGGGGTGGGCCGAGATGGCCCAGCACTCACCGATGGGACCATCGGGAATGTCGTAACCAAATACGGTTTCGAGCTGGCGGCCGCCCCAGATCTTCTCGTGAAAGATCGGCGTCAGCTTAATCAAATCGGACATGTTCATACCCCCATTGTGTTGTGCGGGCGCTGCACAAAACAGCTCAAAGCGAGCGCCCGGATGACTACAAAAACCTATGCCAACGTTACGTTGTGCAACTCAAAGCGGTCGCCAACGTTGCGCGAGACCGAATACTCAAAGGCGGCGCCGCTGTCCAAAAAGCCAATCTGGGTGAGCTCGAGCAGGGGAGAGCCAGGTTTGGTGTCCAGGCGATCGGCTTCTTCCTCGGTTGCTGCCACGGCGCGAATGGTACGGTGGAAGCTCGAAATTTTCAGCCCGCATTGCTCGCGGATGAAATGGTAGACCGATCCGTACAGGTCCTTCTTTTTCAGCCCCGGAATCAGCTCGAGGGGCATGTAGGTGTACTCGATAACGATGGGCTTCCCATCGGCCTGACGCACGCGCACGACGTGATAGGCAAAGTCATCCTCGGCAATTCCCAGCTGGGCTGCGATGTCCGCTGGTGGATTAACAATCGAGAAATCGTAGACCACCGAGGTCACCTTTTCCCCGCGGTGCTCATACGAAAAGCCCTGGGCACGGTCGTTTTTGCCCTGGAAAAACGCCTGGCCGGGAAGTCCCGCCGTGTCCTTAACGTAGGTACCCGATCCGCGCCGGCTGGTAATAAGACCTTCCTCGGTGATTTGCTCGATAGCTCGTTTGACGGTGATTTTGGAAACGCTATAGAGCTCGCAGAACTCAACGACGGTGGGAAGCTTGTCGCCCGGTTTAAGAGCGCCATCCTCGATACTTCGACGAATATCTGCAGCTATCGCCTCGTATTTGGGAATCATGGAACCTCCTTTCCGACATATATGAATACAAAAAGTAAGTATAACCCTCAACAGGGCATCCATATTACTTTTATCTAAGAAGTTCGAGAAAGAAAAAAGAAAAAGACGCTTTACTTTTAAAATCAGAGCGCTATAGTTTAAGCAACGAACGGAATCCTTCCGCACAACAGGATCGACCGTTTGGGGACGGTTTTGTTTTGGCGGGTTGGATATCGGTATGGCCGGTGCGCGCCCGCGCCGGATAACCTGCCAAAGCAAACCCGTCTCCAACCGGAAGCTCTAGAACACGAAAGCGAGGACTTTGATGGCACAGTATCAGCTGCCCAACGACTTCTTCTTTGGCGCTGCTATGTCCGGCCCGCAGACTGAGGGTCAGTGGAACCAGGGCGGCAAGCTCGAGAACCTGTGGGACACCTGGTCCATCCAGGATCTGGGTTCGTTCTACAACCGCGTTGGCTCTTACGCCGGCAATGACTTTATGGCCAAGTACCAGGAAGACCTTCGCATTTTGAAGGACTTGGGCCTGGATACCTATCGCACTTCCATCCAGTGGAGCCGTCTGCTCGATGCCGACGGCAACCTCAACGAGGAAGGCGCCGCGTGGTATCACGAGTTGTTCCGCGCCTCTCGCGAAGCCGGCCTGGAGCCGTTTGTCAACTTGTACCACTTTGACATGCCCACCTACCTTTTTAACCGTGGCGGCTGGGAGAGCCGTGAGGTTGTCGAGGCTTACGCACATTACGCCGACGTCGCCTTCCACGAGTTTGGCCAGGAGATTAAGTACTGGTTCACCTTTAACGAGCCCATCGTCGAGCCCGAGCAGCGCTATCAGGAGGGCGTGTGGTTCCCGCAGCTCCACGACTTCAACCGCGCCCGCACCGTGCAGTATCACATCTCGCTGGCGCACGCGCTGGCCGTGGCCAACTATCGTCGCGCCTATGACGAGGGCGCTATTCGCGCCGATGCCAAGATCGGCATGATCAACTGCTTTACTCCGGTCTACACCAAGGAGAACCCCAGCGAGGCAGACCTCGAGGCCGTGCGTATGACCAGCGGCATCAACAACCGCTGGTGGCTCGACCTCATCACCAAGGGCGAGCTTCCTGCCGACGTGCTCGACAGCCTATCCGAGGGCGGCGTTAAGCTCCCGTTCCGTGCCGGCGACCAAGAGATTCTTAAGCAGGGTGTTGTCGACTGGCTCGGCTGCAACTACTACCACCCCACGCGCGTTCAGGCGCCGGCGAGCAAGATTGACCAGTACGGCCTGCCGCACTTTGCCGACGAGTATGTGTGGCCCGACGCCGTTATGAACGAGAGCCGCGGCTGGGAGATCTACCCGCAGGGCCTCTACGACTTTGGCATGGACTGCGCTAAGAACTACCCCGATCTTGAGTGGTTCGTTTCCGAGAACGGCATCGGCATCATGGACGAATACAAGAACCGTGACGCCGAAGGAACCATCCAGGATGACTACCGCGTCGACTTTGTACGTCAGCACCTGGAGTGGGTGGCCAAGGCAATTGCCGAGGGCGCCAAGTGCCGCGGATACCATTATTGGGCCGTCATCGATAACTGGTCTTGGGCGAATGCCTTTAAGAACCGTTACGGTTTTGTCGAGGTCGACCTTATGGACGGCTACAAGCGCCGCCTTAAGAAGTCGGCAGCTTGGCTCAAGCAGGTCGCCACGACTCACGTGGTTGATTAGCGAACGGGCGAACGCCCAGACCGCGCGCCGCTGCGCGCAACACATGGCACATCTGGTGGCAGAGGGCGACAGACCACCGTGCGCATAGGAAAAGGCCGGATTTGAAAGTTAGGAGCAATCATGGCCAGTGACAACGGAAAGAGCTTCCTCGACAAGTTTGCCGAGGTCTCTGCGAAGGTGGGAAACCAGGTTCACCTGCGTTCCCTGCGTGACGCCTTCGCGACCATCACGCCGCTCTATATCCTTGCGGGTATCGCGGTTCTTATTAACAACGTCGTGTTCCCCCTGTTCCCGCTCGATGCGGCGGGCCTTGCCAACCTTCAGACGTGGGGTTCGGCAATTACGCTGGGCACCCTCAACGTCTCTGCCATTATCCTGGCCGGATTGATTGGCTACAGCCTCGCTAAGAACAAGCGTTTCAATAACCCGCTCGCTTGCGTGGTCGTCGCCATCTCTGCTTTTGTCATCATGATGCCGCAGCAGGTCACCGCCACGCTTGCCGCCACGAGCCCGCTGCTCACCGACAAGATCACCTCCGCCGAGGTCACGGGCGCCCTTTCGACTGCCAACACCGGCACCAACGGTCTGTTCTCGGCTATTATCATCGCCCTGCTTTCCGTCTCGCTCTTCATCAAGATTTCTGGCGTCGAGAAGCTCAAGGTTAAGCTGGGCGAGGGCGTGCCCCCCCGCGGTCTCCAACTCCTTCAACGTCATGATCCCGATGCTGCTCAACCTCGCAATCTTCGCTCTTGCCGCAGCTCTGCTCGCCGTGTGCGCCGGCACCGATCTGTGTACCATCATCTCCACGTGCATCTCCAACCCGCTCAAGAACATCATGAATGCCGGTCCGTGGGCTGTTATCCTCATCTACACCCTTGCCAACCTGCTGTTCTGCGTCGGTATTCACCAGTCCACCATCTCTGGCGCTACCGTCGAGCCGATCCTGACCATGCTCATCGTCGACAACATGGCTACCTTTGCCGCCGGTGGCACCATCCAGCCCGATCACTACATGAACATGCAGATCGTTAACAGCTTCGCCCTCATCGGCGGCTCGGGCTGCACCCTCATGCTTCTGCTCGACACGCTCCTGTTCTCCAAGAACAAGGCTTCCGAGACCGTTTCCAAGATGGCTATCCTGCCTGGTCTGTTTAACATCAACGAGCCGGTTATCTACGGTTACCCCATCGTGTACAACCTGCCACTCATGATTCCGTTCGTCCTTCTTCCCGACCTGTTCATCGGCATCACCTATGGCCTTACCTGCGCAGGCATCATCAGCCCCTGCATCGCCCAGGTGCCCTGGACCATGCCTCCCGTCATCAATGCCCTGCTCGCTACGGGCTTTGACTGGCGCGCCGGCGCGTGGCAGGCTATCGAGCTTGTCATTGGCATGGCTGTCTACCTGCCCTTTATGAAGATTTCCGAGAAGGCGATCGCCAAGCAGGAGGCTCTCGCCGAGTAGAACGCCTAACGTTCGTCCCTTTTACCTTTGCGGGCGCCGGTACGCGGTGCCGGTGCCCGCGGCTCTCTCCCTTGTGTAAAGATGCAGGGGGGGTGGGCACAATAGCCGCAAGGAATACAACCAGTTGTCGTCTGCGCGCCGCGCAGTTATAAGGAGGAAACCATGAAGAAGATCATGCTCTGCTGCAATGCCGGTATGTCCACGAGCCTGCTGGTCCAGAAGATGCAGGCCGAGGTTGCAAACCGTGGTCTGGATATCGAGGTCGAGGCTCGTCCCATGAACGAGGCCCACGATCACCTGGACGAGTGCGACATGTTGCTGCTTGGCCCGCAGATCGGCTACACCAAGGGCGATTTTGAGAAGGAAGCCGCCGGTCGTTTTCCGGTCGAAGTCATCAACATGGTCGACTACGGCCGCATGAATGCTGCCGGCATCATCGACCACTGCGTCAGCGTGATGGGCTAGGTGCTCCGCATGGAGGATATGAACGAACTGCAGATGACCTGCTTCGAGATCATCAGCTACGTCGGTACCGCCAAGAGCATGTACATCAATGCCGTGCAAAAGGCCAAGGAGGGCGATTTTGACGCCGCCGAGGAGCTTATCAAGCAGGGCGATGAGGCCTATAACGGTGGCCACGATGTTCACATGGGGCTTCTGAAGAAGGAGGCCAACGGCGAGCGTAACGGCGAGGCCCCGTTGATTTTGCTGCATGCCGAGGACCAGATGGCTGGCACCGAGACCATGCGCGTCATGGCGACGGAGCTCATCGAGATTCACAAGCAGTTGCAGGCACTTAAGGCCTAATCGGCGTTATCGCCGCGACGGACCGTGAGGTCCAATAGACAACATAGTCCCTTTGACGGGCGCCGGGAGCCTCCGCCTCCCGGCGCCTTTATTTTTGGGGATGGTCTTGCGCGGCCTGTTGGGCAGCCATTTGCGTTTCCCCAGATAAAACCTGCCAAAATAAACCTGTCCCTTTTTGGTAGGTTTTTGCCTTGGGAGCGGTACCATACAGGCAATGTTTAAACGAGAAAGGTGGGCTCCCATGGAACCTAAGCAGTACTACATCGGCATCGACGTCGGCGGCACTTCGGTTAAGGAGGGCCTGTTCGACGAGGACGGCAACCTGCTTGCCAAGGCCAGCGTGCCCACGCCTCCCATCGTTGACGCTGCGGGCTTTGCCGCGGTGACCGAGGCTATCGACCAGGTGGTCGCCAAGGCCCAGATTCCGCGTGCCTTTGCGGCGGGCATTGGCCTGGCCGTTCCGTGCCCCATCCCGGCGTCGGGCGATGCCAAGGTCAAGGCCAACATTGCCATTAACCTGCCCGAGCTGAGGATCGCCATTCAGAAGCACTGCCCCGACGCGGTCGTTAAGTATGAGAACGATGCCAACGCCGCTGCCATGGGCGAGGCCTGGCTCGGTTCTGCCAAGGGCGTGCAGAACGTGGTGATGGTCACCATCGGTACCGGCGTGGGCGGCGGCGTTATCGTTAACGGCGACGTGGTATCGGGCGTTGTGGGCGCCGGCGGCGAGATTGGCCACATGTGCCTGAACCCGGCCGAGGAGCGCACCTGCGGCTGTGGCGGCCATGGCCATCTGGAGCAGTATTCCAGCGCCACCGGCGTGGTGAGCAACTACCTTGCCGAGTGCAAGAAGGCGGGCGTCGAGCCCATCGAGCTCACCGGCCCCTCCGATTCCAAGGACGTGTTCCAGGCCTGCCGCGAGGGCGACAAGCTCGCGCTGGCCGCAGCCGACACCATGGCCGACTACCTTGGCCGCGCCCTGGCGCTTATCGCCAACGTGGTCGACCCCGAGATGTTCCTGATCGGTGGCGGCGCGTCCGCTTCGGCCGATGTTTATCTCGACAAGGTTCGCGAGCACTTTAAGCAGTACGCGCTCTCTGCCTCGCACGAGACGCCCATTAAGGTCGCTTCGCTCGGAAACGACGCCGGCATCATCGGTGCCGCCTACGTAGCCCTGCGCGCCGCCGGTAAATAGTCGGTGCAGGAGGGCGGTGGTACAAGGGGGCAGACTTCGCCCCCAGGCTCGCCCCAAATTGCGCCGCGGCCCTTGCGTCTCATAAGGTTCGGCGCCAGCGTGCTACCATAGCCTCGTCCAAGTACACATATCAAGTGGAGGATATCCATGGCAAACGTTCTTGTCTTTGGTCACCAGAACCCCGATAACGACGCCATCATGAGCGCCGTCGTCCTGTCCCAGCTGCTCAACCAGGTTGAGTATGCCGGCAACACCTACGAGGCCTGCGCCCTTGGTCAGCTTCCGGCCGAGTCCGCCAAGCTGCTCGCCGACGCCGGCATTGCCGAGCCCCGCGTGATCGAGTCCGTCGAGGCCGGTCAGCTCGTCGTCCTCACCGACCACAACGAGTCTGCCCAGTCCGTCGCCGGTCTTAAGGACGCCACGGTCTTTGGCGTCGTCGACCACCACCGCATCGGCGACTTCGAGACCGCCGGCCCGCTGCACTACATCTGCCTGCCCTGGGGCTCCAGCTGCACCATCGTCACCAAGCTCGCCGGCGTGCTCGGCGTTGAGCTTTCCGACGTTCAGGCCAAGCTGCTGCTCTCGGCCATGATGACCGACACGCTCATGCTCAAGAGCCCCACTACCACCGATGTCGACCGCGCCGTCGCCGCCAAGCTCGGCGAGCAGGTGGGCGTCTACCCGGTCAAGTTTGGCATGGAGGTCTTCCTCACCCGCCCGTCCGGCTCCTTCACCGCAGCCGAGATGGTTGGCAACGACATCAAGATGTTCGAGCCCGCCGGCAAGAAGCTGCTCATCGGCCAGTACGAGACCGTCGACAAGAGCCGTGCGCTCGGTATGATCGACGAGATCCGCGAGGCCATGCGCGCCTACGCCGCCGAGAAGGGTGCTGACGGCATTGTCCTGTGCATCACCGACATCATGGAGGAAGGCTCGCAGGTCCTGCTCGAGGGCGAGACCGAGGCTGCTCAGAAGGGCCTGGGCATTGCCGACGAGCACGACGGCGTCTGGATGCCGGGCGTCCTCTCCCGTAAGAAGCAGGTTGCTGCTCCCATCATGGCCGCCTGCTAGGTTTAGTTGACCAAACGCCACGACCGGATCGCGGACGCCCCGCGCTCCGGTCGTTTTTTGTGCACGGCGCCGCGTCGTCTCTTGGACAGGCGTGCCCGTGCCGTTGAGCAAATAATGTTCAACCTGTGGTTCCGCTTTTCGGCCACGCCTGCGTGCTTGTCGTGCAGGGTAGGCTAGATGCAAGCGTAATACGTTAGAGCGCGGCGCCGCCACTTGGGCGGGCCGTGCTTTTTTAAGACGGGAGCCATCCCGTGAAAGGAGCCGCCCATGGCAGCAACTGAGCAGCTGTTCAACGTTCGCGAGCGCAAGCGCTTTGAACGTCACGACATCTGGGAGCGCATCGCCGAGAACGGCACGATTTCCGCCGCCGTCATGGTCTTCGCCGCCATCGCCGCCGTCATTTGCGCTAATACCGATGCCTACGAGGCCATCCATCACTTTTTGGAGACCCCGCTGTATGTGGGTCTGGGGCATTTGACGGCTGGCCTCACCGTCGAGCTTTTCGTCAACGACTTCCTCATGGCGATTTTCTTTTTGTTGGTGGGCATTGAGCTCAAGTACGAGATGACAGTTGGCGAGCTCAAAAACCCGCGCCAGGCTATGCTTCCCATGCTGGCGGCCGTGGGCGGCGTCGTCGTTCCCGCCTGCATCTATCTGATCTTTAACCATGCCGGCGCGCACAACGGCTGGGCCATTCCCATGGCAACCGATATTGCCTTTGCGCTGGGCGTGCTGTCGCTTTTGGGCAATCGCGTGCCCAACGGCGTGCGCGTGTTCTTCTCGACGCTCGCCATCGCCGACGACCTCATTTCCATCGCCGCCATCGCCATCTTCTACGGCCAGAGCCCCAATCCGTTTTGGTTGGGCGCCGCCGCGCTTGTGACCTGCGCGCTCGTGTGGCTCAACAAGACGCAGCATTACCGCCTTGCCCCGTATTCGGTACTGGGTCTGCTGCTGTGGTTCTGCATGTTCAAGAGCGGCGTACATGCCACGCTTGCTGGCGTCATCTTGGCCTTTACCATCCCGGCCAAGTGCGGTGTTAAGCTCGACAGCCTTACCGATTGGTTGGGGGAGTGCCTGCCGCTGCTCGATGACCGCTACGATGACGAGGCGCACATCCTGGGTCAGCATGACTTTACCGTCTCGACCACCAAGGTCGAGCGCGTCATGCACCGCGTGACCCCGCCGCTCATCCGCATGGAGCGTCTGATCTCCACGCCGGTCAACTTTGTGATCCTGCCGATCTTTGCGTTCGTGAACGCACAGGTTCGCCTGGTGGGCGTGGACATGAGCACGCTACTCACCGACCCGGTGACGCTCGGCGTGTACTTTGGCATGTTGCTGGGCAAGCCGATCGGCATCTTTGGCATGACGTTTGCCCTAGTCAAGCTTAAGGCTTGCGAGCTGCCGCGCAATGTCAACTGGCACATGATTGCCGGTGTGGGCATTCTGGGTGGCATCGGCTTTACGATGTCGATTCTCATCAGCGGCCTTGCCTTCCCGACGGCCGAGTTTGAGGTTCTTGCCGCCAAGGCTGCCATTCTTGCCGGTTCGGTCACCGCTGCCGTGCTCGGCATGATCTACATGAGCGTGGTTTGCAAACACCCCGCGCCCAAGGGCGAGTAAAAGCACATACAAGTTTGAAAACGCCGCCTGTGAACACCATCACAAGCGGCGTTTTAGTCATTGGGGACGTTCTTAAATGACTAGGCTTATTCCACGGTGCCGTAGACGGCGCCCCAGCCGTGGGCGGCAAGGGCCGAGTTGAGCTGGTCGCAAAGCGATTGGCGGTCGTAGTAGCCGGGCGGCAAAAGGTTCACGATTTCCATAAGGTCGGGCGCGAGGTCCAAGATCTCGGCCTGCACGATGAGATCCAGGCGGTCGATGGCGTGGCGGTCATAAAACAGCCCGTCGACCAGGCGCTGCAGGTCGCCGAATTCCTCGGCCTGGAACGATCCGTACTCCATAGTGCCTCCTTGGGCGCCCCACGCCGGCATGCGCGGCGTTTCGTAATTTATTGCGATGGACTTAATCTATCACGGCTTCATACCCTTGCGGCGGTGGCGGTCTATACTTAGACGAACTGCAACGTACCGCTTCGCGAAAGGTCGCACCCATGCAGACGATCTACCAGAAGATGGAAACCACCGAACTCGATGCCGCCATCGAGGTGCTCAAAGCCGAGGTCGCCGAGGTCAAGGCCAAGGGCCTGGCGCTCGATATGGCCCGCGGCAAGCCGTCGCCCTCCCAGGTGGACATCTCTCGACCCATGCTCGATATCCTCAATGCCGATGCCGATCTGCACGACGGCAATGTCGACTGCTCCAACTACGGCTGCTTTGAGGGCATTCCCTCGGCACGCAAGCTGGCAGGGGGGTTCTTGGGCTGCCCCGCCGAGCAGACGCTCGTGCTGGGTTCATCGAGCCTGCTGATTGAGCACGATATCGCCGGTATGTTCTGGCGCTGCGGCTCGTGCGGCAGCGAGCCTTGGGAGGCTTACGAGGCCGCGCATGACGGCAAGAAGGTCAAGTTCCTGTGCCCTGTTCCCGGCTACGACCGCCACTTTGGCATCACCGCCGACCTGGGTATCGAGAACGTCCCCGTCGCGATGACCGACAACGGCCCCGACATGGACGAGATCGAGCGTCTCGTTGCCGCCGACGATTCCATCAAGGGCATCTGGTGCGTGCCCAAGTATTCCAACCCCACGGGTATCACCTTTAGCGAGGACACCGTGCGCCGCCTGGTCGAGATGCACACGGCCGCGCCCGATTTCCGCATCTTCTGGGACAACGCCTACTGCGTGCACGACCTGTACGACGAGACCGACGAGCTCGCCAACATCTTTGATCTTGCCCGCGCGGCGGGCACCGAGGACCGCGTGGTGGCATTCGCCTCGACGTCCAAGATCACCTTCCCGGGTGCCGGTATCGGCTTTATCGGTGCGAGCCCCGCGGTTATCGCGGAGTTCTCCAAGCGCCTGAAGGCCGGCCTCATCAGCGCCGATAAGCTCAACCAGCTGCGTCACGTGCGCTTCCTTCCCACCATCGAGGCGGTCAAGGAGCACATGAAAAAGCATGCCGAGTTCCTGCGCCCGCGCTTTGAGGCTGTCGAGCGAAAGCTCACCGAGGGCTTGGGCGACACGGGCTGCGCCACCTGGACGCACCCCCGCGGCGGCTACTTTGTAAGCTTCGATGGTCCCGAGGGCTCGGCCCGGAAGGTCGCCGCGCTCTGCGCCGACCTGGGCGTCAAGCTCACGCCGGCTGGTGCCACCTGGCCTTATGGCAAGGATCCGCGCGACACCAACATCCGCATCGCGCCGAGCTATCCCACGGTCGAGGACCTGGAGGCCGCGCTCGATGTGCTGGTGCTGGCTGTTAAGCTCGTCGCTGCCGAGCTTGCGCGTGCCGAGCGCGCCTAACGCGCGGCTTCCCGTACTATCCGCACTTTCGATACGTAAAGGAGCGTATACATGGATTTGGGTATTTCCACCAACCCCACGCCAGAGCTCTACACCATTAAGGTGGCCGGCGAGATCGATATCTCTAACGCCGATAGCTTGCGCAATGCCATCGACCTGGCGCTCGAGCAGCCCACTGAGGCCGTTGAGCTCGATTTTGCCCAGGTGAGCTACATCGATTCGACGGGCATTGGCGTGCTCGTGGGCGCCGCACACCACGCGGTCGACCACGGCAAGCGCTTTAGCTGCACCAATGTGCAGCCCCCGGTGATGCGCGTGGTTCAGCTGTTGGGTGTCGACCAAGAGATTTCGATCACCGCTGCATAATCTTTGCCCCCAAAAGGGCGTGCCGTTTGGCATATGTTTGTGATGCGCTCGGACGTTTTGGCGTCCGGGCGCTATACTTGACCGAATGAATAGACGAGTTCCGGCCGAATGGCGCGGTGCGGGCTCGACTCACATCGAGCCTTGGAGGTATGTGTGTTTGGTATTGGAGAGGGTGAGCTCGCGATCATCGTGGTCTTCGGCTTTTTGCTGTTTGGCCCGGATAAGCTCCCGCAGATGGGCCGCACGATCGGCCGTGCCATCCGTCAGTTCCGCGAGACGCAGGAAAAGATGACGGCCGTTGTTCAGTCCGAGATTATCGATCCGGTGAGCGAGGCCGCTTCGGCCCCGGTCAAGCCCAAGAAGGCTGCTGCGACCGACGACGATTCCGATGCGGACGAGGATGCCGCCGAGACGGCAGCGCCCGCCAAGAAGGAGACCTTTGCCGAGCGTCGCGCCCGTCTTGCTGCCGAGAAGGCCGCGAGCGAGGCTGCCGCCGAGGGCGAGGGTGCTGCTGAGGAGTCCGAGGCCGAGGGTGCCGAGCCTGCCGCTGCCGCTGAGCCTGTCGTCGAGCCTGAGCCTGCTGCAGAACCGGAGCCCGAGCCTGAGCCGGCAGAGCCCACGACGGCCGACCTCTATGCCCGTCGTCCCCGCAAGCGCAAGGCCGTCGTCGACCAGCTCGCTCGCGAGCTCGAGGCCGAGGACGAGGACGAGGACGAGGCCGCTGCCGCCGACACCCCGAAGGGAGGCGATGAGTAATGCCTATCGGACCTGCGCGTATGCCGCTCTTCGATCACCTGGGAGAGCTCCGTCGCCGTCTGACTATCGTGGTCGTGTCGGTGTTTGCCGCCGCTATCGTGCTGTACTTCGCCACGCCCGTGGTGCTCGATATCCTGGAAGATCCCATCCGCTCGTTTGTGCCGGACGGTAAGTTCTACATCACCACCACGCTCGGCGGCTTTGGCCTGCGCTTCTCGCTGGCCATCAAGATGGCCGTGGTCATGTGCACGCCCATGATCATCTGGCAGATTCTGGCGTTTTTCCTGCCGGCACTGCGTCCCAACGAGCGCAAGTGGGTCGTGCCTACGGTACTCGCCTCGACGGTGCTGTTCTTCCTGGGTGCCATCTTCTGCTACTTCATCATTATCCCGGCAGGCTTTGAGTGGCTCATCGGCGAGACCTCGGCCGTCGCCACGGCGCTGCCCGATCTGGAGAACTACGTCAACATGGAGCTGCTCTTTATGATCGGCTTTGGTGTGGCGTTTGAGCTGCCGCTCATCATCTTCTACCTGTCCGTCTTCCACATCGTGTCCTACGCGGCCTTCCGCGGCGCCTGGCGCTACGTGTACGTGGGCCTGCTTGTGGGATCGGCTGTGATTACGCCCGACGGCTCGCCCGTTACGCTGGGCCTCATGTATGGCGCTCTGCTCTCGCTCTACGAGATTTCGCTTGCCATCGCTCGCGTGGTCATTACCGCGCGCGAGGGCAAGGAGGGCCTGTTTGTGAGTCGTCTGGACCTGTTCTCGGACGATGAGGACGACGAGGAGTAAATCGGTATGCACGAGGTTGGCATTGTCAACGGCATACTCGATACAGTGATTCGCGCGGCGCGTGGGGCGGGGGCCTCGCGCGCCGTTTTGGTAACGCTGCGTATCGGGGATATGACCGAGGTCGTGCGCGAGGCGCTCGACTTTGCCTGGGAGACGTTTCGCGACGAGGACCCGCTCACGCGCGGCTGCGAGCTTGCCGTGGAGGAAGTCCATCCACAAAGCGAGTGCCTGGACTGCGGCGAGGTCTTTGATCACGACCGTTTCCATTGTCGCTGTCCCCAGTGTGGCGGCGCCAACGTGCGTCTGCTGCACGGCCGCGAACTCGACATCGCAAGTATCGAGATCGAGACCCCCGACGATTAGCCCGCCAGCAACCTGGGGACGGGGTATAAATGGTAGAAGTAAGGAGCGCTAAGTATGGTCGAGAAAACGATTGATATCGCGTCGCCGATTCTGTCGCGCAATGAGCGCCTGGCAGATCAACTGCGTCAACGATTTAATGAGACAAACACTTATGTGATCAACGTCTTGTCGAGTCCCGGTTCGGGCAAGACCACTACGATCCTGGGCACCAACGAGCGCCTGCGCGACAAGGCCGGCTTGCGCTGCGCCGTCATCGAGGGCGACATCGCCTCGGACGTCGACGCCATCACCATGAAGGAAGCCGGCATGCCTGCCATCCAGATCAACACGGGCGGCCTGTGCCACCTCGAGGGCAACATGATCATGGAGGCCGTTGACGCGTTCGACCAGGCCGTGGGTCTGGAAAACATCGACGTCATCTTTATCGAAAACGTGGGTAACCTGGTCTGCCCAGTCGACTTTGACCTGGGCGAAAACCTGTCCATCATGATTCTCTCGGTGCCCGAGGGCGACGACAAGCCCATCAAGTACCCGGGCATCTTTCAGCACGCCGGCGCGCAGCTGCTCAACAAGGTCGATGTGGCCCCGGCTTTCGATTTTGACATGGATAGGTATACTAAGACACTCGATGACCTCAATCCGCAGGCGCCGCGGTTTTCCGTCAGCGCGCGCAAGGGCGAGGGCATGGATGCCTGGTGCGATTGGCTCATCGGGCAGATTGAGCAAGCAAGGGCGTAAGTCGGCCGCCATACGGGCGGGCGTAGCCGCAGAGATACGAGATAGGAGCCTCTTTTGAAGCTCATCATCGCCGAGAAAAACGACGCCGCGCGTCAGATCGCCGAGCGTCTGTCCACGGGTAAACCCAAAAAGGATAAGGTGTACAACACCGCCATCTACCGTTTTGAGTGGAAGGGCGAGGAGTGCGTGACCATCGGCCTGGCCGGTCACATCCTTGCGCCCGATTTTTGCGACAGCGTGCTGTTCGATAAAAAGCTGGGCTGGTATTCGGTTACCGAGGACGGCGAGATGCTGCCGGCCGACATGCCCGATGGCCTGGCTCGTCCGCCTTACGACACCAAGCGTAAGCCGTTCCTTGCCGATGGCATCTCCATCAAGGGCTGGAAGCTTGAGAGCCTGCCCTATCTCACCTGGGCACCCGTCATTAAGCTGCCGGCTGAGAAGGAGCTCATCCGCTCGCTCAAGAACCTCGCCAAAAAGTCCGACAGCGTCATCATCGCCACGGACTTCGATCGCGAGGGCGAACTGATCGGTTCGGACGCCCTCAACAAGGTGCGCGAGGTTGCGCCGGACTTGCCGGTTGCCCGCGCCCAGTATTCTTCGTTTACCAAGGCCGAGATCACGCAGGCCTTCGATAACCTTGTCTCGCTCGACCAGAACCTGGCCGACGCCGGCGAGAGCCGTCAGCACATCGACCTCATTTGGGGTGCGGTGCTCACGCGCTACCTGACGCTCGCCAAGTTTGGCGGCTTTGGCAACGTGCGTTCCGCCGGCCGCGTGCAGACGCCGACGCTTGCCCTGGTGGTCGAGCGCGAGCGCGAGCGCATGGCGTTTGTGCCCGAGGACTATTGGCAGATCCGCGGTATGGGTGCCGCGCAGGGTGCTGCCGAGGACGACCGCTTTAAGATTGCGCACAAGACGGTACGCTTTACCGACAAGGATGCTGCCGAGACGGCGTACGGCCATGTCGACGGCGTTACGACGGCAACCGTCGCCGCGGTGACCAAACGCTCGCGCAAGCAGCAGCCGCCCACGCCGTTTGCGACCACCTCGCTGCAGGCTGCCGCCGCGGCCGAGGGCATCTCGCCTGCGCGTACGATGCGCATCGCCGAGTCCCTCTACATGGCGGGCCTTATCAGCTACCCGCGTGTCGACAACACCGTGTACCCTGCGACGCTCGATCTGGGCGCCGTGGTAAGCGACCTGGCAAAGATCAACCCGGCGCTGGCGCCCGTTTGCAAAAAGGTGCTCGCCGGTCCCATGAAGCCCACGCGCGGCAAGGTCGAGACCACCGACCACCCGCCTATCTATCCCACGGGCGAGGGCGACCCATCCACGCTCGACGGCGGCCAGCGCAAGCTCTACGACCTCATCGCCCGTCGCTTCCTGGCAACGCTTATGGGTCCCGCGACCATCGAGAACACCAAGCTCGAGCTCGACGTCAACGGCGAGCCGTTCGTGGCCTCGGGCGACGTGCTCGTGACCCCTGGCTTCCGCGAGGCCTATCCGTACGGCCTTAAGCGCGACGAGCAGATGCCGCCGCTGGAGCAGGGCGATACGGTCGACGTGTTTGACATTAAGCTCGAGGCCAAGCAGACCGAGCCGCCCGCGCGCTATAGCCAGGGCAAGCTCGTTCAGGAGATGGAAAAGCGCGGCCTGGGTACCAAGTCCACGCGCGCGAGCATCATCGAGCGTCTGTACGCCGTGCGCTATCTCAAAAATGATCCCGTTGAGCCGAGCCAGCTAGGCATCGCCATCATCGACGCGCTGACGCAGTTTGCCCCGCGCATCACGAGCCCCGATATGACCAGCGAGCTCGATGGCGATATGACCCGCGTGGAGCGCGGCGAGGATACCGAAGAGCATGTCGTGACGCACTCGCGCGCGCTGCTGGCCGGCGTGCTCGACGAGCTACTCAAGCATACGCAGGAGCTGGGCGACGCCATCAGCGACGCCGTCACGGCCGATGCGCGCGTGGGTGCCTGCCCCAAGTGCGGCAAGGACCTGGTTATGAAGACGAGCGCCAAGACCCGCGGCAGCTTTATCGGCTGCATGGGCTGGCCCGACTGCGACGTGACCTATCCGGTGCCGAGCGGCGTCAAGGTAAGCCCGCTCGAGGGCGAGGCGGCCGTGTGCCCCGAGTGCGGCGCGCCGCGCATTAAGTGCCAGCCGTTCCGCCAGAAGGCCTTCGAGATTTGCGTGAACCCCACGTGCCCCACCAACTACGAGCCAGACCTTAAGGTGGGCGAGTGCAAGGTGTGCGCCGAGGCAGGACGTCATGGCGACCTGATCGCGCACAAGAGCGAGAAGAGCGGCAAGCGCTTTATCCGCTGCACCAACTACGATGACTGTGGCGTGAGCTATCCGCTGCCGGCGCGCGGCAAGCTCGAGGCGACGGGTGAGACCTGCCCCGAGTGCGGCGCTCCCATAGTGGTGGTCAACACGGCGCGCGGACCGTGGCGCATCTGCGTGAACATGGACTGCCCGACCAAGGAGAAGAAGCCCGTCCGCGGCCGCAAGACCACAACCAAGGCGAGCACGGCAAAGAAGACGACGGCTAAGAAAGCCACTGCCGCCAAGAAGACGACCGCGAAGAAGTCGACTGCCAAGAAAGCAGCCGCCGACAAGTAACGGCACAGTCGAAACATTGCCCTAAAAAACGAGCGAGGACCCCGCGATTCTCGCTCGTTTTTTTGACCGGCAGTTAGGGACGTTCCTTTTCTGTCGGCAGTTTAGGAACGTCCCTAACTGCCGGCTCGGGAACGACAAAGCGCTAGTTCACCTCGACAGGCTTGGCGCCGGGATAGCGCTCCTCAAAGTCTAGGCGGTACTTATTGTCATTGGTGCCCGCCACGTTGTCGCGCGACAGCGGCGCCACAATCTCATTCTTGTGGTCCGCAGGCTTGGCGTATTTCAGGCTGATCTCCCAGGCATCACAGATTGCGTCAATGCGGTGATCCAGGTCGTCGTACAGGGCGATGATGTCCTTCCAGGAGCTGCAGTTCTTGGAGCTCGTCGGGACGTCCAGGTTCTCGACGATGTCGTAATACTGCTCGATGGTGTCCTCCGTGCGCTCGGCGACGTCGGCGAGATTTTGACGGGTGGTTCGATCCTCTTCCAGATAGTTGCCGTTGAAGTTCTGCGCGCAGCCACGGACCTGGCTGTCGAGATCTTCGAGCAGGTCGTAGTATTCGCTCAGTCGGCGGTAGAGGTTCTGCTCGGAGAGCGTTGCTTCGCCGCCATCCTCGTCGTCATCGTCATCATCGTCGTACAGGCTGTTGGGATCGCCGAGAGGTTTTAGGTCATCGTCGTCGACGTCATGGTGCAGCTTAGCTACCTCGGCAGTCGTCTGCGTGGTGGCGTTGTCGAACGGTCTGATTGCAAAGAAGATGACCAGGGCGATGATGATCGCCGCCAGCACAACGATAACGGCGATAAGCGGCCCGGTGCCGCTCTTTTTGGGAGCGGGGGTCTGTGGCGAAGCGGGCGCGTATGCGGGAGCCGGCTGCTGTTGGGGCGAGCCGCTCGCGACGGGTATGCGCTGCGTGGTCTCGACGGCCGCGGGGCTTGCGGCGGGGTCGGGGCGATAGGCGAGGGGGTCGTCCGCCTTGGCTTGCGGCGTATCGAGGGAGCCGGTCTGCTCAAAAGCGGGCTGGCTATCGCTCGCGGTTGTTTGCTCAACGGGTGCACCGCACGAGGTGCAGAACTTGGCATTATCTGCAAGAAGCTTGCCGCACGAGGCGCAATACCGAGACATTGCCACTCCTTTCGCCACATTTCAATGCAATACGACGATTATACCCAGCATCCAAAAATCCCCATCATACGTTGCGGTGAAATAGGGACTGTTTGGCGGTCTCAGAGTTTCAATCAGTCCCTATTTCACCGCAACTTTGGAAAGGCACCTTTAGCCATTGGGGACGCGCCGAGCACTGGGGTATCATGGCTTGGTTGATATATCTGCATTTACGCGCCTTGTAGGAAGGGGCTGCGCCCATGGCTTTTGAGCCCGCTCAACATAGCTTTATCACGCTCGAGGGCGTCGATGGCGCCGGCAAGTCCACGCAGGCGCGCCTGCTTGCCCGCGCGCTCGAACTCGCTGGCTACCAGGTTGTGAGCCTGCGCGAGCCGGGTGGCACTGCCATCAGCGAAAAGATTCGCGCCCTGCTGCTCGACCCTGCCAACACGGCGATGGGCGATACCTGCGAGTTGCTGCTCTACGAGGCGGCGCGCGCCCAGTTGGTGCACGAGGTCATAGCCCCCGCCCTCGCTGCCGGCAAGGTGGTCCTGTGCGATCGCTTCTACGATTCCACGACCTGCTACCAGGCATTTGCCGATGGCCTCGATCGCCAGATGGTGCGCGATGCCAACAGCCTGGCCGTCGCGGGAACGCACCCGGCGCTCACGCTCGTCTACCACATCACGCCCGAGCAGGCGGCGCTGCGCATGGCCGCCCGTGGTGTGGCCGACCGCATGGAGGCCAAGGGCATGGCCTTCCAAGAGCGTGTCTATCAGGGATTTTGCGCCATTGCTGCCGAGGAGCCAAACCGCGTAAAGCTCATCGACGCCACTACGACCGTCGAGGAAGTCTTCGGGAAGACGGTCGAGCAGGTTCGCGCGTACGGTCTCGACATTCCGCGGGAAGCCGTTGCCGCCGCGCTTGCCAAGGAGGCCGAGTAACATGGCCCCCGCTCAGGCAAGTCTGCTGGCCAAGCTTGACACCCAGGAACGTGTGCGCGACTTTTTGACCAATGCCGTCGCCAGCGGTCGCGCATCGCACGCCTACCTGTTTTTGGGCGCGCCCGGCGCGGGTAAGCTCGACGCCGCGTGGGCGCTCGCCCAGGCCTTCCTGTGCGAGCAGGACGGCTGCGGCGCATGCGACAGCTGCGTGCGCGTCTCTCGGCATACGCATCCCGACGTGCACTATTGCACGCCCGAGAGCGCCACGGGTTACCTCATCGCCCAGACCCGCGAGCTGCTCGACGACGTGCCGCTGGCGCCCATCCGCGCCAAGGCAAAGGTCTACATCATCGACCGTGCCGAGCAGCTGCGCGCCAACACCGCCAACGCGCTGCTCAAAACGCTCGAGGAGCCGCCCGAGGGCGTCATGTTCATCCTGTTGGGCACCTCGGCCGACGTGATGCTGCCCACTATCGTGAGTCGTTGCCAGTGCGTGCCGTTTCGGCTGGTATCGCCCGCCGTCGCCGCGCAGGCCGTGAGCCGCGCCACCGGTCAGGACCCTGCGCGTTGCCGCATGGCCGTCGCCGTAGCGGGAAGCCCCACGCGTGGCATCGAGTTCCTCAAGAGCGCCGAGCGCCAGGACGCCCGCCGTCAGATGGTTCGCGCCATCGATTCGCTTATCGCCGCCGACGAGGCCGACGTGCTCAGCCGTGCCAAGTCGCTCATCGTCGCCGTTAAGGCGCCGCTCGCCGAGGTCAAGTCCACGCAGGAAAAGGTGCTCGAGCAAAACGCCGATTACCTGTCGCGTGGAGCATTGAAGCAGCTTGAGGACCGCAACAAGCGCGAACTCAACGCGCGCGAGCGTTCGGGTATCATGGAAGCGCTGGCGAGCGCGCGGACGCTCATGCGCGACGTGCTGCTGACGCTTCAGGACGAGGCAGCCGACGTGGTGAACGAAGACGTGCGCGACACGATCGGTCGGCTTGCCGCCGCGACCAATGTTGCGGGTGCCACCCGGGCGCTCGAGGCAGTCGCGACCGCCGAGCGCAACATCGCCAGAAACGTTACTCCCCAGCTGGCCATCGAGGTCATGCTGTTCGATATCAGGAAGGCACTGAAATGCCGTTAGTCGTACCCGTTAAGTTTACCTACGCCTCGCGCGACCTGTGGTTCGATCCGCAGGATTTGGATATCCTCGAGGCCGATTATGCCATTTGCTCCACCGAGCGCGGAACCGAGATCGGCCTGGTCACGGCCGATCCCTTTGAGGTGCCGCAAGACGAGATCGGTCAGCCGCTCAAGCCCGTGCTGCGCGTGGCGAGCGCCATCGACCTGCAGCTTGCCGATGACCTGGCCATCCAGGGCGACGAGGCCATGGTCGATTTCCGCCGCCTGGTCAAGGAGCTCGACCTCGAGATGAAGCCGGTGGGCGTCGAGTACCTGTTTGGCGGCGAGAAGGCCGTGTTCTACTTTGCAGCTGAGGAGCGCGTCGATTTTCGCCAGCTCGTCAAGGACCTGTCCTCGACGCTGCACATTCGCGTCGATATGCGCCAGATCGGCGTGCGTGACGAGACCCGCCTGGTGGGCGGCTATGCCCAGTGCGGACAGGAGCTCTGCTGTACGCGCTTTGGCGGACAGTTTGAGCCCGTCTCGATTCGCATGGCAAAAGAGCAGGACCTGCCGCTCAACTCGTCCAAGATCAGCGGCGTGTGCGGCCGCCTGATGTGCTGCCTGCGTTATGAGTTCGAGGCGTACAAGGACTTTAAGAGCCGTGCGCCCAAAAAGAAGACGCTCATCGATACGCCGCTCGGCAAGGCGCGTATTCAGGAATATGACACGCCGCGTGAGCAGCTGGTGCTGCGCCTGGAGAACGGCAAGGTTTTTAAGGTCAACCTAGCCGATATGACGTGCTCGGAGGGTTGCAAAAAGAAGGCCGCCGAGCAGGGCTGCAACTGCCGCCCCGACTGCGTGACGCGCGACGTGCTCGAGCGCATCGAGTCGCCCGAGATGCGCCTGGCGCTCATGGAGCTCGATCGCGAAAACGGCGTCGACGTGGGCGATGGCCTGTCGAGTGCCGACCGTCTGGCCGGCACGTCGATGCCCAAGCGCCGTCGTCGCGATGCTGAATCCGATGCTCGCGCCGGTCAGGGTCAGGGCGAGGGCCGTGGCCGCGGAAAGGGCCGCGGCAATGCCGCAACGCCCGAGGCCGAGGAGGCCGCCGGTGGCCGTCGTCGTCGCAAGCGCGCGGGCTCGGGCGATGTCGGCGAGGCTGCAGCTGCAGGCAAGAACTCCTCCCGCGAGCGCGAGACTCAGCAGCCTCAGCAGCAAAACCGCGGCGGTGGCATGAACCCCACGCGCCGTCGCCGCCGTCACCTGTCGAGCGAGGAGCGCGAGGATGCCTTCCGCGCCGCAGCTGCTCGCGAGGCTGGTGCCGCTTCCAAGGGTCCCTCGGGTTCCGATGCGCCTGCCGACAAGGGCGGCAAGTCACGTGGCGAGGATGAGCGCGCGCCGCGTCCGCGCCGTCGCCATTCCTCGGGCACGCAACAGAAGCCCTCAGTGCCCTCCGTTGCCGATCAGGTCTCG
This sequence comes from Collinsella aerofaciens, assembly GCF_028206995.1. GTDB lineage: Bacteria > Actinomycetota > Coriobacteriia > Coriobacteriales > Coriobacteriaceae > Collinsella > Collinsella aerofaciens_AQ. The sequence goes on along the minus strand of NZ_JAQLFL010000004.1, from coordinate 75,995 downwards.
GATGGCGAGGTCAAGGTCACGCGCCGTCGTCCCGGAGATGGCGGGGGAGCGGCTGCCAAGGCTTCGCGTGGCGCCGCTCGCGACGAGCGCGAGTCGCGCGAAGATCGCGGTGGCGAGGGCTCGGCCGACCAGGGTCAAAAGCGCCGTCGCCGTCGCCGTTCCCGCAAGTCGCGCCAGAATGGTGGCGAGGGCTCGACCCCGTCTTCGGCCGCACCACAACCGCCCGCCGGCGAATAACGCCCGCGAGCGGATTTAACCCGCCTTACCCCAATCGCGTCGGGGTACCATAGCGCTGAATCAACAACCCTCCCTGCGACCGAACGTAGGGAGGGTTGTGTCTTGAAGAGCCATCTGAACAAATTGAGCCGTCTGCAGGGTGCCGGCGCCCTACCGTTTGCGGACGAATTGCTGCCGTTTGCCGAGCGGGCGGCACGCGAGGCACTCGAGACATTGTCGCCAACACGATGTGCCGGCTGCGAGCGCGCCGGTGCGCTTATTTGCCAAGACTGCCTGGCCGCGCTCGCGCTCATCGACCCACGTCATAGCTGTACCCGATGCGGCGCCCCGTTTGGGGATTTGCTGTGCACTGAGTGTTCGGTCGAGGGCACGTCCTCGGCAATGGCGGAGGCGCTCGACCGCTGCCTGGCGTGCGCCGTCTATGCGCAGCCGCTGCCGCGCATCATTAAAGCGTACAAGGACGCGGGCGAGCGACGCCTGGCGCCGTATCTGGCGGAGCTGCTCTACGACACCGCCCTGCATGCCCAGGTCGTAGCGCCCGAACGCTTAGGAGGTGTGCTGTCCGGTGCGGATGCGGTGGTGTTTGTGCCTGCGACGGCGGCAGCGTTTCGGCGGCGTGGCTTTGATCATATGGAGGCCATTGCGCGCCCATTTTGCGAGCTGTCGGGTGTTCCTCTGCTCGATGCCCTCGTCAAGTACGGGCATGTCGACCAGCGCGAACTCGGTCGCGAGGAGCGTCGCGAGCGTGCCCAAGGCATGTACGAGACGGTTGAGGACGTGCACGGCCGCCGCCTGCTGCTTATCGATGATGTCATTACCACGGGCGCGACCATGGCAGCAGCCTCGGCGGAGCTCAAGCGTGCCGGCGCTGCGGCAGTCGATGGCCTTGCTATCGCACGTGTTTGGTAGGGGTGGTTTTGTGGCAGTGAAGATTGAGCGGCGCAACGAGCCGACAGGCGAACAGCTAGCGGCTTCCGTAATCCTAACAGGTGCTTCAGCGCTGCGCATGATGCGCGCCGAGCGCCGGCAGATGGGCTATATCAGCTGGAAAGACCTTAATCCCGATGAAGAGCGCCGCGTGCTGTGTACGTCATCGCCTTCGACCGAGGATATCTATCTTCCCGACCTGGTGCGAATTGGAGCCAAAAGCGGCGAGGTGCAAGAAGATCTGTGCTTGCTGGTGGGATCTGCGGCGCAGCGCCGACGCATGCCTGGCGTGGGCTGGTCCGTGTGTTCCGGGTTGCCTGCCGGCTCGATTCTAGAGGTGGAACCGGGGGTGTACAGCCTATCTCCCGAGGCCCTTTGTGTTGCCGTCGCCCGCGAGGTCGGCTGTATCCAGGCGTTTGCCCTGGCCCAGGAACTGTGTTCCAAGATTTCACTGAGCGATCGCGGGAAGTATCTGCCTCCCTACACCTCACCTGTTGCGAATAGACTTGTAAAGGACAAGGACCAACCGGCAGACGTGGGCTACTTTGAAGTCGAGCCGGTGTTGACGCCCGATCGCCTGACAGATTACCTCGCGGCATGCAAGGGGAGTGCGGCCAAACAACTGCGGCGGCTGTGTCCCTATCTGTCGGAAAACCTGCGCTCACCCATGGAGTGCATCATGCTTGCCATGTTTTCGCTTCCGTTTTCCTATGGCGGATTTGCCTGCGGTCCCTTTAAGACCGACTACAAGATCGAGTTCGATGACCGCGCGCAGGCAATCTCGGGGATGCCCCATGCAGTTTGCGATGCATATCAGGAGGCAGCCCGGTTTGACCTGGAATACAACGGCGAGCTGGGTCATTCCTCCCGGAGGGGGCGTATCCATGATGAAAAACGCAACACGGGCTTGATTACTATGGGAATCGAGGTCGCGACGGTCAACAACGAAATGCTCTGCGACATGGAGGCAATGGAGGCACTCGCATGGCGCATCCACCAGCGTATGCGAAAGCGGTACCGGAATCGTGTCGATGCCCGCAGGAAGAAGCAAGAGGCGTTGCTTAACACGCTGCGGGCGTGTTTTGGGCTTAAGCCGGTATAATTCGCGTCAAAAATAGGGGGTTAATCATATGCCCTGGCCAAAAAATGGCAAATATGAGTACTGTCACTAAATCAGTAACAGCAAAATCAAAGAATTTAGGACTCGGAGGCGGCGTAAAGAAAGAAGATAATAAACAAACGTAGAATAACTAAGCATCAGATTGGCGACACTAAGCGCAAAATCTGTCCGAGAGGCCAAAATTGCCTGTTACAAAATTGGTAACAGTACTCATATTTGCTATTTTTTGGCCACGGCACCCTGAGACGGGTGCCCCGGAGCTCCCCGTAGGGGAGCTCCGGGCTTCATGGGGGGCACGAATGGTCCGCTCCGACCTGCAAAATCTGTGCTCACGGTGCGAATGACGCCCCTAACCTTAAACTTTAGCTTGAACTTAGCTATAATGCGCTACGTTCCTGCCAGGCTGTGGTTGCGGACGGACGAAATATCCATCCTAGTCCAAGACAGACGCGGTCAAAGGGATCCACGTAAGCGACCGCGTGCGCGCGGCGCGATCATGGCGCGTCCTAGATGTAAGCCGCACCGTCCGTTCTACTTTCTTTGGGGCAATACCGCCTCGCGGGCGAGCGGGCCAGTCGTGAAGGTGGCTATGGCCTCCCGAGCAAACACCCCGGTGCGCAAGTGTGGGGTCAAATACCAGGTCAGCTGGTGGGAACACCCGTTATTCCGCGCAACGCACGGATTGTATACGACACAGAAGGCAGGGTAGTGGACATGGTGAGGGGCAGCTTGATGCACGCGGCTCGGTTAGGTGCTGGGACCGCGGCGGTCATTGCCGTATTGGGTTTGAGCGGATGCGCGTTCAATCCACTGTCCACGTTCACGACGCCTACGATTGACCAGATCGAGCGCGAGACCGTTACCCCTACGGTGTCGGACGATGCCCTGGTCACTCCAGGTACCCTGACGGTTGCCCTCGATACTTCCGAGGCGCCGCAGGCCATGCAGGGCGCCGACGGCGAGCTCACGGGATATGCGGTCGACGCCGCCCGCGCCCTCGCAAGCCGCATGGGCCTTAAGGTCGCCTTTGTCGATGCGTCCTCGGCAGGTTCCGCGCTCGGCGACAAAAAGGCCGATATCTTTATCGGCGAGATCAACTCCACGGACGGGGACGTTAGCTCGCTCGGCACCTGCCTGTACGATGCCGCTTCCGTGTTCGGTAAAACCAGCGATGGTGGGTCGCTAAGCGTTTCCACCGATACCCTTAACACGTCTACTCTGGGTATTCAGATGTCCTCGGCCTCGCAGGAGGCGCTTGCTAAGCAGAGCATCACCGCCAACCAAAAGACCTACTCCAACATCAACGAGTGCTTTGAGGCGCTCGAGTCCGGCGAGGTCGACTATGTGGTCTGCGACTCCACGGCCGGCGGCTACCTTGCACGCCTGATGAGCGAGGTCTCCTATGTCGGTGCGCTCGAGGCGCCCTCGACGCTTGGTGTTGCGGGCCTCTCGTCCAATGACGAACTGTGCCGTGCCGTGAGTGATGCCCTCGACGACATCACGGTCGACGGTACGCTCGAGGCGGTTCACTGCGTCTGGTACGGTCAGATTCCCTACGACCTCACCACTAAGACGGTTTCGGGCGCTAACGTGCAACCGGGCGACTCTGAGTCCAGTGAGACCACGTCCTCCGGCAGCGAGTCTTTCGATTCCAACAATGAGACCGCATCCTCCGAGGACAAATCGTCCAGCCAGGAAGGCACCATCACTGACGATGACATTAACAAACTCAATAGCTAGTTATTGCCAGGGGTGGTGTCTCCTATACGTTGGAAAGGACACCTCTTCACGGTTTCAACATGCACTGCCGGGCTTCCCCAATAGGGGAGCCCGGCTTTTTCATCCCTATAAAACCAGCAGGTCAAAGCCAATTTTCGGGACCAAATACAAATCTGTCGGCTCCCTCCTATAGCGCACTTTGCCATGGAAAAGTGCGAGACTTCGGTATGCGGTATCAAGCAATCGTTATTCGGGTCTTTAGGAATCCGCGTGATTAAATGCACGGCAATGGGTACATAGCCAGTACAGTAAGTCCCCGAGGCAGATTGGAGCCACGTATGGATATCAAGGTTTCTGGACGCAAGACGACGGTAACCGATGCTCTGCGTGCGCATGTGGATGAGAAGATCGGCGAGGCGCTCAAGGTTTTCGATATCGAGCCCATGACGGTCGACGTTGTACTTCGCTATGAGAAGAACCCCTCGAACCCCAACCCGGCAATCGTCGAGGTTACGGTTCGTGCCCGCGGTTCGGTGATTCGCGTTGCCGAGCACGGTGCAGATATGTACGCCGCCATCGACCTCTCCGCCGATAAGGTCACCCGCCAGCTGCGCAAGTTCAAGACCAAGGTCGTGGACAACCGCCAGGGCGGTGCCAGCGCCGCGGATGTCGCACCGGTCGAGCGCGTTGAGGATCTGGCCGACCTGCTGCTGCCCGAGGAAGAGGACGACCTGCTCGTCCGCGAGAAGATTATCGACGTCACCCCGATGACTGAGGAGCAGGCGCTGGTGCAGACAGATCTGCTGGGCCACGACTTCTACGTGTTCGAGAACGCGACGACTGGCCTCATCAATGTGGTGTATCACCGTAAGAATGGTGGATATGGCATCATCAAGCCCCGAATCGAAACACTTGACGAGTAAAATACGTTAACTTGCATGAGTTAACGGTTGGCGGCCATCCCATGCGGGTGGCCGCCTTTTTACGTAAGGAGTCGCTTTGATGGACAAGGCCGCATCCGCCGGTCATTCGAACCGTTGCCGCATCGTCGTCGATACCTGCTGCGACTTTAGCCCCGAGGTCGCTGCGAACCTCGATGTCGATATCCTGGGTTTCCCCTTCATTATCGATGGCGAAGAGCGCACGGACGATATCTGGTCGAGCATCACGCCCAAAGAGTTCTACGACCGCATGCGCGCCGGCGCTCGCGTGTCTACCTCCGCCGTGTCGCTCGGTCGCTATATCGAGTTCTTTACCGAGTGTGCCAAAGAAGGTACGCCCACGGTCTACCTGTGCTTTACCTCGGCGCTGTCGTCGAGCTACAACTCCGCGTGCCAGGCGGCGGACGCCGTGCGCGCCGAGTATCCCGATTTTGAGCTGTACGTGGTCGACAACGCTCTGCCCTGCGCGACCGGCGCGCTCTTGGCGCTCGAGGCCGTGCGCCAGCGTTCGGCGGGACTGACCGCCAAGCAGCTGGTCGATTGGGCAAACGAGGCAAAGACCTACGTCCACGGCTACTTTACGCTCGAGAGCTTTGACGCGCTGGCTGCCGGCGGCCGCATTCCGCCCGCGGCGGCGCAGCTCACGGCAAAGCTCGATGTCAAGCCCGAGCTCTCCTACGACCTGGCCGGCTCGCTGTCGCTGATCGGCGTCAACCGCGGCCGCAAGAAGGCGCTCAAGTCCATCCTCAAGTCGTTCCGCGAGAACTACGTGCCCGATCGCACCATGCCCATCGCCATCATGACGGCCGATGCCGAGAAGGACGGCGACTGGCTCGAAGCCGCCATCCGCAAGGAGGAGGGCTGCGCCGACGTCACGATCATTCGCAGCTCCGTGGGCCCCACCATCGGCTCGCATGTGGGCCCCGGCATGGTGGCTTGTGCGTTTTGGGGCAAGAACCGCGCCGACAAGGCCTCGCTTTCCGATCGCATCGCGCGCCGCGTGCGCGGCGAGTAGGCAGGCGTTGCGGTCGCAAGCGCCCTCAAGTCACGGCCCAAACGCTGGCGCCGAGTACTTAACCTGGTAACAACACCCAACCCAAAAGGAAAGGTTTCATGGCAAACAAGCTCTCCGTCGCATTCATCGGCACCGGAATCATGGGTGCCCCCATCGCCGGTCACATCCTGGACGCCGGCTATCCCGTCACGGTCAACAACCGCACCAAGTCCAAGGCCGCCACACTCGTCGAGCGCGGCGCCGTCTGGGCCGACACGCCGGCCGAGGCCGCGGCAAGCGCCGATGTCGTCTTTACCATGGTGGGCTATCCCTCCGAGGTCGAGGAACTCTACCTGGCGGGCGACGGCCTGCTGGCCTGCACCAAGCCGGGAGCGGTGCTGATCGACCTCACCACGAGCTCGCCCGAGCTCGCCCGCGACATTGCCGAGGCCGCCCAGGTCTCCGGCCGCATGGCGTTTGACTGCCCCGTCACCGGCGGTGAGTCGGGTGCTATCGCCGGCACGCTCACGGCTATCGTGGGTGCCACCGAGAACGACATCGCCCCGGTTCGCGACATCCTTGCCACCTTTGCGGCCAACATCTGCTGCTTCGATGGCGCTGGCAAGGGCCAGGCGGCCAAGCTCGCCAACCAGGTGTCGCTGGGCGCCTGCATGGTCGGTATGGCCGATGCCATGGCATTTGCCGAGCTGAGCGGCCTCGATCTGGAAAAGACCCGCGAGATGATCCTGGGCGGCACCGGCAAGTCCGGCGCAATGGAGAGCCTGGCGCCCAAGGCGCTCGACGGCGACTACAAGCCCGGCTTTATGGTCGAGCATTTCATTAAGGACCTGCGCCTGGCGCTCGCCTACGCCGACGACCGCGAGCTCGCGCTGCCCGGTGCCGACGTGGCCTTTACGCTCTACGACATGCTCGACGCCATCGGTGGCGCCAAGCTGGGCACCCAGGCCATCACGGTGCTCTACAAGGAGGAGGCCGACGCCATCGCCGCCGGTCTGGACTGGTCGCAGTATCGCCCCGAGGAGCACGGTGCTCACGAGGACGGCTGCGGTTGCGGCGAGCACGCCGACGACCACGAGTGCGGTTGTGGTCACCACCATGGCGAGGACCACGAGTGCTGCGGCGGTCACGGCCACGATGACGGCCACGAGTGCTGCTGCGGCCATCATCACGAGGAGTAGCGCCCATGAGCTGGACGTTCGTGGTGCTCTCGCTGGTGCTCTTTCTATTTGCGATCTACATTGGCTTCTTGTGCGGCCAGTGGGCCTGCGAAAAGCGCGTGATCACCAAGCGCGACTACTGGATCGCCAACTTTGCGGGTGCGGCGGCAGTCATCCTGCTGACCTGGGTGTTCTCGCTGTTCCCGCTGGTACAGTTTGCGCCGGTCGGCTGGCTCGGTGGCTTTATCGCCGGCCTTAAGATGAGCTTTGGCGAGTCCGTTGGCCCATGGCGCAAGCACGACGAGGTCTTTAACGTCAACAAGGCTCATCGAGCCGCCGCCGACGCGGGCGACGCCGAGGAGCGCCGCCGCGCACGTCGCAATGGCGCGGCCGACCGACAGCTCATCTCGGTCACCGATGACAGCAAGGGTGCTGGCAAGCACGCTAAGAAATAGTAAGAAGAGGTAACTATGGCAGAAAACAAAGACGAACAGCTCACCGATGAGGAGCTGGCACAGCTTCAGCTGGCAGAGGAGAACGAGAACGCCGTCGACCGTCTGGTCAAGGAGCTCGGCTGCCCCACGCGCCGCATCCGTCAGTTTGCCGCCCGCGTGCTGCACCTGCTTGCCGAGCGCGATCCGCAGCGCGTCGTGCCCTGCGTGCCCGCGCTGATCGAGGCACTCGACCGTCCCGAGGCTCAGACCCGCTGGGAGGCCCTCGATGCCCTTGCGGCGCTCGCCACCACCTGCCCCGAGCAGCTGGGCGATGCCTTTGAGGGCGCCGAGACCGCGCTGTTCGACGAGATTTCCTCCACGCTGCGCTATGCCGCCTTCCGCCTGCTGTGCGTGTGGGGTGCCACGAGCGTCGAGCGTTCGCGCGAGGCTTGGCCCATCCTAGACGAGGCTATCCAGTGCTACCACGGCGACCTCGAGTATCGCGACATGCTCGGTTGCCTGTACGAGTTTGGCCAGGGCGAGATCGACGCCGAGGTCGCCGAGAAGCTTGCGCTGCGCCTTAAGTTCGATGCCGAGAACGGCAAGGGCAGCTATCTCAAGGCCCGTTCGAGCGAGATTTGCGAAATGCTTGTTAAACGTTTTGGCCTGGATCTCTCCAAAAAGAAGAAGCGTGCTAGCGTTAAAAAATCTGACGACGCCGAAGACGAGGAGTAACAGATTATGGCGCACGATGTAGTCCTGATTCCCGGTGACGGTATCGGTCCCGAGATTACGCAGGCCATGCGCCGCGTGGTCGAGGCCACCGGTGTCCAGATCAACTGGAACGTCCAGGAGGCCGGCGCCGGCGTCATGGACGAGTTTGGCACTCCGCTGCCCCAGCACGTGCTCGACGCGGTCGCCGAGACCAAGGTTGCTATCAAAGGCCCCATCACCACGCCGGTCGGCACGGGTTTCCGCAGCGTTAACGTCGCCCTGCGCAAGCACTTCGACCTGTACGCCTGCGTGCGACCTTGCCTGTCGCAGCCGGGCGACGGCTCGCGCTTCCGCGATGTCGACCTGGTCATCGTGCGCGAGAACACCGAGGACCTCTACGCCGGCATCGAGTTCGATGAGGGCGCTGCCGAGGTCGAGGAGCTCTCGCAGCTCGTCGACCGCTCGGGTCAGAAGACCTTCGCCGCTGATTCCGCCATCTCAATCAAGCCCATCTCCATCGCCAAGAGCCGCCGCATTGTGGAGTATGCCTTTGAGTATGCCCGCCGCTGCGGCCGCAAAAAGGTGACGGCCGTGCATAAGGCAAACATCATGAAGGCGACCGACGGCCTGTTCCTGCGCGTGGCGCGCGAGGTGGCCGCCAGCTATCCCGATATCGAGTTCAACGACAAGATCGTCGACGCCACCTGCATGGGTCTGGTCCAGAACCCCAACGACTTCGATGTCCTGGTGCTGCCCAACCTGTACGGCGACATCGTGAGCGACCTGTGCGCCGGCCTGGTGGGCGGCTTAGGGATGGCTCCGGGTTCCAACATCGGTGCCGACTGCGCTATCTTCGAGGCAACGCACGGCTCCGCGCCCGATATCGCTGGCCAGGATATCGCTAACCCCACGGCCGAGATTCTGTCTGCTGCGATGATGCTCGATCACCTAGGCGAGAACGACCCTGCCAATCGCATTCGCGCCGCCGTATCTGCCACGCTTGACGAGGGCGAGCAGGTTACCGGCGACGTTCGTCGTGCCCAGACCGGCTCCGTTGAGGGCGCTGTGGGCACGCAAGCCTTTGCCGATGCCGTTATCGCGCACCTGGCCTAAGGTATGCACGCTGCAAACGCCTAAATAGTACTTAAGTGTTTGCGTATAACCTGAGAATCAATACGCCCGGCGCTCTGTCGGGCGTATTCTATTGCGGACTATGTTTCCTAACAAGGAGTAACTGATATGGGTCTGATTCAAAAGAAGGACGAGAAGGACGAGATCGACGGCATCCAGATCATCGAGCGCGGCGAAGGCCCCGACGGTGACGAGGACGAGAAGATCGACCTGGTCGCCGGTACGTCTGCCGAGCACATTGCCGCCGGTACGACGGCCGAGGAGGAGGACGCCCGCCTGGAGGCTCAGATTGCCGCGGATGCCGCCGACGAGAATCTGATGCCCGAGGAGCAGGATGAGGACAACGACTCCGACGTGGACGACCATGCATCCAAGCACAAGAAGACGATGATTGCCGCCTTTGTGGTTGCAGTCGTGATCGCTGCGGTGGTCGGCTTCTTTATCGGCAATGGCGGCTTTGGCAGCAAGGGCGTCGGCTCGGCGACCCTCACCGAGGACCAGCTCGATTCGACCGTTGCAAGCTACAGCTACAACGGCAAGAAGAGCGACATCACCGCGCGCGAGGCCATCGAGAGCCAGTACAGCCTTGATACCGTCAAGGATAGCGATGGCAACTACACCGCTCCTTCTGCCGACGTTATCCTGTCCTACGTGCGCAACAAGATCCTGCTCGACGCCGCCGAGGACGAGGGCATCACCGTCTCTTCTAAGGAGATGAAGAAGTACGCCGAGGATTCCATCGGCACTTCGGACTACAAGACCATGGCCACGCAGTATGGCGTGTCCAAGGACCAGGCCAAGCAGATCGTCCGCCAGTCCGCGACGTTGCAGAAGCTCTACAAGAAGAAGGTCGGCGACAGCTCCGCAAGCATGCCGACCGCCCCGACCGAGCCTTCTGACGGCAACGAGGAGACCGCGAGCAAGGACTATGCCGACTACATCATCAACCTTGCCGGCGACGAGTGGGATAGCGAAAAGGGTACCTGGAAGGACGCCGATAGCACCTACGCTAAGGCCTTCGCTGACGATGCCTTTACGGCCGATAGCGCTACCTATAAGCAGGCCATGACCGCCTATTACACCGCCTACCAGCAGTATTCCTCGCAGGCTTCGAGCGCCAGCTCCAAGTGGACCGAGTATGCTAACGGCCTCTACGCCAAGGCCAACATCAGCATCTACGGCCTGTTTGCGTAAAGAGTTGCACGGCTCATCGAGCATCTAGCCGATAGACAGCAAGTAGCCCGCCAGTACGGAAGTCGTTCTGGCGGGCTATTTGCGTTGAGAGCGTGATCGGCAGTTTAATTATGGCTATTCATCTTTAAGCCCAAAAAGGCTATCGGCTTCATCGTCGGATATATATTCCAGTACATCGCCCGGTTGGCAGTCGAGTGCCCGGCATATCGCGTCAAGAGTTGAAAAACGTATGGCAGAAACCTTGCCCGTCTTAATGCGTGACATATTGACCTGGGAGATGCCCACACGTTCCGCAAGCTCTTTGGATGAAATCTTGCGTTCGGCGAGCATGCGGTCAAGCCGCAGAATAATCATGGATTCCCCCTAGAGCAACTCGTCATCTTGTTTTTGCAGGATATACCCGTAGCGGAAGATGCTGGCAATCAGGCAAATAATCAGGCCTGCAAAGAGCATGGAGGGCTCGAATAACTGGCCGACGAACGCATCCGTAAAGCTGCCGCCAAATCCTGAGAGTATCATTCCCGTGATTACGGCGCCAAGAAGCCTCACGGCAACGCCGCCGATAAGGAATAAATGTCCTACTCGACGAAGTGTCTGGTTACATTCAAGGTCAAATGGCCTGCCTTCCTTTTCAATGCTGAAGAAAAGCCTGCGCACGCTTATCGCGATGGTAAGCGCGAGACATGTCATCAAGAGGCTCCCTATGGCAGTGTGACCATCGTGTGCGACGAGCATAAGTGGGGCCTGCGCATCGGTACCGACGATAGCAAGGCACCGCCCTTCGCCGGCTTGAAGTTCTACGGATTGGAGACACGAGCCTTGGGAGAGGCCAGGCAATATGAGTAGAAGGTCAATCGCAATGACTGCGAGGAACCCCAGAGCGAGCGCGGTGGTAATGCAGATCGTGGCCCATTTGCAGATGCGAGCGAGCTTCCTCAGTTTGGCTACCGTCTGTTCGCGGCTGATGGTTTCATTCGATATAGACGCGTTTCGATGGACCATAACCCCTCCAATCGGCGTTTTGGATGATACTTGTATCATATTAGAATTAACGATAAACGATAAATAATTACGGATACTGAGTAAGTAATGATTGAAAACGATTAGCGTGAGCTATTAGCTCATTTTGGGTGCCGGAGTTTGGCGCGTGGGGGATAAGGACAAATGCCAAAATTTCCTGTGATCGCGCAAGCGCTCCATCGGGTTCCCCTAATTCATATGGGAAAACAGCTGCAAACGACTGCAAATAACCGGTGAACGGTCAAAAACTACCGTTCACCGATAATTTTTAAACTGGTTCTAACTGGTATTAAGTCAAAAAGACCAATTCACAAATCTTCACAATGACCTGCATTTTTTCTACACGCCATTTTTAGCCACCCTGCGTTGTTTAGACACAGAAAAGGTTCCGATCTTTCGCTAAGTCATTTCGAAACGGTTTCAAAACCGTAGGTAGAAGTGTTAACGAGCGGTAAACGGTCGATTTATCGCCGTGAGCGGTGCAAAAACGTTTTACTGTATGAATCAACGAAAGCAACCTCTTCTGTGGTGATATAGTGACAACAACACGTCACATGGTTACTACCAGTTGAGAGACCACTGGTCTTCAAAGAACGCTTTCCAAGAAGCTTTAAGGGCGTCTGCCCGCTGGCTTCCGAAAACTATCGGACTCAGATTGTACACACCTTCGGAAGGGAAATTTGAATGGTTGGCTTTATTCTTACCGGTCATGGACAGTTCGCACCCGGCCTTGCAAGCGCTATCGCTATGGTCGCTGGTGACCAGCCCGCTTTTACCGTCGTTCCTTTCGAGGGCGACCAGGCTGCTTCCTACGGTGAGGATCTCCGCGCCGCTATTACCGCCATGCGCGAGGAGTGCGACGGCGTGCTCGTCTTTACCGATCTGCTTGGTGGTACCCCGTTCAACCAGGCAATGATGATTGCCCAGGATGTCGACAACGTCGAGATTCTGACTGGAACTAACCTTCCCATGGTTATTGAGCTTCTGTTCCTCCGCGGCAACGCCACGCTCGCCGAGCTTGGCGAGCAGGCCGTGACCGTTGGCCAGACGGGCATCACCGCTCAGACGGTCGCCTCCGTGGCTGGTGCCGAGGAAGAGGATATCTTCGGCGACGAGGACGGCATCTAATGGCCGATTTCGGAGCTAGCGTCCTGAGCTCCTCGGTCGCTCTTTTAGGTCTTCTTGCCATCATGGGTGTGATTTACACCATTTGGTCTCAGATCAACATGAAGAAGAAGCAGAAGTACTTCAAAGAGCTGCACACCGAGCTCAAGCCGGGTCAGGAGGTCCTTTTCGCCGGCGGTATCTACGGAACCGTCAAGGGCATCGAAGGCGATAAGGTCCAAATCAAAGTCCGATCCGGTGCCGTCGTAGATGTTTCGCGTTACGCGATTCAGGAGATCAAGTAACTGTCGTCAGCAATCAACGAAAGGAAGCTGATCAACATGGCAGAACCCAACATTCTTCTTACCCGCATCGATAACCGACTGGTTCATGGTCAGGTTGCCACCCAGTGGAACTCCACCCTGGGCTCCAACCTCATCCTCGTCGCCAACGACGACGTGTCGACCAACACCATGCGCCAGAACCTCATGAAGATGGCCGCTCCCACCGGCGTCGCTACGCGTTTCTTCTCCCTGCAGAAGACCATCGACGTCATCGGCAAGGCGAGCCCGCGCCAGAAGATCTTCATCGTGGCCGAAACACCGGAAGACGTGCTTACGCTCGTCAAGGGCGGTGTGCCTATAAAGAAGGTAAACATCGGCAACATGCACATGTCGGAAGGAAAGCGCCAAGTCGCCACCTCCGTCGCAGTTAACGACGAGGATGTCGCTGCGTTTAAAGAGCTGCAGGAATTGGGGGTGGAGTTGGAGATCAGGCGCGTTCCGAGCACGCCTGTTGAGGACACGAGCAAGCTCTTCTCGTAATCCTCGTGATCCACGTTGTCAGGAGTGAAACCCTGACATTCTGTACGTGATATCCAAAGTGCGTACATACATTTTGAAAGGAGGAGCAAGATGGAATACACGATCTTCCAGGTCGCTCTGGTCTTCATCGTCACGTTCGTCGCGGCAATCGACCAGTTTAACTTCCTCGAGTCTCTCTATCAGCCCATCGTCACCGGCGCCGTCATCGGTCTTATCCTTGGCGACCTCAACACCGGTCTTCTCGTGGGTGGTACTTATCAGCTCATGACGATCGGCAACATGCCGATCGGAGGTGCTCAGCCGCCTAACGCCGTTATCGGCGGCATCATGGCAGCCATTCTCGCTATCGCTACGGGCCTCGAGCCCAACGCGGCAGTCGGCCTTGCCATTCCGTTCGCTCTGCTTGGTCAGCTCGGCGTTACCCTGGTCTTCACGCTTATGTCGCCGCTCATGTCCTCCGCGGACAACATGGCTCACAACGCTGACACCAAGGGTATCGAGCGTCTGAACTACTTCGCCATGGCTCTGCTCGGCCTGATCTTCGCTGTCGTCGTCACCCTGTTCTTCATCGCTGGCGCTACCATCGGTCAGACCATCGCTTCCGCCATCCCGACCTGGCTGCAGACCGGTCTCTCCGCTGCAGGCGGCATGATGCGCTTCGTCGGCTTCGCCGTCCTGCTCAAGGTTATGATGAACCGCGATATGTGGGGCTTCTTCCTCATGGGCTTTGGCCTCGCGCTCATCACCGTTGCCAACGATTCTCTGGCAACCCCTGCCCTGCTCATCCTCGCTCTCATCGGCTTCGGCATCGCTTTCTGGGACTTCCAGCAGCAGACCGAGCTGAAGGGTGCAGCTGTTTCTGACGGAGGTGACTTCGAAGATGGCATCTAATGAGTATGTGATCCCGGAGCACTACGAGGATCTCACTCCTGCTCCGCAGCTCGACCAGAAGACCCTCAACAAGATGGCTTGGCGCTCCTGCTTCCTGCAGGCCTCGTTCAACTACGAGCGTATGCAGGCTGCTGGCTGGCTCTACTCCATCATCCCCGGTCTGGAGAAGATCCACACCAACAAGAACGACCTCGCGGCTTCCATGAGCCACAACCTGGAGTTCTTCAACACCCACCCGTTCCTCGTCACCTTTGTTATGGGTATCGTGCTTTCGCTCGAGCAGAACAAGGTTGACATCCCCACGATCCGCGCCGTCCGCGTTGCCGCAATGGGCCCGCTCGGTGGTATCGGTGACGCTCTGTTCTGGCTGACGCTCGTGCCTATCACGGCCGGCATCACCTCCAACATGGCCATCAACGGCAACGCCGCTGCACCGATCATCTTCCTGGTGATCTTCAACGTCGTCCAGTTCGCTCTGCGCTTCTGGCTCATGAACTGGTCCTACAAGCTTGGCACCAGCGCTATTGACGCTCTGACTGCCAACATGCAGGCCTTCACGCGTGCCGCTTCCATCATGGGCGTCTTCGTCGTCGGTTGCCTGGTCGTCACCATGGGTGGCACCCAGATCAACCTCCAGATCCCCAACGGCACCACCCGTGGCCTCTCCGCTACTACCGTGATCGTCTCCGAGAAGGAGGCCGAGAACTTCACCGGTATGGAGGGCATCGATACCGAGACCGCTGAGGCCGGCACCATCGCCATGACCGATGAGGACGGCAACGCCCTCACCGCTTCCGATGCCGACGGCAACGCTGTCGAGTGCGGCGTCACCGATCTGGGCAACGGCATGGAGTCCGTTACCTACGGCACCGTCACCGAGGATCCGGTCAACTTCTCCGTTGCCGACACCCTCAACACCATCGTCCCGAAGCTCGTCCCGCTTATGCTTACGCTGCTGCTTTACTACATGTTCGCTAAGCACAGCTGGACCCCGACCAAGGGCATTCTCCTGCTCTTTGTCCTTGGCATCCTGGGCGCTGGCCCGCTTGGTCTCTGGCCGAGCATCTGGTAAGGCTCTAGCTTGAGGGGTGTGTCCCTACGCGGCTCACACCCCGACCCCTTAAGCCATGTGTATGTTAAAAGCCGCGTGCTCGAAAGAGCGCGCGGCTTTTGTTTTCTTGATGATTCGGGTGTTGCGGACTGATAATGCTTAACACCCTAGGTAGTTAGCCGAATTCGAGCAAAAGGGAGGATAGGATGGCGATCGGAGCGCGTAAGCAACCGCTGTACGATCAGCTGGTCGATATTCTGACCGAAAAGATTGACCATGAATATCGCGCCGGTGACATGATTCCTTCCGAGCGCGAACTTTCGGAGCGCTATGGTCTCTCGCGCACTACGGTACGCCTGGCTCTGCAGGAACTGGAGCGTTTAGGACTGGTGGTTCGGCAGCACGGTCGCGGTACCTTTGTGACCGACCGTTCGGCAAAGGCAACCAATCTTATGCAGTCCTACAGCTTTACTGAGCAGATGCGCGCGATGGGTCGCGACCCCGAGACCACGATTCTCGAGTTTTGCGAGATGGAGGCCGATAAGAATCTGGCCGAGCATATGGGATTGCGTATCGGTGATCGCATTTTTAAGCTTAAGCGCCTTCGTTCTGCCGACAACATGCCCATGATGGTCGAACGCAGCTATCTACCGGTTCGTCAATTTCTGTCCCTAAAGCGACCGCTGCTGGAGCGTAAGCCGCTTTACGATGTGATTGAGCAAGACTTTCAGCAAAAGATACGTGTGGCCGAAGAGGAATTCTATGCGAGCATAGCCCGTCCCACCGATGCCCACCTTTTGGGAATTGTCGAGGGCTCGCCCGTGCTCGATTTGGTCCGTACAACGTATAACGAGTCAAACGAGGTTGTGGAGTATACGCTCTCGGTTGCTCGTGCCGATCAGTTTAAATACAAGGTTTATCACCAGCGCAACGTTTAGCGCCTCCAGTGTTTTCATGTGATGATTCTTTGCATTTAACTGGTTACTACCAGATAACCAACCGAAGTGTATAATTGCACGTCAGAGGATTACTTCTAGAGAGAGGTATTAGAAATGTTCGAGAAGAGTGTCGAGGAGCTCACCGAGCTCGGCGCCCAGATCACCACGGCCGAGATTGCCCAGCAGCCCGAGCTTTGGCGTGATACGCTCAACATCTACCGCGAGAACAAGGAGGCCATCGAGGCCTTCCTGGCCGAGGCTCGCGCCATGGGCGAGGGCCGTCTGTCCGTTGTCTTCACTGGTGCCGGTACTTCTGACTACGTGGGCGATACCTGCGCTCCGTACCTGCGTCACGCCGGCAACACTGATCTCTACGACTTTAAGCCCATCGCCACGACCGACATCGTGAGCGCTCCGCGTGACTTCCTGCGCGCCGAGGATCCCACACTCGTGGTTTCCTTCGCCCGTTCCGGCAACAGCCCCGAGAGCCTTGCCGCCGTCGCCGTTGCCAAGGAGCTCGTCCACAACGTCAAGTTCCTCAACATCACCTGCGCTCCCGAGGGCAAGCTGGCCGTCGAGTCCGCCGATGACCCCAATGCGCTGACGCTGCTCATCCCGCGCGCCAACGACAAGGGCTTCGCCATGACCGGTTCTTACACCTGCATGACCCTGCTCTCCACCCTCATCTTTGACGAGGCTTCCGATGAGCAGAAGGCCGAGTGGGTCGAGACCATCGCCAAGATGGGCGAAGAGGTCATCTCCCGCGAGCCCGAGATCGCCGATTACCTTGCCGGCGACTTCAACCGTGTGACCTACCTGGGTTCTGGCTCCTTCGGTGGCCTTGCTCAGGAGAGCCAGCTCAAGATCCTCGAGCTTGCTCACGGTCTGGTCGCTACTTCCTACGACACCTCCATGGGCTATCGTCATGGACCTAAGTCCTTCGTCGACGATAAGACGCTCGTCTTCGTGTTCGTCAACAACGACGCCTACACCCGTCAGTACGACATCGACATCCTCAACGAGATCGGTGGCGACGACATCGCTCAGCATACCGTCGCCGTTCAGCAGGATGGCGCCACCGTCTACGAGGGCGAGTCCTTCACCTTTAAGGGCTACGAGGCGCTTCCCGAGGGCTACCTTGCTCTGCCGTTCGTGATGTTTGCCCAGGCTATCAGCCTGCTCAACTCCGTGCGCGTGGGCAACACGCCCGATACGCCGAGTCCCACCGGCACGGTCAACCGCGTGGTTAAGGGCGTGACGATTCACCCCTTCACCGCTTAATCGCGTCCCCCTGTAAGGGCGCCCGTCCGCTCATAACGGCGGGCGGGCGCTTTTTGTTTTTACATGAGCTGGGTATAAGCAACACCACAGTCAACTGCTTTAGAAGCAAGGAGTGCATATGAGCACGTACGCAATTAAGGCTGACAAGTTCTTCTTGCCGGCAGGTCCGCAACTGGGCGGCTATCTTATGGTCGAGGATGGCGTCTTTGGCGCTTGGCAGGCCGACGAGCCCTCTTGCGAGATTAAGGACTACACGGGATCGTGGATTGCACCGGGCATGGTCGATACTCACATCCATGGCTTCTACAACCACTCAACTACCGATAACGATCCCGAGGGCATCGATATCAGCTCGACCGAGCTCGCCCGTCGCGGTACCACCAGCTGGCTGCCCACGACGTTCACCGATGGCGTTGAGCAGATCAAGGACGCCTGCGCCGCTATCGCCCAGGCGGACGAGGGTCGCGGCCCCGACTTCTGCGGTGCACGCATTCAAGGCATCTACCTGGAGGGCCCCTTCTTTACCATGAAGCACGTGGGCGCGCAGAATCCCGCTTACCTGATCGATCCCTCTGAGGAGGTTTTCGATCAGTGGCAGGAGGCTGCGGGCGGTCGCATCGTTAAGAGCGCCATGGCAGCCGAGCGCGACGGAACCGCTGCTTATGCGGCTGCTCTGAACGCCAAGGGTGTGGTGACCAGCATCGGTCACTCCGACGCCACCTACGATGAGTGCATTGCCGCCATCAACGCCGGTGCCAGCTGCTTTACGCATACCTATAACGGCCAGCGCGGGCTGCATCACCGCGAGCCCGGTGTCGTGGGTGCTGCCATGTCCACGCCCGAGACCTACGCCGAGATCATCTGTGACGGCAAGCACGTAAACCCTGCCGCCATCAAGGCGCTGCTGCAGGCAAAGGGCTGGCAGCACACGGTGCTTATCACTGACTGCCTGGGTTGCGGCGGCATGCCCGAGGGCAGCTACACCAGTGGTGGCATGGACGTCATCATGAAGGACAACCTGTGCTGGCTCGCCGACGGCAAGAGCATCGCCGGCTCGGTGCTCACGCTTGCCCAGGGTGTCAAGAACATCGTCGACTGGGGCATCGCCAGCGCCGATATCGCCATTCGCATGGCAACCGAGGTGCCGGCACGCTCTGCGCACATCGAGGATAAGTGCGGCAGCATCATGCCGGGTCGCGACGCCGACTTTGTCGTGTTCGACCATGAGCTCACCCTCGTCGAGACGTATGTTGGCGGTCAGAGCGTCGGCAACGCCTTTACCGAGTAACGATAGAAAAAGACGGCGGGCCCGAATCTGCTCGGACCCGCCGTATGGGTTAAACGCTCAAAAGCACCTTAACAGTTACAGCTTGTTAGCGATCTTCTTTGCCGTGCGCTTAACGCCGGCCACCAGACCTCCCGCAGGATGCTCTTTTTCGTATGCCAGACGCTTCTCGCGCTTGGCATACTCTTCGACGATGATGTCGCCGTACTCATCTTCGATCTTATCGAAGAAATCGACAGCGCCCTTAATTTCCTCGGCGGTCGGGTGTCCCTTCTGAACGCCGCCCGTGAGTTTGAACGGGCCCCACGTATCAAAGCCGGTGCAACCGTAGACACCCATAAAGATTGCCTGCCTCATGCGGCAGATGCCATCGATATCCTTGCCGTACCACTTGTTTTTGCCGCCGTAGGTCATCAGGCCAAACACCTTGTCCTGCGGTTGCAGCACGTTGGTGAGCACACGTGCCATGTCCTTGTCGATCTCGGAGTAATAGATGCCCGTGGCGACGCCGATCAGATGGTATTCGTGCAGGTCGGGGTACTCGTTTTTACCGAGTGCCTTTACGTCGAGGGTATCGATTTCGGGATGTGCCTCGACAATGGCGTCCACGAGCTTTTTCGTGTTGCCGTGGTGGCGCGAGGCGTAGAGGATGATGGTTCGCATAAGAAGGCCTTTCAGCTGTAATTGCATCAATGTCTGTATGGTACCCCGTTGCATGGCTGGGATACCGGACGCATCGATGAACGTGCGGGTTTGTCCTTTGGTCAGGGCCGAGACGGGTTCTTGCGAGCAAAAAGTAGTTGTTCGAAAGGATGGGCAATGGAATACGCTCTCTCCAACGATTCGATTTCTATTAAGGTGTCCACGGCTGGTGGTTCGTTTACCTCGATTGAGGCCGGAGGTCGAGAGTACTTGTGGCAGGGCGATCCTGCAGTGTGGTCCGGCCAGGCGCCGGTCTGCTTTCCGATTTGCGGAGGCCTGCGCGATGGTAGCGCCATGACGTTTGCCGGGCATCACGTGAAGCTCGCCCGCCACGGCTTTGCGCGCAAGCAGGAGTGGAAACTGTTGAGCCAGAGCGAGAACGAGCTGGCGATGTGCCTGGCTTCGGAGGATAACGCCGCACTGCTGAGCGATTATCCGTACCCGTTTAAGCTTGTCGCTCGTTATACGCTTGAGGGGGATGCCGTGCGCGTCTCCTATGAGGTGACCAACGAGGGAACCGAGGACATGCCGTTCTTTATTGGCGGTCATCCCGGCTTTAGGTGTCCGCTCGATGAGGGCGAGGCCTATACGGACTACGAGTTGCGCTTTGAGAAAGACGAGGCTGCGGAGCTCTGCACCGCCGTTCCCTCGACTGGATTGATTGACGTGGCAAACCGCTCCAAGAACCCCATGGTGGGAAAGACGCTGCCCCTGTCGCACGAGCTCTTCGATTTTGCGGAGACCATCTTTGATGTGCTCGAGAGCCGTCAGGTCACGCTTTCCAAGAAGGGCGAGGACAAAGGCGTTCGCCTGAGCTTTGAGGGTTTCCCGTATCTCATTGTGTGGAGTAAGCCCGAGGGCGATTTTGTGGCAGTTGAGCCCTGGGGCGGCCTTTCGACCTGCTCCGATGAGGACGACGTACTTGAGCATAAGCGCGGCTGCCTTGTCGCCAAGCCCAAGGAGACCATCGTTCGCTCGTTCACGATTGAGATTCTGTAATTCCGTTTTGTCGACTCGTATCGCGAGGCACAAGGAGCCTGCGAGATAAGGAGCTAAAAATGATCCTCACCGTTACGATGAACCCGTCTGTCGATACGCGCTATCAGCTCGATGAGCTCGTTATCGACGACGTCAACCGTGTGACGCCCGAAAAGACCGCCGGCGGCAAGGGCCTCAACGTGGCCCGTGTGCTGGGTCAGCTGGGTGACGACGTTGTGGCAACCGGTCTGCTCGGCGGCCACATGGGCGCCTACATGGCTGAGCTCATGGACGCCAACGGCATTAACAACGACTTTGTGCCCATCAAGGGCGAGACTCGCATTTGCCTCAACATCCTCCACGCCGGCAACCAGACCGAGCTGCTCGAGAGCGGCCCGACAATTGCCCCCGAGGAGCTCGATGCCTTTACTGCCAAGTTTACCGAGCTTGCAGGCAAGGCCGACGTCGTCACCATTTCGGGTTCGCTGCCCCGCGGTGTCGAGGCAGACTACTATGCCAAGATTACGGGCATTGCCGAGAACGCCGGCGCCAAGGTGTTGCTCGATACCTCGGGTGCTTCGCTCGAGGCCGCCCTTAAGTCCGAAATTAAGCCCGAGCTGGTCAAGCCTAACCTGACCGAGATCAACGGCCTTCTGGGCACGAGCTTTACCACCGACGATGTGGACGAGCTCCGCGCCGCGCTCGCCTCTGACGCCCGCTTCTCCGATATCCCCTGGGTCGTCGTGTCCATGGGCGCCGCCGGTTCCGTGGGCTTCCATAACGGCCGTGCGTTCCGTGCCAAGACCCCCGATATCCCCGCCGTCAACGCTACGGGCTCTGGCGATTCGACCATTGCCGGCTTCGCACATGCGATTGCTGCCGGCGCCGACGATGAGACGGTGCTGCGTACCGCCAACACCTGCGGCAAGCTCAACGCCATGGATCCCATGACCGGCCATCTGGTCATGGATCGTTGGGACGAGGTCTACAACGGCGTTGTCGTGACCGAGCTGTAGGAGTTTGGGTTGCGGCCTCGGCATCGCTTGCTAGCTCATGTCGACGATAAGTGCAGTAGCATTATGCCGGGGCGCGACGCTGGCTTTGTCGTGTTCAGTCCCGACCTTACCCTGGTCGAGACGTATGTGGGCGGCAACAGCGTCGGTAACGCGTTTATCGAGTAGCCGCCAAAGAAACGATCCGAGAGGGGATTTAGATGATTTACGGTGCATTGGGCGATATCGAGGAGTACCGCGGAATGCTCAAGGGCCTCGACGTGCTGATCGACTGGCTCGAGGAGAACGACCCGGCGCAGCTCGAGGTCGGCAGCCATCCGATTCTGGGCGACAAGGTCTTTGCGAACGTCATGGCTCCCACGACGCGTCCGGAGGCCGAGGCCCACTACGAGACGCATCAGCGCTATCACGACCTGCAGATCGACGTCGAGGGTCGCGAGGCCTTTAAGGTCGCCACGGGCAGCCTGACGCTGGTCCAGGAGTTTGACGAGAAGGACGACTACGATCTGGTCGATTCCGACGCCTCGATCGCCGGCGATCTTGCCGACGATAAGTTTGCGCTGTTCGTTGCCGGCGAGCCTCATATGCCCACGCTCGAGTTCCCGGGCGATGGCGCGCAGCCGGTCAAGAAGATCTGCTTTAAGCTGCTTGCAGACGCTTACTGGGAGGAGTAGCGAACTGCCTGGCAGAGCTATTCGTCTGATGGCGTGATTCCCCTAGGGAAATCACGCTAGGACCCCGCTAAACGTGTTTCCCTAGGGGAATCACGTTTAGCGGGGTTTTCTGTTTTTGAATAGGGAAGCCTCATTTATTTGCGAAGAACATCGGCTAGCCGCAGGATTGAAATCATCGACCGATAAGTGAGTTCCACTTTTTCGCCCGCAAGCAGTCGTTTCGAGCCAATCTCATCTAGCCCCACAAGCCGAGAAAACAGCGGGCCGCTCATCGTGCCATCGTCAATTGATTCCCTTATGGTCTTCAAAACGTCCGTATCATGAAGCGATGCCGAGCTGTAGGGGGCAACACGAGCGGAACTCTCAATTAACGACGAGACAAAAGGATGGAGATGCTTTGGACATAGTCCATCAAACACCACATCCCCATTGTCATCCGAGCCGACCAGGCGCCAAGTATAATGATCGACCCAGTCATCTCCGTCATAGATGACGTCCATGAGCAACTTCCCGTCTAGAGAGAAACCTATTTGGACATCGGGGCGCAAGACCGCAATCCATATCGGGCCTGCAGCAGCTCCAACCCAACGCACCACATAGGTTCCCTTTCGTACATGTGTATCAATCTGCCCCGAAATGCCGGTGAATGCAATTCCAGGCCCGTTTGTCGGATAGCAATCGACGTATTTTTGTTTTCCGCTCACAACCTTGTATAGATATATCGTTCCAGCAAAAGAGAAGGTATCGTGGCTATTTTAAATCTATATGACCAATTCGAGCCCTCACCATGGCAATTGTTGCAGCTGGGTTTCTTTTCATTAAAATTTCACTTTGGTAAATCCCCGCCCCCTAAGCATTAAATCCGAAGTCCACCGAGTGGGCGAATCGGCAACAAAAAAGCCGCCCGAAGGCGGCTATCTTGTGCAATGGAGCCAGCGACCGGGCTCGAACCGGTGACCCCCGCTTTACGAGAGCGGTGCTCTACCAACTGAGCTACGCTGGCGGCCATGTGGTGACGCAACTGAGGCGTCAACGGCTGTCTATGATACGGGACATCGCACATCCGTGCAAGTGTTCTGACGGCTTTTCTCACTTTAAATGCACTAATATTGGAGACGTGATGTCTCGCTCTTACGAGTCTCAAACAGAATGGGACTGCCATGGCTCAACCCAAGATCCTTCTCACGCGTATCGATGACCGGTTTATTTACGGGCAAGACGTCGAGCTGTGGAACGAGGCTATGGGTTCCAACCTCGTCCTAATCGTCAACGACGAGATTGCGGCGGATTCGCGCCAATGGGCACCCATGAGGGCGGCGGCGCCAGAAGGCGTTTGGACGCGGTTTTTCTCGGTGCAAAGGACCATCGACATCATTCATACCGCAACGCCGCGCCAATGGATTCTCATCATGGTGGCGTCGCCCGCGGATGCGCTCGCGCTGGTCAAGGGCGGTGTGCCCATTACCAAGATCAGTATCGGTCACATGCAAGCAGGGGAGGGCAAGCGTCCCGCGACGCCCACAGTTGCCGTAGACGACACAGACGTCGCCGCCTTCAAAGAGCTGCAAGAACTCGGCATAGAGCTTGAAATCCGCTCCCTCCCCAGCTCCAATCCCGACCCCATCGGCAATCTGTTCAAGTGATCCCTTGGGGACGGAGGAAAACGGATCATTTTGCCCTTGCGAGGGATGCGAGCGATGCCGTCTGTCAAAAACTATGTCCATTTACTACGTTTGATCGGCTATCGCCGAGCATGTCGAATTTGAGAAAAACAAAACTGCAGGTAGACGGCTCGAGAGTTTAACAAAAACGGGTGCATGGTCGAGCATCCCAGGCTAAACGTAGTAAATGGGCATAGTTTTGATATGTCACTCATACAGTCACAGCGAAAACAAGCCCAAAAGATGAAAAAGCGCCCGTCGGCGGTGGTGCCGGCGGGCGCTGCTGTACGATATGTTGCGTTGTGGGCTTAGTGCCTCATAAAGTGGTATTCGATCACATTGCTGTAGGGGTGACCCGGGCCCACAATGCCCTGCGGGAACAACGGCTGGTGCGGCGTGTCGGGGTACATCTCGGCCTCGAGAGCAAAGCCGGCGCCCCAGCCATAGTTAGCATCGTCCTTGGCGTGCTCGTCGCCCAGCCAGTTGCCGGTGTAGAGCTGCACGCCCGGGGCGGTGGTGTAGTAGTCCAGCTCACGACCGGTCCACATCTCCTCGACGTGCAGGGCGCGGCGCAGATTGCGGCCGTACTGATAGCCATCGATGCACAGACAGTGATCGTAGCCACGGGCCTGCTTAATCTGCGGATCGTCGGTCTCCATGCCAGGCGCGACGGGGCGCAGCTCGCGAAAGTCAAACGGCGTGCCCTCGACCGGAGCAATCTCGCCGGTGGGGATGTTCCGCTCGTTGATGGGCAGGTAGTGGGCAGCGTTGGCAACAAAGAAGTGCTCGCAGTCCATGCCGGCGTTATGGCCGGCAAGGTTAAAGTACGTGTGGTTGGTCATGGACACGTAGGTGGCGCGGTCGCTCTCGCAGCCGTATTCGATACGGAAGCGGCCGGTGCGTGTCACGGTAAACACGGCCGTAAAGGTGCGGTTGCCGGGCAGGCCCAGCTCACCGTCCTCAAGCGAGGTGGTCATGCGCACGGCGTTATGGACCTCGTCGAGCTCAACATCCCACACGCGCTTGTGCAGACCATGCTCAAGATCGCTGTGCAGGTTGTTGACGCCTTCGTTGGCTGGCATATGCCAGTCCGTGCCGGCGATGGTGATCGTGGCGCCCGCGGTGCGGTTTGCCACGGGGCCGATGGTCGCGCCAAAGCAGGCGGGGTTGTCAAAGTAATCCTCGAGCTTATCGAAGCCCAGCACCACATCGCGCACGTTGCCAGGGATGTCGGGTACGTCGATGCCCAACACGGTAGCGCCATAGTCCATAATGCGAACGCAGATCTCAGGCCCGTTGAGGGTGTAGCGATGAACGGGGGTACCGCACGGCGCGGTGCCGAAAAGCTCGGAAGTGATCATTTGGTTCCTAACATCGAGGTATTCCGACAAACTGTAGCGCGAACACGCGAGATTATCACTACACCCCACTAAAGCAGGGGGTATTTTTCTCAAAAAAGTGATGATTGGAGCTGTGCGGGCGTTCATTTTTTACGCGCACGAGTCTGATACAATTTGTTCGTTACTGTTTGAATTGACGTGAGCGTGGAACAGCGAGGACTCATCGTGATTAAAGCGGAGCGACAGGATAAGGTTCGGCAGCTGCTCGAGGAACAGGGAACGGTCTCGGTCAAGGAGATTTCGGATGCGTTAGGTGTCTCGGATATGACGATCCGCCGTGATCTTGAGGAGCTTGCGAGCCTGGGCGAGATCGAGCGCGTGCACGGCGGAGCCCGCAGTGCGCAGGGCCGTCCACACGCTATGCTGCGCCATGAGTATTCGCACAGCGAAAAGCGCACCAAGCATGCCGAGGAAAAGCTGCAGATCGCGCGCCGTGCTGTGGAGCTTATCGAGGAGGGCTCGACCATCTTTTTGGGTACGGGCACCACGGTTGAGCAGATGGCCTCGATGCTGCCGGCGTTTCGCCTGCGCATCGTGACTAATTCGCTTTCGGTGTTTAACCTGCTCGAGGCGCGCGAAGATTGCGACCTGTGCCTCGTGGGCGGTATGTACCGTCGCCGCACCGCCGCTTTTGTGGGGCCAACGGCTGAGGATACCCTGCGTGCGCTGGGCATCGATGCGGCGTTTATCGGCGCCAACGGCATCTTGGACGGTGACGTATCTACGTCCAACATGGACGAGGGCCGTATCCAGCAGCTCGCTTTTAGCAAAGCAGACTCGCGCTATCTGATCGCCGACTCCAGCAAGATCGGCAAGCGCGACTTCTACACCTTCTGCCGCCTGGACAGCCTGGACGCCGTGGTGTGCGAGCCGGGTATTACCGCCGAGGACCGCACTGCCATCGAGGAGCACACGCAGGTCATTTGCTAGCTAGCGCAGCAGGAGATACTTCTGCCCTCTGCCGGCGCCTTCAACTGTAGCCAGGCCCGTCTCAACGAGTTTTTTGAGGATGCGAAGTAGCTTCGAGCGGCTAAAGGTAACTTTGGCCGCAAGCGCACTTGTCGATTGGGGATGCACTTCACTCAGCAGTTCAAATACGGTAAGATCGTCGCCTTCGAGCCCGGGGTTATCCATGAGTAGGGGAAGTGTGACCACAATAGCGTTGTCCGAAACTTGAAAACGAGGCTTTTTGATGCTGTCTTTATAGGTGTCTCGAATTCGCATAATGCCCGTACCGAATGCCTCGATAAGGCCCAGGCGCAAAAAGACTTCGGCAAGAATGCGGTTACGCCTAACGGACAGCATATCGGACAGGTACTCATCGACAGTCATGCTTGCCGGTAATCCGCCGGGTGAGGCGACTTCTACCCGGTCGTCGAACATCGAGATGCGGATGTGCGCTGGTACATCCCAGGTCCTATGAACGATTGCGTTGGTTATTGCCTCACGGAACGCCTCAAGTGGAATGGGCTCCTTGCGGATTCGCTCCATTCCCTTGATCTCTTCGTAGCAGTACTGAGCTTCGAATAGCTCAAGAGCACTGTCAATTTCAGTTAAAACTGATGCATGCTCAAGGGTCTTGCGCTGCTTAATGAGGTTGATAGTGTCACCAAACACTGCAATGTCGATGCCTGGGAAGCCGTTCTCGTCCGCGAGCAGCTCTGCTGCATTATTGTAGGTCCCGGTCTCATCGAGCAGGCCGAGGGTTTTGAGAGTGTCGGTTGTGAACGACTGAAGCGCTAACTTTGCAGTTAGACGATTCTCTAAAACGGTGAAAGATAGATCTTGCTTGCTTGCCGGGAGCTGTTCAAAGGAGAGATTCTGACCCTCGAGCACAAGGCGCGAAAGACCTAGGGTATCAACTGGTATAGTCGCTGTGTCATTGCGCTTGTACGCCTTCGAGCGGTATAGATAAGGCTTCGATCTGCCGGGAAAGACCGTAAGCTCAACGGTTGCATCGGGCTCGTTGATTTTTAGGGAGTAATCGGGCTGGGGGATGATCGAATCGTTAATCTTGTTTTCGATATCCAAGCAGGTCTGCTTGGGGTCATCGAGGCCAACGATTTTTCCGGCGTCGTTAATTCCAAATAGGACACGCCCGCCCGTGTTGTTTGCATAAGCGGAGACGGTTTTGAGGAACGAATTGGTGACGCTTTCCTTGAACTCAAGATCCTTTGTCTCTTGCATCGTAGTGCTCCGTTTCGCTTTAACTTGACATGAAATATGACACGTAAAACTTTACACGTCATTTTACGCGTCAAAATTATGACACGAAAAAAATTGCGTGTCATTTTACGTGTTAAAGTGACGTGAAATGACACGCAAGCGCGAATGCATTGGCATTCTAAAAAAACGGAGTTTGTAAGTCTGGGGCTTGATTGGGCTAACGCATGGAATTAACCGTATTTTCGAACACGCTTTCGGTATCATTTCGGCATTAAAGGATACCGAAAGTGTGTTCGTGATACCGATAATAATAAGGAAAGAGGAGCGCTTCGTAGCTGCCTGGAAAGTGAGGATTTGACCATCTGGTTGTCTCGATCTGTAACAACTAGGCGGTCAAATGCTCGTCAGATGTTACAGATCGAGATTTTCTGCCTGGCCGATTCCGTTTGTCTCAATCTGTAACAACTGGGACCGAAAAGCTCGGCTAGATGTTACAGATTTAGATCTTTCGGTCTGGGCGTCCTGTTTGTCTTGATCTGTAACAGTTAGGACCGAAAACCGCTGCTAGATGTTACAGATCGTGATAAACGAGCCACTCCGGCCGCGCCAAAAACAAAAAGGCCGCATGCGAACCCGTGGAGGGATTCGCATGCGGCCGACAAGGGGTATGTGGCTGAAACTAGGCCATGAGCAGACCGGTCTCCGCGATGTTCTTGTACCAGTACGCGCTCGCCTTGGGATAGCGCTTCTGGGTCTCAAAGTCGATGTAGAACAGGCCATAGCGCTTGTTGTAGCCGTTGGTCCAGGAGAACTGGTCCTGCAGCGACCACACAAAGTAACCGTCGACGTTCACGCCGCCGTCGATTGCCTTGAGGATCCACGCGAGATGCTGACGCATATAGTCGATGCGAGGGGCGTCGTCGATAAAGCCGTCCTCGAAATCGTCCTTATAACCCATGCCGTTCTCGGTGATGTAAATCTTCTTGTAGTTGGGGTAATCGTTCTTAATGCGCAGCAGCAGATCGTACAGGCCCTCGGGATAGATAATCCAGTCCCAATCGGTGGTGGGAACGCCTTCGCGCACGCATGACTCGCCAACGCCCTTGAGGAACCAGCGCGAGGATCCCTTGTCGCCGGTGCCATTGTGGTTGATGTCGTTTTCGCCCTCGGCGGCACGCAGGAACTGGCACTTGTAGGTGTTGACGCCCAGGCAATCGTTGTAGGGGAGCGCGGCGGTCAGCGCGACGATGTCCTCGTCACGAACGTCGAGCTCGCCGCCGGCGATATGGGCCAGCTTGGTCGCGGCCTCCATGGTGTCGGCTGCATAGTGGCCGCGGAAGGTGGCGTCGAGTACCCAGCGGTTGTTGATGACGTCGGCCATGCGAGCTGCCTCGCAGTCGGCGGCATTGTTGGGGTCGAGGGGATACTTGGGCTCCAGGTTCTGGACAATGCCGATCTCGCCCTCAAAGCCGCCCTCATGGAAGGCGACGACAGCCTTGGCGTGGGCCACCATCATGTTGTGCATGAGCTGGAAGGCCTTGTCCAGGCGGTACTTCTCGCCGTGCGGCCAGTTGCCGACGATAAAGCTGCCCTCGGCGGTCGCGGGAATCTCGTTAAAGGTAAACCAATGCTTGACCTCGGTGAACTCGGCAAAGCAGAACTTGGCGTACTCGACAAAGGCGTCGATCGTCGTGCGCGTCAGGAATCCCTCGCCGCCGTTCTGGTAGAAGGCCTCGGGCGTATCGAAGTGATCGAGCGTGACATAGGGGATAACGCCAGCTTTGTTGCAGGTGGCAAAGAGCTCGTGATAGAAGGCGACGCCCTCGGGGTTAATCTCGCCGGTGCCACTGGGGAAGATACGGCTCCAAGCGATGGAGACGCGAATACCGTTGATGCCGAAGTGCTGGCACAGGTCGATATCGACCGGATATTTGTTGTAGAAGTCGCTTGCAGGATCGGGGGAGAAGCGACCCTGAGCAGCCAGGAAATCGTCCCAGGGCACTTTGCCCTTGCCGTGCGTGCGCGTCTCGCCCTCAACCTGGTAAGCGGCGGTGGCGCCGCCAAACACAAAGCCGTCGGGGAACTGCATGGGGTTGTTCATGAGTCATCCTTTCTGTGGGATACGAATAGGGAGAGGTGCCCGAACCGGGAATCCGGGCACCAACAGAGGGAGGAACTAGTCGAGGTTCTCGCGGAGCCACTTGATGGCGCCAGCGGGGTCGCGAGTAAGGTCGATATATTCCTTACCGCGGGGAGCGAGCAGCTTAATACCCAGGCGATCGGTGTCGGCCTTCATGTCGTTGTAGTAGCTACGAACCTGCGGGGCGAGCACGATAACGTCGTACTGATCCATGATGGCAGTGTGCTGGCCATAGGCGCCTGCGGAGGAAGCGATGTTCTCTCCGGTCTGCGCAGCACCTTCCTTGATGGCGTTGGCGAGCATGGCAGAGGTACCGGCGCCGGCGCACAGGACGAGGACCTTCAGGCCATCGACATCCTTCTTGGCGGATGCATCGGCAGCGGGCTCGGGCTCGGGCTGATCGGCGACAGGCTTGCTGTCGGCGGCGGCAACAGTCGTCTCGACGGAAGCGGTAGCCTGCTCGACAGCGGGCGCAGAGGGCTTGGCGGCGATGACAGCGGCACCATTGGACTCGAGACCCAGCTCGGCGGCGCGCTCGGCCTCCTGGTCGCAGAGCAGCTTATCGTATGCCTTCAAGAACGGCAGGTAGATGATGGCGTCCAGCAAGATGATAATCGCGACAAATACCAGGGCGATAAGCTGGAAGTTTGTGGTGATGAAGATGCCGATGGGGGCGGGGGTAGCCCAAGGCACCACGAAGGAGAAGCCGTTCATGCCCACGTTATCGATAAAGAACTTGGCAACACTCACGTTGACGCAACCGGCGGCAACAAAGGGGATGAGCATGTAGGGGTTAAGGATCATCGGCGCGCCAAAGAGCAGCGGCTCGTTGACGGCGAAGGCAACAGGAACAATCGAGGCCTTACCGACGGCTTTGAGCTGCTTGGACTTCATAAAGAGAATCAGCAGAAGCGGCACGATGAAGGTGGCGCCGGTGCCGCCGAACTCACCCACGAGCGACATGTTAAAGGTGAGGGAGTGGGCGGGGTGACCACCGGCCAGCAGAACCTGCAGGTTCTCGGCCTGGTTGGCAAGACGGATGGGGTCGATGCCCGGCTGGACGATCGAGGGGCCGTGGACGCCGATGAACCAGAAGAACGCGGTGGCTGCCTGGATAAGGATAAGGCCAGGATAGGTTTCTGCAGCGGTAAAGAGCGGGGAGAGCAGTTTAATAAGCAGCTCGGAGAACGGAACGCCCATGAGGTTGCGCACGACGACATCGATGATGCCGCAGATGATGACGGCGCCGCCAAAGGGGATGATGTCGCGGAAGTTCTGAGCGATGGCGCCCGGGACCTCCTTGGGCAGCTTAATGGTCAGATCGCGCGAGACGCAGAACTTATAGACCCACACGGTAATGAACGCGGCGATATAGGCCGAGAACAGACCGCGCGTGCCCATGCTGGTGCAGTCGAAGACCGAAAGCTCGGAGCCGTTGAACTTGGTGGTGAACTGCGTAACAGCGAGCAGCAGCATGCTGCACTGAGCGGCCACCATGGTGGAGCCGTCGTTGAGTACCTTGCCGGCGGGCATGCGACGGTTCATGGAGGCCGTGAAGTTCTTGGCGGTGGTGCCGGCAACCATGATGCCCATGACGCCCATGGTGAAGTTGTACAGCTTATTGCACCAGTCGATGAGCGGCTGGGGCAGCGTGATGCCAACTACGCCAGGAAGGGTGGCGATCAACAGAAAGATCGAAGAGGTGAGGACGATGGGCATGCACCCAAGGAATCCGTCCTTAATGGCCTGGAGGTAGATGTTCCTCGAGATCTTCTCAAAGAACGGTTGATGCTTTTCGAGCATCTTTACGATGGCGTCCATAGAGCTCCTTTGCTGCTTGATGCGCGATGCATGTGGATGGAACTGGTCGTCGATGGATGGTCAGGACTGCCCGGAAACCTTCCTGCTTAAGGAAGGCATTGCGAAATGACAACGTAGGACATTTCGTTAATGACAACGTAAGACATTTTTGGAAGAGCAACAAGGATTTACAGGTGAACGGTCGATATTGTCCGATAAACGGCTGATTTGTCAGCGGGCAGGTAGTGTATGCTAGAACGCAAAAAACAAGCAATACAAAACCGACTGGAGAAGTAGTGGCAACGATGGACAAGAAAAATGTCTCAATGAATGATGTGGCAGTTGCCGCGGGCGTTTCTCTCAAGACGGTGTCGCGCGTGATCAACGAGCCCGATAGCGTGCGCGAGTCGACGCGCGATAGGGTCCATGCCGCCATGGAGGCGCTTGGGTTCCGGGCGAACTTTGCCGCGCGTTCACTCAAGTTGGGCCGTTACGGGTGCATCGGCGTGGTGATGTTCCACTTGTCGGGCGGCGCCGTGGACATGATCGACGGTATCGCCGATGCCGCCGAAGAACGCGGCTTTGCGCTCACGATGATCAAAAAGCGGGCTGGGGAGAAGATGACCCTTGCCGAAGCGGCGCGTAGGATGTCGCAGCTTCCCGTCGACGGAATGATTTTCAACCTGCGTCAGATGGTCGATGACTTTGATACCTTTGAGGCGCCGAAAGACCTCAAGACGGTGATTATCACACCGATGGAACATCCTACCTGCTCCACCGTCAGTGACGACCAAGAGGGCGGCGCGCGCATGGCGTGCGAGTACTTCTTGAACCACGGGCATAAAAACGTGTACTTCGTCTCTGGTAAGAAAGAGTCGCTGTCGAGCCAGTGCCGTATGAAAGGTTGGCGTGCGGCACTCGAGGCGCGTGGCATTGAGCCGCCCGAGCCTCTGCAAGGCGATTGGAATGCGGATAGTGGCTATGCCGCGGGCCTTGTGCTTGCCGATAAACCCGATTGCACGGCGGTCCTCGCTGCTAACGACTGCATGGCAAACGGCGTGATGATGGCTCTACGAGACAAAGGGCTCAGTGTGCCCGACGACGTGTCCGTGATCGGCTTCGACGATGAGCTCTACAAGACGATTCCCAACTCGATTCTGACGTCGGTGAAGTTTCGCCACCGCGAGCTGGGCATCCGTGCACTTAACGAGGTCGTTTCAGGTCTGGAAGCCCCGAGCTCCAGAAGCCGTACGCTTGTGTCGGGCGTGCTGGTCGAGCGTTCCAGCGTGAAGGACCTGCGGGCGTAGACGTGCTCGGCCTGCTCGTCTAAATCTGTAACAGGTGGGACCCGAAAACTCGGCTAGATGTTACAGATTGAGATGAACAGGAGGACGGGTGCGGTCTAAACAAAATGGCCCGCGCATCACACATCGATGCACGGGCCATTTATTGTCTGCGAGCGGCAGGTGGTGTCAGCGTCTTATGCCTCGAGGTTTTCCTCGATCCAGGCGACGGCACCCTTGGGATCCTTAGTGAGGTCGATGTACTGTTTGCCCTTGGGCGACAGCAGCGTGATGCCCAGGCGGTCGGTGTCGGCCTTCATCTCGTTGTAATAGGTGCGAACCTGCGGAGCCAGGACGATGACGTTGTACTGGTCCATGATGGCGTAGTGACTGCCGTAGGCACCGGCGTTGGCGGTAATGTCGATGCCCAGCTCGTCGGCGCCTTCCTTAAGCGCGTTGGCGAGCAGTGCAGAGGTGCCGGCGCCAGCGCACAGAACCAGAACCCTCAGATCCTTGCCCTTAAGGGCGGACGGAGCTGCGGAGGCCTCAGTGGCAGAAGCGGTCTCGACAACAGGAGCCTCAACGGCGGGGGCGTCAGCGGTCTTGACGGTCTTGGTCTCCTCGGCCTCTTCTTCGGCCAGGGTCTCGGCCTCCTGCTTGCACAGGACGTTGTCGTAGGCCTTGCAGAACGGGTAGTAGATCAAGAAGTCAACGACCAGCAGGACGACAACCAGGACCAGAGAGATCGGCTGGAAGTTGGTGTCGATGAAGGTGCCGATCGGTCCGGGGAGTGCCCACGGCATGGCATAGATAAAGCCGTTCATGCCCAAAAAGTCGATGAAGAACTTACCAATGAGGACGTTGGCCACGGGGGCAAACAGGAACGGGATCAGGAAGTACGGGTTGAGGATGATGGGCGCGGCGAACAGCAGCGGCTCGTTGACGGCGAACATCACGGGTACGACAGAGGCTTTGCCGACGGCCTTGAGCTGCTTGGAGCGCATAAAGAGCAGGAAGATGATCGGGACAATGAACGTGGCGCCGGTGCCGCCGAGTTCGCCGATGTAGTTACCGAAGTTCTCGGTCAGGGCGAGGGCGGGGTGACCGCCGGCCTGCAGCGTGGCGAGGTTAGTGGTGATGTTGCCAAACAGCGCGGCGTTGAGGGCAGGCTTAACGACCGAGGGGCCGTGGATGCCCATGAACCAGAACAGCGGGATCATGAACCAGATGAGGGCGAGGCCGGCGTAGGAATCGGCAGCGGCGAACAGCGGGCTCACCAGCGTGGAGATGACGTTGGCAAACGGGACGGCCAAGCAGGTGCGGCAGATAACGTCGATGACGGCGACAAACAGGATGGAGAAGCTGAAGGCGAAGATGTCGCGGAAGTTCTGGGCGATGGCGCCAGGGACTTCTTTGGGCAGCTTGATGGTGATGTCTCGCTTAATGCAGAAGGCATAGATGTTGACCGTGGCAAATGCGGCGACAAAGGAGCTCAGCAGGCCCTTGGTGCCCATGTTGTCGGTAAAGAACACCGAGACATCGGCGCCGTCGATCTTGGCACTCGTCTGGGTAACGGCCAAGATGAGCATAGCGCACATGGCGGCGACCATGGTGCTCGTGGCGTTGATGGCCTTGCCGGCAGGCATGCGGCGGTTCTTGGAGCCGGTCAGCGCGCTTGCGGTGGTGCCGGCGACCATGATGCCCACGACGCCCATCGTGAAGTTGTAAACCTTGTTGCAGAAGTTCACGACGTCGACGTTCCACCAGTCGGGCAGCGTAAAGCCGCCGACCGTGGCGACAACGCCCGGCAGGGTCGAAATAAGCAGGAAGACAGAAGAAGACAGGATGATGGGCATTGCTGCCAAAAAGCCGTCTTTAATGGCCTGAAGGTAGATGTTCTTAGAGACCTTGTCGAAGTACGGCTGACCTTTCTCCAAGAACTTAACGATCGATTCCATAGTTCACGCTCCTCTTTGCATGAAATCTTAATGGCATGGACGTTGAAAACCTATATGGTCTCCCGCTTGCTAAAAGCCCGGGTGCAGGCGGGGTCGGTCCCAGGGGGAGAGAGGGGAGCGGCTGGGTTTGTATCGCATGGGGCCGCTCCCCCTCGGGGGAAAGCGAGGCGATGCGCTACTGCGCGTCCGCCATAGTGTCGGCGAGCTCCTTGTACCAGAGTGCCGACTGCTTGATGTAGCGTTTTTGCGTGTCGAAGTCGATGTAGAACAGGCCGTAGCGCTTGTTATAGCCATTGGCCCACGAGAACTGGTCCTGCAGGCTCCAGATAAAGTAGCCCTGGACGTCGACGCCCTCGGCACGCGCCTGGAGCACCTTCTCCATGTGCTGGTCGACAAAGTCGATGCGCTCGGGATCGGCGACGATGCCGTTTGCGTCGGGCTCGGGGTCCTTGTGGCCCAGGCCGTTTTCGGTGATATAGATGACGGGGAGGTTGGGATAGGTGGCGCTGATGTGCTTGAGCGTGTCGTAGAGGCCTTGCGGGTAGATGAGCCAATCCCAGTCGGTGGTGGGGATACCCGGCATATCGACCTGCTGCCCGACGCCCTTAAACTTAAAGCACGAGGTGCCCTTGTCTCCGGTGCCGTTAAAGCTGTTGGTGGACTCGCCATCGTAGGCGGCGATAAACGCCGACTGATAGTAGTTGAGGCCGAACATATCGTTGCGGGGTGCCGCCTTGGCGAGCTCCTCCATGTCGCTGTCCTCAACCGTAAGCGTGGCGTTGTTGGCACGCAGAATCTCGTTGATGAGTGAGAGGGTGCGCGCGGAGTAGTGACCCAGGAAGGCGCCGTCCATGATGAAGTCGGTGTAGAAGGCGTTGTACAGGTCGGCGGCGTGCTGGTCGGCGGGCGAGTCTGTGGCAGGATATGCCGGCGTCAGGACGTTGACCATGCCAATGCGTCCGCCCAGGTGCTCGGTCTCGTCAAGATCCTTATACAGGTTGACGGCGCGGGCGTGGGCAACGAGCTCGTTGTGCTGGCTCTGGATGCCGCTCGTCACATCAAAGTGATGGTTGGGCGGGAAGTTGCCTTGGATGTATTGGGAGTGCGAGAGGCTGATGAGCTCGTTGATGGTGAACCAATTCTTGACCTCGCGGAACTCGCGGAAGCAGAACTCGGCATAGCGCACATAGGCGTCGACGGTCTTGCGGTTGAGCCAGTCGCCCTGGTTGAACAGGGCGGCGGGGGAGTCAAAGTGATGCAGGGACACATAGGGCTCGACGCCATACTTTTTGCAGCAGGCGAACAGCTCGTGGTAGTGCTTAACGCCCTCGGCGAGGGGCTCGGCATCGTCGCCGTTGGGGAAGATGCGGGTCCAGGCGATGGACACACGGATGGCGTTGAGTCCATGCTCGGCAGAAAGGCGGATATCCTCCTCGTAGCGGTTGTAGAAATCACTGGCCGGGTCGGGCAAAAAGCGACCCTGGGCGACAAGGTAATCGTCCCACATGGTCTTACCCTTGCCTGCCACCTTCGTGGAACCTTCCGTTTGGTACGCGGCGGTTGCGGCGCCCCAAACAAAGCCCTTCGGCAGCTGCTGTACGCGGTTTAGCAAAGACATATGCATACACCCTCTCGTCTCGCTGTTCGATATTGTGCGTTTGCGCTCAGGAGGCTCCCTGGTTAGCGTTCAGCGGTGAAAAAGCCCGATAAACACTATCTTAAAATGATTAGAACCAAAATGAGCACGTGAACATTTGACAATGAGCACGTTAACATCCGGCTGGGATGTATAGAAACAAAACAACTTCAAACAGCCGCGAACGGTTGTATTTGTTCGGTAAGCGGTTTTGATTGACAGAAGTTTTCATGTTGTGGTATATGGCTCGGGTATCATGAGCACGTTATCAATGTATGTACGATGCGCCATGGGCGCGGGGAATAGTTGGGAAGCAGGTTAGCGTGGAAGGCATGGCTCAGCAGACAAGGAATGGTCATTCGGCGAGCGCGGCAGAAGTTGCGGCGCTCGCTGGCGTGAGCCGCCAGACTGTGTCTCGCGTGGTCAACGGTATGCCCAACGTGACGGAAAAGACGCGCAAGCGTGTGCTGGCCGCCATGGAAGAGCTGGGCTTTCGTCCCAATTTTGCTGGAGCGGCGTTGCGCGGCGGGTCGTATCGTTCTATTGGCCTGTGCATGTACAACATCACACGTGTCGGTAACCTGGCGACGCTCGAGGGTATCATGCAAGCGGCGCGCGAGCACGATTTTGCCGTCACTATGATCGAGACGGGCGGCGACAAGCCCTATACACTTGCCGATGCCTCGCGCCGCATGGTCGAGCGACCCGTCGACGGCATGATTCTCAACATGAACCGCATGGCTCCCGATTTTGAGGAGTTTGTTCCCCAGCCGGGAGTGCGAACGGTCATCCTGTCCATGTATGCGCATCCGCGCTGCACGACGATCGACTCCGACCAGTATGGTTCGTGCGAGCTGTTGACCAATTATCTGCTGGAACATGGTCACTCGAATATGCGGTTTGTGGCGGGTCCGGAAAACTCGATTTCCTCGCGTTTTCGTGAGGCCGGTTGGCGCGATACGCTGGGTCGTGCTCATGTCGATGCCGCTCCGATGCTGCGTGGCGATTGGAGTGCGGACAGTGGGTACGCCATGGGCGAGCGGATTGCGGCCGAGGTGCTTGCCGGCGGGTCGCAGGCGCCGACTGCCGTGCTTGCGGCAAATGACCAGATGGCGCTGGGCGTTATCGCCGCGCTCGAGAACGCGGGCCTGTCCGTGCCCGACGACGTGAGCGTGGTTGGTATCGACGACGCACTCGAGGGACTTGTTCCTCACAATCGGCTGACGACGCTGCGATTTGATTTGCGCGGTGTCGGTAAGCTTGCGTTTGAGGCGGCGATTGGAGAGAGCTCGTCTATCGAGGCGATTCATGTGCCGAGTACGCTGGTCGAACGCTCGACTGTTAGGGACATACGGGGTTAGGTCCTACTCCGTTTGTCTCGATTTGTAACAGGTAGACGGTCAAAAGCGGGCTACGTGTTACAGATTTAGCTTCTTCGGAAAGAGCAATCCTGTTCGTCTCAATCTGTAACAGCTAGGACCAAAAAACTCGGCTAGATGTTACAGATCGAGACAAACGGCCCCCAGGCCGAACAAAAACAAAAGACCGGGGGCGGCGCGCCGTGTGACGTGCCGCCCCCGGCTGAGAAATGGGGACAGGTTATGTGGGCGGGCAACCCCGCCAGTCACTAGTCCAGACGACGGGTCTGCGCCACGTGCTTATACCAGTATGCGCTTGCCTTGGGCGTGCGCTTCTGGGTTTCAAAGTCAACGTAGAAGAAGCCGTAACGCTTGTTGTAGCCATTAGTCCAGGAGAACTGATCCTGCAGGCTCCACAGGAAGTAGCCGCCCACGTTGACGCCCACCTCCATGGCCTTGAGCAACCAGCGCAGGTGCTGCTCGATGTAGTCGATGCGCGGCTGGTCGTCCACAAAACCGTCCTTGTAGGGGTCCTTGTAGCCCATGCCGTTTTCGGTGATGAAGATCTGCTTGTAGTTGGGGTAGCGCTGCTTAATGTAGACGAGCAGATCGAACAGGCCCTCGGGATAGATGATCCAGTCCCAGTCGGTGGTGGGGATGCCAGGCTTGTTCACATGCTCGCCAATACCCTTAACGCGCCAGCGGCCAGTGCCCTTCTCGCCCGTACCGTTGTGGTGCAGGTCGTTCTCGCCGTCGTAAGCCTTCAAGAAGCGGCACTGGTAGTTGTTAACGCCCAGGTAGTCGTTGTAGAGCGCGGCCTCGCGCATGATTTCCAGATCCTCGTCTAGGATCTCGATGGTGCCGCCCGAGACGGCGGCCAGGCGGTTGGCGCACTCGAGGGTGTCGGGCGCGTAGTCGCCGCGGAAGGTGGCGTCGAGCAAAAACTGGTTTTGCAGCACGTGCTCGTTGTTGGCGGCTTTGATGTCGGCGGGGTCGTTCTCGTTGAGCGGATACTTAAACTCCAGCGACTGGATGACGCCGATCTTGCCCTTAAAACCGCCGTTGTGGAAGGCCAGTACTGCCTTGGCGTGGGCGAGCATCATGTTGTGCTCGCACTGGAAGGCCTCGGCCAGATGCGCCTTGACGCCGCCGGGGAAGGTGCCCTCGATGTAGGTGTTGGAGGCGTCGGCCCAGATCTCGTTAAAGGTGAACCAGTAGGTCACCTGGTCGGCGTACTCCTTAAAGCAGAAGGTGGCAAAGTCCACAAAGGCGTCGATGGTCTCGCGGTTGAGGAAGTCGCCCTTCTCAAAGAGGGGCAGCGGCGTATCGAAGTGATGCAGCGTGACAAACGGCTCAACGTGGTGCTTGTGGCACTCGGCGAAGAGGTCGTGGTAGAACTGGACACCCTCGGGGTTGATTTCGCCGGTACCGTTGGGGAAGATGCGGCTCCAGGCGATGGAGAGGCGGATGCCGTTGATACCGAACTCCTCGCACAGCTCCAAGTCGACGGGGTACTGGTTGTAGAAGTCCGAAGCGGGATCGGGGGAGAAGCGCCCCTGGGCCTCCAAGAAGTCGTCCCAGGCAACCTTGCCCTTACCGTGGGTGCGGGTCTCGCCCTCTACCTGGTAGGCAGCGGTGGCGCCGCCAAAGACAAAGTCCTCGGGAAACTGCGCAGGCGGGTTGGTGACGCTAGCGGGGTTAACGGACATGATGATCCAATCGTCTAAATCGAAGGGCCAGCCGGTCTTGGATGGTCGGCTGGCCCTGAGCGTTACTTACTTCGAGAGTTGCTCGCTTACGAAGGCGAGAGACTTGTCGCCGTTCTGGGAGAGCTCGATGTACTGCTTACCGCGGCAGGCGACGCATTTGTTGCCCACGCGCTCGCAGTCCTTCTGCAGGTCGGTCAGGTAGCTTGCGGCCTGCGGGGCCAGGACGACCAGGTCAAAGTCGGGGAGCATGTCAACGTGGTTGCCATAGGCCTCGGCAGCGGTCTCAAGATTGATGCCGCGCTCTTTGGCAGCCTTGGCCAGCGCGTTGGCGAGCAGGCCCGAGGTACCGCCGCCCTGGCAGAGCACGAGCACGCGCTTGCCGTTGAGGTCGCTGGCGGTCGTTGCCTCGGTGGCGACAGCGGCGGGGGCGTCGGCCTTCACGGCCTCGGCAGCAGCGCCGGCGGCAACGCTCTTGGCGTCAGCCTTGCCCTGGAAGGCATCGTTGAGCTTGGCGGCCTTCTCGGCGTTCTTGGCGGCGAGCTCCTCCTCGGAAATCTCGGCCTCCTCGGCGCACTTCTGGGCGTCATAGGCACGGAAGAACGGATAGTACAGAACGAAGTCGACGACCAGGATAAGGGCGAGCATCACAAAGGCGAGCGGCTGGAAGCCCAGGCCCATGATGGTGCCGATGGGGCCGGGGACGGTCCAGGGCAGGGTGTACATAAAGCCGTTCATGCCCAAGAAGTCGATAAAGATCTTGAGGATCCAGATGTTGGCGATCGGGGCAAAGACAAACGGGACAAAGAAGACGGGATTGAGCACGATGGGTGCGGCGAACAGCAGCGGCTCGTTGACGGCAAAGCAGACGGGGACGATGGCGGCCTTACCGACGGCGCGCATCTCCTGAGACTTGGCCAGGAAGCAGAACATAAAGACCAGGACGAGCGTGGCGCCGGTGCCGCCCATGCAGACGACGAAGTACTGGGCACCCTGGGTCAGGACAGCGGAAGCGTGCTGGCCAGCCTGGAACGCAGCCAGGTTGTCGGTCATGTTGGCAACGAGGGCGGCGGCGATGGCGGGCTCGACGATCGAGGGGCCGTGGACGCCCACGAACCAGAACAGGCTCATGGCGCCGTAGATCACAGCGAGGCCGATGTAGCCATCGGCAGCGGTGAACAGGGGCTGGAACACCTGGATGACGCCTTGGGCAAAGCAGAAGCCAAAAGCAGCGCGGAAGACGATGTCAAAAGCCCAAAAGACGGTGATGCAGACGGAGAAGGGGATGATGTCCTTGAAGGTCTGCGAGATGTTGGGCGGAACCTGCTCGGGCATCTTGACGGTGATGTTGCGCTTAATGAAGAACTTGTAGATGATGCCAGTCACAAACGCAGCGATGAAAGCGGTCAGCAGGCCCTTGGAACCAAGGTAGGTGGTGTTGAAGCCGCTGGCGGCGTCCGTGGCGATGGTGTCGCTCGAAAGGAGCAAGAAGCCGATGATGGCCGCGCACATGCACGAGATGAAGTTGATCTGGTTGTTCTTGGGCAGATCGCGGTTCTGGGCGTCGGCGAAGTGCTTGGCAGTGGTGGCGGCGCAGGCGATGGCCAGGATGCCCATGGAGTAGTTGTAGCACTTCCACAGGGCGTTGTTGATGTCATCGGGCCAGTAGAAACCCCAGATGTTGGGGACCGAGGCTACCAGGCAGAAGATGGACGAGAAGATGATGATGGGGATGACGGAGATAAAGCCGTCGCGGATCGCCTTGAGGTACTTGTTGCGGGCGATCGCGTTGAAAAAGGGCTGGCCCTTTTCGATGATGGCGATGAGTTGCTCCATGCAATGCTCCTAAGAGTCGGTGGGTTAGCAACGATGGTAGCTTTTGACGTTCGGTTGCCAAAATGTTGACGTTGCCATTTTGCGACACAAAAAAAGACGCGAACCGGTGGTTCCTGTGCCTGCGAACCGTCGATTCCTTACGCGTAAACGTTTGAGCCGCCCGGTGGCTCTGTGTTTGCACAATGGCAACGTTAACATTTGGGCGACAAAAGCCGTTCGGGGAAGCAAAAATGTCGGTGAACGGTAGGTTTTGGGTGGTGAGCGTATGGTGGGGGAGGCGTTAGATATACTTGAAGACGTTTCATTTGACTGCGTAGGGTGCCACCAATGGCATCGTTGACATAGAAAGATCGACCTATGGCCGCTGTTAAAAAATCGGTATCCGTCAAAGACGTGGCGCGCCTCGCGGGCGTCTCGGAGCAGACGGTCTCGCGCACCGTGCACGATTCGCCCAGTGTGCGCCCCGAGACCAAGGAGCGCGTGCGTGCCGCCATGCGCGAGCTGGGGTATCGCCCCAATTTTGCCGGTCGATCGCTGCGCCGTGGCAAGTTTAAGACCGTCGGCGTTGCCATGTTCAACATTACCGGTACCGGCAACCTCGACCGTATGGAGGGCTTTGCCGCTGCGGCCGACAAACATGGCTATGCCATCACCCTCACTAAAGTAGATGGACATCCCTATACCCTCGAGAGCGCATCGTCGCGTATGAGCGCGCTGCCGGTAGACGGCATGGTCGTGATCATGAATCGCATGCCGGCGGACTTTGGCACCTTCGAGCCGCTGCCCGGCATGCAGACGGTGCTCGTTACGATGCTGGAGCACCCGCTCTGTTCAACGGTCGATAACGACCAGTTCGATTGCTCGCGCCAGGTGGTCGAGTACTTGCTGGGGCGGGGGCACAAAACCGTGCACTTTATTTCGTGTCCCGAGCGCTCGCTTTCGGGCATGCGGCGCGAGGAAGGCTGGCGCGAGACATTGCGCGCGCATGGTATTGAACCGCCGCGACTCGTCCGTGGGGATTGGACGGCACAGAGCGGATATGCTGCTGGTCAGGCTCTGGCGGAAGATCCGACCTGTACGGCCATTTATGCTTCCAACGACGCCATGGCCTACGGCTGCATTCGCGGACTCGAGTCGCGCGGAAAGCACGTGCCCGAGGACGTGAGCGTGGTGGGTGTTGATGACAGTCTGGGCGACATCGTGCCCGATCGTCGCCTGGCCACCGTGCGCTTTGACAACAAGCGCGTCGGCATGTGGGCGGTTGACAAGATTGCCGGCGCCGAGGGCGTTGAACCCGGTGTGGAGCACATGCTGTTTCCGGGCGTGCTCGTCGAGGGCGATACGGTACGCGATGTACGCTAGGGCGCGGGTCTGTTTGGGTTTCCGCTAATTGTGTTCGATATTGTTTAAATTGGTTTAAAAACCGTTCACGGGCGAAAAGTGACCGTTCATAGCTTGAAATTACGTTTTGCGCTGTTCTTTTTTGTTTGAATGTTAATGTTTCTGCCATACAGAACGCAGCGCGTATGCCCGGCCGCGATGCTCTCCATTGGTTCATATGTGAAAGGAACGCAATATGGCAACCAAAGAAGAAATCTCGATGGTTGGATTCGAGATTGTCGCATACGCAGGTGACGCCCAGACCGATCTGCTTGCAGCGCTCGATGCTGCTCGCGAGGGTGACTTTGAGAAGGCCGAGCAGCTGCACAAGGATGCCAGCGATGCGCTCATCGGTGCCCACGACACGCAGACCAAGCTGCTTTCG
The DNA here is from genome assembly GCF_028206995.1 of Collinsella aerofaciens. Classification (GTDB taxonomy): domain Bacteria; phylum Actinomycetota; class Coriobacteriia; order Coriobacteriales; family Coriobacteriaceae; genus Collinsella; species Collinsella aerofaciens_AQ. The sequence continues at coordinate 32,936 of NZ_JAQLFL010000004.1, read as the reverse complement.
CAGGAGGCCGGCGGTGGCGAGATGGAGATGACCTTCATCATGGCTCACGCTCAGGACACCCTCATGACCACTATGATCCTGGAGAAGCAGGCCCGCTTTACCATCGATGCCTACAAGCGCATCGCCGAGCTCGAGGCCAAGCTCGCCTAACGAGCCCTCACAACCAAGTCCCCTTCCAAAAGCTCTGCTGCTACCCGCGGCAGGGCTTTTCCTGTTCTACTTCAAGTTGCGGTGAAATAGGGACTGAATAGGGGCCGGCGGGCACAAAACAATCCCTATTCCACCGCAACTCATCCGGAGATAGTCATTGGGGACGTTCTTAAACGACTAGTCATTGGGGACAGTCTTGTTGCGCTCCGTTGGTCCTCCCGTTCGTTTTTTGCTCGGTGGGTATACTTCCTTTCGCATTAAGCCCCGGACTGAGGAGGTATCCAAATGCCGGATAACGGGTCAATACAAAAAAGAGACGCGCACGAGATGGCTCATGGGCGTCCTGTCCAGATAACCGAGCACACGACGGTAACCGAGCTGCAGCCCAGTCTGTCCGATGTCGTGTGCGCAAACAAAAAGCTGCAGATTGGCTTTATCGTTGCGCTCGTGGTACTGGCGCTGCTGTCGGGCTTTGTAGCTCGTCCGCATTTCGCCGATACCAAGACTTGGGACTCCACCATCGAGGTCATCGACCAAAAGAAGGGTAACGTACTGGCGCTCACGACCTCGTGCGTGGCGCTGTCTGCGGGCATTACCGCGCTGCCGGGTGATACGGGAACGCCGGTTGCCGAGCAGCTCGCGCAGCTTTCAGGCAACCTTGGTATCGTGCTTGCCGTGCTCTACCTCGAGAAATACCTGCTAACCATTTTGTGGTCGGTTGGCTTGGGCATCTTAATCCCGTTTGCGTTGGTGCTCTTTGCGGTGTCGCTCGGCATTCACGGGCGCTGGAGCACGAGCGCTGTCCTGCGCCGTGTGGCGACACGCGTGCTGGTAGTTGCCGTGATCGGCATGGCGTTGGTGCCTGCAAGCGTTTGGGTGTCGCAGAAGGTCGATGAAACGTATCGCGTAAGTATTGAGCAAGCTGAGCAAAAGGCTGCGGACGCTGCGGACGCGGCCGACACCACGGACAAGTCAGCCGAGACCAGCTCAAAATCGAATAAGAAAAAATCCGAGGCCACAGAGTCCAAAAACGTGCTCGAGCAGTTGACTGATGGGGCCTCGAGCCTTGTTACGTCGGTGACCAGCGGTGCCAAGCAGATGACCGACGAGATCGTGCAGCAGGTGACCGACCTCATCGAAGGCGTCATCGTGATGATCGTGACTTCGTGCGTTATCCCGCTGCTGGTGCTCGTGGCGTTCCTGTGGCTGGGACACGTACTGCTAGGGATCGATATTTCCGGCCCGGCGAACTATTTGACGGGCCGCTTTCTGAGTGCTCCGTCCAAGCACGCCAAATAGGGTGGGCAGTCCGAGTAGCTAAAACAGCTGTATATACCGGGGAATACCGCCGAAGGGCGGCCGAGACACGTTCTTGGCCGCTCTTTTGTTTGTTGAACACGTGGTCGCTACGTCCGCGCCCGGCTCAAACGGTCAGCAATCATCCGTGAACGATATTTGTTCAAAAAAGAACAAAGATAAACAAATAGTTGTTGCAGTTACTGTTCGAATGTGTTCAAATAAACATGAACAGTGAAGAACCGCACATTCAGATGCCCGGACCTGAACGCGATTCAACACTTCCAAACAGAAACTACGCACCTGCGTATCTCTCAAGGAGGATGTCATGAGGGTTGTAATCGCTTCCGATGCCGACGGTATGTCGATGAAGGAGTCTATCAAGGAGATGCTCATCGCCGACGGTCACGAGGTCGTCGACTATTCCGAGACCCCTGCCGCGGACTTTGTCGATTCCGCGACCGCCGTTGCCAAGGACCTGCTGGAGCACAAGGATTCCCAGGGCTTCGCATTCGATAAGTACGGCGTCGGCTCCTATATGGCCGCCGTCAAGATCAAGGGCATGGTCGTCGCCAACATTTCCGACGAGCGTTCCGCTTACATGACCCGCGAGCACAACGGCTCGCGCATGGTCACCATGGGCCCGGGCGTTGTGGGCACCGAGGTCGCCAAGAAGATCGCCCGCGAGTTCCTGCGCGCGCAGTACGCCGGCGGCCGTCACCAGATCCGTGTCGACATGCTCAACAAGATGGCCTAACGAGAGCCACCGAGAACTCGAACTTCTACCTCAACTTGTGAATTCAGACGAAAGGACGTTCTGATGAAGAAGACCATCGCAATCGGTTGCGACCATATCGTTACGGACGAGAAGATCTATCTGGCCGACCGCCTGGAGCAGGCTGGCTACAAGGTGCTCGACTGCGGCACCTACAGCCACACCCGTACGCACTATCCCATCTACGGTAAGGCCGTGGGCGAGGCTGTTGCCAGCGGCAAGGCCGACTTTGGCGTGGCCCTGTGCGGCACCGGCATCGGCATCACCAACGCCGTCAACAAGGTTCCCGGCGCCCGCTGCGCCCTGGTCCGCGACATGACCTCTGCCCTGTATGCCCGTCGCGAGCTCAACGCCAACATCGTGGGCTTTGGCGGCAAGATCACCGGTGAGTTCCTGATGGCCGACATCATGCTTGCCTTCCTGGAGGAGCCCTACGAGAAGACCCCCGAGCACGATGCCCTGATCGCCAAGATCGATGCCTGCAACAAGGCCGACGCCGAGGCTCAGGCTGACCCGCACTTCTTTGACGAGTTCCTGGAGAAGTGGGACCGCGGCGAATACCACGATTAGCGGGTATCCGGCGTAATTAACTAGTCCGTTGACGGCTCGCGTTTCTGTGATGGGGCGCGGGCCGGTTTTCTATCAGCCCTATTGATTTGGCGGGCTGTCGTAAGAAAGGGAAGGCTCCTATGGAGTTTGTTCTTGATAACGGTTCTATCCGCGTAGCACTGAGCACGGCGGGCGGCTCATTCACCTCAATTGTGGCCGACGGTCGCGAGTATCTGTGGCAGGGCGATCCGGCGGTGTGGTCGGGCCAGGCACCTATTTGCTTCCCGATCTGCGGCGGTCTTCGTGACGGTCGCGCAATGACCATGGGCGGCCGCGAGGTCAAGCTTGCCCGTCACGGCTTTGCTCGCAAACAGGAGTGGAAGCTCGAGGAGCAGGGCGACAACATGGTCGCGCTGAGCCTAAGCTCTGCCGACCATGCCGAGTTGCTCGAGCAGTACCCGTATCCGTTTAAGATCGTTGCTCGTTACACGATCGATGCGGAGAAGGTGGCCGTGTCGTACGAGGTGACCAATGAGGGCACCGAGGACATGCCGTTCTTTGTGGGCGGTCACCCTGGCTTTAAGTGCCCGCTTGACGAGGGCGAGTCCTATGACGACTACGAGCTCCGTTTTGAGCAGCGCGAGGCCGCCGAGCTCTGTACTGCCGTTCCCTCGACGGGCCTGATTGATGTTGAGCATCGCAGCAAGAACCCGATGGCTGGCCATGACCTGCCGCTGACCCACGAACTCTTCGACTTCGCGGAGACCATCTTTGACGTGCTCGAGAGCCGCGTGGTTACGCTGACCAAGAAGACCGAGGACAAGGGCGTGCGCCTGACGTTCCCTGATATGCCGTACCTGATTGTGTGGAGCAAGCCCGAGGGTGACTTTGTGGCCGTGGAACCGTGGGGCGGCCTGTCCACCTGCTCCGACGAGGACGATATTCTGGAGCACAAGCGCGGCTGCCTGATGGCCAAGCCGGGGGAGACCGTCACCCGCGGCTTTGAGATCGAGATACTTTAACGAGCTATCGTATGTTTGGGGTCGCGCGTGTCGTGCCCCGGAAACAGGAGTTCAATATGATTCTGACCGTTACCATGAACCCGTCGATTGATACGCGCTATCAGCTCGACAAGTTGATCATCGACGATGTTAACCGTGTGACGCCCGAAAAGACCGCTGGCGGCAAGGGCCTCAACGTGAGCCGCGTGCTGCTGCAGCTGGGCGACGACGTGCTCGCGACCGGTCTGCTCGGCGGCCACATGGGTGCCTATATGGCCGAGCTCATGGATGCCGATGGCGTCAAGAACGACTTTGTGCCCATCGCCGGTGAGACGCGCATTTGCCTGAATATTCTGCACGAGGGTAATCAGACCGAGCTTTTGGAGAGCGGCCCGCAGATCGCCCCGGCCGAGCTCGAGGCCTTTACGGCCAAGTTCGCCGAGCTTGCAGCGAAGGCGGACGTTGTGACGCTTTCGGGCTCGCTGCCGCGCGGCGTCGATGCCGGCTACTATGCCGAGCTCGTCAAGATCGCCGAGGAGGCGGGCGCCAAGGTGCTGCTCGATACCTCGGGTGCATCGCTGGAGGCCGCGCTGGAGTCCGACGCTAAGCCTGAGCTCGTAAAGCCCAACCTGACCGAGATTAACGGACTGCTGGGTACGTCCTTTACGACCGATGATGTCGATGCCCTGCGCGAGGCGCTTGCCGCCGATGACCGTTTTGCCGGTATTCCCTGGGTTGTCGTTTCGATGGGTGCTGCCGGTTCGGTGGGCTTCCATGAGGGTCGTGCGTTCCGCGCCAAGACGCCCGCGATTGCGGCTGTGAACGCGACGGGTTCCGGCGACTCGACCATCGCCGGCTTTGCGCATGCGATTGCTGCTGATGCCGACGACGTCACGGTGCTCAAGACCGCCAATACCTGCGGCAAGCTTAACGCCATGGATCCCAAGACCGGCCACCTGGTCATGGACCGCTGGGACGAGGTCTACAACAGCGTTGTCGTGACTGAACTCTAGGAGTCGCGACGCCGAACACTCAAAAACGGCGCCCGTCGGCGATGTTGCCGGCGGGCGCCGTTGCCTTGAGGACGAAATGATCCGTTTTCCTCCGTCCCCAAGGGATCATTACAGTGAGTCGATAAAGCGCTGTTGGGCGGCGCGGCCGGCTTCGTCCCACTTAAAGACGCCGGCGTTGTCGAGCACGTGGCCAAACACCACGCCGACCTCCTTGTGCAGGATGTCGATGGCGTTGTCGGCCGTAAGCTCGGCGGCGCGGCGAGCAAAGACGTCCTCGGCCCATGCGGCGTGGCTGCGGCAAAGGTCGTCGCCCTCGAGCGCGCCAGCAAGGTCGTAGCTGGCATCGGCCTTGGCTGCCAGCAAGTGCTCGCGGACAGTGCCAAGCTCGGGAACCAGGCGCGGCGGCAGAATAGCCAGGCCCATGACCTCGATCAGGCCGATGTTCTCTTTCTTGATGTGGTGGTACTCGGCATGCGGGTGGAATACGCCCAGCGGATGCTCGTCGGTTGTGATGTTGCAACGAAGCGCCAGGTAGGCCTCGTAGATCTCGCCGCCGGCATTGCCGCGGGAGTCGACGCGGCGGATGACGGGCGTCACAGTGTTGTGCGCCACGCTGTCGGCTGTGTGCGCGATGACGCCAACCGACTCATCGGTCCACTCGCGCCAGGCGAGGATAACCTTCTCGGCGGCGTCGAGCAACTGGGCGCGGTCGTGCGAGCGCAGTCGCAGCACCGAAAGCGGCCACTGCAGCACGGCGCCGCTGACCTGGTCAAAGCCGGGCACGCTAAACTGCGAGACCTCGGCGGCGTGCATCATGGGGAACTCGTGCGCGCCGCCCTGGAAGTGGTCGTGCGACAGAATCGAGCCGCCCACGATGGGCAGGTCGGCGTTGGAGCCAATAAAGTAGTGCGGGAACAGGTCGACAAAGTCGAGCAGGCAGGTCAGCCCCTTGCGGTCGACGTGCATCGGACGATGCTCGGAGCTCATGGCAATGCAGTGCTCGTTATAATACGCATACGGGCTGTACTGGAAGCCCCAGCGCTCGCCATCAAGCTGAATGGGAATAACGCGTAGGTTCTGACGGGCGGGATGAGCGCCGCCGTCGGCTGCGGCGGAGCGTCCGGGATACCCCTCGTTTTCGATGCAGAGCTGGCAGGCGGGATACTTCTCGCCCGTGTTTTTGGCGGCACCGGCCGCGGCAATATCGCGCGGGTCCTTCTCGGGCTTTGACAGGTTGATAGTGATCTCCAGGTCGCCCCAGTTGGTGGAAGTGCTCCATTTGATGTTGCGCGCGATGGCGGCACGGCGCACGTAGCCGGCGTCGCAGCACAGGCCGTAGAACCAGTCGGTCGCGGCGCGGGGCTCGTTGACGCCCATACGTCCGTTGAATTCTTCGTTTACAACCGAAGGCCTCGGCATCAGCACGCCCATGATGCGCATGGCGATGCGGTCGCGGCCCGATGCCGTGTCCTCGGCGGCACCGTTGACAACGGCGGCCTCGGATAGCGCGGCAAGCGCGCCTTCAAGATCAAAGTCGGGGAGTGTATCGGGGTGCAAGAGCGAGAGTTTCTCGACCTGGAGCGCCCAGGCCATGTCGAGCGCCGGGCCCGTAGCACCGATGCACTCGAGAATGGTGTTGTATGCCCAGATGCGATCGTCCTGGCCGATCATCGATCGGTGGATAGCGTACTCGATCAGGTTCTGCGCGGCCTCGCGCACGTCAGTCATTACAGCCATGCCGCGTAAGCCCCCTTGTCAGAGATAGCGTAGTGGCGGGCAGAACCCTCGCCCAGCCAGCCGTTCATCTTGGCAATGAAGGTGTCGACCAGATCGAGCGGCACGAAGGCCTGGATGGTGCCACCGAAGCCGCCACCGTGGATACGAACGGCGCCGCGGCCGTCGAGCACGTGCTCGGCCAGCGCCAGGGCATACATGGAAGGCTGCTCGGAGCCCAGCTTGGCAACGACATTCTGCAGGTACATGGCAGAGCTGGCGCCGGACTCGCGCGTCAGGACCAGGAACTGATCGATGTCGCCGGCGTTCAGGGCCGCCCAGCGCTTATCGACCAGGCCATTCTCGTACCAGTAGTGAACGGCGCGCAGGCAGGCACGGTCGCCCAGTTTGGCACGTAGCTCGGGGAGCTTGGCGTCAAAATCGGCAACATCGACCTCGCACAGGCGTGCCTTGCCAAACTCGGCGGCGACGTCTTGCATCTCGCGCGGAACGGCAGCGTAATCGTCGGTGGCGGCCACGTGGTCGGCACCAACCTTAACGAGCACGAGCGCATAGCCGTGATCCTCAAAGTTGAGTTCGAGCTTCTGGGTTTTAGGCTGAGCCTGGTCCTCAAAGTCCATGTAGGCAAGGCCGCCCAGGCACACAGCGGCCTGGTCCATCAGACCGCAGGGCTTGCCGTAGTAGTTGTTCTCGGTGCGCTGGCTCATCTGAGCGAGCGTGACGGGCTCAATGGCGGGCGCGCCCCAGAGCGTCTCCATGGCACGACCGTACGCGGCCTCGACGGCGGCAGAGCTGGAAAGGCCGCCACCCGAGGGGACGGAGCAGGTGAAGGCGAAGTCGAAGCCGTGGGGCTCAACGCCAAGGGCTGCAATCTCGTGCGCCATGCCGCGGACGAGGCTTGCGGACGTGCCCTTCTCGGACTCCTGAACATCCAGCGTGTCGAGCGTGATCTCAAACGTAGGATAGCCCTCGTCGGCGACGCGAATCTTGTTGGAGTCGGTTGCCACGGCGATGCCGTCGACAGCGACATCGAGCGAGCCGGCGATAACGTGACCGCCTTCGTGATCGGTGTGATTACCACTGATCTCGGAACGCCCGGGCGCGTGCACGTAGAGCACCTGGCGGTCGCCGATGGGGCCAAACTCCTCCTCAAATAGCTTGGTGAGCGTGGGGAGTGTCTTTTCGTCGGGAGTGGTCATGGGAGTCCTTTCCTTGGCGCGCCCGGGTGGGTTTTGCGTCGTTATGAGTACGTTAACAACTTAAAGCGGCATGAACCAAGTGTTCACGATACCGCACGTTACGGGCTATGTTAACGTACTCATAACACATCGCTTGTCACTTTTTGAGAATCTGGTAATCGGTAGAAATACAGCCGTGAACGGTACTGCCGTATGGACTTATAAAGCAGAAGAGATGCAGATAGAAAAAGTAGAGTACGTTAACATGCGTCCGACGATAGCGGGCCTCGGCGCGGGATGTATTTCTGCCCGGGCCGGCATTCACGCTATTCAGATCTCGCAAGGGTGAAGGTGATCCTGTGGCAAGGCGCCCGTCCAACGATACAGGTACGCGTCCGGTCTCCATGGCCGACGTCGCCCGCGCTGCTGGCGTTTCGCAGCAGACGGTTTCGCGCGTCGCCAACGGCTTGCCCAACGTTAACGAGCAGACGCGCCAGCGCGTGCAGGCCGCCATGCAAGAGCTCGGCTTTCGTCCGAGTTATGCCGGTCGCTCGCTGCGCGACGGCCGTTACCATTCGGTCGGCCTGTGCGTCAACGATGTCACCAAGTTTGGCAACCTCTCAATGATCGACGGCATCGCCAGCGCTGCTCGCGAGCATAATTGCGCCATCACGCTGGTCGAGATGTCCAAGACCGAGGAGTTTTCGCTTGCCGAGGCAACGCGTCGCATGGCCGCACTGCCCGTGGACGGCATCATCATCGGCATGAGTCGCATGGCGCCCGATTTTGAGACGTTTGATCCACTGCCGGGCATTGGCACGGTCATCGTTACCATGTATGCGCATCCGCGGGTGACCACGGTCGATTCCGACCATTACGGCTGCTCGCTATTGCTTATGGATCACCTTTTTGAGCTGGGGCACGAGCAGATTCGCTATATTGGCGGCCCGTCGTTCTCGGTCGACGAGCAATTTCGTCGTGCCGGTTGGCAGGATGCACTCGAGCGTAAACACATCGAGCCGGCAGAGCCGCTCGAGGGCGACTGGTCTGCCAACAGCGGTTACGAGGCCGGCAGGTACCTGGCCGAGCACGATCGCACCATGACGGCGATTTATGCGGCAAACGACCAGATGGCAAATGGCGCGATTGCAGCGCTGCGCGATAGCGGCCTGCGCGTGCCCGAGGACGTGAGCGTGGTGGGTGTCGACGATTCGCTCGATGATTTTGTCGCGCATAACGAGCTCACGACCGTTCGATTCGATTTGCATCAGCGCGGACGCGAGGTATTCGAGCATGCGGTTCCCGAGGCGGGTACGGCGGGCAAAACCGTTGCCATTCGTATTCCCGGCCAGCTCATTATTCGACATAGCACGGCGATACCACGCTCATAGTTTGCGCAGGTAAACGGCGATTTATCGTATTTCAATAACAATCGGTAAGGATGCTGACAGATAGCCGTGGCTATGAAGGCGAGTGCTATGATAGACGGGTTCTTTTGTCTATCTAGGAGGCTTTGCCTGATGGAGATCACCAAGGATATCCGCTACATCGGTGTCGACGATCACGACATTGACCTGTTCGAGGGCCAGTACGACGTGTCCGAGAACGGCATGGCATACAACAGCTATGTTATCTTGGGCGATAAAATCGCTGTCGCCGATTCGGTCGACGGTGGTTTTGTCGACGAATGGCTCGGCAACCTCGAGGCCGCGCTCGACGGCCGTACGCCCGACTACCTGGTCGTCCATCACATGGAGCCCGATCACTCCGCCGGTATCGCCGCCTTTATGGAGCGCTATCCCCAGGCACAGATTGTGGCCAGCATGGGCGCCTTCCGCATGATGGTCAACTACTTTGGCACCGACTACCCCGATCGCAAGATGGTCGTCAAAGAGGGCGACGTGCTCGACCTGGGTGGCCACAGCCTAACGTTTGTCGGCGCCCCCAACGTGCACTGGCCCGAGGTGATCTTCTCCTACGAGTCCACCGACAAGGTGCTCTTTAGTGCCGACGGCTTTGGCAAGTTCGGCGCCAACGACATCGAGGACCCGGAAGGCTGGGCTTGTGAGGCTCGCCGCTACTACTTTGGCATCGTCGGTAAGTTCGGCAAATTCGTTCAGACCGTGCTCAAGAAGGCCGCCGATCTGGATATCCAGATCATCTGTCCGCTCCACGGCCCCGTACTGACCGAGAACCTGGGCTATTACCTCGACACCTATAACACCTGGTCGAGCTATCAGCCCGAGGACGAGGGCATCACGATTGCCTATGCGAGCGTGTACGGCCATCTGAAGGCCGCCGTTGAGGAGCTTGCATCTGCGCTCGAGGCCCGCGGCCAGAAGGTTTCCGTCTTTGACTTGGCTCGCGACGACATGGCCGAGGCCGTTGAGGATGCGTTCCGCTATGACCGTCTGGTGCTCGCCTCCATCACCTATCAGGGCGAGATCTTCCCGTTCATGAGCACCTTTATCCACACGCTTGCCGAGCACGCCTATCAGAACCGTACGGTGGCGCTCGTTGAGGCCGGCTCCTGGGCGCCCACCGCTGCCAAGGTTATGACCAAGGAGCTCGAGGGCATGAAGGACATCACCCTGGCGCAGAACAAGGTGACCGTGCTGGGCTCGCTCAACGACGCCTCGCGCGCTCAGATCGAGGTTCTCGCCGACGAGCTGTCCAAGTAGCGACACTTTCACTTTTGACGCTCAAACCACCACAAAGGGGACAGGCACCTTTGTGGTGGTTTTTGTTTTTAGATGCGGGCGATGACGAGGGCTGGGCGTGAGCTGTCAGTGGCCTCGGCGATTGAGGTGGCGACGGCATGGTCGGGGTCACGGTCCATCACGATGGAGTCGACATCGGCAAGCTCAGCAAAGCGGTACATGCCGCGTCCGTTAACCTTGCTGGCGTCCATGAGGGCGACGCTTTGACGGGCGGCACCGACCATAGCCGCTTTGGTCTCGGCCATCTGCGGAAAGTCGGTCGTAAAGCCGCAACTGGGGACAAAAGCGCCAGGGCACATGACGGCAAGATCGGCATGGACCATTTGGAGCGCTTGCATAGTGAGCGGTCCGTACAAATAACGATGGCCTTTGCGCAGCGCCCCGCCCAGCATGACGACATCGACTGAGGGCATGCTCTCGTCGATGTAATCGGCAATGGTAATGTCTGCTGTGATGACGGTGATACCGTCGCGTTGATCGAGGAGCCGGACGAACTCGAGCGCCGTGGTGCCCGAGTCGACGAGCAACGTGTCGCCGTCGTTGACGAGCTCGATGGCGCTTTGCGCGATGGCCTGCTTGGCGGCGACGTTGACATTGATGCGGCGATCCTGCGTGGAGACGGTCAGACGTTTGTGGAGTGATACGGCACCGCCGTGCGTGCGGCGCAGCTTGCCTGCTTCGGCGAGCGCGTCCAGGTCGGCGCGGGCGGTGACGGAGGACACGCCAAAGGTCTGGGCGATCTCTGCTACCTGCACCGAGGCATTATGATCGAGCATTTCCAAAATGGCGGTACGGCGTTCGTCGGCAAAGGCACGGTTGGTGGCTTGGGCCATGTTTGCTCCATTCTCGGCTAAATTTGCAGGAATTGTGTTGACTCTATTTTCGTTCATTTTCTTTTTGGGTAAGAAAACACCTTTCGATTACTTATCTTTTCTATAAAAGAAAGACGCTGAACGCCCAAAATTCAATATCGAACATGTTCACTCGGCTCAAATTTCTTCCGTTTGCTTTTCAAAAACGACTGTATTGACCTGCATGGGCTCAATATCTCGCACGTGCAAAGCTGCTGAATTTCATACAATGAGCGCAGCAAAACGCAAGGTAAAACGCCTTGCGAACAACTACGCCCGATGTCCAGATGCGGGCGAGGGAGAGGAGCAAACGCTCATGGCACTTGTTACCACCGAAAAGATGCTCAAGGACGCTCAGGCCGGCCACTACGCTGTTGGCGCTTTCAACGTCGAGAACCTCGAGTTTGTTATGGCCGTTCTGGCCGCTGCCGAGGAGACCAAGTCCCCCGTCATCATGCAGACCACCCCGGGCACCATCAAGACCGCTGGTCTGGACTACTTCTACGGCATGGTCAAGGCTGCCGCCGAGCGCGCTTCCGTGCCCGTCGCTCTGCACCTCGATCACGGCGATGGCTATGACCGCTGCATGCAGGCTTTCCGCACGGGCTACACCTCTGTCATGATCGACGGCTCGCACGAGTCCTTCGAGGACAACATCGCCCTGACCAAGTCCGTCGCCGACGCTGGCCGCGCCATGGGCGTGCCCGTCGAGGCCGAGCTCGGCAAGGTTGGCGGCAAGGAGGACGACGGTCCCGCGGTTGAGGGCGAGAGCCCCTACACCGATCCGGCCGAGGCCAAGGAGTTCGTCGAGCGCACCGGCTGCACCTCTCTCGCTATTGGCGTTGGCACCAGCCACGGTGTGTACACGAGCGATCCGCACATCGAGCAGTCCGTGGTCAAGGCCATCCGCGACGCCGTCGACGTGCCGCTGGTTCTGCACGGCACTTCCGGTGTGCCCGATGAGCAGGTCGCCGAGGCCGTGAAGAACGGCATCTGCAAGGTTAACTACGCCACCGAGCTGCGTCAGGCTTACACCAAGGGCTTCATGGCCTACATGGCCGAGAACCCCGCCTGCTTCGATCCTAAGAAGCCGGCCAAGGAGGGCATGCGCGAGATCACCGAGCTGGTTAAGATCCGCATGACCAACCTCAACTCTGTGGGCAAAGCAGAGTAACAGCAAGGGTACTCTGATCCCACCGGACGGTTTGGGCGGGTCCCGTACTTAGTTTCCAAAACGTCCTCGCGCATGAAGGCCCCCGTTGTCTCGCTTCTTCGAAGCGTTGACAACGGGGGCCTTCGCGCTGCGGAATGATTTTGGAAACTAAGTACGGGACCCGCCCAAACCGTCCTGCTCAATCGCCCTTGTGGCGTTAGTGTCGGAAAAATAAGACGTTGCTTTTTGCCCCCTGCGGAAAGATTGGGGAACTAAGCCCTCGTCCCTCCCAGGTTGACCTACTCGAGGTCGTCGCCCTTGTGGCGTTAGGTCTGAAAATAATAAGAAGCCTTCGCGCTGCGGAATGATTTTGGAAACCAAGTACGGGACCCGCCCAAACCGTCCTGCTCAATCGCCCTTGTGGTGTTGGGGCTGAAAGGGTGGGGCGCGGGGGTTACTTGGTTGTTAGGGTTAGCAGGTCGTTGGGGGTTTCGAGGTTGTAGGTGGCATTTGGGATGTCTTGGTGTGATCCCCATGCCGCTCTGGCAAAACTGACCCCTGCCGAAGTTGCGCATTGTTCGTCGTAGACGGTGTCGCCAACGTAGACGACGTTGCCAGGATTCGCGCCCGTACGCCGGAGATATTCGAGCATGGGAGCGGGTGCGGGTTTATGTTCGGTTGTGTCTTCGACAAGGATGATGTGCTCAAAATACTTATCGAAGCCAAGGGGTGCAATTTCTTCTGCGTATTCATTGCGCGCACGTGAGGAGACGATGCCAAGTTTGCAGCCGTTGTCGGAGAGTGTTGCGATAACTTCGTGCAAGCCGGGAAACACGCTGATGGTGCTTTTAAAGCTGGCGGCAACTTGGCACCAGCGATCCAGCGTTGCCTGTGAGTAGATCCCAAGTTTCTCAAGGGCGTTCTTGCCGGGTATGCCGAGGGCAAATTCAAGCTCGTGTCGGGGGAGCGTTTTGCCGGTTTCTTCTTGGATAATCTGGCCAAGCGATGACAGCACGCTTTCTTCTGTATCTGCCAATGTCCCATCAACGTCAAACACGATATAGTCAAAGTACTTCATATAGTAGCTCCTATCCGTTGTTTGCCTGCAAGTTTGATGCAGTGACAGAAGAAGGGCTAGCGGGATTTCTGCCTGGTACTATCGAGATTCTGCCTCGCTGCTCGATAGCTCGAAGGAGTGCATCCCATTTGTTCTTTAAATACCTGGCCAAGATGGCTTGCTGTCGCAAAGCCGCATTGGCGCGCGACTGTCTGGACCGTTCGCGTGGTGTGTGCCAAAAGTTCGCAAGCACGGTTTACGCGGTATGCGCGCAGATATGCCGCCGGGGTCGTTCCTGCGCAAGCTTCGATAATGCGGTAACACTCTCTTTCGCTTACGCCGGCTGCAGATGCCATCTGGGGCACATCTATAGCGGCTGCATAGTTTGCGCGGATATAGTCCAGGATTGCCTTGAACTGTACGTCGCGGTTGGTCATCCAAGAGGCGTTGTCGGAGGAAAAGAGCGGTTCGGCCTTGGCGTAAATCTGAATCCAGAGCTCTGACAAGCTATTCCGAAGCGCCATCTCGTTCTGCGGCCGTTGAAGGTCGTGGTTAAAGGAACTCTTTAGCAAATCGATAAAGGGCATATCGTCGGGGTTGGTGGGCGACCATTTGAGCACATCGACGCCTCGACATTGCAGCAAAGGATTGATATAGCGCTTTTGAAGGCGTCCCGCGGGATCGCCGAGCATCGACGGCTGAAAGATATGCAACATTTGAATGGCTGGTGCCGAATTGGGTGATTGCAGCGTGCTGTGCAAAACGCCGCCGTTGATAAAGCCGGCGGACCCTTCCTCAAAGCGCACGTGTTCATGAGCCGCGCGCGTTCGATAGCCAATCGCTCCCTGCTCCATGTAGAAAAGCTCAACTTCGGAATGCCAGTGCCAGGGGACGGAATTGCCCGGATAGCGAGCGAATTCTGCGCGTTCGGCAATATAGGGCCAGTCTTCGGCGGTCTCGGGAAACGCTTCCTCGCGTCCTCCGCGGTGCAATTCTATGTGATCCATGTTTCGCATGGCATCAGTATAAAGCGCAATGGGCTTAGATTGCTCTTGCCTGTTCGGGGAACGCCTTGTCTAGGGATGCTTGGAGCTTTTCGAAGGATGCTCGTAAGTTGAGGCTCTGATCGGCTGAGCGCTTGGTTTTTGTGGTGGGGGAGTCGAGGAGACCGTTTCTCTGTGTCGGGGGGAAGGAGAAAAGGTTTGCATATTTTAGGGATGGCTGCTGTGCTGCGTCATTGGAAGAATGCATGCTTATGCGGCCTCCTCGATGTCCACCAATAGATTGCGCTCGGGGTATGCTGCTAGGTCCCGTGCGTTGGCAGTATTATGCCGCGGCTGCTGCAAAGAAGCGCTAAAGAAAGGCTTAACCTGGTTTGGTGTTACGATGAAGCTGCAGGTCAGAGGTATCGAATAACACTTTTGAAAGGTTTTGGGCTTAAGGGCTTTCTAAGGTTTGTGGCGCGGATGTGGCTCGCCTGTGTGGGGCGTGTGGATGGCTCGTTCCTAGCGCTGCGGCTCTGCGGCGCGCACCTGCTCGATGACCTTTTCCATGGTGGCGTCGATGCGGTCTTTTTTGAGTTCGCATTCCCAGATGGTTATGGGTGTCCAGCCCATTTGAGTGAGCGCTGCCACCGCGGCGCGATCGCGCTCGACGTTGCGACGGAACTTTGCCTCCCAAAACTCAACGTTGCGCCTGGGCTGGCTCGGGTTGCACTTGGGGCAGCGGTGCCAAAAGCAACCGTTGACGAAGATGGCGATCTTGCGGCCGGGAAAGGCGATGTCGGGCTTGCCAGGAACCTTCCATTCCAAGCGATAACCCGTAAGGCCCGCTGCGCGCAAGCGCTGGCGAACGAGCAGCTCGGGCTTGGTGTTTGCACGCTTGTTGCCCTTCATGGACTTTTTTATAGCGGCGCGACGGCGCACGAGTTCGCGCTCGTCAGCGGAGAGGTCCGAGGTATCGATGCCGTCGAGCAGACCTGGTTTGGGACGCTTTTTGCTGCGGCGCTTAGGTGCGCGCTTGGGCCTGGAAGCGGGCTCGTCGTTCGTGGTGGCCTCGGCGTCGTTGGCAGTGCCGTTGGCCTCAAGCCGATCTTCCTTCAACTCAATCAGAGCATCGATAAGCCCTTTGTCGGCGGGCATCCACTCAACCGTGGCAAGCGAGGTGCGCGGAATCCAGCGGATATCGAGCTGGCGGTCGTGCTTCTGGGGCTCGCCAGACTCTTTAGCCAGCGAGCAGTAGTAGCACTCCATGGAGAGATGAAAATCGGGGTAGTCGTACTCAACGGTATAGAAATCGCGCAGATTGGTGACTTTGACCTGCAACTCTTCCATAAGCTCGCGGCGTACGGCGTCCTCGGGCGACTCGCCGCGCATGAGCTTGCCACCGGGAAACTCCCAAAGTCCCTGCATGTCGCCGTAGCCGCGCTGCACGGCAAGCAGCTCATCAGATCCTTCCTTGCGAATGATCCCAGCGGCAACATGAACAGTCTTCAACAGGAGTCCTCTCTCAACATCAACACGTGGCAGGGTAGCTACGCGTACCTTACACAACGGTAAGGCAAGCGTAAGCCATATCGATGGTAGCCGACTCGTCTTCTTGCGACTATAGATGCCGTAGACTAATCGCAAGAAAGGACTCGGTATGCAAACCACGCACATGGCGACCCCGGTACTGGAGGTCGCGCATCTCGAAAAGGTATATGGAGCGCTGGGCAACGTGACCCGTGCGCTCAACGACGTCAGCTTTACCGTCAACCGCGGCGAATTTGTTGGCATCATGGGCGCTTCGGGTTCGGGCAAGTCGACGTTGCTCAACTGCGTGTCGACCATCGATAGCGCCACGAGCGGCACCATCCGCATCAACGGGCAGGACGTGACGCGCATGAAGCAGGCCAAGCTCTCGCAGTTTCGCCGCGAGGAGCTCGGCTTTATCTTCCAGGACTCCAACCTGCTCGATACGCTCACGGCACGCGAGAACATCGCCCTGCCGCTCACCATTGCCCGCACAAACTCGGCAGAGATCTCGACCCGCGTGCAGGATGTGGCAGCGCGCCTGTCCATCAGTCAGGTGCTCGACAAGTATCCCTACCAGATGTCCGGCGGGCAGCAGCAGCGCGTTGCCGCGGCTCGCGCACTCGTCACCGACCCCACCATGATCATGGCCGACGAGCCCACCGGCGCCCTCGATTCCAAGAGCGCTCGCCTGCTGCTCGAGAGCCTAGAGGCCCTTAACCGCCGCCTGCGAGCCACCGTGCTCATGGTCACGCACGACAGCTTTGCCGCCAGCTACACGAGCCGTGTGCTGTTTATTCGAGACGGCAAGATCTTCACCGAGCTGCGCCGCGGCGACACCGACCGCCGAGAGTTCTTCGACCGCATTATGGAGGTCGTTGCCATGATGGGCGGTGAGGGCTCCGATGCTCTGTAAACTCGCTTGGGGTAACGTCCGCCGCGCCGGCCGCGACTACCTCGTCTACCTTTTGACGCTCACCCTGGGTGTCACGGTCTTCTATGCCTTTAACACCATCTCGATGCAGGTCGACATTGCCGGAATCGATGAAGAGGGCTTGGCGCAGGTAATGGGCAGCATGCTCGGCGACCTGACGTACTTTTTGGCCGGTGTCATGGCCTTTTTGATGGTGTATGCCAATAACTTCATCATGAAACGCCGCAAGAAGGAGTTTGGCCTGTACCAGGTGCTCGGCATGGGGCGTGGGCGCGTCGCCACGATCATGGCGCTCGAGACCGTGATAGTGTCGGTCGTGGCCTTTGTCGCCGGCATTGTGCTGGGTGTGGGACTCTCCCAGCTCATGACATTCTTTACGGCCTCGCTCTTTAAGACACAGATCGCCAATTTCCACTTCTTTTTCTCGGTGCATGCGTTCAACCTGACCCTTGTCTGCATGCTCGTAATGTTTGTGCTCACGCTACTGCTGAACCTTCGTGCCGTGCGTCGTACCAAACTCATCGAGCTTATGGGTGCCGAGCGTCGCAACGAGAGCATCAAGACACGCAACCCCTGGATCGCGATTGCCATCTTTGCCGTGGGCGTGGTGCTTGTGGGCGTGGCCTATTACCGTCTGCTACGTGATGGGTTCCCGCTAACCGCGACGGACAGCAAGCTGCAAGAGGCCATGAGCCAGTTTGGCATTACAACCGCTATGGTTACCGTGGGTACCTTTGCCCTGTTCTGGGGACTCTCGGGCATGCTTATCAAGCTGCTGCAGAGCCTGCGCAGCGTGTATTGGCGCGGCCTCAATATGTTTACCGTGCGCCAGCTTGCGGCCAAGGTTAATACGGTGTGCTTTTCGATGGGCGTCATCGCGATGCTCCTGTTTTTGGCCATCACCTCGGTGACGTGCGGCATGTCGATTGCCAACGTGATGAACGAAAACCTGGAGCGCTATAACCCTGTTGACGTGTCTCAGACGTATGTCTATTACACGCCCGATACGCTCGACTACTACAAAGAGTACGTCAATCCGCCTGAAGCCGATCGCATGGTGCTGGCCGATACAACGGTCGATTTGTACCCCGCATGGCACGGTAAGGGCAAGTCGGTGGACAACAACGACGAGACCGGCAAGAAGGTCAATATCGCCGATGTTGCAGGTGAGCATGTGCAGATCGATTCGTATCTGAGTTACCCGCTTGGCGGCTCGAATCCTTCGGTGACTCCAAGTGAGATGTGCAAGACCATGGGCGAAAAGCTTCCCAAGGCGTTCGGGGGTAGCAATGCCGATGCGATGGGTCTGTTTGTGACGCCGGCGAGCCAGTACAACAAACTGCGCCAGATGATGGGCGAGGAGCCGGTGCACATCGGTCACGACCAGTATCTGCTCACGTGTGATATGGGCGGCGAGCTGGTCGACATGTACACCAAGTATATGGCTGGCGGCCATGCCCTTACCTTGGGCGGGCATGAGCTCAAGCCCGCAACCGATAAGTCGGACGAAGATACGGCGGCCATCGCCAACTCGGCGATGGGCAGTAATCCGGGTACCGTCGTCGTTGCCGACGAGCTGTTGTCCCAACTTAATCTGCAGCCGTATTCCAGTAGCCTGCTCGTTAAAACAGGGGATGGATACGACCGAGGCAGACGAGAGCATTAAATACACTGTGCTTGACAATCTGCTCGTTGACGGCAAGGAGCCGGGGTCGTGGGGAACCTTCATCACGCGCTCCGAGATGTACACGCAAGCAGCGCAAATGAACGGTCTTATTAGCTACCTAGCCATCTACATCGGCTTTGTATTGGTCGTTGCATGCGCGGCGATTCTGTCGATCCAGCAACTCTCCAACGTGGCCGACGGCAGCCGCAGCTATCGTGTGCTGGCACAGATCGGCTGTGACGACCGCCAGATTCGCCATTCGGTGATGGCGCAGCAAGCGGTATTCTTCCTGTTCCCGCTGGCAGTGGGCCTGGCGCACTCCTTTGTGGCACTTAAGGTGATCATCGAGCTGGTGAGCATATTCGGAAATATGAGCATCGGCGGCACCGTGAGCCTCACCTGTGCAATCTTCCTGGCAGCATGCGGTGGCTACTTCCTGGTGACCTACCTCATGAGCACCGGCATGGTACGAGCCGCCATAGCCATCCGCTACAGCGAGTAACCTTCTAGTCCAGAACCACCACAAAGGGGACAGGCACCTTTGTGGTGGTTTTTACGTCTATCTCAATCTGTAACATATGGCTGGCAAAATCGCCTCTATCTGTTATAGATTGAGATTGTTTATCTCGAGCCATACGGTTTATCTCGATCTGTAACAACAAGACGGGGATTCGGCCCCTAGATGTTACAGATCGAGACATCGGTCGTTTGATTTGGAGGAAGCCTTATGCGCACGATTACCGAGTCCGAGTCCACCCCCAGGGCCGACGGCTTCTTCATGCCCGCCGAGTTCGCCCCGCAGGACCGCGTGTGGATGGGCTGGCCCCACCGCACCGACACCTGGGCCCACGGCGCCAAGCCGGCCCAGAGGCAGTATGCCGCCATCGCCCGCGCCATCGCCGAGTTCACCCCGGTCTACATGTGCGCCAACCAGGTCGACTACGCCAACTGCAAGGCCGTCTTCGAGGAGGACGAGAACGTCACCGTCATCGAGATGACCACCGACGACGCCTGGTTCCGCGACACCGCCGCCACCTACGTCATCGACGGCAAGGGCGGGAAGCGCGCCAACCACTGGCACTTCAACGCCTACGGCGGCCTGGTCGACGGCCTGTACTTCCCGTGGGACAAGGACGAGCAGATCGCCCTCAAGATGGCCGAGCTCTCCGGCTGCCGCCGCTACCGTCCCGACGACATGATCCTCGAGGGCGGCTCCATCACCGTCGACGGCGAGGGCACCCTCGTCGTGACCGACCAGTGCCTGCTTTCCCCGGGCCGCACCTGCTCTGCGGTTCTGGAGGAGGAAGAGGACCCCGAGTCCATCTGGCCCAAGTACCGCAAGAAGTTCGAGCCCTGGAGCGAGGAGCTCCGCGCCTACATGGACGAGCACCTCAAGGACTACCTGGGCGTCGAGAAGGTCATCTGGGTCAAGGAGGGCATCGACCCCGAGGAGACCAACGGCCACATCGACGACGTCGCCACCTTCATCGCCCCGGGCGTCATGGCCTGCATCTGGACCGACGACCCCGAGTACCCGTTCTACGACCAGTGCCACGCCGCCTACGAGACCCTCTCCAACGCGGTCGACGCCAAGGGCCGCAAGATTAAGGTCTACAAGCTCTGCATGCCCGTGAACCCGCTGTTCATGGACCAGGCCTCCTGCGACACCATCGACGCCGACGAGAACGCCGAGCCGCGCGTCCCCGACGAGCCGCTGATCGCCTCCTACATGAACTACCTGGTCACCAACCACGGCGTCATCGTCCCGCAGTACGGCGACGAGAACGACCAGCTGGCCGTCGACACGCTCCAGGAGATCTACGACGAGGTCTGGGGCGAGGGCGTCTACAAGTGCGTGGGCGTCCAGTCCGATCAGGTCGTCTACGGCGGCGGCAACATCCACTGCATCACGCAGCAGGAGCCGTCCGCTTAATCGTCTGGCTTTCCGAGGCACCCCATCTCGCCGCTCAAGCCGTCGCTCGCGGCGACCTGGGGCACCTCGGAAAGCCAGCCGGCCAAGCGGACCGACGTAGCTAGTTACCGCATTAGTCATTGGTGCCAACCTTGGCAACAATGCAGGTCGAAAAAACGTCAGCGAAAACCCGCCAGAGCGAGCAAGGTGCCTTGAAACGAGGCGGCATTGATCTTTTGATCATGCCGTCGAAGTTGAAAGGCAGATTGCCGCCCTGGCGGGTTTGCAGCGTCGAGCCGTTACGCGGTTTGGTAAAACCGCGTAACTAAATACGTTCCGCGATCTCGTGGATGAGGTAGTCGGTCTTTTCCCAGCCCAGGCACGGGTCGGTGATCGACTTGCCAAAGACGCCGCCGTCGACCGGCTGGTTGCCGTCCTCCAGGTAGGACTCGATCATAAAGCCCTTGACCAGCTTGGAGATGGACTCGTTGCGGCGGCAGCTGTCGAGTACCTCCTTGCAAATGCGATACTGCTCCAGCGGACGCTTGCCCGAGTTGTCGTGGTTGCAGTCGATGACCGTCGCCGGATTGGCATAGCCGGCGTGCTCGGTATAGCGCTCGGCCAGACGTTCCAGGTGTTCGTAGTGGTAGTTGGGGTAGGTGCGCCCATCGAGACCGATGTAGCCACGCATAACGGCGTGCGCGAGCGGATTGCCGTCGCACTCGACCTCCCAGTTGCGGAAGATGAAGCTCTGGTGCGCCTGGGCGGCGTAAATGGAGTTGAGCATAACGGTGGTAGAGCCGGCAGTGGGATTCTTCATGCCGACGGGTACCGAAATGCCGCTCGACACCAGGCGATGCTCCTGGTTTTCGACCGAGCGTGCGCCCACGGCAACATAGCTCAGCAGGTCAACGAGGTATTGGTAGTTGGACGGATAGAGCATCTCGTCGGCGGTGAAGAAGCCCGTTTCCTCAATAACGCGCAGGTGCATATGGCGGATGGCCTTGACGCCCTCGAGCAGGTCGTCGGGAGCCTCGGGGTTGGGGTTGTGCAGAAGACCTTTGTAGCCGGTGCCCTTGGTGCGCGGCTTATTGGTGTAGACGCGCGGAATGATGATGAGCTTGTCCTTGACCTCTTCGGCGGTCTTGGCCAGTCGGTTCATGTACTCGAGCACTGAATCCTCGCGGTCGGCAGAGCACGGGCCGATGATGAGCACCTTACGTGCGTCCTCGCCGGTAAAGACTTTGGCGACCTCGGCGTCAAATGCCTGCTTTTTGGCGGTAAGCTCGGCAGAAAGCGGCATTTCCTCGCGGATCTCCATGGGGATCGGCAGCCTGCGTTTGAATTCCATGGCCATAGGGGTCTCCTCAATCTATAGAAAGAGCAAAAAGCGTATTGTCGAATGCACGGCATTATCCGCTGTCGCACGCTAAAGTGCAAGCCCTCGTCACCCCAAAACCTGCCAAAAAGGGACAGGTTTATTTTGGCAGGTTTTATCTGGGTAAACGTTGGCGAATGCCGGGAGGGAGCGGCGCCGCGCGGGACCCTAAGGCTGTTGTCAGTTCCCCAGGAAATACCATGTGGGCAAAAAATGCCAAATATGAGTACGGTTGCTATCTTAGTATCATATTGCCTTCGCAAAATAATAGACATAACAGCAAAATATGTTTATTAACGCAAACACATATAAGTCCGCTATAGGGCTGTTTGATCAATTTAGGGACGCGTGTAAGCCGTGAAAACGGCATTTGGGGCTGTTTTGGCTGTTACTAAAAAGGTAACAGTACTCATATTTGCCCTTTTTTGCCCACGGGGCCTCGAAGGGGCTGCCAATCAGGTTCCAGGGGAGGTGGTTCGAGGGCCGCAGAGCAAAAAAACGGGGGCGCAGGTCAACCTGCGCCCCCGTTTTCTGGGCATTGCGGTTGTTTGCCGCCGGTTGTTACGCCGCCTCGTCGAACTGCGAGTTGTACAGGTCGGCGTAGAAGCCGCCTTGGGCGAGTAACTCGTCGTGCGTGCCCTTCTCGACGATGTCGCCGTCGCGAATTACCAAGATCACGTCGGCGTTGCGGATCGTGGACAGGCGGTGCGCGATGACAAAGCTTGTACGGCCCTGCATCAGCGCATCCATGGCGCGCTGAATGAGTTCCTCGGTGCGGGTATCGACGTTGGAGGTCGCCTCGTCCAGAATCAGTGCCGGGCGGTCGGCCAAAATGGCACGGGCGATGGTCACGAGCTGGCGCTGACCCTGCGACAGGTTAGTGCCCTCCTCGTTGATCATAAAGTCGTAGCCACCGGCAAGCGTATGGATAAAGTGGTCGCAACGTGCGGCGCGTGCGGCGGCTTCGACCTCGGCATCGCTCGCATCGGGGCGTCCGTAGCGGATGTTCTCGCGGATCGTGCCGTTAAACAGCCAGGTATCCTGCAGCACCATGGCAAACTCGCCGCGCAGCGCCGCGCGGTCCCAGTCGCGCACGTCGACACCCTCGACGCGCAGCGAACCGCCGTCCACATCGTAGAAGCGCTGCAGCAGCTTAATGAGCGTGGTCTTGCCGGCGCCGGTAGGACCGACGATGGCGATGGTCTGGCCGGGCTGCGCCTCGCAGCTAAAGTCGTGGATGATGGTCTTGTCGGGCGTGTAGCCAAACTTGACATGGTCAAACTCCACGTGGCCGGGGCGCTTCTCGGGAATCTGCGCGTCGGCCTTCTGCTCCTCCTCGGGCGCGGCCAGGAACTCAAAGACGCGCTCGGTGGCGGCAGCCATCGACTGCATCGTGTTGCTCACATTGCCCAGCTGCTGCACGGGTTGCGTAAAGTTGCGAACGTACTGGATAAAGCTCTGGATGTCGCCGGGCGTGGCATTGCCGGTCAGCGCGAGTTGCGCGCCCACCACGACGACGCCCACGTAGCCCATGTTGCCCACCAAACTCATGAGCGGCATCATCAGGCCCGACAGGAACTGCGAGCGCCAGCCACTAATAAAGAGGCGATCGTTTTGGCGGTCGAATTCCTCGATCGAGGCCTCGGCGCGGTCGAACACCTGAATGACGTTCTGGCCGGCAAAGTCCTCCTCGATAATGCCGTTGACGGTGCCCAGGACCTGCTGCTGCTCGCGGAAGTACGGCTGCGAGAAGTGAATCATCACCATCAAGATAATCGCGGCGGCCGGCAGCGTGAGCACGGTGACGCCGGTGAGCGGCAGGCTGATCGAAAGCATCATGACGAGGACGCCGATAATCTGCGTGACGGACGTAATAAGCTGTGTCACGCTCTGGTTGAGCGACTGGCCGAGCGTATCGACGTCGTTGGTGATGCGGCTGAGCACATCGCCCTTGCTGTGGCCGTTGAAGTAGCTCATCGGTACGACGGCGATCTTGGCGGCAATCTCCTTGCGCATGCGGTAGCAGATCTTTTGCGTGACGCCGGTCATGAGCCAGCCCTGGATCAGGCTGCAGGCAGAGCTCGCCAGATACAGGCAGAGCAAAAAGCCGAGCGTCTTGGCGATCCAGTTAAAGTCGACATCGCCGGTGCCGTTGACCTTGGCAACCAAGCCCTCGAACAGTTTGGTGGTAACCTGGCCGAGCACCTTGGGCCCCACAATGTTAAAGATGACCGAGCACACGGCAAAGGCGACGGCGGTAAACACGGCAATCTTGTGCTGGCCGATATAGCCGAGCAGCTGCCTCATGGTGCCCTTAAAGTCCTTGGCCTTTTCGCCACGGCGCATGCCACCCATGCGGCCCATGGGACCACGCTGGCGGGTGGGCTTGGGAATCTGAGTCTTGGTCTCGTCTGCCATTAGCGCTCGCCTCCTTCCATGACGGCTGCAATTTCTTCTTGGGTAAGCCCCAGCTCCTCGGCGGAAAGCTGCGACTGTGCGATCTCCAGGTACGCCGGGCAGCTGCGCAGCAGCTCCTCGTGCGTGCCGGCGCCCACTACGTGGCCGTCGTCGAGCACGATGATCTGGTCGGCGTGCATGATGGTCGCGATGCGCTGGGCCACGACCACGAGTGCGGCGTCGGTAACGTTTTTGGCGAGCTCCTCGCGCAGGCGCGCGTCGGTCTTGTAGTCGAGGGCGCTAAACGAGTCGTCGAACACCACGACTTCGGGCTTCTTGGCCAGGGCGCGGGCGATGGCCAGGCGCTGGCGCTGACCGCCCGAGACATTGGAGCCGCCCTGGCTGATAGGGGAGTCGTACCCGTCCTCGCGCTCGGCGATAAAGTCCTCCGCCTGGGCGACGCGTGCTGCCTGGCGCATATCCTCGTCACTCACCATGTCGCCGGCAAACTTGAGGTTGCTCTCGACGGTACCCGAGAATAGACGACCCTGCTGCGGAATATAACCGATGCGGCGGCGCAGCTCAGAGAGGGTCATGTCGCGCACATCGATGCCGTCGAGCGAAATGCTGCCGCCCGTGACGTCGTACAGGCGCGGAATCAGCTGCACGAGCGTGGACTTGCCCGAGCCCGTGGAGCCAATGATGCCGAGCATCTGACCGGCATGTGTGGTGAAGTTCACGCCGCTGATGACATCGGCGCGGGCATCGGGATACTGGAAGCTCACGTCGCGGAAGGTGAGCTCACCGCGCGGCGCGCTGGCCGCGGGCAGTTTGGGTGAGACGGGGTCGTTGATGCTCGTGGGGCAGGTGATGACCTCTTCCACGCGCTCGGCTGCGACCTCGGCACGGGGCAGGATGACCGAAACCATGGTGAGGATCATAAACGCCATGACGATCTGCATGGTGTAGGAGATGAACGCCATCATGTTGCCGACCTGCATCACGCCGTCGGACACGCCCTGGGCGCCAAACCAGACGATAAGCACGGTGATGCAGTTCATGACGAGCATCATGAGCGGCATCATAAAGCTCATGGCGCGGTTGGTGTAGAGCTGCGTGGTCATCAGGTCGAGCGATGCCTTGTCAAAGCGCTCGAGCTCATGTTCCTCGCGGTTGAACGAGCGGATGGGCATAAGGCCGTCGAGCAGCTCGCGGGCGGTAAGGTTCACGCGGTCCACGAAGCTCTGCATCTTTTTGAACTTGGGCATGGTGAGGCCCATGAGCACGCCGACGACGGCCGAGACCGCGATGATGGCCACGGCGATGGTCCACTCCAGGCCGGTGTGGTTGGCCAGGACACGCATGACAGCGACGATGCCCATGACGGGAGCCATCAGGCACATGCGGATAAACAGGGTTGCGGCCATCTGGATCTGCTGAATGTCGTTGGTGCAGCGGGTGATGAGCGAGGCCTGGCTAAACTTGCCCACCTCGGCCGGCGAGAAGTGCATAACCTTGTTGAAGGTCTCGCGGCGCAGGTCGCGGGCGATGGAGCAGGCGGTGCGCGACGCCACGGCGCCGGTCAGGATGGTGGCGACGAGCGACACCAGACACAGACCAAACATCGTGGTCGCCATGCGGCCCAGGTAGGCGTTCTGCACGTCGGCGGGGTCGATGCCCTGTGCCTTGTACTCGTCCTGCACATAGCTCACGGCGCGCTGGGTGACGATGGAGCCCGACATGGAGCCCATTTTGTCTGCCATTTGGTTGGCGCCCTCGACGAGCTTGCTTTGGTCTACCAGACCGCCCTTGACACCCAGGCGCAGGCTCTTCATGGTGATTTTGCCGCCGTCGGCATCAATCTGCTTTTGCATGTTCTGCGCCGCTGCGGCCTTCTGCTGCATCTCGGCGAGCTGCTCGGGCGTCATCGCTGCCATTTGCTCGGGCGTGGGCATGGCCTGAGCGGCGGTGTTGTCTTTCTCGCTGGACGTGCCGGTCATGTCGCCCATGGAGTCGGCGTCGATGCCTTGGTTGAGCGAAAGGACGACGGTCTCGGGCAGGCTCATAATGTCGGCGAGCTTGCTGCCGTCGGCGCGCTCATCCTCGGTTCCCTTGTACGTGCGAATCCCGTTTTTGTCTGCCTTGCCAAACGCAGCTTCTACCGTCTTGGCGTCCTTGGTGCTCATAAAGAGTTCGAGGTCGTCGAGCGATTCGGCGCGGATGGTGTCGGGTACGGGCGAGGCGATGCCGCCTTGTTGCACGCCCACGTCGACGATGTCGCTCATATAGGTAGGCAGCGCCAGATCGGCGTTGCAGCTGATTACGATAAGCACGATAGCTGCGAACAGTGCCAGGACATGCTTTTTAAAGAGCTTGAGAATCCTCACTCGGCATCTCTCCTTTCTTGATTGCGGTCGATAATTTCGTTGGCACGTCTTAAAAGGCGCACCATCTCTTGGGTATCTGTTTCGCCGAGCTGCTCGAGGAAAGCCGTGGTGCGGTCCTCGAATTCCCGACGTTTGATTTCGAGATCCTGGAATCCTTTGTCGGTCACCGTGACGTGCACGCGACGACGGTCGGTCTTTGAGTGCTCGCGCTCGACCCAGCCCTTGGCTTCGAGAGCGCGTAGGATATTGGCGATGCGGGCACTCGAGACCCAGGCGCGATCAGCGAGTTCGCTCGGCGTGAGCGAACCGCCGGCGAGTATGAGGGCGCGCATGACGGCCATCTCGCCGCCGAGGGCTTTGTCCGCAAAGCGCGAAATGCGCTGATGCATGCTGCCGAACTCGGTAAGGAGCTGGCGCCCAAGTTCACGGAAATCGGTATCTTCCACCGAAAACCCCTAACACTAGAAACTATTTTCGGTGAAAGATGATACCCCCGCTCAACCATCCTATTCGGTGGATTTCTAGGCATGTCCCAAAAATCTACTTGGCCGCTAGGCAATATTAAGAGTGCATTAAGACTTAAAATCATTCAATTGCTGAAGCGTTTCAAAGAACTATTATGCACGCGGTTAGGCGAGGGGTTGTCACCACCATGACGACTGGGACTCATATAATCGCCACGTGCGATGCTCCAACTTCCCGCAAGGAGACACCTTACATAAAGGGGGATGGAGTCATGGCATTTGACTTCACGGGTAAAACCGCGATCGTTACCGGTGGCACTCAGGGCATTGGCCTCGAGATCGCCAAGGGTATCGTTGCGGGCGGCGGACACGTCGCGCTCATCGCAAGGAACGCTGCTAAGGGCGAGGCCGCTGTGGCCGAGCTTGGCGAGGGCAACAAGTTCTATCAGCTCGATGTTGCCGATGCGCCCAAGGCGCGCGAGACCGTCGAGCAGATTTTTACGGACCTGCCGCAAACCAACATCCTGATCAACTGCGCTGGCGTCATCAGCACCAAGAAGTTCGACGAGATCGATGACACCGAGTGGCGTCGCACCATCGACATCAACCTCAACGGTACCTTCACTATGATGAACGCCGTGTACCCGCACTTTAAGGCGGCCCATGCCGGCACTATCGTCAACGTGAGTTCCGTTGCGGGCAAGATCGGTGGCGGCCTGCTCGGCACAGCCGCCTACGCCAGCTCCAAGGCCGGTGTTAACGGTCTGACCAAGGCAGTCGCCAAGGAAGGCGGCAAGTTCGGCGTCCGCTGCAACGCCGTGTGCCCGTCGCTCACGTTGACCGATATGACCTCGATTCTCTCTGACGAGAACTCTCAGCGCATCATCAACGGTATCCCTCTGGGCCGCGCCGCCCAGGCCAGCGAGCCTGCGCAGATGGTGCTGTTCTTCGCTTCCGACCTCGCCAGCTTCGTGAACGGCGAGATTGGTGACTGCGACGGCGGCATCGTCCTGGACGGGTAATACCCCGCGGTGATCGTTTGGCGGCGACCCTGGCGACTCGGGGTTGTCGCCTTCTTTCTGACATAGGCGCGTGCGGCTTCGATTCGCATGCATCCAAAGGAGATATATATGAGTGAATCGACTGCGGTGGAGGCGCCGGCGGCAAAGGAGCCGTTTTTTAAGATGTCCTCCATCCCGGGTGCCAATATTTTGGTGCCGCTTTTGCTGGGCTGCCTGCTCAACACGCTATTCCCCGACCTGTTTAAGACGCTCGGCAGCTTTACGCTTGGCATGACCCAGCAGGGTGCAGGCCCGCTCGTGGGCGCCTTTTTGCTGATTGTCGGCACGACGATTTCGTTTAAGAGCGCTCCTGCCGCCGCTGCCCGCGGTGCCATCATCATTGCCGTCAAGCAAATCGTGGTCGTTGCCGTGTCGCTGCTCATCCTGTATGTGTTCAACGACAACCTGTTTGGCATCTCTGCCATGGTGATGCTGGCCGCTTGCACCGGCGCCAACAATGCTATGTACGCTGGTCTGATGGGCACCATGGGTAACGAGGCCGAGCGTGGCGCCGTCGCCATCACTACGCTGGTTGTCGGCCCTCCGGTCACGATGATCGTGCTCGGCGCTGCCGGTCAGGCTCCGATCGGTTGGTCGCTCGTGGGCGCCATCCTGCCGATCGTCGTCGGCATTATCCTGGGCAACCTGTTCCCCAGCTTTAAGAAGATGATGGCACCGGCACTTTCCGCCATCATCGTGCTCGTCTTCTTTGCCATGGGCTCGACCATGACCTTTGGCCAGCTCATTAATGGCGGTCTTCCCGGTATTCTGCTCGGCGTGATCTGCTCGGTGGTCTTTGCAATTCCCGTCATCGCGGTCGATAAGCTCACGGGCGGTACGGGTGTCGCAGGTGCGGCCATTTCGAGCTGCGCCGGAGCCAATGTGGCCACGCCTGCTGCCATGGCAAGCGTCAACGGGGCCATGTACGGCGGTGCGGTGCTCGCAACGGCCACGGCACAGGTTGCTGCCTGCGCAATCGTGACGGCTATTTTGACCCCGCTGGTCACCAGCTGGTGCTACAAGCATTTTGAGGGCCAGGGCAACAGCAAGGCAACGACCGACAAGGCCGCCGCAGCCGCCTAATGCCAAGCGGCAATCAAAGCTAAAAACTAGCTACGCCACAGGGCGGCCACGGGGGATACCGTGGCCGCCCTGCAGTTTCTGTAGGGTCTCTGGGACACTTTACCCTGCTAAAGCTGGCATAACAGCTAGAGCGAACGTCGTACAAAGGCAAGGAAAAATAACATACAAATCGGTGAACGGTAGTTGTTCGCGCTCGCATTTCCTGCGGATTTGTTAAAAACGTCCTTATGATATAAAAAGAGAAACATATAACAGCCCAGATGGAGAGGGTGGCTATGTTATCCTTCTCAGACGGGTGAAATCTTGGGTTTTGGGTTGCAGTTCCAAGGTGGACAAACGTTTTTCCCTGTACCAACGTGTGGTGAAGAACGGAAGAAGCCGGTAGTGCAAGCCGAAAACTCAAGAATTCAATAAGCAGCGGTGTGAGAGAGCGCCGCATTACACGTAACTAGGAGCGTGGTTACACAATGCAGGAGGCATGGGAAGGCTTCAAGGAAGGCATCTGGACGGGAGAGGTTGACGTCCGAGACTTCATCCAGAAGAACTACACCCCCTACGAGGGCGACGAGTCGTTCCTCGCCGGCCCGACCGAGCGTACCAAGGAGCTGTGGGGCGAGGTTCTCGACCTGCTGCTTAAGGAGCGCGAGCAGGGCGGTGTCCTCGATATGGACACCAAGACCGTTACGGGTATCGTGAGCCACCCCGCTGGCTACATCGATAACGCCCACCGCGAGAAGGAGACCATCGTCGGTCTCCAGACTGACAAGCCGCTCAAGCGCGCTCTGCACGTCAACGGCGGTATCCGCATCGCTTGCCAGGCTGCCAGCCAGCACGGCTACAAGGTCGACGAGAACGTTGTCGAGCGCTACACCTTCGAGCGCAAGACTCACAACGCCGGCGTCTTCGATGTTTACACCCCCGAGATGCGTGCTTGCCGCTCGGCTCACATCATCACCGGTCTGCCCGATGGCTATGGCCGCGGCCGCATCATCGGCGACTACCGTCGTGTTGCCCTGTACGGCGTCGACTACCTGATCAAGGACAAGGAGGCCCAGAAGGCTTCCACCCCGACGGTCATGACCGCCGACAACATCCGCGACCGTGAGGAGCTGCAGGAGCAGATCCGCGCCCTCGGCGAGCTCAAGATGATGGCCGAGACCTATGGTTTCGATATTTCCAACCCTGCTACCAACACGCAGGAGGCCATCCAGTGGATGTACTTCGCCTACCTCGCTGCCGTTAAGGAGCAGAACGGCGCCGCTATGTCCATCGGCCGTACCTCCACGTTCATCGACATCTACGCTGAGCGCGACCTTGCCAACGGTACCTTCACTGAGGAGCAGATCCAGGAGTTCGTGGATCACTTCATCATGAAGCTCCGCATGGTCAAGTTTGCCCGTACCCCCGAGTACCAGGCCCTGTTTACCGGCGATCCGCAGTGGGTCACCGAGTCCATCGGCGGCATGGGTGTTGACGGCCGTACGCTCGTTACCAAGATGAGCTACCGCTACCTGCACACGCTCGAGAACATGGGCACCAGCCCCGAGCCCAACATGACCGTTCTGTGGTCGACCCGTCTGCCCGAGAACTTCAAGAAGTTCTGCGCCAAGACTTCTGTCGCCAGCTCCTCGATCCAGTACGAGAACGACGACCTCATGCGCGTTTACCACGGCGACGACTACGGCATCGCCTGCTGCGTGTCCTCCATGCGCATCGGCAAGGAGATGCAGTTCTTCGGCGCCCGTGCCAACCTGGCCAAGTGCCTGCTGTATGCACTCAACGGCGGTGTTGACGAGGTCTCCAAGAAGCAGGTCGGCCCCAAGTATCGCGCCGTCGAGGGCGATACGCTCGATTACGACGACGTTGTGGCCAAGTACAACGACATGATGAAGTGGCTCGCTGGCGTGTACGTCAACTCTCTGAACATCATTCACTACATGCACGACAAGTATTGCTACGAGCGCATCCAGATGGCCCTGCACGACAAGCACGTGCACCGCTGGTTCGCTACGGGCATCGCTGGTCTTTCCGTCGTGGCTGACTCCCTGTCCGCCATCAAGTACGCCAAGGTTCACCCCGTCCGCGACGAGAATGGCATCATCGTCGACTTCGAGACCGAGGGCGAGTTCCCCAAGTACGGTAACGACGACGACCGCGTCGACCAGATCGCTCACGACGTTGTGCACCAGTTCATGGAGTACATCCGCATGAACGACACCTACCGCAACTCCGTGCCCACGACCTCGGTTCTGACCATTACCTCCAACGTCGTGTACGGTAAGAAGACCGGTTCCACGCCCGACGGCCGCAAGGCTGGCCAGCCGTTCGCCCCGGGTGCTAACCCCATGCACAAGCGCGATAGCCACGGCGCCATCGCTTCGCTGTCTTCGGTTTCCAAGCTCCCGTTCCGCGATGCTCAGGACGGCATTTCCAACACCTTCTCCATCATCCCGAGTGCGCTCGGCAAGGAGGACCAGGTGTTCTTTGGCGATATCGACCTTGATCAGCTGGGCGAGTAACTATTGTTAGTGCTATACTAACAATAACGATTACTGATTAGCGCGCCGGTTTCGGCCGGCGCCTATTAATCGAAGGAGACACATTATGAAGGTTTCTGAAGTTTCCGAGACCCAGGCCGATAACCTGGTCCACATGCTCGACGCTTACGCCGAGAAGGGTGGCCACCACCTGAACATCAACGTCTTCAACCGTGAGACGCTGCTCGACGCTCAGGCTCACCCCGAGAAGTACCCGCAGCTGACCATCCGCGTTTCCGGCTATGCCGTGAACTTCCACACGCTCACCAAGGAGCAGCAGGACGAGGTCATTGCGCGTACCTTCCACGACAAGTTCTAAAGGGGTTTAACTCCCGCAGGATCGCCGGGCCGCTTTGGGTTACTTTCCAAAACGTCCTCGGACATGCAAAGGGCTCCGCTGCGCGCTTCGCGCGGCGGAGCCCTTTGCGTCCTGACGCTCCTATTTGGCAAGGTGTTTTTTAGAATCCGTTTTGCGCTCGGCCTCGAAGGCCTGCCTGTCCCAATCGAGCGGAAGTCCGGCCTCGACCCATGTCTCGTAGGCCCTCCTTATGGGCTTGAGCTCCCTTTGGCCCCTCTCCAGCATCGAGATGTACTTCTCGCTGGTGCCCAGTATGGACGCCGCCCTCACCTGGCTGACCTTCGCCGCGCGCCTGGCCGCCACGAGCCCCGAGGCGTCCTCGGGCCTCCTGATCTCGTGCGGGCGCATCAGCGCCCGGTACGCCTCCCTGGCCACGTAGCGCTTGAGGCACCTCATGACCTCCCTGTCGCTCTTTCCCCGCCCCCTGGCCCTCTCGGCGTACTCGGCGGTCTCGGGGTCGCGCATGACCCTCTGCCTCGCGATCTCGTGCAGCGCGCTGTTCGCCTGCCGGTCGCCCCTGTTGAGCCTGTGCCTCACGGTCTTGCCGCTCGAGGCGGGGATGGGGCAGGCCCCGCATATCGCCGCGAACGACGCCTCGGAGCGCAGCCTGCCCGGGTTGTCCCCGGCCGCGACCGCGAGCTTGGCCGCGCTCACGGGCCCGCACCCGTACATCGCCAGCAGCGCGGGGCAGCTCTCCTCCAGGGACGCCTCGATCGCGCGCTCCATGTCGAGCGCCGCGTCGCGCGCCGCCGCCCACAGGTCCGCCAGC
>NZ_JAQLFL010000003.1:173708-205433 GCF_028206995.1 Collinsella aerofaciens | reverse complement strand
TATTACGAGCTCCTGTGCGAATTGGAGAGAGCGCTCCCGCAAACTGCCTCTTGACAACTTATAGGAGCGTCGGTTTTGTTTTCACGGTTTTCGGTATGGCCGAGGCTATCCGTGTTAACGTAGTAGATGGGCCACTTTTGTGGCAAGGGGGCCGATCTGCGGGCCAGGGTAGCTAAAAGAGCCCCGTCCCAAAAAGACTGATTGGGAGCTGGGGCGTGTCGATGCGATAGTATTACGTGGTGAAATTCGACAAACCGTGAGCTTCATCCGAGGGCTTTATGGAACAACACCAGCATAATCAGAGCCTGCAAGATCAGGCATACAACGCACTGCGCTCCAAGATCATCTATGCCGAGCTCAGGCCCGGCACGCGCCTTTCGGCAATTGGTCTGGAAAAAGAGACAGGGATCGGGCGCACGCCCATTCGCGAGTCCTTTGTGCGCCTGCGCGAGCAAGAGCTGGTGGAAACGCGTCCCAAGAGCGGCACCTACGTCTCTAAGATCAGCATGGAACACGCCGAGAATGCCTGTTTCTTGCGCGAGAAACTCGAAAGAAGCGTACTCATAAAATGCTGTTCGGCCGCTTCGTCCGAGCAAAAGCATCGGCTCGAGCAGATTCTTGCCGAGTCCGAGTCGCTCGACCATAGCGAAACGCGTCGTTTCTTTGACCTGGACAACCTGTTCCATGAGACGTGTTTTGAGATTGCTGGCCGTCACATGCTGTGGGATTGGATGAAGAGCGTCAACACGCATTTTGAGCGATACAACTGGTTGCGTATGGTGTCGCAGGACCTGGATTGGGAGCCGATTCGTCGGCAGCATCGCCGGATTCTCGAGGCCATTAAGGGGGGCGATACCGACACGGCGAGCTATCTGGCAGAGACGCACCTGCACCTGATGCCCGAGGAGCAGGGCCCGGTTATCGCCTTGCATCCCGACTATTTTGAGCTGTCCAAAGACTCGGCCATCTAACTCGCCCCCTTCATTAGTTGCGGTGAAATAGGGATTGTTTTGCGGCTCTGATGGTGTAGGCAGTCCGTATTCCACCGCAAGTGACGGGGCACATCGGGGCACGAAAAAGCTGCGGCGCTGCTTGGAGGAAAAGACCGGAAGCAAGAGTCCATTCCTCCAGACGGCGCCGCAGCTGTTTTGGTGGCTCGGCTTTTGTCGAAGTGGCTCAGTTGAGCGCGGTTGCCAACCGAGTAGGCAAAGCGGCTCGGGGGCGTGTCGCTTCCGTTACGTTCTATCAGCATACAAGACGTTTTCGGTTCTTGTCCGTGACGGAAACGGCGCGCTTCCGAGCCGCTTTAAAAGAAAGGGGGCGAGGTCTAGGGCACGCCCCCTTTCACGATAGAGAGCTAAACCTAGCCGCGGACCTTCTTGACGACGTCCATGGCCTCGCGGGCGATCTGCTCGACCTTGGAGAAGTCGCCGTCGGCAAACAGGGCCGGCTTGACCATCCAGGTGCCACCGCAGGCGATGATGGCGGAGGAGCTCAGGTACTCCTCGACGTTGGCGGTGCTCACGCCGCCGGTAGGCATAAAGCGGTGACCGACAAACGGAGCGGCGAGGGCCTTGATGGTGTTCAGGCCGCCATACTGGGACGCGGGGAAGAACTTGGTGACCTTGAGGCCCAGGTTCTCGGCTGCGGTGACCTCGGAGGGGGTCACGGTTCCGGGAAGGACGGGCAGGTCGATGTCGATGCAGTGCTTCACGACGTCCTCGTTGTAACCCGGGGAGACGATGAACTTGGCACCGGCTGCGCGGGCCTGCTCAACCTGCTCGACGGTCAGGACAGTGCCGGCGCCAACGCACATCTCGGGCTCGGCCTCGGCCATAGCGGCGATGCACTCGGCGGCGCAGGCGGTGCGGAAGGTGACCTCGGCGGACTTCATGCCAGCTGCCATAAGGGCGTGGGCGAGCGGAGCGGCGTCCTCGACCTTGTCGAGCACAACGACCGGCACGATGCCCAGGGACTCAAGCGTGGTGTAGAACTGATCGAACATGATGTTCCTTTCGATGTGTGGCGCGCATGGGCGCGTGATTGCCAAATGTGCTGGTCAGGAGCCGATTTTGGATTGGTTATCGGAGGCACTGCTTGGGGTTCAAGCAATTCCAAAACCGGCTGCTCGACCAGTCATGTAGGAAATGCCAGGCAAAACCGGAATGGGACTGGTGGTTTTGCCCGGCCGGAGGAATCGGGGAGCGGGCCGCAGGGGTATGGGATTGGAAAGCTGCGGCCCGCGGAATGGAGACGGACTAGCGTGCGACGCGAGTGCCACCGTCGGCGGCTGATGCCACGGCTGCGATCTCGTCTGCGGTCACCAAGTTGGAATCGCCCTTGATGGTGAGCTTGAGGATCGACGCTGCAATCGCGTAGTTGACGGCGTCCTGCGGGTCAAAGTCGTTGGTGAGGGCATGGACGAGGCCGGCGTTGAAAGCGTCGCCGGCGGCAACGCCCTCGAGCACGTGCACGTCGTGAGCAGGGGAGAACCAGTGCTCGCCGCTCTCGGCGTCAAAGAGCATGCCCATCCAGATGGAGCGCTCGACGCAGGAGATGTTGCGGACGACCGAGGCGACCTTTTTGCAGCCGTACTCGGCGCAGATCTGACGGGCCATCTCGACGTAGGTGTCGCGCTCCTCGATGCCATGGGCAAGGGAACCAGAGACGCAGGTCATGCCGAGGCCGGCGGGCGCATCCTCGTCGTTGGCGATGCAGATGTCGACGAGCGGCAGGAGTTCCTTCATGGTGGCCTGCGACTTCTCGGGCGACCACATCTTGCCGCGATAGTTCACGTCGCACACGGTGGTGATGCCCTTGGCGCGGCAGGCGGCGAGTGCCTCCTTGCAGGCGGCGGCCATCTCATCGGAGACGGCGGGGGTCACGCCGGAGAAATAGAAGACATCGATGCCCTTGAGGATCTCGTCCCAGTCAAAGACGTCGCGTTTGGCCATGTTGATGGCAGAGAACTTGCGGTCGTAGACGCAGCCGTTGCCGCGCTGCGAGGCGCCGACCTCAAACACATAGGAGCCAAGACGGTCGCCCTGACGCACGACGCGCGTTGTGTCGACGCCGTAGGCCTTCAGCGAGCGCAGCGCGCACTCGCCTAGGCGGTTGGCCGGGACAACGGATACGTAAGCGGCCTTGTCGCCTTGGTAGGCTAGGGAAAGAGCGGTGTTGGCCTCGGCGCCACCGTAGCGGACGTCAAACTCGGTTGCCTGCTCAATGCGCAGATGATCTTTGGGCGAGAGCCTCATCATGATTTCGCCGAAGGTAAGAACCGTTTTACCCATGGTCGCGCAGCTCCTTCTTGCTCGTGCGTACACCTTTGATATGGCGTTGGCGCGGAGGTGCCAAGACGGTAGGGCACATCTTTGCACCTCCGCGCCAACGCTTGCCGAAATCGGTTTACGAAATCGGTTTCGTTTCGAGTTGTAGTATACTCACCTACAGCGTTTTGCAAACGAGATTTTTAAAAAAATGCCTAAAATGGCTCAGACTGCTGACAATTGGGAAACGGGGTGCGCCATGGCGCAGATGAGAATCAAGGACATTGCCGCCGAGGCGGGTGTGAGCCCGGCCACGGTCTCGCGCTATCTCAACAACCGTCCCGGGCAAATGACCGAGGAGACCCGCGCCCGCATCGCCGAGGTCATCGAGCGCACCGGCTATCGCCCACGTGCTGCCGCGCGCAATCTGCGCAGCTCGCGTACCAACCTCATCGGTGTGATCCTGGCCGACATCGCCAACCCGTTCTCGAGCGCCATGCTTGAAGGACTTTCCGCCAGCGCCGCCGCGCGCGGCTGCTCGCTCATGACGGCCATTAGCGGCAACGACCCCGCTAAGGAGGCCGAGTCGCTCGCCAGACTTATCGATGCTGACGTGGACGGCCTGGTCGTCAACACCTGCGGAGGCAACGACAAGGCGATCGCCGCGGCCGCGGGGCGCCTGCCCGTTGTGCTGCTCGACCGCGACGTTGCCGACGGCGGTGTCGATCTGGTGACATCTAACAACCGTGAGCTGGTCGCCGGCCTGGTAGACGCCTTGACCGCCGCTGGCAGCGAGCGCCTGTGCCTGCTCACCGAGGCAAGCGACGACAGCCCCGTGCGTCGAGAGCGCGCCGAGGCCTTTACCGACGAGCTTTTGCACCGCGGCCTTGCCGGCGAGGTCGTCACCCTGGCCGACGGGGGCGCCACGGGCGTCGGCCGCCTGGACGAGACCATCCGCGGCTATGCAGGTAAAAAGCTCGGCCTCATTGCTGTCAACGGCTTGGTTTTCCTGCGTCTGACCGAGGCGCTAGCGCAGCTGGGACCCTCGCTGCCGGCGGGGCTCAAGATCGCGACGTTTGACGACTACCCCTGGAACCATGTGCTCTTTGGTGGCGTGACCACGGCCGCGCAGGACACCCTCACCATTGCCGAGCGCGTAGTCGAGCGCCTTTCCGAGCGCATCGACGTTGTTACCACCACCGTGGGCGAGGCCGCAAAGCTCGCCCCCAAGCGCATCGAGATCCCCGGTCACATCGAACACCGCGCTTCGACCTTGCGCTAACCATTCGTTCGCAACTGCCTGTTCGCGCACGTTTTTTGAGCGCTTGATACGCTTTAACCCTGCGGAAACATTTTTCTGCGATAGTATCTGCGATATAGACCAGTCGAAACCCGCCCGAAAGAAAGGGGAGCGACATGAACCAGCAGAACATCGATTACGTACTCCGCTCCGTAGAACAGCGTGATATCCGCTTTGTGCGTCTGTGGTTTGTCGACATTCTCGGCCGCCTCAAGAACTTTGCCATTAGCCCCGAGGACCTCGAGGTCGCTTTTGAGGAGGGTATTGGCTTTGACGGCTCCGCTATCGAGGGCTTTGCCACGCCCGAGGAAGCCGATATGCTGGCGTTCCCCGATGCTTCGACCTTCCAGATCCTGCCGTGGCGTCCGAGCCATAACGGCGTTGCCCGCGTGTTCTGCGACGTGTGCACCCCCGACCGCAAGCCCTTTGCCGGCGATCCGCGCGATGCCCTGCGCCGCATGTTCTACAAGGCCGAGAAGGCCGGTTACCTGCTCAACGTGGGCGCCGAGCTGGAGTATTACTACTTCCCCGACGAGCACACCCCCGAGCCGCTCGACAACGTGGGCTACTTCGATCTTTCGGTAAGCGACGCCGCTCGCGACCTGCGCCGCAACACGGTCCTCACGCTCGAGAAGATGTCCGTGCCCGTGGAGTACACCTTTCACGCCGCCGGCCGCTCGCAGCACGGCATGAGCCTGCGCCACGCCGAGGCCCTGAGCATGTCCGACGCCATCACCACGGCCAAGCTCATCATTAAGCAGCAGGCCTACGAGAGCGGTTGCCACGCCTCCTTTATGCCCAAGCCGTTGGCGGGTGAGGATGGCAGTGCTATGTTCCTGTGCCAGTCGCTGTTCGACCACGACGGCAACAACGTCTTTTGGGGCGAGGACGACGAGAAGTACCACCTCTCCGATATCGCCAAGCACTACATGGCCGGCATCCTGGCGCACGCGCGCGAGATCAGCGCTATCACTAATCCCACGGTCAACTCGTACAAGCGCATCACCACGGGCGGCGACTCCGTGCCGCAGTACGCCACGTGGGGCCTGCGCAACCGCGCGAGCATGGTCCGCATCCCGGTCTACAAGCCCGGCAAGCAGCTGTCCACGCGCATCGAGCTTCGTAGCCCCGACCCCATGGCCAATCCGTACCTGGTCAACGCCGTCACGCTGGCGGCTGGTCTGGACGGCATCGAGCGCAAGCTGGAACTCCCGCCCGAGGCAACGGCTGAGACGCTCAAACTTACTGACCGCCAGATGCTCGAGGCCGGCTACACGCCGCTGCCGCGCTCGCTCAAAGAGGCGCTCGACGTCTTTGAGGACTCGCAGTTTATGAAGGATGCCCTCGGCGAGCACATCCACAGCTTCTTCCTCAAAAAGAAGCGCGCCGAGTGGCATAAGTTTGAGTCTACGATCACCGAGTGGGAGATCAAGCACTACCTGGCGAACTCCTAATCACGCTGGCTTGTTCCAGTACGATTGAGCTCATTTCTTTGGAGGCCGATATGTCCGAAAAGAGTGCCCTGTTCATGGCGCGCACGACGCGCTTCCACGAGTTTGCCCGCAGCTTGACGACCACCCTGGGTGTCGAGGTGAGCCTGGCAACCCCCGATTCGCCGACCGCGGCGCACGACTTTGACCTGCTGATCCTCGATTCCGATGGCATCCGCAGCGACCGCATCGATCAGATTGCCAAGTGGCTTGACGATCGCGGCGGCGTCCCCATGTTGGTGATCGTCGACGACGAGGCGCTCGGCACCCTGCGCCTGCCCAATCATGCGCATGCCGACTTTGTATGCCCCACGGCGACGCCCAACGAGCTTAAGGCTCGTGCACAGCGCCTGATGGGCGAGGAGGAGACCGTCACCGCCGACGATGTGCTCAACATCGATAACCTCGAGATCAACCTGGCTACCTACCAGGTAACGCTCGATAACGAGCCCATCGACCTGACGCTGATGGAGTACTCGCTGCTGAGCTTTTTGGCGACGCACCCCAACCGTGCCTACAGCCGCGAAGTGCTGCTGCACCGCGTGTGGGGCTTTGAGTACTGCGGCGGCACGCGCACCGTCGACGTGCACATTCGACGCATCCGCTCCAAGGTGGGTCCGCAGATCGCGGCACACATCACCACCGTCCGCGGCGTGGGTTATCTGTTTAAGGACTAGATTTCCACCACAAAGGGGACAGGCACCTTTGTGGTGGTTTTGACGCGGGTGCGGGTTCCTCTCGAATCTGCAGCAGAACTTAAGCCTTCCTAAAAGATTGCGTTCTCATACACTTGCGCCCGCATATTGGGGTACAACTCAACGTGAACAATGATGGCCCGCCACATGTTTGGCGGGCCTTTGGTTATTTGACGAAAGGATCGCAGCTATGAGCGAGTACGATTCCCAGCGTCCCCAGGATGCGGGCAACGCCGGCGAGACCCAACAGCAGCCGCGTGTGCAGGTAGAGTCGACGCCTGCCGATGGCAACAACATTCCTTACGTGCAGGCCTACGACACGCAGACCGGCCAGCCGCTGGGTGGCCAGCAGGTCGTGAACAAGCACACGGTGGTCAAGACCAAGACCAAAAAGCTGCCGATCTTTATTACGGCACTTGCCGGCTGCGCCTGCGGCGCCCTGCTGGTCATTGCGCTCATTATGAGCGGCACGCTCAACATTGGCGGCGGAAAGAATGCCGTGACGGCGGGCGCATCTGGCTCGTCGACGCAAAAGATTACGATTGATTCCGAGGACACCACGCTGGCCGAGGCCGTTTCTGCCAAGGCCCTGCCCTCCGTGGTTTCCATTACCGCCACTTCGAGCGGCAGCCAGAATGGCTCGCTTTCGCAGTCTGCCGACGAGTCGGACAATTCGGGCAGCGTCGGTTCGGGCGTGGTGCTCGATACCGAGGGCCACATCCTCACCAACAACCACGTGGTCGATGGTTACGACCAGTACGTGGTGACCATGGACGACGGCACCACCTACGAGGCCGAGTTCGTGGGCAACGATGCTTCGAGCGACCTGGCCGTCATCAAGCTCAAGGATGCTGACGCCTCCAAGCTCACGCCGATCGAGATCGGCGATTCCTCCAAGCTCAACGTGGGCGAGTGGGTCATGGCGATCGGCTCGCCGTTCGGCAACGAGCAGTCCGTCTCCACGGGTATCGTGTCGGCGCTCTATCGCTCCACCGCCATGAGCTCTACCAGCGGCAACACCATCTATGCCAACATGATCCAGACCGATGCCGCTATCAACCCGGGTAACTCCGGCGGCGCGCTCGTTAACGACAACGGCGAGCTCGTGGGTATCAATTCGCTCATCGAGAGCTACTCGGGCTCCAGCTCGGGCGTTGGCTTTGCTATTCCCGTTAACTACGCCAAGAACATTGCCGACCAGATCATCGGCGGCAAGACGCCGGTGCATCCGTACTTGGGCGCCACGCTTTCGAGCGTCAATGCGCTCAACGCCCGTACCAACAAGCTGAGCACCGACAGCGGCGCGTACGTGGCGAGCGTCGTCGAGGACGGTCCTGCCGCCAAGGCCGGCATTCAGGAGGGCGATGTCATCACCAAGCTGGGCGACGACGAGATTACGAGCGCCGATGGCCTGATCATCGCGCTGCGCAGCCACGAGGTGGGCGAGAAGGTCGAGATCACGCTCATGCGCGGCAAGGAAGAGAAGAAAGTCACTGTCGAGCTGGGTTCTGATGAGGAGCTGCAGAACCAGCAACAGGACGACAGCGCGACCGACACCGGCAACGGCGGTATTACCGACGAGCAGCTGCGCCAGTATCTGGAGGAGCTGCTGGGCCAGCAGGGCTACGGTCAGGGGTTCTAGCGAGCCGTTTCGCGCATACCAATGCCAGAGGGGCTGTCCCACCAAGCGCGGGACAGCCCCTCTTTTCTTATTGATCCGTTGGGGACGGAGGAAAACGGATCATTTAAAGCTGATAAGAGCATGGTTTGATCGCGCGATCCACCCCGGT
The DNA here is from genome assembly GCF_028206995.1 of Collinsella aerofaciens. Lineage (GTDB taxonomy): Bacteria > Actinomycetota > Coriobacteriia > Coriobacteriales > Coriobacteriaceae > Collinsella > Collinsella aerofaciens_AQ. The sequence goes on along the minus strand of NZ_JAQLFL010000003.1, from coordinate 196,889 downwards.
CTGGCGGCTGCCGATTCGGTGCGGTTCGAAAGGGCTATTCGGCCCCTTTGCGACCGGTGGTACTCTAGTATCCGTTTGAAATCGAGCGAAGGAGTGCCGCTATGGAGCAATCGAGCCTGTTTGGTGAAGGCGTGGACATCGATACCGAAACGCCCGCGAGCGCGGATGCCGCCGCACCGGCCGACGCCCGTGCCCAGGCGGCAGCGCGTGCGGCCGAGCTGCGCCACGAGCTCGATTACCACGCCTATCGCTACTACATGCTCGATGCGCCCGAGATCACGGATGCCGCCTTTGACAAAATGCTCGTTGAGCTGCAGGAGATCGAGGCGACCTACCCCGACCTGGTGACGCCCGACAGCTATACCCAGCGCGTGGGCGGCTACGTGAGCGAGCAGTTTACGCCGGTCACGCACATGGCACGCATGTATTCCATGGACGATGCCATGGATCTGGACGAACTCGACGCGTGGCTCCAGCGTACCGAGGATGCGCTCGGTGCCGGTAGCGTCACCTATACCTGCGAGCTTAAGATCGACGGTCTGGGCGTGGCGCTTACCTACCAAAGCGGCACCTTCGTACGTGCAGCTACACGCGGCGATGGCACCACGGGCGAGGACGTGTCGCTCAACGTCCGTACCATCAAGGATGTGCCCATGCACCTGTCCGAGCCGGCGCTCGCCCACATGGGCGCCGACCGCGAGCGCACCATTGAGGTGCGCGGTGAGGTCTATATGCCCAAGGGCAGCTTTGTTCGTCTGAACGACGAGGCCGATGCCGAGGGTCGCGACCCCTTCGCCAACCCGCGCAACGCCGCCGCCGGCAGCCTGCGCCAAAAGGACCCCAAGGTCACGGCGCGCCGCGATCTTGCCACCTTTATCTATGCCATCGCCGATACTGACCCACTGCATGTCCACAGCCAGCGCGAGTTCCTCGATTGGCTGCGTAGCGCCGGCTTCAGCGTCAACCCTAACGTTGCCCGTTGCGCCACACCCGCCGAGGTTCACGAGTTCTGTGCCCAGGCGCTCGAACATCGCGGTGACCTGGATTACGACATCGACGGCGTGGTCGTAAAGGTTGACAGCTTCCAGCAGCAGCTCGACCTGGGCTTTACCGCCCGCGCGCCGCGCTGGGCCATCGCCTTTAAGTTCCCGCCCGAGGAAAAGCAGACCGTCCTGCGCGAAATTCGCATCCAGGTGGGCCGCACCGGTGTGCTCACACCGGTCGCTGAGTTCGACCCGGTGACGGTCGCCGGCTCCACCATCGCGCGCGCCACGCTGCATAACATCGACGAGATCCGTCGCAAAAACGTGCGCGAGGGCGATACCATCATCGTGCACAAGGCAGGCGACGTAATCCCGGAGGTCGTGGGCCCGGTGCTCGACAAGCGCCCGGCCGATTCGGTCGACTGGCACATGCCCGAGGTCTGCCCCGTGTGCGGCAGCCCCGTGGTCCACGAGGATGGCGAGGTGGCCTACCGCTGCGTCTCCATCGACTGCCCCGCGCAGCTCAAGGAGCGACTGCTTCACTGGGTGAGCCGCGGCTGCATGGACGTCGACGGCCTAGGCGACGAGATCGTCGACAAGATGATCGCCGCCGGGCTGATCCACGATGTCGCAGACTTCTACCAGCTCACGGTCGACGACATCGCCGGCCTGGACACGGGCCGCACCTATGCCAGCTCCAACAGCAAAAAGGGCGTCAAGAAGGGCGACCCCATTCCGGTAGGCCTCAAGACGGCCGAGAAAATCATCGCCGAGCTCAACAAGTCCAAGAGCCAGCCGCTCGGTCGCGTGCTGTTTGCCCTGGGCATCCGCCACGTGGGCAAGAGTGTGGGTGAGGTCATCGCCGAGCGATTCCTGTCGATCGACAAGCTTATCTTGGCGAGCGAAGAGGACATCGCCGAGTGCGAGGGCATCGGTCCCAAGATTGCGGCGAGCGTCAAGCAGTTCCTGGCCGTGCCCGAAAACCTTGCCGTGCTGGAACGTCTGCGCCAAGCGGGCCTTTCGCTCGAGGTCGACCTGGGCGCCGCGCATGCGCAAGCCGCAGCCGACGCTGGCGTGGCGGGCGAGCTCGCCGACGCACAGCCGCTTGCGGGCTTGACGTTTGTGCTGACCGGCACGCTCGTCAACCGCACCCGCGACGAGGCGGGCGCGGCGCTCAAGGTGCTCGGCGCCAAGGTTTCGGGCAGTGTGTCGAAGAAGACGAGCTATCTGGTCGCCGGCCCCAAAGCGGGCTCCAAGCTCACCAAGGCCGAGCAGCTGGGTGTGCCCGTGCTGGACGAGGACGCACTCGAGCAGATTCTGGCTACCGGCGAGGTGCCGGTGGCGTAATGGATATAGAGAATCGCAATTGCTCGCAGGCGGAAGGGCGCACGAGGCACGCCCAAGGGCAGGCAAAAGAGCACCTGATGGCGCGAATTCGCATTGCGGAACGTGAGCGCTCGGCAGATGCGTCTCGTGATGCTTTTGAGGCGTTGACCGAGTTAGAGACGAGGCTCGGTCTAGCCTAGCGATACGGGTACCGTGATCTGCGTCACGTAGGTCGCCGGGTCGTCGCTGATGATGTCGTCGATAAGGGCAATCTCACGCGAGGGGCCGGCGGGTGTCAGGCCGTGCTCGCGCATATAGCCGAGCAGCTGCTCGTAGCGCGGACCCGCTTGCCCGTGCGTGCCGCGAAAGCTAATGGTCAGGCAGCGCGCGGCGGGTCGCACCTCGACATCGCCCAGGTATTCATCGGTGTCATCGAGCAGTAGAAAGACCTCGTCGTAGCCATCAAAGTCGCCGGCGGCCAGGCGTTCGGCGCTAATCCCAACGCCCAAGTTGCCCAGGAAGACAAAGGTCTCGTGCTGGCCCTTCTGCAATTGACGAATCTGCCACTCCAGCGCATAGGCGTCGGTAGGGTTGACGCGTTCGCGCAACACGGCGCAGCGAAGCTCGGGCGCATCGATTGTGCAAATGCTATCGAGCTCGGTGTTCAAGGCATCGTGCAGCAGCGCAAGCCGGTTATCGATCTTACGCGACACGCGCTCCAGCTCGCGGCGCTTGCGCTCGATGAGCTCCTGCTGCTGAGCCAGCTGCCGCTGCATAAGGTTCACATCGCGCGTGGTCACAAACTCGCGGATTTGTGCTAACGGCAAGTTGAGAACGCGCAGGTGGCTGATGGTGTTGAGGGTGGAGAGCTGCCGCGATCCGTAGTAGCGGTACCCACTTGCCGGATCGATGTGCGCCGGGTCCAGCAAGCCCATCTGCTCGTAATGACGTAGCGTCCCCACGCTCAGGTTAAACAGGCGCGCCACCTCGCCAATGCGGAGCAGGCCCTCAGTATGTTCACTTGGCGTGTCGGTCACAGGACCGCTCCTTTCAATGGGGTCGGGGAGGGGCGCCAGGCTCGCGTTGCCCCGCTACGCTGCCAACTTGTCAAAAGCTCCGCGGCGGTTGAGCACGGTAAACGCGACAACACAGATGACCGCCGACAAAATCGATCCGCACGGCGAAGCGATGCCCATGGGAAACAACGTATCGGAATAGGCGTTCGACAGCAGCCACGCGCCCGGCACGCGAATGAGCGCCACGGCTAGCACGTTGTGCGCAAAGCCGATGTAACTCTTGCCATATGCAGCGAAAAAGCCGCTAAAGCAAATGTGGATGCCGGCAAAAATCGCGTCGAAAATGTAGCTGCGCATATAACCGGTGCCGGCCGCGACTACTGCAGCGTCCTTGGCAAAAAAGCCAATAAACGCCGGAGCCACCAGCCACATCAGCACCGTGATCAGGCAGCCGTACACCACCGAGATCGTCATGGCGTCCTTGAGCACCTGACGTGCGCGGTCGCCCTTGCCCGCGCCGGCGTTTTGCGCCGTGAGTGCGCTGACGGTGGCGCCCATGGAGCTCGGGACAATGAACAAAAAGCTGATCATCTTCTCGACCAGGCCCACGGCGGCGGCGTCGACGAGCCCTCGGTGGTTGGCGATGACGGTGATAAACATAAACGCCACCTGGATGCAGCCGTCCTGCACGGCCACGGGCACGCCGATCTTAAGAATGCTGCCGAGCACCTCGGGCTGGGGGCGCAGGTCGCTGCGCTTAACGTGGATGTTCGTGCGGCGACTCTTGAGCCACACGAGCGCGAGGGCAACGCTGGCCGTCTGGGCGGTTACCGTGCCGAGCGCTGCGCCCACGGGGCCGAGTCCCATGTGGCCGATAAACAGAAAGTCGAGCGCGATGTTGATGATGCACGCCACGCCGATCACGTACATAGGCGAGCGCGAATCGCCCAGCCCGCGAAAGATGGCCGAGAGAATGTTGTACGCGGCGATAAAGGGAATGCCGATAAAGCAGATACGCAGGTAGGCGGCAGTGCCTTCGACGGCTTCGGCGGGAGTTCCAATGAGCGCCACAATTTGCGGGCACAGCGCAAGCAAGATGGCGGCCAGCACCACCGAGACACCCATAAAGAGCGTAATGGTGTTGCCGATGGCGGTCTCGGCGCGGTCAAACCGGCGCGAGCCCACGGCGTGGCCGACGATAACCGTCGTTCCCATGGCCAGGCCCACAAGCGTCACGGTAATGATATAGAGCGTCTGCGCGCCATTGCCCACGGCGGTGATGCCGGCGGCGCCGCTAAACTGCCCCATCATGTACAGGTCGGCCATGCCGTAGAGCATCTGCAAAAAGTACGAGAGCATATAAGGCAGGGCAAAGACCGCGATGGTCTTGAGGACATTGCCACGTGTGAGGTCGTGTTCCATGAGCGGGGCTTTCTGGCTGGGTTCGTTTATCTACCAGTGTAGTGAAAACCCTATAACGATTGTAGAGTCAAGGTTTATGTTGACGCCGGAGCGAAAAAAAGTCGCGCGCACCATTATTCCGAGTGAATATGGACACACATCACGAGAACTCGCCGCCGGCGCTAACCTTGCAGAAAACGATTTCGGAATACTTGACACCATTATTCGGCGCGCAATAATACGTGCGTTTGCGAACAACGTTTGATGGGGGTTGAACCTGCGTGCGCAATCTCAAAATACTGTTTTCCTATCTAGGGGCATACCGTCGCGATGCCATCCTCGGCGTGTTCTTTGTGTCGGTCGAGACGGTGCTCGAGCTGTTTATCCCGGTCATCATGGCCAACATCATCGATGTGGGCGTGCCTGCGTGTGATATCAACTACATGCTGCTACAGGGCGCGTACATGTTGGTGTGCGCTGCGCTTTCGCTGGTACTGGGCTTGGGTTATGCCCGCACGTCCGCCCGCGTTGCCTCGGGCCTAGGCGCTAACCTGCGCGAGGCCGAGTACAAAAAGATTCAGACGCTCGCTTTTGGCAACCTGGACAACTACGACGCCAGCTCGCTCGTCACCCGCATGACCACGGACATCACCGTTATCCAAAATGCTGTGGGCAACGGCTTTCGCCCTATGGTGCGCGGCCCGGTGACGCTTATCGTCGGCCTTATCTACGCGCTGATGCTGTCGCGCCCGCTCGCCACCGTCTTTGCGATCATCTTGCCCGTGCTGGCAATCGTACTGGGCGTCATCACCTATCGCGTGAGCCCGCTCTACCGCCAACTCCAGACCTCGATGGACCACCTCAACGGCGTGGTACAGGAGGACCTCACCGCCGTGCGTGCCGTCAAGGCCTACGTTCGTACCGAGCACGAGGAGGCCAAGTTCGACACCGTCAATACCGAGCTCGCGCGCACTGCGACAAAGACCTTTGGCAGCGCGGTGCTCAACCTGCCGGTGTTTCAGCTGTCGATGTACGTGGCTGCGCTCTCCATCCTGTGGATTGGCGGCCGCATGATTCTCGCCGGCAAGTTGGGTGTAGGCTCTCTCACGGGCTTTATGAGCTACGTGCTGCTGATCATGAACTCGCTCATGATGATTTCCAACGTGTTTTTGCTGCTCACGCGCGCTCTTACGAGTGTGGGCCGTATCGCCGAGGTGCTCGATGAGGAGCCCTTTATCGCCAGCCCCGCGGGAGACCTCGCGATTGCGGCGCCAGCGGACGGCAGTATCGAGTTTCGCGACGTTTCCTTTAAATACCGCGCGGATGCAGCTGAGGATGTGCTCGAGCATATCGACCTTCGCATCGAGAGCGGCTCGACGGTGGGCATCCTCGGCGGCACGGGCTCGGGCAAGAGCTCGCTTGTGCAGCTGATTGCGCGCCTGTACGACGCCACCGAAGGCGCCGTGCTTGTGGGCGGACGCGACGTGCGCGACTACGACCTCGCGACTCTACGCGACGCTGTGGGCATTGTGCTGCAAAAGAATGTGCTGTTTACGGGTACCGTGCGCGAGAACCTGCAGTGGGGCAATCCGCAGGCGTCGGACGATGAGCTCCTCGCGGCTTGCCGCGCAGCGTGCGTGGACGAGTTCCTTGATCGCATCGGCGGGCTGGACGGCGAGTTGGGTCAAGGTGGCGCCGGTGTTTCGGGTGGCCAGAAGCAACGCCTGTGCATCGCGCGCACGCTGCTCAAGCACCCGCGCGTGCTCATTTTTGATGACTCCACCAGCGCGGTCGATATGGCGACCGACGCTAAGATTCGCGAGCACATCGCTCGGATTCCCGATACGACCGTGCTCATCATCGCCCAGCGTATCGCGAGCGTCATGGATGCCGATCGCATTGTGGTGTTGGACGACGGTCGTGTCCACGGCGTGGGCACGCAGGAGGAACTGCTGGCGAGCGACAACATCTACCAGGAGATTTACGCCTCGCAGATGGAGTTTGCGGGGAACGCGGACGCCGGCGACGGCTGCGACGATGGCTGCGCGAATGATCCGTTCTCCTCCGTCCCCAGCAGATCACCCTTGGAAGGGGGTGAGTGCCATGCCTAAGACCGCAGCCCAAGCACGCCCGGCCGACCTCAAGCGCACTGTGCGCCGCTTGCTCTCCTACATGGGGCATGCCAAGTTCTCGTTGCTCGCGGTGGGCGTGCTCGCCTCCGTCGCCGCCATCGCGAGCCTCGTCGGCACCTACATGGTGCGTCCCATCGTTAACGGTTTGGCCACGGGCGGGGAGGAGCTGCTCGCCAAGCAGGTCATCCTGACGGCGATCATCTACGCTGCGGGCGTGCTTTCGGCCCTGGGCTACTCGCAGATTATGGTGCGCGCGGCCCAACGCGTGGTGTCCGACATTCGCCGCGACCTGTTCGCGCACATCCAGACGCTGCCGCTCAGTTATTTTGACGGCACGCGCTCGGGCGACATCATGAGCTTTTTCACCAACGACGTCGACACCGTCTCCGAGGCGCTCAACAACAGCTTTGCCAACGTGATTCAGGCCGCCATTCAGGTTGTGGGCACCACGGCCATGCTCATCATCCTTAACTGGCAGCTCACGATTATTACGCTCGTGTGCGATGCGGCCATTGTGCTGTATGCGCGCTACTCGGGCGCGCGCTCTAAGCGCTTCTTTGCCGCCCAGCAGGCATCGCTTGGCGACTTGGACGGATATATCGAAGAGATGGTCTCGGGCCAAAAGGTCATCAAGGTCTTTAACCGCGAGGCAGCGAATATCGCCGGCTTCACCTGCCGCAACGACGAGCTTCGGCGCACCGGCACCGCCGCCGTGAGCTATGCCAACTCCATGGTGCCCATGACCGTGGTGATTGGCTACGTCAACTATGCCATCGTCGCCGTGGCGGGCGGCATGCTCTGCATCAAGGGGCTCGCCGACGTGGGCGCGCTTGCAAGTTACCTGGTCTTTGTGCGCCAGGCGGCCATGCCCATCAACCAGTTTACGCAGCTGGGCAACTTCTTGCTCAACGCGCTGGCCGGTGCCGAGCGTCTGTTTGCCGCCATGGATCTTGAGCCCGAGGTGGACGAGGGCTGCGTGGAGCTGGTGCAGACGGGCGACGCCGCGTGGGCATGGAAGATTCCCGAGGGCCAGGGCGTGGGCTCGTACGGGCACCTGCATGATGTGGCTGCCGTTGATGAGTCGGGCCGCGCGGTGGCCGCCGACGGTACCGAGCTCACGTGCAGCTTGGTCCCGCTTGCCGGCGACGTGCGCTTCCATGCCGTGGACTTTTCCTACGTGCCGGGCACCCGTGTGCTCACGGACCTCAACCTGTTTGCCAAGCCGGGGCAAAAGATCGCGTTTGTGGGCTCGACGGGCGCCGGAAAGACGACCATCACCAACCTCATCAACCGCTTCTACGAGGTCGATGACGGCGAGATCACGTACGACGGCATCGACGTCAAGCACATTGCCAAGGCCAGCCTGCGCGGGTCGCTCGGCATTGTGCTGCAGGACACGCACTTGTTTAGCGGCACCATTGCGCAGAACATCCGCTTTGGCAAGCTCGACGCGACCGACGAGGAGGTGCGCGCCGCTGCCGAGGCAGCCTGCGCCGATTCGTTTATTCGCCGTCTGCCTAGAGGGTACGACACGCCGGTCACGGCCGATGGCGCCAACCTGTCGCAGGGCCAGCGCCAGCTGCTCGCCATTGCGCGCGTGGCCGTTGCCGACCCGCCGGTGCTCATCTTGGACGAGGCCACGAGCTCTATCGACACGCGCACCGAAAAGCTCATCGAGCGCGGCATGGACCGCATCATGCGTGGCCGCACCACGTTTATGATCGCGCACCGCCTGTCCACCGTCCGCGACGCCGACGCCATCATGGTCCTCGAACACGGCCGCATCATCGAGCGCGGCACGCACGAAGAGCTGCTCGCCCAGCACGGCGAGTACTGGCAGCTGGCGCATGGCTTAAAAGAGCTGGATTAACCCGTTCGAGCACGATGCTTTGACCCCTCCGTGTTCCTCACCTCGTCTCAAACCATCACAACATTCGACGTTTTTCGCCAAAAACGGGAAAAGCATCGAATGTTGTGATGGTTTTTCTGCCACTCGACCGGGTGGAATCGCTTTCTTGCGCACGAAGGTGTGCGGACCCGTGGGCAGGGGAATAAGGTTGGTTATCCGACTCCATTGGAGGGCTCATGGACCTGCCGATCGTCCTGTCCCATAAGACTGCCTGGCTGTACCACAACGTGGCGCGCACGTCCGAGTCGCTCTCGCGAGCAAGCAGCCTATACGATGAGGACTCGCTTTCTAACGAGGCGGAGCCGGCCGCGGGCCTGCCCAAATTGGGGCTCGATGCCAAGGGGCTGAGGGCTTCAGCGGCAGTTGGGATTGTTGCCGACTATCTGGTTTCGCTTGGTATTCCACGAGAAGAGCTCGATCATATCGACACGCTCGTCAACTTCGATTTTGAGCGCTCGACGCCGGCTGGATTTAGGTGCCACGTGTTTGGAGCGCCGGTACCTCCAGGCCATCTTATCGAGGTGGCAGAGGGCCTTCTGGTGGTTGATGAGGTCATGTGTTTTGTCCAAGCGGGTTCGTGGATGAGCGAGCCCGAGCAGCTGGAATATGGCTACGAAATCTGTGCCCGATACCATTTGAATCATCTGTCGACAGGCGATTATATCGAGATGGGGCAGAGGTATACCGTTGCCGACTTGATTGCCTATTGCAATGAGAACCGATCTCGTCAGGGGGCCATGCGCGCGGCCGCCGTGCTCAAGCGCGTGCACGATGGCGCGCGGTCGCCCATGGAGACGGCCACCGCAATCATGGTTGTAGCAAAACGTTCCCAGGGAGGGTTGGGATACGCCAAGATCGAGCTCAACCATCGGGTCGATGTTCCCAACGAGTTCAAGTATCTCGCAAAGGCCGGGTATTTCGAGATCGACGTATATGCGCCTGCGAGCGGTACGGGGATTGAATACAACGGCTCGGACCATCTTGATAAACAGCGCAGCGCGTCGGATGCGGAGCGTATGACCGTGCTGAGCGCGCTGGGCTTTAAGATGATCGTCCTCACCGGGACTCAGTTTGCCCATCAGCTGCAGTTGCACCGGGCGATGAACGCCATCGCGTTCGCTATGGGCCTTAAGTGCGACCGAAGCGAAGCGTTCCAGAAACGTCAAAACGACCTGCGAGAATTCGTGATTCGGCACTGGGACGGCGGCCTTTAGGGGCGCTTTGGTCCTTCTACGGGGTGCCGTGGGCAGGCAGACCATCACAACATTCGACGTTTTTCGCCAAAAACGGGAAAAGCATCGAATGTTGTGATGGTCTGTGTTGAGGATGGGCTTGGGAAGCCGGTCTTGCTCGAAGCGACCTGTCCTGTCGTACGGGTGTCGGCATAAATCTGTCGTGGGGTATTATGTTTTCCGAAGAATAAAACGCCGCGTGAGGGGAGGGCTGCGTGGACGGGCACGTGCAACATGACGGCTTTGGTCGCGATATCAACTACCTGCGCATTGCCGTTACCGACAAGTGCAATTTCCGCTGCATTTACTGCATGCCGGCCGATGGCGTGGCGCCCCGCGCGCACGACGAGCTACTCAGTGCCGAGGAAATCGCCCGCTTTGTGCGCTTGGTGGCGGGGGAGGGCATTCGCCGCGTGCGCCTGACGGGCGGCGAGCCGCTGGTCAGCCGCCGTATCATCCCGCTCATTCGCGACATCCGCGCGATCCCGCAGATCGAGGACATCTCGCTCACCACCAATGGCGCCCTGCTGCCCAAGCTGGCGCCGCAGCTCAAAGACGCCGGGCTTAACCGCGTCAACATCTCGCTCGATACGCTCGACCCTGCGCTGTTTGGAAAGATCACGCGCCTGGGCCGGCTCGAGCAGACCATGGCTGGCATCGACGCGGCGCTGGCTTGGGGCTTTGAGCCCGTTAAGGTCAACTGTGTTGTGGTGCGCCGGCTCAACCAGGATGTGGCTGCCCTCGCGCGGCTGACCGTCGACCGCCCCATCCACCTTCGCTTTATCGAATACATGCCCATTGGCGACGAGCACACGAGCTCGCATTGCGCTGTGGACCCGCATGCGCCCGCACTCAATCCCGAGCTGTGGGACGCGAGCGATACCGTGCCGAGCGACGAGCTGCGGGCGCGCATCAATGCTGGGGCCACCGCGGCGGGACTGGGCGAGCTCGAGCCGCTCGACATCAACGACGCTCCTGCCGGCGCGGGCCCTGCGCGCTATTGGCACTTTCCGGGCGCGGCGGGAACGGTCGGCTTTATCAGCGCCATGTCCAACCATTTTTGTGCGAATTGCAACCGTCTGCGCCTGACGGCCGATGGCAACGTGCGTCCGTGCCTGTTCAGCGATGCCGAGTATTCGGTGCGTGAGGCGCTGCGCCGTGGTGATGATATGCAGGTACTTTCGATTTGGCGCGATGCCGTGGCCCACAAACCGCAGGAACACGCGATAATTGAGGGCACGCAACGATTCATGTCCCAAATCGGAGGATGATCATATGGCCAAGAGCAGGTACGCCGATGCTACCAAGGCCGCTCGCAGGGCCGCGATGTCTGCCCACAAAGTCACGGCTACTGACAGCGACGCCGTCGCAGCCGCGCAGCCGACTGCCGGTGCTGCCACCGAGCCCGCCCGCGACGCCCGTCGCGACGAGCTGACGCACGTGGACGCCAAGGGCGAGGTGCGCATGGTCGACGTGTCCGACAAGGCCGAGACCCATCGCATCGCCATCGCCGAGGGCACCATCCTCATGCACCCCGAGACGCAGGCTATGGTGCTGCAGGACCGCGCCAAAAAGGGCGACGTGCTTGCCTGCGCGCGCGTGGCGGGCATCATGGCTATCAAGCGGACGAGCGATATCATTCCCATGTGCCATCCGCTGCTCATTACCAAGAGCAAGTGCGACATTGCGCCCATCGCTCCGGCGGGGACGCCTGTCGATGACGTGCCCGAGGGCTGGGCGCCGGCGCGCGCGGACGGGCAGGTTGGCTTTCACGTGCTGGTTACGGCCGGCGTGACGGGCAAGACGGGTATCGAGATGGAGGCGTTGACCGGCGCGAGCGCCGCGTGCCTAACGATCTACGACATGTGCAAGGCGGTCGATCGCGGCATGGAGATCGTCGACGTGCGCCTACTGCACAAGGAGGGCGGCCGCTCGGGCGTGTGGGATCGTGCCGAGCGTCGGGCCGCTGCTGTTGAGGCCGTGGGAGCCGCGGGTGACGCACCCGCGAGCGCATCCGTCGCCGTCGCGCCCGCAGCTCCGGCACCGGCCGTCCCCGCGATCGCGTTTATCGGCTACCAAAACTCGGGCAAGACCACACTTGTCGAGAAAGTTATCGCCGAGCTCACCCGCCGCGGCCTGCGCGTGGGTTCGCTCAAGCATCATGGGCACCACGGCTTTGATATCGACGTGCCCGCTAAGGATACGTGGCGCCATCATCAGGCCGGATCCAAACACGTGGGCCTCATCTGCGCCACGCGCTGGGCGGAGTACGCCGACACGCGCGAGGAGGACGAGATGCCCGCGCGCGAGCTGCTGTCGCGCTACAACGATGTCGACGTGGTGATCATCGAGGGCTACAAGACTGAGGGCTTCGACAACATCGTGGTCGCGCGCTCCGGTGTCGACCGTCTGCGCGGCAAGAGCTCGCTTGATCTGGTCGACGGCCGCACGCTGGCCCTTGCCTGCAATGAGGCCTTGGCGCGTCAGGCCTTCGACGCCGGCTTTGCGACCAGAGCCATTAACATTAACGACGCCCGAGCCATCTGTGACCTCATCCAAGACCACCTTCAGGCTTGACGCTGCGCCGGCCCCAAGCACCCCATCTCGCCCCTCAAGCCGTCGCTCGCGTACCAAAGTACGCGTCGCTCCTCTTTCGGGGCGACCTGGGGCACTTGGAACCGGCTCGCTGCGCTGCCATAACATGCCAAAAAGGGACAGGTTTATTTTGGCAGGTTTTATCTGGGCAAACGTCACTTCCACCACAAAGGGGACAGGCGCCTTTGTGGTGTTTTTTGCTTTGGTAGATGTGTGGGACATGCCTTACAATCTACCAAGTAGTTCATGACGGGCGAAAAACGGAGAGAAGGGGCTTGATGCGTCCTTAATGTTTCATGCGGATAGATTGATTTGACAGACAGTGGCGAATGCCCGCCGTCCGCATTCGTATGAAACAAGGAGTCTCCATGCTCGCCTCCCTTTTCTCAAAGCCTCAATCATCGCTGTCCGTGCAGGCCAAGCGTCTGGTGGCGATGCGCTTTCTCATCTACACCGGTTTTCAGACCAGCTACTTTATCGGCGTCATCGGAACGCTTACCTATGCGGACGGCGCTTCGGTCGTCGCGACATCGCTGGCTGTCCTCTTTATGAACGTCTTTGTGATCCTGGGGTCCTTTGCGGGCGGTGCGGCGCTCGACGCTTGGGGCCCGCGCCGCCATTTCTTGCTGAGCATCGTGGGCACGCTGACAACCGGCGCGGCGATCATTGCCTTTGGCAGCGCGACCGGCATCGTCCTGCTCGGCGCGGTGCTCCTGGGCTTTGTGATGGGGTTTGCCCAGCCCATCGCCACATCCTATCCAGCCTACCTCACCGACGATCCTGTCGAGCTCAAAGACATCAACTCTGCCATCGCCATGCTTTCAAACGTGAGTATCATCGTTGGCCCCATGATGGGCGGCTTTGTCGCGGCGGCTGCGTCGTCGCGCGCGGTGTTCGTGCTCATGATGCTCTTTACCGCATTGGCGCTCATTGCCGGCTGGGACTTTAGGCAAAGTGCAGGTCAGGCCGCCACACACGAAGGCAAACCCGCGATCGGCGACATCACATCGGATAAGGCCAGCCAAAGCTCCGACCCCAACACATCTTCCCGTGCAACCTTCGCGACTAGCATCAAGACAGTCTTCGCCAACAGCGTCCTCGCCCTGCTGTTCTGCATTATTTTCCTTTCGAACTTTGGCTACGGTGCCTTCGATCCACTGGAGTCGTTCTTCTACCGCGATGTTCTGCATGTCGGTGTTGAGTGGATGGGCTGGCTTTCGTCGGCCTCGGGCGTGGGCGCGGTGCTGGGCGCCGTCGTTGCGCTCCGCTTGCCGCTGCACTTGGTAAACCTAAAAACGCTGCTCGTGGCACTTATGTCCGTGGGCCTGGGAAGTCTGCTCTATGTGGGAACACCGTACGTGGGCGTAGCCCTTGTCGGCCAGATTGTCCTTGGTGTGGCCTGGGGCGTCGTCAACCCGCTCCACAACACGATTGTCCAAACGACGGCTCCGCTCGAGCAGCTCGGTCGCGTCAACTCGGTCATGGGCTTTGGCAACATGTTCGCCGGCGTGGCGCCGCTGGCGATTGCCCCGTGGCTGGCGGCGACATTTGGCGTGCAGCAGACACTCGTGGGGGCAGGCATGGTCGTGACGGCAGTTCCCGCGACGCTGCTGCTGTTTGGACGCCGACATTTGGATCGTGCCGCAAGGCAGTAAAAACCATCACAACATTCGATGAAAATCGCGATTTTGCCGAAAAACGTCGAATGTTGTGATGGTTTGCGCTCCGGGCCGGGACACCCTTCGGGTCCGGCCACCACAAAGGGGCCAGACGCCTTTGTGGTGATCGGGTCCCAACGGCCTGTGCCTTGGTATACCATGTACGCCGTTTGCGAATACACCCCACACCGCCGCACAACCCAGAAAGGCCCCCATGGACACCACCTTCAGCCACGTCAAAGCCGTGTTCTGCGATATCGACGGCACGCTGCTCACGAGCCAGCACACGGTGTCCCCGCGCACCGTGGCGGCGATCCGCGCCCTGCGCGAGCGCGGCGTGCTCTTTGGCCTGTGCACCGGGCGCGACGCCCATGCGACCGAGGCCATGTACGAGCTCTGGGGCATCGAAGGCCTGGTAGACGTGCTCGTGGGCTGCGGTGGCGCCGAGGTCATCGACCGCGCGCACGACATCAACGAGCTGAGCTATCCGCTGCCGGGCGAGACCATCGCGCGCATCTGCAAACACATGGCGGACCTTCCGGCAACGCCCGTCTGCCCCCGAGACGGCGTGTTCTACGTGCCCGAGAGCAACGCGTGCGTCGAGCACCTGTCGCGCGTCGATGGCGTGCCCTACCAGGTGGTCGATTTTGCCGAGTTTTTGCGCGAGCCGCAGCCCAAGGTGATGTTTACCATGGCGCCCGAGGTGATGCCGCGGGTGATTGAGCGGGCGTCGACGTTTGCCGATGACACTGTTAAGGCAGCGGCCCTGCAAACCACGCAGCGGCTCTACGAGTTCATGGATCCGCGCGTGTCCAAGACGCGCGGCCTTGTGCGCGTGGCGGAGCTCAACGACATGGAGCTCCAGAACATCTGCGTGTTTGGCGATGCGGACAACGACACCTGCATGGTGGCCGACGCCGGCGTGGGCGTGGCCATGGCAAATGGCAGCGACGCCACCCGTGCCGCCGCCGACTTTGTAACCGCGAGCAACGACAAAGACGGCATCGCGATCTTTATCGAGGAGCATCTGCTGTAGCGCCGGGGGAGAGCCACCATAAGGGGGCAGGCATCTTTGTGGTGGCTTCAGGCGATTTGGGCGAATTGATACCGAAAATCTGTGTGAAAATTCAGATATGGTTATCTGAACATTACATTTCTAACCACCGATGAGTTAAAGATATTCCCATCAATTTGGTAGGATATTCCTTCCGGTTGATGACCTACTGCTCACGGTCGATTTTCGACCGTGAGCAGGATGTTTGCTATTGAGCAAAAATTTGTGCAAAAAAATCTAATGCCATTAAAAAATGATGTGCAACTAAATTGCCAGTAGAAACAAAAAATAGATAGCGAATAAACGAAGGTAAATCTGAGCAAATTTCAAGAGAATTGAGAATCCGCTACAAAAATGTCGGTTTTGTTGCTCAGATGTCTAAACAATCGTTACAATTTTTTCAATAAACGTGCGCAATTACAGATTGCGCAGATACGTTTGATAGTGAAAGAGCAAGATCGCGGTCTCTTGGGGAGGAGACATCGATGAAAGCATATTCAGACAAATCTAAGCAGAGCAATAAAGCGATGCATCGTGTGCTAGCAGGCGTTTTGTGCGGAGCCTCCGTTTTGAGCCTGGTGCTGTCGCTCGTCATGCCTCCGATCTCGCAGGCCATTGCAAACGATGGTCAGGAGGGTGCAGCCGAGGAAACTGTGACGGCGGCTGATTCCTCAACTGAGTCTACTGATGTAGAAAACACCAACAACGGGGATGCCGAAAACCAGAATAGTGACGAGACCGAGAGCGACGAGTCTGGCGACGATAGCCAGCCTGAGGAGCAGCCCGAGGAAGAGCAGCAGAACGAGGGTAGAACGACTTCGGATGGTGAAACCGTTGTTACGGCTGCGCAAAACGAGCAAACTGAAGCGGCTGCCGTACAAATAACTAGCGCAGAAGAGCTCCGCGATAAGCTTCAGGGTGTTAAAGCGGGCGAAACGGCCAGCTTCGAGCTGATGAGTAACATCGATTACAACGACGAGATTTTTCTCAGGAATAAAGGAAGCAATATCACCCTTAATCTTAATGGCTGCAAGATAAAGCACTCGGGCGATGGTACTAAGCCGCTTTTCAGTGTGAGCAATGGTGCCGAGTTTACAATTACGGATAATCCTAATCACTCTGGTGATAGGCCCTTATCAAGCGTGGTGCTGGATGATCAAGGCCAGAAGTTCACTCCCGATTATTATGGCAAAAATGGCAAGGTCGGCTATGACAACGACATCCCGAACAAGCTCACCTATTACGTAACCACGTCGTCCGTTAACGATACGGGTACGGGCACGACGGAAACGCGTGAAACATATGAGGTCAACATCCAGGGTGCAATTGTCTCAACTGCGCCCAAGGGTTCCACATTGAAGCTCATTAACGTCTACACGGGCGGCAAGTTTAACCTTCAGGGCGGTACGCTCACGCAGGCAAAGGATTGCAACGTCGGGCATCTCATCTATGCCGAGAACGGCTCTACTGTCAACATGAGCGGTGGCTACGTTTGCGGTGCTTCTGGCTCGGGTGACGGCGCGGGCATTATGGTATCCAACGAGCAAGGCGGCGCCTCGACCCTTAAGCTGACTGGCGGCGTAATTGCCGGCAACAGCGCTTATAATGGCGGTGGTGTGTATGCCCGTTATTCCAAGGTCACCATAACTAATGGCGTAATCTCCGGTAATAGCACACTCAACGAGGGACTCGGTGGCGGCATTATGGCCAAGGGCGGCATCGTGTCCGTTTCTGATGGCTATATCACGAATAATAGAATGGCTAAATTCTGCGGCAAGGATGGCAACGGTGACCATGGCGGCGCTGGGCTTGCTGCCAACTATGGAGCGAAAGTCACTATTTCCGATGGTCAGATTACCGGCAACTACTCCGAGGAAGCCGGCGGCGGCGTTTACGTTACCGATGTCGAACGGAATGGCCAAACGTCTCGCTCAGGAATGGCGCGGCTGAATATCACGGGAGGAATTATTGCCTCTAACGTGAGCTACCGATCTGAAGGTGCCGGCGTCCGAGTGGGCCAGATGGTTGACGCGATGATTAACGGCACTGAAGACAATAAAGTCTATATCACTAACAATCACTGCATGTCTCGCTTTGACTGGGGTGGCGGCGGCATCTTTGTTCAGGGAAACTCGAATGCGAATATGGAAAAGACCGCTGGTAGATTATTTGTATACAACTCGTACATTAGCAGCAATACCGCTGGTGGCTATGGCGGCGGCGTAGCAGTCTGCCCCACGGGCAAGACATTGGTAACGAACACTGAAGGCACAGCGATTTTTGGCAACACTGACGCTAAAGACGCTAGTTCTTTCACCAAATATGACCCGCAGAATAATAATAACAGTAATAATGGTAGCCTCCATCTTTCTGGCGGCGGCGAGGGTAAGGATCAAGACTGGGTCGCCTATAACTCGGTCGACTCTAACAATGAACATGTTTTTCGTAAGAATGGTCATGCCGATTTCTTCCTCGCGGCGGAAGGTCACACAACGCCGGTCGCAGTGGTAAGCGGCAAGATGCTTGGCAATATAGACGCCAAGTATTCGGGAAGCATTGAGCTAACGAATCGCATCACCATCCCCGCCAACGGTGTTGTTGGGGTAAAAAATAACATCGGCCTGACTTCTGATGTTAAGGCCACGGATCAAGCGGTGACTGACGCAGTACAGGGTAAAGTACAGGGTACTAAAGTTACAACTTTCATCACGGACAACTATTCCTGGGACCATGGTGGCGGCATCATGTCGAATGGTGACCTGTACTTGGGTCAGCCAGCGGACGCGTATGTCTACCCAAGCCTTAAGGCGACCAAGGAGCTAATCGATTCGCAGACTGATGAGAAAAAACCACTCACTGAGAATGAGTTCACCTTTAAGGTCTACCGCAAGGATTTGATAGATCCTTTCGCTAATGGGACATTCGATCGCGGCGTTTGCACTGAGGTAGGAAATGCAGGTAATGATGCAAACGGCAACATCACGTTTAACCTTGGTGAACAGTCTGCTCCGAGCAGTTCGGCTGGCGAGATTACATATTATCTGGTTGAAGATGCTGGTAATAATCCCTACATCAAGTACGACCCTGCTGTGTATGAGATTGTGGGGACGCTCCAGGATAACGTGACTGTACTTATGTCTGTTCCGACGCTGAATGACGAGAGCAAGACTAAAGAAATCAGTGTTCATAACTACACGCTTACAAACACGAGGGTGATTAAACACTCCGGAGATTTAACTAAATCGCTGGGCGCTCTGAAAGATGACGGCCAAGGCTATTATTCGATCGTCGACTCCAGCAGCGCAACCTCCACCAACAAGGCAACCTTCACCAACACGTATACCTCCAGTTTTTCCTGGACTCCTAGGGTGACTAAGGTCGTTGAGGGTGGCGAGATGAAGGTGTTTACGCTCAAGCTCGCAGACAATCCGAAGTTCGAAAACGCTCAAGAGGTAAAGACTCAGGCCAATGGCCTCAGCTCTCAGCTCCTGAAATTCGGAGATATTAGTTGCACGCTTGACGACCCCACCAAGGGCGCGGACTCCACGGGCCGTAGCGCTTCCAAGGACTTCCCGTATTATTACGTGCGCGAGGAGGACGAAAGTGAGAAATATCCGCATTACAAGTTTGATCATTCGGTCTATAGGTTCAAGGTTGATCGAACGGATGTCGCCAATGGAACCATCAACTATAAGGTGACCTACATGAAGGGAACCGTTGACTCCGAAGGCAATTGGACACCAGAAGACAATGCCGAAGTAAAGACGTTCATCGACACCTCCGCCCCCAACTCCACCGACACCTCCATCCCCACCTTCACCAACACCTACTCCACCTCTTTGCCCCTTTCTGGTATGTCGGGCGTCACTCTGACGTACCTTGCCGGCGCGGCGGTGCTTTGTGCTGCTGCGGCCTGGATGCACATTCGTCGCAAGGCGAATGCGAAGGGAGGTAAGCGTCGTGAATAAGAAAGTTTGCTCCTTCCCGATCTTGTTTGCGCTGCTTGCCCTCCTGATCGGCACCTGCGCGGTTGTGTTCCCCGCTTCCGCGCAGGCCGCGCCGACCTCGACCGGTTCCATCACGGTGAGCGGCACCGTGGCGAGCAGCTACGACGCCTACCGGATCTTTAGCGCCAACGTCGTCGACGGCGACAGCGACGCCAAGATCGCCACCGACCTCGCCTGGGCATGCGACGCCGTGCGCGACGTCGCGCTGCCTGTGCTGCACAGCGCCGGCATGCCCAATTCCCAGACCACCGCGCAGGAAGCTGCCGAGTGGCTCAACACCGATTCCCACCTTACGAGCGCGCTGAGCGCACAGCTCGCTCGTTCCCTCCAGAGCTCTGGCGCCGTGTCCATGGCCCTTAACGCGGGCACGGCGGCCGAGCTGCCCAGCGGATACTGGCTCATCGTCGCCGACGACGAAGCCATTTCCCAGAACGAGGCCGGCACCGCGCCGATCATGGCGCTGGTGGGCGGCAGCGCCGTCACCGTTAAGCCCAAGGCGGCGACCCCCAAGGTGTCCAAGCATGTGCTGGAGGACAGCGCCGCCGCATGGCAGAAGGCCGCCGACGCCACGGTCGCCGACGACCTGTACTGGCGCCTCTCGGCCACGGTCCCGGCCGGGCTCACTGCCTACGACACCTATACGGTGAAGTTCGTCGATACCATGAGCGCGGGGCTCGACCCCTCCAAGGTCGCCGCGAGCATGCGCGTGTACGCGGCGGCGGGGACCGAGGGCGGCTTTGACGCCGTCTCGGCCGACAAGGACGGGCGCGCCGGCACCGAGCCCGCGAAGGGCTGGACCGACATCACGGCCCAGTGCGCCACCAAGGTAGCGGCCGACGGTAAGACCTTCACCGTGCGCACCGGCGACCTCATCGCCGCGCTCGGCGGGGCCGACGCCTTCACCGCGGGCGCCCGCGTGGTCGCCGTGTACAACGCGCCGCTCAACAGCGCGTGCAACCACGGCATCGCGAAGGGCAACCCCAACGAGGTCTACCTGCGCTACCCGCGCTCTCCCTTTGCCGACCAGTCCGGCGACGCCGGCTTCACCCGCACGCCGAGCGACGATGCGTGCGCCTACACCTGGGATCTCGCGCTCACCAAGCGCGGCAGCGACGGCGACAAGCCGCTTGCCGGGGCGGTCCTGAGCATCGCCGACGACCGCGGTCGCACGCTGGCGGCCGACGGCACGTGGGATGCGGAGGGCAAGGCCACCGTCACCACGGGCGAGGACGGCCGCGTGACCGTCTCGGGCGTGGACTCGGGCAAGCTGGAGGTCCGCGAGCTCAAGGCGCCCAAGGGCTACACCGCCTTTGAGGGTACGCGCTCCGTGACGGTCAAGGCCGAGGGCCTGGACGTCGACCAGGTGGCCGCCGCCAAGCCCAAGCTCACCATCACGGCCGAGTCGCCCCTGCGTGCCGACAGCGCGGACGGGTCGACGGGCAGCCTGGAGGCGTCGCTCATCAACACGCCCACCGGCACGCCCCCTAGCATTACCACCGGAGGCTTTATGCCCTTGACTGGTGATATGGCAATGTACGCCGTGGCCGCCGCAGCGGTCGCCGGAGCCGCACTCATCGTGGTCGCGCTCCTGGTCAAGCGGGGAGGTGGCAGCCATAAAGAGTAGCTGGCAGCCCCACAGAGAGCGGGGCGAGACGTAGCGAAGTAGATGCTAAGACACAGACAGATGATGATCGATCGAATTGGAATAAAACGGAAAACGGAGGAAAAGAAGATGAGCATGAGCAAGAACATCGCACGCCTGGCAGTAACGGCAGGCCTCACGGCGGCGTTGAGCTTCGGTGGCGTCATGGCCCCGGTGACCATGGCGTTTGCTGATGGTGCGACTGCTTCGACCAATAGCATTAAGATCAATAAGAACGAAGACAATGGCAGCGTGAAGTACAAGGCCTACCAGATTTTCGAGGCCGATGTCGTGGATGAGGCCGGCAAGACTGACAAGGTCGTTTCGAATGTTAAGTGGGCAACTGGCGTTGAGGACACGACGCAAAATGCCATCATCGAGGCTATCAACAAATATAAGGAAGGCGCTCTGAAAACCGATGCCAGCCCGCAGGATGTTGCCAATTGGCTGACTGCCAACATTATCGGGACCACAAACACGACGGTTCTCAAAGACACCGATTTGCTCAATACGCTTGCTGGACTGGTTGCGAAGGATGTCGCTCCGACCATCCCGACGGGCGCTACGGAGGCTTCGTTTGCGGCGGGCAACAAGGTTTCTTTCGACAAATCTGGTTATTACCTGTTCCTGACTGACAAGGACACTTTAGCTCCGGATGGGTCGGAAGCTGACAACAAGAATACTGCCACTTCTCCGATTTATGCCGTTGTGGGCGCCGGCGATGTGGTGGTTACCGAGAAGACCAGCATTCCTACCGTCAACAAGGCTGTTATGGATGACAAGGACAAAAATTGGGTGACAGTGGAGAACGGAGACATTCTTACCAAACCCAATAAGGCCGCTGACTCTGCTATGGACGATTGGGTCGATTACAAACTCGTCGGTACGGTTGCGAGTAATATCGACACCTATAGCGACTATAAATACGTCTTCACGGACAAACTGCCCAATTCCATGACGCCCAAGTTCGTCGATGGCAGCGAGAATAATGTTCCGGATGTCACGGTTACGATCGGTAACCAGACCGTAAAGAATAATGCCGTGCGGGGCTACACCACAAATCTCTCGGATGATAACGAACTTACCGTTAACTTCAAGAACCTGAGGAATTGTGTTGACGTTGACGATAACCCCATTGCCGTCAACGCTAGCTCGAGGGTGACCGTCGAGTATCAAGCCAAGCTCGACTCCTCCAAGATTTTCGACAGCAATAATGTCATTAAGGAATAGTTCAAGGATCTTATCGGCAAGGCTCAGGAGAATACGGTTAAGCTTACCTATTCTAACAACCCGAACGGTACAGGCGAGGGCAATACGGTAATTCACCCTGCCTATGACTACACCTATGGCATCGATGTCACCAAGGTGGGTTCCGATAATGAAACTAAGGGGCTCGAAGGCGTTGAGTTCACGCTTCAGGAGCAGGGTGATACGAACAACTTTATCAAGGCAAACGGCACCAAGACGACCAATAGTGAGCAGGCCAAGCTGAGGACCGACGCAAAAGGCAAGATTAACGTTGTCGGTCTCGATGAAGGCACCTACATCCTGAAAGAGGTCACCCCGGCGCCTGGCTACAATAACTCCGCAGCAAACGGTGTGACCTTCACCATCAAGCGCGAGCTCAATCAGACCGGCGACGAGGTTATCCCCAGCGTTGATTCTGCAATCAAGGCAGCAGATGGCGTGGTCAAGGACAACAAGGCTACCGCATCTACCGGCAAGCTCAGCTTCATCATTGTCGACCAGAAGGGCTCCAACCTCCCGCTCACCGGTCTCAACGGCGTGACCTTCACCTGGATCGCTGGTGGCGCGGTGCTGTGCATCGGCGTGGCGCACCTCATCCGCAGCCGTAAGCAGGCTGAGGAGTCCGAGCAGGAGTAACGCTCACTCATCCATCCCTTTGGCAGGTGGGATGCGATGGCCATGAGACTTGCGGACACTTTTCTCGTCCATCCACGTTCTTGCTTTGCCATTTTCTTTTCGGGGCAGACTCCGCGCTGGAGTTTGCCCCGTTCTTTTTGGACAACACAGCCAGGCTCCATTGCCCGATGGATCAGGCGTATGAATATCGAACAGATGTTTGCAAATATTGCGTTTACCAGCTGTAAGTGCGAGTGCTCGCAGTAAAATACCCTTGCGACGCATCCCGTGCGCGGGCGGCCGACGACTCGATCGGAGGTCCCCAAATGCTGAAATTCCTTAACGCGCTCGCCGCCCTCGCGG
>NZ_JAQLFL010000003.1:0-173608 GCF_028206995.1 Collinsella aerofaciens | reverse complement strand
CCGTGCGCGGGCGGCCGACGACTCGATCGGAGGTCCCCAAATGCTGAAATTCCTTAACGCGCTCGCCGCCCTCGCGGCGGTGGGCACGTTCGTCATCGCGTTTCTTGACTCGTATGAGGTTCGGTTTAAGGTCCGTAGGCGCACGCGCGGTGCGAACGGTAGAAGGCATTTGCGCCGTAACAAGCGCAAATAAGAATGCCCGGGGTTAGAGGCCCGGGCATTTAACAACGTCGGAAACTGGTCGCCCGCGCTCCAAAGTACTTACGCGGGGTGCGTCGTTTCCTGTAGCTATTGTATCCCGAATCGCCCCGCCGATTCGGGACATTTTGAAAACTCAAACACGTCGGGCAAACCCGGACAATGCGGCCAGGCTCTGCCGGACGAGGAATCGTGTGCGTAACTATCGAACAGATGTTTGCAATTATTGCGTTTACCAGCTGCGGGTGCATACGCTCGCAGTAAAATAGCTTTGCGACGCATTCCGTGCGCGGGCGGCCGACGACTCGATCGGAGGTCCCCAAATGCTGAAATTCCTTAACGCGCTCGCCGCCCTCGCGGCGGTGGGCACGTTCGTCATCGCGTTTCTTGACTCGTATGAGGTTCGGTTTAAGGTCCGTAGGCGCACGCGCGGTGCGGACGGTAGAAGGCATTTGCGCCGCAACAAGCGCAAATAAGAATGCCCGGGGGTCGGATCCCGGGCATTTAACAAAACCAGAAAACTAGGCCGCCCGCGCTCTCGTACACTTACGCGGGGTGCGTCGTTTTCTATGGACATTGTATCCCGAATCGCCCTGCCGATTCGGGACATTTTGAAAACGCAAATGCGGGCTTATCCTTGACTGGACGGAGCGGTCTAGCTGCGTTGTTCGGCGTGGAAGCTTGCAAATCGGCTATTATTTGTTTAGACAACTTGAGTTGTAGAGGAGTGACCGGTGATGGTGCAGGGCGCCAAACATATGAAGAGCAATAACGCCGCGGCCAACGGCGGCTCAAGCCCTCAGCCCAAACCTCAACCAAAGCCCAAGCGCCGTCGCAAGCGGCTGCCGCGCTGGGCCGACCGGCTCATCACCATCGTCATCATCCTTATTGGCGTGGGCCTTATGACCTGGCCGTGGATCTTGGACCGGCTCGAGGCCTCGGGCGTGTTCAACCAGATCAGCACCGTGTCCAGCACCGTGGACGCGCTTTCTGCCGAGGAGCGCGAGCGCATCCTGCTCCAGGCGCGCTCCTTTAACGAGCAACTGGCGGGCGAGGCCACCGAGCTTCCCGCCGACCAGATCGAACCCTACGCTCAGCAGCTCATCTTCGACCGCGACCCCATGATGAGCTGGGTCGAGATCCCCTCCATCGACGTGAGCATGCCCATCTACCACGGTACGAGCGAGGAAGTCCTCATGGCGGGCGTCGGCCACCTGGAGGGCACGAGCCTACCGGTGGGCGGCACCTCGACGCACTGCGTGCTCACCGCGCATTCGGGCATGCGCAACCTGAGCATGTTCGACGACATCCACTCGCTGGAGCCCGGCGACCTGGTGCTGCTGCACACCATGAACAAGACGCTCGCCTACAAGATGGTGGACTCCGAGGTGGTGCTGCCCGAGGAGATGGAGTCGCTGACCATCGAGCCCGGCGCCGACAAGGTGACGCTTGTCACCTGCACGCCCTATGGCGTGAACGACCATCGCCTGCTGGTGCATTGCGTGCGCACCAAGTACAGCAAGAAGGACGTCGACAAGCAAAAGTCGCTGGCCGGCCGCCACTGGGGCAAGCGCGAGTTTGCCGTGCTCATCGTGGTCGTAGCCATTGTGTTGTTGCTGCTGGACATCGTGGTCCACGCGGTCCGCAAGCGCCGCAAGGCCAAGGCCTCGGCATAAGACATTCTCCAGAACCACCACAAAGGGGACAGGTACCTTTGTGGTGGTCGGGACTTCCAAACCATCACAACATTCGATGAAAATCACGATTTTGACGATAAACGTCGAATGTTGTGATGGTTTTTGTTGTGAGCTATGCGGTTTTCGCCGCAGAGCTGCCGGACCGCGTTCGCCACCCTCGTTACGTTTTCGCTGCATTTGGGTAAAGCGCCTGCTCCAAGCCGGCGTTGCCTTGTATACTAGAGCGGTTTAACTGTTATGCGGAAGGGAGCGCCTATGGCACTCAGCGAGAAAGACGTGCGCGGCATCGCCGAGTACGCAAAGATCGCACTGACCGATGACGAGCTCACCCAGATGACGTCCTACCTGAACGACGCCGTCCAGATGCTCGAGCCCGTCTTGCAATATGACTTGCCCGACGTGGAGCCCACGTTCCATCCCATCGGAAGCCTGTCCAACGTGATGGGCGACGACCTGCGCGAGCCCGAGCGCGACCTGCCGCTCGACGTTGCGCTGGAAAACGCCGGCAGCGCGCGCGACCGCTACTTCCGCGTGCCGTCCATTTTGGGAGAGGGGGAGAGCGAGTAATGACGCTAAGCTTCGATTCCCTTACCGCCGCCCAGATTGCCGCGGGCGTTGCCGCCGGCGACTTCACCGCTACCGAGATAGCCCAGGCCTCTCTTGCCGCCATCGAGGCGCGCGAAGGCGGGGTCCAGGCATTCCTGCAGGTGGCGCCCGAGCTTGCGCTCGAGGCCGCCGCGCGCGTGGATGCCGACCGCGCCGCAGGCAAGCCGCTGCCCCCGCTCGCGGGCGTGCCGCTGGCCATTAAGGACAACATGAACCTCGTGGGCACGCGCACCACCTGCGCTTCCCGCATGCTCGAGAACTATCAGAGCGTCTACACCGCTACCTGCGTCCAGCGCATGCTCGATGCCGGCTGCCTGCCCATGGGCAAGGCCAACATGGACGAGTTCGCCTTTGGCAGCTCTACCGAGAGCTCGGCGTTCCATCGCACCAACAACCCCTGGGATACCGAGCGCGTGCCCGGCGGCTCTTCGGGCGGCTCCGCTGCCGCCGTCGCCGCGGGCGAGGTTGCGCTCTCGCTGGGTTCGGACACCGGCGGCTCCATTCGCCAGCCGGCGTCGCTGTGCGGCGTGGTGGGCTTTAAGCCCACGTATGGCGCCGTGAGCCGTTACGGCGTGGTTGCCTTTGGCTCGTCGCTCGACCAGGTTGGCCCCTTTGGCCGCACGGTCGAGGATGTCGCGCTGGCCATGAACGCGCTTACCGGCGCGGGCCACGATCCGTACGATTGCACCAGCCAGGACTGCGCCGTCGACTTTACCGAGCACCTCAACGACAGCATCGAGGGCAAGCGCGTGGGCATCATCCCCGCGTTTATGGAGGCCGAGGGCCTGACGCCCGAGGTCAAGGCCGCTGTTCAGCGCGCCGCCCAGGAGCTGCAGAACCAGGGCGCCGAACTGGTCGAGGTCGACCTGCCGCACCTGGACGCCGCCATCGCCGCCTACTACGTCATCGGCCCGGCCGAGGCGTTCTCCAACCTGGCCCGCTTCGACGGCATTCGCTATGGCTATCAGGAGGAGGGCTGCGCCAACCTGTCCGATCAGAGCTCGCTGTCGCGCGCCCACGGCTTTGGCGCCGAGGCCAAGCGCCGTCAGATGCTCGGTGCCTACCTGCTGAGCTCGGGCGTGTACGACAAGTACTACTACGCCGCGCAAAAGGCCCGCACGCTCATCACGCAGGACTATGACGCCGCGTATGCCAAGGTGGACACCATCCTTATGCCCGCCTCGCCTCGCACGGCCTTTAAGTTTGGCGAGATTAGCGACCCCACGCAGATGTACCTCTCCGACCTGTACACCATCTCGCTCAACATCTGCGGCAACGGCGGTATCTCGGTGCCGCTGGGCTTGGGCGAGGACAGCAAGCTGCCCGTTTCTGCCCAGCTGGTGGGTCCGGCCTTTAAGGACCGTCAGCTGCTCACGTTTGCCCGCGCCTTGGAGCGCGGCTTAGCCGATGCCGCCACGGGTGCGCCCGCGCTTTCCGTCGCGCCCGATTTTGCCGGGAAGGGAGGCGAGCTGTAATGAAGGAGCTTTCCGAGGTCCTGCAGGATTGGGAGGCCGTGATCGGCCTGGAGATCCATACCGAGCTCACCGCACTCGATACCAAGATGTTCTGCAACTGCAAGCTCAGCCACGATGACGAGCCCAACGCCAACGTGTGCCCGGTGTGCCTGGGCCTGCCCGGCGCCCTGCCGGTGCCCAACAAGCGCGCCATCGAGAGCATCGTCAAGGCCGGTCTCGCCACCAACTGCGAGATTCAGCGCCACTCGATGTTCTACCGCAAACACTACTTTTATCCCGACATGGCCAAGAACTTCCAGACCACGCAGGGTCCGGTCGCCTTTGCCATGTACGGCCACCTGGACCTGGACGTGACCGGTCGCGGTGCCGCCGAGCGCCCCGACTGCGCGTTTGGCGAGGCCGAGGCCCAGAGCCTGGCGAGCGCCTCGGCCAACGCCGAGGGCCTGTCCACGTCCATGACGTCGACCATGCGCGAAGGCAACCAGCGCGCCGGCCACCTGGCCAGCTATGACGCGTCCAACCTGCAGATGCCCGAGCGCCGCGAGGACGGTTCCTACACGGTGCCCATCCGCATCCTGCGCATTCACATGGAGGAGGACGCCGCCAAGATGGTCCACGTGGGCGGCGCCGAGGGCCGCATTACCGCCGCGGCCGAGTCGCTCGTCGACTACAACCGCTGCGGCACGCCTTTGATTGAGCTCGTGACTGAGCCTGACTTGCGTACGCCCGAGGAAGCGCGCCTGTTTATGGAAAAGCTCCGTCGCATCTTTGTGACGCTGGGTATTTCGGACTGCTCGATGGAGAAGGGTTCCATGCGCTGCGACGGCAACGTGTCGCTGCGCCGCCGCGGCGAGACCAAGCTGGGCACCAAGACCGAGCTCAAGAACCTCAACTCGTTTAAGAGCCTGCATGACGGCCTTGCCTACGAGATCTGCCGTCAGGCCGAGGTGCTCGAGGAGGGCGGCATCATCTATCAGGAGACCCGCCACTGGGAGCCCAGCCGTAAGCGCACCGTGGTCATGCGTGTGAAGGAGACGGCAGACGACTATCGCCTGTTCCCCGACCCCGATCTGGCGCCGTTCGATCTGGACGATGAGTTCATCGACCGCTGCCGAGGCGAGATCCCCGAGCTGCCCGATGCCAAGCGCGTCCGTTTTGAGGCCGACTTTGGCATTAAGACGGCCGACGCCGAGCAGATTGCCGGCGACCCCGAGTTTGCCGACTTCTTTGAGGCCGCCGCTGCCGGTATGGCCGGCAAGGAGGCCCAGACGGTCGCAAACCTGCTGGTGAACGAGATGATCGCCTACCTTAAGGGCGCAGGCGTGTCGCTCGCCGAGTCCGGCATCGCGCCGGCTCAGGTGGCCGCTCTTGCCAAGCTGCTGGCGACCGATGCCATCAGCTCCAACCAGGCGCACGAGGTCTTTGAGGCTATGGCCCAGACCGGCGACGACCCCAACAAGATCGTCGATGAGCGCGGTATGCGTCAGGTGAGCGATGCCGGCGCGCTGCAGCCGATCGTGGACGAGGTGCTGGCTAACTGTGCCGAGCAGGCGCAGCAGTATCGTGACGGCAACCAGAAGGTTATCGGCTTTTTGGTGGGCCAGTGCATGAAGGCAAGCCGCGGCAAGGGCAACCCGAAGCTCTTCAACGAGTTGCTGAGAACGTCGCTCTCGTAGCTGCGAGGCCGGGGAAGCCCCGAGTCGCCAGGGTATTTCCTCCAAATTTCAAACAGTCCTATGCAAGACGAAGGCCACATTTAGTGGCCTTCTTTGCATGCGGAACTCATTTGGAGCAAACACCCCGGCGACTCGGGGCTTCCCCGGCCAGACGACTCGGCCGTTCGGGTCAGGCTGGGCTGAATGGAATAGAGCGAATGGGCGCGCCGTTGGCGCGTCCATTTTTGTGCGGGTGACAAAGGGACTGTCCCTTTGTCACATTGCAATAAATGTGATGAAAGTGTGGCGAAATGAACTTAAAGCTTCCGTAAATGTGATAAATGTCACGTTTTACCTAGGGTAAAATGTGGGAAATATCACGTTTACGGAAGTTTCTTTGCGGGAGGTTCGGCCATGCAGCGAGATATCATTGCCAAGCTTAACGCTTGGAAAGCGTCAGAATATCGTAAGCCGCTTATCCTTAAGGGGGCGCGCCAGGTTGGAAAGACGTGGGCGCTTAAGGAGTTCGGCCGAACCTCGTATATCAATTATGTGTATCTGACGCTCGAGGAGCCGTCACCTGGGGTACAGAGCGAGTACGCTCAGTTTTTCGAAGGTACGCGCGATCCTCGACGGATCATCTCAAATCTTTCCCTGGCACTTGGACAGCCTATCGATCCTGGCGAGACGCTGCTTATTATTGATGAGATCCAGGATTGTCCTTCTGCAGTCGGTGCCCTTAAATACTTCTGTGACGAGGCCCCCGAGTATCACGTCGCATGCGCAGGGTCTTTGTTGGGCGTTCGCTTGTCCCGTGAGACCAGCGCTTTTCCGGTGGGAAAGGTCGAGTTCATGGAGATGCGCCCCATGAGCTTTTCCGAGTTTCTGAAAGCCGAGGGCGCTGCAAACTACGACGAATACCTTGGCGGCCTGGATCAGATCGAGACAGTGCCCGATTTCTTCCATGTCCGTCTCGTCGAGCATCTTCGTCGTTATTTTGCATGCGGCGGCATGCCAGAGGCTCTTGGCCGGTGGGCGGAGACGGGCGATATCGTTCAGGTCGATAAGGTGTTGTCTGATCTCTTGGATTCCTACGAGCGCGATTTTGCCAAGCATGGTGGCCGTGCGCAGTTCGCCAAGCTTTCGCAAATATGGAACTCGATTCCAGCTCAGTTGGCGCGCGAGAACAAAAAGTTCGTTTGGGGTGCGGTGCGCGAGGGGGCTCGTGCTCGAGAATACGAGGATGCTCTGGAATGGCTTGCCGATGCTGGGCTCATCACGGCGGTTCGCCTTAATGCTGCCGGTGGTGTGCCGCTCTCTGCGTACGATGACCTCAAGGCATTTAAAGTCTACTGTCTTGATGTCGGCTTGCTGCGCCGCATGGCAAGGCTGGATGCGTCCGCTTTTGCCATCTCGGATGCGCTATTTTCGGAGTTCAAAGGTTCGTTCGCCGAGAACTATGTGCTTCAGGCATTACTTTCACAGTTAGATGCTGCTCCGCGTTACTGGACAAACGAGAAGCCGAAGCACGAAGTCGATTTTTTGATTCAAGTCGGAAACGAAATCGTTCCCGTCGAGGTCAAATCGGGAGAGGTCGTTCACTCCAAGAGCCTTAAGTACTATGCCGACAAGCATGCGGAGACGACTCCATTGAGGGTCCGCTACTCACTTAAGAACCTAAAGCTCGACGACGGGGTGCTCAACATTCCGTTGTATTTGGCTGATCGATCTGTCCCTCTTATCAAAAAGGCGCTTGATTGTGCGCATCTTGACGTTTAGATCCTGGGTGAGCTGACGGGCGGTGGCTAATTAATCGCTCCGTTACGGCCAGGGAGCTTGGGCCTTAGCGATGCTTGCTTCGCCAAGCGGTGGGGGTGGTGCCGGTGTATTGTTTGAAGGCTTGGGCGAAGGCGGCTTGCTGAGGGTAGTCGAGCCGCTCTGCTACCTGCGCTATCGTGAGCCCGCTATCGGCCAAAAGGTCCTGTGCTCGCTCCATACGGCGTCTGCGAATGTAGGCGCCCATCGACTCGCCTGTTTGGGCCTTAAAGGTGGCGCATAGTTTGGAGCGGCTTGTGTAGAGCCTCTCGGCCACCTCGTTGATACCCACACGTCTGCCTTTGTCGAGCGCGCGCTCAATCATTGCCGTTGCTTCTTCGGCAATGGTTATGCTGACGCGTGTGTCTGCCGCCTGCCGCGCCTGCTTGTGGGCCGCGCGCGAACAGGCGAGCTCCGCGACCATGGTCTCCACGATGCCCTGCATATAGACGTGTCCGCCTACGGTGTGAGCGCGGTCCTCGTTAATCCGGCGCAGCGTGTGGCAGATGGCAGACGTCGCTTCCTCGTGCCATGGCTCGGCAAACGCCTCAAAGATTCCCGCGAACTCGGTGGGATAGCGGTGCTCCAGTTCGTCAAAATATCCAGGCAAAAAGAGCACCGAGCGCGAGTGATAGAGCTCCCCCGCAAACAGCGGGCTTAATTCCTCGCCACAGTTATCTTGGATAAAGCTGCAAACGGCATTGTTTGGCCACGGTCCATGCAATGGTTTGAGGTTCGCGGGCGTTATGCCAGCCTCGGGCATGCATGTAAGTGTGGGCGCGCTGACCTCGCTCACGCAGGCATATGGCTCGGGTGTGTATTCGGCCAGGTACATATCGTGCGTCGGGGTGATGAAATGCTCCATGACGATGCAGGCAGGGGAGAGGGGCATGATCCATGCGCGTCCGTGCGCCCGATCGTTTGCCACCTCGCCGGTAAAGACAGCGCCCTTGCCGGAAAGCTCCAGGCCAAACTGCTCAAACTGTGGTGCGTAGAGCTCGGTTATGTCGGTCGCTGCCCGCCGTATTTGCAAAAGCGTCCCTTTCCTTTGCAGAAACGTCCACGCCTGGCTTGATTGTGAGCCATGGCTAACACATCAATGATAAGTTCATTACGGTTAACTCTCAAGCCGTTAGAAAGGAATCTCATGGCAAAGGGATCAAAAAGGGAAGGTGGAGGCATCGGCGAGTTGCTCGCGTATGCCGGTGACCGTAAATTCCTAACGTATTTGGGCATGGCGCTCTCGGCGCTCTCGCAGCTGCTGAGCTTTGGCCCGTACGTGTGCATTTGGCTTGTCGCTCGCGACCTGATCGCCGTGGCACCTAACTGGAGCGAAGCCTGCGACATCGCGATGTATGGCTGGTGGGCCGTGGGGTTTGCGCTGGCAAGCATCGTAGCTTATTTCGTGGGGCTCATGTGCACGCACCTGTCTGCGTTTCGCTGCGCGTCCAATATCCGCAAGACTACGAGCGAGCACCTGCTTAAGCTGCCGCTCGGCTACTTTGACACGCACGCCACCGGTGAGCTGCGCCGTATTGTAGACGGATGCGCCGCCTCCACCGAGACCCTGCTCGCGCACATGCTGCCCGATATCGCCGGCGCCGCCGCCATGGTCGTGGGCTTGCTCGTGCTGCTTTTCGCCCTCGATTGGCGCTTGGGCGCGGCATGCCTTATCTCGGTCGTCGTTTCGTTTGGCGCCATGGCCACCATGATGAGCGGCGAAGGCGCCGAGTTCATGAAGGCCTACATGGGAGCGCTGGTCAAGATGAACAAGACCGGCACCGAATACGTACGCGGCATCCCCGTGGTCAAGGTGTTTCAGCAGACGGTCTACTCCTTTAAGGCCTTCCACGATGCAATCGCCGAATACGCCGACATGGCGCAAAACTATGCGGGCACGTTCTGCCGAGGTCCGCAGGTACTCAACCTTACCGCGCTCAATGGTCTTGTGGCATTCCTGTTGCCCGTGGCGTTGCTGTTGGCGCCAGGCGAGACGGACTTCGCGCATTTTATGACCAACTTCACGTTTTACGCGATATTTTCGGCCGTGGTACCGACGGCCATGACCAAGCTCATGTTTGTGGGCGAGGCCTCTCAGATGAGTGCCGATTCGTTGGCTCGTATTCGAAGCGTCATGGATTCCAAGCAGCTTTCCGTGCCCGCACAACCCAAGCACCCTGCCGGCGGCGACGTGCGATTTGAGGACGTGAGCTTTACGTACGAAGGTGCCGAAGCACCTGCCGTTAGCCATGTAAGTTTCAGCGTTTCCGCTGGTAGCACCCTCGCCCTGGTGGGTCCCTCTGGTGGCGGTAAGTCAACCTGCGCAAGCCTGATCCCGCGTTTTTGGGATGTTTCCTCGGGTCGAGTGCTCGTAGGCGGTGTGGACGTTCGCGATATGGATTCGCACGAGCTTATGGACCAGGTCGCCTTCGTGTTCCAGACCAACCAGCTGTTCCGGCAAACACTTGCCGATAACGTGCGCGCCTCCAAGCCTACGGCCACTGACGACGAAGTGCGTGCGGCCCTCTCCGCAGCTCAGTGCGACGACATTGTGGCCAAGCTCCCACAGGGCATCAATACCATGCTCGGTGCCGGCGGAGCATATCTTTCGGGCGGCGAGGTCCAGCGCGTGGCACTCGCCCGCGCGATCCTTAAAGACGCGCCTATCGTGGTGCTCGATGAGGCCACGGCGTTTGCCGATCCCGAGAACGAGGCGCTCATCCAACGTGCTTTTAGCAAACTGGCGGCGGGTCGCACGGTCATTATGATCGCGCACCGACTCTCGACTGTAGTGGGCGCAGACCAAATCGTGGTGCTCAACCAGGGCAGCGTGCAGGAGTCGGGTACCCATGCCGAGTTGCTGTCCCAAAATGGCCTGTATGCCAAGATGTGGGCCGAGTACGAACAGGCCGCGAGCTGGAAAATCACTGCAGCGACCGCGGATGCCACCGTCACGAAGGGAGGCGAGGCCTAAATGTTCGCCTCATTCCAAAAGAAGTATTTCCTATCCGATAAAGGCGTCGCCGGCGTAAAACGCGGCATTTTCTGGACCACGCTCACCAATCTCATCACCATGGCCGGCATGGGCTTTTTATTCCTGGTTATGGCCGGCTTTGTCGAGCATCTCGTCAGCGGGGCTGACCTGCCGGATGCCCTGCCGATCGTGGGCGGCCTCCTGGTCTTTTTCGTGTTGCTCTTTGCCTCTAACTGGCAGCAGTATTACTACACCTACTGCATCTTTTACGAGGAGTGCGGCAAGCAGCGTATGGAGATTGCCGAGCGCTTGCGCAAACTGCCGCTGTCGTTTTTTGGTCGTCGTGATCTGGCCGATTTAACCGAGACCATCATGGGCGACGTCCAGGCCATGGAGCACGCCTACAGCCACGTGCTGGGAGAGCTTTGGGGTGCCATCATCGCAAGCGCCATTGTCTTCGTGGCATCGCTGTTCTTTTGCTGGCAGCTGGCGATTGCGGCGTTTTGGAGCGTTCCCGTGGCCTTTGCCGTGTTGTATCTAACACGCGGCCCCATGACTCCGGTGTTTGATCGCGTGCGCGCCGAGAAGGTCAAGGTTACCGAGGCTATTCAAGAGACGCTCGACTGCGTTCGCGAGATTCGCGCCACCAACCAGGAGGCCCATTATCTTGAGGGACTCAACGCCGTGATCGATGCCGAGGAGCGCGAGACCACCAAGGGCGAGCTCGTTAACGGGCTTTTGGTCAACTCCGCCTTTGCCATCCTGCGTCTGGGCATTGCCACCACGCTGGTCACGGGCGCCGCGATGGTCGCCTCCGGGCAGGTCGACTTTTTGGTGTTGTTTGCCTTCCTGCTTATGGTGAGCCGTATCTATGCGCCCTTTGACCAGGCATTAATGATAATGTCCGAGCTGTTTGCCGCCGAGTCGTCTGCCAAGCGCATGCGTTCCATCATGGAAGAGCCTGTGGCGCGGGGCAGCGAGAACTTTAAGCCTGCGGGCCACGATGTGGTGTTCGATCACGTGGCATTTGGCTATGGTGCGGGCGAGGACGGACGCGCCGGCGAGAAAGTTCTTACCGATGTGAGCTTTACCGCCAAGGAAGGCGAGGTCACGGCGCTGGTCGGTCCTTCGGGTTCCGGTAAGTCTACGGTGAGCCGCCTGGCCGCGCGCTTTTGGGATGCCACTGCGGGCAAGGTTGCCGTGGGCGGTGTGGATGTTGCGGGCGTGGATCCCGAGGTGCTGCTGCGCGACTACGCCATTGTGTTCCAAGACGTGCTGCTCTTTGACGACACGGTGATGGGAAACATCCGCCTCGGGCGTCGTGATGCCACCGATGAGGAAGTGCTTGCAGCCGCGCGTGCCGCCAACTGTGACGAGTTCGTGAACCGCATGCCGCAGGGCTATGACACTATGATTGGAGAGAACGGCTCCAAACTCTCCGGCGGCGAGCGCCAGCGCATCTCCATCGCCCGCGCACTGCTCAAAGACGCGCCTATCGTGCTGTTGGACGAGGCGACGGCAAGCTTGGATGTGGAGAACGAGACCGTGGTGCAACAGGCACTCTCCCGTCTGCTTGCAGGTAAGACGGTTATCGTTATTGCCCACCGTATGCGTACGGTGGATAATGCCGACAAAATCGTTGTGCTCAAGAATGGAGTGGTTGCCGAACAGGGCACCCCGGCGCAGCTCAAGGCGGCAGGTGGAGAATTCGCCCGCATGGTTGCGCTGCAAAAGGAGGCGGCGGACTGGCAGCTGTAGGAATATGACAAAGGGACAGTCCCTTTGTCATATTGAGTTCACCCCCATAGTTTCCAAAAAGTTAGCCGTTGTTGACCAAATAATTATACTAAACTAGTCTCAAAAGTGTGCTCGAGCAAACTTGTTTACTCGGGTGCTGAGGCACCGTGCCGCGTCCAATGCGGCAAAAGGGAGAAGCAACATGAAGAAGTCGACGTTTAACACCCTGCTTGTTGGTGGCGGTTTTCTGCTTGGCACGGCCGGCATCAAGCTGCTTACCAGCGCTCCGGTCAAGAATGCCTGCGTGCAGGGCATCGCGTGCGGTATGCGCGTCAAGAACTGCTACCAGGACATGGTCGAGCAGGCCAAGGCTAATGTCGACGACATGGTTGCCGAGGCGGCCTACATCACCCAGAGCGAGGCCGCTGCTGACGAGGCAGCCGAGTAACGCTCCCAGGCACAAACTATGAGATTCTCGATTATTAGCGAGATCCCCGGCAGGACCCGTCTTCAATTGGCGGGTCCTGTGCCAGAGAGCGATCTCGATGCACTTCTTAAGCTCAGCGGCGATATCGACGGCGTGCACAAGGTGCGCGTGTATGGCCGCATTGGCCAGATGGCGCTGGAGTACGACGAGCCGCGCCGTGCAAGCGTGCTCGACGCCTTGGGCGCACTCGATGCTCAAGCTATCGCCGATGCCAAGTCGGGCTACGTGATGCAACTCGAGCCGCGCAAGCACAAGCTCGTCATGGATCTTGCCACACTTATCGGCGCCCACTACGCGCGTCGCTGGTTCTTGCCGACGCCTCTGCGTGCGGTGTTTGTCGTGGCCGGTTACATGGCATTTTTGCGCGCTGCCCTTCATGAGCTGGCGAAGCCGCGCCTGACCGTTCCCGTGCTCGACGCTTCGGCCATCGGCATTTCGTTCGTCAAGCGCGATGTCGACACCGCGGGCCAGACAATGTTTCTGCTCAACGTGGGCGAGCTGCTCGAGGACTACACCCGCGCCATGAGCGAAAACGAGCTCATCAACTCGCTGCTCGATGTGCCCGACAAGGCGCAAAAGGTCGTCGGCGACACCGAGGTAAGCGTTGCCGCCACCGAGCTTGAGCCCGGCGATCTGGTCGCCGTGCGCACTGGCATGTCCATTTGCATCGACGGCGTTGTCGAGCAGGGGAGCGCTATGGTCAACCAGGCGACCCTGACCGGCGAGCCGCTGGCCGTCGAGCGCAGCGTGGGCGACGACGTGTTCGCCGGCACCGTCGTGGAAGACGGCAGCATCTTGGTGCGCGTGCGCGCCAATACGGCTCAGACCAAGCTACGCTCGATCGTCTCGCTCGTGCAGACGGCCGATTCGCTCAAGTCCGAGGGTCAGTCGCATATGGAGGATCTTGCCAACAAGATCGTCCCGTGGAACTTCCTGCTTGCGGGCCTGGTTGCGCTTACCACCCGCAGCCTCATCAAGACCTCAGCGGCGCTGATGGTCGACTACTCGTGCGCACTCAAGCTCACGGGTTCCGTCGCCGTCATGACTGCCATGAGTGACGCCGCTAAGATGGGCGTCATGGTCAAGGGCGCGAAGTACTTTGAGTCGTTTGCCAAGGCCGACACCATTGTGTTTGATAAAACCGGTACGCTGACCGAGGCGCAGCCGCGTCTTGCCTGCGTGCTCACGACCGACGGCTGGAGCGAGGACGAGGTCCTGCGCCTTTCCGCCTGCCTGGAGGAGCATTTTCCGCATCCGGTGGCGCGTGCCGTGGTCAATGCGGCACGCGAGCGCGGGCTCGAGCACCGCGAGCGTCACGCTGCTGTCGAGTATATTGTGGCGCACGGCATTGCCTCGTCCATTGAGGAGCGTCGCGCCATCATCGGTTCCGCGCACTTTGTATTCGAGGATGAGGGCGCGCAGCTCGAGTCCGACATTAAGGAGCAAATCGAGCTCCAGATGCAGGGCCTGTCGCCGCTGTATCTGGCGGTCGACGGCACCGTTGTGGGCGTGCTCGGTATCGAGGACCCGCTCAAGGCCGGGGTCCGTGAGGCCATCGCCGACCTGCACGCGTTGGGCGTTAAACACGTGGTCATGCTCACGGGTGACTCGGAGCGCACGGCCGAGCGCATTGCTCGCGAGGCAGGTGTCGACGAGTTTAAGGCCGAGCTGCTGCCCGAGGACAAGTACGCGTATGTTGAGCGCATTAAGGGCGAGGGGCGCCACGTTGCCATGGTGGGCGACGGCGTCAACGATTCGCCGGCGCTCGGTTTGGCCGACGTGGGGCTGGCAATGGGCGGCGGAAGCGACATCGCCAAGGAGGTCGCCGATATCATCCTGACCGATACGGATCTGGCCGCAATCGTGCGTCTGCGCCGTATGAGTCAGGGGCTTATCGACCGTCTGACGAGTTCATATTCCAAGGTGATGCTCACCAACTCGGCGCTGTTGGCATTGGGTATTACCGGCATGATTACTCCGCAGACGTCGTCACTGCTGCACAACGGCTCGACGATCGCCTACAGCCTGGGCAACGCAAAGGCTTACCTGCGCTAGCGTTTTTACTTAAGTTTTTGGCCTGCATTTGGGCGGTGTTGCAGCCGCCAGAATGCAGGCCTTTTGCGTTTGACCATGTGCTAGCAGAAATATATAGTTGTGCTAGCTTAGATAGCAAAAGTCGAAGGTGAGGTTGAGATGGGTACTGTTAGCGGCATGGCGCAGGTGAACGTTCGCGTGGATCGCCAGGTCAAGAACCGTGCCGAGGAGGCGCTGCGGCTTTCGGGCGGGTCGCTGCCCAAGCTCATCAAAAAGGTGGTGGCCAAGGTCGCGCAGGGTGGCGGGCAGTGCGAGGAAGTGCTTGCGGCCGTCGACGACCGGCAGCAGACCGTCGCGCCCGATACTCCGTTCGCCGCGTCGTGGGCAGCGGCAGACCGGCTCTATGCAGACTTGGGCATCGCTGCGTCGCCCGTATCCGACGATCGCGGTTGGGACACAATCTATTCCGAAGCCATGGACGAGCGCTATCGCCAAAAGGGGATGATCCAGTGAGTGGGGCTCCCCTCAAAATAATGGTGGATGCCAACGTATGGGTTGATTCGTTTTGCGTCGACCATGCCGAGTCGCTTGCCGCGCGTGCGTTTATTGGGCAGGCGACGGAGGCGGGGGCGTTGCTGTTCTTCCCGGTGCATATCGCTAAGGACGTGCTGTACGTTGTCCAACACGAGCTGAAGCGTAGCGTTCTTGCCAGCGGGGGAGCGCTCGACGAGGCATCTGCCCGCGCAATTGGCGATGCGGCGTTGGCGTTTGTTCGGAACATGACCGAAAACGCCACGGCCGTGGGTGCAGATGCGTCGGACCTTTGGCTGGCCGACAAATACTTAGCGCTCCATCGCGATTACGAGGACAACTTGGTGCTTGCCGCATGCAAGCGCGCGCAGGTCGATTACTTGGTGACTAGCGATCGCAAACTGCTCGAACATGCCGATCTTGCAGCAAAGACCCCGCGCCAAATGATGCCGATTCTGACTTTGGCCGAACGCGGCGGCGCGGCTATCGGTTGACGCGAACTGTTTGCGGGCCTCTTGGACGACGATGCGCCAAGGGGCCCGCGCCTGCTATTTACAAAAGCTCGGCCTTGATGGTGGGACTTTCTGCGAGCTGCTCGGCTGCCTTTTCATCGGAGCTGTCGAGTGCTGCCAGACTACGGTAGACCCACTCGTTGACCTGGGTGTTCTTGACGCCTGCGGTCTGCATAAGGGCGCCTACCTCGCGGATTGCTGCGAGCAGATCGGCTTTGGGACCCGCGAGCTCGACCTCGATGCCGTGGTAGGCGGCCACGCCGCGGTTCTCACTCACGTGGTCGATAAAGCCCTCGACGGTCTCAAGCTGCTGGGCGAGAGCTGCATCATCGTCGGCGTCCAGCGCGACGAGTGCGTTGGATACCGTGAGGGCGGGATGTCCGCAGGGGACAAAGCCTTCGATGACATCCATAGCTTCGGTAATGGTTGAACCCAGGCCTGCGAGGGCATTGACGAGTTGCTGCTTGGTATTCATAACGGTCCTTTCGACGGGTCAATTTTGCTTGGCGAAAATATACGTGACGCGATCGGTAGCAAAAGTGCGAAGTGCGGCGCACATTGGGGTCTTCACAGCTCGTGCATAGAACAGCTGTCCGCTTTCAGAACGTGGTAAGATAACACTTCGCAAGCGGGGCTCGCCCCGCATGTTCCTTGAAAAGTCGACGGGTGTTGGGTGCTCGTGCCCAATGCCATCCAGACTTTCCCGACATTCGGGGGCGACTGGTTTCGACACGATAGCTCTGAGAGAGGAAGCAAGCCGAGGTCTCCTCGCCTCGTTAAACAGGGGTACCGTCAAATTGAATTGACAACAACTCTTCTTTTGAGCCTATGGCTCTCGCTGCTTAGTTTATAGCGGCGCGTCAACCCGGTGATTTCCCCGACACCGGCGCGACGTCATTTTAGGGGAATGCTCCTGCGCACGTAATCGGTATGGCGCAGGCTAAGACCGAACCGGTTAGGACGCCGCGAGCGTGTCGCTGCGCGCAAAGCGTCCGAGACTAAACCAGCGACTGAGCTTGGAGATGCCAATCAGGGGGCTTTCGTGGACCGGAGTTCGATTCT
Organism: Collinsella aerofaciens; assembly: GCF_028206995.1. GTDB lineage: Bacteria > Actinomycetota > Coriobacteriia > Coriobacteriales > Coriobacteriaceae > Collinsella > Collinsella aerofaciens_AQ. Next base: position 156,825 of record NZ_JAQLFL010000003.1, on the reverse strand, counting down.
CCGCGCCTCCACCATAAGTAACAGGCAGGTAGATACTCATATCTACCTGCCTTTTTATTTCTAGTCCGCACCGCGGAGAATCGAACTCTGTGCAGGGCGCGTGCGTAAAGAAAACGCGTAAGCGTTTTTAGCCCGCGGGCGAGGACGCCGACAGGCGGCCGAAGCCGGTGCGGATTTGCGAAGCAAATACGCGGATTCTCCGCGCAATGCCCCAGCCCAGAACAGATGCGATGTTTATCGAATCTCAGCCTGCCATGCGCCGCATCAACGGAACCCCAAACCCGCGGAGAATCGAACTCTGTGCAGGGCGCGGGCGTTAAGCAAACGCTACGGCAACGCAGGGTGGGACGCGCTTTCCCAATGGCGGCCCAGGCGGAAAGTGCGTCCCGGAGTCCGCTCTCAGACTGGGACGTGGTTTCCGGATGGCACATCAAGTGGAAACCGCATCCCGGAATCCTCATTCGGAATGGGATGCATTTTCCGGATGGGCTGTTGACGGAAAGCTCATCCCGGAATCCGCGCAGAACGGGACGCGCTTTCCCAACGGCAGTCCAAGCGGAAAGCGCGTCCCGGAATCCCGCCTCAAACTGGGACGCGCTATCCGCTCCATCTTCTCACCTCCAAAACCTATGCGCCCTCCATTCCAAAACTGGGTAGAAGAAAGCCAAAACGCAATCGCAGGAGGTCAATATGACTGCAGAAGATAAGGCAAAGAACGCCGGCAAGGTCGCGCTCGTTCTGGAGGGCGGCAGCTTCCGCGGGCAATTTACCGCCGGCGTGCTCGACGTTCTCATGGAGGCCGGCGTCGAGATTCCGGCGGTATATGGCGTATCGGCCGGCGCCCTCAACGGCGTAAACTACAAGTCGCACCAGATCGGCCGTGCCAACCGCATCAACCTGGCTTTCTGCAACGACAGCCGCTTCATGGGCGCCGCATCGTTTGCGTCCACGGGCTCCATCGTCGGCTACGACTTTATCTTCAACGATGTCCAGGACCGCCTGGATCCTTTTGATAGCGAGACGTTCGACGCGAACCCCATCGAGATGTACGCCGTTGCGACGGACATGCTGTTTGGAACCGCTGCCTACCTGCCGGTCAAAAGCGCCGTACTTGACCTCGACGCCGTGCGCGCCTCGACGTCGCTGCCGCTGGTGACGCCGCCGGTCGAGATAGACGGGCACAAATACGTCGACGGCGGCGTAGCCGATTCGGTCCCCATCGAGCACGTGCTGGAGGAGGCGGGCTTCAATCGCGCGGTTGTCATTGTCACGCAGGACCGTTCGTACGAGAAAAAGCCCTACGAGTTTATGCCAGCCGCACGCGCTCGCTATGCCGACTACCCCTACCTGCTCGAGGCTATCGAGACGCGCCACGATCGCTATAACATCCAGCGCATGCATCTGTGGAAGTATGAGCGCGAGGGCCGCGCGCTGGTCGTCGCTCCGCAAAAGCCGGTCGAGGTCGGTCACGTTGAGCACGATCCGGCAAAGCTCCTCGACCTGTATATTCAGGGTCGCCAGGAGGCAAAGCGCTTGCTGGGAGATATCGAGGCGTTTGTCGAGCGCTAGCGTCGCGACGTCATGACCCATGGACGACATGTGCAGAAAGTCTGGTCAGAGCCAAAATACCTGTTGACTCGAGCGACGAGCGGGGTAATATGGACGGGTTACTTGCAGAGCCCCGTGAATCTCTGTAACAACACGTACTGTACATGGAGGAGTCTAAGTGATTTCGAAATCGACTCACTACGCCAAGCAGGGCGAGGTCCAGCGCAACTGGGTTCTCGTCGACGCCGATGGTGCTGTCCTGGGCCGTCTTGCCACCCAGATCGCAATGATCCTGCGCGGTAAGAACAAGCCCCAGTTCACGCCCAACAGCGACTGCGGCGACTTCGTTGTCGTCATCAATGCCGATAAGGTCCAGCTTACCGGTAACAAGGCCGACACGAAGACCTATTATCGCCACAGCGGCTACAACGGCGGCCTCAAGGCTGAGAGCTTCCGCCAGGCTATGGAGAAGCACCCGGAGAAGGTCATCGAGCGCGCCGTTCGCGGCATGCTGCCCAAGACCACCCTCGGCCGTGCCCAGATGACCAAGCTTAAGGTCTACGCTGGTGCCGAGCATCCGCATGCTGCCCAGAACCCCACGAAGATTGAGCTGGAGGCTTAAAGATGGCTGAGAACACCGTTGTCTACCAGGGTACCGGCCGTCGTAAGAACGCCGTCGCCCGCGTCCGTCTCGTCCCCGGCACCGGCAAGGTGACCATCAACAAGCGTGACGCCGAGCAGTATTTCGGCCGTCATCAGCTCGTTGAGAACGCCCTTGCTCCCTTCAAGGTGACCGACACCGCCGGTCAGTTCGACGTTATCGCTCTGTGCGATGGCGGCGGCATCTCCGGTCAGTCCGGCGCTCTGCGCCTGGGCATCGCTCGCGCTCTTCTGAACGCTGGCGACTACCGTGCTGACCTCAAGAAGGCCGGTTTCCTTACGCGCGATGCTCGCGTGGTCGAGCGCAAGAAGTACGGCCTCAAGAAGGCTCGCCGCGCTCCCCAGTTCTCCAAGCGCTAAGGTTTTATCTCCTTACGAGATGCAATGTACAAGCGGGGCCTGCCGATTGCTCGGCGGGTCCCGCTTTTCTTTTTCGACTAGGGTGGGCGGCTGCGTTTTGCCCACTTGGGAAGGAGCGATCCTATGCCCCAGAACATCTTCGGTACCGACGGCGTCCGTGGCGTCGCCAACGCCGACCTCTCGTGCGACCTCGCGTTTCGCCTCGGCCGTGCGGCGACCAAGTTCCTTGGTCCGGACATTTGCATCGGCCGCGACACGCGCCTTTCGGGCACCATGCTCGAGAGTGCTCTGACCGCCGGCATTATGGCCGAGGGCGGCCGCCCGCACTGCTGCGGCGTCATTCCTACGCCGGCCGTGGCGCTGCTCACCGTCCAAAACGAGCTCGACGGCGGCATCGTCATTTCCGCTTCGCACAATCCGCCGGAGTTCAACGGCATCAAGTTCTTTAGCCGCAAGGGCATGAAGCTTCCCGATGCTGTCGAGGAAGAGATCAGCGCTTGGGTCATGTCCGAGGAGGCCATGGCTGCCGATACGCTGCCGACCGGTGCCGGTGTGGGTCACATCATCAAGATGAAGGACGCTCGCAAGGCATATGTCGACCACGCTATCAGCACCCTCGACGGCCTTAAACTCGACGGTCTGGTTGTTGCCGTCGACTGCGGCCACGGCGCTTCTTGCCAGACCACGCCCGCCGCGTTGCAGCGCCTGGGCGCCACGGTCCATGCCATCAACACCGACTACTGCGGCACCGACATTAACGTCGAGTGCGGCTCCACTCACCTTGAGCCCCTGCGTGAGCTCGTACTGCGTACCCATGCCGACATCGGCCTGGCCCACGATGGCGACGCCGATCGCGTGCTGTTCGTGGACAGCGAGGGCAACGAGATTGATGGCGACTACATCCTGGCTATCTGCGGTTCCGACCTGGCTGCTCGCGGTAAGCTCGCCAACTCCGAGATTGTCTCGACCGTTATGTGCAACCTGGGCTTTTCCATTGCCATGAAGGAGCAGGGCTTTGAGATGGTGCAGACCGCCGTGGGCGACCGCTACGTATTGGAGCGCATGCTCGCGGACGGCGCTGTCATCGGCGGCGAGCAGTCCGGCCACATCATCTTCCTGGAGCACAACACCACCGGCGACGGCTTGGTGACGGCCCTGCAGCTTCTGGCCGTGCTCAAGCGCACCGGCCGCACCCTCACCGACCTTGCCGGCATCATGAAGAAGTACCCGCAGGTGCTCGTCAACGTGCATTCCGACAACAAGGCCGGCCTGGACGATTGCCAGCCCATTTGGGACGCCGTCGCTGCCGCCGAGAAGGAGCTCAATGGTCGCGGCCGTATCCTGGTGCGCCCGAGCGGTACCGAGCCGCTGGTTCGCGTTATGGCCGAGGCCGAGACACACGAGCTGACCCAGCGCGTTGTCGACGACATCGTCGAGGTTGTCAAGCGCGAACTTCCCTAATGGTCAATAACGGGTGCCAAGTGGTAAACTGTTAAGGCTATTTTGATTGATTGGTATGTCCGAGGGGGGAGCATGTTCACTAAAGTCCTAAGGTCTTTTGGTATGCGTGGTCGAGTCCTTACGCTGGATGCTCCCATCTCGGGCGATGTCATTCCGCTTTCCGAGGTAAACGACCAGACGTTTGCCACTGGCCTTTTGGGTCAGGGCGTGGCGATTCAGCCCACGGGCACACGTGTGATCGCGCCGGCGGATGCTAAGGTCGAGGCGATTTTTCCCACGGGTCATGCCGTTGCGCTTAACACGGTCGATGGCTTGGACGTGCTTATTCACGTTGGTTTGGACACTGTTCAGCTCGAGGGCAAGCACTTTACCGTATATGCGCAAGTGGGTGACATCGTCCATAAGGGCGATGTACTCATTGAGTTCGATCGCGAGGCAATTGCTGCCGAGGGCTACGATGTGACGGTTCCCATCTTGGTGTGCAACTCCGTTGAGTTCTCAAGCATCAAGGGCTCCGTTGGCGTGCATGTCGAAGAGATGGACCAACTCATCGTTGCTCGCGAGCGCTAGCAAGTGCACGTGGCCATTAGCCTACAATTCAAACACGTTTACGGAGGGCGCCCTTGAAAGAGGACGCCCTCCGTGGCAAGATGGGAAACGTCCGAGGCTAAACAGCTTCGGGTCACCGTGGACGGGCAGGGGCCTCGACGCGGCTAGACACGAGACACATACATTACGCGACCTCGCCCTGGTGGCCGCACACGTTGGTTGCGGCCGACGCGGGCCGCGGGCAAGTGCTTGTAAGGGAGCCTTGCCTCTCTTGTACGAGAAAGGACGCGTAATGAAGATCATTAAAGCTAAAGACTACGAGGATATGAGCCGCAAGGCCGCCAATATCATCTCGGCCCAGGTTATCCTCAAGCCCGACTGTGTACTGGGCCTTGCCACCGGCTCCACCCCGATCGGTGCCTACAAGCAGCTCGCCGCTTGGTACGAGAAGGGCGACGTCGACTTCGCCGAGGTCAGCACCTATAACCTGGATGAGTATCGCGGTCTTTCGCACGACGATCCTCAGAGCTATCACTACTTTATGCGCGAGAACTTCTTCGATCACATCAATATCGATCTGAACAACACGCACGTGCCCGATGGCTCCAACCCCGATGCCGCTGCTGCCTGCTCCGAGTACGACAAGATCGTCGCTGCCGCCGGTTACCCCGATCTGCAGCTGCTCGGCATTGGTAATAACGGTCATATTGGCTTCAACGAGCCCGATGACCACTTCTCCAAGGGTACGCACTGCGTCGACCTGACCGAGAGCACCATTCAGGCCAACAGCCGCCTGTTCGACAGCATCGATGATGTGCCCCGTCAGGCTTACACCATGGGCACCCAGACCATCATGTATGCCCGCATGATTCTGGTTGTCGCCAACGGCGAGGCCAAGGCTCAGGCTGTGCACGATATGTGCTATGGCCCGGTTACGCCCGAGTGCCCCGCTTCGATCCTGCAGCTCCACACCAATTGCGTCGTCGTTGCTGACGAGGCCGCTCTTTCGCTCTGCGAGTAACGCGACCAAGCAATCTTACATAGCTTTTCAAAAGGCCCTCGCTTTGCGGGGGCCTTTTTAGTGGACATAGGCCGTGGCGCATGCATGACGGTAACCTTGCCATGTGCTTGGCGAGTGGGCTCTAAATTATGAGATTCATTCCATACCAGATTTTATGCACATTTGCCACTATAGAGTCGCAGGCGGTAGCGAGGAATAGGCGAGTTGCGCAACTCAAATAAAAACAGCCAACTGCGCTACACTGCAAATTGGATGGGACATGCTGGCAAGCGCATTGACCTGCGCAAAGACCTATTGGTCGGGGGATAAATTACCATCGGGCCTCGCTGTACAAAAACTTGCCAAACACGTACCGGCAGACAACCAAAAACTCTAAGTTGTGCTATTCACGGGGTGGCTCATATGGTCCTGCAGCTACGGTGTCCATATGGTCGAGTTGAGGAGCAGGCATGGTAAACGATCTGGGCAATACGGACGACCTCGAGTTGATGCCGACGGGCGGCGGCTATATGGTGCGGCGCGATCGCTTGATGAACGAGCTCATCGTTAAAGGGCGCAAGGCGGGAATCGTTCTGCTTTACGCGCCCGACGGGTTTGGTAAGACGTCGGTATTGCTGCAATACGTGCAGGAAGTTAAATCGGACCCCACGCGAGGGCCGGTTCGGATAATCGAGGCCGACCGCGCGATTGGACGCGAGCTCTTTATCCAGCTCGAGGTTGTCGCCGATGAGCTCAAGGACAAGCCGCACTCGCTCGTTGCGATCGACAACGTACCCAATCTCGAGCAGCGCGAAACCGAGGATCTCATCAATCGAATCCGCAGCTTACGTGCTACGGGGACGGGGGTCTTTATTACTTGCCGCCCCTCCAACCGATTGCTTATCCACGGGCTGGGCGATTCTGTAAAAGTCAATGCGCAGATGCTCAAGGTGCACGCCTATGAGTATTCGTCATGGGCCACGGCGTTCTCGATCAGTACATCGCTCGATTTTTATCGGCTCACGCAGGGTGTGCCAGAGCTGGTATCTGCCCTGCAGACGGGAATGTATGGACAGGGCGATGTTGCCGGGTTGCTCGAGAACGAAATTGTCAACGTGTACGGTGCGGCGCTGGCCGATCTCGCATTGCTCGAGAACAACCTGCTGTTTACCGTTGCCTGTTTGATGGTGCTGATGGGCGAGGGCGGCATTGCGGAGCTAGAGGCGTGCGGCGTGAGGCTTTCGATGGTCGACCAGTCCATTTTTGTGCGCGATTATCCGATTTTTGGCGTGGATCCGTCTGATCGCACCTTTAGGTGTTTGGGTGCTAAGGACAATGCGCGCCTGAGGTTGCGAAAGCTTGTTGCCGAGATCCGTCCCGAACTTGTATCGCGGGCTGCTCGCATTTTGATTAAGGCAGGCCGATGCGATTTGGCCATGGACCTGGCCGATGCGTTCTTGGACCGCCATGTGGTGTTGGAACTTGCCGGGCAGTATGGGGCCGATCTTGCCTTGACCGGGCATGGAGGGGACATTTGCCGTGCGGCGTCGGCGATGATCAATGCGGAAAAGCAGGAGCAAGAGCCGGCACCCGCCGAGGCACTCGGCGTGTATCTGGCGGCTGTTAGCGTGTGCAATACAAAGCTCGCAAGGTATATGGCGTCCGTTATCGAACGTGCAGGTGACCAGGCCGCACGCGAGCTCGACCCCGCTACCTGGAAAATAGCCCAGGCACTCACTATCGCCTTTTACGGCGACAATGACCTGGGGCTTCCCGCCAACCCTGTTGTGCAAGAACAGACATCCTGCGAGGTACTCGACATGCTGTCCGCGCATATCGAGGTCAAGCGCCACCTAACCGAGCGAGCGGGAGACGGCGATGTTCTCGCGAAGCTCAAGGCGTGCAAAGCCTATGATTGCGAGCTCGACATCGCGGGGATTCTCATACAGGCCGACCATATGCTGCTGGAGTTGTTCGACGGCTCGTTTGCTAAACCCGACGAGCGCGATGACAAGATGACGCAGATACTCGAGGCGCTCGATATCCGCGGGCTTAAGGCGCCATCCATATGGCTGCGTATGGTGCTGGCGGCGCGGCGTCTGCTCGCGGGCTTGCCCGTGACCGACGATGTGGCGTTTGGCGAGCTCGACCGCTTTGCGGTGCGTGTTCGAGACAATCAAATTCAGCTGTTTGGACTATTGCTGGAGGGCTGGCAATCGCTGGCGGAGGGACGGCCGGTCAACGCGAAGTTCCGCGCGGTCCAGGTGCTCAAGCTCGCTGATGAATCGATTGCGTACATGCGCGAAAACGCATTGTTGCTGGAACGTGTGGCGTATCTGCGCAATACGTCGCTGGTATCGGTTCGCGAAGAGGCAGAGCTGCTCGACATTAGTAAGACGCAGGTCGGTGGCTCAGAAGCCTGGATCGTGGCGCTGCATCTGGCCGCTGCGGGCCGCGATAGCGATCTTGCTGCCTGGATGTCTATGAATCGCTCGGGGATTTTAGACCCATCGTATCGGCTTTTTGCGCGTCTTGCGATGCATTGCCTGGGCGAGCCTGCCGTCAGGATTCGCAAGAAGCTTCCGGTGCGTGAGCTGTCGCGGTATTCACTACGCGATGACTTTGAGGGCGAAAGCGAGCACCTGTTCCAGGCGGGCGAGGTTGAGGCTGTCGATGCCATCGGCCATATTGAGATGCGCATGTTTGGCGCGTTTCGCGCCGAGCGCGACGGTTTCCCCATCACGGATAAGATGTGGCGTCGCAAAAAGGCGGCAACACTTGCCGAACGTCTTGCGCTGGGTATGGATGCCATGGTCGACCGCGAGACAATCGCCATGGAGTTGTGGCCCCATGCCGAGTTTAACGCCGCGCGCAACAATCTGTATTCGACGGTATCGCGCTTGCGCTCGGCTTTGGGTCCAACGCCAGATGGAAAGTCGTGCGTGGTCATCCAAAACGAGTGCATTGGGCTCAACGGCGACTACGTTAAGACCGATGTAAGGCTCTTTGACCAGCTGAGCCGTGAGATCCTGGGAAACCGTATGGGTGCGAGAGGCCCTCACCTGGTTGAGCTATGTCTTAAGGTTGAGCAACTCTACGCGGGCCCGCTATATGTTCCCACCGGTTGCAACCCCACGTTCTTTACGCGCATGCGCCGCATTATGCAATCCAAGTACATCGACTGCATGATTAGGGGAGCGAATGCCGCTCTCGAGGAAAATGACCTGCAATCGGCAATTTGGCTCGTGGAATCGGGGCTTCGCCAAGAGACGGCGCGCGAGGACATGGTTCGCTGCGCCATGCGCGTTTACGGCGCGGCGGGACGACGCCGTGATGTTGTTGAGCTGTACAGCGGCCATATGCACCACCTGAGAGAACAGGTTCAAGGCGTGCCCGAGCCCGAGACAAGGCGTCTGTATGAGCGCCTGGTCGAAGGCAGACTCAAGCGCGTGCTTGTCGAGCGATAAAAAACGGGCGTCCGAATCAATCGGACGCCCGCGGACTACTCGGTATGGCCAGTCGGTTTTAGACGAGCTTGATCTTCTCGATATCCTTGCGCGAGGACTCGCGATACAGCGAGAACTTGCGGCCGATAACCTGAACGACGTCGGCGTGGCAGCGCTCAGCGAGCTCCTCGGCGGCCTCGCGGGCAGAAAGGCTGGAGCCGTCCAGCACGGAGCACTTAACGAGCTCGTGTTTCTCCAGGTAGGCAACCGTCTGCTCGACGGTGCCCTCGTTGACATCGGACTTACCGATGATGATGGCGGGGTTGAGGTGATGGGCCATGCTGCGAAGCTGCTTGACCTGGGCTCCTGTCAGTGCCATGGGTTCTCGCTTTCTATGTATGGGGCGCCCTGCAATGGGGCCTTAATCTACGTGAGCTGTCCCACGATAGCGCAGGAACGGCGTGGTGTGGAGCGCGTTTGCCCAGTTCGCAAAGAATGCGGATGCCGGACGGGTAGACGATGCAGGCTTTAGATGGGCTACGGGCGGGGTACGGAGACCGGCTCCCAGGCGATAAACGCCCATCGGACTTTGCGGATGTGGTCGAGCATGTAGCGTCCCTGCGGTACGCCCTTTGATCCCGGCTCGCCGGCATGGGGGTTCTCGATCATGTGGTGGGCGATATAGTCACGCAGGCGGTCGATCTTATCCTCGTTGCCATGTTCGAGCATGCGAGAAAAGTCTGCAACGCCCGCCTCGAGACTATCGAAGGTGTCGCGGCGGGGCGATTCAAAATACGTGACCTGCGGCAGCGCACCCATCTGAATAAGGATGTTAAAGGCATACACAAAACCATTACTGCAGGTAACCGAGGCACCGATGGCGTTCATCAGGTACAGGTCATAGTGCGGGCTGGAGTTGGCGACCATCGTGACAGCACAACGTCGGCGAGCCGTACGGTCAAGCTTGGCAAGTGCCCCCTTCAGGTCGTTCGTAGTAACCGAGCGACTCGCAAAGGAAACGTCAACAGCCTTGGCAACCGGCCCAACCAAATCCCAATCATCATCCCAAGCAAGCTCAAGCGGCGTAATAAGGTCCTCGAGCCCATAGCCAGCATCAAGGGTGCCCAACATGGCAGGAGAGAAGTCGGCAGCAATCACGGAATGTCCAGCCTGAGCAAGCGGGATAGCAATCGACCCAGCCCCACACCCCATATCCAGCACCGACTCACCAGGCTCAAGAGCCAGCAGTTTTATAAAATCTCGAGCATACGGGGCAGTCTCCAATGGCCGAAAATGTCGAGCGCGCTTATCCCATTCAAAAGAATCATCAGCCCGATGCCGATCAGCTTGCAGACGCATCCATTCGCCATTCCAATCAGCAGAAAGAAGCTCAGAGTGAGCATCCCCATCGACCACGGGCCAACCTCCTAGCAACAAAAAAGCGACTTCTCCCAAAAGAAGAGCCGCAACCAGCATATATCAGAAAGAACCGATCCAGCGCCAAACCGCCGTACCAGCCAAGTGGTGCAGGAGCGAAGCAACTGCAACCGGGATAGAACCCAACTGAGGTCCCGTTGTGCGAGAAGCCCCGCCGCCGGGCGGCAGACATATAAGGTCGATCGCGAGTTCCGCACGAGCCGGAGAGCACTAAATGTGCTCTCCGTGCGAGTCAGGACTGTCCGAGCAGGCGACCTTATATGTCTGCCGCCCGGCGGCGGGGCTCCTCGCCCGAACCCCTCAGCTAGTTCTTCAGCGAGTTCAGCGGCGCCGGGAAGCGTCCACCGCGGTGGGCAAGCACGGTGCCGGCGTTGGGGTTCACCGGCATGATGGGCGCACGGCCAAACAGGCCGCCGTACTCAACGCAGTCGCCCACGCCCTTGCCGATAGCGGGAATCACGCGGACGGCCGTAGTCTTGTTGTTGATGACGCCGATGGCCATCTCGTCGGCGATGATGCCGGCGATGGTCTCGACCGGGGTGTCACCGGGGATGGCGATCATGTCCAAGCCGACGGAGCATACGCAGGTCATAGCCTCGAGTTTCTCGAGCGAAAGCGCACCGGCCTCGACGGCGGCGATCATGCCGGCGTCCTCGGACACGGGGATAAAAGCGCCCGAGAGGCCGCCCACGCTGGAGCTGGCCATGACGCCGCCCTTCTTGACGGCATCGTTGAGCATGGCGAGCGCGCAGGTCGTGCCGGGGCCACCGCAGGTGCCCACGCCGATGATCTCGAGGATGCGCGCGACGGAGTCGCCGATGGCGGGCGTGGGGGCCAGCGACAGGTCGACAATGCCCTTCTCGACACCCAGGCGATGGGCGGCCTCGCGGCTCATGAGTTCGCCGGCGCGGGTGATCTTAAAGGCGGTCTGTTTAATCTTCTCGGCGACTTCCATCATCGAGGCGGAATCGGGCAGCGTCTCCAGGGCTGCGGCCATAACGCCGGGGCCCGAGACGCCTACGTTGATGACGGCGTCGGCCTCGCCACCGCCGTGGACGGCGCCCGCCATAAACGGGGAGTCCTCGACCATATTGGCAAAGCAGACAAACTTGGAGGCGCCGACGGAATCCTGGTCGGCCGTGAGTTTAGCAGCAGCGATGATGGTCTGCGCAGCCATGAGTACGGCGTCCATGTTGATGCCGGCACGCAGGCTGGCGACGTTGACGCTGGAGCAGACGCGACTCGTGGTGGCGAGCGCCTGCGGGATGGACTGGATGACACGGCGGTCGGCGTCGCCGATGCCCTTCTGGACGAGTGCGGAGAAGCCACCCAGGTAGTCGATGCCGAGGGTCTCGGCCGCGCGGTCGAGGGCATGCGCGATGGGGGTGAGGTCCTCATCCTTGCAGCAAGCGGCGATCTGCGCCACCGGGGTGACGGAGACGCGCTTGTTGACGATGGGGATACCGTACTCGCGCTCGAGGTTCTCGGCGGTCTCGACCAAGTGCTCAGCCGTGTGCGTCACGTGGTCGTAGATCTTCGTGCACATGCGGTCGAGGTTCTCGTCACCGCAACCCATGAGCGAAACACCCATGGTGATGGTCCTGATGTCGAGGTTCTGCTCCTCAACCATGCCGCGGGTTTCCGCGATTTCTGCAGGCGTGATCGCCATCCTTGCGCTCCTATCTGCCAAAACGAGCATAGTCCCTTTTATTCTAACGTGCCGCACACGTCTCGTGGCGCGTGCGGCACGTTTTGGTGCGGGGTTGTTTCCGTTGTGTTACTGCCCAAAGACCTCTTCGGCGATGCGCGCGCTTTCGGCGGCATCCTTGGCGTAGTAGTCCGCGCCGATCTGCTTGGCGTATTCGGGGGTGAGTACGGCGCCGCCTACGATGATCTTGACGCCTGGCACCTCGGCATGAAGCAGCTTGATGGTCTCTTCCATGGCGACGACCGTGGTAGTCATAAGCGCCGAGAGACCGACGAGCTTGATGTCACGCTCCTGTACGGTCTTGAGTACCTCTTGTGGGTCGACGTCGCGGCCTAGGTCAAAGACGGTGTAGCCGTAGTTGTCGAGCAGCATCTTGACGATGTTCTTACCGATGTCGTGGATGTCGCCCTTGACGGTGGCCACGCAGATTTTGCCCTTGTCGGCAATCTCGCCGGCGGGCATCAGACGCTTGATGGTGTCAAAGCCCACGCGTGCGGCCTCGGCCGAGGCCATGAGCTGCGGCAAGAAGAACTTGCCCTGGTCAAAGAGGACTCCGACCTCGTCGAGGGCGGGGATAAAGTGATTGTTGATGAGGTCCATGGCGTCATGGTCTGCCAGCAGACGCTCGGTCTCGGCCGCGATTTCGCCCTTGCGGCCCGAGACGACCATGCGACGAATCGGGTCGTCGTTGCCGTCGGTGCCGGTGGTGCCAGCAGCGGGCGCGGCGTCGGTCGATACCGCCTGAGCCGCCGCCGGATTCGCGGCGATCTTGTACGGATCGGTCCAGCCGGCGTAGCGCTCGATGTATCCGGTCGAGCCCTCGTCCTCAACGCTCAGCACGCGATAGCTGTAGACGGTATCCATAAAGCGCTTGGAGCCCGGGTTCATGATGGGGGCGTCCAGGCCCGCGCCAAAAGCGGCAGCCAAAAAGACCGAGCCCAGCAGCGGGCGGGCAGGCAGACCAAAGCTGATGTTCGACACGCCGAGCGCGCATTTGACGCCCAGACGCTCCTTGCACAGGGACATGGCGCGCAGGATCTGTTCGGCCTGGCGTTGATTGGTCGAGGCGGTCATGACCAGACAGTCGATGAGGATGCGGTCCGGGCCGATACCGTAGCGGGCGGCCTCGGCCACGATGCGCTCGGCGATGGCGAAGCGAGCTTCGGCGGTATCGGGGATGCCGCCTTCATCGAGCGTGAGGCCGACGACGTTGGTGCCGTAATGGGCGACCAGCGGAAAGATCTCATCCATGATTTGCTGTTTGCCATTGACCGAGTTGATGATGGGCTTGCCGGCGTAGCGGCGCACGGCTGCCTCGACGGCTGCGGGGTCGGTGGAGTCGATCTGCAGCGGCAGCAGCGTGGAGCCCTGGAGCTGCTCGGTCGCCTGCTGGATGATCTTGACCTCGTCGATCTCGGGCAGGCCCACGTTGACGTCCAGGATGTCGGCGCCCTGTTCCTGCTGGCTGATGCCCTGGCTCACGACGTAGTCCAGGTCGCCGTCGCGCAGGGCCTGTTGCAGGCGCTTTTTGCCGGTGGGATTGATGCGCTCGCCGATGACGGCGATTTTGTGGCCGTCACAGGGAAGGTCCACGACCGTCTGGGCGCTCGTGACCGACATGCTGGGCTTGCGGCGGCGCGGGCTGGGCGTGTGGTTGTCGATAAGCGTGCGCAAGGCCGCCATATGCGCCGGCGTGGTTCCGCAGCAGCCGCCCACGACGCTCACGCCGTCCTCGATCATGCCGGCGACGGCCTCGGCGTATTCGGGGGCCTGGATATCAAAGACGGTATTGCCGTCGTCGTCCACGCGGGGCAGTCCCGCGTTAGCCTGCACCATAACGGGCTTGTCGGTAACGGTGAGCATACGTGCGGCGAGCCCTCGGAGCTCGGCCGGGCCCTGGCTGCAGTTGATACCCAAAACGTCGGCGCCGATGGCGTCGAGCGTGATGGCTGCGACCTCGGGGCTCGTTCCCAAGAAGGTGCGACCGTCTTCCTCAAAGGTCATGGTGGCAAAGACGGGCAGGTCGGAGTTCTCGCGGCAGGCGAGGACGGCCGCCTTGATCTCGGCAAGGTCGGTCATGGTCTCGATAATAAAGAGGTCCACGCCCGCGTCGACGCCGGCGCGCACCTCCTCGGCAAAGAGGTCATAGGCCTCGTCGAAGCTCAGGGTGCCCAAGGGGCGAAGCAGCGCGCCGATGGGGCCGATATCGCCGGTGACGTAGCGGGCGCCGGCCTCGCGGGCGCAGGCGACAGCGGCGGCAAAGACATCTGCCACGGTGGCGGCGCCGTCGAGCTTGTGGGCGTTGGCGCCAAAGGTGTTGGCGGTGATCACGTCGCAGCCGGCCTCGACATACTGACGCTGGATATCGGTGATAACCTCGGGCTCCTCAAAGTTGAGCAGCTCGGGCAGGGCGCCGGCCTTCATGCCGGCAGCCTGCAGCATGGTGCCCATGCCGCCGTCAAACAGCAGGTGCCCCGTGCCCTCGATGGTGGCGCGCAGGCGATCGTCCTTAATGCGCAGGTCGTCGATCGTGCGTGGCTTGTACACAGCGCCGTTGCAGCGTGCGGCATTGACGGGCGCCGCCAGCGCGGCACCATCCGAATTATGAGTAATAAGCGGGGTGAACATCGGGGGCTCCTAGTGGCTGGAATAGCAGGTGGTGTGGGCGGCGCGGAAGCGGCAGTGCTCGCGCATGCGGCAGATATTGCAGGTAGGATGGCTCTGGGCGTCATGGACTTCGCCGTCGAACAGGCCAATTACCGCGGTCACGCTCTTGGTGGGCATGAGCAGGCTGGTGGGGGTGACGGTAAGTCCAATGAGGCGCGTGGCGTTGAGTGCATCCACGATTGAACGCTGGGCCGTAAGCGGGCAGTCGCCGTAGCCGGGACTAAAGCGCCAGTTGCCGGCGAGTCCGTGTGCGGCGGCCGCAGCCTTGGCCTGCTGGTCCATCTGCTCGACGGCGGCTTCTACATAGGCAGAGCATGCGGCGTCGAGCACGGCTCCCTCTAGGGGTTGCTGGGCTCCCGTGGTGCGCAGACGACGCTCGGCTTCCATGCCGAGGGTGCATGCCATGAGTGCGGCAAAGCGGGCGTCTTTGAGGTGGCGATAGATATCGCGACCGCGCAGCTCAACGTTGGTGCCGACCAAGCGAATGCAAGGATCGCCCTGTTCATCGACTCCCGTGGCATCGACGGCAAATACGCGGCGCACGCCACGGGGTTCAATATCCAGCTCCAGACGCTCAACGACAAGCTCAATACGCTGCGACAGCTCGGGCTCAATCTGCTGACCGCCGTAGCCCAGATACCGCAGCATCTCGGCACGGTCGACACGAGGGTGGTGAGCAGCGTCGATACGGTAAAGCGCCGGCGACGCAAGGTCGGCCGGCACTTCACCAAAAACTGTATCGATGTGCGGTTTTTCCATTACCCCAGGCGCTCCATAATGGTTGCGGCGATCGCAGGACGGTTCATAGTGTACAGGTGCAGACTGTCGGCACCGTGCTCTTTGAGGTCGCAAAGCTGACGGGCGGCATAATCTACACCGGCTGCCTGCAGGCTCTCGGGGTCGTTCTCGTATTTGGCGAGAATCTTGATGACGGGGGAGGGTAGCGACGCACCGCACATAAAGACCATGCGGCTAATCTGCGACTTGCCCATAAACGGCATGATGCCCGCGGTAATGGGCACGGTGATACCGGCCTTGTCGGCAAGCTCGCGAAAACGGTAGAAGCACTCGTTGTCAAAAAAGAGCTGTGTCACAAAGAAGCTCGCGCCGGCGTCTTGCTTTTGCTTGAGGTGCTCGACCGAGAGGTTGAGATCCTCGCAGGTAATGTGGCCCTCGGGGTAGGCTGCGGCGCCCACGCAAAAGCCGGCGTCGACGAGCTCGGGGATGAGGTCACGGGCGTAGGCGTAGTCCGAGGCGGGCTTGTCGTCCTCGGTCGCGCCGGCGGGAAGATCGCCGCGCAGGGCCAGTACATTTTCTACGCCGGTGGAGCGGTACTCGTCGATCTTGGCGGCGATATCGGCATGCGTGCGGCCCACGCAGGTGAGGTGCGCCACCGAGGGCGTATCGAATTCGCTCGTAATCATATGCGCGATGGGGGCGGTGGTGGCACCGTTGCCTGAGCCGCCGGCCGAGCAGGTGACCGAGACAAAGCTCGGCGAAAGCTTGCACAGATTGCCTGCCACTTTGCGAGCCGTGTCGAGGGTCAGCTCGCCCTTGGGCGGGAACATCTCAAACGAAACGGGTGCGGTGCCCTGGGATGCTGCCTGCTTAAAAAGCTCGTCGACGCGCATATCGTGCTCCTCTAGATACGTAATAGTGTGATGCGTTGTAAGGATTCTACAGCACCACTGTGCCACGATGGAATTTCACTCGCTATTTGGGGATACCAATCGAAAATGCTTCGCTATCGACATTTCCTATAACAGGGCGGTCAATGTAGGATGGGGCTATATTGAATGGTATCTGATGCGAAATACCAGTTAATAAAGCCCCGTCCCAAATTGACTACCCTTAAACCATGGGGAGAGGTCTGCAATTTATGCAGTTGATTGGCTGTTGAGGGTGGCAACGCCGCCTCGATAGGGTAACCTCATTGATTGGTTTCGCGACAGCAACATAACGGTAATGTCGCGGAAACACGGCGAGTCTAAGCTATGACTCGTTCGTTAGTAATCAACACCGCTTCTCACGCGGTGCCGATACGAAGGGAGTTCCGTATGGCCGAACTTACTGACCGCTTCGGGACCATGGTGTTCTCTGAGGAAGTCATGAAGGACTACCTCCCCAAGGACATTTGGAAGCGCCTTGCTGCAACCCTCGAGGGCGGTGAGCCGCTCGACCTGGATGTGGCCAACGCCGTTGCCCATGCCATGAAGGTCTGGGCCATCTCCAAGGGCGCGACGCACTACGCGCACTGGTTCCAGCCGCTTTCGGGCATTACTTCCGAGAAGCACGACAGCTTCCTGGAGCCCAACCACGACGGCACCGCCATTACCAAGTTTACGGGCAAGAACCTCATCCAGGGCGAGCCCGATGCCTCCAGCTTCCCCAACGGCGGCCTGCGTGCCACCTTCGAGGCCCGTGGCTACACCGCTTGGGATCCCACCAGCCCCGCCTTTATCAAGGACGATGTCCTATGCATCCCCACGGCTTTCTGCTCCTACACGGGTGAGGCCCTGGACAAGAAGACCCCGCTGCTGCGCTCCATGACCGCGCTCTCGCGTGAGTCCAAGCGCGTTTTGGCACTGTTTGGCAAGACCCCCAAGAAGGTCGTTCCTTCCGTGGGCGACGAGCAGGAGTACTTCCTGATCAAGAAGGACGCCTACCGCAAGCGCAAGGACCTGGTCATCACCGGCCGCACCCTCTTTGGTGCTGCTCCCTGCAAGGGCCAGGAGCTCGAGGAGCACTACTTTGGCGCTATCCGCCCCACCGTCTCGGCCTATATGAAGGACCTGGACGATGAACTGTGGGCGCTTGGCATTCCCGCCAAGACCAAGCACAACGAGGTCGCTCCCTGCCAGCATGAGCTCGCACCGGTCTATGGCGAGGTCAACGAGGCCATCGACCAGAATCTGGTCATGATGGAGAAGATGAAGCTCATCGCCTCCCGCCACGACTTGGTCTGCCTGCTGCACGAGAAGCCCTTCGAGGGCATCAATGGTTCGGGCAAGCACAACAACTGGTCGCTTGGCACCGAGTCCGAGAATCTGCTCGATCCGGGCGACACCCCGCTCGACAACCTGCAGTTCATCGTCTTCCTCACCGCGGTGATCGAGGCCGTCGATAACTATCAGGAGCTCCTGCGTGCCTCCGTTGCCTCGGCCGGCAACGACCATCGTCTGGGCGCCAACGAGGCTCCTCCGGCGATTATGTCCATCTTCCTGGGCGACCAGCTTACCGAGGTCGTCGAGAAGATCATCGATGGCAAGGCTTCCGTCCATGCCACGCGCGGCGTGCTCGACCTGGGCGCCGATACCCTGCCCAAGCTGATGCAGGACAACACCGACCGCAACCGCACCTCCCCGTTTGCCTTCACCGGCAATAAGTTCGAGTTCCGTGCCTGCGGCTCCGAGCAGAACGTCTCCGACTCCAACCTGGTGCTCGATGCCGCCGTGGCCAAGTCGCTCAAGTCCTTCGCCGACGCGCTTGAGGGTACGCCCGAGGATAAGTTCCAGGACGCTGCGCTCGAGTACTGCAAGAAGGTCCTGACCGACCACCAGCGCATCCTGTTCTCCGGTGACGGCTACTCCGACGAGTGGCCCGTTGAGGCCGAGAAGCGTGGTCTTGCCAACAACAAGACCACGGCCGACGCCCTGCCCGCCTTTGTTTCCGAAAAGGCCATTGCGCTCTTTGAGGAGACGGGTGTCCTGACCAAGGCCGAGGCTCAGTGCCGCTACGACTGCAAGCTCGAGAAGTACAACAAGCTCATGAACATCGAGGCCACCACGATGGTTCGCGAGGCGCGTCGTACCTATCGCCCGGTCATTACCGCCTATGCCACCAAGGTCGCTAAGGGCCTTGAGACTATTCGTGCCGCCGGTGCCGAGGCCGCCATGCAGTGCGAGCAGAACACGCTCAACAAGCTCTGCAACGGTATCACTGCCATCAACGACTCCATCAAGGCGCTCGACGTCGTGCATCAGAAGGCCGAGGCTCTCGATGGCCAGGAGCAGGCCAACGTGTATGCACATGAGGTCGTTCCCGCTATGGATACGCTGCGCGCCGCCGTGGATGCCATGGAGGAGATCGTGGCCGCCGACTACTGGCCGGTCCCGACCTATGACGACATCCTGTTCTACGTGTAGAGCGTAACTGACATATCGTCACGGTATTGAGCCGGGGTCCGCATCATGCGGGCCCCGGTTTTTGTTTGCGAAGGGCGCTTTGAAGCCCGTTTTGCACCTGATTCGCCCACGCAATAAGGGGGCGTGGACAAAAAACGTCAAATATGAGTACTGTCACAAGTCCTGTAGCATTATTTTTTTGCAAAATATGCAGTGTTACACAACATATGTTCAAGTACTTAGCTGATAAACGCCTGCAATTCTTTCGCCGTAGGACCCCTGGCGTCTAAATCGCCTTCTGATGGCATGAAATCGCTGTTACTAAATTGGTGACAGTACTCATATTTGCTATTTTTTGCCCACAGGCCTTGCGATGATGCCGGGATTCGCACCCTGTCGGGTTCGAATCCAGGCATATCGGTAG
This sequence comes from Collinsella aerofaciens, assembly GCF_028206995.1. GTDB lineage: Bacteria > Actinomycetota > Coriobacteriia > Coriobacteriales > Coriobacteriaceae > Collinsella > Collinsella aerofaciens_AQ. The sequence goes on along the minus strand of NZ_JAQLFL010000003.1, from coordinate 137,441 downwards.
CAAAAAGCCCGTCACCGCGGGGGTAACGGGCTTCTAGTTTCAAATGGTGCCCCCAGCGGGATGTCCGCGTGCGGCTGGCGCCGCCCGCTTCCGCTGCGTCGCTCCGCTCCTTGCGTGCTGCGCTGGAAAACGCTTGCGCGTTTCCTCAGCTTCGCACCCTGTCGGGTTCGAATCCCGGCATATCGGTAGCAAAAAGCCCGCTACCGCGAGGGTAACGGGCTCTTCAATTCAAATGGTGCCCCCAGCGGGATTCGAACCCGCGATATCCACCTTGAAAGGGTGGCGTCCTTGGCCGCTAGACGATGGGGACAGTGGGAAAGAGTATAGCAGACTTTTTTAGCCGTTCACATATCGTTGGCAAACTGAAAAACCACCACAAAGGTGCCTGTCCCCTTTGTGGTGGTGGGGTGCTAGGGGAGGAGCTTCATGGCTGCGTCGTGGGCGGCGCGCTCGTAGGTGTCGTCGAGGGGCTTGAGCGGCAGCAGGGCTGTGGCCTGCGCGTCGCCACGGCGCTCGAGGGCGTGGGTAATGAGCCAGTCGGCGAGTTCGGGGTTCTTGGGCAGTGCCGGTCCGTGCAGGTACGTGCCGATGACGCCCTTGTAGATGAGACCCTCAAAGCCATCGTCGCCGTTGTTGCCGGTGCCCGTGACGACGGACGTTCCGAGCGGCGTGGCATCGGCGTCCAAAAGGGTGCGGCCTCCGTGGTTCTCAAATCCCACAAAGGGCTCGGGTGCCAGGTCGGTCTTGACGGCGACGTTGCCGATCAGGCGGTCGGAGCCGCGCACGGTTTCGGCAGCAATGACGCCCAGGCCCTCGATGCGATTCTCGCCCATATAGTACGAACGGCCGAGCAGCTGATAGCTGCCGCAGATAGCGAGCAGCGAGTCGCCATCTTCAACATAGGACGCAACCTTGTCTTTTTGAGCGAACAGCTCGTGTGCCACGGCCAGCTGATCGCGGTCGGAGCCACCGCCCATCATGACGATGTCGGCGTCGGTGAGATCGAGCGACTCGCCCATACGGACCTCGTCCACGCGCACGGGGATGCCACGCCAGGCGCAGCGGCGCTCGAGGGCAATGACGTTGCCGCCGTCGCCATAGAGGTTGAGGGCATCGGGATACAGGTAGACGATGCGCAGGGGGCGCGAGAGCTCGACCGGCGCAATATCGGTGGGGACAGCGCTGCCATTGGCGCGTGTTGCAGCGTGGGCGGCAACCGTAGCCGCATCGGTGCCCTTAAGCTCGTCGAGCTCCTTGACCAGTGGCGGGAAGGCCGTGTAGTTGGCGACGGCGTAGAAAGTATCGCCGGCCTCCTCGTCCGCCACGGCACCGATCGCTTGCTCGATATTCGAGATGATGGAGGCGTCGATGCCGGCGTACTTCAGACGTACCTGCATATCGTGTGCACGCGTGCCGCCGGCAAAGGCGACAAGCCCTGGGGTGTCGGCGATGCGCTCGAAGTCGACGTCGTAGATCCACGAGACATCGTGACCGTCGGCGTCGTTGTCGTTCAGGAAGAAGGCGCAGAGCCTGCCGCCTGCCGTTTTAATGGACTGAATCTGGCGATCGAAGCCCACGGGATTTTTGGCCAGGTTTGCCTCGACGGTACGGCCGGCGATCTCCCAGCGGCCCATGCGTCCGCCGGCGGGGACGTAGGCATCGAGCGTGGGCTGCAGGTGAGCTGCGTTCACGCCCAACTCGCGTGCCGCAAAGAAGGCGGCGGCAACGTTGTAGACCATGTACAGGCCGTTGTAGCGCGTGGCGATGTGCGTTGCGGGTGCGCCGGTATCGGGTCCAAAGTTCAGGTCAAAGCCGTAGCCGTCGCAGGTGAGCTCAATGTCCGTCACGCGACGGAGCAGCGCGGGACGACCCCAACCGCACGAAGGACAATGATAGGCGCCGAGCTGGCCGTACTGCACATAGTCGTACTCCAACGGCGCGTTGCACTGCGAGCAAAAACGCGAGTCGCTAATGCGATCGGATTCGGTGCCCGTGGCACCGTCGATGCCAAAGGCGATGCTCGTGTTGGGGACGCGCGCGGCGATCGAGGCGCACAGCGGATCGTCGGCGTTATAGATGAGCGTCGTTGCCGGCGAAAGCTCCAGCGCGTGGGCGATGACGTCCTGGGTGTGGTCGATCTCGCCGTAGCGGTCCAGCTGGTCGCGGAACAGGTTGAGCAGCACAAAGTACGTCGGCTTGAGCTTGGGCAGGACGCGCACCGTGTAGAGCTCGTCGCACTCAAAGACGCCTACGCGCTTGCTGCTGGCGGTTCGCTTAAGGTTGCCACGCGCCTCGAGCAGGGCACCAACCACGCCCGGCTCCATGTTGTTTCCGGCACGGTTGCATACCACGGTGGCGCCGCTGGCGGCAACGGCGTCGGCAATGAGATTGGAGGTGGTGGTCTTGCCGTTGGTGCCGGTGATCACCACGCTGCGGTCGACAAGGCCGGCGAGGTCGCTCAGCAACTCGGGGTCGATCTTCATGGCGATGCGGCCGGGGAGTACGCCACCCTGGCGCTTAAGGACGGAGCGCAGCCCCCAGCGAGCGATATCGCTCGAGGTGCAGGCAAGAGATGAGCGGAGGTTCATGAAACCGTTCCTAACGTAAACGACATGGTCGGGTCGAGTGCGTCACTAAAAACCGTAGCGGCGCGCAAATTCCTGGGCAAGCTGCGACGCGTCTTCGCAGGCATTGGCCCAGGGGGCAAAGTCTGGAGTGTCCGAGATAATGCCGTCCGCTTCCCAAACGGCCTGGTGCGAAAGATCCCAGGGATCACGTGGCTCGGGCCGGCAGGGAAGGTACGGTGTCTGGTACATGGGATTCAGCAAGAAGAACGCGCCGCCCTCGCAGCGGTTAGCGAACTCACGCAGCGCACGCACCGCCGGGCGCATCTTGTTTGTTTTGAACAGCAGAATCGTGCGGGCGAGCAGATACCAAGGAGAGTTCTCGAGCGCGTCAGCCCCGATCTCTTCCTCGAGCTGGTGGGCCAGGGCAAAAAAGCCGTCCTGGTCTTCCAGGCGAGCGAGGGCGAGCAACACGGTGCCTGCGGCTCGGGTGGGGTAGCCTTCCGCCTTAAGAACACGGCGGGCGTAGTTGGCGGCAGCACGGTAGCGAGCGCTCGCCATGCACAGCTGCGAGATGGCCTCGAGTGTGTGAAGCCACCCGATAAGAGCCGGCTCGCTCACGGTGAGCTCTGCCGCCGTCACACCGTCCGTCAAAACCTTATTGGCCCAGTAGTGCGGGGCTTCCATGTCGAACCCGGGCACGCTTTGCTGCAGGTAATCGGTTGTGGTCGCCTCGAGCTTCATCAGGTCGCCCAGGCAGGCGTCAACGGGCGTGTCAGCCAGGATGATGGCGAGCAGCTGGGCATCGAGGACATACGCATCGACGCGGACAATCTTGAGCAGCTCATCGCGCATGTCGTCGAACAGACGATTGCGCGTCTGCTCGAATTCCTCGTCGCTGCCCATGTCCTCGATGCGATGGAGCTCGTCGAGCAGGTGGCGATGAACACCGGCATAGGACAGCAGCGCCTGGGCATGCTCGGACTGCGCGTACTTTTGGGGATTCGCGCTAATGTCGTTATGGACAAGCTCGCGTGCTGCATCGGTGAGCTCGGGGTGCGACGCAACGTAGGCGCGCTCCAGGTAGGCGGGGATGTAGACGCTCGGATCCATTAGAGGTCTCCTCCCTTAAACGGCAAACCCTGCTCGGCCGCCCGCAGTATGCGCTCATCGATTTGGGAACGCACGATATCGTTGGTGGCGACCCAGGCGGCAAAGCTGGCGTTGTCGGGGGCGCCCAGGCCCTCCTGCAGTACCGGCGTCGCCTCGGATAGCGCAAGGACAAGCTCGTCGGTGGAGCCCGCACCCACGTTGACGCGGGCATAGACGCCATCGGGAAACTCGGTTTGGAAGTAGAGCGCCTCGGCCGCGTGCGGGCACGAACGCACAAGGATACGCAGGTAGTGTTCGGCACCCTCGTAGTCCAGCTCGCGCCAGGCAGCGCTCATCAGCGCGATGAGCGTCCACGGGTCCAAGTCACGCTCCGCATCTTTGGGGCGGCGGCGCAGCGGGGTATTCGCGAGGTACGGCACGGAGTGAGCGGAGCGAAAGCGCTTGAGCTCCTCGGCGGGGTATTCGAGCTTTGCCATGGCGAGCATCGCGGTGTGGCGGACACCAGCGGGGTCGTTGGGCGCAAAGTCCAAGCTGCGATTTGCGGCTTCGAGCGACATGCGATAGCGGCCGCTAATGAGGGCGCGCGATGCCAAGGCGGCAAGCCAGCGCAGATAGGGGTGGCGCATAAGGTCGCCTGCGGCCTCGCGCTCGTAGGGGTCCTGAGCCGAGGCGATTTTGAGCGCCAGGTCATGCTCGACTTCATCGCACTTGGACACCAGGTACTGTACGTATTCCTCGTTGGATTCTGCGGTGAGGGCCGTCAGCATGCGCTGGGCATCCCAGTTTGTGGGGTCGAGCGCGGCTGCCTCGCGGAGCATGTTCTCGGCAGCTGCCTCTTCCTGCTCTGCCTGGGCATCGTCAGGGATAAAGGGAATGCGGTAGTCGACGGCTTCGACCACCTTGGCAATGAGGTGCCCGGCGCGGTCACGGTCGTGCACGATGAGTGGTGCGGGGTTGCGGGTGAATTGTTCCATCAGACGCTCTACGGCGGCAGCGTCGGTGAGCGGGATATTGTCGCGGCGCAAGGCCTCAAGAACGAGGCGATGGCAATCCTCTTGAATGGGATCGAATGCCATGGGGCCTCCTTTGCTGCGGTTAGGGTTCAAATGTCTCTATATAAAGTTCTAGTTTACCCGCATGTGGCACACCGGGGGGTGCCGCACTTGGACTTGCACCTTTGCACCACGAAGACGGATGTCGCACAAATGTCGGCACCTCGGTTGCGCGGGTGGTATCACAGTGCCGCAAACGGTCGATTTTTGGCGGCGAACGGGGCACATTTTGGAGGGGCACAGCCCTGCCCGGAATATGTAGTCAACCCTGATAAAACGTTTGCCCAGCTTGGGAGTATGAATGCCCCACAAGGGTCTTCAGGGATAGAAAAAACGTTTCATCATTATCGGCTTTAGGTGAATAACTGACCAACCAGAACGGTAAAATAGTGTTTGTCTGAGCGTTGAGACGTTCAGACATCGCGCATTGTCATCGCCGGCAACGCGCAAAACGGTCCTAACGGAGCCAATCGGGTGCTCCGTTATATACGCAAGTCTAAGAGGGGCTTGTTTAGGAGGCACAGTATGGGACGTTTTACCAATCCTCGCGATCTGTACTTTGGTGAGGGCGCTCGCCACGAGGTGAAGAACCTCAAGGGCAAGAAGGCCATCATCGTTTCTGGCGGCAGCTCTATGCGCCGCGGCGGGTTCCTGCAGGACGTTGAGGCCGACCTTAAGGAAGGCGGTTTCGAGGTCAAGCTGTTCGAGGGCGTCGAGTCCGACCCGTCCATCGAGACGGTCATGAAGGGCGCCGAGGCCATGCGCGAGTTCGAGCCCGACTGGATTATCGCCATCGGCGGCGGCTCGCCCATCGATGCCGCTAAGGCCATGTGGGTCTTCTACGAGTATCCCGAGGAGTCCTTCGATAACATCATCCAGCCGTTCAGCTTCCCCGAGCTGCGTCAGAAGGCTCATTTCTGCGCCATCTCCTCTACCTCCGGCACCGCTACCGAGGTCACCGCGTTCTCCGTCATTACCGACTACGCCAAGGGCATCAAGTACCCGCTGGCCGACTTCAACATCACCCCTGATGTCGCCATCGTCGACCCGGAGCTCACCTACACCATGCCCGCCAAGCTGTGCGCTCACACCGGCATGGACGCTCTGACCCACTGCATGGAGGCTTACGTTTCCACCTGCGCCTCTATGTTCACCGACGCCAACGCCCTGCACGGCATCCGCGAGATCGTCGAGTGGCTGCCCAAGTCCTATGCTGGCGACCATGAGGCCCGTCAGCACATGCACGAGGCTCAGTGCATCGCCGGTATCGCCTTCTCCTCGGGCCTGCTCGGCATCGTTCACTCCATGGCTCACAAGACCGGTGCTGCCTTCGAGAACGGCCACATCATCCACGGTGCTGCTAACGCCATGTACCTGGGCAAGGTCATCCAGTGGAACTCCAAGGACCCGCGTGCTGCCGAGCGTTACGCTTACGTGGCCAAGGAGATCCTGCACCTTCCCGGCGAGACCAACGAGGAGCTCATCGCTGCGCTCGTCCAGAAGATTCGCGACCTCAACGACCAGCTCAACATTCCGCAGTCCATCAAGGATTACGCGAATGGCGGCGTGAAGGTCGACGCCGAGAACCCGCAGATGGTTTCCGAGGAGGAGTTCCTCGCCAAGCTGCCCGAGATTGCCGCGAACGCCGAGACCGACGCCTGCACGCCCGAGAACCCGCGTGAGACCAAGGCTGCCGACTTCGAGAAGATTCTCAAGGCCTGCTACTACGACACCGACATCGATTTCTAATCGACTCTTGTTATCGTAACGAGGGGCTCCGCACGTATCCGTACGGAGCCCCTTTCTTTTTTCTTTTAGAGAATGGGATAGTTATGGCTGCAATTTTCAATAGCCCCAGCAAGTACATCCAGGGTCCGGACGAGCTCGCCAAGCTCGGCTCCTATGTCGAGCCGCTCGGCGCTAAGGCCCTCGTTATTGTGACGCCTTCGGGCAAGAAGCGCGTCGGTGCCAAGATCGAGGGCGGCTTTGCCGAGGCTAAGGCCGAGCTGCTGTTTGAGGACTTTAATGGCGAGTGCTCCAAGGGCGAGGTCGACCGTTTGGTGGCGCTCGCGCGCGACAACGGTTGCGATATCATCGTCGGCGTCGGTGGCGGCAAGATCCTCGACACCGCCAAGGCCGTTGCCTACTACCTGGAGTCCCCGGTTATCATTTGCCCCACCATCGCCTCGACCGATGCGCCGTGCTCGGCACTTTCGGTGCTCTACACCGACGACGGCCAGTTCGATAAGTACCTGTTCCTTAAGGCAAACCCCAACATTGTCCTGATGGATACGACGGTTATCGCGGCGAGCCCGGTGCGCCTGACGGTTTCCGGTATGGGCGATGCGCTCGCAACCTACTTTGAGGCCCAGGCGACGCACGATGCCGACGGTGGCACTTGCGCCGGCGGCAAGGGCGGAATGGCCGGCCTGGCGCTCGCCAAGCTCTGCTACGAGACGCTTATGGCCGATGGCGTCAAGGCCAAGGTCGCGCTGGAGAAGGGTGCGCTCACGCCTGCCGTCGAGCATATCATCGAGGCCAATACGCTGCTTTCGGGCATTGGCTTTGAGAGCTCGGGCCTTGCTGCTGCTCATGCCATCCACAATGGCCTGACGATGCTGCCCGAGTGCCACGGCATGTATCACGGCGAGAAGGTCGCCTTTGGCACCATCGTCCAGCTGGTACTCGAGGATGCCCCGACCGAGAAGCTCGAGGAAGTCTTGGGCTTCTGCATTGAGCTGGGCCTGCCGGTCACGATGAAGGAACTTGGCGTTGCCGAGCTTACGCGCGAGCAGGCCATGATTGTTGCCGAGGCCGCCTGCGCGCCCGATGACACCATGTGCAACATGCCGTTTGAGGTGACGCTCGAGATGGTCGCAAACGCCATCTTGGGTGCCGACGCGCTGGGCCACTACTATCTCATGGATGAGTAAATCAAGCTAAGGAAGGGGCAAAGCCGGCAGACGGCTTTGCCCATTTTTGCTATGGTGCAAAGGGGTCAGGTTGCTTTGCACCAATTGTTGTTGATGAAAGGGCAGATTCTCGTATGGCGCTTCCCATGGTTTATGGCGGTCCCGGACGATATGTTCAGGGGCCGGGTGAGCTCTCGCGTCAGGGCAGGTATTTGTCATGGTTGGGCTGCGCTGCCTATGTCTTGTTTGACCAGGGCACCGAGGATCGGCTGTGCAGGCAGATCGTCGATGGATTTCTGGATGAAGATCTAAGCGAGCCGTTCTTTAAGATTTACAACGGTCCGTGTACGGAAGATGCCGTTGTCGAAATGGCCAAGGAAGCCCGGGCCGAGTATTGCGACATGGTGGTGGGCATTGGCGGCGGCAAGATGCTCGATATCGCCAAGGCCGTTGCGTTTTATGCCGAGTTGCCGTTGTGCGTATGTCCCACGGCGGCGTCGATGGACGGTCCGTGCAGCGCGATTTCGGTGCTGTATCACGAGGATGGGTCGTTCGACCGCTACCTGATGCTCGAGAAGAATCCAGACCTGGTCGTGGTCGATACCAACGTGGTCGCGGCGGCCCCGCTGCGTATGACGGTCGCTGGTATGGGCGATGCGCTGGCAACGTATTTCGAGGCGCGTTCGTGCGCCGCGGCGCACGGCGCCAACGAGCACGGTGGCGCGCCGGGACACTTGGCCTTGGTTGCGGCTCGTGCCTGCTATGACACACTCATGGAGTGCGGCGTCGCTGCCAAGCGCGATCTCAAAAAGGGCCGTACATCGCCAGCGGTTGAGCGCCTGATCGAGTGCAATATTCTGCTCTCGGGTGTTGGCTTTGAGAGTGGTGGCCTAGCGCTTGCCCATGCCATAGCCAACGGCCTGACGATTCTGCCCGAGTGCAAGGCCATGCATGGTGAGGCCGTGGCATTTGGCCTGGTGGTGCAGCTGCGCCTGGAGCGTGCGCCCGAGCTTGATCAGGTGCTCGAGTTTTGCCAGCGCGTTGGTCTACCGACGACGCTCGCGGAGCTGGGACTTGGCGAGATTTCCGATACCGATCTGATGAGCGTTGCGGATGCGGTCTTTAGAAACGAGCGCAATATGGCCAACGAGCAGGCCAAGGTGACCAAACAGAAGCTCGTGCAGCTCATGTGCGAGGCATAGCTTGGCGCTTGATTGACCTTGTGCAATCGGGGCGGCGATAGGCCATGGGTTATTTCCCTCAAGGTGCGCCGCGTGTAATTTGCCCGAGGCGTGGGCCGATAGCGTATCATTATCTCTTGCTTGTTTGCACTGCTCAGGGAGGGGCCGCGCATGGCGCAGGAACACGATCTGTTTGATGACATTATCGAGATCAGCAAGGGTTTCGACTTTCTTAAAAACCCGCTTGGCGGTGTGACCGATGCACTCGATCCGTCGGCGCCGCAATGGAATCCTGCCGACTACAAGGAGCGTCCGCGCGGTAACACCATTCCGTGCCTGACCTGCAAAAACGAAAAGAGCGGCTGCACTGCGTGCATGGACGTGTGCCCGGTCAACGCTATCGAGGTCGAGGAAGACGCCATCGAGATCCTCGACTCCTGTCGCAAGTGCGGCCTGTGCGCCGCTGCCTGTCCGACCGAGGCGATCATCTCGCCGCGCCTGGCGCCCAAAAACCTGTATGACGATATCGTCTCTGCTGCCACGAGCCACGAGACCGCCTACGTTACCTGCACGCGCGCCCTTAAGCGCATGCCGCGCGAAAACGAGGTCGTCGTTGCCTGCGTGGGCGATATTACGGCCGAGACCTGGTTCTCGGTACTGGCGGACTATCCCAACGTGAGCGTCTACCTGCCACTGGGCGTGTGCGATAAGTGCCGCAACACCGGTGGCGAGGACATTTTGGGCGAGGCCATTGCTACCGCCGAGGAGTGGGCGGGTACGGGCATGGGCCTGGAGGTCGACCCCAAGAGCCTCAAATGCCATAAGCGCCGCGAGTACGAGCGCAAGGAGTACATGGATAAGATTGCCCGCACCACGGGCCTGACGGTGACCAAGCTCAATCCGGCGACGGCGGCGCTGGCCTCGGTGACGCAGAAGTTGAAGGCTCACCGTCACCAGATCACGCAGCTCGAGCGCACGCTCAACACCATGTGCGGCACCACGACGACCAAGCGTCGCCGTTCGCTCACGCACGGGCGGCAGCTGGTGCTCTCGACGCTGCAGAACCACCCCGAGCTTGCCCAGAATATGCAGGTGAGCACACCGGAATGCGATTTTGACAAGTGCACGTCATGCGGCGAGTGCGTCAACGTGTGCCCCACGTTTGCCTGCGATTTGGTGGGAAGCGGTCGCTTTGCACTGGAGTCCACGTATTGCCTAGGTTGCGGAGCCTGCGTCAAGGTGTGCCCCGAGCATGCGCTCAAGCTGGTCGAGCACGATGCGTCCAATCTGGTCGTTGTCGACCCCGAGGCCGAGGAAAAGGCCGCTCAGAAGGCCAAGGCCCACGAAGAGGCCCAGAAGGCCAAGGCCGAGGCAAAGGCCAAGCTTGACAAGATGCTCGATCAGGTGGAGAAGCTCGCGGACTAGTCAGCGAGCTCTATCTCTGCTTCATTTGCGCCGCCGCGGTGTCCGGATTCGCCCGGATGCTGCGGCGGCGCTATACTTATACGGTTTGAAGTACCTGTACCAAAAGGAGCTGTCGTGTCCCTTTCCATCGGTATCGTGGGCCTGCCCAACGTGGGCAAGTCGACGCTGTTCACCGCGCTTACCAAAAAGACCGGCCTTGCCGCCAACTACCCGTTTGCCACGATCGACCCCAACGTGGGTATCGTCGACGTGCCCGATAGCCGCTTGCAAAAGCTTGCCGACATCGTTAACCCGGGTCGCATTGTGCCGGCGACGGTCGAGTTCGTCGACATCGCAGGTCTGGTGAAGGGCGCTAACGAGGGCGAGGGCCTGGGCAACCAGTTCCTGGCCAACATTCGCGAGACCGACGCCATCTGCGAGGTCGTGCGCTACTTTAAGGACCCCAACGTCATGCGTGAGGTGGGCCGCACGGGCGAGTTCGTCGATCCCGCCGGCGATGCCGACACCATCATGACCGAGCTCATCCTGGCCGACATGGGCACGCTCGAGAAGCAGCTGCCTAAGCTCGAGAAGGAGGCCAAGCGCGACAAGGAGCTCATGCCCAAGTTCGAGGTTGCCAAGCGCCTGCTTGCCTGGCTCAACGAGGGCAAGCGCGCCGCATCCATGGAGATGACCGACGAGGAGCGTGCCGCCGCCAAGGGGCTGTTCCTGCTCACCATGAAGCCCATCCTGTATGTGGCCAACGTGGACGAGGATATGCTCAACGACGATCTGGCGCCCATCGATGGTGTCAAGCCGCTGCCCATCTGCGCCAAGATCGAGGCAGAGCTTTCCGAGCTCGATCCCGAGGACGCCGCCGACTACCTGGAGAGCCTGGGCCTGGAGCAGCCCGGCCTGGACGTGCTCGCTCAGGCTGCCTACAAGCTGCTCGGCCTGCAGTCGTTCTTTACGGCCGGCGAGATGGAGGTCAAGGCCTGGACGGTTCGTCAGGGCGCGACCGCCCCGCAGGCCGCCGGCGTCATCCACACCGATTTTGAGCGCGGCTTTATTAAGGCCGAGGTCATTGGCTACGACGACTACATCGAGCTCGGCGGCGAGCAGGGCGCCAAGGCCGCCGGCAAGTTGCGTATTGAGGGCAAGGACTATGTCATGGCCGATGGCGACGTCGTGCACTTCCGCTTTAACGTGTAAGGACGACGCATATGTTCAAATATGGCAAAAAAGCTGGCTACATGGGTATTGCGCTGCTCGTACTTGCGGTGATTCCGCTGGTGGTCGCAGCGTGTGTTATCCCCAACATTGGCCCCGAGGTGGCAACGAAGTTTAACGCCGCCGGCGAGGTGACGCGCTGGGGTAAGAGCTACGAGCTGCTGGCACTGCCGGTACTCAATCTGCTGCTGAGCGTGGCGACGTACTTTACGGCGGGACGCCAAGCCAAGAACAATGACGACTCCGCCGCCATGGCGCGCATCGTGTGCGAGCGCTACCTGCGCAACGGTTGCATTACGGGTGTGTTCCTCAACGTGATCAACGTTTACTTTATGTACTCGGCGATTACCGGAACGGGCTTTGGCTTTGGTTTCTAGCTTGTCCTTTTAGGCAACGAGTCTGCACATATATTCGATAGCTGCTGCGAGGCCGCCGCTCGATCGTGGTTTAAAGACCATGTCGGCGGCGGCCTCGTTTTCGTATCCGGCGCCGCGAAGGGCGAGTGCGATACCGGCTTCCAGGAGAAGGGGCAGACCGCGTTGGCTGGTTGCGATCACGGCAGCCTGATTGAGCGAGCAGCTGTGCGCCTGGCATTGGATAGCAAGTTCACCTTGCGCCGGGCAAGGGACCAGAACGGCGGCGACGCGACTTGATAGCAATGCAAATGCTGTGCGCTCATCGGGCGAAAGGCATTCTGATTCAACGACGACGAGCTTGGGCGGCGCGCTGTTTGTGCGAGGCGTGGCTCGGTACATGCGGACCGAAGAACCCGACATAGAAAACTCCTGTGTATTCGGCAAAACGTAAACTATAGTTTACGTTTATGTTCGGCTCCATTTCAAACTCGGCTGCATGGACGAACGTGCGAAACAGATTCTTGGTAGGCGGGTCGAAGAGACACGCAGAGACCTTGGTATCTCCAAGGTTGATTTTTGTGTGGCGACAGGAATCAGCCGACCCTACCTCGACCGAATCGAAGATGGGACGGCAAATTTCACGCTCAAGGTTCTATTTAAGATCGCACCCGCACTCGGTATGACGGTGTCAGAGCTTCTTGAGGGTATCGAATAGGGGATACCCGCCGACAGCTGAATTACGCCATCGGGATGCGGTCGTGGTTGACTTGGCTGTAGAACAGACGCTGAATCTCAGCCGCATCGCGTGACTGGCCGAGCGCCCACATGGTTTTGGCCACGAGCGTCTCGGTGGTCATGTCATCGCCGCGCAGGATGCCCGGATGATCGGCGTAAGCGCGGCCGACCTCATAAACGCCCAGATCGAGGCCCTCTTCGGGGACCTGTGTGGTCATGACGACGGTGCGACCCGAATCGACCCAGCGGAAAATCGCCTCCTGGAATGACTCACCGGACTCGCCAAACTCGGGGATACCGCCAATGCCAAAGGTCTCAAGGATTACAGCATCGTAGCTATCGGCTAGGGCGTCGAGGATGCCCGGGTTTACGCCGGGCGTAAGCTTGAGTACAAATACGCGCGGGTCGATGCTGTCGTAGAAATGCACCGGGTTTTCGTCCTGATGCGTGCCGTGAAGCCCGTTGCGCACGATACGGTCATTGCGGATGTAGGCAATGGGCGGATAGTTGACGCTAATGAATGCGTTGAAGCTCATGGTGCGCTGCTTGCGGGCGCGCGTACCGGCAATGGCGACGCCGCCAAACACAATCGACACATCGTGCGAATGCTCGTCGAGTGCATAGAGCAGGCTCTGGTACAGGTTGAGCTTGGCGTCGGTAAAGGGATTGCCCATGGGCTTTTGCGAGCCGGTGAGCACGATGGGCTTGGGGCTGTCCTGAATCAGGTAGGAAAGCGCTGCTGCGGTGTAGCTCATGGTGTCAGTGCCGTGCAGAATCACGAAGCCGTCGTGGTCGGCATAACCCTCGACAATGACGTCGCGGATACGCATCCAGTCGCTCGGGCGCATGTTGGTGCTGTCGATGTTCATGGGCTGCACGACGTCGAGCTCGCAGAGCCCCGAGATCTCGGGGACGCTCTGGGCGAGCTCCTCACCGGTCAGGGCGGGGGAGAGGCCGTTGCCGTCCTCGGTCGATGCGATGGTGCCGCCCGTGGCGATGAGAAGGATGCGCTTCATGCTGGTATTCCTATCGTATTTGCCGCCGCAGAGGCGGAGTCGTTCGGCAGTATTGTGGCACAGGGCGTCCAATGTTCAAACGTATTACATCATCTGTAACGTTTGAAAACACTTCAATTGCCGTCAAATAAGGGCCCAGGTCGTGCGTTTGCCGTGCGCTGATGGCTGCGAGGGGCGAGAAACCCCATATAACGTGTACACTATGGAGGTTATTTTCGTTCATTCACGCGGGTGGGCACCGGCTCCCCGCCAACAAGAGGGGGAACCATGGATCAAAAGGCTTCCGCAAAGGTCCTCGTACTCGACTTTGGTGCGCAGTACGGTCAGCTCATTGCCCGTCGCGTCCGCGACCTCAACGTGTATTCCGAGATCGTCCCCTGCGACATCTCGGCCGACGAGATTCGCGAGATGAACGCCTCTGCGCTCATCCTTTCCGGCGGCCCGGCTTCCGTGTATGCCGAGGACGCTCCGTCTATCGATCCCGCCATCTTTGACCTGGGCCTTCCCGTCCTGGGCTTTTGCTACGGCCATCAGATCACGGCCGTGACGCTCGGCGGCAAGGTCGGCCACTCTGAGGTGGGCGAGTATGGCCGCGCCACCATCACGCGCACGGCTGGTGCCAAGCTCTTTAACTCTACGCCCATGGAGCAGACCGTGTGGATGAGCCACCGCGACGCCGTTTCCGAGGTGCCCGAGGGCTTTACCGTTACCGCCAGCACCGACGTGTGCCCGGTTGCTGCCATGGAGTGCCCCGAGCGCAAGATCTTCACAACGCAGTTCCACCCCGAGGTCAAGCACTCCGAGTATGGTCAGCAGCTGCTGAGCAACTTCCTGTTTGAGATCTGCGGCCTGGAGCCCAACTGGAGCATGGACAACCTGGTCGAGACCATGACGGCCGAGTTCCGCGAGAAGGTCGGCAACGACCGCGTGATTCTTGCCCTGTCCGGCGGCGTTGACTCCTCCGTCGTGGCTGCACTGGGTGCCCGCGCCGTGGGCAAGCAGATGACCTGCGTGTTCATCAACCACGGCCTGCTGCGCAAGGGCGAGCCCGAGCAGGTGGAGGAGGTCTTCACCAAGCAGTTTGACGTCGACTTTATCCACGTCCACGCCGAGGACCGTTATGCCGAGCTTCTGGCCGGCGTGACCGAGCCCGAGGAGAAGCGCCGCATCATCGGTACGCAGTTCTGGAAAGAGTTCTTCGCCGTGGCGCAGCAGCTCGAGACCGACGGCAAGCCGGTCAAGTACCTGGCCCAGGGCACCATCTACCCCGACATCATCGAGTCCGGCGCTCGCAAGACGGGCGGCAAGACGGCCACCATCAAGAGCCATCACAACCTAATCCCGTTCCCCGAGGGCGTGCACTTCGACCTCATCGAGCCGCTCGATCACTTCTTTAAGGACGAGGTCCGCGCACTTGGTCTGGCGCTCGGCCTGCCGGGTCATATCGTGTTCCGCCAGCCTTTCCCGGGCCCGGGTCTGGCCATCCGCATCATCGGCGCGGTCGACAAGGAGAAGCTCGAGATTCTCAAGAACGCCGACGCTATCGTGCGCGAGGAGCTCGACGCCTACAACCAGCGTCTGTTTGAGCAGACCGGCGAGCGCAACTCCGAGCACAGCTGCTGGCAGTACTTTGCGGTTCTGCCCGACATTAAGTCCGTGGGCGTCATGGGCGACGAGCGCACCTATCAGCGCCCGATCATCCTGCGCGCCGTCGAGTCCAGCGATGCCATGACCGCCGACTGGGCCAAGCTGCCCTACGACGTGCTGGCCCGCATTTCCGGCCGTATCGTGGCCGAGGTCCCCGGCGCCAACCGCGTGTGCTACGACATCACGTCCAAGCCGCCCGCGACGATCGAGTGGGAATAGTAAATAGCCCTTTGCGAGGGAGGTCGGAAACGGCCTCCCTCGTTTTTTATTTGCCTGCCATGGGCGCGTGTGTGCTGTGGTGTATGTGGTACATGCAAACCAGCCACGCAATCTCTCAAGCTGTTTAGCTGGGATTATTGTTTGCTGGTATTTTTTAAAGTGTTTTCAATTACCGAAGCAACGCCATCAATTTATTTCAATTAATGCTGACCGGCAGATCGCGTCCGCCCGCAAGAGGCCGCTCGGACTGGTACTCAAAATGTACTCACGACGTTTTGAGTATCGATTTGCTGGTACTCGCAGACGGTAAAAACGACTGTCTACCTCGATATATTCGTTATCCCCAACGATTCGTCAACGAATACTGACTAGTGATTGAGTGATGCATGGCTCAAATTTGCATACGTAATTACGTAATTACGTATTCTGAAGTAAAATGATTTCGGTCAATTAAGGAACGTAGAACGGGTCAATTCGGAGGGGCGATCATGGAGGAAGATCAGGCTGTTCATGCCGAAAGGGAGCTAGATAAGTTCACGCTCTCGATAACCCGCGAGGATAAGCGGGCTCTTAAGTCCTATGCCGCGCGCCAGGATAAGACGGTGGCTAAAGTCCTGCGCGAATGGATTGACGAGAAGTGCAAGGGGGAGAAGTGATGTCTCAGACGGCGCAAGCGGTCGTTCAGAACCTTGTTGATCGCGCTGTCAAGCTGGGCGATCGTCAGCTCGCTGCCGACATCCGCGCCTTTGCTGCGCAGCGCCAGTTTGGGCTTGTATTTGAACACAACCGTCCAGAGCGACTTCGCCTTTATGGCAAGCCTATCATGGAGGGCGATGTCGTACAGGTGCTTCCCGAGCGTGGTAAAAAAGAGGACTCTAGCTCCCAACTGCTATGGTTGGTAAATGCCGTTCGGGGGGGGGGTTGCTGATCTAAAGCCATATCAATCGCCCTCATATGACGAAAACGATTGTGAGCCCCGCTCCGTTGCTGTCGACGATGTCGTGCCTGTTGCTGAATATGACCAGCCGATTTATGCTGGCCTCAAAGAGACTGGGCGTGTCGAGCGCGCTGGCGATAAGCCCTATCAAGTAGTCATTAACGGCGAAAACTACCATGCTCTTGAAACCTTGGCCTTTGCCTATGCAGGCAAAGTGGACTGCATATATATTGACCCACCCTATAACACTGGCGCCCGCGACTGGAAATACAACAACGATTACGTCGACGGCTCCGACGCCTATCGCCACTCCAAGTGGCTTGCCTTCATGGAGCGCCGCCTCAAGCTCGCCAAGCAGCTGCTCAACCCCAACGATTCCGTACTCATCGTGACGATCGACGAGAAGGAGTACGCAAGGCTTGAGCTTCTTTTAGAGAGCGTTTTTCCCAACGCGACCGGTATCCAGACGGTTTCAATCACCATAAACAAGAACGGGGTTGCCCGCGGCAACCAGTTCAAGAGAGCTGACGAGTACGCTGTCTTTTGCTTTTTTGGCACCGCCGCGCCGTGCCAAGTGGACCGCAGACTCTATTCCGTTGAGTTCGGAGAACTTGAGGAAAAAGTGGCTGATGACGCGTCGAGCAGCCGCTCCCAACGTAAAGTACGTTGGGAGTGGCTGCTGAGGGGCGGTCCCAATGCCGCTCGCACCGCAAGGCCGAACCTCTTCTATCCCATCTATATCGATGAGGAGACCGCGACAATTAAGGAGCTCGGCGCTTCTCTCCCCCTTGAACAAGACTGGACAAAGATACCGACAAAAACGGGTCTCAGGGCAGTTTGGCCTATTAGGACCGATGGCCGAGAGGCGACTTGGAGGATCTCCCAGAATGCTCTACAGGCCAAGCTTGATCGCGGGTGCGCAAAAGTAGGTGAGTACAACAAAAAGAGTGATCGGTACTCCCTCCTTTACCTAGGAGATTCCCAAGAGGAGCGTCTCAAGAATGGAGAAATTAAACTCATCGGCAAGGCTGAGGATGGGTCCTTGCTTCTCGAAGAGCAGGGAGAGCGCTCTGCCATTCCAACAACTGTTTGGAGTGGCACGCAGTTCTCTGCCGGTGAATACGGGAGCCGATATATCAAAAAGTTCATCGGCGATAGGCGCTTCACATTTCCAAAGTCCCTTTATGCGACCGAGCTCTCAATCGCTTCCGTTGTTGCCGACAAGCCCGACGCCCTTGTAGTCGATTTCTTCTCAGGATCGGGCACCACGGCACATGCCGTCATGCGCTTGAACCATCAGGACGGCGGGCGCAGGCGCTCCATCAGCGTAACGAATAACGAGGTCTCCGAGGACGAATCCAAAAAGCTCACCAAGCGCGGTCTTCGCCAGGGCGACCCCGAATGGGAGGCGCTGGGCATCTGCCAGTACGTTACCAAACCACGCGTCACGGCGGCCATCACGGGTAAGACGCCCGAGGGCGATTCCATCAAGGGTGACTACAAGTTCACCGACGAGTTCCCCATGGCCGACGGCTTCGAGGAAAACGCCGTCTTCTTTGACCTCACCTACGAAGACCCGGACGCCGTCGAGCTGGGCGTGGCCTTCGAGGAGATCGCGCCCCTGCTCTGGCTGCGCGCTGGTTCGCGTGGCAGCATCATCAAGCACGAGCAGCCGGGCTTTGCCATGGCCGACGCCTACGCCGTCCTCTTCGACTTTGCTTCGGTCGGCGCTTTCATAGACGCCGTCAAGCAGAATGCCAGCATAGGGTGCGCCTATGTGATCACGGACGACACGGCTCGATACGCCTCCGTCAAGGCACAACTGCCTGGGCTCGACGTCGTCCGCCTGTACGAGAACTACCTGCAATCGTTCAAGATTGCCGCCGAGGATGCGGTGAGGTAAACATGAGAGTCGAACTTAAGGATTTCCAAGCCGGTGCGGTCGCGACCCTGGCGAACAAGTTGCAGTCGATGCGCCGACGCTACGAGCAGGACGGCGAGCTGTCCTCGATATGCCTCGCATCTCCCACGGGGTCGGGCAAAACGGTCATGTGCGCAGCGACGATCGAAGCGCTCTTCTTCGGAGACGACGATCTGAGCCTCATGCCCGACGAGAATGCCGTCGTTCTTTGGCTCTCGGATTCCCCGAGCCTGAACGAGCAGACGAGCGTGCGTTTCTCAAACGTGGCGGACAAGCTGGCAGACAGCATCCTTGACAGGCGCCACCTGGTCACAATTACCAACGACTTCGGAGCCGCGCACGACATTCTCGAGCCGCGCCACGTCTATTTCCTCAGCAAGGACCTACTCAGTAAGAACGGCCTGCTCACCAAGGGTAGTGAGGCCAACTCCGGCCGCGTGTTCTGGGACATCCTTGACCGCACCATCAGGGACCCGGAGCGTAACCTCTATCTGTTCATAGACGAGGCCCATCGCGGTCTGGGGGCCAATGCCTCGAGCGAGCGCGGCACCGCGACGATCTACGCCAGCCTCATTGATGGGCTCGACGGCCGTGCAGCGATGCCCATCGTCGTCGGGGTCTCTGCCACGCCGCAGAGGTTCGAGGCGGCCATGGACCAGCGCGCCGATCGCGTACGTATGCCAAAGGTCGCTGTGACCCCTCGCGAGGTCCAGGAGTCAGGTCTGCTCAAGGACATCATCGAGTTGCGCGTGCCAGAGAAGGACGACCCGGTCGAGCACCAGTACCTCACTATGGCGTGCGAGCGCTATGCCCTGACTTGCCGCGAATGGGGCGAGTACTGTGCCCGTGAGGGCGAGAGCCCCGTCAACCCGCTGCTGCTCATCCAAGCGGCGGACAACGTGAGCAACTCGGCCCTGGCTGAGATGTGCGACCAGATCACGGGCCTGGTCCCCGGCCTTTCCGAGGCGATGTCGTTCGCCAACGTCTTCGGCGAGCATAAGGACATCGCGGCGGGAAAATACCTTATTCCCTATGTCGAACCCGAGTTCGTTCAGGACACCTCGCGCATTCGCGTGCTCTTCGCCAAGGAGGCTGTCTCCAACGGATGGGACTGCCCGCGAGCGGAGGTCATCTTCTCGCAGCGCAGGCGTTCGGACTCGACCTATATCGCACAGCTCGTGGGACGTATGGTACGCACTCCACTTGCGCGGCGCATCGAATCCGATGATCTTTTGAACTCCGTCGCCTGCTACCTGCCCCAGTTCAATCCCGAGAGCACTCAGGACGTGGTCGACTACCTCATGGGCCGCAAGGACGACATGGGCGAGAGCTCCATCGGCAAGCAGAACATCGTTCTCAACCCCGTGACTATCACGGCGGCTGCGCCCAAGTCCGAAGCCGACTACCAACAGGAGCTCAAGGCGTACGAGGAGAACGAGAAAGCCATCGAGGCGGCGCGGCAGGCACAACCCGGCTACCAGGCGCCGCTTGCCGGCATCGCGATTCAGGAGCCGTTGGACATGCAGGGAGCGCAGCCCTCGCTTGCCTCGGCGGTCAGGCCCGTCGACGTCCCGGCGCCAGAAGCGGAGCTGGCGCCTCAGCCCGCAACGGGCAACTACGTTGCAGCGTCTGCCCCGCAGCAACCTGCGACACCTGAGCCAAGTTCCGCACAGACCGAGCCGACCCAGCCCGTCTCGGTCGTAATACCCGTGCCCATGGCAAAGCCCAAGCCGCCCACCAAGCGCGAGCAGTCTTTCACGCATCAGGAGTGGCAGGGCATCCGCACAGCCTTCGATTCCATCCCCGTGCAGCGCATTCCGAAAAAGGCCAGGAACGAATTCCAGAGCCTGGTTAAGACGGCGACTCTGCTTGTCGAGACTGGCCTCGATGTCAATGCCGCGGCCGACGTGAAAAAACAGTTCGTCCAGAAGCTCAAGGGATACATCGTTGCTAACGAGGACGAGTACCGCGAAGCCAAACACGACGTAGAGGTTGCCGAGACCGTCAAGATCACGCTCGACAAGCTCAACGAGACCGAGGACCAGGAGCAGGAGGAGGCCCGCACGGACGCCGAGGGCCTCAGAAAGGCCGCCCGCGACGCCGACATGCATTTCACTAAGGAGTTTGCGAATGAGTATCGTCGCGCCAACTTCAAGGAGCTTGGGCGGCCCGGGTGCGACCTGCGCCTTGCCGCAGCGGTGCGCACGCAGGCCATCGTTGATGCGCTCGAGGGCTGGGCGGCTCAATGCCGAAAGGAATACTTCGATAAGGTCGATGGATCTGGCGATTATGACTACCTTAACGACGCGGCAAAGCAGCGCTACGACGAGCTGGCCCGTGAAACTGAGGGCAAGCGCCTCACAAAGATAGAGTGGCCCACGTCTACCAGCACGTCGGACGACTTCGCTAAATATCCGTGCCATATCGTGCAGAAAGAGGACGGCCTCTGCCCGCTCGACCTGAACCCGGCGGAAGACTATATCGTTAGGAACGAATTGGCAAAGAATCGCACGGTTGCCTTCTATCGCAATCCGTCGGGCAGCATGTCTGCTAAGGCGTTTTCGATTCCGTACATGTCTTCGGTGGGACGCAAGGCCCTGCATCCAGACTTCCTCTTCTTCGTGAAGGATGCAGCGGGCGTCATCAGGCCGTCCATCGTTGACCCTCATGGCGAGTTCCTCGGCGACACGCTAGCAAAGCTTAGGGGCTATGTGACCTATCTGCGCGATTATCCCGATGTGTTCAAGCAGGTACTCTTCGTCGGGGATATGGGCGAGGGCGTGTACAAGGTGCTCAACCTCTTGCGATCCGATGTGCAGGATGCCGTGATGGGCTACAGCGATGTCGACTGTAAGGCGCTCTTCTACGGCTCCTTCGCAAACGACTATCACTAGGATTGTCGGGATTTGCCTGGCGGGCGTCTCGGATCATATACAAGAACCGAATTAGTAAGGCTCGCTAAGGCGGCCGTCCGTTAGGGGCGGCCGCCTCTCTTCAGTCTTGACCAATGATTTCAAGCGTTTCGGTGGCATTCGTCGGTCATGACCTCGTATCCGTTACGTGGGTGGCACCTCCGCTACGCCGCGTCAAGGGGCCCATGAGACCCCGCACAAACCTCCGCTCCGCTCCGGTTGGTGGAGGTCGTCATGGACTCCCTTGACCCGTCTTCGCTCCGGTGCGGCTTTGCAGGGAGCAAAGCCGACCGACGACGCGCGGCGTCGCCATTCGGCTTTGCCCGCAAGGGCGAGATGTTCAGGGCAGCGTGCCCGGAAACGGAGGAAGACATGCAGGAGCTGATGACGAGGGAGATTGCGGAGGGGCTGCCGAGGCTCTATGAGCAAGACGGCGCGGAAGACCCCACGGTATACGTCCACTACTTCTCGTGCGTGAACGGATGGGACTGGTGGCTGCTCGAGTTCGATGGGACGGACGAGGCGTTCGGCCTCGTCGAGGGCTACGACGACGAGCTCGGCTACTTCAGCATCAAGGAGATGGCCGAGCTGAACCGCCAGATGGGGTTCGCCGCCGTCGAGCGCGACGAGCACTTCGAGCCGAAGCCGCTTAGCGCCGTCAAGGGGAGGTAGCTCCATGGAGATGGACGAGGTTGGCGCCGTGGGCAGATTCGGCAAGTACCCGGGCGGAGCCGTCGCGCTGACTGTCGTCGTCGAGTTTGAGTCGGGCGGCGAGGGCGGGGCGTTCGAGGTGGGTACTGCTCCGGAGGGGTCGCCCGAACTCGGGCGACTCGTCTCGGGCGCACGCGACGAGGCCGATGCCTTGGTGGAGGACGGGGGCGGATGGACTGCCGTCCGCATCGGATTCGGCGACGTGGAGAGCATTGACTGCGAGAGCGGCCGGACCGTGTACGTTGCCGGAGAGGGGTGAGGCGCATACGGAGAACGCGGGCATGCCATCGGCATGCCCGCGCCAGCTTTTCCGGGGATGCCTCGCGCCATCCCCGCACCCCTGCGCGCCAAGGGGCTGCTGCCCCTTGGAACCTTGCTTAAGGAAACTCGAGGGTGCGTGACGAGTTTTGGGATTTATGCGTTTGTCGTCGATGGACTCCTGTCTGGCATATACACGCTCTGACCCGGAATCCGGCTACGGACGCTATTTCGTGGCTCCGCAGCCCGAGCACTTATACCCAGTGGTCACAGTCTCATCCCATGCATCGCGCACCTGCACCTGCTCGTCATAGGCCGCTTGGTCGGTCACGGTCTCATAATACCCCTGCTTTACAGTCACATAGGTAGAGTGATAGCTTCCGCAATTACCACCATTCATAAGAGAGTTGTTAATATGCCCCCAAGGGTCAGACGTGATATCCGCACCGCACTGGTTGCAGATATAGTGTTCCTCCGTCACCGCGTCATGCCACACCTGATGTGTCACCGCATCATGATGGACGGTCTTATACTGCGCGTCGTGATGGACAGTCTTGGTCTGGGCTACCCAGTTGTGTTTGTGGGCAGCGGTCCCTTGCTCGGAGGAGCCTTTCGGTCCTGGTTTGGTGGCGCTCGCGGCATCGCCCCTCAACGACGTGGCGCCTGCACCCTTCCTCGTTGCCTCACCTCTGTTCGCGGAGGCATCCTCGGTCTGGTCGCCCTTCGCCGCCGGCTCGGAGGCTCCACTCGCGTCGTCCTGAGGGGCGGAACCGGCGCTTCCATCTTCTCCGGAAGCCTCCTCGGATTCCCGCCACGCGTGCGCAGCCGGCTCGCCTCCGGCTCCGTTTTCCGCGGGTGAGGCGTTAGCCCAGACGAGGGCGAGGAATGCGAGGAGCAGGATTGCCGTCGCCACAGCCGCGGCTTTCCGCGACGCCATGCGCGCGAGGGACGTTGTCGCGAGCCACCTGCCCCTGTCGCGCCTACTCTCCATTGACGAACACCACCGCGCTCCACTCGGAGGAAAGGGTTAGCGTGAGGGAGCCCCTGCGGTCGGACAGCTTAAAGTCTGTCGCCTCGCCCCCGACGGTCATCGTCCCCTCGTAGATTAAGGGGCGCGGCGACGATCCGTCCGAGCTCACCCACTGGGAGGTCACGTCGAGGTCGTATTCGCCCGAATGGTCCGAGGCGAGCCATGAGCTCTCGCGCGGAGCATCGGTGTAAGAGCCCTTCCTCTGGTATTCGCCCTTCGTGAATGCGAGCGAGCCGTTGTCGAACGAGAGCGTCTCTGCGACGGTTTGGGTCGAGGGCGGGTTTTTCACCGACCAGGTGGCGCTCTCCAGTGTGTCTCTCACCCTGTCAGGCGTCGCCGCCGTGTACTCGTCGTAGTAGGACTGCGCCGCGGACTCGTCCACGAAGTACCTCTCGCCGTAGCCCTCGGACCCCGAGGGCACGTAGCTCCCGTCGTCCTGCCTTACGAGCGTGACGGTGCCGAGCTGCGAGGAAGACAGGACCACGTCATCGTCCTCGGCTTTCCAGTCGCCACTGAGTTCGGTGGAGCCGACGTAGTGCCATGTGTCGTCGTCGAACTTGATCGTCGACGCGCTTCCGGGCTTGTTCGCGCACACCTTGCCGAGGGCCACGCTGCCGCAAACCGAGTAGTAGTAGAGGGTCTTGCCGCTGATACTGCTCTTGCCGCACCCGGCGAGCCCGAGCGAGCCCATGACGGCGAGGGGTCCCGCTGCGAGAAACGCCCTTCTAGAGATTTCAATGTTCATCGTGCTTCCTCCCAGATTGAAATCCTCTGATTCCCGTATTGTAATTCAAACTGTCACTTATATAGGTGTGACTTATATAGAACAGGGCCGAATCATTGACACCGACGGTAAGGAGGTGCCAATGACTCAACTGGGCCCCAAGATGCGCGTGGGGCTTCGCGTCAAGGAATTGAGGGCCGGACTCGGCGTGAGCCAAGAGGCCTTCGCATATTCCATCGAGATGTCGCGCACCTATTTCGCCGAAGTCGAGACTGGCAAGCGCAACGTCTCCATCGAGAACATCGAGCGCATCGCAGGCGGGCTCGGCGTCTCCCTGCGAGAGTTTTTCAATTCAGACCTGTTCGATGGATAGCTCGGCGGCGGGCTTCTGACGTCATTTTTCGACGCTGTGGTTCGAATGCTACGCGTCACCCTGGATTCGGTTTTCCGCCACGAAGCGGCGGTGCAGGATAAGGCTCCACTACGTTTCGCCGGAGGCAAACGGCGCAACTCGGCGAGCCGAGTTCGAAAGCGCAGGTAGATGCCTGTGCTGAGAACGGAAGGCGTCCATATCCGCGTGTAATGCGCGGACATGGGCGTGTAGTAGATCGAGGCGTTTTCGCTGGTTGTGGACGATTACGAGGCTAGAAGCCTTCGGGAACGTAGCTTGTGACTGCTTGCGGCCTCGTCGGTGCCGTCGTGCCATCGGTAGTACACGGGCCCTGCCAAACGTTCGGTACCGTCTCGTTCCTGATCTCGCGGCGAGCGGTCGATTGCTCCATAAGTGCCCGTTCG
This sequence comes from Collinsella aerofaciens, assembly GCF_028206995.1. Lineage (GTDB taxonomy): Bacteria > Actinomycetota > Coriobacteriia > Coriobacteriales > Coriobacteriaceae > Collinsella > Collinsella aerofaciens_AQ. The sequence continues at coordinate 112,724 of NZ_JAQLFL010000003.1, read as the reverse complement.
GCCTCGGGGGACGCCATCCCGAGCATGGGCCCGACGAAGGTCTCGGTGACGTCCCTGCTGGGGAAGGCCATAGGTACGCCGTCGTGGATCACGAGGGCTCCTGTCTCGCGGCCCGTCCAGCGTTGAAGCTCGTCGGGCGTGATGAGCGGCCTGCGGACGAGTCCCTCGCTCGTGCCGGTTGACCCGGTGTTCGTTCCCTTCGTTCTGCTCGTGGACTGCGCGATCGCGGTGTAGGAGCCCATCGATTCCGAGAGCTTGCGTGCCGTGTCGAGGTTGGAGCATGAAAGTATGACCTTATCTTTGAGAAGGTCGAGTATTGTCTCGGCTTCCTCGCGGCTGTAGCCGGAAGCTGACTGGAGCTGTAGGAGCGACTGGCAGAACCACAGGACGCTGATCCTCTCTGATCTCATCTCACCGAGGTCCTGGACGATGCGTTCGCTGCGGCCGAGGGACGCCGCCTCGTCGAGGAGAAGGACGGTCTCTACGGGACAGCGGCCGGCGTGGGCGCCGGCGCAGGAGCGCAGCGCCGAGAGCGCCTGTGAGACGAACGTCTGCACGAGCCGCTTATAGTTTCCGGTTGCTGAGGAGGACGAGACGAAGACCACAGTGGGCTCCTCGCCGATGCCGCCGAGTTCGCACTCGTCGTCGTGCAGCATTCTCGCCACGTTGCCGTCGATGTATTCGGTCAGGCAATTGCTGAGGGTCGAGACGATGCCCGGGCCGCCTCCGTGCTCGCCGTTGAGGCCTCCGAGAAAGGGGAGTGCGGGGTCACCTGAAGGCAGAGATGCCGCCAGGGCGGCGACGCGCTCGAGCGCTCCCTTCTCGCCCGAGGGCGAGATCGCCGCGGCGACGGACATGACGGTCTTTTCCTCATTGGGGATGGACGGACCCTCGATGAGGGCGAGGGAGATGCCGACGAACAGGTTCCGGGCCCCGTCATAAAAGAACGGCTGTCCCTTCGACGGTGCGGGTACTATGCAGCGCGCGACTTCCCGCAGCTCGCGGGTGCAGCCGCCGGTTCCCTCCGCATTAAAGGCTTCCTTCGCCCTCTCGAGCGGGTCGAACCGCGCCGAAGAGGCGGGCGAATCGAACATCACGTCGACGATGCGGTGCGTGCCGGCCTTTTCAAACGTCGGCTCGAGAAAGGCGCGGAGCTCCCCTTTGATGTCGTTGATGATGAGGGAACGGCCTTGCTCGAAGTTAGCCAAGGCTGACAAAATGGCGACTCGACGGCTCTTGCCCTCGCCACTCTCGGCAAGGATGCAAGCGTGGACCGAGTCGATGAGCCTGACGCTCTTCCCGATTTCGCCCACGACCAGTGTGCCACCCGAGGGTCTTTCGCCCTCCTGCCACGATTTGCTCTTGCGCTTAAGCTCGCCGTGTGCCGAGATGAGCCTCGCGTCGCCGTGGATGGGCGCGCCCGGCGCGCGGCGCCCACCGACCCAGGTCCCGTCGTGGAGCCAGCGCGACCAGTCGAAGTGGCTCCAGACGCCTGCTATCGTGGAGATGGCGAGGGTCGCCATGCATCCCACGAGGAAGGCGTCGTCCTGGATCAGCTCTGGCAGGACTTCGAGTGGGTTTTGGAACATGGTATCGGGGAGTTCGGGTGCTGCGGCCGTCCCGAAGCTTGTGAGCGTCGCGGCGATGCCGGTGACCCATGCTTTCAGCCAGTGCCATGCTGCCGGCAGTAGGATGAGCGCGATCGCGGTCCCAGCGGCCGTGCCGGCGGCGACACAGCGCTTGAAATGCGCGCCCTCGTCGACGTTGAAGCTCTTCTGCTTGCTCATAGAATCATTCCCTTCACTATGGTTTTCGCGGGGTCGAGTACGATGCCCGCCGTATCGCCCCTGATCGCGGCCGATGCAGCGGCTGCGAGCGCCCTTGCGAGCGCGCGCTCAGCTTTCTGGCCGACCTCATCTGACAGATCCTTCTTGCCTCTGGGGTTCTCCGTTGCGAATGCGAGCGCTTTGGTAAGGGCCCTGCTCACGGCAACCGGGGCTTTTGCCATAGAAAGCGCGTAGGACGGACATGACCGGAGACACCTCTCCGGGATAGGCCTGAGCTCGCGGACGGCTTCTCGCGCCCCCTCCAGATCTTCACCGGTGACGCAGGCGCGGACCTCGCCGATGAGCGGTTTCATGCGCTTGCGCTCCGTTGCAGGCCCGCCGTCCGGCCTTGCGGACCTCATCAGTTCCCTTTCGGGGTCCGTTGTCCGGTCGGGTGCGATGACCCTCAGCAGGGCGTTGCCCTGGCGCGCGCGTAGCTCCTGCATGGCGTTGTTCACGTAGCGGTCCCGCGCAACGCTTTCGAGGCCTTTGAGGCCGGCGCAACGCTCCACGGACTTGCTGTAAGCGGCGCTCGCCCCTTTGATTTCAGGATGCCTCGACCCTGCTTCCGCGATTGCGACATCGACGGCCTTGGCGACATCTGGGTGCCAGCGGCGGAGGTGCGCGTAGGAGATTCGGCCGTCCGCAGGCAGCGTGACGCCAATCTCGTCGGCGGGGATTTGGCGGACGGCGTCGACCGCCCGCGACCTCGCGAGGTCGCGGGCCTCATACTCGGCCGCGAGCGCCGGGGCCAGGGCCGCGTCGGTGAGCGCGTTTCTAGCCCGGTCGAGCCTGTTGCGGGCCATGAGTGAATCGAACGAGCCATCGGACGACCACGCAATAACGTGCGCGTGCTTGGAATTCGGGTGGTTTTCGTGCTCGGCGGCTACCCAACGGACGCTGGACTCGGGGATGCCCATTGCCTCGGCAAGCGCCGGCGCGAGGTTTCGGCGGCAGAAGCGCTGCCAGTCCTCCTTGCACGCGAGGTCGAGCTCGCATGCCTCGTCCCTGCGGACGCTGAGCACAACGGTAGCAATCGCGCCGTCAGCCTTTTCGAGCTCCTTGCGGGCCGTGCGGAGCTGGACGGCCCCGTTCTGGTCGAAGAGCGCGGTCGACCCGGGCCTCTCGGCGCAGTAGCCGATGAGCCCCATCCTCTCTGCGAGCTCGTAGCGCTTGAGGTCGTCGACGGTTGCGGATTTGTCGGCCCCCTCGCGCGTGGCGACGTACTCGACGTTGTTGGTGATGACGGCGGAACGCCCGCGCGACCCGGAGAGGTGCACACGGGCGTTCACGACGAGGCTGCTACGACTTGCCATCGGACAGACGCTCCCTTGCCTCCGAGAGCGTCATGCCGCGCTGCATGAGGCCGGCCTGCTTGTCGTAAGCGGCGTAGATGTCCGAGGCGCTCACGCCATCCAGGCCCTCGAACGTGCCCTTCTCGATCTCGACCGCCGCGATGGCCGCGACGATAGAGGCGCGGGTCGCGCGGTGTACGACGCGCGCGATGCGGTCCTCCTGCTCAGCGTTGCGTTCGTCGAGCATGTGGTCGAGCTGCTCGAGCAGCGGCTGCATGACGCCGCGCAGATAGGTTCCGAGCTCAGTGGAGTAGAGCGCCAGGCCGTCGGAGGCGAGCCCGGCGGCGATGAGCTCGCGGGCGGCTGCGCTGTCGCTAAGATCCTTGGAAACCCCGTAGGCGTGGAGGCGGCGATATGCCTTGTCAGGGAGCCGGAGGCTCATGACCTTCGACCCGTCTTTTCCGATGGCCATTTTAGAGTCCCTCGTTCGGGAGGGGCGCACCGACGGCGCGGAGGGCGGCGATGTTCTCGGGCGTGCGCTCGTAGGTCCTGGGCCAGAAGGTGATGGGTACCATGACGAGATCGTCGCGGGGGATTCCGTAGGCGAAGAGATAGGCCGCGATGGCATCGCTGTACTCTACGTCGTCGACGTTGAAAGTGTCGGTGAAGAAGATGCCTGTGGGGTCGTCGTTGCAGCCCTTGACGAAATAGACGCCGTTTCCGCCTTCCTTGAACGGGTTCAAGACCTTGCACTCCCGCTTCGCGTAGTAGGCGATTCCGGCGCGAACGACGCGCGTGAAACCCGGACGCTCGTTGACCCGCCCTGCTCGCGTGAAGTTCAGGCCGGGATCGGATTCCAACAGATGGGAGAGTACGGAGTCGACGGCGTCGCCCTTGTGCTCGGGGATTGTCCCGAGGAGGTCGGCGAGGCGCGATTTCATTTTCTCGATCAGTTTCATCGTGTGTTTCCTTTCTGCCGGTGCCGCACGGGTGCCGGCAACTCGCTTGAATGTCTTGGTTAGCGATGGTTCTAGCTGCGGAGAGACTGCGTGGTGCCGAAGGTGCCGAGGAGCGGCCAAGAGTTTTGGAATCCATGGCACCTTCGGCACCGTCTGCCGAGTCTTGCAGGTGAAGGGCGGTGGACAGGGTGCCGCTGCGACATGCTGCGGCACCCAATCGGCCCTAATCCGTTTCCCGGAACACCCAACAGCGTTGCTTGCCGTATGGAGGGCAGAGGCGCTTGTTGCCCGGAACCCATCCGGGGCACTGCGACGAGAGGATGCGGCTGACCATCTTGCAGTTGGCCTTGGTCTTCTCAAGGTGGAGGGCCTTGTCGAGGATTTCGAACGTGCACATGGGACGGTCGGTGTTGCCGGGAAGATATGCGAGGACCTTCTGAACACAGGGGTCCTCCTCGACAAAACGTCCGCGCTGTGCGGTTGCCTCGACCTCCATCTCGGGCGTGAGGACGGTCGAGAAACGGGGGTCGCCCGTCTTCATCCACGTGCGGGCCTCTGCCCATGCCTGCCGGATGGCGGTAGGAAAGCCCTCGTCGAAGACGGACTTCTCCGTGCGCTCGATGCCGCAGAGCACCGGGAGGAAGCGCCTTGCGCCGCTCGTCCGCTCGCGGATGAAGTCGGCCTCGTTCGTGGTGCCGACGAAGACTACGCGCCGGGGGAAAGCTTCCGTCCGTCGACAGTAGGCTCCCCGGAACTCATCTACCTGACGTGTGATCCCGGCCTTCACGCTCTCGACGGAGCGCTCGGACATGCCGTTGAGCTCGGGGATCTCGACAATCCACTTGCCCCGGTTCTGCTCGCCCGTGAGCTTGACGTCGCCGAGGTTGATCACGGAGTCGCTGAAATACTCGTCGCGCATGGCGAGGCCCCTCGCGAAGGAGGACTTGCCGATGCCTCCGGCACCGCACAGGATGGGCATGTAATCGGCCTTGCAGCCCGGGCTGTAGACGCGGGCGATGCCCTCGCAGAACAAGATGCGCTCGACCTCCGAGACGTATGCGTTCCTCTCCGCGCCAAGGTAGACATTGAGGAGTGTCCCTACGCGCGGGATGCCGTCCCAGGTGAGGGTATCGAGCATGGCAACGAGCGGGTCATAGGCGTTGTCCTCGCCGACGATGGTCAGCGCGAGCAGCATGAACTTCTCCTTCTGGAGAGAGATGATCTGCTGGAGGAGGGCGAAGAGCCGTGCGTCGTCGCTATCGCGCCACCGGCGTTCCTGCGAATCTGCATCCCAGGGCAGGGGCCCAGTCTTGAAGAGCTCGTTCGCGAGACGGTTGTAGCCGACGTTCAGGGGAAGAGACTTGAGCTCCTCGACGATCTCGTTGACCGTCGGCGGGGAGCGGCGCTCCGGGGACTGCGGCTCGGGGGCGTCGTCGTGCTTCTGCGTGCCCATCAGATCGCCTCACAAGAATGGTGACGGCGAGGGCCATTGATGGGGTGGTTCTTGGCGGAGGCAAGTGCTTCGAGCCGGCGGAGGCGAAGCTCCGTGTCGATAAGGCGCTCGACCAGCTCTTCCTCCGACAAGGGGTGGTCGAGGCGGTAGTCGCGCAAGACGGCGCGGCGTCGGGCGGAATTCATCATGCTAAGATTCATCGACAGAGTCCTCCTTACGTGTGGGCTCATGTTTTTGGACGACGGCCGAGCTTTGGTAGGGGAGGCCGTCGTCCAGACCCAGGTTTGCGATGAGGGCGTCTTCAAGCTCCACGGGGGAGCGCTCGGGCGCGAACGATCCGGCAAAGGCGGCGAGCGTCTCAAGCGACTCGACGAGCTCGTCGTCCATATCTCCTGCGCGCCGGATACGCCGGAGTTCCGCTACGACAGGTCCCATGCGCTCCTTAACCGCCTTGCGCATACGGGTGGTTGCAACCACAGTAAAAGTGCCTTCCAGCAGTCTTCTCGCGATGAAGTCCTGCTTCGACAGACCGCTCAAAGCGACGCGGAGGTCGAGCTGGTCCGCTTCTGCGGGCGACATGCGGAAGGCGATGGTCTTGCAGCGACGGCGTCCCTTGGCGTCCACAATCGGCCTAGACATCCGACATCACCTCGTCCAGCGCCTCCACGAGGTCGTGCTGGGTCGAGGGGAAAAGATGCGAGTACATCTCCGTGACCTCGGCGGTCTCGTGACCCATGCGGTCGGCGATCGCCGTGGGCGAGTAGCCGCTGTTGATGAGCGCACTGACGTGAGAGTGGCGGATGTCGTGGATGCGGATGCGCTTCACGCCCGAGAGCTCGCAACCCCTCTTCATCTCATGCGACAACGCGTGCTTCGTGACGGGGAAGAGCCGGTCGGTAGGGGCGATCTCGGGATGTGTCGACAGATAATCACGCAGCTCCTCACGAAGGAGGCTCGGCATGACGATGTCCCGCTTCGAGGCGCGCGTCTTGGGTGGACCGATAACGTCCTCGCCCTTGATGCGGGCGTAGGAATGACGGATACGGATAACGTTGAGATTGAAGTCGATGCCTTCCGGACGGAGGGCGAGGAGCTCGCCCTCGCGACAGCCCGAGAGGTAGAGCGTGAGGAATGCAAGGTAGATGAGCGGCTTGTCCTCGATGGCCTGGGAGAAGCGCTTGAACTCGGCAGGGGTCCAGTAGAGCATCTCCTTCTCGGGGCGCTTGGAGCCGACCTTTCCCGCCGCCAACATGGGATTCTGGGGCAGGCGGTAGAATCGGACGGCGTGGTTGAAGATGGCTGAGAACTGGTTGCAGATGGTGTGGAGATAGCTCTGCGACAGGTTCTGCTCAAGGAGCCAATTCTCCCAACGCACCACGTCCGCAGCCTTGACGTCACAAAGGCGCATGGGGCCAAAAATGGGCAGGATGTACTTGTCGATAATGGCATCCTTGGTGAGCCTGGTGCCGACTCGCAGTCGAGGGTAGATGTCACGTGCGTACATGGTTTTGACGAAGGCCTCGACGGTGACCTCGACACGCTCGTCGCAGGAGGCGAGGAAGTCGCGCTCCCAAGCCACAGCCTCCTTCTTGGAGGCGAACCCGCGCTTCGTCTTCTTATGACGCTCGCCCATAGAGTTGCGATACCAAGCCTCGACTGTCCAGGTCCCGCGCTTCTTGTCGCGGCTAACCGACATGGGCCATCGCCACCTTCTGCTTAGAAGGGGTGGAGAGAAGGCGTGCCTCGAAATACGAGCGCTGGACCTTCCCGGGGATGGTCATGATCCCCTGAGCTGCAAGCTCTGCATTCAAAGTCTTGATCAGCTTGAACGAATAGGACTTGCTCATGCCCGTGATCTCGGCAACCTCCTCCGCGCCGATAAGCTGACGTGTCATATGTAGTCTCCTTTCTAGGATGGGACACCTGTTGCCCCTTGTCTCGATTATGTACAAGAAAGGTATTAGCTACGACGAAAACTGGATTATTTCCAATCTGACCACATCTCCTACATTTTTTGTACGCACTAGATTTCGCGTGTAGACTTAAGGGCAGCTATTCTTTGGAGGTGTATCTGAATGACTGCCGTCGACTACGTCGGTACAATCTCGGAGGCCCTGTCGTCGTTTGCGGCCGACAGGGAGTGGGAACAAACGAGCAAGCGCTGGGGGAGGCAGCAACTATCTCAGAAACTGTTTTGCCTCCGCTCGGCGCGTAAATGGACCCGAAAGGTGGCTGCGCAGGCGGCGGGAATCCCGGAATCGGCCTTAAGGAATTACGAGCTGATGAAGTCGGCCCCGAAAGAGGAGCATCTTGAGGGGCTTGCGAGCGCCTTTGGCATACGAGCCGAGGCGCTTCGCTACTACGATTTCAGTGATACGGACCTAATTGCTCAGGCTTTCTTTCAATTTGCTGCGACATACGGGTTCGAGCCCGTTGCAAATGAGCGCTATTCTGCGCTCAAGCCGACTTCATCTTTCATGAAGGCGTTCCTGAAGAAATGGGCTGCTCAGTATGCTCAGGTTGAGAGCGACTCCGACCGGGATGATTATGAAAGATGGAAGGACAACTTCGCGGCTGACTTTGACCCGTCCCAGTTTCCCTTGCGCTACGAGTACGATCCGCGAGAGTCCTGGATACTGATTACGCCCTGGCAGAATAGAATGCAGTCGAAGAAACTGCCCGAGCTAAGGGCGCGGTGCACTCCTGCGAAGACTCAGCCGGATTTGGCTCGAGAGACCGATCTTTCCCTTGCAACGCTACGTTCGTATGAACAAGGGGCTAGGGTGCCAAAATTCGCTGCACTCCAAAAACTGTCTGCTGCTCTTGGCGTGAAGAGAGGGGCGCTAGTATTTACCGATTTCGGTAGTCCTGTCCAAGCGGCCCACGCATTATTTCAGCTTTCGGCCTCATATGGGTTGATTCCGGTTCAGCTGGAAGACGGCCCAGTGCTCCTCGCGAGGGGACCTGTTTCCGACTCTTTTCTTTTTGAATGGGCAAAGAAGTACGTGACTCGTGTGAAGTGGGCCGATGAATACGACGAGTGGCTCGATCGGTTCAGCTATTTCGAACATGATAAGTCCGATGACTATGTCGATAAGTTTCGGCAGCATACGATACGCCAACCGAATGGTTCGCTGCTTATTGACGGTCATGTTTATAGCGATTTCTGTCCCTTCGACGAACGTTTCAAGAGGGGATATGCGCTTGCTTAGCAAGTTTCTGCCATTGGCGGGTCGGAACATATTGCTTTGGGGCAAGCTGTTGGGAAGGGAGAGGATATGAATAAAGAAACGAAATTGGGCGATGGAGTCGCCAATGAGCTAAAGGAAGAAATCAATCGCGAGCTGTCTTCGATGGCTAAGAGTTTCATTCGAATCCTGTTTGCATACCTTAACGATAAAGTTCAGGGTATCGATTTTGATGATCTTCTAGGAAAACTGAGCAAGAAAGACGAGGACGAGATTATGTCCCTCTGGTCTTCTCAACTCGTAGAAGAAGGCCTAGTGCCAAGTGGGTATGGCGGCTTGCCGAATGATTTACTTATTGAAAATTTGCATCAAACAGGCTATGTAGATGGTCTCTATAGCGGGTACGTTCTTGCAATGATCTCGCTGGTAGATAACAATGCGCCTCGCGAGCTGATTGCTTCTGTAAAAGACGATCTATTTCCTAAACCTATAGCATTGCGCTACAGAGATTGCCATGAGTTGGTTTCGCGCCTTGATGATGAAAAATATCGCTGGGTCAAATGTCTGACGAAGGATGATCCAGCTGATTAAAGATCTCGAATCAACCTTTTCGTTTTATGCGTGAGGACCAAATGAGGACCAAATTCCGTCGAAGAAACGCCTGTTAGCTTGCATTGTAAAAAAGTGAGCTGCCTTTCTAGCTGCGGCGCTCGTTATCGAGTGGGAGTAGGCTGACAGGGTTCTGACCTGCACTTTTGAGTGCCGCACTGTGCTCCTGAGTTTCGTTTCGTACGAGAGTTACGGCAAAACCACCAGCGACATTGGTGAGTAAACTCGATTATCGAGCCTCCGTTCCCATGTTGGAACGGAGGCTTTTTCTTTGCCTTTTTACTCTCTTTCACCTGCGATTTCGCGATTTACTCCCCGTGTTTCAAGATGGAAGCGTTTGGTTGCGAGCCACGCCGCTGTGAGGGCCTGAGTCGTCAGGCCCCGCACAGGGGGACCGCGATGGTGGCCACCGCGCCGCCCGAGGGGCTGTTGGCGAGCGAGACGGAGCCCCCGTGGGCGCTCGCGGCCTCGGAGGCGGCGTGGAGGCCGAGCCCGTAGTGGCGGCCTCCGTCGCGCGAGGAGCGGGAGGAGTCGTCTGTGAAGAGGCGCTCGCAGCCGCGTTCGAGGGCGGCGGGAGAGAAGCCCGGTCCGTCGTCGGCCACCTCGATGACGAGGTGGCCGCCCTCGACGTCGCAGGAGACCGCCACGCGCGAGCGCGCGTGCTCGGCGGCGTTGGCCACGAGGTTCGCGGCGGCTCGCGCCAGGGCGGTTCGGTCGAGCGGGGCCTCGGGCGCGCCCGCGACAGCAGGGCCCGTGGTCGCGTCGAGCGTCACGCCTCGCGCCCGGGTGATCTGGGCGGCCTCGGCGAGGACCTGCTCGCAGAGCTCGGCTGGCCGCATGGGGGCCCTCTCCGCCCCGCCGGACCCGCGCGAGGCCTCGATGAGCAGGCGCACGTAGCCGTCGAGCCTTTCGACACTGCCGGCTATGTCGCGCGCGGCGGCCGCGAGGTCGGCGTCTTTCTCGTCTTCCAGCTCCTCCGCCACGAAGTCGGCGTTGGCGCGCAGCACGGTGAGCGGCGTCTTGAGGTCGTGGGCGAGCGACGCCACCTGCTCGCGCTGCCCCCGCTCCGCGGCCCAGCGGGCCTCGAGCGACTCGGCGAGGGAGGTCCGCATGGCGTCCATCGCGGCGAGGACGTCGTTCACCTCGCGCACGTTAGTGCTGCCGACCGCGAAGTCGAGATCCCCCGCGCCGACGCGCCCCGCTGCCTCCGCGAGCGGCGCCATCTTGCGCGAGATCACGCGGCTCGCACGGCGCGCCACGAGCGCGAGCGCGAGCGCGCTTCCCGCAGCGGCGCCGACGAGCATGAGGTTCTGCGGGTTGGGAAGCAGGCCGGCGAGGTCGCGCGAGACCCACTGCGGCAGGTACTCGCTGACGAGTGCGCAGGCCCCGCCGCCCTTGAGCGGGAACGCGGCGTAGGTGAGGCCCGAGCCTCCGCCCTCGATCTCCACTGTGCCCGGATCCGCGGCGAGTGCCGCACGGGCCATTTCCGTCGCGTCCTCGAGCCGCGTGCCCTCGAGGTCTGTCATCAGCACGTATCCGTCCTTATTCAGGATGAGGTAGCGGTACGCCGTCGGCACGTCCTGCTGCCCGCAGACGCCGTCGCGTGCCAGGCCCTCCGCGACCTCGCGCGCATTGGCCGGCCCCCAGCTTGCCTCGTAGACGAAGCCCGCGTTGATCGCCGCGGAGAGCGCCATGAACGCGGCGAGCCACGCCGTGGCGACCGCAGCGAACGCGTAGGCGAAGTAGCGCGCGATGACGAAGGAGAGCGGCATGCCCCCGCGACCTCGCGCCCCGGTCCTCAGAGCTGCCACTTGTACCCCATCCCCCAGACGGTCGCGATCGGATCGGCGCCGGCCTCGGAGAGTTTCCTCCGGGCGCGGCTGACCTGCATGGATATGGCCGCGTCGTCGGCGTCGCTCTCCCAGCCGAGCACCGCCTCGCGTATCTGTGCGCGGCTCATGACCTGCCCGGGGTGGCGGGCGAGGTACTCGCAGATGGCGTACTCGGTGGGCGTGAGCGGCACGGCCTCGTCGCCCACGGCGAGGCCGCGCGCCCCGAGGTCGATCCGCACCTCCCCGAAGGAGAGGGCGTGCGAGCGCGGCCGGCGCTCACGGCGTAGATGGGCCGCGACCTTGGCGCGCAGCTCCGCGGCCCCGAAGGGCTTGCGGACGTAGTCGTCGGCGCCCAGGCCGTAGCCGGCCACGGCGTCCTCCTCGGCCACGCGCGCGGTCAGGAAGATGATGGGCCCGTCGAAGTCCGGGCGGATCTGCCGCACGAGCTCGAAGCCGTCGAGCCCCGGCATCATGACGTCGCAGAGCACGAGGTCGAAGCGCGAGAGGTCCATCTCCAGGACCGCCGTCGGGTCCGCTGCCTTGACGACCTCATGGCCGTCGCGGCCGAGGACGCGCGCGAGCGCGTCGAGGATCGCCCGTTCATCATCCACTGCCAGTATCCTCGCCATGTTCGACCTCCTGAAACTCCCGTCGGCATTGTACTTGCGCCGCGCTCAGCGGTCCAGAGCCCCGCGCGCAGCCGCGGGCGCGGGCGCCCACATGGCGATCTCAGGGTTGGGCAGCACGCGGTCGGCGATCGAGCGCAGCGCCGACCCCCAGCCGGCGACGAGCGGGGCATTCCCGCCCAGGACGAGCGCTGCGGAGAGGAGGGCGAGCACGGCGGCGAGCGGCTTCCTACGCATCTGCCCTCCCGTCCTCGAAGCGGCAGAACCAGGCGATAAGGACGGCGGCGGTTGCCAGGGTGAGCACGAGGCCAGCGAGCGCAGTCGTGAGGAGAGGGCCCGCCGCGCGTGCGGCGTCGATGAAGGCCTCTACCCCGAGCGACCCCAGGCGCGCGGGCCAGGCGAGCGGCACCCAGCTCAGGGGCGTCGCCAGGGCACCGGTGAGCTCGCCGGTCATGAGGCCGTGTGCAAGTCCGCCCACTGAGAAGAACGCGAGGAGCACCCCCGCCGCGCCGGCGCCGATGGTGGCGTTGCGGCCGAAGCGCAGAGCCACGCCGAGCCCCAGCGCGTAGAGGGGCAGGCTGCCCAGCACGATGCCCGCCCAAGTGGCCGCAAGTGGAGCGGGCCCGAGCGGCAGGCGCCCGGCAACGGCGAGCACGGCCCCGAACACGCCGAGCGCCACGGCCAGCGCGCCCGCGCCGAGCGCCGCAAGGGCGAGCAGCTTCGCCGCGACGGCGCGCCCGCGCGAGGGGACTGCCGTGAGGTTGGCGAGGCGCCCGGCAGCGCGCTCCTCGTCCACGGCGAGCCCGCAGACGATGGCGGACATGAGCGGCATGAGGGCGCCGAGGAACTGGGCGTAGGCGTCTGCGCCCAGCGCCGGGTCCCATCGGGCTATGGAGAAGTACTCGCCGCAGGCAAGACCGGCTGCCAGGCCGCAGACGAGGTGCACTGCCGTGAGCGGGGAGCGCGCCAGGCGCAGGGCCTCGGAGAGCAGGGCCCGCGGGAGAGTCATGCGCGGCGTCGGGTCGGAGAGTCGTGTCATGGCCATCACCTCTCCTCGGAGCGTGCGAACCAGGCCGCGCCCGCCGCCGTGAGCGCGGCGAACGCGAGCGCGCAGACCGCAAGGCCCGCCAGTGTGAGCATGCCGTCCGCCGTGAGCGCCCCGCCGAGCGCCATGTCCGCCGCGAGTGGCTCGCCGCTCGGCAGCACGGGGATGAAGCTCGTGGGGATGACCATGCTCGCCGACGGCGGAAAGAGCTGCGGCAGCGGCATCAGCGACCAAGCGAACCCACCCACGAGCTGTGCGGCGAGCGGGCAGAAGATGCCCGCGAGCATGCCGAGCCGCGCCGTGAGGAAGAGCCCTGCGGGGATCATCCACGCCGCGGTCACCGTGTTGGTGAGCGCGCAGAGGAGCATCGTGAGCGTGCCCGCGGCCGTGAGGCCCTGCGAGGAGAACGCCGATCCCGCGAGGTAGATGCCGAAGACCACGAGGTTCGAGAGCATGCAGAGTGCGAGGCACCAGAGCGCCTTGGCCCACCAGGCGCGCCCGAGCGGGAAGCCCAGGCCCAGAAGCCCCCGCATCCGCGTACGAGCGTCCGCCCGCGCGACGCACGCCACCACGAGTGAGAGAGACACGGGCAGGAAGAGCGCGTACCAGTAGTTCCACGCGCTGAAGATCTGCACGCCCCGGTAGGGCATCGCGCCGAGCAGCGGCATCGGCAGCGCCATGAGCACGGCCAGGCGAACCGGTGCCGCGTGGCGCGACTTCAGGGCCTCGGCGCGCAGGCCCGCGAGCAGGCCGCCTTTCTCGCCCGTCATGCCGCCACCTCCCCGCGTGCTCGTCGCCCTTCCCGGCAGAAGCTCATGAAGAGTTCCTCGAGGTCCTGCCCGGGCCGAAGCGCATCCTCGTAGGCGAGGCGCCCTCCGCAGATGATGCCGATGGTGTCCGCCATCTGCTGCACCTCGGAGAGGATGTGGCTCGAGACGATCACCGTCGTGCCCGCCGCCGCGAAGCCGCGGATCTGGTCGCGCAGCTCCTCGATGCCGATGGGGTCGAGGCCGTTGGTGGGCTCGTCGAGCACGAGCAGGCGTGGCCGGGCGATCAGCGCCAGCGCGAGCCCCAGGCGCTGCCGCATGCCCATTGAGAAGCGCCCGGCGCGCTTCTTCCCGGTGTCCGCGAGGTCCACGGCGGCGAGCACCTCATCTATGCGGCTCTCGGGAAGGTCCAGCAGCGTGGTGCGCACGCGCAGGTTCTCGCGCGCGGTGAGGTTGGGGTAGAGCGGCGCCTCCTCGATGAGGCTGCCGATTGCGTAGAGGTCTTCGCGGCGCCAGGCGTGCCCGGCAAAGAGGATCTCCCCGGCCGTCGGCCGCAGCATCCCGCAGATCATCTTGAGCGTTGTCGACTTGCCGGCGCCGTTGGGGCCGAGCAGCCCGTACACCTCGCCCTCGCGGATATGAAGACTCACGTCGGCCACGGCATCCTGCGCCTGGTCGCCGCGGCCGAAGCGCTTGGTGAGCCCGCGCGTCTCGAGCATGTAATCCATGGGTTCGTCCTTTCTCTTTCGGGCGCGCGGGCCGAGCCACCGTGCCCGCGCGCCTTACCTTTCGGGTTCACCATCCATGGTGGGGCGCGTTTCTAACGAAGCCGTAACGGCCGTTGGGCTCTTTTGGCGCCAGCCCTTCTCGACCCGTACGCCACTCATGGTATGTTTATCGCGATAACAAGGACGGAGGTGCCCGTGGCACGCAATAAGTACCCGGAGGAGACGGTCGAGAAGATCAGGGGTGACGGCCCAGCGAGTGTTATTTTGCGAGCTAGGCGCATCGAAAGCGACCTTTCGTGGTATAAACTACTTGCCGGAAGCCGCGGCTTTCAGAGTACGGCTTACGTGTACGTTTAACCTCCGTGGGCGACGGGGTGCCGCAAGGCGTAGAATATCGCCCACCTGTAGGGGCCTGCAGCGATGCGGGCCCCGCTTCGTATGAAGGGGGCGCAACCGATGAAGATCGTATCCATCTCCCAGGACTTCTTCGACCTCGTCGATGGCGACCGTGAGCTCATGCTTAAGCACAATCGCCCCTGCATCGTGGTGGTGAGGCTGCGTTTCCGCGGAAAGCGCAGGGACTTCGCCGTGCCGCTGCGTTCCAACATCGCCCCTAACGTGCCCAAAGACCAGTACTTTGCGTTGCCACCCCGCCCCACGACGCGCCCCGGCTGCCGCCACGGCATCCACTACATCAAGATGTTCCCCATAACCAAGGCCTACCAGCGCCGCTTCAGGACCGAGGGCTCGGCCTACTACGAGACGCTCCAGCGCATCATCGATGGCAACACCAAACGCATTGTCTCCGAGTGCCAGGCGTACCTTGACCTCTATGAGCGCGAGGGAAGGCCCCGCTTTGCCGTCGACATCGATCGCATCGTGGGCCTGCTGGAAGGCGAGAAGTAGGGCACCTCGGCTCAGTCTCGAGCCATGCGGAGTCGCTCCGCATTTTCGAACGCCGCGCGTGCGTCCCAAATACTTGAGAAACAAGCTGTGAAGTGCGGTGGCGCGCCCGTGCCCGTGCATAGCCGTCACCATCAGCGTCTACGCGGCGTCGGCTTCAAGTGGAACTGGCGCCGCTGCTGTATATGGTTTGCCTTGCTGCAAATGGCAATCAATGCCCACGATGCTTCTGTTTGCGCTTCAGCTTTCGCTGCTCGAAGCGCGCATCAGCCTCTTCCGCGCGGCGTCGGCTTCTTGCATGAGCTGACTCCTGTTTCATCGCTTCTCTCTGTGCTGCGAGCGCCTGCTGCGCCTTGGTGCTCATCGCGGGCCGCTTAAGGGCTTTCGCCGCCTCACGGGCGCGCCGCTTGGGGTTCTTCGCGGGCTTGTTTGTTTCAATGGCCTTGTCGCCGAAGAACGAGAGCTTCTCCCATTCGCTTGTAACGAATCGCAGGATCTCCTCATCGGACGGCTCCGCGCCGAAGACGATGCGGGCGACGCCGTACTTTCCGCCCTCGACGTGCTCCGCCAGCCCGACCCAGAATTGACCGTCGTGATATACGGTCAGGGTGGACGACACGCTGATCTGCATGGCTGGTTCCTCCTTTATGTAGATAACCATGCAGAGAAGGGACAACCAAGGAGGCAGGTTACTGATGCGGACTCCCGCACGCCCACGACTACCCGACGGGGACTGTGTTTTCATCTCTGATGCCCGCATTGTAGCACGCGCGGACGCGCCCTTCATCGCTGCCGACATGACGTGGCTGAGATTCGTTCCTCGACACATCCTTTTGTATATTGCCTTCCCGGTTTCGAAACTTTAAATCAATTCGAGTTTCGAAACCGGGAAGGAGAGCGTATGTGAGAGGCGATTTGAGCATCAACTTGATGCTTGAGGGGGAGCTCGCGTCGCTTCTGCCCATCGGGGACGTGTTCCCGAAGGTCCTCATCTCCCGCATAGGGCATGAGCCCTGTACCCGGGAAGGCGTACTCGTGCTGGACCTCGCGCGGTGCTGCTCGGTGAGCAGGGGTTCTGAACACTGCGTAGGGATATAGCGCGACAGGGGGGGGTACAGCACCGTTTGCGCCTTGTCTAGAGAGCACGAACGAGAGATGTGGCCTGCGGACGACTGAATAGCTTCATCTGTTTTGGTTACAACGAAATGTGTGCCGCGCGCCTGCGGCATGAAGGAGGGGGATTTCTATGAATATCGTTGTATTGAGTGGTAGCCCGCGCAAGGGTGCCAATACCGACACCATGGTCGAGGCCTTTGCCGAGACCGCGCGCGAGGCCGGCCATACGGTCGAGGTCATCCGCGTTGCCGGCAAAAAGATCGCTGGTTGTCTGGGATGCCAGTACTGCTTTACCCATGAGGGCACCTGTGTGCAGAAGGATGACATGGCCGACGTGATCGAGTCGCTGAAAGGCGCCGATATGGTTGTCTTCGCTTCGCCTATCTACTGGTTTGATATCACTGCGCAGGAGAAGGCCGCCATCGACCGCCTGTACGCCTTCGGTGCTACGGGCTTCCCGTTCACCAAGACGGCCCTTTTGCTCGATAGCCATAGCGAGGGCGTCTATGATGCGGCGATCGCTATGTATAAGTCAACCTGCGCGTACTGCAAGTGGGAGGACCAGGGCATTGTCACCATCAGCGGTATGACCGAGCGCGACAGCATGGCATCGTCGCCCAAGTTGGAAGAGGTGCGAGAGCTCGCTCGCAAGCTCGCCTAAGGACAAGAAGAACGCATGGCAATCAGCGTTATTGGAAGTACTTGCCGTCCTTGCCGGGTGAATCGTTGATTGCCATGCACCGTTGCCCTTGTGGACAATCTCCGCGTGCTAGGAGACTTTCTCGCTCAGGAACTCCCTGAACGCGGGTATGTCAAAGCCGACGAGGCCACGTCCACGTTCCCCGATAACGCCGTCCTCGAGGAGGCGGCGTTTGTATTGGCTTGCGTAGTTGCTGGCGACGCCCATGCGTTTGGCTATCTCCGAGGTCCTGCTGGGGCCAGAATCGGGCAGCATCGCGAGCAAAAACTCAATGTCTTTATCGGAAAGCTCCCGATAGGTCGTTTCGAGAGAAGCCCGATGCCATGCTTCTCGAGTTGCCTGAAGATGCCATTCATGCACGTGCGCCAGTTGCCCTGGGCTTCTTGAACATATGTCCAATTGATGCCCACTGGACCAATTTGAACGCCGTTCATGCGCGCGTGAGACTGTGAAAGGTAGCTATCTGCCGCTTCTTTGGTTCGCTCGATAATATCTTCGAGCATGCCTGGCATGGCGGAGACATTTGCTGCGATCCATGGTGGCCCCTTTGCAGGTTTTGCTACTTTTTGCAACTTTTGCTAATTTTTGCAAGTTTTGCTAACGGTTTAACATGTCTTGTGCCGCGGGATTGCAGGAGTGAAAAACGGGGATTCCTATTATTCCGACTACGTTGCAACGAGCGGGGCCCGGAGCGCGATGTTGCTGCGCTCCGGGCCCCGCTGCATTGTAAAACCATGACGGTTTGGCTGCCGTTGTTTTAGTCAAACAAACTTGGCATGTCGTTTTCTTTCATGAGGGCACCGGCTGAGGGGAGGCTCTGCGCGGTGAACTTCTCGGCCGAGACGCCGGCGCCAAGGATCTCTTCGGTTGTGCCGACGGTGGTGACCGAGCGGCCCTTCTTGGCGGTAAAGGCCTGGACGCCCTGCGTGTTGGTAGTCGTCTTGGTCTTGAGCAACGACGTGTTGAAGTTCATCAAACGATAGTCGCTCGAGACCAGTGCGATGTCGCGGTCTTCCTTGAGCACCTGGGCATACAGCAGCTTGCTGCCGCCGTAGATGGCGTTCTTGAGGCGCTTGCGGTTGGTCTTGGTGACGTATCCAGAAAGTGCGACACGCACCACGCGGCCGTTCTCAAAGACAAACAGCACGTCGGCCTTATAGTCCTCGGGGTCGATGACCCAGATGACGCTCTCGTCGGGTTCCATCTCAAGATCGGTCGGCAGGTACGAGCCCAGCTGGGCCGACTTGGTGTCCTCAAACGCCGCAACCTTGCATTTGTACACCTGGCTCTTGTTGGTAAAGACCAGCAGCTCGTGGGTGTTGGAGGACGGGAACTCGATAAAGGGTTTGTCGCCGTCCTTGTACTTGAGCGTGGTCGCCTTCTTGAGCACGCGGTCCGTCATCTTCTTAAGGTAGCCATCGCGCGAGAGCATGATGGTCACCGGGTACTCCTCGACCTCGGGCTCCAAGCTTACCTCGATAACCTCATGGGGCTCGATCCTGCCCGTGCGACGCGGCATCACATATTTCTTGTTGACCGCGGCCAGCTCGTCGCTGATGACCTTCTTGATGTTCTCCTCGCTGGAGAGGATCTCCTCAAGCTCGGCAATCTCGCTCTCAAGCTTGGCGATGTCCTTGGTGCGGTTGAGGATGTACTCTTCGTTAATGTTGCGGAGCTTGAGCTCGGCAACAAACTCGGCCTGGGTCTCGTCGATGTCGAAACCCTTCATAAGGTTGGGCACGACCTCGGCTTCAAGCTTGGTGCCACGGATGATGGCGATGGCCTTGTCGATGTCGAGCAAGATTGCCTCAAGGCCGTGCAGCAGGTGCAGGCGCTCGGACTTTTTGCCCAGGTCAAAGTTAATGCGGCGACGCGTGGACTCAATACGCCATTTGACCCACTCGTGCAGAATCTGGCGCACGCCCATAACACGGGGATAGCCATCGACGAGCACGTTGAAGTTGCACGAGAACGAATCCTGTAGCGTGGTCGAGCGATAGAGCTTGGCCATGAGCTTGTCGGGGTCGACGCCGCGCTTAAGGTCGATGGCGATGCGCAGACCCGAAAGGTCTGTCTCGTCGCGGATGTCGGCGATCTCCTTGACCTTGCCTTCCTTGGAGAGCTTGACGATGCGTTCGATGATGACATCGGTCTTGGTGGTGTAGGGGATCTCGTAGACCTCGATGATGCGCTCTTCGGGAATCCAACGCCAGCGGGAGCGGATCTGGAAGCTGCCCAGGCCGGTCTCAATAATCTTCTCCATCTCCTCGCGGCGGTAGATGATCTCGCCGCCGGTCGAGAAGTCGGGCATGGGCATGTACTCGAGCAGGTCGCAGTCGGGATCCTGCAGGTAGTGCATCGTGGCGGTGCAGACCTCGTTGAGGTTGAAGCCGCAGATGTCGGACGCCATGGCGACGCCGATGCCCTTGTTGGCCGAGACAAGGATGTTGGGGAACGTGGTGGGCAGCAGGCGCGGCTCCTTCATGGCACCGTCGTAGCTGTCGACGAAGTCGACCGGGTCCTTGTCGATGTCCTTGAAGATCTCGGCGCTGATGGGGGAGAGCTTGGCCTCGGTATAACGCGAGGCGGCGTAGCTCAGGTCGCCCGAATAGTACTTGCCAAAGTTGCCCTTCGACTCTACGAAGGGGGCAAGAAGCGCCTCGTTGCCGGTGGCCAGACGCACCATCGTCTCGTAGATCGCGGCGTCGCCGTGCGGGTTAAGCTTCATGGTCTGGCCCACGATGTTGGCGCTCTTCTGGCGCTCGCCCTTGAGCAGACCCATCTTGTACATGGTGTAGAGCAGCTTGCGGTGCGAGGGCTTAAAGCCGTCGATCTCGGGGAACGCACGCGAGACGTTGACGCTCATGGCGTAGGGCATGTAGTTGACCTCGAGCGTCTGCGTGATCGGCTGGTCGGTGACCTCGGAGTGCAGGCCGATGACGTTCTCGGCGTTGACCTGCTTTTTCTTTGGCTGGTTCTTCGTCTTCTTCTTTGCCACGATATCCTCTTGAACTTCTTATGGGCCGTCGTTATCGATTTGCTGTTACTGCAGGTCCAGCTGGTCCAGGTATTCCTTGCCGTGCTCGGAGATATGGCGCTTGCGGCCTGCCTCGTCGTTGCCCAGCAACAGATTGAACATGGTCTCCATCTTGGTGACGTCCTCGGGCTCCACCTTGATCAGGCGACGCGTCTCGGGGTTCATGGTGGTGAGCCACATCATGTCCGGGTCGTTCTCACCAAGACCCTTGGAGCGGTTGATGGAGCACTTTTGGTCGCCAATCTCCTTGAGGATGCCGTTCTTCTCGAGCTCGGTGTAGGCAAAGTAGGTCTTCTCTTTGCAGTTGATCTCGTAGAGCGGCGATTCGGCGATATACACGTAACCCTCGTCGATAAGCGTGGGCACCAGGCGGTAGAGCATGGTGAGCACGAGCGTACGGATGTGATAACCGTCGACGTCGGCGTCCGTACAGATGATGACCTTGTTCCAGTTGAGGTTGTCCAGGTCAAAGGCACCAAGGTTTTTGATGCGCTTGTCCTTGATCTCCACGCCGCAGCCCAGCACGCGCATGAGGTCCATGATGATGTCGGACTTAAAGATGCGCGGATAGTCTTCCTTCAGGCAGTTGAGGATCTTACCGCGGACGGGCATAACGCCTTGGAACTCGGCATCGCGCGAGGTGCGAATGGCGCCTGCTGCCGAGTCGCCCTCTACGATGTAGATCTCGCGGCGGCTCTTGTCCTTGGAGCGGCAGTCGATGAACTTCTGCACGCGGTTGGCCATGTCGGTCTTCTGCTGTAGGTTGGTCTTGATGCTCTGACGCGTCTTCTCGGCGTTCTCGCGCGAACGCTTGTTGATGAGCACCTGCTCCATGATCTTGTTGGCAGCGTCTTTGTTCTCGATTAGGTAGGTCGAGAGCCGCTCCTTAAAGAAGGCCGTCATAGCCTGCTGGATAAAGCGGTTGTTGATGGCCTTCTTAGTCTGGTTTTCATAGGACGTCTGGGTGGAGAAGCAGTTGGTCACCAGCACCAGACAGTCCTGGACGTCCTGCCACTTAATGCCGCTCTCGTTTTTGTTGTACTTGCCCTGTTGCTTAATGTAAGCATCGATGGCACTGGTCAGAGCGCTGCGGGCGGCCTTCTCGGGCGAGCCGCCATTCTCGAGCCACGATGAGTTGTGGTAGTACTCCTGCATCATGATGGTGCGCGAGAAGCACATGCACGCGGTGATCTTTACATTGTAGTCGGGCAGGTCCTCGCGATCGCGACCGCGACGGTCGGCCTCGATAAAGAAGGGCTCGGTGAGGTAGTCGGTACCGACCTTCTCGAGCACGTAGTCTTCGATGCCCTTGGGATAGCAAAAGTCCTCTTCGGAAAACTCGCCATCGTCGCCCTCAATGCGCAGGCGGAAGGTCACGTTGGCGTTGACCACGGCCTGGCGGCGCATGGTCTCGCGATACCAATCGTGGGGGATGCTGATGGAGGTAAAGACCTCAAGATCGGGGCGCCATTTGATGGTGGTGCCGGTACGGTCCTCGTCGCTGGGCTCAATCTCGAGTGCCTTCTTTTTGGCGCCAACGACCTTGCCCTTTTTAAAGTGCAGGGAGTACTTGTTGCCGTCGCGCCAAACCGTGACGTCCATGTATTCGGAGGCGTACTGGGTCGCGCACGAGCCCAGGCCGTTGGTACCGAGCGAGAAGTCGTAGTCGCCGCCCTGGTTGTTGTTGTACTTGCCGCCGGCGTAAAGCTCGCAAAAGACGAGCTCCCAGTTAAAGCGCTTCTCGGAAGGGTTCCAGTCGAGCGGGCAGCCGCGGCCGTTGTCCTCTACCTGAATGGAGCCATCGCGAAAGGCGGTAAGGGTGATGAGCTTGCCGTAGCCCTGGCGCGCCTCGTCAACGGCGTTGGACAGGATCTCGAAGGCGGCATGCGCGCAGCCGTCGAGCCCGTCCGAGCCAAAGATGACGGCGGGGCGCAGGCGTACGCGCTCCTCGTCCTTGAGCTGGCGGATACTGTCGTTACCATAATTTGCGGTGTTTTTTGCCATACTCGCTCTCTCGGTGCTTCTTTGCTGCGTTTAAGTCATATAGATAGTCAAGGTAGCATAGCCCAGCCCACAGACGATTCCACCCAACACGAAATCCATCGAACAATCGTTCGATTAGATAATGAATGCTTGGAATGCGGGAGGGACCTGTCCTGTCCTATCCAAACATCTGCGGCAGGTCGATGAAGACGGTTCGATCGCTTTCGCCAGCTTCGAAGCCCGAACGGGAGAAGAATCCATAGCGATGGCACTTGAGTCCCGTTGCCTCGACTTGGGCGATTTCCTCGTCGACCATTTTTTGCGTGATGGGGGATTTGCGGAACTTTGCTTCGTAGAATGCGTAGCCCTCGGGGTCTTGCGTTACCACATCGAATTCGCCGCTCGTTTTGTTTGCGGGGTCGTCGTACCAGTACTTGCCTATGGCGTCGAAAGCCGGTTCGATCTTGCCGGTCCTGTTCTGCCGCACGAGGTATTGACGGCAGATCTCCTCGAACATATGAGGAACGTAGTTTTCCTCGAAGTCTTGGAAGACGTGACGATCATAGAAGACTTCCGAGTCGAGCAGCTGACGCGCTGAGGCATTGCGGAAAACATAGCGATAGTAAAAGAGCGAAAGCGGATCCACTACAAAGTAGCCAGACTTGCGCTTGTTCGTAGGGTCGTTGATGGGTGCACGCTTTTGGACGATTTCGAGTGACATGAGCTTGTCGAGCACGTCTGCCATGGCCGGACCGCTCGAGACGTGCGACTGTGCCAGCACGTCCCCCCAACGGGAGTAGCCTTGTGCGAGAGCCCCGAAAACTTCGTTGGCGTTGGTCATCTTCGAGATCTCGGCGTTGAGATAGGACGGCACCTCGCTTTCTAAGCGGGCGCCAGGTTCCGTGACGAGCTCGATGATGTTGTTGCGTACGCTTTGGGATTGATCGATGAGGCGATTGTAAAAGGGGATACCGCCAAAAACGCTATAGAGCCGCACCTTGTCCTCGGGCGAGAACGCGGGATAGAACTTCGCAGCGTCAAAGTAATCCATGGGCTTAAGCTCAAGCGCGAGATCAATTCGCCCGTAGAGGGGGCTTTCATGCTCGATGAGGGATTTCATAATCTCAACGTAGGAGCCGCACAGGACAATGTTTAAACGTGAGTCTTCCCTGCGGGCGTCGATTGAGGTCTGAAGAATGCTGTCTAGGCCTTTAACCGCATCTCTCAAGTAGGGGTATTCGTCGAGAACGAGGGTAATGTTCTTGTCTTTAGCTTGGGCAAACAGAAATTCGATGAGCTCGCGGATGCCTGTGAAGGCGAGCGGAGGAAAGCTCAGCGCTTCAGCAACAAGGACGGACAGACTCTCGAGGTTGTCTGCCTCGGAGGTTTGGCGGCACTCGTAATAGACCGTTGCGACGTCCGACAAATCGGTTAGCGCCTGCTTGATGAGCTCACTTTTTCCGACGCGACGCCTGCCGTAAATGAGAACATTGCGCTGCTCGGGTGCTTTGAGCGTTTTCTTAATACGGGCGAGCTCACGCTCCCTGCCAATAAATTCCACTTACTCGGTTCCTTCCGACTCGGTTTTGTCCGAGTTAATTGTATCGCATGAATCAGATTATGCTCGAGATTACTCGGACAAAACCGAGTCGGTTCTGTCCGAGTAAGTTTGAATAGTGAACCGAAGTTGTAATGTCCGCATGGCGATGACGAATATGGTTTTCATAATGACAGATATAGTTGACATTGTATGATATATGCAATATATTTCTGTCATGTTGCAACGGATATCTGTCCATTACTACGAAAGGAACTCCATGCCGGGCAAAAAGAACCTCCGCATGAAGGCGGCGCGCGCGGCGGTTGGCCTTTCGCAAGCTGACTTGGCCGAGGCCGTGGGCGTTACGCGCCAGACCATCGGCCTGATCGAGGCGGGCGGCTACAACCCCACGCTCAATTTGTGCGTGGCGATCTGCAAAGCGCTACGCGTTACGTTGAACGATCTGTTTTGGGAAGACGGGATCGACGTCGACCCTAACGCTCTTTAGGAGTTCGCTATGAAATTTGAAGATTTAAAACTCGTGCAAAAGTGGTGCGAATATGCCGGCCCAAAGGATGAGCGCCTGGAGGCTGAGAGCGCAAAAATCTACAAGATTGGTTTCGTGCTGCTTTCGTTTGGCATGCTGATGATCTTTTTCTACCAGTTTATAGCTCGACAGGTTGCGTGGGTTCACAGCGACGCCAGTGAAATGCCGCAAGGCTTTGCAACGCCGTTCGAGGCAGCCATGTATTTGTGGCTCGTTCTCGTGATGTTGATTTGCGCAGGACTGCAAACGCGGAAGGGCTATGTCGATACCAATCGTTTTGGGCAAACCGAGCATCTTCCTGTTGGATATTTCCTGCTTGTCAGCGGTCTTAGCGGCGCCGCGTTCGCGCTTGTTATTGCTGCAATGCGCTGTATCGCTGAGGCGCAGATCGTACCGCTCGAAAGCGTCTTTTGGTTGGCGAATCTGGCCACGGGCGTGTTCTGCGGTGCGACGATTTTCGCGGCCACGTTTGCTGTCCTGTGCGCAACGTTTTTCACGGCGAAAAGACGCCGTGCCAAGCTCGAGGCAGAACTCGACTCCATTGACGATAACTAATGCGCAATGGGCTGGCTCTGGGTATCCAGAACCAGCCCATTTGATGTTCGACGAGCCGAGTCGGCGTCTCTCACAAAAGTAACTAGGAGCTAGCGAGGCGTATCCGAATTGACCTCATCGGTGGTGTCTTTTTCGAGCGCCGTGCGGCGGGCGCTGTAGGCGACGAGGCCTGCGCCTGCCGCGGCGAGTGCTGCAGCGGCTGCCGTAAGGGGAGCGCTGGCATCGCCCGTGCCTGCAAGCGCGCCCGCTTTTCCGGAGCGCTTGTTATTGCCGTGATCCTTGCCGCTGCCGGAGCGGCTTCCGCCGGAGCCGCCGCCCTCGTCGGTACCGCCGCCACTCGAGCCGCCACCGCCGTCCGCCGTCATCGGTGCATCGTGAAGCCCCGTCGTATCCGCTTTGTCGCATACGCCGACCTGAACTTCTGAGCGTTCGCGTGCCGCGTCGGGCACATGAAGCTCGTGCAGTACGGCACCCAGCGCCGAGTTTGCGCCCGGTCGAATTTCCTCGAGCGTTACGGGATCGAGCGTCACCAGATTACGCGCCTTCGCATACAGCGTTACACGTTTGCCCACTTCATCGCTCCAACTCTCGGGGATGGCGAAGCTCATGCGGAACTGTGCCGTGCAACCCGGTGCCAGCACGGCGTTGCCGCTGTCGGCTACCAGCGGGTGCGTTGCAAAACGTGCGTCCAGCGTTTCGAGCGCGTACTTCACGTGTGCCATGTCGTTGGCCGAAGCGTCCTCGGCAAGTTCCGGATCGTAGATCGATGCCATGCGTGTGTTCGCTCCGAACCCGATGGATGCGCTGGAGAACGGCTGGCTGGAGCCCTCTCGGTACAGATCGATTGTGCCGGCGGTCAGCAAGGTGTTGCCGTCGTTTCGCACCGTGACCATGAAGGATTCGCCTGCTGCTCCGGGCACCACCGCGCCCGAGGTAGCGACTGCGCCCGTCGGAGTGGCACACGCCACCAAGGGCACTTCGATGCCGTGTAGTTCTGCCTCGCTCTTCTCCGCGCTCACAATGTGCGTGGCGAGCGCGGAGAGCATGCTCCCCGACGTCAAAAATGTCGTTATCTGATCGACGGGATGGTCCAGCTCGCACATCACGAACGACTCCGTAAACAGATCGCCTGCCAAGGTGCTGGCGAAGATGCGGAAGTGCTTGCCCATCACTGCTACCGGGTTGCCTTCTTCGTCGTAGGTTTGCCCCACCTTGCCATCGGTGTTCTCTACATAGAGCACGCACCTGCCGTTGTTGCTTACGCTAAACGATGCCGGGCCACAGCCTGCGGCACCCACGGGCTGCGTTGCAAATGCCGATGCGCCTCGCGTCCAAGTAATATGCTGCAGTTGCTCGTTGACGGTAGCCAAAAAGCCCGTGTGCTGCGGCCACGGCACCGCGTGGGGTACTGTGGCATCTGGCGACATAACGCCCCAGCTCGCAATGGACTGGCCGATCACGGCGTACGATGCACAGCCACAACCGCCTGCGGTCTCGTATGCAATGGGCACCACCATTTTGCCGTTGATATTCTCGGGCGCGCCGAGCTCGATGCTCGACGGTGCCTGCGGAAAGCGGAGGACCTGACGGAACGTGAGACTGTCGCCCGAAACGTCCGACCACAGGGTAAAGCACTCCAGCGCAACCTCGGCCTCGCTGCCGAGCGTCTTTTCTGCGGTGGTTCCGCGGCGGTGGAGGTAGGCGCCCGACAGGCGCCCGTCGACAAGTGTCTTGCCCACCGTGATGCGTGGGCACTGCAGGCAATGGTAGCCATCCTCCTGAAGGCGGCCGCGCGAGATGCTGCGCCACGACGTGTGCGATATCACGCGAACTCCGTCGTTGCTTATGCGCAGGCGCACAACGGACAGTATGCCGGATGTGCTCGCCGTATCGAAAAGGGTGTTGTCGCCGGCGGGGCGCTCGCCCGAGACCAGCAGCACGTAGGCGTCCTGGTTTCCTCTTCCGTCCGTATATTCCACTACGTCGAAGTCGTAATCGTATATGCTGTCGCGCTCCACGTCGCCCTCGCCAAACCCAAGGGGAAAGTCCACAGGCGTGGGAGCGGACCACGTCCCGTTTGCCTTTGTGTGTACCACCAGGCGCGAGCGACCATTGTCGCCGTAGCGCACCGAGGCGATACGGAATAGGCACTCCACGCCGGCAATCATCGTTAGCTTCATGTGGGCTTCGCTGAGCACACCGGAAAACAGCACGTTGTCGCTCGAGGGTTTTATGCCGCCACGCTCGTCCTCCGATACACCAGCAGAATTGGCGTTCGGGTCGGCAACGGCGTTTGTTGCCTGACCGATATAGGTGTACTCATACATCGGCGCGGCGTTTTCGTCGTTCTCTATCAGCGCATGGACGAAATGCTCGATCTGTCCCGTGTCGTCGCTTTCTGCATCCGCCTCGAGCTCAATGCGCGTGACCGCTTGATCCCAATCGCGCACGACAGGCGCGGCGTTTACGGCAGTGGCCTTAACCTCGGCGCGTGCGAGCAGTTCGGCGTTGGTGACGATGGTGGCCGATGCGATAAATTGCGGCACACCACCCGCCTCGGCGTTGCCGGCCGAGCCGAAGCAGGCATCCAGCGTATAAGGCGTATCTCCATCCAATGCGAGCTCAGAGCGCTGGAGCACATACTGGTCGCCATTGTTCACCGACATATTCCACGAATCGATGAGTGTGGGCCACGACCCCGACCAAGCCTTGGTGGTCCACTTGAACATTACGAACTGGAGTATTACATCGACATCGACGTCTGCACCTACACGCAGTCGCGGAAGCTGGTGTCCATTTGCCTTTTCGTACCCAATGAACAGCGTGAGGGATGCGGCGCCGCGCACGGCAGACGAAGCGACGCCTGCAACGCCGGCGCCAAAGGTGACGGCAAGCCCGATCTGGATGGTGAACGAGCCCGACGTGTTTGAATAGTCGAGCGAAATGTTTTTAAAAAACGCCGCGCCGCTGCCGTGCGTGTGGGCACCCACGGCGAGCGCCAGTTTTGCCAGCACCCAGGGGTTGACGTTTAGGAAAAATGGCACCGGTCCTAGGGTAAACTGCTCGGTCCAATTGAGGTCGGTTCTTACCTGGAAGAGGGCCTTAATATTGCCGTATGCGGGGTCGTTGTTGTTACCCCAGGTTTTGCCCACCCAATCGTAGGCGAGCGAGCCGTACAGCTGTGTGGCGATATCCATCGTGAACAGCGGCGTGCAATGGTGGCGAAGGAGCTTGGTGTTTCTTGGATCGGTGCCCGAACCGGCACTCATCCTCTTGTACTGATTCCACTTCCCCTCCATCTCGTCGAGGTAGCGGTTTGCCTGCTTGGCGCCCGACTCGCGCGGCGATTTCTTCCAGTATTCCGGATCAGGGTTGCCCGAATCGTTCATATAGCTAGCTGGTTTGTACCCTCCGCCAAACAGCACGTATCCAGCAAACGAGAAATCGAACAGAATGGGAAATGTGGGCATCCAGCACGTGAACTTATTGCCGCCGATACCGGGAAACGCCGCGGGGAAATCAAACGGAGTGATCTCTTGGTCCATGGTGGTGGGAATGATGGTGGTCGAGCCCGATTCCGCCTTTGCGGCCGGCGCGGTGACAACGGCCATAGGGGATGAGAGCGTGTAGGTTTTGCCCTGGTAGTCGAGCATAAAGCGCAGCTTGCACCCTTCCTCCAGAAGGCCCGAAGCTGCATCGAGGAACGTGTCTTCGAGTGTGAACGTTGCCAGATTATCCGCGCCCGATGCGTTGGCCTTGATCTGGCCGATCTGTGTGACGGTTTCGGGTGAGCTGCCCGCGGCAGGCGTCACTTTGTTGATGCGCAGCGTTGCCTGTCCACCCTGTGGCAGATGTGCCTGCACGGTAAAGGCGTGCGTATCGGGCTGCTCGTTTGCTGCTTCGTCCGCTGGCATTGCCATGAACGTGGCTTCAGCGTACTGGATGTCCCATTCGTCGAATGTGAGCTGGCGAAAGTACGGCTCGCCGTCGGAAAGCGGACGTGTGGGTGCGGTAATAGCGGTGCCGCCCTGGATACGCGCAAGGGGAATCTCGACATCGCGGTAGCCTGCCATGCTAATGGAGATGCCGCCGTTAAAGTCGTACGCGTCGAGAAGCGTTGCCTCGTCCACGTAGCCTTCTGAAAGAGGGGCGACCTCAAAGATGGCCGTGCCTTCGTCATCGGTCGTGGCGGTGAGTTGCTTGCCTGCGGCATAGCGCGATATGAGCGTGACCTGGGCACCCGTGATGGGCGTATTCTTGTTGGCGACGTCGACCACGACCACACCAAACATGGTGCGCGAGAGCACCAAGACCTTGAAGGGATCATCTTCGTCGGCGTATGCCTCGGCGGGGGCGAACGGCAATATGAAGGCGTTTGCGCTTCCCGGCACGCGCGGCAACATAATGCTCGCCAGCGAGGACGCTCCGGCAACAAGTAACGAACGGCGATCAAGCATCTTTGGCTCCCATCCCGCAGGTATCGGTGGAAATAATCCAATTTTGCGAGAAGGCGCCCCGTAGCGGTAGTGCCGTTCAAGGGTCAAAATGTCCAAATTGATCGAGCGAAGCGCCGGGTTCCGGAATGCGTTCGATGCGCTTGGCAGTCCGGTCGCTAACGTAACATATGCGCGACCAGCTCGGTGCGTGTGCCGATGCCAAGCTTTGCGTATACGCCGGATAGGCGGTTTTTGACGGTGCCCGGCGATACTCCCATATGGCGTGCGATTTCGGCGTTGGTCCACCCACGACAGGCGAGCATGGCCATGGTGAATTCCGTGGTCGTTAGATCGTCGGCCACGTCCTCGCCCGAATCGGGGTTGTGGATGCGCCGCCAGCCGTAGCTGAAGCGGTACGTGATCTCGATGATGCGCGCGAAGTCGTCAGGGTATTGCGTTTTTAGGCACGCCTCGATGAGCCCCTGTAAAAGGCCGTGATGCTCGCCAATGAGCTCGATAAGGCCGTCGGGACGTGCAATGTTCCAAGCGGTTCCGAAGTGTGCCTTTGCGGCGTCGATGTCCTTGAGGCTCATGCATGCCATGGAAGCTGCCAGGTGCAGGAACAGTTCCGAGATCGGATAGCTTCCCTGTTTCATAATCAGGGCGTTTTCCGCCATGCCCAGGCTGCGGCCGTATTCGCCGCGCAGATACAAGGCGTGCGCTATCACGTAACTGGCGAACAAGCGCAGGCCTTCGGGCAGATGCGCCGCAAGTGGATAAAACTCTTCGGCAGAATACGGGGAAGGCAGGTGCAGCAGGACACTCGCGGCCGAGGCGAACAGGATATGCATGGCGTGGATGGCGGGCGATTCCTCGTCAGCCGGCGCATCGAGGATGCCCGCAAGGCAGCGGCGGGCGTCGGCGATACGGTTGAGCGACAGGCTGGCGTATCCGCAGATAAAGCATGCGGAATAGCGCAGTGCGGGATCGGTGGCGTCAAGATAGGGGCGCGCCGTCTTGGCAGCGAGGGTGGCCTGCCCGCGAAAGTACAGCGCTTCTGCCGTAGCAATGGCGCGCGAATCGGGGTCGGAAATGCCTGCAACCGCAGCGTCAATCTGCCCCGGCACAAAGGCGGTGCACATCAACGGCATGGGAACGCATGGGTAGCTATCGCAGTCCATCTTCCATCTCCCAACAGCTGGCAACAATAGCAGCAATTGTACCCCTGTTGCTCGGGACCCCTTTCGTTTTACTGCTCGGTTGACGCTGCAGATCGTTTTGGAAGGCTTACGAGCATGGTAGTCCCGTTCTCGGAACTTGTTTCGACCTCTACCGTGCCACCGTGAAGCGCTGCAATCTCCCAAACGAGTGCTAGTCCGAGTCCTGCGCCACCGTATGCCCTGCTGCGGGATTTATCTAGACGGAAGAATGGTTGGAAGATGCTCTCTCGGTACTGCTTGGGTATTCCCGGGCCCTCATCTTTGACTCGCAGGAGTACGTGGCTGTCGCTGTCGCTGATGGAGACGTTGACAGTCGAGTCGGTGCGGCTGTAACGGATGGCGTTTTCGGCCAAGTTAAACACCAGTCGATAGAGGAGCGCATCGTTCCCGATTACTAAAGCGTCTCCAGCAGAATTGAGGGTTACGTCCTTATTCTCGGCAAGTGGTGCAAGGTCGGTGAGGACCTCTTCGGACAGGGGACCGAGTTCAACAGCGTCCCCGCAAGGGACGCTGCGGAGCTCACTCATCTCAAGCAATACCTTGGTCATTCGAGACATGCGCTCGGTTTGTTCTTGTAGCAGGTCGAGCAGCTCGGCTGTTTCGGGTTGCAAACCGGAGTGCTCGGAGATGAATAGTTCAATCTGTGCTTGCATAAGGGCGAGCGGGGTGCGCAGCTCGTGTGCGGCGTTGCCGGTAAACTGACGCTGTGCAGAGAACCCTTCGCCAAGACGGGCGATCATGTCGTTGAAAGAGGCGCTGCATCGTTGTAGCTCGGTGGGCACATCTTCACTGAGTCTGATTTCGCTTAGGTTGTCAGGCTGCACACGCTCAACCTGGGCTGCAAAAGCCCGTAGCGGTTTGAGTGCACGACCGCTCACAAAGTATGCCAGCACGCCGCCAAGGAGTGTGACTCCAGCCGTGATGTACCAGGTTGTCGTGCCAAAAGACTCCTGTGCGTCGTTTACGACGATCGTGACCTTGTCATCGGGGGTCGCTTTCGCTGGGTCGAACGCCTGGGGCGAATCTTCGCCGGTTGCGTTAAATGCCGAGATGTTACTGCCGATGGCATCCATGTAGCGCATGCCCGTATAGCCGACCAGGCAGTTCGTCAGCACGCATGCCGCACACGTGAGCAGTGCCGTCATAATCGTTATGCGCCATTGCAGCGAAAGCCCTTTCATTCGCTATCCTCCATAACGTAGCCCTCTCCAATCCGATTTCGAATCGGGTCGTATCCCAAAGCGCTGCGTAGCTTTTTGCGGAGCGACGAGATATGAACGCGGGTTGCGTTGCTAAAGCTGTTCACGCTGCTATCCCAAACGTGTTCGATAAGCTCCTCTTGACTAACCGGACGCCCCTGATTAAGCATCAGATATTCTAAGATTCCCGTTTCCTTGCGCGTAAAAGATAAAGCCTCGCTGTCCACGGAAGCGATGCGCGCCTTGGTGTCAAAACGGAGCTTTCCGCAGGTTAAAACTATGTCGCTTTGTGTAAAGCGTCTGAGGGTAAGGCTGCGAATCCTTGCCGCAAGCTCGTCCAGATGAAACGGCTTGGTGAGGTAATCGTTGGCGCCGGCATCGAGTCCGGCGACTTTATCGGATACTTCGCCGCGTGCGGACAGAATCAGTACCTTAGTCTCGCAGTCAGTTTTCCTAAGTTCCCTGAGCACGGTCATGCCGTCGATGCGGGGAAGGTTGAGGTCGAGTACCACGAGGTCGAAGGCCTCAACGTTCAGTAGGTCGAGCGCCTCCTGTCCGTCGTGACAGCAGTCGACGCTGTACGCCAAGTTTCGCAAGCTGCGCGCGATTGCGTCACACAGCGCCCGCTCGTCCTCGACGATCAAAATACGCATAACAGTCTCCTTGCACATTTCAAATCGCGCTTAACACGGATTTTATAGCCGATATGGTCCAATGGTCGCGTAACGAAAGGAGTGGTCAGGTTGTTCAAGGCGGTAAAACCCGTGGTACAGGTCGCTTTGTTGATCGTCGGAATTGCCATGGTGTGCTTTGGCGTTATGCGTGGCGAGGCGGATGCCGTGCTGGCCAAAGCGATTAGGCTGTGCTTGGAGTGTATCGGAATTGGATAAAAGAGAAAACACTGCGTCGCATGTTTTGGCCCGATTTCGCGGATTCATTCAGGCGGCGGCGACGCTTATCACCAACATTCACCTGCCAAACTTTGCCAAAGGCAGCATTTATCAGGGTGCGGGAAAAACAGTCTGCGTACCTGGACTCAACTGCTATTCGTGCCCTGCGGCATCGGGTGCGTGCCCCATTGGGTCGTTCCAGGCGGTGGTGGGTTCATCCAAGTTCAACTTTTCTTACTATGTCACCGGTACGCTCATTTTGCTCGGCGTGCTGCTGGGGCGCTTTGTGTGCGGCTTTCTGTGCCCGTTTGGCTGGCTGCAGGAGCTGCTTCATAAGATTCCCGGCAAAAAGCTTTCGACAAAAAAGCTCAAGCCGCTCACGTACATCAAGTACGTCGTGTTGCTGTTTGCCGTGGTGCTGCTACCCGTCTTGGTGGTTAACGACGTGGGCATGGGCGACCCGTTCTTTTGTAAGTACATCTGTCCGCAGGGTGTGCTCGAGGGCGCCATTCCGCTGGCCATTGCCAATGCCGGCATTCGATCTGCGTTGGGACAGCTCTTTACTTGGAAACTTGCCGTTTTCATTGCCGTGGTAGTGCTGAGCGTTTTGTTCTACCGCCCCTTCTGCAAATGGATTTGTCCACTCGGCGCATTCTATGCGCTCATGAATAAGGTGTCCCTACTGGGGATCCGGGTCGATGCATGCAAATGCGTCTCGTGCGGCAAGTGTTCAAAGGTTTGTCAGATGGACGTTGATGTGGTCCGCGCGCCCAATCATGCCGAATGCATCCGGTGCGGAAAGTGCATCGGGGCTTGTCCCGTCGATGCCATCAGCTATCGCTATGGCCTGGATGTGTCGGCGGAAAAGCTTCCCTTGACTGCCGATAAAAAGTAAACAAGCTTCGACAAAACGGAGGAATGACTATGAAGCTTTCTAAGATTGCGGCCCTGTTTATGGTGCCGGTGCTGGCCTTGTGCCTTGTGGCATGTTCGGCGCCCGGCGGCAATGCGAGCGAATCTGCGAGCTCCGATCCTAAGATCGCAGAACTCACTGCGCAGAAGCCGGCCAATGCCGACGAGGCCGCCGAGCTGTATGCGAAGCTCATGCAGAAGGAGAACGAGATTTTTTCGAGTGATAACGCGCTGTGGGAAAAGGTATTCAATGCGGCAAATAAAGACTCGGCAATGATTGAGGACGGCAGCAATTACGGCGATTTTCTGCTCAAGACCATCGACGGCGCCAAGGATGAGTTCACGGCGGATGAGCTTAAGACGCTCAAGACCGGTGCACAGCAGATCAAGGAGATCGAGGACAAGCTCGAGAGCTTGGAGAAGGAGTTCCCCGGCTGTGGAAGCACGCCGAGCGCAGGCGAGAGCGTCGACGCTTCGACCGCTGGCATGACGGCCGGTGCCAATGCTTCGAGCGAGACGACGAAGTTCCCCAGCTTTACGGGCAAGGATCTGGATGGCAACGACGTGAATAGCGACGAGCTGTTCTCTAAGAACAAGGTCACCGTCATGAACTTCTGGTTCACTACTTGCAAGCCGTGCGTGGGCGAGCTGGGCGATCTTGAGAATCTGAATAAAGAACTTGCCGAGAAGGGCGGCCAGGTCGTGGGCGTCAATTCCTTTACGCTCGATGGCAACAAGGGCGAGATTGCGGATGCCAAGGACGTGCTGAGCAAGAAGGGCGTGACATATAAGAACGTCTGGTTCAAGTCGGATAGCGAGGCCGGTAAGTTCACGTCAAATTTGTTCTCGTTCCCGACAACGTATGTCATCGATCAGAATGGCAACATCGTAGGGGATCCAATCGTGGGAGCCATCAGCTCCGCCGAGCAGCGCGCAGCGCTCGACAAGCTCATCGACCAGGCGATTGCGAATAGCGAGCAGTAGAAAACGCGTAAAGCATGGCGAGGATTGCGCGCCGCTGTGCAGAGTAGTCCGCTGCCTTTCAAGATAATCTCCACCATACAGAGGTCCCGCTCGGGACCTCTTCTTTTAGGCGCCGTCCCGTTCGTTTTTTGGCGCGGTTCGTTACATTCCTCACTGGTTCCGGCAAAAAATGGGGATAGAGTAGGACAAACGCGTCGAATACGAACGGCGGGTGAGAGCGGGCAGAGTGCCTGTGCAGGAGAGGTTGCCGTCCATGTTGGAGCTCAAAGGTATTTGCAAAAGGTACGTTACCCAGTCGTTTACGCAGGTGGCGCTCGACAGCGTAAGCCTGTCTTTTCGCGATAACGAGTTCGTGGCCATTCTGGGCCCCTCGGGCTCGGGCAAAACTACGATGCTCAACGTTATCGGTGGGCTCGATCATTTCGATTCCGGCGACCTGTTAATCGACGGCATTTCGACCAAGGACTTTCGCGATCGCGATTGGGATGCTTATCGCAACAACCGCATCGGCTTTGTGTTCCAGAGCTATAACCTCATTCCGCATCAGACCATCTTGGAAAACGTTGAGCTGGCGCTTACGCTCACGGGTGTGGGCCATGCCGAGCGCCGCCAGCGTGCACGTGAGGCGTTGGAGAAAGTCGGCCTGGGCGAGCACGTTAACAAGCGCCCGAGCCAGCTATCGGGCGGACAGATGCAACGCGTGGCCATCGCCCGCGCCCTGATCAATGATCCCGAGATCGTGCTGGCAGACGAGCCGACCGGCGCCTTGGATTCCGCAACGTCCGTGCAGGTCATGGACTTGCTCAAGGACGTGGCGCGCGACCGTCTGGTTATTATGGTCACGCATAATCCTGAGTTGGCGTACCAGTACGCCACGCGCATCGTCAACCTGGCGGACGGCAAGATTACCGACGATTCCGACCCCTTTGATGTAGCAAAGGCCGCGCGTCGCGAGGCCAAGCCTACGCGCAAAACCTCGATGAGCTTTGTGACGGCGCTGGGGCTTTCTGCCCGAAACCTCATGACCAAAAAGGGCCGCACGGCCATGACGGCCTTTGCGGGCTCGATTGGCATTATCGGTATCGCGGCGATTCTGGCGCTGTCCAACGGCGTAAACGGCTACATCAAAAAGGTCGAGGAGGATACGCTCTCGAGCTACCCGCTCACCATTTCCAAGCAGGATTACGACCTGTCGTCCATGATGGGTGGACAGGGGGCCACGGATGATGACTCGCCTGAAAACGTGGATTTGTCCGACGACAGTGCCGGCGGCAAGGCTAAGGGAACCGATAAGATTCCCGTGGTCACGGCCGTAAAGAATATGTTTGCGAGCGTTAAGTCCAATGACATGACGAGCTTTAGGGCATGGCTCGATGCCGGTGGCGATGGCATCGATAAAGAAGTCAACGCCATCCAGTACGGCTATGGCGTGACGCCGGTTGTCTATCGTGCGGGTAAGGGCGACGAGAAGCCCGTCCGGCTGGTGCCCAACGCCATGACCGAGGCCATGAGCGGAGGCGCGAGCTCGGCGGCAACGGTGAGCATGGAATCCATGGGAACCTCGGTCTTTAACGAGATGATCGACGACCAGAGCCTGCTCGACAGCCAGTACGATGTCGTCGCCGGTCATTGGCCCACGTCTGCTAACGAAGCCGTAATGGTGCTTTCGAGCCGTGGAACGGTGGGCGACTACACGCTCTACAGCATCGGCGCGCTGGATATCAACGAGCTCAACGACCTGGTTAACAGCGCCATGACGGCTGACGGTAAGATCGAGACGCCCGAGACCAGCTCCGACTTTACCTACGACGATGCGCTGTCTACGACGTTTAAGGTGCTGTCACCGGCCGATGCCTATCGCAAAAACGAAGAGACCGGCATGTGGACTGACATGTCTGGTGACACCGACTTTATGGCCGCCAAGGTTGCCGACGGTATCGACGTGCACATTGTGGGCGTGGTGCGACCTAACGAGACGGCCAATGCGAGTGCGTTATCTCCGGGCATTGCCTATACGCATGCGCTGACCCGCCAGCTTATGGAGCGCGCCGCCGATTCGCAGATTGTGCAGGAGCAACTCGCCCACCCCGAGACGGATGTCTTTACGGGCAAAACCTTCGACGAACTGCAAGGCGAGGCCAAGCAAGGCGTGGATCTGGGCAGCATGTTCAGTGTGGACGAGGCGGCGCTTAAGAGCGCGTTCTCGTTTGATGCGTCTGCACTCTCGGGTGCGGCCGGCGGTATGGACCTTTCTGGTATCGACTTGTCCGGGCTGGACATTGACCTTTCGAACGTTGGGAAGGACATCGACTTCAGCGACGTCATGGCAAAAGCGCCAACCCCAGATCTCTCGGGTATCTTTGACGGTCTGGAACTCACGCCCGAGCAAATGCAGCAGGTGGGAACGCTTGTCAACCAGCTGTTTGAGGGTTTTTTGCAGTCTGATCAGTTTAAGGCGTTGACGCCCGATGATCTTAAGGACGCGTCAAAGCTCGCCGCCGCATTCTCGGCGTATCTTGAGAATGATGCCGCAGCCCAGCAATACCTGGCTCAGCTCAAGGCACTCGGTGGCGATGCCCTGGCCGAGCGCCTGCAGCAGGCGATGACCGACTATGTGCAAAAGCAGCTGGCTCCGTATCTGCAGCAGGCTATGGATCAGGTAATGAAGTCGATCAGCGATCAGATTGCGGCGACGGTGTCAGCTCAGCTCAAGGCGGGCGCGGAAGGGCTCATGGGCCAGATGGCGACGCAGATGTCATCGAGTTTTGCCAACCTGGCGAGCGCTATGCGTGTGGATGCGAGCGCTTTTGCTCGTGCCATCCATTTCAACATGGACGCCGAGGACCTGAGCTCGCTCATGATGAGCTATGCCAAGGCGTCGAAGCTCACCTACGATAACAATCTGACCACGTTGGGTTA
This sequence comes from Collinsella aerofaciens, assembly GCF_028206995.1. GTDB lineage: Bacteria > Actinomycetota > Coriobacteriia > Coriobacteriales > Coriobacteriaceae > Collinsella > Collinsella aerofaciens_AQ. The sequence goes on along the minus strand of NZ_JAQLFL010000003.1, from coordinate 75,455 downwards.
TGCGGACGAGGCCGACCCCATTTCGGTCAAGATTTTCCCGCGCGACTTTGAGGCCAAGGAGCGCGTACTCGATCACATCGATGCGTACAACAAGCAGGTCAAAGCCGCTGGCCATGATGAGCAGGCAATTTCGTACACCGACTACATGGGCATCATCATGGGTTCGGTGACCGACATCGTGAACACCATCAGCTTGGTGCTCATCGCGTTTGTGAGTATCAGTCTGGTGGTGAGCTCCATCATGATCGGCATCATCACATACATCAGCGTGCTGGAGCGCAAAAAGGAGATTGACATCCTGCGCGCGATCGGCGCGTCGAAGCGCAACGTGGCCAACGTATTCAATGCCGAGACCTTTATTGAGGGGCTTATCGCCGGTGTCTTTGCCATTGTCGTCGTGGTGGCCGTGAGCTTCCCGGTTAATGCCTGGGCGCTTGCTGCCAAACAGGTGCCCAATCTGATGAGCCTGCCCGTGCAGGATGCGCTGGTGCTCATTGCGATTTCTGTGTTGCTAACGGTCGTTGCCGGCCTGCTGCCCGCTCGCAGCGCGTCCAAAAAGGATCCCGTCGAAGCCCTGCGCTCCGAATAATGTGACAAAAGGGTTGTTCCTTTGTCACATTGAGGCCCTTGCGAAATCGGGGTCTAATACTTTTCCGAGAAGTGAACGAGTCAAAATGGACCCCCGAAGCATCGGCACTTTCGAGATGCAATTTCCTGCGGTTTTGCCAACCAAATCCTGCGGTTTTGGCGCCAGAAAATGTCGATGCTTCAGGGGTCCAAAAACGGTCGTTCACTTCTCGGAAAAGTATTAGACCTCGAGATATAGACGATGTTCGCGAGCGGCAATTAGATCGAAAGCCTTTAGTTCTTCTTTGCAGAGAGCATGAGCCTAATTTCCGGATGGGTGTATTCGTCGAATTCTTCTGCGGCCTCGGTGTCAAAGGTGTAGTACGACTTGATAGATTCGTCCTCCGTCTTGATGCTGATTTCTTCATATAGGGAGCCAGCTAAAAATGTCTGTTTAAATTCATCCGACAGGCTGCATGGCGTGAGGAGGCCCGGTGTGGCAACGGAAATGTCCAACCCGTTGAGCGGGGCGCAGAGCGTCGCGATATCCTGCTCGGCGCGGGCGAGGTTGTCTGCGAGGCTTGCCTCGGGGTCGATCTGACTGACGTAATCGACGTCCGTGAGCATGCCATCTGCATCGAAAGAAAGGTAGACATAGGCTGCTTGAGCGCCGAGGTCATTATCGCGCAGATAGCCGATAATGCGGTAGCCGTAGTCGTGATACGACTCGTATGGGTCGTCTGCCGCGACGCGTTCGCACGCGGGCTCCAAGGCATCTTGCGCGATGGCGAGCTGCTCGGCGGCTGCAGCCTTTCTTGCCTGAAGCTCGTTATTTCCCTGGACAAACTGCGGGATGTAGACGCCAAGCAGCACAATGGCGGGCACTGCGATGAGCGCGATAATCTGTTTCTTGGCGCTCGGAATCACAACGCCGTATGCGGCCGCCATGGCCTCGGCATTGCTCGAGGTTTCGGCCAGCACGTCTGCCGCCGTGGCGACTGCCCCTACGGCGCTGGCAACCTCAGCGGCACCGCCCAGGTTGCGCACGAGATCGTTGTCGCTGTTCTTGAGCAGGCGGCCGGCAGCTTGCGTGGCAAGCACGCCGGCGACCTCCGCGGAATGGTCCTTGTTGGTCTGGGCCACCGCAAGCCTGCTCTGCAGTTCCTTCCACTGTTTGCCCTGCATTCCAAAGCGCGGCGCAAGAGCGCAATAGCAAAAGATGGCGAGTTCGATTACGGTGAGTGCGATAGCGGTATATATGCCCGCGGGTTGGAATTCCTTTTGGTGGAACGCGATATCGTTGATCATTTGGAGCGGCAACATCAATAGGCATGCTACGAACGACATGACGAGTGCGGTCGCTGCGATTTTGGGGTATGTGCAGTACCGCTGGATGCGTTTCTGTTCTTGTTCGGTAAGCTGCTGCATGGGGGCCTCGACTCTCATCGTTTTTTGGGGCGATGCGGACACGCTCTTGAGTATAGATGAGTGGAGGATGTCTGTTGTTCATACATAGCGGTCAATAGCGTGCTGTTGGTGATCGTTTGATCGCGAACGTCGTCTTTTGGAGCATGAAGCCGCTGTCGATGCCCACAAACAGCAAATCGAAGGTGAATGGTTTCCCGAGAAGTGAACGACCTAATTTGGACCCCTGAAGCACCCACATTTTTCGACGCTAAAACCGCAGGATTTGAGTGATAAAACCGCAGGAATTGGCCTTCCAAAAGTGTCGATGCATCGAGGGTCCGATTTCACTCGTTCACTTCGCGGAAAACCATTCACCTTCGTTGCATGAGGCGCCGGATGGAAGGGTGATTATCGTCAAGCTGCTGCCTCTGCCTTGTGAATCATCTGGAGCACAAGGCATAATGCATGTAACAAGGGGGCGGTTCCTTTGTCACATCCGTTGATATGAGAGAAGAGTAGATGATTCTTTCGTTGGCCCCTATGGAGGGGATTACCGGGCATGTGTTCCGTCGCGTGCATGCGGAGTGCTTCGGTGCGCTCGATTGCTATTACACGCCGTTTTTGCCGCCGCCGCGGGTGGGAAACCGCTTTGGCGGCAAGGCGTTTAAGGAGATCGATCCTGCCAATAACCAGGGGCTCAACGTAGTGCCTCAGCTGATGTCCAAGAACGCGGACGAGTTTGTGTGGGCGGCACAGGTGCTCGCCGACATGGGCTACCGCGAGGTCAATCTCAACTTGGGTTGCCCTTCGGGAACGGTTGTCGCCAAGGGCAAGGGCTCGGGTTTCTTGCGCAATCTCGACGAGCTCGAGGCGTTCTTAAGCGATGTGTGCGAGCGGTCGCCGTTGCCGGTATCGGTAAAGACCAGGCTGGGGTTGGAACGCGATGACGAGTATGAACGTGTGCTCGATCTGTATTGCCGCATGCCGTTGGCAGAGCTGATTGTGCACCCGCGCGTACAGAAGGACCGTTATACGGGCTCGCCGCGCAAGGAGTTTTACGGCGAGACGCTGGAGCGTGCGCCGTTTCCGGTGGCCTATAACGGCGACATTTTCGATCTTGAGGATATGGACGCGCTGGTGGAGGCCTATCCCGGCACGCGCCATGTGATGTTGGGGCGTGGCCTGCTCGCGAACCCCGCTCTGGCTCGCATGGTCAAGGGAGGCCCTGCTGCAACGGCTGCTGAGCTGCAGCGCTTCCACGACACGCTGTTTGCGGCATATGCAGAAGAGATTGGCGGCAATGCGGTCTTCCGCATGAAGGAGTGGTGGTTCTACGCCAAGTGCGCTTTCGCTGATCCCGCTACCGTCCACAAGATCGTACGCAAGACCAAAAAGGTCGACGAATACCGCGCTGCCGTCGAGCGCGTCTTTCGTGAACAGCCGCTTGCACCCACAGCTCGCTTCCACGGCTAACTAGTCATCGGGGGCGTTCTTTAACGACTGGTCATTTAAGGACGTCCCCAACGACTATGTAGCAAAAACATGTACACCAGCATCCAAAGATGTCGAAAAATGTCGACTTTGGATGCTGGTGTATATGTTTGGGTCCGACGGGGGAGCGGGCCTAGGCAATCAGTGCATCAAGTGTAATGAGCTCTCTGAGCCGCTCCGTGCGTGTTTGCCCATGGCGTTTGGCTTTTTCGTCAAACGCCTCAAGAATCGATTCGCCCACACGTGCTGATATAACGACGCTCGGCTCATCGGAGATTGGTGGCCTTCCCAACTTGATGGTGTGACCTTTCGGCCACTCATCTTTTTCGTAGGCTTCCGCGGCTTTCTTCAACTCTCCGGGAGCAAACCCCATCATCTTTTCGAGCTGCTTAGCATCCATGGCGCCTCCTATCGATCGACATAATGTCGAGCGCCGGTTCTCGGATTCTCTTTTTGTATACAATTTTGTAGACAAAAATACAAGCAGTTCATCGGGCTAATTAGCTTGTTTTGACCTGCCTGTTCGATAGGAAATGAGCATTGACGGCTTCGATACTCCTTTGCTTTTCAGCTTGGAATTTGGATGCTCATTGAACTTCCGGAGGGGAGCCCTTTATTAAGCTATTGAGATTCTGGGCAGGAGCTCTCACTGGTCTTCGGTAATGGGGCCAGCTTAATTCGCGACACAGTGTGTCGCGAATGGGAGTAGTCGTTAGGTGTCCTTCAATGGCTACTCATATAAGAACGTTCAAGTGTCGGATTTTGTCATTTAGTGTCGCTCTCAGCGACTATTCTGGAGGGTCGTGGTCAAAAAAGGGCAAATATGAGTACTGTTGCCATTATGGTTGCATTTATTTGCTATAAATTGTAGCTCCTGATGAGATTTGTTCCCATTAAGAGCTACTTTTATTGAACATATGAGGAGAAATAACGTCGTCTGCGGACGAGTGGAACGTTGAATAGTTCCTGAAGTGATCAAAATCGCTGCTACTAAACAGGTGGCAGTACTCATATTTGCCCTTTTTTGACCACAGCCCTCTCGGAAACCTTTCCAGAGGCGTCAAACAGCCATAATCCAAAGGTCTCCTCAAACAATTAGCCGGCCAAGAGCGTCCATGACTACCAAAAAGCTGTACGCCAGCATCCAAAGATGTCGAAAAATGTCGACTTTGGATGCTGGTGTACATGTTTGGGTCGTATGGGTTGGGGCCCTGGACGGACAGGGCGTGCGTACTAGAGCAGGTTTTCCTGCACCCACGCGATGATGTCGCTCGATTCGTAGAGTGGTTTGCCGTCGATGAACAGGCAGGGAACCTGGCGTTTTCCGCCGACGGCGATGAGTGTCTGTTCGGCATCGGAATCGGTCGAGATATTGCGCTCGGGAATGGTCACGCCGTTATCGGCCAAAAAGTGCTTGACCTTTAAGCAATACGGGCAGCCGGTCATAACGTACAGCGCGAGCTCGTGATTAGTAGCCATAGGTCTCCAATCGGTTGAGGTTTTGATTGAAATACCCAAAGCCGCCGCGTTCTATGCGCGCGTCAACGAAGACTCGATGGCCTGGACCAGAAACGCCGTGGCTCCGGTGGCGCAGGGCTTGTCGTAGTAGTCAACAAAGCGCTGGTCGGCAAGATAACCGTGGGCGAGGCCCAGGTACGCCTCGTCTTGGGGCTCGCATCCCCAGTTGAGAGCAATCCAGCGACGATGCATCGCGACAAGCTTACGAGCCTCGTTGCTCTCTGGGTCGCCAATGCCCATGGCAATCGAGAGCTGGCCCAGAATAGCGCGTTCAAGTTCTTTCATGTCGCTCCATGTCTGAGGGTCCATGTCCAGCAGTGCTTCGTTTGCTGCGTCGATCGCCTCGTCGCCGTAGCGCTTCCGGGCTTCGGCGCCGTAGCGCTCCTCGTTTTCCTGCACGGTGCGCCAGCGCTCCAGTTGCGGCAGGACGGCGCCCATGAGCGAGACGGCTTCGTCGAGCGACATGCCGGTGTTTTGTGCCAGGCGCGGGGCACAATCCTCAATCATTGCCTCCATGGTGGTGTCATAGGTGTACTTGCCGTGGTCGTAGCACCACTTGCAGTAATGATCGGTCGCGGTGCCCGTGGCATCGGTGCCGCAGTCGTCGGGCGTGAGTATCATGCCGCAGCTCTGGCAATAGTGCTCAGGCATTTCGAGCAGGTGGGACAGCGGTTCTCCGGTTACGGCGGCGATGAGCTTCATCATGTCGATGCCCGGTGTGACCTCGCCGCGCTCCCACCGGCTGATGGCCTGGCGTGTGACGAAGAGCTTAGCGGCAAGCTGCTCTTGGGTAAGGTGATGGGCGCGACGGACAGCAATGAGCTTTTCTGCAAAGGCCATAGCGGCTCCTTTCTGCTGGTTGATGGCTTAAGCATACGCGGCAGCAGGTGCCCTTCCAAGCAACCGTTGGTTGCACGACGGAGGACCGCGGCGAAGAATTGCGCGCAACGCCCCACGCCTCCATGCCGTACAATGACCGGCATGGAACCTATCGCACGCATACATACCGACCTGCCGCAGAAGTTCGGCATTCCGCGCAACAGCTTTTTGGCACCCCATCTGCAGGGACGCATCGTTTTTGAGCCGGAATTTGCCTCCAATGCAGCGGTTGAGGGTCTGGACTCCTTCTCTCACCTATGGCTGCTCTGGCGCTTCGAAAACGGCACGCCCGGCGGCACGGCTAAGGACATAGCCGCCGATGCCAAAACACAGGACAGGTCCGGCACCAACGCAAAATGGTCGAAAACCGTGCGCCCGCCGCGTCTGGGTGGAGCCGAGCGCGTGGGCGTGTTTGCCACGCGCAGTCCGTTTCGCCCTAATCCTATCGGTCTCACCTGCGTTAAGCTCGACCGTGTCGAGCTCACCGACGATGGTCCGATCATCCATGTGCTGGGGGCCGATCTGCGCGATGGCACGCCCATCTACGATATCAAGCCCTACATTCCGTTTGCGGACTGCCACCCGGATTCAACGGGCGGCTGGATTGAGGATGCTCCGTGGCAAGAGCTCGACGTCGAGTTCCCGCAGGCGCTGCAGGATATGGTCCCGCCTGCAAAGCTCCCCGGCTTGGTCGAGGTTCTTCGCCAAGATCCGCGCCGCGCGGGCAGCAAGCATGAGCCAAACCGCGTCTATCATCTGGCCTTCGCCGGGCTCGACATATCGTTTACGGTCGATGAAACCCAGCTAACCGTAGTCGCCGTCAACGACGCGCAAGACTAACCAGCCATTCGTCCGCACCCGTCAAATTAAGCGCCAAACCCCGCGCCAAAACCGCCCGTGCTGGTGGACAATAACGCCTACCAAAACAATCAACTTTGCACGGGGGCTCAGCATGAAATACGACTTTACCTCACTTATCAATCGACACAACATGGACGCCATCGCCGTTGACTCTTGGGGCGAGATCCCCGGTATGGCTCCGAACGCACCCGACGAGGGCTTCGACCGCATTCCCATGTGGGTGGCCGACATGAACTTTGCCACGGTGCCCACGGTCCAAGAACACATCATTCAGCGCGCGCAGCATCCCATGTTTGGCTATTTCAATCCGAGCGACGAGTACTTTGACCGCATCATCGAATGGCAGAGCCGCCGCAATGGTGTCGAGGACCTGCTCCCTGAGCATATCGGCTACGAAAACGGCGTGCTGGGCGGTGTCGTGTCGACGTTGCGCGCGTATGTCCAGCCGGGCGATGCGGTGCTGGTCCACAGCCCCACCTACATCGGCTTTACCAAGTCCATCGAGGCCGCGGGCTATCGCATTGTCCACAGCCCACTTAAACTCGACGACCAGGGCGTGTGGCGCATGGACTTTGAGGACATGGAGCGCAAACTCGCCCAAAACCACATTCATGCCGCAGTGTTCTGCTCGCCGCACAATCCCTGCGGCCGCGTATGGGAGCGCGATGAGATCGAGTGCGCCATGGACATCTACCGCCAACACGATTGCGTGGTGATTTCGGACGAGATTTGGTCCGATATCATTCTGCCGGGTCACAAGCATATCCCGACGCAGTCGGTGAGCGAGGATGCCCGCATGCGCACGGTTGCCCTCTATGCGCCGAGCAAGACGTTTAACCTAGCGGGTCTGGTCGGCAGCTACCACATCATCTACAACGAGACGCTGTGCGACCGCATGTGCGCCGTGTCTAACAAGACCCATTACAACGAGATGAATGTCCTTTCGATGCATGCGCTTATCGGTGCCTACCAGCCGCAGGGCTACGAGTGGGTGGACGAGCTCAACCAGGTGCTTGCCGGCAATATCGAGTACTTCTGCACGTATGCAGAAAAACATTGGAAGGGCGTCGCGTTTTCGCGTCCGCAGGGCACGTACATGGTGTTTCTGGACTGCACCGAGTGGTGTCGCGAGCATGGCCGTGATATTCAGTGGCTGCTCGACGAGGGCGACCGCGTGGGCGTGGGGTATCAGGATGGCCGTCCGTTCCACGGGCCCTGCCACATTCGCGTGAATCTGGCGCTGCCGCTTTCGCGCGTAAAGGAAGCGTGCGACCGCCTAGACCGCTACGTTTTTGGGGTATAGGGGTCGCACGATTCGGGTACCGCGGCTTGCGCCCATGTCGTCAATGTGCGTGGGCGCATAGAGCGCAGAGGGTTGCGAGCGCGTTTTCCCCGTTCGCTACTTTTCTTGAATTTGCTTGCCGCAAAGGTGCTCAATCGTAATTTCATACAGTTGGACGCCTCTGATACTTTGCTTGATTTCCTCTTCGACCTCTTCGGCAGAAGGATAGTACTTGAGGGCAAACTGTCGGACTTTGTCTTCGACAAACGCCGGGTCATCGTTCACGAGGCGGCAACGGCCAAAAACCACGGTGCTCTGAACATAGGGTGCCCAGTCGTCGTCTTTATACCAATCGTTGCCATAGACGGTAAAGCAGACTTTGTCGCTGCGTTTGAGTGCATCGACCTTATGCCCCGCCTTGGCTCCATGAAAGTAAATTTTGTTGTGCTCGGGGTCAAAGTAGTAGTTAACGGGAATGGCGTAAGGATAGCCGTCGTCTCCGTTGACGGCAAAAATGCCGCGTTTGCAATTAACGAGCAGCTCTCGTGCCTCTTGATCGGTGATAGCGCGCTTCTTCCTGCGAAGAGGTCTAAACATCGTGGGCTTCCTTTCTTTCCGCGTGTTGCGCGCACGATGGTGGGCGGTGTGTCTATATCACGATACTAGTTCAGGCTGCGAGTTCGATGGGAACGCCCCGTTTTCCGCAGATTGAAACGTCCTTCGTTTTGTCGTGGGAGGATTGTCCCTCACAACCCGTCGTTTAGAAGCGTTCTTAATGATTGGTTCCGTTTGCAGGGGAGGCGTGGGACAATACCGACCAAAAGCGATTGATTGTCCTGAAAAAAGGGGGTCTCGATGAAAAAGCTGAGGACGCTGGCCGATGTGTTGCGTCAGGCCGGTTTCGTGCGTATCACGGGCCTATTTCTCGTCTTTTATCTTCTGTGTTCAACGGCCGTCTGGCTCTCTGAGCCCACGACCCTAACGTTTGGCGATGGACTTTGGTTTAGCTTTGAGACGGTCTCGATCATCGGCTTTGGTGACATTCCGGCCGAGACACCGGTCGCCCGTGCCATCACGGTCGTCCTGAGCGTTATTAGCATTTTTTACATCGCCATGCTCACGGGCGTGGCGGTGAGCTACTGCAATACGCTCATCAAGATGCGCCAAAAGGACACCATGGCGCGCTTTATGGACGATCTTGAGCGCTTGGAAGAGCTTGACCGCGATGAACTTGCCGATTTGTCGCGACGCGTGCGCGAGTACCGTCGTCGGCAGCGCTAAGACGAACGTCGCGCGTCACGATGAGGGGGACTGAACATGAATATCACCGTGTATCTGGGTGCCAGTGCCGGCAACGACCCGGCGTTTCTGCCCGCGGTGCAGGAGCTGGGCGACTGGATTGGCGCCAATGGGCACGCGCTGGTATACGGCGGGTCCAAGTCGGGACTGATGGGCGCGCTCGCCGATAGCGTACTTAATGCCGACGGGCACGTGACGGGTGTGGAGCCGAGCTTTTTTATCGAGGCCGAGTTTCAACATGACGGTATCGACGACCTCATCGTGACGAGCGATATGGCGGAGCGTAAAGCAAAGATGATCGAGCTCGGCGATGCGTTCATTGCCTTTCCCGGCGGCACGGGAACGCTCGAGGAGATTGCCGAGGTTATGTCCGCGGTGTCGTTGGGGCACCTGAGTGCTCCGTGCATCCTGTATAACCTGGACGGTTACTACAACGACCTCAAGGCGCTGCTCGGACACATGATCGATAAGGGCCTATCGAGCCCGCGGCGCCAACAGGGCATCTACTTTGCCGAGGACCTGCACGAGATTGCCTCGATTATCAACGGATGAGCCTTGAGCCTGTCCCGCCGTGCTTCCCGTTGGCGCCGTTTGCAGCGCGGATGGTTGGCTTGTCTGGGCCACATTCGCTCTAAAATAAAACCTATCTTTGTCGATTTTGGCCACGGGAGGACCCGATGGATAGCCTTGCAAAACCCAAAAACCGTGCGCTGTTTTTAGTTAGCGTTGCCGTGACCGGTACGTTCGCAGGCGCCGCGGTCTGGCTGTTCTTTTTTGCGATGGAGCACGGTATCGACTATCTATGGACCGAGATTCCGAACGCGCTGGGCGTTGCTTCGCCCGAGCTTGCCAGCGGCCCGTTTGGCTTTTTGCCGTACCCGTTTTTTGTCTGCCTGCTGGGCGGCTTGGTGATTGGCCTGTACGAAAAGATGACAGGCACCAAGACCGATGACCTCAACCAGGTGATGGCTAAGGTAAAGCAAGACGGGTGCTACCCGTACGACAACCTGGGCAAGCTTTCGCTCGCGGCATTGCTGCCGCTGCTGTTTGGCGGAAGTATTGGACCGGAGGCCGGTCTGACCGGCGTCATCGCGGGCCTGTGCAGCTGGGTCGGCAACCGCATGCGCCGCTTTGGTGCCGAGTTTAGGGAGCTTACGCTGCTGGGTACCCAGGCTGCCCTGACGGCGCTCTTTACCGCGCCTGTCTTTGGCTTTGTGGCTCCGCTCGCCGGTAGCGCCGACAGCCAGGGTGCCAATGATGCTGAGGACCCCGCATCCGGCGAAATCACCATCAAGCTGCCCAAGGCGCAAAAGACGGTGGTCTACGGCATTGCGATTGCCGGCGGTCTGGGCGCCTACCTGCTGCTTGGCCAGCTTGTGGGCGGCGGCATGGGCATGCCCAGATTTGAGTCCGCCGAGGTGGGCAACCTGGAACTTGCCTGGCTCATCCCGCTGGCGTTGGTCGGCACCGTATGCGGCTGGCTGTACTTTGTCTCCGAGCACGCAAGCGAGGCACTGTCCCATGCAATAGGGGAGCGCCCCGTCGCCAAGGCCATGCTGGCCGGTCTGGTACTTGCCGCCTGCGGTACGGCTCTGCCCTTCACCATGTTTGCCGGCGAGACGCAGGCCGACGTGCTCATGGAAACCTATCTGACCATCCCCGCCGGTGTGCTCATCGCGACCGGTCTTGTTAAGGCCATGCTGACCCCCGCCCTCATCAACATGGGCTGGCGCGGCGGCCACTTCTTCCCCGTTATCTTCTCGGGCGTGAGCCTGGGCTACGGCTTTGCTATCCTCACTGGCGCTGATCCGGTCTTTTGCGTCGCCGTCTGCACGGCATCGACGATGGGTGCGGTCATGCGTCAGCCCGTCATGGTTGTGGGCCTGCTGCTCATGTGCTTCCCACTCAAGGGTATCGTCTGCATGATCATCGCCGCAGCCATCGCCGCCGGCATTCCGCTGCCCAAGCCGCTGCGCAAGTAGTACGGTGGCGCACGCCGGGGACATACCGTTTGCCACGGATTTGCGGGAAGGGGCGGCGATCGTGCCCTTCGTGGATTGAGGCTCGCGTGGTTACAGATCGCGTGCTCGATAGACCTTGGTGCTGACGGTGCAGCTGATTGCACATAGTGCGAGCGCCAGTACGGCAATTCCTGCACACAGACAGCCAAGGACGGCGGGATCGGGATTCGCCCCAGCAATCGACATGAGCCAGTTGCTAATGGGGTTGGAGGAGCTCAGCATTGCCATGGCAAGGCATCCGAGCAGGGCAAACAGGCCAACGGATAGGCGCAGCGCCTCCATGTGTCCAAATCGAAAGAACAGCGGCTGTGCCAAAAACACCATCATGAGGGAGATGAGCATCGATGCGGCGGAGGCTATTGTGATTTCAAAGACAGCCTGCCCCGTCGAAGGGACGCCCGCGCTGTTGAAGAGCGGGATGACGACGATGCTCAAAAGCGCGGCGGCGCACGCCATGACGGCCGAAAATGCGACAATGCTCAGGTAGCGTGCGCAGATGATGTCTTTGCGCGAGATGGGCAGCGTTGCCCGATAGCGCTCCCATCCGTTTTGATTGTCGAAGCCTGCCAGTGAGCTCATGGCCATGATGGGCGACATGGCGCTGACGGCGCAGGCGCCGGCGCTCATACCGGAATCGCCATCCGATGCGTTGGCGAGGGTCAGCACGACGAATATGAACAGGCCGACGCCCGCGATGCTCGGGACGAGCGTGCGAACGATGGCGAGCTCGGACATAAAGGCGCGTTTCATTTCGAAGCCCCTTTCAGCATGAGGCGCAGATAGTCATCAATGGTTGCCCGATCGCAGGGAATCTCGGGGAAGGCCTCGAGCGTTTCGCGACGGTTGGGCACGAGCACGTCCACGCTATAGGCGTGGTGGGCGGCACGGGCGCCTTCGACGCAAGCCATAAGCTCGGCGGCCTGTGCTTGGGTACAGTGGGCGATGCCAGCGCGGTCGGTAATATCCTCGCGCGGCAGGTCAAACATAATCGAGCCAGCGTCGATGCAGATGACGCGGTCGGCGGTGCGATCGAGGTCGGACGTAATATGGCTCGAGAGCAGCACGCTGTGCTGGCCGTCAGCGACAAAGGCAAGCAGCTCATCAAGCAGTTCCTCGCGTGCCATGGGATCGAGGCCTGCGGCGGCTTCGTCCAAAACGAGCAGTTTGGCATTGTGGCTGAGCGCACAGGCAAGCTGCAACTTCATGCCCATGCCGCGAGAGAGGTCCTTGACCTTTGCCTTGGGATCGAGGCCAAATCGGTTGATGAGTCCGCTGAACGTTTCGCGATTCCACATGGGGTACGCCGGGCCTACGAGTGCCTCAACTTCGGCCACCTTGAGTGTGGAAGGGAAGGGGCATGTGTCCAGCACGAGGCCGACACGAGTGCGCAGACAACGCTGCGCTTCATCGGGCGCGTCGGCGCCACAGCGCTGCCCAAACAGGTGCACCTCGCCGGCATCGAGCTTTATAAGCCCGAGCGCGGCTCGAATCGTCGTGGTTTTGCCGGCGCCGTTGGCACCCACAAAGCCGACAATCTGGCCGGGCTCCACAGCGAGTGTGACATCACGCAGCGAAAAACGGTCGCTCACACGGCGTGAGATACCTTTGAGTTCTAAAAGGTTTTGCATGGTATAGCCTTTCTTGCAGATGGCTACTGCATGGTTTCGGGGGCCACGAGGTCGAGCATTTCGTGCAGCTTGTCGCGCGTGACGCCCAAGGCTTCGGCTTGGCTTGCCGCTTTCGCAAGTAACTCTTCGATATGGCAGAGCTGGTTTTCACGCAAGAGTTCTTGGTTGCCCTCGGCGACAAAGCAGCCCTTGCCCTGCACGGTGCAGATAAAGCCGAGCTGCTCCAGGTCGGCGTAGGCGCGCTTGGTGGTGATGACGCTCACGCCCAGGTCGCTCGCGAGTGCACGGATGCTGGGGAGTTTGGCTCCCGCGGCGAGCGTGCCCGATAAGATCTGAGCTTTGACTTGCGAGGTTATCTGCTCGTAGATGGGCTTGTCGCTCGAATTGGATAGGATGATGTCCACAGCGGCTCCTTAGCTGTTGGGCTACACGTGTATATAACCGGTAAGCACAGTATATATACACTATGCACAGTTCTGCAAGAGGTAAATACGGATTGGGCCGGCTGCCCAGGTCCCAACTGATGAATTTGTCCTGATAGGCGCCCTATGGCGGGATTTCGCGGCTACAATAGTGCGGTTACAACGACGTAATGCACTCAATGCAAGAAAGGATCCGCATGGCAAGCCTGTCGGATGAAATCTCGTCGCGCCGCACATTCGCGATCATCAGCCACCCGGACGCCGGTAAGACCACGCTTACCGAGAAGCTGCTGCTCTATACCGGCAGCATTCAGACCGCCGGCTCGGTCAAGGGCAAGAGCTCGGCCAAGCATGCCGTCTCGGACTGGATGGACATCGAGAAGGAGCGTGGTATCTCCGTTACCTCCTCGGTGCTGCAGTTCACCTATAACGGCGCCTGCGTCAACATCCTCGATACCCCCGGCCACCAGGACTTCTCGGAGGATACCTACCGTACCCTTATGGCCGCCGACGCCGCGGTCATGGTCATCGACGGCGCCAAAGGCGTCGAGGCCCAGACCAAAAAGCTCTTTAAGGTCTGCACGCTGCGCCATATTCCCATCTTCACCTTTGTGAACAAGCTCGACCACGAGGCTCGCGATCCGTTTGAGCTCATGGAAGAGATCGAGAACGTCCTGGGCATCAACACCTATCCCATGAACTGGCCGATCGGCAGCGGTCGCAACTTCCGCGGCGTGTTCGACCGTCAGACCCGTCGCGTTATCGCCTTTGAGGGCGATGGTCACGCCAACGCCACCAAGAAGGTCGCCGAGGTCGAGGCCGAGCTGGGCGACCCCGCCATGGATGAGCTCATCGGCGAGGAGAACCATAAGAACCTAATGGACGATATCGAGCTGCTCGATGGTGCCGGCGACGAGCTCGACTTGGATGCCGTGGCCTGCGGCAAGCTGAGCCCGGCGTTCTTTGGCTCGGCGCTCACCAACTTTGGCGTGGAGCCCTTCCTCAAGGAGTTCCTGCGCCTGGCCCCGACGCCGCGCGCCTATACCGATACGCTCACCAGCGAGCCGGTCGATCCCTGCCGCGACGACTTTAGCGGCTTTGTGTTTAAGATCCAGGCCAACATGGACAAGAACCACCGTGACCGCATCGCCTTTGTGCGCATTTGCTCGGGCAAGTTCGAGCGCGGCATGGACGCCTTCCACGTGCAGGGCAACCGCAAGCTCAAGCTTGCCACGGGCACGTCGATGATGGCCGATGACCGCGCGATTGTTGACGAGGCGTACGCGGGCGATATCGTGGGCCTGTTCGATCCGGGTATCTTTAGCATCGGCGATACCGTGTGCTCCGGCAAGCGCCACGTGCAGTATCCGCAGATCCCGACGTTTGCCCCCGAGATGTTCGCTCGCATTACGCAGGTCGATACGCTCAAGCGCAAGCAGTTCGTCAAGGGTATGGAGGAGCTTGCCCAGGAGGGCGCCATCCAGATCTTCCGCGAGCTGGGTGCCGGCATGGAGAGCGTTATTGTGGGCGTGGTCGGCGTGCTGCAGTTTGAGGTGCTCGAGCGCCGTCTCAAGGCCGAGTACCGTGTTGAGGTTCGTCGCCAGCCGCTGCCCTATACGGACATCCGCTGGATCCAGAACGACCCCGACACCATCGATATCCCGGGCCTTTCGCTCACGCGCGACACGCTGCGCGTCGAGGACATGCGCGGCGGTAAGCTGCTGCTGTTTACGAGCCCGTGGAACGTGGATTGGGCAACTGACCACAACCCCGACCTTATCCTGTCGGAGTTTGGTAACGTGGCCTTTTAACGCATCGGCGCGGTGGCCCTGCGGGGCTGCCGCGCCGTTTGCTTGCCTGATGCCGTGTGAGCGGCTATCATACCCACCGTCGTCTCAAGACCGGGGCGTCCGAGCAGTTCGGGTCCGATATCCTGCTCGTTAAACCTAAAACCAAAGGAGTACATAATGATCAAGAAGGTCATGGAGGACTACAAGGTCCTGTTGCGGAGCATTCCCGCGGCAACGGTTTCGCTGTTTTTCGTGAGCGTCATCATGATGAACCTGCTGGCCAACAAAGAGCTTATCAGCTTGCCGTATCTGGCACTCGATTGCGGCTTTGTGGTGAGCTGGGTCTCGTTTTTGTGCCAGGACATGATCTGCAAGCGCTTTGGCGCCAAGGCATCCATCAAAATCTCTATCCTCGCGCTGCTGGTCAACCTCGCCGTCAGCCTGTGCTTTTGGGCGTGCTCGCTCACGCCCGGCATGTGGGGCGCTTACTACGACACGGGCATGATCGAGGTCAACACCGCCCTTAACGCCACCATCGGTGGCACCTGGTACGTGGTGCTGGGCTCTTCGCTGGCAATGCTCGTTTCTGCCGTGGTTAACTCCACGCTCAACCAGTCGCTTGGCCGTATGCTCAAAAAGAATAACTTTGCGAGCTTTGCCTTCCGCTCCTATGTGTCTACGGGTGTTGGCCAGTTTATCGACAACCTGGTCTTTGCCATTGTAGTGAGCCACACGTTCTTTGGTTGGACCTGGGTGCAGGTCCTTATGTGCTCGCTGACGGGTGCTGTTGCCGAGCTGCTATGCGAGGTCTTCCTGAGCCCTGTGGGCTACAAGGTCGTGCGCGGCTGGGAGCGCGAGAATGTGGGCTCCGAGTACCTCGAGCGCCACGCAACCGCCTAAGGAGCAAGTATGCGGGTTTTGATCACGGGCGCTTCGGGCGGTATCGGAGCTGCATGCGTGCAGCGCTTTTTGGACGAGGGCCACGAGGTTGTGGGCTTTGATCTGCTGCCGGCGGCGGTCGAACACGAGCGCTACCGCCATCTGATCGTTGATGTCCGCGAGCCGGGCTCGTTTCCAGGCGACCTTGAACCCCAGGTGATCGTGAACGTTGCCGGTACGCAGGATTCGGCCGATGACATCGCCGCCAACCTGTATGGCACCATCAACGTGACCGAGCGCTACGCCTTTGCGGGGGAGGGGCTTGCCGCCAAGCCGGTGCCGGCTATCCAATCCGTGGTCAATGTGGGGTCGGCGAGCGGGCATACGGGATCGGAGTTTCCTGCCTATGCTGCCAGCAAGGGCGGCGTTATCGCGTACACCAAGAACCTTGCAAACCGCCTGGCGCCGCAGGCCATCGCCAACAGTGTGGACCCGGGCGGCGTTATCACGCCGCTCAACCGTTGCGTGATGGAAGACGAGCGCCTGTGGAATCAGATTATGGAGCTCACGCCGCTTAAACGCTGGGCCACCGCCCAAGAGATCGCCGAGTGGATCTACTTTGTGGGCGTGACCAACCGGTTTATGACCGGACAGAGTCTGTTGATCGATGGCGGCGAGGCCGGCCGCACGCAATTTATTTGGCCCGAATAGGAAACGCGCCCGATGGAAAGCCGTCGGGCGCGTTTTTGATGTATCGATTTTTAGCCGAGGCAAGTCCAGTTGACGGGGGTCGAGCCGTGCTGTTCGAGTAGCCGATTGGCTGCCGAGAAGGGACGCGACCCCATAAAGGCGGGGAGTTCTGCCGTGGCACGATTGGCCGAAAGCGGCGAGGGGTGCGTGGAGGCCAGACAGAACTTGTCGGTTGCCTTGCCCGCGTCAGTTGCGACGAGCTTGCCCTCGACCATCTGCTGGGCAAAGCGGCCCCATGCCAAAAAGACAACCGGTTGAGGCAGCTGGCAGCAGCGTTCGATAACGTAGTCGGTGAGCGTGCTCCAGCCCAGCTTGGCGTGCGAGTTCGCGGCATGCTCGCGCACGGTGAGCGTAGTGTTGAGAAGCAGGACGCCCTGTTGTGCCCATGGCGTTAAATCTCCTGTGGCGGGAATGGGACAACCCAGATCGGCATTGAGTTCCTTGTAGATGTTGCGCAGGCTCGGCGGCAACTTGGTTTGCGTCGCGGGGACCGAGAACGACAGCCCCATGGCCTGGTTGGGTCCGTGATAGGGGTCTTGACCCAAGATGACAACCTTGACCTGGCCGGCCGGCGTGTAGGCGAGGGCATTGAGGATGTCGTCTTGTGCCGGGTAGATAGTCTGCTCGGCACGCAAAAGGGCGATGCGCTCGAGCAGCTGGTTCGTAGTGTCACGTACCGGCTGCGGTGCATCGCCCAACCAAGTTGCTATGTTGCGGTCGCGGGTCGCGGCGTCCATGGGGCTCCTTTACGTCAGATGCTCTGTTGGCATCTATTGTAAAGGCGCACCGGTTGCCTTTATGCCGCGGCTGTATGAAGAGCGGGGTCTACGAGACGTGCTCGGGCGCTCCTGCCATGCGAGCCTGTCCATGTGCGCGGAGGCGCGGAAGCTCGACGGTTGCCACCATGACGCCGGTGAGGATGAGGGCGGCGCCAAAGAAGGCGATGGGGCTCAGGACCTCGCCGACCAGGAAGAACGAGAAGACGGCGGAGCAGACTGGCTCGAGCGAGAAGGCGAAGCCGGTGGTCTCGGCGGGCACGTGGGGCTGCACGAGCGTCTGGGTGATAAAACCGTAGGCAGAGCAGATGAGCGCGAGGGCAACGACGACCACGATCTCGCTGGGCGTACTGGGAAGTGTGAAACCGCCAAAGGCGAATGCGGCGATGCCCGAGAACAAGCCGCCAAAGCCCAGCTGCCAAACGCCCAGAGCCAGCGGGTCGACATCTTCGACAAAGCGCTTCGCCACAATGATGTGGCCGGCATAGATAAAGGCCGAGAGTAGCATGATAATCGCGCCCGGATTCAGGCTGGTGAAGTCGGCGCCCGAGAGCAGCAGCATGCCGCAGGTGACGATGGCGGTGCCGATGAGCACTTTGCGCTCGGGGGCACGACGCAGCAGGGCGGCGTTGGCAAACGGCACGATCACGACCGTCAGGCTCTGCAAAAAGCCGGCGGTGGAGGCAGAGGTGAGGCTGGAGCCCAGGCACATACAGGTGAGCTCGGTTGCCATAATGGCGCCGATGATGGCGGCGCGGACCATCAGGTCGCGGTTAATGCGGAAAGCGCGCTTATGGAAGAGCAGCAGGCAGGCCACAAAGGCGATGATGCAGCGTAGCGCGACGATGCTCGTGGCGTTCATGCTGTCCATGCTGATCTTCATGAGGGGGTACGAAAAGCCCCATGCGACGGGAACGGAAAATGAGAGCGCGATTGCTTTTTTGCGATCCATGGGACTCCTTTTGTTACAGAACGGTTTCGTAAAAAGGATTCTGCTCTCAGATGTGGATGTAGTAAAGCGAATGTATCTTCAGTATGATTAAGAAATACTAATGTTGGCAGAAGAAGCCCTGGCAGAACGTTTTACGGCTACATCGATGTGGAGGCACGATGGCATCGCGGTATCAGATTGTTTGTATGGTGGTCGATCGCGGCAGTCTTAAGGGTGCGGCGGACGAGCTGGGCTATACGCAAAGTGCGGTGAGCCAGGCCGTCAAGGCGCTCGAGCGCGAGCTGGGTACCACGCTTATCGAGCGCGGTAAGCAGGGCGTTTCGCTTACGCGCGACGGCAAGCAGTACCTGCCGTATCTGCGACAGATCGTAACTGCCGAGGCCGAGCTTGAGGGCAAGCGCCAGGAGTTGCTGGGGCTCTCCTCGACTGATATTCGTATCGCGACGTTTACCAACGTGAGTCGAACCGTGTTGCCGCGCGTGATCCGCGACTTTGGGGCGCTGCACCCGGGCGTACGCTTTACCCTCAAGCAGGGCGATTACACGCGCAACGCCCAGTGGGTGCACGATGGCGTGGTTGATTTTTGCTTTACGGCGCGCGGTTTTACCGCAGGGCTCGAGAAGCGTGTGGTCTATCACGACGAGTTGGTGGCGCTGTTGCCTGTCGGGCATCCGCTGACGGCAGAGGAAAAGGTGACGCTCGCCGATTTGGCGTCCGAGCCGTTTGTGCTGCTGGATGAGGGCGAGCAGAGCCTGGTGCTCGATGCATTTGCGGCGCATGGCCTGTCGCCGCACGTGACGAGTGAGGTAACCGACGACTACACCATCATGGCGATGGTGGAGGAGGGCCTAGGCGTGAGCATGCTCTACCGTCGTACTGTGGAGGGCATGCGAGCCGAAATTCGTGTGCGGCCCATCGTGCATGCTCCCTCGCGCGACGTGGTGGCCGCTTGGCGCAGCTGGGACACCATGCCTATCGCCACGAGGCGTTTTATCGACTATATGAGCTCGCATATTGTTAATTAATGACTGGCGTGACGTTGAGTGCGGTGTTTAGCGGGCTGTCGCTCTGGCTTGGGTGGCGCGATAGGTGCGTGCCGGGTGGCAAAGTAGCACCGCCACGACCATAAAGAACGCCGTGGTGCCCAGGCTGATGGGGTAGACCATCATAATGTTCGCAAAGGTGCGGAAGTGCGGGAACACGCAGAACACCCAATAGAAGCGGATGCCGCAGACGCAGATCATGGTGATGAGGGCGGGCGTGAGCGAGATACCAAAGCCGCGCAGGTAGCCTGACATGTTTTCGTAGAACATGCTAAAGGCGTACGCCGGGAAGATCGAACACACGCGGATATAGCCGATCGAGACGATGTTGGGATCGCTGTTAAAGAGCGACAAGATTTCGCGCCCCAGGCCGACAATAACGATAATCGTGGTGAGTGCAACGATACCGCCTTCGACAAGGCAGACCTTGAGCGTTTTGGTGCAGCGGTCGATCTGGCGGGCACCGTGGTTTTGTCCCACAAAGGTGGTGCAAGCCTGGCTAAAGCTGTTGAGCAGGTTGTAGCACACGTACTCCAGGCTCATGGCGGCGCTCGATGCCGCCATGACTTCGGTGCCCAGGCTGTTGATGGCGGACTGGATGATGATGTTGGCGACGGCAAAGACGGCGCTTTGGATGCCGGCGGGCAGTCCGATCTTGACGATGCGCTTGAGGGCGACGGGGTCGATAGCCAGGTCGCGCGGGGTGACGCGGACGGCGGAGTCGGTCTTGAGCAGGCGGATAAAGAGCGTGGCGGCACTGACGGTGTAGGCGATGGCGGTGGCGATGGCGACGCCCGCGACGCCCCAGTGGAGTACGGGGACAAAGATGAGGTCCAGGCCAATGTTGAGGACAGTGGACACGGCAAGCGCCTGCAGCGGCATGCGGGTGATGCCGACGGAGCGGAAGATCGCGGCCTCAAAGTTGTAAAGCAAGATTGAGGGCATGCTGAGCAAAAAGACACGTAGATAGAGCGAAGCGAGCGGCATGGTCTCGGCGGGAACGTTGAGCGCGGCGAGCATGGGCTCGGCAAAGACCTCGCCCAGAGCGATGACAACAAAGCCCACAAGTGCCATAAGAATCGAGGTATGGACGGCGCGTTTGACCATGTTCTGGTCGTTGCGGCCGATAGCGTTGGCGATGACCACATTGGAGCCAAGCGACATGCCGATAAACAGGTTGAGCATAAGACTGGTAAGCGGAACATTAGAGCCGACCGCCGCCATGGCGAGGGTTCCCTGGTCGCCCGAGAAGTTGCCGATGATGACCGTGGCGATGAGGTTCGACAGCTGCTCCAAGATGCTCGTCGCGGCTACGGGGAAGGCGAACAGGGGAATATTGCGCCACAGCGAGCCGGTGGTCATGTCGATGTGCTTAGATACGGTATCGGCCATACGCTCTCAATCTCTAACATGCTATTTCGTGCTTATTTGCGCAGACGATGATACTCCTAATCGACTAGTCATTCAAGAACGTCCCCAATGACTAGGTGGGGAAGGCGTGCGACAATGGTGGGCGTTGTGTTGTTCGCGCTAAGGAGTTGCCATGTTGTTGTGTCCCGTTTGCCATGAGTCGTTGGTGGACAATGAGCGCGGTGCTGCATGCGCGGGCGGACACCGGTTTGACCGTGCGCGCGAGGGCTATCTATATCTGCTGCGCTCGTCCAAGAGCGGCGACTCCATGGGCGATCCCAAGTCGCAGGCGCGCAGTCGTCGTGATTTTCTGAACCGTGGATACTACGCGCCGTTGCGCGATGCGATGGTTGAGCTGGTGCGCAAGCAGGTGTCTGGGCGTGCTGCGTCTACGAGCGGCCCCATGACGCTGCTCGATATTTGCTGCGGCGAGGGCTATTACACGAGTGCCATGGGCGCGGTGCCGGGCGTGGACGCTTACGGGTTCGACTTGGGCAAAGAAATGGTACGCCTGGCCGCCAAGCGCGGCGATGCGACCTATTTTGTGGCCAACATGAAGGATATCCCCGTGGCCGATGGCGCCTTCGATATGGTGACTGAACTCTTTGCTCCCTTTAACGAGCGCGAGTTTGCCCGTGTACTGGAGCCCGAGGGCTCGCTCTACACCGTGGTGCCGGGCGCCCGTCATCTGTTTGGGCTCAAGGAGGTGCTCTACGACACGCCATATCTCAATGACGAGAAACTGCCGAAGACTACCGAGCTCGAGTTGGTCGGAACGCAGCGGGTATCTGCGAATATTACGCTCCAGACGCAGGCCGACATTGAGGCGGTGTTCCAGATGACGCCGTACTACTATCGCACGCGCCCTGCCGACAAAGAGCGCCTGGCAAATTTGGACACCCTTCAAACCGACATCGACTTCATCATCGCCGAGTATCGCCACAGCTAACAACCTACCAAAAAGGGACAGGTTTATTTTGGTAGGTTTTATCTGGACAAACGTAAAGGGCCGACCGCGGAGATGCGCGATCGGCCCTTTTTAGTTGCTTGGCTGCAGAGGTTATGAGAAGCGAGCGCTTACAGGCGGTCCTTGTTTTCGGCCTTAACGGCGTGTGCCTGCTGAACAAAGAACAGGTCGTACACCACGATGACAAAGGCGCCGATGTTGACGGTGCTGCCGCCGAGCGCGGGAAGCGTGAGCACCGCCTGGGCAAGCGTGGCGACCGCGGCAACAATACCGAGCTTAAACGCTCCGTCTACCTGCGAAGGCTTGTTGGCACCCTTGATGCCCGCAACGCCCGCGGCGAGATCGATGAGGCCCTTGACGATAACCACGGCCGCGGCGAGCATGGCGTTCGATCCGTAGGTGGACTCGAGCTTGCCGGTCGCGATGCCGGCGATTCCAATGACGAGACTGGCGATGCCCAGAACAAAATAAATCAGGGCAAGGATTTTGAGTGTCTTGCGAGCGGCGCTCATAGCTGGTCCTTTCGATGCGGGCGCGGAGAATCTGTCGCACCCAGGTTGCGGCACATATCGTGAAACACATTGTAGTTCAACGGGGCGATGCATGCGCCTGAAAGCGCTTTGAGCCCGCGCGGCCCAACCCAACCTTTCAAAAAGGAAAGCTGGGCGTAAGTCAAATCGATGGCAGCGTATGCGCGGCGCTGCGATGATGGGGCCATGGTAAGAGTTGGACCGAAGGAGGAGCCATGATGTACGGAACAGGGCAAGTGCGTGAGCCGCGGTCGTTGGGAAGGCGCATGGGTGATTCTGTGATCGCTGCCGTGTGCACGGGATTGATGGCGGTGCTTTGCATTGCGATGCTGTGGGCCATGTCGCATGTGGGACAATAGCGGACGGTTGGGTGCTGGCATAAACGGCGCCCCGCGTATTCGTTTTGCTTGCTAAGGAGTACCCATGGACGTCGTCGATCCCTTTTCTGTTGCTCGGGCCGCGGGGCTTGAGCTGACCGGGAAGCCCGAGGGCCTCACGCTCACCGACGGCACGATGGAGCTGCGTGCCGATTTTGGCCGCATGCTGCCGCGACTCAAGCAGGGCCGTCTGCAACAAGAGCTGTTGGTGAAGGCTGCGCGCACAAAGGGCATCGAGCGACCATGGGCGATTGACGCTACGGCAGGCTTTGGCGAGGATTCGCTGCTGTTGGCGGCCGCGGGCTTTACCGTCGATCTGTATGAACAGGATTGCGTGATCGCGGCGCTCCTCAAGGATGCCTTGGATCGCGCGGCAGATGATCCGGCGCTTGCGACAGCCGTGGCGCGCATGCGCTTACATGCGGGCGAGGACAGCATTGCCGGCCTTCGCCATACAGCTGAGCTGATCGGGCAGAGCGAGCTCACCGCTCCCGACGTGGTGTATCTGGACCCCATGTTTCCCGGGCGCACCAAGAGCGCGGCGGTTAAAAAGAAGTTCCAACTCTTGCATCATCTGGAACAGCCGTGCGCCGATGAGGAGACGCTGGTCGAAGCTGCGCTTGCGGTGCATCCGCGCAAGGTGGTTATCAAGCGACCGGTGAAGGGGCCACTGCTTGCCGGCGTTAAGCCGAGCTATCAACTTGCGGGCAAGGCCGTTCGCTACGATGTTTTGGTGCCGCCGCGCCCGTAGCTTGCGTGCGATGGTTGGCGCTCCGTCAGTGCCGTGCCGATGTGGGGTCTATTTCCAAGGGTGCGACGTCAGGTGCCAGCCGCCGCAGTATTCGCATTTGTAGCAGGCCAAACCACGCCGCCCGCGGTTTTCGCAGTCGGCCATAACGGCCTCGGCCTCGGCGCGCGTGTCGTAACGGTTTTTGCGTTCGCACGACTTGTAGCGCCAGGCTTCATTGCGCTCGGCGTTCAGGGCGTCGCGGCGCTCGTCTTCGCGCGCAAACAGGTCGCTCATATCGCCGCCGGTGGCAGCGCCCAAAAACTCGCTTTTGGCCTTTGACCAGGCGGCTCGCTTTTTGCTTCCCATCTGTTTCGCGCCCCTCTCCAAACGCTGGTATCATTGCCCAATCAAAGTGATACCAATAAACGTGAGGTCGCCGCGTGATGATCAGAAAAACCCTCGATACCGACATCCCCACTGTTATGGCTATCTATGACGCGGCCCGCGCCTTTATGCGCGCGCATGGCAACGCCACACAGTGGCCCGAGGGCACGCCTTCTGCCGAGCAGCTGGCTGCCGATATCGCCGCCGGTGGCAGCTATGTGTGCGAAGTCGACGGCCGAGTGGTGGCGACGTTTGCCTTTTTGCCCGGCCCGGACGAGTGCTATGACGTAATTGAGGACGGTCAATGGCATAGCGACACTCCGTACGCCGTGCTGCACCGTGTGGCATCCGACGGTACCGCGCACGGTATAGCGGCCGCGATATTTGCCTTTGCCAAGGAGCGTGCCGATCACCTGCGTATCGACACGCATCAGGACAACCTGCCCATGCAGGGTGCCATCATAAAGGCCGGCTTTGAGCGCGCTGGTATCGTCTATGTGTCCGACGGCACGGCGCGTGTCGCGTTCGATTGGCTGCGCGAGGCGTAAAAGCCGGGCCTCATGGCAACAATTCACTCGAACGACAAATGGCCCCAAACGGGGCCAAATTCAGTTGATTGCGGCGCCTGGGGTGCTTGCCGTGTGGTTGATAGTGCTGTGTCTACGCGACTATTCCCTGGGCAGCTCACTTCCGCAGTGACAACACTTGGTCGCGCCTTCGTGCACCTCTTCCAGACAATACGGGCAGACGGGCGCCGGTGCGGCTTCCTCGGTGGTGGTGCCGGCCAGCTTATCGCCAATCTCCTGCGCCTTGTTAAACGCCTTGACGATGGCAAAGACGATGGCGGCGACAATTAAAAAGTTGATGCACGCGCCAATGAACGCTCCAAAGTCGATATTGGTTCCTGGCACCACCAGCCCCGAGATCTCGGTGGCGCTGCCGCCGGCAATCACGGAGATAAGCGGGTTGATGATGTTGTCGGTAAGCGAGGTCACGATGGCGGTGAATGCGCCGCCGATAATCACGCCGACGGTCATGTCTATCACGTTGCCGCGATTAATGAATTCCTTGAACTCGTTGAGCAATGCCTTCATGGTGGCTCCTCGCTGTTGTGAGGTTCGCGTTGTTACTGTCCCAGATGAACCAGGGCAGACAAAAAGGGGAGGTGCCGGCTTTCGCAAGGCGCGAACCTACGAAAATCGCCGCGCGGCAACGCGGGGCGATGAGCTCGGTCGGGGGATAGGGCCCGCTTCGCCCGCCGGCCCGTAAATTGTATCATCCAGTGTGGAACGAGGGTGCCTGTTGCCGCGTGCGATGGGCTTGCAATAAGAGGAGAGCCATGTCGAAGCAAGCGGTCGTTGGAATCTTGGCGCATGTCGATGCCGGCAAGACCACGCTGGCCGAGGCCATGCTGTTTAACGCGGGCCGCATTCGCAAGCGCGGCCGCGTGGACGATGGCGATTCGCATCTGGACACTAACGCGATCGAGCGTGAGCGTGGCATCACGATTTTCTCGTCGCAGGCCGTGTTCGACCACGGCGATGCCCGCGTCATGCTCGTGGATGCACCGGGGCATGTCGATTTTTCTGCCGAGGCGGAGCGCACGCTGCGTGCCCTGGACTACGCGATTCTGGTGGTAGGCGCCAACGATGGCGTACAGGGGCACACCGAAACCCTGTGGCGCCTGCTTGCGCGCTATGACATCCCGACGTTCATCTTTATCAACAAGATCGATTTGGAGAATCCCGGCCGCGATGTTTTGCTGGCACAGCTTGGGCAGCGTCTTTCCGAGGGCTGCCTGGATGCCAACGAACTGCTGGCGGGCGGCACCGTTCAGGAGGATGCTGCTGCGTTAGACGAGGCGGCGCTCGAGGAGTTTCTTGAGGCGGGTGAGCTTTCCTCCGCGACGCTGTCGCGCATGGTTGCTGAGCGCAAGCTCTTTCCCTGCTTTGCCGGCTCGGCGCTCAAGGACCAAGGTGTGGACGAGCTGTTGGATGGTATATGCGCGCTGATGCGCGAACAGGCGTGGCTCCCGGAGTTTGCCGCCCGCGTCTATCGCGTCAGCCGCGGGGACCGCGGCGAGCGCTTGGCTTGGGTTAAAGTGACCGGCGGCACGCTGCATGCCAAACAGGCGATTAACGGACGTTCCGGTGCCGAGGCATGGGAGCAGAAGGTCGATCAGGTACGCATCTATAACGGCGAGAAGTATGAGCTTGCCCAAGAAGTTGCTGCTGGCGGCATTTGTGCCGTGACGGGCCTTGCGCACGTTCGCCCAGGGGACGCCCTGGGCGCGGAACCCGCGTGCGATGCGCCCGTCATTGCGCCGGTCCTCACCTATACGGTGCTTCCGGGCGAACACGATGTCCACGCGGTGTTCAAAGCACTGACTGAGTTGGCGGACGAAGATCCCATGCTCGGCGTAAGCTGGAACACTCATCTTGAGCAGATTCATTTGCAGTTGATGGGCGCCGTGCAGCTCGAGGTCGTGCAGCGAGTGCTGGCCGATCGTTTTGGCCTTGCGGTCGAGTTTGAGCCCGGCGGCATCCTCTATAAGGAGACTATTTCGCAGCCGGTCGAGGGCGTGGGCCACTTTGAGCCACTGCGTCACTATGCTGAGGTGCATCTACGTCTGGAGCCGTTGCCGGCGGGCTCGGGCGTGCAGTTTGGTACCGTGGCCTCGACCGACGAGCTCGATCTTAACTGGCAGCGTTTGGCACTCACCAACGCCATGGAGCGCGATCACCTGGGCGTGCTGACCGGCTCGCCCATCACCGATGTGCGCATTACACTCACGGGCGGCCGTGCGCATGCCAAGCACACCGAGGGCGGCGATTTTCGCCAGGCCACGTACCGCGCGATTCGCCAGGGTTTGATGCGGGCGCGCGAGGCCGGCGCGGCGGTGCTGTTGGAGCCGTGGTATCGCTTTGAGCTCGAGGTGCCGGGGGAGTGCGTGGGTCGGGCGCTCTCGGATGCCACGCGTATGGGTGCCGAGTACGAGCCGCCGACGATGGCGGGAGACCGGGCGAAGCTTGTGGGTCGCGTGCCGGCATCTGAGGTGCAGGATTACGCGCTGGAGGTGGCTGCCTACACGAGCGGTCGCGGTCATCTGTACCTAGAGTTTGCCGGCTATGCGGCTTGTCATGATGCCGAGCGCGTAATCGAGACGGCCGCCTATGAGCCCGAGGCCGATCTGCCCAACACGCCTGACTCGGTCTTTTGCTCTCACGGCGCCGGCTACACGGTCAAATGGTACGACGTACCCGCCACGGCGCACGTCAAGGTCGATCCCGCCACCTTCCGCCCCTGGCGAGCGGCGGATGCCGAGTTTTTCGGCCATAGGTGATAGAGGGTCAGACTCTTTGCCGCATTAAATTGGTATAATTCGGTATAAGTTGGTATAACTGTTACCAGGGTTTACCGATCAGAGGAGGCCGACATGAATCCAAATCCCTTTAAGCCAACGGCAGGCAAGCGGCCTCCGATGCTCATCGGTCGAGAGCCGGTCATCGAAGATTTTGAGGAAGGGCTCGACAACGGCGCCGGAGCGCCGGGTAGGCTCATGCTCATTACGGGAAACCGCGGCTGCGGCAAAACGGTTCTCCTGCGGGAGCTGCAACGTCTAGCCAGCGAGCGTGGATGGGCGGTTATCTCCGATTCCGCTTCGCTTGGCTTATGCGACCGCCTGGCCGATGCGCTTCGCTCGAATAAACCCGTTGTGACGTCAATGGAGTTCGGTCCGTCGTTTGGCCGGATGTCGGTCGAGGCGGCGCGAGCAAAGGGTGAAACGTTACGAGGGCTGGTCAACGAGCGCCTCAAGAAGCTCGGTCCAGGCAAGGGCATACTGTTTGCGATTGACGAGGCGCAGTCTGCGTCTATCGAGGAACTGGCGGCTCTCGCCGTTCTCTATCAGCAGGTGCTCGGAGACCAGGATGACACGGGCTTGTCCGATAGCGACCAGCGCGGTCTTGCGCTGGTGTTCGCCGGTTTACCCAGTATGGTTGACGACTTGCTCGAAGAGCCGAGCGTGACGTTTTTGCGGCGGGCCCAACAGCGTACATTGGGGGCAATATCTTTGCCCAAGGTGCGCGATTCGTATATCCAGACGGTCAAAGACGCTGGTCTTTACGTTGACGCGGAGACGGCGGACCTTGCGGCGCGCAAGAGCATGGGGCATCCCTACATGGTTCAGCTGGTGGGATATTACATGTGGCGGTCTGCTGTCCGGCGTGGCTCGCAGGTCATCGAAAGGCGCGATGTCGAGGATGGCCATGCGGATGCCGTCTCCGAGTTCTACGAAGCGGTTGACGCGCCCCTGTATTACGGGCTGCGCAGTCCACAGCGCCTTTTTATCGAGGCTATGGCGGTTGACGAGAACAAACCGACGCGCACGGCGGATATCATTGAGCGTTGTGATCGTACCCAGAGCTGGGCGAGTAAATATCGCGCAAGCCTGATTCGCGAGCGCGTCATCGAGGCTGCCGGATACGGCCTCGTCCGGTTTACCGTGCCCATGCTGGGCGCGTACGTTCGCGATCGAGTTTTATGGCATGAGTAGGGTGATAAAGGTGACGGAACAGAAGATGAGCCCGCAGGCTATCGAGGTGCGTGGCGCGCGCGTTCATAACCTTAAAGACATCGATATCGATATTCCGCTGGGAAAGCTCGTGGGCATTGCCGGCGTGTCGGGTTCGGGCAAGAGTTCGCTGGCGCTGGGGGTTCTTTATGCCGAGGGCTCGCGTCGCTACTTGGAAGCACTCAGCACCTATACTCGACGTCGCCTAACGCAGGCCGAACACGCCCAGGTGGACGAGGTGCTGCACGTGCCGGCAGCGCTCGCGCTACACCAGCGTCCGAGCGTGCCGGGCGTGCGCTCTACCTTTGGCACCATGACCGAGCTCAACAACAGCCTGCGCCTACTCTTTAGCCGCTGTGCCCATCACGTGTGCCCGCATTGCGGGGCGCGTGTGGAGCCGAGCCTTAACGTAGCGGCTGGCCTGTCGCTCACGTGTCCGACATGCGGCCGCGAGTTCTACGCGCCGAGTGCCGAGGATTTGGCTTTCAATAGCGGCGGTGCATGCCCCACATGTGGCGGCACCGGTGTCATGCGCGAGGTGGACGAAGCGAGCCTGGTGCCCGACGAGTCAAAGACTATCAACGAGGGCGCGGTGCTTCCCTGGGGTACGCTCATGTGGGATCTGATGAAGCAGGTGGCAGGTGAGATGGGCGTACGCACCGACGTGCCGTTTAACCAGCTCACGCCTCAAGAGCGCGACATCGTGTTTCATGGTCCGGCGGTTAAGAAGCACATTCTCTACGTTCCCAAAAACGGTGAGGGCGCCACGCCGCTCGACTTCACCTATTACAACGCCGTCTATACCGTCGAGAATGCGCTCGCCAAGGTCAAGGACGATAAGGGTTTAAAACGCGTTGCGCGCTTTTTGCGCGAGGGAGCATGCCGCGATTGCGGCGGCACGCGTCTCTCCGAGGCTGCGCGCCAGCCCCAGGTGCGCGGTATCAATCTGGCGCAAGCGGCGGCCATGACGCTGGGCGGGGCGATTGAGTGGGTGCGCGGGGTGCCCGCATCCTTGCCGCCCGAGATGCGGCCCATGGCGACGGATATCTGCGATTCGTTTTTGAGCGCGGCCCGTCGTCTGGTCGACCTGGGTCTCGATTACCTTTCACTCGATCGCGCCGGTGCCACGCTCTCCACGGGTGAGCGCCAGCGCGTACAGCTTGCTCGCGTGGTGCGCAACCGATCGACGGGCGTGCTTTATGTGCTGGACGAGCCTTCGATCGGCCTGCATCCTGCCAATGTCGACGGCCTGGTGGGCGTGATGCGCGATCTGGTGGATGACGGCAACACCGTGGTTGTTGTCGACCACGATACGCGCGTACTGGCGGAAGCCGACTATCTGGTTGAGATGGGCCCCGTTGCCGGAGCAGGCGGCGGCAATGTAATCGCCGCTGGTACGGTAGACGAGGTCGAGCAATCGCAGAGCAGTCGCATCGCGCCGTTTTTGCGCGCCGAGCCCAAGCGCTTGCGTCCGCAGGTGACTGACGACGAAATGTTCGACCAGGGCCATATCCGCATGGCAACCGGTGCCATCCATACCGTCAAGCCGCTCGAAGTCGATATCCCGCGCGGTCGCTTGGTTGCGGTTACGGGTGTTTCGGGTTCGGGCAAGACGACGTTGGTGCTCGAGACGCTCATCCCGGCACTCAAGGCGCAGGCAGCTGGCGAGCGCCTGCCGGGGCACGTGCGTTGGGTCGATGCCGAGGGTATTGCCCGCGCAAACCTGATTGACGCTACGCCCATCGGCGCCAACGTGCGCTCGACGGTAGCGACTTATGCCGACATCCATGATGAGCTGCGCCGCGCCTTTGCCCGTACGCCCGAGGCCAAGGCAGCCGGCTACAAGGCGGGCGCCTTTAGCTACAACACCGGCGCCTTGCGCTGCCCTACGTGTGACGGCACGGGCTCGATATCGCTCGACGTGCAGTTTTTGCCCGATGTCGAGATCGTCTGCCCGGCATGTCGCGGCTCACGTTATGCAGACGCGGCTTCGCATATCCATCGCGAGGGCAAGGACGGGAGTCTGCTTACGTTGCCGCAGCTCATGGACATGAGTGTGGATGAGGCCCTCGACGCCACGGTGGGGCTCAAGAAAGTTCAGATGCGTTTGCAGACCTTGCACGACCTGGGCTTGGGCTATCTCACGCTTGGTGAGCCCACGCCGGCACTCTCGGGCGGCGAGGCACAACGCCTTAAGCTCGCGAGCGAGATGGGTCGTGTGCAGGACGATGCCGTATTTGTGTTCGACGAGCCCACGATCGGACTACATCCGCTCGATGTTCAGGTGTTGCTGAGCGTGTTTGATGGCCTCGTTGCCAAGGGCGCCACGGTGATTGTGATTGAGCACGACCTCGACCTTATCCGTAACGCCGACTATGTGATTGACATGGGCCCAGGCGGTGGCGACGCCGGTGGGCAAATCGTCTGCGCCGGTACGCCGGCGGATATCGCTGCCTGCCCCAAGAGCGTTACTGGTCGCTATCTATAGACGATGTGACAAAGGGGCACCCCTTTGTCACATTGACTTCTATTTCACGCATTGAGCCGCGAGATAGTCGCGGAAGAATGGCAATTCAAATGCGACGAGCCCTCGTCCTCGTTCCCCGATGATGCCGGCATCTATCATGCGGCGTCGGTAGCGGGAGACCTGCTGCGGCGAACGCATAAGGCGCTCGACAAGGTCAGCGGTGGTGGACTCTTCCTCGTCATCGAGCATGGCGATGAGGAATCGCTTGTCCTCTGCAGTGAGTTCCCGATAGGTTGCCGCGAGGATTCGGTCGTCCATCTCGTCGCGCGCGATTTTGATTCCCAGGTCAAAGTCGCGCGCGACGAGATTTCCTTCGAATCGCTTGTGAGATCCCAGGCACGGTAGCCTACGAGTTGCAATAGGAAGGGAAAACCAGAGATCGAGCGAACGGCTCTATCGATTCCCTCAGCATCTGCCAGGCGATCGTTTTCCTGGATTGTGCGAATCAAGGCCTCGCGTACGTCATAGTCGGCAATGCGACCCAGATGATATTGTTGGGCGCGGCGAAGGAACGAGACCGTCTTGTGGTTCAGCAACGTCGAGACGTTGTTGGGAAGTCCCGCCATGAGCAGGGCGACGCGTTTCCCATCGGTCACAAAGTGCTGATACGTCGCTGCGAGCTGAATCATCTCGTCGAGTGTCGGGTCCACCTCGTCAACCGTGACGAGCAGACCGGTGCCCGCCTCGTTGAGCTGGTCGATGATGTCGCTCATGCGATAACGCCAGGTTGAGGCATCGTGAACGCGACTGACTTCGATGCTGCCGAGCGGTGCAATTCCGAGACCGGTGACTTCGAAGTGGTTGGACGAGTCGATGAGATGGGCTGCGGCGCGTTTCGCCCCGAACTCGATTTCCTCAAGCATTCCCGGGAGTGCGGTTGTCTTTACGGCTATCCAGCCGTGGGATTCCGCCCTTGTCGCGAGCGACGACATGAGAGCGGTTTTACCGGTTCCACGCGCGCCTGAGAAGATCGAGGTCAATTCTGGGCGCCTGCGCTGGCTCAAGAAGGCACGGTCCAAATCCCGAATAATCTGTTGTCTGCCAGCGAGATGGGCAGGAACCTCACCAAAACTGGGGGTAAACGGGTTCTCGAGATATTTCACAAGGCTCTCCTTTCACACCGCCATTTAACTTCATTTTACTTTAGTTAATTCTGATTAAAAGTGAGGGCTCTTTATCTAGAGCATCGATTAGGCGTGTGTGCCATCGGCGTGGCGCTTGAATGTGACAAAGGGACAGTCCCTTTGTCACATTCCCGGAAAGCCTGTTTGGCGCAGGGCTTCGTAGAGGACGATGGCGGCACTGTTGGAGAGGTTGAGAGCGCTGATGCGGTAGTCGTCCGGGTTGACGAAGTTGCCGCAGATATCCTGTTGAAGGATGGCCTCGTGGCTGTCCTCGGTATGCCCCAGCGATTCCTCGTGAGCTTCCCAAGCCTCGGCGTTATCGAGTGAGTCGCAATCGCGCAGCATGGGGATGCGCTCGCAACGCTCGGGCGCCGCGGCAAGCAGTGGCTCGGGAATGCCCGAGCTCTCGCTGCCAAAGACCAAAAAGTCGCCGTCGCGGTAGGTGCTTTGCGCATAGGTACGGCGCGCCTTTTTGGTCAGCAAGTGCAGGCGCTCGTCGGCGGGGGAGAGGTCGTTGCGCGCAAGGAAATCCTCCCAGCCGGCATAGGTGGTCACGTCCAAGTTTTGCCAGTAGCCCAGGCCGGCGCGACGTACTGTCTTGTCGTCGAGCGAAAAGCCCAGTGGCTCCACCAGATGTAGGCGGGCGCCGGTAACCACGCAGGTGCGGCCGATATTGCCCGTATTGGCCGGAATCTCGGGCGCATACAGCACAATGTTGAACATGAATCTCCTTGGCATAGAACGAAAAACCACCACGAAGGGCACCTTCGTGGTGGTTTGGCGGTTACGTAGGCGGACAAATGCCCGCTTGGATAAACCTAGGCGCGGTGCCAGTCGGTCAGGCAGGCATCGAGGGAGGCGATGAGCGCATCCTTGTCCATGTGACGGCCGATGATGCACAGGCTCGTCATACGGTCGCCCGTCTCGTCGTCCCAAATCTGCATGATCTCGGGGTTCTCGTCGATGATCTTCTGCTTCTCGCCCTCGGGCGCCGAGTCGACAAACAGGCCGTTCTCCATCAGGCGCATCTGGTGGCCGGCCTGCTCAAACATGTAGCACATGTCCGGATCGCCGGTCTGCCACAGCGGGCCCTTGACGCGAATGACCTCGTCGGGCCACTCCTGCTCAACAAAATTGGTGAACTTCTGCAGGTCAAACGGCTTGCGGCGCGAGTACACAAAGGTCTCGATGTCGTACTCGAGCACCTCGGGGTCGTCGTGCTCCTCGGGATGCTCCATGGCCTCGATCCAGGCGGCGGAGTTGTAGGCGCGCATAAAGTCGAAGCGGTCGGTGTCGAGCAGCTCCTCCATGGGGACCTCGCCGTTTTGGGCCTCGACGATCACGGCGTCCTTCTGCAGGCTGCGCACGATGGCCTTGAGCTCGGCGATTTGCTCAGGGCTCACGGTATCGGTCTTGTTGAGGATCAGCGTGGAGCAGAACTCGATCTGCTGGATGAGCAGGCTCTCTATGTCGTCCTCGTCGATATCCTCAGCCAGCAGGTCGCGGCCGCCGTTGAACTCGTCGTACATGCGGGCGCAGTCGACCACGGCCACGATGTTGTCGAGCGCGAGCTTGGGCTCGCCGCCCACCTTGGCCTCGTCGCAGAAGCTCGAGATGGTGTAGGCGATGGGGATAGGCTCGCAAATGCCCGAAGCCTCGATGATGATGTAGTCGAAGTTGCCCGAATCGGCGATGCCCTGCAGCTGGTTAGCAAGGTCGTCCGAAAGCGTGCAGCAGATGCAGCCGTTGGTGAGCGGGATGAGGTCGTCGGTCTCGGAAAGGCCGCCGTCGGCGATAAGGCTGGCGTCGACGTTGATCTCGCCGATATCGTTGACGATCACGGCGGCGCGGATGCCGCCATCGTTAGCGAGGATGTGGTTGAGCAGCGTGGTCTTGCCGGCACCGAGGTATCCGGTAAGCATGATGATCTTCACGGGTTTGTTGGGCATGTGCCCTCCTTTGTTAGACATGGCTTACAGTTAAATCTTATGCCAAACGCCTGCTCTTATACCCACGCGCCGGCAAATAACACAGGCTACTCCCAGGCTCCCCACACATCGGGGCAATAACCGACGGTGGCCTTTTTGCCGTTGCGCACGATGGGCTCGGCTAGAACCTGCTGATTCTCGAGCAGTTTATCGAAGCGCTGGCTAGGGGTGAGGTGCTGGATGAGCGCGAGCGTCTCCTCGTCCTTAGCCTTGGGGTTGAGCAGCTTGTCGATGCCGCCGACCGCCTGCATCACGCTCGTGAGCTCGCCCTTGCTCATCTCCTTTTCCTTAAGGTCGATAAACTGCACCTTAATGCGGCGCTCCTTATAATAACGCTGAGCCTTCTTGGTATCGAAAGACTTTTTGGTGCCAAAAATTTGCACGTTCATGTATTTGTTCCGCCGTTCTACCTGATGAAGTTGGTGCGCTCGCGATCGGCTTCGGGGGCTTCGATGCCGGCGGCCTGTCCTGCCTCGATACAATGCAGGAGCCAGGCCATGTTCTTGCCGATGTTGCGCATGGTGGCCAGGCCCTCGGCGTCCTGGGCGGCCTCGCCCGGCATGGCGCCAAACACGTTGTTCCAGTACGTGGAAGCAACCACGGGCATCTGGTTGATGGTGAAGTACTTATTGAGCACGTCGAAGGTGGTCGACGTGCCGCCGCGACGGGCAACGGCGACGGCAGCGCCCGGCTTGTGTGCAAAGGCTTTGCTGCCGGCATAGAAGGCGCGATCGAGGGCCGAAAGGATGCGTCCGCTGGGGTGCGCATAGTAGACGGGCGAGCCAAAGACAAAACCATCTGCCTGCTCGGCGGCAGCGATCAGCTCGTTCACCACGTCATCGTCAAAGGTGCAGCGGCAATCGAGCTTGCCGCACTGACCACAGCCAATGCAGTCGCGAATGGGCTTGGTGCCCAGCTGAAACACCTCGGTATCAATGCCTTCGGCATTGAGTTGCTCGGCGACCTCGGCGAGTGCGCGGGCGGTGTTGCCGTTTGCCTTGGGGCTGCCATTGACCAAAAGAACCTTCATCACAAACTCCCTCTGCTGTCGGTGACTTCTGCAGAGGATTATCGCACGATGGGGGAGGCGGTGTGGGCGCGGTGCTAATCCAGTTTGGTGCCTGGCACCTGCACGGCTTTCCCGAGCAACGCTTTGAGCTCGTTCAAAATGGAAACGGGCTGACGGTCGACGCCGTCCAGATGGAGCGTGGCCACGCGAATGGGTGGCTGATATTCAAATGGGCCAAAGAGCACGGGCGAACCCAGGAACCGCTCGATTTCCTCTGCAATCGCATCGGTTTCTTCGGGATCAAAGTCGTCGAAAAGAGCCACGAACATCGGCCCCGTCGAGCGGAACATACGACCCTTACCGCGCGAGCATTCCACCAGACAGGCGGCACATTCTGCCAAAACGCGGTCGCCCGCATCAAAGCCAAAGCGGGCATTGACCTGAGCGATATCGTCGATTTTGATGGCGATCAAACCAGCCTTGCGCGCCACGCGACGCATTTCGCCAATGGCGTTGACCAGGGCGTGAATATCGCCCAAGCCGGTCACGGAATCGGTCGTATCTGCCAAGCTTCGGTTGATGATAATGCCCACATACATGCCGGGCTCGGTATCGGTGCCGTCCAAGCGGTAGCCCGTGCAGTCGCAAAGCACGTATTTTCCGGTGGCATCCATTACGCGATACTGCATGTAGTGGAAGTGCCACGTGCCGTTTATCACCATGTCGAGCTCGGCACGTACGTTGTCGCGGTCCTCGGGATGAACGCGGGCGAGCCACATGTCGAGTGAGTTAAAAGGGTGCTGGGAGGGCAGGTCAAAATCGCGCACGGCGTTAACCGACCATTGCGATTCTCCCGTATCGAGATTGAGGATAAACGGATAGCGCGTCTCGGAGCTCATGGAGATCGCTTGGAACACCCGGTCGTTGCAGGGAAGCTGATCGACGATTGGGCGTTGCGGCGCGTCATCGTCTTTCGGTTGCTGCACACGATGCATAAGCTTATAGCGATACATTTTGCGATCGGCATCCATCGTCATCTGGCGACGCGTGTCGCCAGCAAGTGGATCGACGCGCGAGCAGCCAAAGCTAAAGCTGCCGATCATGGGCGCCTTGCCACCTGAGCTCGCCTCGATCAGCCCGGCACGTACCTGCTCCAAGCGCTGCTCGAGTTCGGTCTCGTTTGCGGAGAGCGAGATAAGCACAAACTCGTCTCCACCGATACGGAACAGCATCTCATCGTGCTCCATGGTTTCGGAGAGCGTGCGGCAGATGCCCAGAATATAGCGATTGCCTTCGGCGTGGCCAAACCTATCATTGCAATGCTTGAGATGGTCGATGTCAATATAGGCGCAGGTGAAGGGATCGCCTTTGCGCCAGAGTTGCTCGACGTGACGGTCGAATCCGTTGCGGTTGCCCAAGTTGGTGAGCGGATCGATATAGGCGTTGCGCTCAAGCAGCTGGCGCTCTTGTTGCAGGATGGCATGCGTCTTTTGCAGTTGCTCACCAACGGCGCGTAGCTCAGCAGGCAGCGCGGCAACATCGAGTTCAGCGGTCGAGACGCCGTTCGCAAGTCGCTGAAGATAGGCAATAATCGATTGCTCGCCCAGGCGATATGACTCGTTCATGATGGATAACCTCCTTGGGCGGAACAACGGTTTGTATTATATCCCCAATTCGGTTTGAATTGGGGATATAAGTTAGCTAATGGAGACAAATGCCCCCTTCGACGGTGGCGTTTTGCGCGCGAGCGTATCAGTTGTTATTGCCACCATCGAGCAATGCCTCAAAATCCTTCGCAGGCATGGGGCGGTAGTAGAGGAAGCCCTGAGCGTAGCGGGCGCCCATTTGTCGTAGCATGTTCGCCTGCTCATTCGTCTCGACGCCTTCGACCACGACCGGCAGATGGAGCGACTGCGCCATTTCGAGCATCGATGAAATGATCTGCGTGCTGCGGCCTTGATCGCCGTCGACGGGCGCAATCTGCCAAATGTGCTTGTCGAGCGTCACCATAAAGCCGCTTTCCTCGAGTGCGGGGATATGGGTGCACATGCTGTGGACGGCTATTATTCGACAGGCGGTAGCGCGACGATGCGATGTTCGATGAAAATGCGACTGAGACGATATATGTTGACGGGTATACTTGTCCCGGTTTAAAACGCAGGAACGGAGATGGTCGCATGGCACAGCCGGATACGACGCACACGGTGGGGCTTGCGCTCGAGGGAGGCGGCTACCGCGGTATGTATACGGCGGGCGTGCTCGACGTTTGGATGGAGCACGGTTTGACCTGCGACCATATGGTGGGTGTCTCGGCGGGCGCGGCGTTTGGCTACAACTTTAAATCGCGCCAGATCGGCCGCGCCATTCGCTACAACAAGGCCTATTGTGCCGATAAGCGCTATGCGGGTGTGACCAGCTGGTTGCGAACCGGTGACATGTTCAATGCCGATTTTGCCTATCACGAGGTGCCCATCGAGCGCGATCCCATCGACCTGGAGACATATCGCGCCTGCCCTATGCGGTTTACGTGCGTGTGTACCGATATCGAGACGGGCAAGGCCGTCTACCACGACCTGCCCTATGGCGACGAGCGCGATATCGAGTGGATCCGGGCGTCGTCGGCGATTCCCGTGGCGACGCGTCCCGTTGCTATTGGCGGGCATAAGTATCTGGATGGTGGCGTGGCTGATTCCATTCCCAGCGCTTGGTTGTTTGCGCAGGGGTATGACCGCAATATCGTGGTACTCACGCAGCCGGCGGGCTTTGTGAAGCAACCCAACAGCGTGATGCCCATGCTGCGGCGCGTGTTCCGTCACTACCCGGAGTTTGTTGCAGCGCTCGAGCATCGGCATGAGGTCTACAATGCCACGCTCGATGACTTGGCGCGTCGTGAGGCTGCCGGCGAGGTCTTTGTGGTGCGGCCGAGCGAATCGGTGAAGGTGCCGTCGCTGTGCCGCGAGCCGGATGAGCTCGAGCGTATCTACCAGGTCGGCCGCCACGATGCGGAGGCGACTTTGCCGGCGTTGGAAGCGTATCTGGCGGGGTAGGGCAAACTGCCGTGGACTCGGCGGAAAGCGCATCCCGGAATGGAGGTCCAAACTGGGATGCGCTTTCCATTGCTGAAGATATGAGGCTGCGGATCAGCTGCTCGGCCTAGACTTACGCCTGCTGCCAGGTGTCGACGAGTTCCTTGGCCGCGGCGTGGGGGTCATCGGCGCTGCAGACAGCGCTCACCACAAAGAAGCCGTCGACGCCGGTGGCCTTAAGCTGCGGCAAGTCGGCTGTCTTAACGCCGCCGCCCACCACGATGGGCACGGGGCTTGCCGCGTGGAGTGCGGCCAGGTCCTCAAAGCTCTTGGTGATGATGGAGCCATCGGCTGCGCGTCC
This sequence comes from Collinsella aerofaciens, assembly GCF_028206995.1. GTDB lineage: Bacteria > Actinomycetota > Coriobacteriia > Coriobacteriales > Coriobacteriaceae > Collinsella > Collinsella aerofaciens_AQ. Next base: position 36,884 of record NZ_JAQLFL010000003.1, on the reverse strand, counting down.
GCAATCGCGCTTGGTCTCAGTCTCGTGGAGCGGGCCGATGCCTAGATAGTCGACTAGGCTCATGTCGGCGGTCTTGACGTACTCGAGCATCTCCTCGCAACGGGCCGAAAGGCCCACAATGGCATCGGGGCCCAGCAGCTTGCGGCAGACCTCGACGGGAATATCGCTCTGGCCCACGTGCACGCCGTCGACGGCAATGCCCTGCTCGCGCGCGGCGAGTACGCAGTCCAGGCGGTCATCGATGAGCAGGGCGACCTGACCGGTCTTGCCAGCCTGTGCGATTGCCTGCGCGGCGTCGCCGGTCAGCGCAATGATCTCGCGGGCGCTTGCCACCTTGGAGCGCACCTGGATGCAGGTAAAGCCGGCGTCGAGCGCCTGGGCCACTACATCGCCCATGGGACGTCCCAGCGTGTTTTCGGGGCCGAGTACCAGATAGGCCGAGATATCAAGGTTGTCGCGGATGCTCATCGTGCTTCCTCCTGCTTTTTGATCTGTGCTTCCATGCGCTCGAGCTTGCCGGTCATGGTGTCGGTAAATCCGGGCCGAATATCGGCTTTGAGCACGACTTCGGTGCGGATGCCCTTGCTCGCCAACACAAAGGTTGCGTCGCGCACGACCTGCATGACCTCGTCCCAGTCGCCCTCGATCTCGGTGAACATCGAGGTGGTGCGGTTGGGAAGGCCGCTCTCGCGAATGACGCGCACGACCTCGGCGACCTCGGCGGAGAGCTCATCGCCGGTGCCGCAGGGGGCGATGGCCACGGCGACGAGCGTGTTCATGCCGGTATTGGTTGCGGGATCGGACATGGCCTATGCCTCCTCGAGCTCGAGTCGGTTGTCGGCAATGTCTTGGGCGGTTGCGCGGTAGAGTTCGTCGATAAAGGCGACCTTAAAGCTTGCCGGGGCATCGGCGACAGCGGCGGCACGCGTGCCGGCAACGTTGTAGACGGCGGTGCCGCAGATGGCGGCCGTAAACGGGTCGGCGGCACAGGCGTACACGGCCAGCACGCCTCCCTGCGAGCAGCCGCAGCCGGTGATCTTTGACATGAGCGGGCTGCCGCCGTGGGACTTGGCCACCGTCGTGCCGTCGGTGATCAGGTCGACTTCGCCCGAGACCACTACGGCGCCGCCGGTGTAGCGGGCGAGCGCCACGGCGGCATCGCGGGCGGCGTCGACCGTGTCGGTGGTATCGACACCGCGCACGCGGCTCAGATCAGCCGCCTCGCCCTCAAGACCCCACAGGCCGGCGAGCGCGATGATCTCGGAGGCGTTGCCGCGCACGATGGCGGGCTTGTACTGCTTGAGCTCGTTTACCAACTGGGTGCGCAGGCTGCCGATGCCCAGGCCCACCGGATCGAGCACCCAGGGCTTGCCGGCGTCGTGTGCCGCCTTGGCCGCGCGGGGAATCGTCTGCTCGTAGATGGGGAAGAGCGTGCCCATGTTGAGATAGATGGCGCCGCCGCCGGCAACGAGCGCCTCGCCCTCGTCGGGCAGATAGACCATGGCGGCCGAACCGCCCACGGCGAGCTGCGCATTGGCGACAAAGTCGATCGTCACCGTGTTGGTGATGGAGCCGGCCATCGGATTGGTGGCGCGAATCTCCTCCGCGGCCTTGACCATATGTTGCTTAAGCTGTTTCGAATCAATCACTGCACATGCCTCCTTGGCATAGAAAAGGGGCGCTGTGCATAGACAGCGCCCCTGTAAAGGCGGCATGCTCCCTACGCCAGCATTAACTGACAGGTTCAAAGGATTGGGCCCCATGCCCTCTCAGCCTTGTGGTTTGCACCGCCGGCACTCCCGCATCGAATCTGTTGCTCCCTATACTAGCGCACCTGCCAAAAAGGGACAGGTTTATTTTGGCAGGTCGTTACAATAGGTAGGACCGATACGAATGGGGGCCTTATGATTAAACTTGTGCTGACCGATATGGACGATACGCTGATTCCAGCCGGGCATGACGGCGCCAGCGACTACGCCATTGAGGGTATTCATGCCATGCAGGCGGCGGGTCTGCACTTTGGGCCGGTTTCGGGTCGTCAGCCGTCCGCGATGGGCTGGATGTTCAAAAATCGTTCCGAGTGTTTTTCGACCGGTGCGTTCTGTAACGGCCAGGTGATGTTTGTCGACGGCGAAGTAGTCGCTTCGCGCGCAATCGACAACGATGCTCTGATGCGTTTGGCTGACTATCTGGAGCAAGAGACCGACGATACATTTCTAAAAGTCTACAGCCTGGGCGATGACTTTTGGGGCAACGATGCCTATTGCGTGACGAGCAATCCCGAGCGTGTGCGTCGCGCTATGGAGTCGGGCGGCAATGCGTGGCTCAAAGGCGAAGAGGCCCCGTGTCGTCCCGTCGTCGATGGCGCGCCGGTGTTTAAGGCGAATATCTGGAGTGCCCGTTCGCGTGAGGAGCTCGCGGAGCTACGCGAGCGCGTTGCCGTTGAGGTGCCGGAACTCTCGCTTGTGTTTCCCAACAACCGAGTGCGCCTGTTCGACATCCTTCCGGATGGTTGGGACAAGGGCTGCGCTGCGCTGGAGCTGGCGCGCGCCTTGAGCCTGACGCCCGACGAGGTGGCCGTATTTGGCGATTCCGATAACGACCTGCCCATGATCGGCGCCGTTCTCAACTCCGTTGCGGTCGCCAATGCCAACGAGGCCGTCACGGCTGCCGCGCGCTGGCATATCGGCGCTGCGGCAGACGATGCGGTCGCCGGGGCTCTGCATCAGATTGCCGCCTGCGCCGCGACGGGGGAGATGCCGCCGTTTATGCGCCAGGAGGGTGCGGCCGACGCGAATCTCGCGAACAGCTAAGGAGACAGCCATGAAGCTCCAGCAGCTCAGATATGTCGTCAAAGTTGCCGAATGCGGCAGCATCACCGAGGCCTCGCGCCGACTCTTTGTGTCGCAGCCTTCGATTACCGCGTCGATCCGCGATCTCGAAAACGAGATGGGTGTGCGCATCTTTGAGCGCACTAACAAGGGTGTCGTTGTATCCGAGGAAGGCGAGACCTTCTTGGGCTACGCGCGACAGGTGCTTGACCAGGCCGATCTGCTCGAAGGTAAGTACAAGGGCGCATCCGAGCAGGTGCCGCATTTTAGTGTGAGCTGTCAGCATTATTCCTTTGCCGTCAACGCGTTTGTCGATGTGATCCGTGAGTTCGATGCCGCGCGCTACGACTTTACCCTGCGCGAGGAGCAGACTCACGAGATTATCGAGGACGTCGCGCATATGAAAAGCGAACTCGGCATCCTGTACCTGTCCGAGCACAATCGCGAGGTCATCGAGCGCATGCTGGCGGCCAACGAGCTCGTGTTCGAAGGGCTCTTCTGCGCCACACCGCACGTTTTTGTGTGTGCAGACCATCCGCTGGCGGGCCGCTCCAGCGTGACGCTCGAAGACCTCGAGGACTACCCATTTTTGTCCTATGAGCAGGGCAGCTACAACTCGTTTTACTATTCCGAGGAACTGACCTCGACGTTTGAGCGCCGCAAGAACATCCGCGTGCGCGACCGTGCGACGCTGTTCAACCTGGCTATGGGCCTTAACGGCTACACGGTGTGTTCGGGCGTGATTAGCCACGAACTCAACGGCCCCGGCATTATCTCGATTCCGCTCGATGTGGATGAGTACATGGAGATCGGCATCATCACGCGCAAGAACACGACGCTTACGCGCTACGGTCAAGCCTATATCGACGCGATCCGTCAGCATATCTAGACTGCTGCGTCCTGTACAGGTCAAATCTCTTCATGGCAGTCCCAACTGATATAGGAAGCATCTATATCAAACTGTTATAAACGTATATTTTACGATGGCTATATGAGCGCTCATACTTTGTCCCAGTAAAGCAACCAATGCAAAGGGAGATATCTATGAGTGCTTTAACCACGCTGAACGCGCCGTTTCGCGCCGATATCGTCGGCAGCTTTCTTCGTCCACAGGCCGTAAAGGACGCCCGTGCCGCCTATGCTGCGGGCACACTCGACGCCGCCGGCCTTAAGGCCGTCGAGGATGAGGCCATTCGCGACCTGGTGGACAAGCAAAAGTCCGCTGGCCTGCAGGTGATTACCGATGGCGAGTTTCGCCGCAGTTACTGGCACCTCGACTTTATGTGGGGGCTCAACGGCATTGAACGCCGTACCTCGCGTACGGGCTATATGTTCCACGACGAGGAGACCACAGCCGACACCGCCGTGGTAACCGGCCCCATTAGCGGTGAGAACCATCCGTTCGTCGAGCACTTTAAATTTGTCAAGGCGCTCGAGGGGGAGGGCCAGGTCGCGCGGCAAACCATTCCGGCGCCGATCCAGACGTTCTCCGAAGTCACGCTCGACCGCTGCGACGGCCAGCAGGAGAGCCTGCGCGCTGTCTATAAGACCGATGAGGAACTTGCCGACGCCATCGCAGCCGCTTATCGCACGGTGATCGCCGACCTGTACGCAGCAGGCTGCCGCAACATCCAGTTTGATGACTGCACCTGGGGCATCTACTGCGACACCGATTTTGTCGCCAAAACCGGCATGAGCCCGGTCGACCTGCAAAAGGTAAGCGAGCTGGGCGTGGCGCTCAACAACGCCGCCATCGAGGGCAAGCCCGACGACCTGGTCATTAACACGCACGTGTGCCGTGGTAACTACCACTCTACCTATGCCTTCGAGGGCGGCTATGACCCCATCGCGCCGTACCTGTTCGCGCGCGAGGATGTCGACGCATTTTACCTGGAGTTCGATACGCCGCGCGCCGGTGGCTTTGAGCCGCTCAAGTACGTTGCTCCCGGCAAGAAGGTCGTGTTGGGCCTGGTGACCACCAAGGCCGCTGAGCTTGAGGACGAGGATGCCATCGTCGAGCGTATTCACGAGGCTGCAAAGTACGTGCCGCTCGAGAACCTGTATCTGTCACCTCAGTGCGGCTTTGCCAGCTGCGAGATTGGCAACAAGCTGACCGAGGATGAGCAATGGGCAAAGATCGCGCTGGTCAAGCGCATTGCCGAGCGCGTTTGGAAATAGCGCTAGTGTTTGCAGGTGGCGGCGCGTGCGAGGCATAGTGTATCGCGTACAATGGTTCGGATCGTATCGTTCGGGCAGGTTATCCGATATGCCTGATCGCCCTTCCATTCGAAAGGACATCCATGTCCCAGTCCTCGACGCCCGCCGTCAGCGATGCCATCTACGACGCATCGTCGCTCGGCCGCCCGCGCATGTTCCTGCTCGGCCTACAGCACCTGTTTGCCATGTTTGGCGCCACCGTGCTGGTGCCCGTGCTCACCGGCCTCTCGGTATCGGCAACGCTTTTGTTTGCCGGCTTGGGCACGCTGCTGTTCCACTTCCTGTCGCGCGGTAAGGTGCCGGCATTTTTGGGCTCATCGTTTGCCTTTATTGCCGGTTATGCCGCAATCGCGCCCAACGGCGAGACCGAGCTTTTGCCCTACGCCTGCCTGGGCGTAGCTTGTGCCGGTCTGCTCTATCCGGTGCTGGCGGCGCTCTTCCGCGCGTTTGGCGCCAAGCGTGTCATGCGTTTCTTTCCGCCGGTGGTGACTGGCCCTATCGTCATTTCGATCGGTCTGATCCTGGCAAGCTCCGCCATTGCCAACTGCCAGACCAATTGGCTTGTCGCCGTTATCGCTGTTGCAGTGATCGTCATCTGCAACATCTGGGGCCGCGGCATGGTCAAAATCGTGCCGATCCTGCTGGGCGTCGTGGTGAGCTATGCCGTTGCGGCCGCGTTGGGTGAGGTCGATTTCTCTGGTGTCGCAGCCGCGCCGTGGGTCGGTCTTCCCATCGTGTGGAACAACACCGTGTTTGCGCTCTTTGGTCCGCAGTTTGATAGCGACCTCGCCACGACGGCCATCATCACCATCATGCCGCTGGCCTTTGCAACTATGATCGAGCATATCGGTGATATTTCCGCTATTGGCTCCACCTGCGAGCGCAACTACATTGCCGATCCCGGTCTGCACCGCACGCTGCTCGGTGATGGTCTTGCCACGATTCTGGCTTCGCTCTTTGGCGCTCCGGCCAACACCACGTATGGTGAGAACACCGGCGTGCTTGCCCTGACGCGCGTGTTCGATCCGCGCGTGATTCGCATTGCCGCGTGCTGCGCTATCGTGCTTTCGTTCTGCCCCAAGTTCGCTGCCGTGATTGCCGCCATGCCGGCATGCGTTATCGGCGGCGTGTCGCTCGTGCTTTACGGCATGATCAGCACTGTGGGCGTCCGCAACCTCATCGAGAACCAGGTCGATTTCCAGAACAACCGCAACGTGCTTGTGGCCGCTCTGGTGCTCGTGCTTTCACTCGGCATTGCTTACAGCACTGCCGGTGCCATCGTGCTGGAGCTGGGCGGCGTGACGATTTCGCTTTCCGGTCTTGCCGTGGGCTCGCTGGTTGGCATCGTGCTCAACGCAATTCTGCCCGGCAACGACTTTGAGTTTGCCGTTTCTGAACTCGAGGAGACTGTCGAGTAGAAGTTGTGTTCAGCTAAATCAAAAAATGGCGCCCGTGCGTACGCGTGGGCGCCATTTTTAATGCGTCAGTATCCAGCGTATGCCACGCGCCATTCGTAGATCGGTTTGGGCAAAGTGATTGCCGGGGTTGAGTTCCATCGTTGTTGGGATGCCGCGCTCGATGAGTAGCTCTTCCATTGCACGCGTGTCGTCGAGTACGTGTCTCATCATGCGGTTGGGCGTCTTGGTTTCTTTTTTGCCGAGTGACAGATAGACAGCTTGTGGGCTGCCGGCAAATGGCGCCGTGCTGGCGCGATCGACATAGTCGGGAAACCATAGCGACCCCGATGCGCTCGCGATGCGGTCAAAGGCGTCGGTTTGCCAGAGGGACCAGAGCGCGAAGAGGCCCGCGAGCGAGTAGCCGGCAATGCCGCGCCAGGTGGGCGGCAGTGGGAGCGATAATTCGACCTTTGGGATTATCCGGTTCAGCAGTTCATCGAGAAATCCGGACGCCTGCCCACCAAAAGGTTCGGCATCGCGTACGGTCCCGTCGCATGCCCAGGGGCTCAGCTCGCGATTCCAATCGAGCCCGCCAATGGCGACGAGGGTGAATGGCGGGCAGCCGAGCTCAAGACAACGGTTGTAGACCTCGCTGCCGTCGCCCATGACTACGGGGAGGTAGATGACAGGTACGCTTTCCGCATGATTCGAATAGACGGTTATCTGCTTTCGATGCGCTTCCATGGCCTGCTTCTCTCAGCGTTGTGATATCGACGGTCCCAATTGTCGCACGCTGGCACATATAGGTTGGGCTGCATTAAGAATAATCGCATGCGCAACGCGCGAGCGCAAACTGGAAAACGCCACCGCCGGAGGGGAACTCGGCGATGGCGTCGTTAAACGGTGCTCGGGCTAGGCGCTTTCATGGGTGCCGTCCCGTGCGTTAAAGGCCAAAGGCGTCTATGAGCGCTTGCGGCTCACCACGGCGCCTGCGGCGATGGCGGCTGTTCCCGTAAGGGCGGCTGCCACGATGGCTGCGCTCGAGGCGTCGCCGGTTGCCGCGAGCTTGCCGGTGGTCTTGGCTCCCGTGGCTGCAACTGCAACGGTCTTGGTCGCCTTTGTGCCCTCAGGCTTGGAATCAGGCTTGGAATCCTCGGGCTTGGTCTCCTCGGACGGTGCGATGACGGCTTTCTTGGCGATGACATCGTCGTAGGGAGAATCAATCACGGCGTCGCCCGTGCCAATGACTTGGCCTGCCTCGTACATGATGCCGTCACTGAGCTCTTCTTTGTGGCGATAGTCAATGACTTTGCCGCCTTCAGGCGTCAGGATGCTGGCGCCTTCGATTTCGATGGTGCCGATTGCCTTGCCGTCCGTGCTCATGGCAAGGGCGAAAATCGCTGCCGTGTCTCCCTCGGCCGTGACCTTACTGCGGACGATGGAGATGGTGGCGGGCATAATACCCTCGGTGGTCTGAGCATAGATGCCGATGTTCACGCCCCTGCGCTCAGGGGTGATCTCGCCATCCTGGTCTGTACTGTAGCAGTCGGGGCCATCGCCACCGGTCTCGACATAGCGGGCTATAGCCTTAACAACGGAGTCGCTGATGTAGATGTGACCGCCAGCGACGTTTGGCTGGTGGTTTCTGGTAGAGATTGCAACCGAGAATTTGCCTTCCGCGAACGCGTCCACGATGGAACCATTCTTGATGACGATGTCGTCCCCGTCAGTGATGAGGGCGATGGCCTGGCCGCCGCTCGCGCTTGTGCGGACCGTCACGGTCGCGTGATCGAGCGTAACGCCCTTGTAGGCATAGATACCATATTCAACACCGCTTGCGTCAAGGGAGGCGTTCGTGATCGCGAGACTGCCCTCAGCGTCGACGGCAAGATCTCCCTCGGCGTTCGCCTTGACCTGGCTGCCGCCCGAGATGTTGATGCCGTCTTCAGCCCAAATCGCCGCTTCTTCTATCGAGCTTGCTTCTACCTTGCCACCGCCTTTGATGATGATGTCATTGCCCGCGGCGACGCCGTAACCTTCGCCTCCTTTAGCGATCACTGTGCCAGAGGAATCGATGGTGGTCTTGCCCTTGGATTGGATACCTTCGGTACCGCCCGTTGCATTCACGGTGCCCGAGCCCGTGATAGAGAGGTCGCCCTTTGCCTCAATTCCGTCGGAAGTGGTGCTTGTGGTGTTCACGGTGCCTGGGCCAGAAATGGAGAGGTCGCCTGTGGATTTAATTTCATCGGCCTCGGCTGTCACATTGAGCTCATCCGTGCTATTCGAGCTCGTTATGTTCAACTCCGCTTTCTGGTTAGTGCCATCCTGCGCTTTGATGGCGGCTCCGGTGTAATCGGGCTCGGTTTTCACGGTGTTCTTGCCCTCGTACGCAATGTTGAGCTTGCCCGCGGCCTTGATCTCGCCGCCGTTATAGCCGTTGAGCTTCATGTCATCGGCGCCGTCCCAGCTCCAGGTGCCGGCCTCGTCGCCTGCCGCGGTGCCGGCATTGTACTGGGTGCCGCCGACGTCCACCCACTCCGCCGCGAGCGAGACGCTCGGCATGAGCAGCGAGCTCACCGTGAGCGCGCAGGCCAGGCCGCAGACGATGCGGCGGGTCACGCGGCGCCAGCTGCCGTGTGCGAGCAGCGTGCGACGGCGCACGTCGGGCTCGACAAAATGGGCTCCAGAGGTTTTGTCATTGCGCTTGGGGGTCGTGAACAAGGCGGCCATGGTTACTCCCATCCTCATAGGGCCTATGCGATTACGTCCAGCATATCTGCAGGATGTAGCCGGCGGTAGTGCCGTTTGGAGGGCAAAATGTCCAAAATTCGGGAAACAATACATCGCGCGCCCGTGCTCTGCCCGCCTTTAAAAGAAAAGCGCGGAGCCGCTCGTTGCGACTCCGCGCTTTGCTGTTTTGCTTTAGCAGGCTATGCCGTTACGCCACGAAGAAGTAGACGAGGAAGGCAAGGGCTGCGATCCACATGAGCGGCTTGATCTTGGAGGCCTCGCCCTTAAAGAGCGCGACGATCACGTAGGCGATAAAGCCCAGGCCAATGCCGGCAGAGATGGAGTAGGTGAAGGGCACGCCGGCGACAATCATGAACGCCGGGAAACCCTGCGACACGTCGGACCAGTCGATCTCGGAGGCCTCGCTCATCATGAGGTAGCCGACGTAGACCAGAGCACCGCAGGTGGCGGCGCTGGAAACGATGGTGACGATGGGGGAGAAGAACGCGGCGAGAATGAACAGCACGCCGGTGGTGACGGAGGTGAGGCCCGTGCGGCCACCGTCAGCAGCGCCAGAGGTGGACTCGACGAAGGTGGTGATGGAGGAGACGCCCATAAAGCCACCGGCAGCAGCGGCCACGGAGTCGACGACCAGGATGGGACGGATGTCCTCGACATTGCCGTCCTCGGTCAAGAACTCGCCCTGCTTGGCGACGGCCATCGCGGTGCCCATGGTGTCGAAGAAGTCACTCATAAGCAGCGAGAAGGCAACGACGAGCAGCATCGGGTCGGTCAGAACCTTCACGATGGCCATGTTGCCATCGGCGGTGCTGGCAAACGGGGCGCCAAAGGTCGAGAAGTCGAGCGGTGCGATAAGGCCCTCGGGCGCATGGGTGACGCCCAGCGGGATACCGGCGATAACGGCGACGATGATACCGATGAGCAGCGAGCCCGGCACGTTGCGGGAAGCCAGGGCAACCGTCACGACGATGGAGATGATGCCGACGATAAAGGTGGGGGAGGCGATGTCGCCCAGGCCGACGAGCGTACCGGCGCCAGCAGTGATGATGCCGGCGTCGCACAGGCCGATCATGGCGATGAACAGACCCAAGCCAACTGAGATGGCGTGGCGCAGGACCACAGGGATGGCGTCCATGATGGCTTCGCGCAGGCCGCAAAGGACGAGCAGCAAGATGACGATACCCTCGAGGAAGATAACGCTCATGGCCACATGCCAGTCGCCGCCGCACATGGTGGTGGCGATGCCCGCGATCATGGCGTTGATGCCCAGGCCCGACGCGCAGGCGAGCGGGCGGTTGGCGAAGATACCCATGCAGATGGTCATGATGCCGGCGCCCAGGCAGGTGGCGCAGGCGAGCGCTCCCGCATCGATGCCAGCGCCCGAGAGCACTGCGGGGTTGACGGCGATGATGTAGGCCATCGCCAGGAATGTTGTCAGTCCAGCGCGAAGTTCGGTCCCGATTGTGGACTTGCGCTCACTGACGTGAAAAAGTTCGTCCATGCATACCCTTTCCTTGTTCGGCCCCGAGTTTAGGCCGATTGACACGAACTCATTTACTATATCGCCTTTACAACCTTGCTGTTCTCACATGTTGATGTTCGGCGCTTTGTAGCGGACGGGCGGTATTTTCCGTATGAAAATGTGTGGGTACCGTATACTTAAGCAGTTACAACGACCCCTATGGAGGAACGTATGATTAAAGAGCTCTGCCACGACGAGGCTATCCTGTCCCAGCGTTGCGAGGTTGCGACTGTCGAGGACGAGTCGGTCGCACAGGACCTGATCGATACCATCAAGTCGCTCGAGGACGCCGGCTGCCTTGCCGCCAACCAGATCGGCGTCACCAAGAAGGTCTGCGTCTACCTGGACGATGCCGGCGAGCCCCATGTGCTCTACAACCCCCGCCTGGTGTTTGGCCTGGGTGCCAGCAAGATGGAGGAGAGCTGCCTGACGCACGAGGAGGTCACCAAGTCCACGCGCTATATCAAGTGCAAGGTTGCCTTTGACCAGATCGTCGACGGCAAGATGAAGGAGTGCCGCCGCGACTACGCGGGCTTTGAGGCACAAATGATCCAGCATATGATCGACCACTGTCTCGGCAAGTTGGTCTAAGGGGATCAACGCACCGCACCTTGCCGCTCAATCGTCGCTCGCGTACCTTAAGTACGCTTCGCTCCTCTTTCGTGGCAATCTGCGGCACTTTGACCCCTTAGACGACCTGCGGGGTTAACTTGGTTGAGTTTATCCTGCTTGAATAGCCCGGGTATGACGTTGTTGTCATGTCCGGGCTTTTGTGTTTAGCGCCTCTTTGATTGGTGACAATAAGCTTAGAAAGAGAGAACGTAAAGCTAGGAGGCGCCATGTGCACGAGCATTCGATTTACCGATAATTCTGGCCACATGTATCTGGGCCGCAATCTCGACTGGAGCTTTGACTACGGCCAACAGGTTCGCGTGATGCCGCGCGGGTTTCACATTCCGTATTCGTTTATCGACGACGCGACAGCGGCACACGCGGTGATCGGTATGTGCATCGATTACAAGAACTACCCTATGTTCTTCGATTGCGGCAACGATGCGGGCCTCGCCGTGGCGGGCCTCAATTTCCCGGGTTATGCCGAGTATGCCGAGGGGCCGGTTGATGGAAAGACCAATATCGCGGCCTATGAGTTTCCCCTGTGGGTGGCAGCGACGTTCTCGACGGTCGATGAGGTCGAGGCCGCGCTGCGCGACACGGTGATTGTCGCCAAATCTGCCGGAGAGGGGCTGGGCGTGTCGCTGCTCCATTGGATTATCGGCGACAGCCAGCGTAGCATCGTGGTCGAGATGATGGCTGACGGCCTGCATGTATACGACGATCCGGTCGACACCCTTGCCAACCAGCCGACCTTCCCGTGGCACATGGAAAACCTCCGCACCTATATCACCGCCACAAGCGATTTTCCGCAGACGGCGACATGGCGTGGCGCCGAGCTCAAGCCCTATGGCGCGGGTGCCGGCATGCGCGGTATTCCGGGTGACTGCTATTCGCCGAGCCGTTTTGTAAAGGCGGCGTATCTCAATGCCAATTACCCGCAAAAGGAGAGCGAGACCGAAAACGTCGTCCGTATGTTCCGCTCGCTCGAGGGCGTGGTGATGATTGAGGGGGCGTCCAGGATGGGCGATGGCAAGTTCGAGAAGACTATCTACACCGGATGCTTTAGCGCGCGCACGGGCAATTATTACTACGCGATGTATGGGGATCCGTCGATTCGCTACGTGAGCCTGATGGATGCCGAGGGCGCGAGCCCCGATAGACTCGTGGTTCCCGAGCCGCGTCGTTCGTAGCCGCTAGCTTTACTGCAATGCAAGGCGGCTCTGCGTCTCCCGTGAGATGCAGGGCCGCTGTCGTTGATTTGTGACGTCGCTAGAAGTTGGCGTCGTTGAGTTGTTCGCTCTCGAGGCCGTCGAGCAGTTGCTGTTCGGGCGTATCGGCGACGCTCTCGAGTAACTCGGTGGGGTCGACGTTCATGTTCCTACCGGCTTCGTTGCCGTTGACCAGGTCGTCCGAGAAGATATCGACTTCCATTTCCTCGGCCTCTTCGATCTGAACCTCGAGCGGCACCTGGGTGCGCACGAGCTTAACGGCCGGGCGCATGCGGGCAAACAGCGGCACGTACTCGATGATGATGGCCGAGTTCTCAAGACCGTACCAGCGTGCCGGGCTTCCGCAGGCGCGGCGGACGGCGTACTTGATGGCCATGACGCGGTGGTCGTTGCGGTTGATGTCCGTTTCGGGGGCAAGCATCTTGCGCAGCATGCAAAAACGGAAGTCGCCCACGTTGCCGCGCGTCTCGTAGATGGAGTAGGTGTGATGCTGCGGCGGCAGCTCGCCCGATGCCATCAAGTCGCCAACAATCTGGCGCAGGTAGGCATTGATGCGCTGGTTGACCTTAAAGCCCAGGTCCAAGCGCACGCGGAACAAAAAGTCCGTGCCAAAGGTCTCGACGGAATACTCGTGCGTATAGGGCTCGTCGGTAACGTGCACGTTGATGAACCAGTATGCCTTGGCGCGCTTGGGATGCTTATCCAAGATGGAATAGAGCACGTCGCGGTCGAGTGTGAGTGGATCGGGGCTGTTGGTGAGGAACACCAGATTGTCGGCGAGCACGGGGTAGGTCTCGTCGTTGCGCAGGCGGTTGAGCTGATCGATGTACTTGGAGACGGGCAGCAGGATCGTTTGCGTGCGCTCGATGGCGGTACCGCGACGCCACACGTACATAAGGCCAAACAGCAGCGAGGCCAAGAAGATCATCACATAGCCGCCGTCAAAGAACATAGTGAGGCACGAGGCAAAGAAGCACAGCTCAATGGCACCGAAGAGCAGGGCGAAGACGCAGGCGCCCAGCTTGTGCTTGAGGATGCCGGCGATGTAGCTCGTCAAAAGCGTCGTGGTCATGAGCATGGTCACGGTAATGGCGAGGCCGTAGGCGCTCTCCATGCGCTCGGAGTTTTGGAACAGCAGCACGATGAAGATACAGCCGACCCACATGATGTTGTTGACGAGCGGAATATAGAGTTGGCCCTTGGTGTCGCTGGGGTAGTGGATGCGCAGATGCGGCATAAGGTTGAGGCGCGTGGCCTCGGATACCAGCGAGAACGAGCCGGTGATGAGCGCCTGCGAGGCGATGATGGCCGCCACGGCCGAAAGCACGATGGCAAAGGGGCGCAGGGGCTCGGGGAGCATCATATAGAACGGGTTGACGATATCCATCGCGAGCATCTGGGGGTTGGAGTTATTGGCGAGCAGCCAAGCTCCTTGACCCAGATAGTTGAGGATAAGGGCCGCCTTAACAAACGGCCAGGATGCATAGATGTTTGCCTTGCCCACGTGGCCCATATCCGAGTAGAGGGCCTCGGCGCCGGTCGTCGACAGAAAGACGAAGCCGAGCACCATGATGCCCGAGTGGTTGATGGGCGAGAACAGGAACATGATGCCGCGGATGGGGTTGAGTGCGCGTAGGATGGACAGGTTGCCGAGCATGTTGAACAGGCCGGCGCCAGCCAAGAACAGGAACCACAGCGTCATGAGCGGGCCGAACAGCTTGCCGATCGACGAAGTGCCGGCGCGCTGCATGGCAAACAGGCCGCAGATAATGATGATGGTGATGATGATGACGTTGGTCTGGCCGTCGCCCAAAAGCGCATGGCCCCACTCGATAGTGCGCAAGCCCTCGATGGCCGTGGTGACCGTGACGGCGGGGGTGAGGATGCCGTCGGCGAGCAGCGCCGCGCCGCCGATCATGGCGGGAAGGATCAGCCACGGCGCCACTTTGCGCACCAAGCTAAACAGGGCGAAGATGCCGCCTTCGTTGTGGTTATCGGCCTTCATGGCGATTACCACGTACTTGACCGTGGTCACGAGCGTCATAGTCCAGATGACGAGCGAAAGCGCGCCCAGAATCATGTCCTCGCTGACGGTGCCGATGCCGCCGTTGTTGGCGACGATTGATTTCATGGTGTACATAGGGCTCGTGCCGATGTCGCCGTATACGACGCCGAGCGTTACGAGCAGCATGCCAGCGGAGAGGGGAATGACGCCATGCCCGCCTTGACCACGCTGGTCTTGGGGGCTTGCCTCCAGTTTGTTGTGTGCCACGTGGACTCCCTTGGACATCTGGCCTCTGCAAGGAGCAGTAGACCTTTATGCCATCTTTATACATATAAGAGCAGTTTGGCACATCGGGGTGTTTTAGACAATAATCCCCAGCTGGGGATTATTTATATACGTAGGTAACATTTCAAAACAGGGGCTTTTAAGCACGTACTGTTTGGACGATGCCGGCCTTGGCGCTTGCGCGTTTGCCGGCGAGTTCGCAAAAAATCGCGCCGCCGATGATAAGCACGGCGCCCATCAGACGGATCGGTGTTATGGCTTCGCCCAAAAGGACGGCCGAGAACACGACCGCTGAAAGCGGCTCGAGGTAGCCGACGACGGCGACGGTCTGGACGGGCAGTTTGGCGACAGCACTAAAGTAGAGCAGGCAGCCGATGCCGGTGTTGACGACGCCGAGCATGACGACGGCGCGCCAATCAATACTGGCGGCGACGCCGGCGGACAGGAATGAGGGGACGCCCTGCGTGATGAGCGTGAGGACCAGCGCGGTCACAAAGGCGGCGCTCACCTGGAGCGCGGAGTTCTCGAGGCCCTCGATGTGCGGCGCGCCCTTGCTGGCGATGACCATCAGCGCATAGCAAAATGCCGAGGCGATGCCGCAGACGATGCCCGCAATGGGCATGTTGCCGCCGAGACCTTGCGCTGCAATGAGAAAAGCGCCGCAGGCGACGGCGATAAACCCGGCGATTTTGCCACCGGTCAGTTTTTCGCCAAAGATGAGCGGGGAGAGCGTCATGACAATGATGGGGCCGCAGTAGTACAGCAGCGAGGATACGCCGACGCCGATCGTCTGGTAGGCGCGGAACAGAAAAATCCAGCTGGCGCCCAGCGCGGCCCCCGAGAGGAGGAGGGCTGCGGCTTCGCGGGGACGAGATGGTGCCTGCAACTTATGGCGTTGGGTGATGGCGAGGATGGTGACAAGCGAGAGTGCGCCCAAAAACGTGCGCAGGAGCACGATATCGGAGCTCGGCAGCGCGATGGCAGCGGCGATGATGCCGTTGGAGCCAAACAATAGCAATGCTGCTAAGTACGTAAACAGTCCGTTGTTCATGCGCTGACATCCCCTCTATATCTGTGCATATTCACTATGGGTGAACTGGCTATAGAAGAAAAGCGAATATAATTCATGGATGACATGACAAAAACTCATGTAAAGGTGGAGGAGTGCCGTGGAAACGAATATTCAAAAGATGCAGGTGCTGCTCGAGACCGTGCACGCCGGCAGTTTTACGCGCGCTGCCGAGCGGCTGAGCTATTCGCAGTCGGGTGTGAGCCGTATGGTGGCCGATCTCGAGGCCGACTGGGGCTTTAAAGTGCTCGATAGAAGCCGCGAGGGCGTAGTGCTTTCTGCCGATGGGCGGCAAGTCATGCCGGCGGTCGAGGCGTTATGCGAGGAATTCGTTCGTTTGCAGCGACGGGTGGATGAGATGCGTGGACTCATGCGCGGCAAAATCTGCATCGGTACGTTTTCGAGTGTGGCAACCCACGTACTGCCGCCGGTGATTGCGCGCTTTCGCGCCGATCATCCAGACGTCGATTATGAGTTGCTGATGGGCGACTATTCGGAGATTGAGCAATGGGTGGTGGAAGGTCGTTGCGACCTGGGCTTTATTCCGCGCGAGCCACGCGGCGCCGGCATGGCGTCGCGGCCGTTGGTGCAAGATGAGCTGATGGCCGTGGTGCCAGCGGACTCCTCGCTTGCCGCGGCGGAGGTCGTCTCTCTTGCCGATTTGGCCAACGAGCAGTTTATTCTGCTGGAACGCGGTAGCGACGATGAGATTACGCCGCTGTTTCGTCGGGCGGGGCTGGCAGTGCGCTCAAAACTGTCGACTTGGGATGACTATGCGATTATGGCTATGGTCGAGGACGGCTTGGGTGTGAGCATTCTTCCTGCGCTCATCTTGCGCCGCTGTCAGTTCGATGTTGCCGTGCGCCCACTCGAGGGGCATCCCCATCGGCAGATCAATGCGATATATCGCACGGCTGACGTTTCGCTTGCTGCCGCCCGTTTCCTCGAATACCTCTAAACGTGTACACGTCATTGTCCGCTTTGGGCAAATCTCGGAGTTCAGTACGTTTTCTTATGAAATTGAACTTTCGAATGAGGTACGGCGCTATACTGCTTGCTAAATTGAACCTTGGTTCAATTCGTGTTCTATAAATTGAACTTTGCCAGCAAGGAGGTTCTAGTGGCCCAAGAGACGTTTAGCGATCGCCTGCGACAAACCATGTCCGATCGCGACGTTCGCCAGTCGGACGTAATCCGCGCATCGGAGATGCTCGGCAAAAAACTCGGCAAGAGTCAGATGAGCCAATATGTGAGCGGCAAGACGATTCCGCGGCGCGATGTGGCAGAGCTGCTCGCCCGCATTTTGGAGGTCGATGTTACCTGGCTGCTTGCCGGTGACGCCGATCAAGGCGAGACATCATCGCCCCGTAACGTTTCCAAGCCCGAACCCCATCCCTCAGCTCAAATTCCAAGGAGCACCACCATGCGTACTTTTTCTAAATCTACCAAGCTTGATAACGTCCTGTATGATGTGCGCGGTCCCGTCGTCGACGAGGCTGCCCGTATGGAGGACGAGGGCGAGCGCATCCTCAAGCTCAATATCGGCAACCCGGCGCCCTTTGGTTTCCGCACGCCCGATGAGGTCATTAAGGATATGCGCCAGCAGCTGCCCGACTGCGAAGGCTATTCCAACTCGCGCGGCCTGTTCTCTGCGCGCAAGGCGATTATGCAGTACTCGCAGATCAAGGGCCTTCCCAACGTTCAGATGGAGCATATCTACACGGGCAACGGCGTGTCCGAGCTCATTCAGCTTTCGATGAATGCGCTGCTCGACAATGGCGACGAGATTCTGATCCCCAGCCCCGACTATCCGCTCTGGACGGCGTGCGCAACCCTTGCCGGCGGTCATCCTGTGCACTATCTGTGCGATGAGCAGGCGGATTGGTATCCCGACCTGGAGGATATGGAGTCCAAGATTACGAGCGCGACCAAAGCCCTCGTCATCATCAACCCCAACAACCCCACGGGTTCTGTCTATCCGCGCGAGGTGCTCGAGGGCATCGTCGAGATTGCACGCAGGCATCAGCTGATGATCTTTGCCGATGAGATCTACGACCGCCTGTGCATGGACGGCTACGAGCACGTCTCGATTGCCTCGCTCGCCCCCGATCTGCCCTGTGTCACCTTTAGCGGCCTTTCCAAGTCGCACATGATCGCGGGCTATCGCATTGGCTGGATGGTGCTTTCGGGCAACCAGCGCTGCATGAGCGACTTCATCATGGGCATCAACATGCTCTCCAACATGCGCCTGTGCTCCAACGTGCCGGCTCAGTCGATCGTCCAGACGGCGCTCGGCGGCCATCAGTCCGTTAACGACTACATCCGTCCCGGCGGCCGTGTCTACGAGCAGCGCAACTTTGTGTATGAGGCGCTCAACAAGATTGACGGCATCTCGGTGGTTAAGCCGCGTGCGGCGTTCTACATCTTCCCCAAGATGGATGTTAAAAAGTTCAACATCACCGATGACGAGCAGTTTGCCCTCGACCTGCTGCACGAGAAGAAGATTCTGATCACGCGCGGCGGCGGCTTTAACTGGGCAGAGCCCGATCACTTCCGCATCGTGTACCTGCCGCGCATGGAAGTACTCAAAGAGTCCCTCGAAGACCTCGCCGACTTCTTCGATCATTACCGCCAAGCGTAACTAGTTCCGCCGTTCTACCGAACGGCGGACCGCTTGACGCTGCGCGAGCCGCATTCACACCAATCTGACGTTCAACTTCAAGGGCGCGACCAGAAGGTCAGCGCCCTTTCGTTTCACGTCACCTTGGTGCAAATGCGGCTCGCTCGCTGTCGTATACTCAGCCTGCGTCGTTATCATGGTCCATTAGGGACGGAGGAAAACAGATCATTTTCCTTGACTCGCGGAACTATATAACGACGCCGTTGCAATGATCGATTTCGTGTTGGATGATCTCGGCGGTGTAGCCCGAGAAGTTCTTGATGCGGTGGACGAAGTTCTCGTCCAGATACTCAACCTTAATGCGGCGATAGCGGGTACAGGGACGCTCGCCGATCAGCGAGAGGCATCCTTCGCTCGTCTGATAAGCGTTGACCTGCTCAAGAATTTGCGGGTTGTACATGAGCAGCGACTTGCTGCCGTCTTTTACGCAGATGATGCGTTTGCGCACGCCGATCATATTGGCGGCGAGGCCCACGCACTCGTGTTCATGCTCATGGAGCGTATCCAGGAGGTCTTGCCCGATCACGGCGTCGTCGGGCTCCGCGTCTTCGGAAGGCAGGCGTAAAAAGAACTCGGATTTCATGATGGGCTTAATCATGGCGGGCTCCTTAAGGTGGATACGTTTGGTTCAGGCCATGATACCGCGACATGTCGCATTAATGTGTGCACATAGATTCTGCAGCTAGATTGGATGGCAACACCATAAACTAATGGACGTTTTGCCGAGAGGCATGAATGTTTAAAGCGCAAAGAGTGCGCGACGGGCCCCGCGAATGGGGCGATGATGCCCGAGAGGGCTAAGAAGGAGTCTCATGTCCGAGAACGAAGAGATCATGAACGAGACCGAGAACGAGACCATGGCTGCCGAGGTTGAGGCAGTCGAGACCGTGGAGACCGAAGCTGCCGAGGTTGAGGCTGCTGACGAGGTTTCCGCCGAGGAGGAGGCCGAGGTTGTCGAGGCCGCCGTTGATTACGATGACGAAGAGCTGATGGACAAGATGCAGAAGGCCGCCCGCCTGCTGCGTAGCCGTCGCTTTGCTATTTCCAAGGAGGAGGAGGCCAAGGCCGAGCGCATGGCGAACATCGAGCGCGCCATCAAGCTTCTTGACCTCAAGCCCAAGATGGAGCAGAAGGAAATGTCCGACCTGCTGGGCATGCGCCTCCGTGAGCTCGATGGCCTGATGGCCGAGGCCGAGGCTGCCGATCTGGTCGGCCGCATCGACGACGCCGAGGGCGATATGCGCAAGATTGTTGTCTTCGCCGCCGAGGATGCCGCTGAGGGCCTGGTCGAGCTTGCCAACAAGAAGGAGAAGCTCCTGCCCGAGCTTTCTTATGAGGAGGCCACCGAGCTGATGGCCGCTCTCGATAAGGTTATCGCTCCGCTCGTCGCCATGGGCCTGGACGAGGACCGCAGTCCTCGCGGCGGCCGTGACGACCGTGGCGGCCGTGGCGGCGACCGTGGCGGTCGCGGCGGCTTTGGCGATCGCGGTGGCCGTGGCGGTGACCGTGGCGGTCGCGGTGGCGATCGCGGCGGCCGTGGCGGCTTTGGTGACCGTGGCGGCGACCGTGGCGGTCGCGGCGGCTTTGGCGGCAACCGTGGTGGCTATGGCGATCGCGGCGGCAACCGTGGTGGCTTCGGCGGTAACCGTGGTAACGACCGCGGCGGTCGTGGTGGCGACCGTGGCGGCCGCAACGGCGGCGGCTTCCGCGGTAACCGTTTTTAGTTACGGCGTTTTACCAAACGCCGTAACGGCTCGACGCTGCGCGGGCCGCATTTGGACAATCTGACGTTCAACTTCAAGGGCGCGACCAGAAGGTCAGCGCCCTTTCGTTTCACGTCACCTTGCCTCAAATGCGACCCGCTCGCTGTCCGTCCTCTGCCTGCGGCGTTGTCTTGCTCCGGATGCGGCAGTTAGGGACGTTCCTTTTAATATGAGCAGGACATTGTCAAGAGGCAAAATCGGGCCTGGCCCCAACGATATGGGGTCAGGCCCTCTCCCTATATCAGCCCGTCCGCGGCGACCTCGGCGTGTCTTACCGACGCTCGTCTTTGCAGTTTAATATCCGCCCGCGGCGATCTCTCGCTGGGCAATCCGTTGCTACGGCTGAGGCTTCTTCGTCGAACCGACAGTCTGTGCACGCGTGTGGCGCCCTGGGCGCTCGCAGAAAAGGGACCTGAGGTTCGCCTCAACGGCTTCGGATCGAACCGCTTCCGGGGTGATCGGCTTATGTGCGGGGGACCGGCCCCCTACGCCTCCTCGGCCATGAGGCCGACCGCCCACACCCAGCAGGCGAGCTCGCGCGCCGTGGCCACGTTCGCCTTGTTGTTGTGGACCCCGCGCGCGAGCAGCGCCTCCCGCCTCTCGACCAGCCTCCGCACGCCCTTGGCGGCATGCCTGCGGGCGACCCGGTCCGGGGCCTGGCCCTTGGCGAGGTCCTTCGGCCGCCCCGAGCACGTCAGGTAGTGCCACGCGGCCTCGACCAGCGCCTTCCTCAGGTGTTTGTGTTGCCCGCCTTGGTGATCGCGCCCCTGCGGTCGCTCTCCCCGCTGGAGTGCTCGGAGGGCGTCAGGCCGACCCATGCGGCGAACGACCGGGCGTTCCTGAACCTCGAGAACTCGCCGGCCTCGAACACGAGGTCGGCGGCCGTCGCGGTGTCGACGCCCTTGAGGCAGCGCAGGGAGTCGACCCTCCTCCTCCACCTGGGCTTGCGGGCCTCGGCCTCGACGAGCCCCTCGAGCCTCGCCTTCTCCTCCGCCGCCCGCCTGACCGCGTCGACGTAGTAGGCGAGCACGTCGTTGTCGGCCCCCTCCGCGAACCTAATCGACTCGATCCAGGACCAGTGCGCCCGGGTCCAGTTGCCCTTCCTGCGGCCGGTGGGCGTCCTCTCGTCGAAGGCGAGCCCGTGCCTGAGCAGGAACTTGGAGAGCCGCTGCTTCGCGCGCGAGAGGTCGTCCCTCGCGTCCTCGAGCGCCCTGGTCAGGTCGCGGGCGGCCTCGCACTCGTCGTCGGGGACCCACACCTCGACCACGTTGCCGACCGACAGCATGCGGGCGAGGAACTCGGCGTCGTTGCGGTCGTTCTTCCTGCGCCTGTCCGCGCTAGGCTTGATCATCTTCGAGACGGCGCCGACCACGCAGTCGACCCCCAGGCCGGAGAGCCTCTTCTGCAGGTCGAACCCCGTGACCCCGGACTCGTACACGCACCTGGCCCTGGGGTCCACGGACCGCACCCACCCCGCGACGGCGCCGGCGTCGTAGCCGAAGGTCGCGCAGCGCGCCTCCCCGGTCATGACGTCGAGGGAGACTGCCTTTATCGAGCGGGCGTGGACGTCGAGTCCGACGAAGGTGGTAGTATCGAGCATGGGAGCCCCTTCCATGAATGCGGCGTGGCCGCCACGGTTGGATTAGACACTCACCATTGTCGGCCTAATCCGCGGTCTTTCATGCAGCAGGGGCTCTCAATGTTTTTATGTCCTGCTCATATCGTCTCTGCCGGCAGCTGGGGACACTCCTTGTAGTCATTGGGGACGTCCTTAAACGACTACATAGAACAAGAGTGGATGATCTCCCGGTTTGAGCCTGCATTCAAGCTCAAAGTGGGAGATCATCCACTCTCGTTTCGTTTGTTGATTTCGATGCCTACATTTGTAGGAACAGTTCGTGGAGGCGGGTATCGTCGTCGAGCTCGGGGTGGAAGGTTACGCCGAGCTGGTTGCCCTGACGGGCGGCGACAATACGACCGTCGACTTTCGCTAAGGCCTTGGCGTCGCCGTGGACCTTGACGATGCGGGGCGCGCGGATAAACGTCAGCGGCACTTCACCGTCGATGCCGGCTATTTGCCCCTTGGTTCGAAAGCTGCCGAGCTGCCTGCCGTAGGCATTGCGCTCGACAAGTACATCCATGGTTTCCAGACGCGGCGTGCCCTTATCGTCATGGGCGGCAAGGTCGTGAGCCAGTAGAATCAGGCCGGCGCAGGTGCCCAGGACGGGCATACCTTCAGCGATACGGGCACGAAGCTCCTCGAGCATGCCCAACTCATCAAGTAGCTTCCCTTGAACGGTAGACTCGCCGCCGGGAAGTACCAGACGGTCAAAGTCCTGCTTCAAATCAGCCGCCTGCCTCAGCTCAATACAGTGTGCGCCAAGCTCGAATAGTCTTGCCTCGTGCTCGGCAAAAGCGCCTTGGACCGCCAGCACGGCAACCGTTTGGTCTGCATAATCGCTCATGTGCGATCCTTTCTGCTGGACTAGCGCCCGCGCTCTTCCATGATAATCTCGATTTCGTCGGCGTTAATGCCCACCATGGCCTCGCCCAGGTCCTCCGAAAGCTCGGCGATGAGCCTGGCATCGGTGAAGTTTGCCACGGCCTTGACGATGGCAGCGGCGCGCTTGGCGGGGTCGCCGCTCTTAAAGATGCCCGAGCCGACAAAGACGCCCTCGGCACCCAGCTGCATCATCAGCGCGGCATCGGCCGGGGTCGCTACACCGCCGGCGGCAAAGTTCACGACGGGAAGCTTGCCCGTGGCATGGACCTCGCGTACCAGCTCGACCGGAACCTGCAGTTGCTTGGCTGCCTCAAAGAGCTCGTCGTCGCGCAGGGCAACAACGTCGCGGATCTGCTTTTGGATCTTGCGCATGTGACGCACGGCCTGAACGACGTCGCCCGTACCCGGCTCACCCTTGGTGCGAATCATAGTGGCGCCCTCGGCAACACGGCGCAACGCCTCGCCCAGATCGCGGGCGCCGCAGACAAACGGCACGTCAAACTGGGTCTTGTCGATGTGATAGACGTCATCGGCGGGGGAGAGAACCTCGGACTCGTCGATGTAATCGATCTCGATGGCCTGTAGGACCTGCGCCTCGACAATGTGACCGATGCGGCACTTGGCCATGACGGGGATGGAGACGGCCTCTTGGATGCCCTTGATCATCTTGGGGTCGCTCATGCGCGAGACGCCGCCTGCGGCGCGGATGTCGGCCGGGATGCGCTCGAGTGCCATGACGGCGCAGGCGCCTGCCTCCTCGGCGATGCGTGCCTGCTCGGGCGTGGTGACGTCCATGATGACGCCGCCCTTGAGCATCTGCGCGAGTTCGCGATTGAGTTTGACGCGATCGGCCTTGCTGGTCTGTTCTGCCATGGTTGCTCCCTTGGTTGGCATGTGCATTGCTTGACGGAACATCCTATCGGGGAGCTGGGTATGGCAAAATACTCAGTTTTCGAGATAATAATAATGTCAGCCTAATACCAGATTGAACAGCTCGATAAGGTCAGGTGGCAAACTCATGCTTGACTACAATTTGGAAAAACGCGGCGAAGCATCGCTTTATGAGTATGTTTACCAGCAAATTCGAGATGATATTGTTGCTGGACGTATTGTGGCGGGGGAGCATCTTCCGTCTAAGCGCGCCTTTGCCAGTCATCTGGGAATCAGTGTCATTACCATCGAGAATGCATATAGCCAGTTACTTGCCGAGGGCTATATTTGCTCAATGCCGCGTCGTGGCTACTACGCTTGCAAGCTTCCGGATGCACCGGTTTTGCCTTTGGCTTCGCAGGGCATCGACCGAGATACCGTCTCTGTGGGCCTCAGCGCGCATGATGTCAACGGACAGGTCGAGCTGTTCGATGCACTTTCTCCTTCCGCTTTGGAGGCGGCGCGGCTTTGGCAAAGCGCACTACGGGCGACGCTGGCATCCGAAGATGAGCGCGAAAATTTTTCGCCCGCACCGGCGCAGGGCACCGCTCGGCTGCGACGCGCAATTGCTCACCATCTGCGTGGGACAAGGGGCATGAATGTCGACCCCAACAACATTGTTATCGGTGCAGGCGCCCAGCTGCTCGATACCATGTTGGTTCAGTTGCTTGGCGCTGACAAGGTGTATGCCGTTGAGGACCCGGGCTATTTGCGTCTGACGCGCATCTATCAGGCTATGGGCTGCCAAGTACGACATATCCCGTTGGATGACGACGGCGTGGACCTGAGCGCTCTGCAGAAAACTGGGACCGATGTCCTTCACCTTATGCCGTCCCATCAGTATCCCACCGGTCTTGTGACGAGCATTGCGCGTCGCTATGCGCTGCTGAGCTGGGCCGCCGAGCGACCAGGTCGGTACCTCATCGAAGATGACTTTGATTGTGAGTTTCGCCTTGCCGGCAAGCCAATTCCCGCGCTCGCGTCGATCGATGCCTCCCAGTCGGTTATCTACACCAACACGTTTTCGAAGAGCCTGTCATCGGCGTTGCGTCTAGCGTACATGGTGCTGCCCGATGAGCTAATGGAGCGGTTTAGGCGCAACCTTGGTTTTTACGCCTCGTCGGTGAGTTCTGTTGACCAGGTCGCTTTGGCTCGTTTGCTGGAATCGGGTGATTACGAGCGACATGTGAACCGCGTGCGCGTTCGTGCTCGCGAGGCGCGTGATGGCCTGGCGGCGCTTGTACGGAAGGCATTTCCGGCAGGGGAAGTCTCGATCGAACACGCAGACGCGGGCCTTTACTGCACCGTGGTTGCGGAGCGTGGAACGGGCGGAAGCACTATTGCACGGGCCCTCACGCGCTCGAGCATCCCTTTTATCGATATCGGTGACTGTTTTTGGTGTGCCGATGGCGCATCTGCCCCTGAAAACTCAACTCATATTCTTGTCCAGTATGACGACCTGAGTCCAAAAGTACTAACTACCTTGGAATTGCAGCTAATGGGGGGCACTCTGCAATCTAAGTGAGTAGACTTTTAGCACTTTGGCGACCAGGCAGTTTTGTAACAAGCTATCTACCTGCGGTTTTGAAAAGCAGGAAGACCGGCCTGCTCGGAATGTTCAAAAAAGTCTACTCACTTGCCGCGTAAAGCTTCTGCATGAGAAAAAAATGGGGTTTTCAACAGGGCTTCGTCCAGCTCTCGACAAGCTTTTGGCCAGTTGGGGAGGGCTGTTGGAAACTTGGCAGTCCGTTCGGCGCCATTTTTGGTGCGTTCGCGCCAATGCGTGACTGACTGGGTTGAAATTCGTGTTCTCCTGTGCCTATGAAGGATCTACTTTGTGACATATCGGCTTTTAGGTACTGGCGTTTGCCTCCTCAAGTCCGCGCTTTGTGTCCGCCGCTTCCACGACCGGAAGAAGACCGGCAGCGATATGATCTCGCCCGCAACCCGACGGCTGCGGTCGCGCTCGGTTTTCCGTTGCATACATTGGTTCGGACGAGAAACAAACGGACTTGTCCTGCCAGCATTAGGCAGCGGCTGTTTCTTGGTGAGCTCCCCAGGGAATCCGTGCTGGAAACGGAGCATGGATTTTTGATTACGTCTCCTCTACTGACGGCATTCATCATGTCACGGCATCTGACGGATCTTCAGCTTCTTTTGGTATTGGCGGAGATGTGTGGCTTGTTTGCGGTGTGTGCCCTGCCGGCGTTACTTGAGACGGAGCTTTCGCGTGCAATTGATTCGGGTGCGATTTCGACAACGTTCGGTTGGGCGCGCTGCCCGTCCGAGGACGGCACCGCCTCAAATTTATGGCGTCGAGACGCTTTGGTTTTGGGCGGAGACCTTGACCGTTTTTGTTCAGATGTTTGTGGGATGCGTTACGGCAATAGATTTATGGCGGTATCGCAACTCGTTCCATTGGGTGCCGCGTCGCCTTTTGAGGTCGAGGCGTATTTGCTACTTGCACTGCCGCGATCCCTGGGAGGCGAAGGTTTTTGCGGCATAGAGCTTAATGTTGAAGTGATGCTAAACACAAGTGCTCGAGCGATTGTGGGAAAGTCCCGTGTATATATCGACCTACTTCTTTCTTCGCCGGACGGTAGGCGACAGGTGGCCATTGAATGTCAGGGAAAGGCCTCGCACGGACGCGCGGGGGATGGCTTGCGTGACGCTGACCGCATGACGGCCCTTCAGGCCATGGGCTACGATGTACTTCTCCTGACACACAGACAGATATCCGATGAGGGTAGATTCCGCGCGATCGTTAAGACCGTATGCAGGATGCTCGATGCTGAATATCGTGATGAAAGCTCAGATGAGCAAAGGGCTGAGGCATTACTCCGGTCTGAACTATTCGTTGACTGGACAAAATTGGGAGTAATCGACGGAAAGATGCCCGCTAGACACAAAATGGCTCGATCGTGGACGGCTGCGGTTCTAAGTGAGTAGGCTTTTAGCACTTTGGCGACCAGGCCGTTTTGAAACAAGTCATTTACCTGCGGCTTTATAAAGCAATATGGATGGCGTGCTCGGCAAGTTCCAAAAAGTCTACTCACTTAGTTTTTGACGAGAAACCTATGCCGAAGGCGGTCCTATTTCAGGTAGTTAACAAGTTTGTGAGGCACGAAAAAGGCCCGAACCAATACGGTCCGGGCCTCATTGAGCTAGAG
Source organism: Collinsella aerofaciens (assembly GCF_028206995.1). Lineage (GTDB taxonomy): Bacteria > Actinomycetota > Coriobacteriia > Coriobacteriales > Coriobacteriaceae > Collinsella > Collinsella aerofaciens_AQ. The sequence goes on along the minus strand of NZ_JAQLFL010000003.1, from coordinate 9,917 downwards.
GTTATGTCTCAGGCGTTTGGCTTAGCCAAAGTAGCGCTTGAGCAGGCCGGCGAAAGCCTTGCCGTGGCGGGCCTCGTCGCGAGCCATCTCGTGCACGGTGTCGTGGATGGCATCAAGGCCAGCGGCCTTGGCACGCTTGGCAAGATCGGTCTTGCCGGCGGTGGCACCGTTCTCGGCCTCAACGCGCATCTCGAGGTTCTTCTTGGTGGAGTCGGTCACGACCTCGCCCAGGAGCTCAGCGAACTTGGCAGCGTGCTCGGCCTCCTCGTGGGCAGCCTTCTCCCAGTACAGGCCGATCTCGGGATAGCCCTCGCGATGAGCGACGCGCGCCATGGCCAGGTACATACCGACCTCGGAGCACTCGCCCTCAAAGTTGGCGCGCAGGTCGGCAACGATGTCCTCGGAGACGCCCTCCATCTTGGCGACGCCCACGACGTGCTCGGCAGCCCACTCGAGCTGACCCTCCTCCTGCTTCAGGAAGCGAGAACCGGGAACGCCGCACTGGGGGCACTTGAAGTCCTCGGGCAGCTGGTCGCCGTCGAACTCTTCCACATAACCGCAAACGGGGCAAACAAACTTCATGATTCGATCCTTTCGATCGATGGCGATTGTGCGCTCGTCCGGTCCCGTAAGGGCCCTCTCCGGACGTGCGTCTTGACGAGTTCTATTATCCATAAATGCAACCAAATGTGAAGCCTATTAGGAATGATTATTAATAAAACAATTTCGAGATATGAAGATGTTGATTGATTAACGATTGGGAGGCCGTCTGCGATCTTTGCTGAGTACAATCGGGCGAGCAAATGTTGACCTATCAACAAATGAAGGAGTTTCCTTTATGCATCTAGCCCGTCGTGCCTGGTGCCGAACATATCAGACGGTTTTTCGCATTGCATTGCCGATCCTGCCCTATACCGAGCCGCGCATTTTAGAGCATGCCGAGGATGTGCCCGCGGTGCTTCAAAAGCGCTCGATCCAGAAGGTCCTTATCGTGACGGATCCCGGCATTGCCCGTCTGGGGCTCACGGCACCGCTCGAGGCGGCGCTCGCATCCAGGGGGATTGGCGTTACGGTCTATGCCGAAACGCGTACAAACCCCACGGTTTCAAACGTGGAGGAAGCGGCGTCCCTGTATCGAGAGAGTGCCTGCCGGGCCATTATCGGCTTTGGCGGAGGATCAGCCATGGACTGCGCCAAGGGCGTAGGCGCACGCATTGCGCAGCCAAACAAGCCCATCAACAAGATGCGCGGCCTGCTGCGGATTCATCGTCGCCTGCCGCTGCTCATCGCCGTCCCCACCACGGCAGGCACGGGAAGCGAGGTCACACTTGCGGCGGTAATTACCGATGACGAGACGCACTACAAGTACCCCATTAACGACTTTGTGCTTATTCCGCGCTTTGCGGTGCACGACCCCGAGTTTACGCGCGGTCTGCCCGCCTCCATTACGGGGCAGACGGGTATGGACGCCCTGACGCATGCCGTCGAGGCCTTTATCGGGCGAAGCACCACGCCCTATACGCGCAAGATGGCACGACAGGCGGTGCAGCTCATCCACGACAATTTGCTCGAGGCCTATGAGCATGGCGACGACATGCGTGCGCGTCGCAATATGCTTTCGGCGGCGTATAAGGCGGGAGTTGCCTTTACGCGCTCCTATGTTGGATACGTTCATGCCATCGCGCACAGTCTAGGCGGCCGATACGGAATTCCGCACGGTTTGGCCAACGCGATCATCCTGCCGCACATGCTTCGCGCTTATGGTGACGCCGCCGCCCCCAAGCTTGCCGATCTTGCTCGCATGGCGGGCATTGCGCCGGCTACCGCGCAGGACAGTCTTGCGGCCGAGGCCTTTATCGATTGGGTCGACCGCATGAACGAGGCCCTGGGAATCCCCAAATATGTCTCGGGTATTCGCCGCTCCGATATTCCGCAAATGGCGGCCCATGCCGATGCCGAGGCCAATCCCCTGTACCCCGTTCCACTTTTGATGGACCGCTCGGAGCTCGAGCATATGTACGAGGTCGTCGCGGGTGGTATGTTTGAGGACGAGAACTAGGAGGGTGCCATGAACACCGAGGAAATTGCGCGCATCGTCGGCGATCAGCGCGCCTACTTTAAGACGCACGCCACGTTTGATGTCGATGCTCGACGTCGCGCGCTCGTGAGTTTACGCGATGCGGTGCGGGCCCACGAGGCCGATATCGCTCATGCGCTCAAGACCGATTTGGGAAAGTCGCATGACGAGGCCTATATGTGCGAGACTGGCACATCGCTTTCCGAGATTCGACATCAGATTGCGCATGTGGCCCGATGGAGTCGTCCGCGCCTGCGTCCGTGCGACCTCGCTAACGCCGTGAGCGTGTGCAAAACGCAAACCGTGCCCTATGGCGTCACGCTCATCATGGCGCCCTGGAACTATCCGTTTTTGCTGACGCTCGAGCCGCTCGCTGGCGCCCTTGCCGCGGGCAATACCGTGGTCATCAAGCCGAGCGCCTATGCTCCGGCATCGAGCGCGGTGCTCAGGCAAATCTGTGAAGAGGCATTTGATCCGCGCCTGGTGACGGTTGTCGAGGGCGGGCGCGCCGAGAACGAAGCGCTGCTCGATGAGCACTGGGACAAGATCTTCTTTACCGGTAGCGTTCCGGTTGGCAAGCTCGTCATGGAGCGCGCAAGTAAAAACCTTACGCCTGTGACGCTTGAGCTGGGCGGAAAGAGTCCCTGCATCGTGGATGCGACGGCAAACTTGAAGGTCGCGGCACGGCGCATCGCCTTTGGTAAATGGCTCAACGTGGGGCAGACCTGCGTGGCGCCCGACTACCTGCTGGTCGATACGCGCGTGCACGACGAGCTGCTGGGCCTCATCAAGGAGGAGGTCCGTCGCATGTTTGGCGAACATCCACTCGACAATGAGGATTACGGACATATCGTCAACGCCAAGCATTTTGCGCGTGCGCGCGGGCTGATCGATCCCGATAAGGTCGTGCTTGGAGGTGCCGCGCGCGAGGCTTCGCTCAAGATTGAGCCGACAATTTTGGACGGCGTGGCCCCCGCTGACGCCGTGATGCAGGAGGAGATCTTCGGTCCCATCTTGCCGGTGCTGACGTTTGAGAGCCTAGACGAGGCCGAAGCGTTTATTACGGATCGTCCGACGCCGCTGGCCCTGTATATCTTTAGCCAGGATCGTGCGGTTCAGCAACGCTTTGTGCGCTACGTGCCCTTTGGCGGCGGCTGCGTCAACGACACCATCATGCACTTGGCTACGAGCCATATGGGCTTTGGCGGCATGGGCGCGAGCGGTATGGGGCAGTACCATGGCCGCGAGAGCTTCGATACGTTTAGCCACAAGAAGAGCATCGTGAACAAGGCAACCTGGCTGGACGTGCCGTTTCGGTATGCGCCCTACGCAAGCTGGAAGCACAAATTCGTGCGCATGTTTGTGCATTAGAAAAGGGCGCAGGTAATACGAACAAGTGTTCCTATTACCTGCATTTTGCGTTAGACTACTGTTATGGAGCACGGATGGGCCAACTCCCTTTAGAAGGGATTTGGTATGAACGTAAGCGATGTTATTTCGTTATTGGCGTTGTTGATTGCGGCTATCGAACTCGGTCTGTTTATCGGCCGAATGAAATAGCCGCCCCCGCGTAAGCGAAGACGGCCACTTCTCACGATGAAAACGTGTATCGGAGTTGGCAAGACCCGCGGCAACGGGTGCCATCCGTGTTCCTATCTTATCTGCAAGCGTTCTGTCGCGCAAGCGTTGAGGCAAACGATTGAAGGACGCAGACAGGATGTATTTGTGTCCGCACGGGACCGTAGACTTCTCAATAAGGTTACACACCGGTTTATCCGGCTGTTAGAGGAGCTGCTATGTACGAGCCTTCACGTGTTCTTCTGTCATTTCACATTGCAGGATTTCAGTATGCCGATGGCGCCTTGGTCCTGGGCGATCTTAAAGCGGGCGATAAGCTGACGCTGTGTGCCGAGCGCGATAATCCCCATGACCCTGAGGCGGTTGCGATCTATTACGGCAACACCAAGCTTGGCTATGTTCCGGGAAACGAGGTCGGCCCGCTGTCCTTGATGATGTATTACGGCCACGAGGACGTATTTGAGGCCCGCGTGCAACAGGTTGCTCCCGAGCGCAGCCCGTGGCATCAGGTGCGCGTTGGCCTCTATGTGGTGGATGCTCGCTAATCGGTAAGGGAAGCTGCCATGTTTGACGACGATGACCTGTTCGATTTGACGGATGATCCGTTTGAATGGGATATGCTACTCGATGACGATGAGTTGGAGCAGGGCCGTAGGAAACGGCAGGACAAGAAAACTCAGGGTGACGCTTCGAAAAAGCAAGACAAGCGCCGCCGCGGACTGTTCGGCGGGCTCTTTGGCTAACCGCCGCATCGCTGTGTCTGTATACTTAGCACCAGTTTGACGCGTTGCGAAATGAGGGCATAGACGATGATGTGGTTTACCGCCGACCTACACCTGGGCGATACGAATATCTTGCACGATATGGATCGACCGTTTGATTCGGTCGAGGAGATGAACCGCAGGGTCACCGATGCCATTAATGAGTGCGTGGCGGCGGACGACCGTCTCTATATCTTGGGAGACTTTACCTATCGTTTGCCCCTAGCGGACGCCGTGCACCTGCGCGAGCGTATCGAATGCAAGAATGTGACGCTCATCTGCGGTAACCATGACGGCGACTGGGAAGATCCCGACGCCCCGCAAATTTGGGAAGACGTGCGCGATTACCTGGAGGTTGCTCCCGGCTATGCCAAGGGCCATCGTCTGGTGATGAGCCATTACCCCATGCTCAGCTGGAATGGTAAGGCGCGTGGTGCCATCATGCTACACGGGCATATCCACAGCAGAGGAGACCGCACCAACGTGCGCAATCGCGACCGCGAACGTCCTATCTTTCGCTACGATGTCGGCCTCGACGCCAACGAGTACAAGCCCGTAAGCCGCGACCAGATTCTTAGCTTCTTTGGGCTATAGGGCGCCAGAACCACCACAATAGGGATAGGCACCTTTGCGGTGGTTCCGGCGCCGTTGCCATTATGGCGGCGGCGCCTTTTTTGTCCGTGCAGCGCGGTAGAGTGTAGGCGGTTGAAATTTGCGTTCATCGAGGAGCTGCTATGAATGAGATCAAGTGCCCGCATTGTGGCGAAGTCTTTAAGGTCGATGCGTCTGGCTATGCGGATATTGTCAAGCAAGTGCGCGATGCCGAGTTTTCGCGCGACCTGGATGAGCGTGTGAAGGCAGTCCAGCGCGAGGGCGAGCAGGCGCTGGAGCTTGAGCGCTCGCGTTTGACGGCTGCCTTGCAAAAGGCAGAGTCTCAGCGCAACGCTCAGCTTATCGAGCAGAAGAACGCTGCAGCTCAACAGCTGGCACAAGAGGTTGCCAAGCGCGATGCTGAGCTTGCCGAGCTGCGCGCCAAGCTCGAGGGCGCTGCCGCAGAGCGCGAGAGTGCAAGCCAGCGCGCGGCGGTTGAGGCCCGTGCCGACGCTCAAAAGGAAAACGCCGAGCTTCAGCGAGAAATCGACAATTTGCGTGCGCAGCTGGAGCGCAAAGATGACGAAGCTAAGCTCGTCGAGTCGGCGGCGCGCAACGCTGCTCAAAACGATTTAGCTGCACGTGATGCTCAGATTGCCGAGCTGCAGGCCAGGCTTGCCGCGGCGGACAAGGCCCAGGAGATGGCGCTTGCCGCCGCTGCGGCTGAGTCGCAGCGCGAGCTCGATGCCGCTCGCAGCGAGGCCGAGCGCGCGCTTACTGACTATCGCGCGAAGGTGCAAGAGAAGTTTTCCGCCGCAAAGGCTCAGTCCGAGCAAGAGGCTGAGGGTCTGCGCGCCCAGCTGCGCGAGCAGGAGCTGATGGCAAAAATGAACCTGTCGGAGGCGGTCGCCGCGGCGGAGCGAGAGCGCGATGAGGCGCGTGCCAAACTGACGAGCGAGCTGGCGGTGCGCGATTCTCGCGAGGAACAGGCCAAGGCGGCACACGAGCTCGAGCTTGCGCAGGCCAAGCGCGCGAGCGATGACCTGATTCGCTACAAGGACGAAGAGATCGAGCGCCTTAAGGACATGAAGGTCCGCCTGTCCACCAAGATGGTGGGCGAGTCGCTCGAGCAGCACTGCGAGACCGAGTTTAACCGCCTGCGCATGACGGCGTTTCCCAACGCGTACTTCGAGAAGGACAACGATGCGTCCGAGGGCACCAAGGGCGACTTCATTTTCCGTGAGTGCGACGCGAGCGGCAACGAGGTCATTTCGATTATGTTCGAGATGAAAAACGAGAACGACGAGACTGCGACCAAGCATAAAAACGAGGACTTCTTTAAGAAACTCGATCACGATCGTCGCCAGAAAGGCTGTGAGTACGCGGTGCTCTGCACGTTGCTCGAACCCGAGAGCGAGCTTTACAACGCCGGCATCGTGGACGTGAGCTATCGCTACGAGAAGATGTACGTGATTCGCCCACAGTTCTTTATTCCCATGATCACGCTTCTTCGCAACGCCGCCATGGGTTCGCTGCGCTATAAGCAGGAACTGGCGGAGTACAAACAGCAGAATATCGACGTCACGAACTTCGAAGCCAAGATGGAGAAGTTCAAGAATGATTTCGGTCGCAACTACGAGATCGCGAGCCGCAAGTTCCAAACGGCGATTGATGAGATCGACAAGACGATTAGCCACCTGCAGAAAACCAAGGAGGCGTTGCTGTCCTCCGAGAACAATCTGCGCCTAGCCAACAAGAAGGCGGACGATCTTACCATTCGCAAGCTCACGTGGGGCAACAAGACCATGAAGGCCGCGTTTGACGAGGCGCGCGGGGCTGCGACAGAGACAAACGATGAGCCAGCCGAGGCGGATTCGTATGAGGTCGAGGGTGCCGAGTAAGGCATAGCGTATAGTGCAAAAGTGGGGCCGCTGGCGATATTGCCAGCGGCCCCGTTTCGTTCCGGTAAGTTCGGCTAGTCTTCGAGCAGGTCCTCGATAAAGCCGACACGGTAGTTTTTGAAGATGACCTCGCCGCCGTCTTGCGTGGCGTCCAGGTCGACATCGCCCATGATGCCAAAGTCGTGGTCGCCATCCTCGTCGGCAAAGATCTGGTGCACGTGCCATACGTGCGCGGTCTTCTCGTCGGACTCGTCAATGGAAAACATCGCGGCGCTGCGGGCATCTCCGTCGGTGAGGATTTCCTCGTGCTGCTCGTGGTAAGCGTCGAGTGTTTTTTGCCAGCGGATCTCGCTCATGCCCCAGTCGTCGTCGAGCTCGCCCAGGTCGCGAACGTGCTCGCGGGCGGCAAGGGTCACGCGGCGGAAGAGCGCGTTGCGCACCAATAGCGTGCAGCCGCGACGGTCCGCCACGACCTCGTCGATGCCCTGCGGCGGCGCAGCATCGAGGGCTGCCGGGTTGCCGGCGTTCTCCCACTCATCCACCAGGCTCGAGTCCACCGAGCGCACCACAAAGCCCAGCCACGAGATAATGTCGCGCAGGCGCTCGTCGCGCTTCTCGATGGGCACGGTGCGGTCGAGTGAACGGTAGGCCTCTGCTAGGTAGCGCAGCAAAATGCCCTCGGAGCGGGCGATGCCGAGCTTTTGGATATAGCCCTTAAAGTCGCTCGCGCTCTCCAGCATGTCGCGCAGGACGCTCTTGGGCGAGAGCTGGTAGTCGTTGGCCCAAGGTACTTCTTGGCAGTACTTGTCGAAGGCGGCATCGAGCAAGTCCTCGAGCGGCTTTTCGTAGGTGACGTCCTGAATGCGCTCCAGACGTTCCTCGTACTCTATGCCGTCGGCCTTCATTTCGGCCATCGCGCGGTCGCGCGCGGCGCGCTCCTGTGCGCGCAGCACCTGCTTGGGATCCTCGAGCGTTGCCTCGACCATCGAGATCAGATCCATGGTATAGGTCTCGCTCTCGGGGTCGAGCAGCTCCAACGCGGCAAGCAAGAACGGCGAGAGCGGCTGATCGAGTGCGAAGTCCTCGGGCAGATCGACCGTCAGCGCGTAGTCGATGTCCGGCGCGGCGTCAGCCGGAGCGTCGGGCGCGGGCGGCACCTCGGTGCGAACGACGACGCCGGAATCGATGAGTGTGGCGAAGATTTCGTCGGCGCGAACCTCGAGCTTGGCCTTTTCCTCGGGAGTCTGCAGGCTCGTTTCGATGAGGTCGTGTACGCGGGCTCGGGCATCGCCGCCCTGCTCGACCACGCTAATCACCATGGAGTGTGTGATGCGAAGGCGCGGCTTGAGCGTCTCGGGCTGCGTCTCGATCAGGCGCTCAAAGGTCTGCTTGTTCCAGGTGACAAAGCCCTCGGGGGCCTTTTTCTTTTTAATCTTGCGGAGCTTCTTGGGGTCGTCGCCCGCCTTGGCCATGAGCCTAGCGTTCTCGATCTCGTGCTCCGGGGCCTCGGCGATGACCATGCCCTCGGTATCGAAGCCCGAACGGCCGGCGCGACCAGCGATCTGATGGAACTCACGGGCGCGCAGGCGACGCATCTTGTAGCCGTCGAACTTGGTGAGCGCGGTGAGCACCACGGTGTGGATGGGCACGTTGATGCCGACGCCGAGCGTATCGGTACCGCAGATGACGGGCAGCAGGCCCTGCTGCGCCAAACGCTCGACCAGCAGACGATAACGCGGCAGCATACCGGCGTGGTGCACGCCGACGCCGCAGCCAAGCAAACGCTTGAGGATCTTGCCGAAGGCCGTCGAGAAGCTCGTGCCCTTGGCCGCCTCCTTGATGGCCTCGCGCTGCTCCTTGCTGGCAATGCCAAAGTTGGCGAGCGACTGTGCCGTCGCAAGGGCGGCATCCTGGCTAAAGTGCACGATATAGAGCGGGGCCTCTCCGCCGCGCATCGCGAGCTCGACGGTGCCCTCGAGGGAGGTCGTCACGTAGTCGTAGCTCAGCGGCACGGGGCGTGGGGCATCGACGACCAAGTCGCAGGTAGCGCCGGTGTGTTCCTCGAGTGAGGCGGCGATGGCAGTGACATCGCCGAGCGTGGCGCTCATGAGCATGAATTGCGTGTGAGGCAGGGTGAGCAGTGGCACCTGCCAGGCCCAGCCGCGGTCGGGGTCGGCAAAATAGTGGAACTCGTCCATGGCGACGCAGCCCACGTCGGCGCCCTCGCCCTCGCGCAGTGCATCGTTGGCAAGGATTTCTGCCGTGCAGCAGATGACGGGCGCCTTGGTGTTGATATGCGTGTCGCCGGTGATCATGCCGACGTTATCGCGGCCGAGCACCTGCACAAGGTCGAAAAACTTTTCGCTGACCAGAGCCTTGATGGGGGCCGTGTAATAACAGCGCTTGCCCTGTGCCATGCCCATAAAGAGCATGCCTAGCGCGACAAGCGACTTGCCCGATCCGGTCGGTGTTCCCAAAATGACATGGTCACCGGCGGCTAGATCCATGAGGGCCTCTTCCTGGTGGTCCCACAGCTCAATACCGCGGTCGCTTGTCCATTCAAAGAAGCGTTCGAAGGCCTGATCGGGCGTGAGCCATGGTTCGGGCTCGCTACCATCCTCGGGCTCCCACCAGGTGGGGGAGAGCGCGCCGAGCGAGCCGAATTCGGCTTCGGTTCCCGTGCCGCCCGAGAACGAGCTGGCGGCGCCGGCGCCAGAAACGGTGCTGGCGGAAGTATCTGTCGTGGTCTGTGCCATGTGGTTGCTTTCTCTCGCCGTTTGTCCGCCAACTATTATGGCGTAGCAGCGGCGCGGGGTGCCAGCGCGCGAGAAAATGCAGGAAATGGGCGTTCTGCCCAGCCGTTTGGTGCAGTTGCCAGCTAAGTGAGTAGACTTTTTGCAATATCGCGAGTACATGGCTTTTGCGCAAGAGCTCTACCTGCACTGATAATTGTTCTCGGGGGAAGCGGGCACTGCGGGGCGCGGCAACGGCGCGCGATTTCCGCGTCGC
>NZ_JAQLFL010000031.1 GCF_028206995.1 Collinsella aerofaciens | reverse complement strand
GATCCGGAGGCGCCAGCCCCCGGGGAGCCGCCCTTGGAATACTGCCCTCGCGCGACCGGCGTCCTAACCCGAGGCCGTCAACCGGCTCGGGGACCGTGCCAGGCGGGCAGTTTGACTGGGGCGGTCGCCTCCTAAAGGGTAACGGAGGCGCGCGAAGGTCCGCTCGGGACGGTCGGCAACCGTCCTTTTGAATGCAAGAGTACAAGCGGGCTTGACTGCGAGGCCCACAAGCCGAGCAGGTGCGAAAGCAGGCTCTAGTGATCCGGCGGCCCCGAGTGGGTGGGCCGTCGCTCAACGGATAAAAGGTACTCCGGGGATAACAGGCTGATCTTGCCCAAGAGTCCACATCGACGGCAAGGTTTGGCACCTCGATGTCGGCTCATCGCATCCTGGGGCTGGAGCAGGTCCCAAGGGTACGGCTGTTCGCCGTTTAAAGCGGTACGCGAGCTGGGTTCAGAACGTCGTGAGACAGTTCGGTCCCTATCCTCCGTGGGCGCAGGAGAATCGATGGAGGCTGCCCCCAGTACGAGAGGACCGGGGTGGACGCACCTCCGGTGAACCGGTTGTCGACCAACGGCACGGCCGGGTAGCCGCGTGCGGCGCGGATAACCGCTGAAGGCATCTAAGCGGGAAGCCGTTCCAGGGATTAGTTCTCCTTCCGGTAAGGGCCCAGGTAGACTACCTGGTCGATAGACGGCAGGTGCAAGGGCGGCGACGTCCTCAGCCGAGCCGCACTAATCGCCCGAGCTCTTCCGGAACCGCACCTCGCGGCCCGCGGGACCCAGCGCTCACGCGCGGTCCGGGCACGAGGATGCCCCCGAGTCACCTTTCCTATACGCCATGCGGCCCCCAGGGCACGTGTAAGGTGAGACCCAGGACACCGTAACGGTGGGCGCCGCCCACCGGTCAGCGGCCAGAGCATGGGGGGCACGCCCGGTCCCGTTCCGAACCCGGAAGCTAAGCCCCATCGCGCCGAGAGTACTGCGGGGTCGGCCCGTGGGAGGCCAGGGCGCCGCTGACC
>NZ_JAQLFL010000030.1 GCF_028206995.1 Collinsella aerofaciens | reverse complement strand
GGGGGGTGTTCCTATAGTTTTGTCAACTGGGCAATGCTGTTTTCGAGATTGAATCGCGACATGCTAACGCCAGGCCTTTCGGCCGATGGGCTCCAATCTGTTCGGAGCGCTTCGACTAGGCGGCGTAGGGCACCCTGTCCCGCATGATCGCGTAGATGACCTTCAGCCTCTTTCGTGCCAGCGCCTTGAGCGCCTTGCCGTGCGGCATGCCCCGCTCTCGGCACCTAGCGTAGTAATCGCCCCATCTTCCCTCTGTCCGGGTAAGGCAGTTGCACGAGAATATGAGCAGGTTCTTCAGCCTCTTGTTGCCTTGGCGCGATGCCGTCACCGAGGAGATCGAGGTCCCCGACTGGCGGTTGCGCGGCGCCAGGCCGCAGTACGACGCGAGCCTGTCGTGGCTTGGGAAGTCTTCGATATCTATGGAGATCGCGAGCTCGGAAGCGGTTTTGGGGCCGATCCCCGGCACCGTCAGGAGGCATCGGTAGGTATCGTCGCCCTCGAGGAGGGCGGATATCTCCGCCGTGATCACATCGATCTCCGCCGAGTTCTCGGAGATCCTGCGCGCGAGCAGCCTCACCGCCCGGTCCTCGGCGGCGATGGCCGCCGCGTCCGGCCTTGTCGAGGAGGCCGTCGAGCGGACGAGGGCCTCGATCTTGCCGCGCGCCGCCCCGCGCGTGAGCGCCGCCGCCCTGCGGGGCCCGGCGTCGGCCACCGACCAGGCCCCGCCGAGGGATGCCATGAGCCTCAGCTGGGGACCGTCGGACAGGTCGACCAACGCCTCGAAGGCGGGGCACGATTCCAGCAGGATGCTGCGCAGCCGGTTCTTGCTCCTGGTGTTTTCGCAGGTCAGGAAGTTTCTCTGGGCGGCCAGCGCCCTCGCCGCCGCGACCGTCGGGCCCGGATCCCCGACCGGCAGGAGTGCGTCGGGGATGCCCAGCGCCGTCTTCGCGATGACCATTGCGTCCCGCTCGTCGGTCTTGGCGTCGCCGGCGAAGAGCCTGGCGGCCCCGTGTGCCGCGAGTCCCGGCAGGTACGCCGCCGACATCCCGGCCGCCTTGGCGCGGGCGAGCGCGAGGGCGCCTATGTTGCGCGACTGGTCGACGACCACGAGCGCGTCGGGGAAGCGGCCGAACAGCGAGTCCAGATCGCCCTCCCTGTTCGCGACGGGGGCGCTCAGCAGTATCTCGCCGTCCCGGGTCGCGACGCATGCCCAATGGGACAATTTCCCGACATCGAGCCCGATGACGGCTTCCGGCATTCTAGGTGGTGCCACGGTGTTATCCTCCAATCGGTAGGCCGATCGGAACCCCTCCCTGCGACACCCACATTACCTGGCCGTGGCGCTTGCGCCCGGCAGTTTCCTATCAGTCGTCCGGAGCGGCGAGCGCCCCCGGTGGCAACACCCCCCGGGCCCTCTACGGGGCAGGGGCAGACGGCCATCCGGAGGCGCCCGATCGGCGGCCCCTCGGGGCTTGCCCGTATCGTAGGCAATGCGCCGAATGCTCGCCATCGAAATTTATCGGTGGCCCACTTCAGACTGTAATGGG
>NZ_JAQLFL010000002.1:237023-283504 GCF_028206995.1 Collinsella aerofaciens | reverse complement strand
GCTGCTCTACAGTCCTGCGCAAGACGGAAAGCACATTAAGTGCTTTCCTTTGCGTGCGGAACTCGCGACAAACTTAACCCCCGCCCTCAGCCCCGGAGACCCTCCCTGCCGTCACTTTGTCCAAACAGTTCTTGCTCCTCGCCGCTTCCGCGGCTCGAGGTCCCCGTTCTCCTCGGTGGGGTTGGTCTGATTATTCTTGTTGAAACTCCGCCTTTGGCTCATAAAAAACGGGAGATGCGATTTTACATCCCCCGTTTTTGTTGCGGTTAGTCTAGGTCAATAAACTTGGTGCTTAGGATCTTGCCGTCTTTGACGAGCATTCTGGCCATGGTGGGGCCTCGGGTGCCTCTGGGGTAGCTGGCGCTGCCCGGGTTGAGGACTAAGCAACGGCCCACTTGGGCTTCTTTGGTTACGTGGGTGTGGCCGTTGATGGCTACGTCTACGGATCCCACCGGAAGGTCTTCGCGGTAGTGGGCTACGGCGAATTTGAGGCCTTCGTAGGTAAAGAGCGCAAGACGGTCTACATCGGGACCGTAGTCGCGGTAGTAATCGTTGTTGCCCAGTACGGCCCGTACGGGGGCGATGGTGCATAGGTGCTCGTAGTCCATCTCTGACGTGAGGTCGCCGGCGTGGATAATCAGGTCTGCGCCCTCAAGCTCATCCAGGAGCGCAGGCGATAAATAGCCGTGGGTGTCCGAGATGATGTCGATACGCTTGGCGCTTGCACTGTTCATGGGATCCCTTCCGCAAAAAACGATTCGGCAGATACATACAAAAAAGGCCCCACGGCTCCGCAGACGATGGGTCTACAGGGCTGCGGGGCCAGTGTGCTAGAGACTCAGAGCCTTCTTGAGCAGCACGACGCGGCGGCGCGAAACCGGAACGCGTTCGTCGACGCCCGTAATGCCCAGCTGGATGGCACCCGAGGGCACCGTCTCCACATCCGTGACGCACGCCAAGTTGACGATATAGCGGCGGTGAACACGGAAGAAGCCAAAGTCGCAGAGCTTGGCCTCAAACTGCGCCAGCGAGGTCGTCGACAAAAAGCGATCATCGACGGTATAGATGCAGGAGTAATCGTCCTTGGCCATGATAAAGCGAATGTCGTCCACGGGAATGAGCACCTTGCGGCCGCCCTTTTCCACCGGGATACGCTCGATGGTCACCTTGCTGTCCGTAACCGGCTTGGTGCGTTGCATGACCTTCTCGATCGCGCGATCCAAGCGAGCTTCCTCGACCGGCTTCATCAGATAATCGACGGCATCCACGTCGAATGCCTCGACCGCATGGTCACTATACGCAGTCACAAACACGATCGCCGGCGGATTTTTGAGCTTATGCAGCGCCTCGGCAAGTTGCAGGCCCGAGGCACCGGGCATCGAAATATCGAGAAACACGACATCCACGCGACTTTCCATAAGCATCTCGATGGCGGAGCGGACGCTCGACGCCTCCGTGATCGTGCTGATCTTGCCCGTTTGCTCGAGCAGGAAGCGAAGCTCCGAGCGAGCCGGCGCCTCATCATCCACAATCATCGCACGCAGCATAGGGATAAAACCTTTCGTCAACTAACTACGCCGGGCATCCGTCGCATGACGTTGAGCCCGTAGTCTTTTATTTTACTCTTGAATGTCGAAGATGCTCTCTGACAAATCAAGATGAAGGAGCACTTTGGTGCCCTTGCCCGGCGCCGATTCGACACGCGTATAGGAGTGCGGCCCATAAAAGCGATGGATGCGCTCCGAAATATTGTGCATGGCCACACCGGCGCCGCCACCTTGGGGAGAGCTGGCGTCGGGACGGGCAGAACGCTCGTCAAACAGTCTGGCGGCGGTACCCTCATCCATGCCCACGCCATTATCGGCCACGGCAATCAAGATTGCATCCTCGCCGTCTTGGTGAACGGTCACGTCGATCCTCAGGGCGTCGTCATCGCCCATACCATGACGTACGGCGTTCTCGACAATCGGCTGGATCACGAACGCCGGCACCAGCGTATCTTCCACGTCCTCGGACACATCGAACGTCGCAAGCACGCGGTCCTCGCCAAAGCGGGCCTTCTCAAAGGTAAGGTAGCGCCTGGTCTGTGCGACCTCGCGCGAGACCGGAATAAGCGATCCCGAGTTGTCGAGCGTGGCACGATAGAACGATGAGAACTCACGAAGCAGTTCGCGGGCCCGCAGCGGGTCGGTGCGCGTAAACGATGCAATGGTGTTCAGCGTGTTGAACAGGAAGTGCGGGTTAATCTGCGCCTGCAGCGCACGCACCTCGGCGCGCGCCGTGAGTTCCTTTTGCACCTCGAGCTCGTGGATGGCGAGCTGCGTGGACAAGATCTCGGCAAAGCCCGAGGCAAGCGCGTACTGGGTACGGTCGACGGCGCGCGGGGTCTTGTAGTAGAACTTGAGCGTGCCGACGGTACGATCGCCCACCTTGATGGGGGCGATAATGCCGGCGGGGACTTGGTTGTGCGAGCCGTCCGAGCCCACGACATCCACCATACGGTTGAACGACTGCACGATGCCATGTTCGATAACGTAGCGTGTGGCAAGCGTGTGGATGGGAGTATCGGGCAGCAGTTTTTCCTCAAACTCGCCCGCGCAGGCAAGCACGTTGTCCTCGTCGGTGATGGCCACCGTCATGGCGCGCGTCTCGGGCAAAATGCGCCGGCACACCAAACGCGCCGACTCCTGCGTCAGACCGCCCTTAATGTCCTCGAGCATGGCCGAGGCCACCGAGAGCGTCTCCTCGGTGTACTGGGAGCGCACCGAATCGGGATTGAGCGTCAAAAAGATAAAGATGCACAGAAAGATGCACAGCAGCGCGCAGGCAATCACCGTGGCGATCGGCTCGATACCGGTCACCAAGGCAAAAATAAAGTACACCAGCACGCAAATGGCGCAGGCAACGGCAATGATGCGAAAGATTGATATTGAACTATCGCGCTGGGCGCGGCGGTCGATCATTCGGCCCCCTCCAGGATACTGATCAGTTGTGCGTCACGCCAAAGCCCGTCCATGATCTTGGGCCAAAAGCTCTGGAAACGCAGGTAGCTTGCAGCGTTTTGGCGCGCATAGGCCTTTGCCTCGTCGATACCATGGCGCCAGATGCGCAGGTAGCCCTCATGCTCGCGGGTAAACACGCTGCGGACCATAGCGGTCTTGCGCACGCGGTCGTCGAGCTCGCGCGAAATCCACGGGCCCGGGTAGGGCATGAGCGATGCCGCCGTAACGGGAATGAGCTCCTTTTGATGCGCGGCGAATGTCAACTTGGCCCGTTCGTAGTACCAACGGTATACATCCTGCATAAAGCGCGGTGAGCGCTTTTCGGACTCCGGAGGCAGATGGCGCACGGTCCACTCGTTATCGAACCACACGTCGTAGCCAAACATGCGCATGTTAAAGAGGTAATCCAAGTCCTCGCCGCGGGTGATAAACGGGTCAAAGGCCACACGCGTAAAGGCGCGGGCGTGCAGGGCCATCAGGCCGCCGCACACGTAGTTGGAGCGCGAGATGCGGGTGCCCGAGAGCGCCTTTTTCATCCAACGGTTGAACTCGATGCGCTTGGTCCACCAACGATGGCAGATGCCCGCCTTGTCCGTGGGAGCCAGCGGCGAGCCGTCGCGATCGTAGAAATAGCCGCTCTTGACCAAGATCGGCAAGCCCTGACGCGTCTGCTGCCCCAACGCATAGGTCGCGCGCTTCATAAAGTCGGCGTCGATGACAGTCTCATCGTCATCCAAAAAGATAACCGCGTCATGCCCCAGCACAGCGGCGCAGGCTAGCCCCATATTGCGGATGGCACCGTAGCCTCGCAGGCTCACGCACTCGCCCGAACCCTTGGGCGCGATCTGAGCAACCCGGTCTGCGATGCGCGAGGCCTGGGTGTTGGTGACAACGGTGACCTTGAGCGTGGGATGCGCGTCGACAATCTCGTGCACGCGCAGCGACACATCGGCTGTGGCAGAAACGGGACAGACCACCAAAAGGATGATGCGCGGGATGTCACGTACCTGCTCAAGCGAGGCCAGGCAGCGGTCGAGTTCGGGATTGTCGGCGTTGAGTCGCGTCGAATGGTCATAGGTGCCAGGGGCGTTTGCGCAAGCGTCATCGCCCGCCCAATACGTTGGAATCACGACCGTGGCGTTCATGCCTTACCCTCCCTGCAACACAAAAACGGGGCGCCGCCAAACACAGGCGACGCCCCGCGACCTAGCTGATTCCATCATACCCACTTGGGCAAATCATTGCTCGCAAGTCGCAATGTTTATTGCGGATAACCCCAAAAGAGTACCGTGGACAGGCACAATAGCCGCTCGCTCCTATGCGGCATGCTCTGCCGCCCGAGTCATGCGGGACAGGCGGACCAGCAGCATAAAGCCAACGATCAGCAGCACGCCAATGGAAAGGACGCCCAGCGACGGGTTGCCGGTCAGCGAGGTGACGACCGACACCAGGAAGGTGCCCATAACGCTTGCATAACGACCAAAGATGTCAAAGAAGCCGTAGTACTCGTTGGACTTTTCCTTGGGGATAATGCGGCCAAAGTAGCTACGGCTGAGCGCCTGCACGCCGCCCTGGAACAGGCCGACCATAATGGCAAGCACCCAAAACTCAAAGGCGGTCTTTAGGAAGAACGCGGCGAACAGCACAATGCCCATATAGGCGGCGACTGCCACCAAGATCATGTTGAGCGTGCCCACGCGGCCGGCGAGCTTGCCGTAGATGATGGCGGACGGAAAGGCCACGAACTGCGTAACGAGCAGCGCCAGGACCAACTGGGTCGAATCGATGCCCAAGGCCGATCCGTAGCTGGTTGCCATGGAAATGACCGTGTGCACACCGTCGATATAGAAGAAGAACGCGATCATGTAGACCAGCACGGTCTTGTTGTGGGCGATCTCGCGCATGGTGTGTCCGACCTCGGAGAACACACCGCCCACGATGCGGCCGATAGTGTCCTCAGGACCGCGCTCGCGACCGTACTTTTGCTTATAGGTGCGAATGAGCGGCAGGGTAAAGATGAGCCACCAGGCACCAGTGATGATAAACGACAGACGCGTTGCCAGCATGGTAGGGACGCCAAGAGCGGGGCCACCCATGATGAGCGCCAGGCAGATGACGAACGGCACGGTGGAACCGATGTAGCCCCAGGCATAGCCCGAGCTGGACACGGCGTCCATGCGCTCGTCGGTGGTAATGTCGGGCAGCATGGCGTCGTAGAACGTCATAGAAGAGTTAAGGCCGATGGTGCACAGCACGTACACGGTCAAAAATGCCATGGCGGACATTGGGATAGCCTGCGCCAGGCAAAGCACCAGGCCCGTGAGGAAGAAGCCCAAGAAGAACTTGATCTTGTTGCCGGCATAGTCGGCAAGCGCGCCCAGAATGGGCATGAGCATGGCGATGACCAGCGAGGCGATCGTCTGCGCATTGCCCCAGGCGACCACCAGGTCGGCCGAGGAAGCACCGGTATTGATGGCGTTAAAGTAAATGGGCACCACCGAGGTATTGAGCAGCACGAGGGCCGAATTGCCCACATCATACATAACCCAGTTACGCTCGAGCTTGGTGTATTTCATGGACAGGGACCCTTCGTATTCGCCCGATATGCAGTTAGTTCATCGTACCCTAATTGTCCAGAACCGCCGGTAAGGATTCGGCAAAGGGGCACGCACGGGCCCTATTCCTCGCGGTCGAACTCCTCATCGGCTTCGAGCACGCGACCGCTGTAGTTGACGTGACTGGTCACGGCATCCATGTCACCGGTCTCGATAAAACGTGCGACCGTGCACTCGTAATCGACCAGCGCGCGATCAAAGACCTCGGGGAAACTCTCGTTCGAGACCTCGTCGGTAAAGGGATTCTTCCATGTCAGATGGCCCAGGTTACCGGTGCGCTCGGGCAGCTCCGTCGTCACGCGATGGGCAAGGCCGTCGAGCAGCGAGTAGTCGTGCACCAAGCCCTCAACCAGCGAGATCGCGCGCGTCTTTACGGAGCCGGCCGGCTCAATCGCGCGGTAAAGTCGCTGCATATTGGCAACGGCGGCACCGTACTCCCCCGCCGGAATGTCAATGCCGTACACGCGTCCGGCAACATAGCTCATCAGCACGCCGGCCACGCGATTGATGCGATCGGTGGTGACGATCTCGCCCGCCGGCGGGTAATCGTCGACCGTAGCGCCGGCGCGTTTAAGCTGCAGCATCAGTACATCCAGGTCGCTCTCGATCACGGCATGGACCTGACTGCTCGAATCCTCAAGCTCTGAATCGGACTCCACGATGCCAAACTGCTGCTCATAGACAAAGGGATGGGCGTTGCGGTCGAGCACGTAATGAGACAGCAGGCCCAGCGCAAAGGCACGACCCAAGCTGGCGTCGCGCGGCAGCAGATGCGACACGCCGTCGCGCAGGCACGCGAACTGGCGAGACATGCGCGACCGATGCATGACCTGCGCCAGCAGCGTGCAGTCGGAAACACGCGGTGTCAGAATGTGAAAGAAAAACGGGTCGGGGCCTTGGTTGCCCAAGATAAAGGCAATGCGCTCTTCATCGGACGTGATGACGCCCTGTGGAAGACGGTCGATGCTTTCCTCGCCAAACAGATGATGGGTGATAAGCGCGGGCATAATGATCCTTTCGATTTCATTCGATGCCACCCATTATGCCCACCGCGCGCCCATGCCAAACCTGCGATGGTAAACGACGGCACGCAAGCCTCTTACGCAAGCCCCAGGTGCGCCTTAACCTCGGCAGCACGACGACGGGACACGGGCACCGTCGAGGTTACGCGATCGAGCCTGAGCTCCATAAGACCCGTGGAACCAATCTCGACATTGTGCACGTCTTCCAAATTGACCAGATAGCTGCGGTGGACACGGATAAAGCCCTCGGAGGCCAAGCGCCGCTCGAGCGATGAAATCGACTCGTTAATCAGATATGTTCCCTCGGCGCAGACGGCGTTGCAAAAATCGGCGCGCACCTCAAAGTAGCAGACATCCGCCACGGGAATGAACACCTTTTTACCCCCACGATCCACCGTCAGGCGCAAAGGCTGGCGCGGAGCATGGACGACGCGGCGGGCGCCCAGGGCGGCCTCGATCTTGTCGAGCGCCTTTGACAGACGGGCATCCTCGACCGGTTTGACGATGCAATCGACCGCATCGAGGTTATACGCATCGGCGGCAAACTCGGCAAACGCCGTCACAAACACAACCACCGGCGGCGTCTTTAGGTTCTGCAGCGTCTCGGCAAGCTCAATTCCCGAGCGACCGGGCATGGTAATGTCTAAAAACAACACGTCGGGCTTGTTCGACAGAATCGACTCCACGGCTTCGGTGACATTGCCCGCCTCGGCAATCTGACCCACACGCGTATCCTTTTCCAACAGATAGCGTAGCTCAGCCCTAATGGGAGGCTCGTCATCAACCACCAAGATGTTCCAGCCTTCGGACATATGTGCTTCCCCTCTTTTTCTCTCAATCCAACCGCGTGCTACGCCGTCAACGGTGCCGGCTCATGCGGCTCGCCGTTCAGCTCGACGATGACCTGCGTTCCCACGCCCTCCTGGGACTTCACGCGCATGCCGGAATCTTCTCCGTAAAAGAAATGGATGCGCTGAAGCACGTTGAAGAGCGCCAGGCCGCAACCTCGCTTGACGGAGCCGTCGGCGGTAATGCTCTCGGGCTCCTCTCGGCGATGCTGCTCAAACAGATGCGCGCAGACCTCTTCGCTCATACCGATGCCATCGTCCTCGACGATGATCTCCAAACCGTCATCGGTCTCGAAAGCCCTAACATGAATAGAAAGCGGCTCGGTCTCGCGCTGCGCGTGCTTGATGCAGTTTTCGAGCAACGGCTGCAAGATAAACGGCGGCACCATGCAATCGCGCACCTCAAAGTCGATATCGACCGAGACGCGCAGACGGCCGTCGCCATAACGAGCCTGCATAAGATTGATATAGCGAGTGCCCTGCTCCACCTCGTGCTCGAGCGTTGTGAGGGTATCGGAATCAGAAAGCGTCTGACGGTAGTAATTGGAAAAGTCGATCAGCAGCGACCTGGCCTTGTCCGGCTCGGTACGTACGAGCGACACGATGGTGCTGATGGTATTGAATAGAAAATGAGGATCGACCTGCGATTGCAAGGCGCGCAGCTCCACGCGGGCCGTAAGCTCGTCCTGGCGCTCGAGCTCAAAGCTTGCAAGCTGCGTGGAAATGAGGTCGGCAAAGCCCGAGGCAAGCGCCGTCTGGCGCATATCGATGCTGCTCAGGCGGGGGTAATACAGCTCGAGCGTGCCCACGCAATGCCCGCGCACGGTAAGCGGCGCGACAATGCCGGCGCGCAGGCGGGGAAAATAGCCGCCCGTCTCATTGGAGGCGTCACGCGAAAACACGCTCTGCTCACCCGTCTCAATCACGTTGAGCGTGGTCTTGAGCACCACCGGGGTGCCGGCAGGGCATTTTGCCGAGTCCTCGCCCCAGCTTGCCAGCACCTGCTTGCCGTCGGTAAAGCAAATGGCAGAGGCGATGGTCTCGGACAGGATGATTTTAGAGGCGCCCAGGGCCGCTTCGGGCGTAAGGCCGCGCGACGTGTAGGCGAATAATTTTGATGCGATGGCGAGCGTGCGGTCGGTTGCGCTCGATGTGAGGTCGTCGGGGACCACAAAGACATACGAGAAGAAGAAGCACAGCATGACCATGCCGGCAATAACGACAACGCCCGGAACAGGATTGGGATTATCGGTTAGATCCCAGATAAGCAGCAGGATAAGCGCCGGAACGACAATGCCGAGCAGGATAGCCTGAACCACATGTTGGGCCGTGCGAAAAACCTTGGTAGAGTTATAACTCTTGCCCAGAATCAGCCTATTGAGATCCACCGTCATCCCCTTCTTACTGACGCACCCCATAGCAATAAAGAGGGCCGCAAGCGACCCTCTCCATTGCATTATGCAATCAAATACTGTGTTTTACATCAAGCCATCGATGAACGGTAGCTTAGGCGCTGTACTTGTTTGCCTCGCCGAAGGTACCGGCCTCGACAATCCAGCCGTCCTTCATGATGACGTCCATGTTGTCGGTGTTGAGCACGTGGATGTCGGCGGCGACGTCACCGTTGACGACCAGCAGGTCGGCGCACTTGCCGGCCTCGATGGACCCGGTCTCGTCCTCGATGTGGCACATCTTGGCACCGTTGAGGGTGGCGCAGGTGATGGTCTCGACCGGGGTGAAGCCGATCTTGTCGACGAACTCGTACATCTCCTCGATGGAGCAGGTACCGTACGGGGTGACGAAGGAGAAGGAGTCGGAGCCGATCGTCATGACGACGCCGCGCTTCTTGGCCTCGCGCAGGCAGTCGTAGTTGCGCTGCAGCTCCTTCTCGACCAGGGTGCCCTCGTACTTGTCGTGCAGCTCGGGGACGTAGACGGGCGGATAGGTGGCGTACCAGGTGGGCAGGAAGGCGATCGTCGGGGTGAAGAAGGTGCCCTGCTCGGCCATGAGGTCCATGGTGCGCTCATCGATATCGAAGCCGTGGATCAGCTGCTCGCAGCCAAAGCGAACGGAATCGTAGGCAGCGGCGTGGTTGTTGTAGCAGTGGCTCCACACGGGGATACCGACCATCTTTGCCTCTTCGACCACGGCCTGAATCTCCTCGGAGCAATAGTGCTGGTCGCGACCGGAGTCCCAGCGCCAGATGCCGCCACCGGTAGCCCAGATCTTGATGGCATCGGGGTTCTCACGCAGGCGACGACGGACGGCCTTGCGCAGATCCCAAGGACCATCGACCTGGTCGCCCCAGGGGTGGGATTCCTTGTTGAGCTCCTGGGTGCAGTGGTGGGAGTCACCGTGACCGGCAACACGGCAGAAGCCCAGACCGGTGGCCAGAACGCGCGGGCCCTTAAAGACGCCCTTGTCGATGCAGTCGCGAATCTGGATACCAAAGCGGCCGATCTCGCAGACGGTGGTGAGGCCGTGGGTGAGGCAGTCGTAGGCCTGCTTGACGGCGACGGCCTGCTTCTCGAGGAGCGGCTGCATGACCCAATCGGTGTCATCGTCGGTCAGGTTGCCCGAGAAGTGCAGGTGGGTGTCGATCAGGCCGGGAAGGACGGTCTTGCCGGCGGCGTCGATAACCTCAACGCCCTCGGGAAGGTCCTGCATAGCACCGGCGTACTCGATCTTGCCGTTGTCGTCGACGAGAACGAGGGAGTTCTCGACCGGCTCGGCGCCGGTACCGTCGATGAGCTTACCGCCAACGATTGCATACTTAGTAGACATGGTTCCTCCTTATGGATCCATATAGTGGGCGAGGCCGTGTTGGGTTAAGGCCTCACAAAGCTACCCAAGTGGTGCCGGGTTCGGTGCGCGGGAGAGAGGGGCCCGCGCACCCGATCCGCCCCGGCTAGGCGTTATTTTTTGCGGGAATTGGTGAAAGCCATGAGGGCCAGGCCAATAGCCAACCAGCCGATCACGATGCTCCACTCCACCATGTTGAGGGAGGCGGGAGAGAACGGAATCACGAGCAGGCCGATGATAATGGCGCAGGCAGCGATAGCGAGGCTAATGCCAAACTTGCCGCCGGGCACCTCGTAGGGACGAGGCAGGTCGGGCTCGGTAAAGCGCATGCGCAGACAGGCGAGGGCGACCATACCGCAGGAGAAGATGAAGGCGAGAGCCGACACGTTGGTCAGAGGAATGAGCATGTTCTTGCCCAGGAACGGACCGATGACGGTGATGACGCCCAGCACGACGCAGGCGAGCTTGGGAGCGCCGGACTTGGGGTCGACCTCGGCGAATTTCTCGGGCAGCTGGCCCTTGCGGCCCATGGCGAGCATGATGCGGCTCGTGGCGCCGTAGAAGGAGTTCATCGGGCCCATGGGTCCAAGCGTGGCGATGACGAGCATGGCCAGGTACAGGAGCATGTTGATGCCCTTGAGGCAGGCAAGCGCGGGAACCGGGCTCTTAACAAACTCATGCCAGTCGAGGATGGTGCCGAACGAGTAGATGCAGACCATGTAGAAGCCGCCGGCGGCCAGCAGGGCCAGGGAGATGATCTTGCCGAACTTGTTCCAGTTAAGACCCTCGGCTGCTTCCTCGGCCTGCTGAGGAATGGTGTCGAAACCGGCGTAGAAGAACGGGGTCAGAACCAGGACCGACACGATGCCGGCAAACAGGCTGGTGCCCTCGGTGGCGGCCTTACCGCCGCCAGCGCCGGCGACCTGGGAGAACACAGGCATGGCGTTGTTCGGCGAACCGGTGAACAGCGAGACGCCCATGGCGAGCAGCATGCCGCAGAGCAGGGCCTTGGTCAGGAAGGCCTGGAGCTTGGCGGCCGAGCTGGCACCGCGGAAATTGAGGAAGATGACGTAGACTGCAAAGCCGAGCGCGATCAGCGTCGGGAACAGGTAAACGTCGGCGCCCAGGATGGTGTAGAGCTTGACGGCGCGCAGCCACTCAAGACCGGGCAGGCTACCGAACATCTCGGACACAAGGGTCGAAATGGCAATGGCTTCCCACGGGCACAGGATGCCGTTGCCCAGGGCCAGGAGCCAACCGGTGATGTAGCTCAGCGTACGGCCAAAGCTACGATCGACATACTCGACGATGCCGCCAGAGATGGGGATAGCAGCCGTGAGCTCACCGAAAACAGCTCCGACGGGCACGAGGAAGATTGCACCCAAGAGGAATGCGATCATAGCGGGAACGGGACCGCCGCCCACGACCATCCAGTCGCCGACCTGCAGAACCCAACCGGTACCGATGATGGCACCGAAACCGATGGTGAAGAAGTTCCAGAGCGAAAGCGTTTTCTTCATGCCGCCGTTATCCTCGACTGCAACTTCTGCATTCTTGTCCGCCATTGTTCCCCTCCTTTCCTTTTTGACGCCCCTTGGCGTCACCCCTTGCGCGGTCCGTTTTGCCGCGCGCTTTTATTCCATGGCTTTAAGATACGGCCTTGGCGCAGCAGCGCCGCTCGCAGCTCGACCGAAGGCAGAACTGCAAAACGAGCGGCACCGTTTTTGGGACGAACGGCGGGAGACGTCATTCGTCTTGGACGTTTTCATCTTGTCTGCTTTTGAAGACCTGTTACCGTGACGCTTGACGCGCGGCGCGGCAACGTTCATACCATTTGTCAGGCTTTTGGCTCACATGCCCATGTGTCGTGCATCTTTTTATGTAGGATAGACAAGTTACACATGAGACAAGGTGATTCGAATGGCATACGGATACAATGACGGCGACCAACGGCCACAAAGCGTGCGCCTTGCCGGCCGCACCATGCCAACGCCCAGAAGCACCTCCGACAACGACAACCCGCAGCGCCCCCAAGAGCAGCTCGGGGCTTCTTCGCGGCAACAAAGCCGTACCGTGCAGCAGTCAGACCGCGTGAGCACGAGCACACGCCAACGCCAGACCGACGCATCGCAGCCACGCCGCTACGATCGCCGTACGACCGACTACAACGTCAAGCGCTCCTTTTCGCGACCTCAACGCGATCGCGGCAATTCCGCCCCTCACCCCGCGTCGCACACCACAAGCCACGCGCTTCCGGCCCGCCGCCTACGCCTTGCGCTTTGCTCCATCGCCGCCTGCCTCGTCTTTGTGTTTTTGGGATCCTGTATCTCCCACGGATCAGCCGGTCTTGAGCCCACTGCCGAGGACAAGCTGCTTAAAGCTCCCGTCGCACCCGGTTACTCCTTTGCGTTCTCGACCCCACGCTCGCAATGGCAGGCCGGCGCCATGCCCCACATCTACCAAATTGACCCCGCATGGTCGGAGCTGCCCTATGCCGGTGGCACTATTCGCGAAAACGCTTGCGGTCCTACCTGCCTCACCATGGTCTATATCTTTAAGACCGGCCATACCGATAAGACGCCGGTCGATATATGCGCGCTGGCCGAAGCCGGCAACTACGCCCCCACTGGTGCCACCGAGTGGTCGTTTATGACAGGCGGTGCGTGGCAGCTGGGGCTCAACGGAACACAGCTCTATAACGATCGCGAATCGATTACACAAGCACTTCGCTCGGGTGCGCCCGTCATCGCCGCAGTGCGCCCCGGTACGTTTACCAACGTAGGCCACTACATCGTGCTCTACGGCATCGACGATGCCAACCAGATTGGCGTCTACGACCCCAACTCGGCCAGCCGCAGCGCCCGCCGCTGGGGCGTCGTGGAGGTCCTCAACGAAGTCGAAGCCATGTGGGCCTACTACTAGTCATTTAAGAACGTCCCCAATGACTAGGTGGATAGCAAAAGCCCCGCAGTCGGAGCGGACTGCGGGGCTCATGAAGAGAGGCTAGTTTGTGGGCGCTTTGCCTGGCGCCCACGAGAGAGGCAACAGAGTAGAGACTACTCGTGGATGCGGGTACCGGAGAGGCCAGCCATGGTCTCGGCGGCCTTGTCCAGAGCGCCGATGATGCAGGTGCGGCCCTTGCGGGAACGTGCGAACTTGATGGCAGCGCGGACCTTGGGCTCCATGGAACCCTTGCCGAACTGACCCTCGTCGGCCAGGCGCTCGGCCTCGTCGGCGGTGAGGTCCTCGAGCTCCTCCTGGTTGGGCTTGCCAAAGTTGATGGCGACATGCTCAACGGCGGTCAGCAGGAACAGAACGTCGGCGTCGCAGTCCTCGGCCAGCAGCTCGCCGCCCAGGTCCTTGTCGATGACGGCGGGAACGCCCTTGTAGCAGCCCTTGTTCTCGTAGTCGCGGACGACGGGAATGCCGCCGCCACCGCAGGCGATGACGATGAACTCGTTGTCGAGCAGGTTGAGGATGGAGTCAGCCTCGACGATCTTCTTGGGATCGGGGGAAGCGACGACGCGACGCCAGCCGCGGCCGGAATCCTCGACGAAGACCTTGGAGGGATCCTCGGCCATGAACTCCTTGGCCTGCTCCTCGGTGTAGAAGGGGCCGATCGGCTTGGTCGGGTTCTTGAACGCGGGATCATCCGGGTCGCACTCGATCTGGGTGACGACGGTGGCGGCGTGCCAACGCTTATAGCGCTTGTGCATCTCGCGGCCGATGCCCTGCTGCAGGTGATAACCAATGTAGCCTTGGGACATGGCGCCGCACTCGGGCAGCGGCATCTCGGGGGTACCGATGGCATCGTGGGCAGCGGCGAAGGCGTTCTGGATCATGCCGACCTGCGGGCCGTTGCCGTGGGTGATGATGATCTCGTTGCCCTGCTCGATGAGGCCGAGGAGGGCATGGGCGGTGTTGCTCACGGCCTCGATCTGCTCGACGGGGTTGTTGCCGAGGGCGTTGCCGCCAAGGGCGACGACAATACGATCGGGCTTGCCAAGAGGCTTAGACATTGCTGGAATCCTTTCTGTAAAAGGCCTACAACCCATTAATAACCCGCGTCCGTGCGATACGCGAGTTTATTAAGGTTTATATTCTCTTTATCGCTCATTTTATTCATTTTGAAAATAGCGGAACGGTGAACGGTCGTTTTTATCCGCTCAGCGTACAGAACCCCAGCTCAAGCATATCTACGCCATTTACGTGCAACTTTATTTTAATAGAGCAGGGATTAGACCAGATTATGCAAACTATATCTTTGCTAAACACAAAACAGACAGCGCAATATCTTACTCGCACTATACGAGATTCTATGCACATATAAGTCGAGTATGCACCCCTGCAAAAACAAGGGGCTTTTCATCCAACAAAAGGAATAAAGAAGAGCTCCGAAAAAGCGGCAACGGCCAAGTCCCCCATCCATCCCCAAAGTGGCGCGAGGTTTCGCGGCAAAGCCGCGAAACAGCGAAGGGGACGGAATACCCGACCAACTACGTCCTTCATCCGCCCACACAATCCAAGGACGTAGTCGTAGCAGGATCTGAGGGCTGACCTTCGCGGACACTCCGCAGGACGAAAGAACCCCCGCCGCACATAGTGCGCAGCGGGGGTTCTTTCATGTCCGAGGACGTCCGCGAAGGTCAGCCCTCAGATCCTGCGGTGGGAGACCTAGGCCTCGTTATACACCGTTTTGAGCTTCAGCAGGTGCTGATAGCGGTCCATAGCAGCCTGCTCATTCTCCTTGAAGAGCTCCTCGGCGCGCTCGGGGAAGGAACGCGTCAGCGAAGCGTAACGGGCCTCGTTCATCAGGAACTCCTGATAACCGCCCGCGGGCTCCTTGGAATCGAGCGAGAACTTCTTGCCGGCAGCAGCCTCGGGGTTGAAGCGGAAGAGGTTCCAGTAACCGCACTCGACAGCCTTCTTCATCTCGGCCTGGCAGTTCTGCATGCCACCCTTCTT
This sequence comes from Collinsella aerofaciens, assembly GCF_028206995.1. Lineage (GTDB taxonomy): Bacteria > Actinomycetota > Coriobacteriia > Coriobacteriales > Coriobacteriaceae > Collinsella > Collinsella aerofaciens_AQ. Next base: position 268,250 of record NZ_JAQLFL010000002.1, on the reverse strand, counting down.
GATGGAGTGCATCTCGCAGGGGCTGTAGCCGATGATGAGGGACGGGCCGTCGTAGGCCTCGGCCTCGTGAATGGCCTTGAGGGTCTGAGCCGGGTTGGCGCCCATGGCGACCTGCGCCACGTAGACGTAGCCGTAGCTCATGGCGATCTCGGCCAGGGACTTCTTCTTGGTCACCTTACCGGCAGCGGCGAACTGAGCGACCTGGCCCAGGTTCGAGGCCTTGGAGGCCTGACCGCCGGTGTTGGAGTAGACCTCGGTGTCGAAGACGAAGACGTTGACGTTGTGGCCGGAAGCCAAGACGTGGTCCAGGCCACCGAAGCCGATGTCGTAGGCCCAGCCGTCGCCGCCGAAGATCCAGAAGGACTTCTTGGTGAGGTAAGCCTTGTCAGCGAGGATCGCCTTGGAAGCGTCGCAGCCGCACTTCTCGAGCTCGGCAACGTAGGCAGCAGCAGCGGTCTTGGAGGCCTCGGCGTCGTTGACGGAGTCGATCCAAGCCTGGCCGGCGGCCTTGAGCTCATCGGACGGACCATCGGCAGCGATGATGTCCTGGGTAGCGGCGATCAGCTTGTGCTGGACGGCCTCGTAACCGACGGCCATGCCCAGACCGTGCTCGGCATTGTCCTCGAACAGGGAGTTGTTCCACGCCGGGCCGTGACCGTCCTTGTCCTTGCAGTAAGGAGCGGTGGCAGCGGGGTTGCCCCAAATGGAGGAGCAGCCGGTGGCGTTGGAGATGAACATGCGGTCGCCGGCAACCTGGGTCACCAGACGTGCATAGGCGGTCTCGGCGCAGCCGGCGCAGGAGCCGGAGAACTCCAGGTAGGGCTGCTTAAACTGGCTGCCCTTGACGTTGGCCGCGATGAGCTCCTTCTTCTCGGAGACGTTCTCGACCATATAGTCCCAAACGGGCTGCTGGTCCATCTCCTGCTCGGTGGGAACCATCTCGAGGGCGCCCTTGGGGCAGACCTTGACGCAGTTGGTGCAACCCATGCAGTCGAGCGGGGACACGGCCATGGTGAACTTCATGCCCTTGGCCTTGGGGCCCATGGCGTCGAGCGTGCGGGTAGCCTCGGGCGCGGCGGCAGCCTCGTCCTCGGTCATCGCGAACGGACGGATGGTGGCATGCGGGCACACATAGGCGCACTGGTTGCACTGGATGCACTTGGTCTCGTCCCAGTGGGGAACGACCACGGCGACGCCGCGCTTCTCGTATGCGGAGGCGCCCAGCTCAAACTGGCCGTCGGCGCAATCGACGAAGGCGGAAACAGGCAGGCTGTCGCCGTCCATGCGATCGATGGGCTCGAGCAGGTTCTTGACCTGCTGGGCGATGGCGGACTTGGTCTCCTCGGAGAGCTCGACGGGGGCGGCATCCTCGGCGGTAGCCCAGTCGGCCGGAACCTCGAACTTACGGAAGGCGGTAGCGCCGGCATCGATGGCCTTGTGGTTGGCGTCGACGATAGCCTGGCCCTTCTTCATGTAGGACTTGGTAGCCGCGTCCTTCATGTACTGCAGGGCGTCCTCGGCGGGCAGGACCTTGGCCAGCGCGAAGAAGGCGGACTGGAGCACCGTGTTGGTGCGCTTGCCCATGCCGACCTTGGCCGCCAGGTCGATAGCGTCGATCAGGTAGACGTTGACGTTGTTGTTCGCGATGTAGCGCTTGGCCACGGCGGGCATGTGCTCGGCGAACTCCTCGTCGCTCCACTGGCAGTTGACCAGGAAGGTGCCGCCCGGCTTGACGTCGCGGACCATCTTGAAGCCCTTAACGATGTAGCTGGGGTTATGGCAGGCGACAAAGTCGGCCTTGGTCACGTAGTACGGCGAACGGATCGGGGAATCACCAAAGCGCAGGTGCGAGACGGTGACGCCGCCGGTCTTCTTGGAGTCGTACTGGAAGTAGGCCTGGACGTACTTGTCGGTATGGTCGCCGATGATCTTGATCGAGTTCTTGTTGGCGCCGACGGTACCGTCGCCACCCAGACCCCAGAACTTGCACTCGATGGTGCCGGGGGCTGCGGTGTTGGGTGCATCCTCGGCCTCGGGCAGGCTCAGGTTGGTCACGTCATCGACGATGCCAATGGTGAACTCGCGCTTGGGCTCGTCCTTCTTGAGCTCCTCGAAGACAGCGAACGCGGACGCGGGAGGCGTGTCCTTGCTGCCCAGACCGTAACGGCCGCCGACGACCTTGATGCCCGTCTTGCCGGCCTCGTAGAGAGCGGAGACGACGTCCTGGTAGAGCGGCTCGCCGATGGAACCCGGCTCCTTGGTACGGTCCATGACGGCGATCTTCTGGACGGTCTCGGGGAGAACGTCGACAAAGTGCTTGATGGAGAACGGACGGAACAGGCGAACCTTGACCAGGCCGACCTTCTCGCCGTGAGCGTTGAGGTAGTCGATGACTTCCTCGAGCACGTCGCAGAAGGAGCCCATGCACACGACGACGCGATCGGCATCGGGGGCGCCGTAGTAGTTGAACAGGCCGTAATCGGTGCCGAGTTTCTCGTTGATCTTCTTCATGTAGCCCTCGACGACGGCGGGAAGCTCGTCGTAGACCTTGTTGCAGGCCTCGCGGTTCTGGAAGAAGATGTCGCCGTTCTCGTGGCTGCCGCGGGTGTGCGGGTGCTCAGGGTTGAGCGCGTGATCGCGGAAAGCCTGGACGGCGTCCATGTCGCACATCTCGGCCAGATCCTTGTAGTCCCACATGGCGACCTTCTGGATCTCGTGGCTGGTGCGGAAGCCGTCGAAGAAGTTAAGGAACGGGGTCTTGCCCTCGATGGCGGCAAGGTGAGCCACCGGCGAGAGGTCCATGACCTCCTGGACGTTGCCCTCGGCGAGCATGGCGAAACCGGTCTGGCGGCAGGCCATGACGTCGGAGTGATCACCAAAGATGTTCAGGGCGTGGGAAGCGACGCAACGCGCGGAGACGTGGAAGACGCCCGGGAGCTGCTCGCCCGCGATCTTGTACATGTTCGGGATCATCAGGAGCAGACCCTGAGAAGCCGTGTAGGTGGTGGTCAGAGCACCGGCGCCCAGCGAACCGTGAACGGTACCGGCTGCACCTGCCTCGGACTCCATCTCGACGACCTTGACCGGGGTGCCGAAGATGTTCTTGCGACCCTGGGCCGCCCACTGGTCGACATGGTCGGCCATCGGGCTGGACGGCGTAATGGGATAGATTCCCGCTACCTCGGTGTACGCATACGAAACATATGCGGCCGCCTCGTTGCCGTCCATAGACTTAAACTTACGCGCCATATACCCCTCTCCTCTCATATAGGTATACAGGCCCCGGCGATCGCCGGGATGTTGGCGTGATGGGATTTACGCTGTTGCTTCCAATCATCTGGCAGGCAGGCTCAGCAGCAGGTACGTGGCGTGGAGAGAAGACATGCCGAGGCGAGGGCCAGCTGATGCGCCCCACAGACCCGACCGCCCGTCTTGCACATGACCGAGCGCCGCAAAGGCCGCATGCCGGATGCTCCCGGACACGCCCCGGCGATGGGAAGCGCCCGCAACGGAAATCCGCATGCGGGTTTATTGTACCCCGCCGTCAAGTGTAATTTCGGCAAATATAGGCGGGCGGTAAAGGTTTACCTCGGGTGACTGCCGGGAGCAAAATGATCCCTTGGGGACGGAGGGACCATTTGGCAGGACTGGCTAGAGAGCACCGAAGAGGATGGCGTAGGTAGTGGATTCGCCGAGCTTGAGCTCGTCGCCGGGATTGAGTTGGGCGGAACGGCCGGGCTCGACCTGAATGCAGACGCGCGTGGCCCCGTTTACCACCACGGTTCCGTTGGTGGACGACAAGTCCTCGACGTGCCAGATATTTTGAGCATCGCACCAGATATGGGCATGGCGGGCCGAGACATCGTCGCCGACGTCGGTAATATCGCCCTCACCAGTGGCCAGCGCGCCAATCTCAACACCCTGCTCACTCGGCTGAATCCAGCGCGGGGCGCTCACGACAAAACTGTTTTGCACGCGCAGCAAGCCCAAGGGGTGCGCCGGGGCGGGTTCGCGTTCGCCCGCAGTCAGCGACATGCCAAGCGAACGCGGCGTGGATGTGCCTCCGCCACAGGTCGCGTGCGCGTAGTCGATGGCATAGTTCACCGAGGACCGCACATCCGCCGAACAACCGACGGCGACAAACAGCACCAGCACGGCCTCGGCGCGCTCGGCGGGCATGAGTTCCGCCGCCTGGGACAGGCGATCGAGCGCGTTGCGATAGAGATTCGTGTCCTGGTGGCACTCTTCGAGCGCGCGTACCATCGGTTCACCTGCAGGACCGCACACCATATTGATCACAGCCGTGGAGTCCATGGGATTGCGCTGGCGCAGGGCCAGTTGCGACATAATACGCGCAGCCGAGGTACCGTATTCGGCAAAGTAGCGCTGCTGAAGCGTGCCGACCGGCGCGCGAACGATAAAGCGGGAAACCCAAGAGCGATCGGCGGCTCGGCTCTGCGGGCTGCGGCCGTCGGCGAGCGGACGGGACGAAAGCACCAAGCCGCACAGCTCGATATGGCTCAGATGCGCCGCGCGCTTAAAGATGTCAAACATGGCCCCGCATGGGGTGAGCTCAACTTGAGATGCCATGACCTAGGCCTCCTTGGTCGTAGAAATAGAATCGGACGATACTTCGACAGGTCCGCCAAAAGTACGGGCAGCTGCGGCTCCACCGGCAAGCGGAGTCGCCATCTGGGCTTTTGTGCGTCGTGGTGCCGAAACGGGAAGTTCAAAGGCAAAGCCCATCGCAAGCAAAAACCACGTAAGCGTATAGGTTGCAACCAGAGCAGCAACAAGGCCGCCCATCACGGCGCGTTGGGAAAATACGCTACATGCAGCCACAACCAGCACCGGAACCTCGCAGGCAGAAAGCGCAAGCACACCCTGCAGGAACCCCGAGCGCCGATTGCGCGCAAGTGCCCCCGCGGTAACGCCGGCTATGCCTGGCAGCGCCAACGCCAGTGCGGCAATAATACTCGGTAGCGACCCAGACCACACGAGCGATCCCAAAGTCGCCGTCACGCGGGCGCCCGACGCCAGCAGCGCGGCCGAAACCACGACCACAGCCCAAACCACGCCACAGACGACCGTCGCGCCGACCATCAGCGCGCGACGAACCGCGCGGCCAGACGCATCCATGGGGCACGGCGTGAGCGGCTCGCCGCGAAGCGAACGACCGACATTTTGCGCATAGTGGTCACAAAACGCCGAGAGCGCCGCCTCGACCGCCGCCGGCTCGGGACGATCTTTTTGATGACTGGACAGACAGGCCATCACCACGTCGAACAGCTGGGCATCGACAAACGCCAGCGCATCGCGTAGCTCTTCGGAATCCGGCTCAAGCCCCAGCTGCTGGGCCTGCTCGGCCGCGGCGAGCGCCACATCGGGCTCACGACGAAGCAGCTGAGTCAAATCACAACCGGGCGCATGGGCACCAATGGGATAGTCGGGCCGTGTGTCCGTCTTGAGACGGTAGGGGCTGGCAATGTCGCGCGTCTTTTTGCGCGAACCCGAGGTGCCCGAAGTGCTCGGCGCGGCTTCGTATGGCACGACGCCGGCAATGAGCTCGTAAACCGTGCTTGCCGCGGCATAGACGTCAATCGCCGGCGACATACGCAAAGCGCGCAGGTCGGGAATATCGTCGGTGAGCATCTCGGGCGGGGCATAGGCAACCGTCGCGCGACGCAGCGTGGCATAACGCTCCGTAAACGACGCCTTGCCGCCGGTACCGGCCACGGCCGACGCAGGCTCAAGCGCCAGCGACGAGCCAAAGTCGATCAGGCACAGGTCAAAGGTGCCCTCGGCAAGCTGTCGGTCAAGCGGCAGGCGCGCCGTACGCACCATAATATTAGCGGGCGAGATATCGCGATGGACAAAGCCCTCGCCCACCAGGCTCATACGGCAGAGCAGATCGAACAGGTCGCGACCCAGACGCGCCGCCACAAGCGGCGATAGGCGTCCGGCATCGTCCACGGCGAGTCGCGAGCGCAAGCGGGCGAGCGTCTCGCCCTCGACCCATTCCATGACAATTGCAGGCACACCGTCAACCTCGCCCCAGCCATAGAGGCGGGGAAAGCCCTTAAGGCCCGAAAGGGCGCGATGGCATTCATATTCCTCGCGAAATGCCGCTTTGAACTTGGCGACCAGCGACTCATGGGCGGCATCGTCGTCAAACTCATCGCGCGTCGGCAAGATGAGCTGTTTGAGTGCTACGTCCTCGCCTTGGGCGTTGACAGCACGCGTCACGCGGCCGATACCGCCACGGCGCATGGTGGCATCGTCGGCAAACAGTATCGTAAAACGACGCAGATAGGCAGGCAGTTCGTCCTGACCGAGCGCAATGGCCGGCTCAAACCCGTCGACACGCGCCAGGCGCAGGCCGACCATGGGATCGCGACCGAGCGATTGTGGTGTGGTGGATGCAAGATCGGTCATCATAGGGCAAGCGCCGCCACGTTATTGTTGAAGTTACCGAGCGCGACGTCATCATCGCCGTAATGGCCGACCCATTGACATAGGTTGGTGTAACAGCCCCACAGATTGGCATACTGCTGATACCACCTTGACCGGGGCGAGAATGTCTGACGACCGAACTCGGCTCGAATGACAAACATCTCCCCGACCAGGCTGTCGCACGGCCTGGGATCTCCCGTAGAGTTATAGGTCGAGACCACGTCATTGGCACGAGAAACATAGCCGTCGAGCATGTTGTACTTGGTCACAAGCCAACTGTGAATGCTCTCTTCCTCAGCAGCGGAAAGGCCGCCGGAGTTTGCATCGTTGTCAGTGTTGCCGCCCGTCGAGCCGCCGTTTCCAGGCCCTCCGGTAGAGGAACCCGACCCAGAGCCGCCGCCCGAACTCGATGAATCCGAGCCGGAGCCAGAAGTATCCGAGCTACCGGGCTTTCCGGACTGCTGGGCGTCCTGCTCCTTTTGCTGCTCGACCTTATTCACCGTTGCCGCCACGCTATTGTTGGACAATCGATCGATGATCTTGGTGTTGGTGAGCACGATGGTTTTGCCATTGGCAAGCGTGACTTCGTTGTCCGGGGCCTCGGCGCCGTCCGCATCGTCGGTGCCAAACACAATATGCCCGACCACACTTGCCCAAGCATATCCAGTCGTGGTGCCCAGATCGCTTTTGACCTCATGCCCCACGCGCGGTTCGCGTGCGGCATGCGCCTGCATCATGGACGGCACGGTCATGCCATAGGCAGAAACGCCAGCTATGACCAGCACCAGCGAGCACGATAGCAGTGCGTACGCCCGCGACGCCAAGCCCAGTCGGCGTCGTATGCGCACCGCGGCGCCGCGCTTTGTCTGAGTGCCACCGGGCCGCATGCGTTCTCCTCCAACAAAAACACGCCGCTCAGAAGCGGCGCATTCATTCGAATCCATATTTGAGTGTATCAGCGAACCCAAAAGGTTGCGCAACGAATGAGCAAATTAAGGATGCGAGCGGAAGCATCCATGCGATAAGCGGATACGAAGCATCTTTGTTGCACAACAAACTCACAGTCGCACGGGGAAATTATGACTACCCCGTGCGTCGCGAGGAAAACATACGGCAGGAGCAGGCTCGCCACCTAAATCGCGCGGCGGGCCTCGATGGCGCGGCCAAGCGTAAGCTCGTCGGCATACTCCAAGTCGCCGCCCACGGGAAGGCCGCTTGCCAGACGCGACACCTCGACGCCCAACGGCTTGATGGTACGGGCCAGATAGCTCGCCGTGGTCTCGCCCTCAATATTGGGGTTGGTGGCGATGATGACCTCGTGGATGTCCTCGTGGCCCAAGCGTGCCAGCAGCTCTCGAATGTGCAGCTGCTCGGGGCCAATCTTGTCCATGGGACTGATCACGCCGCCCAATACGTGGTAGAGGCCGTGGTAGCTGCCCGTGCGCTCGATCGCCTGGACATCGCGCGGCTCGCCCACCACGCAAATGCGAGTGGTATCGCGCATCGGGTCCTGGCAGATGGAGCACTCGTCGGCCGTGGCGTAGTTAAAGCAGCGGCTGCAAAAGTGGACCTCCTGCTTAACCTCCAAGATGGCCTCGGCCAGGCGGCGCGCCTCCTCGGCGTCGGCCTCCAACAGGTAATAGGCGATGCGCTGGGCCGACTTGGGACCAATGCCCGGCAGACGGCCCAGCTCATCGAGCAGTTTTTGCAGACTGTGGTTGGCACTCATATATATGCGTGTCTTAGAACGGCATGCCCGGGATGTTGAGGCCGCCGGTGATGGCGCCCATCTGCTTGTTGGCGAGCTCGTTGACGCCGCGGACGGCCTCGTTGACGGCAGCCATGATCATATCCTGCAGCATATCGACGTCCTCGGGATCGAGCGCATCGGGATCGATGGTGAGGTTGACGAGCTCCATCTCGCCGTTAACGGTCACCTTGACCATGCCGCCGCCGGCAGAGGCGTCGACGGTCTGGGACTTGAGGTTCTCCTGCGCGGCGGCAAGCTGCTCCTGCATCTTGCGAGCCTGCTTCATCATCTGCTGCATGTTCATACCGGCCATGATGGCTCCTTTACGTGCGGCCGCACGCCGAGCTGCAAGGGCAGCCGGAGCACGGCGGGACTTTCAAACTCAAAAATCGTACCACGGCGCGCGGCGAGAGAGCGGGGCGGACGTGTTACCTCAGTCGATATACATGTCCTCCAATACAAACCGCACTCAAAGATTATGCAAGGTCGAATTATGCAAGGTTGCATAATATCGCACACTCAATCTAGTAGAGCCGAATCCGGCATTTCATGTGCGCCACTAAATAGCTAAATGCCGAACCGCTGCTCGAGGCAGCGCACATGGCGGCAGGGTATAATTTGATTGCCATAGATAGTAATTTGGAGGTGCCCCATGAATGCCCCCAACGCGCTCCAAAACATCCGCTCAAAACACCCCGTTGCATATGTGGTTCTCTATCTCTTTGTCGGCTGGGCATTGCTGGTTGTCATCACCCATGCCATAGCTTTTGGAGCAGAACTGCTGATAGCCAGCTCGGACCAGCCCGTCGTCAAATGGGAGACGACCGATGAGTGCACCGACGGAACCCGAACCGTCTACTACAACAGCCCGTCCCTCTATCAAGAGTTCAAGGTCAAGATAAAGGACTTCAAGATTGTCGATGCCGAGCTAGGCGTTTATTTGGCAATCGGAGCAACCATTAACGCCGAGCAAGTCGAGTACACGGACAGCCATGCGACGTATCGTATCGACCTCAGCATCCTAGGCCGACCGTCACGCACCTGTCTGCTCAAATGCGACATACGCGGCACCACACTACACATGTCCGAAATACAGATGCGCCCGGACAAGGGGTCCTCTTCTTGAGCAGTATACCCGCCTGCGCAGCTACTCCACCGGCTTGAAGATGGTGGCCTGGCCAAAGACGCTGCGGATGAGGGCCTTGGCCTCGTCCTCGGTCTGCGGGATGCTCGGGGCTGCGCCCTGATGGCCGAAGGGGCTGCCAGCACCGGGATTGGATTCCCAGGGAGCGGCGGGGACGTCGTCGTTTGCAGAGGCTGCGGGTGCCACAGCAGCGGCCTTGGTCGCGGACGCCGCACCCGGCACGTCGAACGGGGGCAGATCGTCCCCGCTCGCATCGCCGGCAAAGCCGCCGACCATGGCGTCGTCGTAGGGCACCTGCTCGGATTCCCACGGCGCGGCAGGCTGAGCCTTGGGAGCGGACGCGCGCTCGGGCGCTCGGGGCGCGGGCTCGGTCGGGAGCTTGCCCGTGGCAGGAGCGCCGGCGGGGTTATCAGAGCGTAGCCAGGGGGCTTTGCCCAGGTCAGACGACTTGGGCGCGGGCGAGGCGGGCTTGGACACGGGTGTCGGAGCAGCCGGTTTGGGCGCCGCGGGCTTAGGCGCCGACGGGGTCGATGCCGCTACCGGTGCCGCTTGCTGCTGCGGCGCGCTGGCGCTCGAGGATGCAGGGGCCGCCGAGAACACGGGTTGCGGGTCCGCAGATGCCGCAGCCCGTGCAGATGGAGAATGCTCCTCATGTTGAGGAGCCGGCGTGCCACCCCCATCCAGGACATAGTCGACGGTGCGACGACCGAAAACCGCGCAGACCGTCGGCAGGACCACCGACTGCGTATCGGCGCGACCGAGCATCTTAATGGCAAAAGTCGAACCCGCGGGGAACGAGACCGTGAGCTTGGAGCCGTCGTCGGCCGTGGCGCGGGCGTTGAGCAAAAGCCCTGCGTAGGAAGCCTGACGCGCCTTGACACGCTCGACAACCTCGGCCCATTTGCGCTGCAGCTCTCCGGCATCCTCGACCGCGGGCGTCTCGGCAGCACCGGCGGCGGCAACTTGGGCGGCATTGTTGGACTGGGGCTTAGGTGCCGGAGCGGTGGCAGGCGCGGGGGCCGCAACGGGCTGAGGTGCAGGCGCTACAGGCTTGGAAGCTGACACGGACGCAGAACGGGGCGCAGGCTGGGCAGCCGGAACAGCAGCGCCGCGGTCCCAAGGCATACCGCCCTGGCGCGCGGACGTAGCAGCGGGGGCAGCGGATGCCGCCGGAGCGGCAGCACGAGCGCCCGAAATGAGCGTCGGCTGTTGGGCAGCAGCGGGTACGGATGCTGCAGGCGCGGCGGCCTGAGCAGCAGCCACGCTCGCCGGCACGGCGCCGTTGGCAATCATGGCCTCCAGGCGTGCCACGCGCTCGGCCAATGCCTCAATCGTTAAATCGGCCTCGGGACGCGCCAGACGCGTGCAGGCAATCTCGAGCACCAGGCGCACGTCGCTCGCGCCCCTCATCTCCAGTGCGGCATCGTCGAGCACCGTCAGCACGCGGGCCAGGCGGTCGGCAGGATGCTCGCCAAAGGCAGCGGCCTCGGCAGCAAGCGCCTCGGCCTGCTCGGAGCCGCCCTCAAACAGCTCGGCACGGGCACCGGCAACGCAGGCAACGTACACGTCGCGCACATGCGCCACCAGGTCGCGCGTCAGCTCCAGCAGGTCATTGCCCTCCTCGACCTGCGCACGGATCAGTCCATAGAGCTCGGCAACATCGCGATCGGCAATGGCGCGGGAAAACTCGCCCAGGATCTGGTCCGAAACCTCGCCCAAAAGCGAGCGGGCGTCGTCCGCATGCACAGAACCGTTGCCAAAGACGCTCAGCTGCTCCAGCGTGGAAAGCGCGTCGCGCATACCGCCCTTGGCATGGCGCGCCACAATGGCGAGTGCCTCGTCGTCGTAATCGAAGCCCTCCTGCTCGCACACGTAAGACAGGCGATGCTCGATATCCTCGTTGCCGATGCGGTGGAAATCGAAGCGCTGGCAGCGTGAGAGAATGGTCTCCAGAATCTTTTGCGGGTCGGTGGTGCACAACACAAAGATCACGTGTGCCGGCGGCTCCTCGAGCGTCTTGAGCAGCGCGTTAAACGCCGCCGTTGTGAGCATGTGGACCTCGTCGATGATATAAATCTTGTACTTGCCGCGCACCGGGGCAAAGTTGACGGAGTTGATGATTTCCTCGCGCACATTGTCCACGCCCGTGCGGGAGGCGGCATCGAGCTCGTAGACATCGGGGTGGTTACCCTCGGCAATGAGCTCGCACTCCTCGCAAGTACCGTCGGGCATGCAGCCGCTTGCACCCTCGGCGCGCGCCGCCTCGGCATTGCGACACAGCAGCGCCTTGGCCAGAATGCGCGCCATGGTGGTCTTGCCCGTGCCGCGCGGTCCGCAGAACAGGTAGGCGTGGGACAGGCGCCCCTCGGTGATGGCGTGCTCGAGCGTCGAGACGATATGCTGCTGGCCCACCACGGAGTCGAAGGTGAGCGGGCGATACTTTCGGTACAACGATTCCATGGGTGCTCCCCCGGGTATACTGAGTCTTGTTGCCGCGGCGGCCATGCGGTCGCACGGCATACTGCATTCCATAATACCCGTACGGCGAGCCCGCCGCGATAGGAGTCCAAAGAGCATGGCAGACGCAGAGAGCAACCTCGTCCCCTCCGAAGCAGCCGACCAGGTCGAGGTCGCGCTCGAGGAGCAGGCCGCAGCCGACGACGGCATCCTGTACCTCAACGAGTACCAGTACGAAAACGACCTGGTCACCGACTTCGCCCGCCTGGTCGCCTCGCCCAGGCGTCGCGGCTCGCTGTATGTCGCCGCGGCAATTGCCGCGCTCATCGGCATCGGCATGCTGGTGGCCGGCGGCAACTGGATCAAGTTTGGCGTCGTCCTGATCGTGTTCGGCGCCTTTTTGGCCTGGTGGAGCAAAAACCTGCACCACACCCTCGCCCGCGACTTTATCGACGCCGTTGAGGCCGACGAGTCCATGGGTGGCCGCTATCGCCGCGTCGCCGCCAACGAGGACGGCCTGATGGTTTGGGGCAAGAGCGGCAAGTCACAGTTCTTCCCGTTTGAAAAGCTCGACCACGTGCTCGACGGCGAGCGCATCTTTGTGGCCATGTTCGCCGACCAGGGCGTGACGATCCCTAAGGACACCTTTGTCCGCGGCGATGCCGAGCAGTTCGGTCCCTTCCTCAAGGCCCGCATCAACAAAAAACTCCGCATCGAGACCAAACGCAAGAAGATGAAGGCAGAAAAGGCCGCCGTCGAGGCCAAGCAGGGCGACAAGCCCCAGGAGACCAAGGGCAAGCAGCGCAAGCAGAAGAAGAACAAGAAAAAGCGCTAGGCCGGACGCAAGGTCCAGACCCCAGACGGAGCTTAAATTGAATGTCGCCCACCTGCGCGTGCTACACTAGCAGCATCTATGCCACCGCGAACGGCTCGGCTCCGCGCCCGCCGCTCGCAAACGAACTTTAAACGCACGAGGGTTGGCCATGCCGCTTTTCTCGCAACATACCGCCCGGTTCTCGCCGGACGTTCCTTTGGAGGGCACCAGCTCTCGCGAGCTGCTCAAGCGGTACCAGCCGCTCGAGACACTTGCGACCGGCGGTTTTGGCTCCATCGAGATCTGCCGCGACACGCACCTGCGCCGCCGCGTCGCCATTAAGCGTATCCCCCTTATCAACGGTGCTGGCATGCCCGCCAGCGACATCATGGATGTCCTGCGCGAGGCGCACACCGCCGCCATGCTTCAACATCCCAATATCGTGCAGGTCATCGACTTTACGCACGACACAGCCTATGCCTACCTAGTCATGGAGTATGTCGATGGCATGTCGCTGGCCGAGTTTTTGCACCGCGTGGACGGCCACTCACTTACCTTTGACGAGGCCGCAGCTATTGCCGATGCCCTGGGCCAGGCGCTCACCTTCGCCCATAGTAATGGCGTACTCCACCTGGACATTAAGCCCGCCAACGTGCTCATCGACCACTCGGGCAATGTAAAGCTCACCGACTTTGGCATGGCGCGACTGTCGTCTGCCGGTGGCTTTGGCGGTTCGCGCGGCGGCACCATCGGCTACATGCCGCCCGAGCAGCTCGATATCGAGACCGGCACGGTCGACGAACGCGCTGATGTCTTTGCCCTTGCCTGTGTGATCTACGAGGGCCTGTGTGGCAGCGCCCCCTTTATGGCGGCCACGCCCGCCGACTCGCTCGACCGCATCATCGGCGGCGCCACCTATCCCAGCGAGCTGATACCACACTTTCCCCCGGGAGCCGAGAGCGCGCTCATGAGCGCGCTCTCCCCCATGCCGCAGGACCGCCCCAACAGCATCGAGGCATTTTGCGACCAGCTCCTTGCCGGTCTGGGCAGCGTGCGCGAAGGCCGTCGCAGCCTGGAGCAAATGGTTGGCGAGCTTTCGGATGACGAGCAGGAGCTCGACGATATCGAGCCGTCGCACTACGAGGACGACGCCATCGAGGTCGACCCCGCACTCGGCTGGGCGGGCACGCGCTGGAGCCATGCGCGCGACTACACCATGCGCACTATCTCGGCGCTAACGTGCGGCACCTTTAGCTTTTTGCTGATGCAAACGGCCGGGGTCGCGGCGCTTCCCGGCCTGGTCATTGCGGCTATCGCGATCGGAGCGGCGGCTGGCCTGGCCCCCCAGATTGGCTCGGCCATCTCGGCTGTGGGCTTTTTGGTGCTCATGGCCAACGCCACCATGCAGGCACAGGGCATCCTGTCGATGCTGCCCGTCGCGGTGATCTTTGCCGCCGCCATGTCCGGTTGGTGGATCGCCTGGGGTCGCACCGAGACTGCCGCGAGCGCCACGCTCACCTGTGCACTCGCGCTTGGCTGTCTGACCGGCAATACCTTCCTGGCAGCTGGGGTCGCCGCCGGCGTCGCGTCATTTTGGCTCGGCCCGGCAAGCGCCGCCGCGGCAACGGGCATGGGCGCGCTTTTTGCCCGTCTGGCCACGGTCGCGCTTTCAGCCGGAGGCGTGCTGGGGCTCGGTAACGTTGCCGCAGCGCTGGGAGACCCGCTCCTTTGGGCTGCCTTTGTGCTGGTCGCGGCAACTGCCGCGGCGTCATCTGCGCTGCTCAATGTCCATGCCAAGCGTGCCAATCAGGGCTCAAACCTTGCCGCAATCGCCGCCATCGCTGTCACCGGCATCGGCTGCGCAGCGGCGTCCTGTCTTGCACACCATATGGAAATTGCCAGCCTTGCAGCCGCGGTCATCGCCAAGGCGGCGGTTGCGGGAATCCTATCCTCTATAATCGTTGGGATATGCCTATATTTGCTCGGATACCAAAGAACCTATACGGAGAGTGATCTTTCGTGAACTTCCTGAACATCTTCGAGGACCACGTGGCCGGCATCTTCGGTGCCACCCGTGCCCCGTTCTCCTTTAAGAAGCTTGCTAAGCAGGCCGCTCGCGACATGGAGGATCAGACTCTGGTGATTAACGGCGTCAACACGGCGCCGGCACTCTATACCATCCTTATCGCCGCCGACGACGATCCCATGCTCGCCCCGTTCTACCCCGAGCTTTCGCGCGAGGTCCGCGAGTTCGTGAAGGCGCAGGCCGAAAAGCGCCGCTATGTCTTTGTCGGCGAGCCCCTCGTGCGCTTTATGATCGATCCGCAGCTGCGCGCCGGCAAGTTCTCGGTCTTTGCCGAGAACGTCGATGCCCCCACGCTCGGCCGCCTGTACGAAGAAGAGCGCGCCTATCAGAACGGCCTGGGCCAGAACAACTCCGCGGCAAGCCGTGCCGCCAGCGCCCCGCGCGCCGGCCAGCAGCAGTTTGCTGCCCCGCAGCAGCAGCGCCCCGCCGCCATGCCCCAGCAGCAGCCGACGCCTCGCGCCGCCGCTCCCGACCCGCTTGCCGTGGCAGACCCCTTCGCGCCTAGCGTCCCCGACCCCGCCGCCGCACCCATCCCGGTGCCGCAGACCGTCTCGCGCGACGCGCTTGCCGGCATGGGCGGAGCCGCCGCGACCGGTGCCGCCGTGGGCCTAGGCGCCGCAGCCGGCATCGCCTCCAACATGGCGAGCACTCGCGCCCCGCAGCGCCCGCTCGCCCAGCTCGTCGACGTCGTGAGCGGCGAGAGCCATAGTATCACCTCCGCACAGGTGACCATCGGTCGCGAGCGCTCAGTTTCCGACATTGCCCTGCGCGACCCCAACGTGTCGCGCCGCCACGCCCAGCTCACCTTTACGGGCTCGGATTGGTCGATCGAGGACCTCAATTCCACCAACGGCACGCTCGTCAACAACCGCCGCATTACGCGCTGCCCGCTGCGCAACGGCGATCTGCTGACGTTTGGCCTGAGCACCTTTGAATTTAGGGGATAGTCGCTTATGAACATCGATATCGTCCTTTTTGCAGGCCGCATCGTCCTGGTCGCCCTGCTCTATATCTTCTTGTTCGCCGTCATGAAGACCGGCGTGGGACTTGTGCGCGGGCAGCGCCGCGACTCGGCTATCTGGACGATCGATGTGGACAAGGGTCCGCGCGGTATCCGCGGCATCCACGTAGACATGCTCGGCCCCGTCATCGTCGGTCGCTCGCCATCTTCGGACATCTGCATCAACGAACCGTTCGTCTCGGCCTCGCATGCGCGCTTTTCGCTGCAGGGCCCGGCACTCATCATCGAGGACCTCAACTCGCTTAACGGCACGCTCGTCAACGGCCGCCAGCTCGTGGAGCCCGCAACGCTGCGCGAGGGCGACGAAGTCCAGATTGGCGACGTGGTCATGAAGGTGAACCGTCGATGATCGACGAGGAGAACAAGTCCGCAACTATGACCGAGGCACCGGCCGCCACCACAGCTGCGCCGGCCCACGCCGCTCCGGCAGGCTCCGCACCCGTGGAGCCCGAGGACACCGTGTTCTCCCTGCCTCTTTCGCATGTAACGCATGATATTTCGGATCTCGCCGATAACGAGGACGAAGAGGATGCCGTAGCGGCGCCCATCGGCGCACATGCTGCGGAACAGCCCACAGCGCCCGAAGCAACCCCGGCGCCGGCTCACTTTGCAGAGCCCGTCGCCGCGGCAATCAACGAGAGCGCTGCGGTGTTTGCGGCACCCGAGCCCGCCGCGCCGGCGTTTCCCATAGCCCCGGCATCCGAGGTTGCGCCCGCGTCTACGCCGGCGCCCGAGGCGGGGACATCCCCCGAGGACGGCCCTGCACCCAAGACCCCGCAGCCTGCGCCCGCAAGCGAGTCCGATGCCGTGGCCGAGCCCGCCGCCCAGTCGCAAAACACGCCCGCGCCGTCGCACTTTGCGACGCCCGATCCTATAGACGTCAGCCCGCAAGACGACGAGTCGACCGCCCGCGTTTCCGAGGAGCCCGACTCCCCGGACACCGGAGATTCCGAATCAAACGCCGAGACAAACACCGTCTCTCCCGGTGACACAGCAGAGATCGACGTTGCCGCCGTTGAGGCCAAGCTCAAAGACCCCGGCTCGACCATGAGCTTTGAGCCCCTGACCGAGGAGCGCATCGAGACCGACTCGACCTATGATGCCGGCACCACCACGCAACTCATGTGGGGCGCCCGCTCCGACGTTGGCTGCGTGCGCCCGCACAATGAGGATTCCTACCTGGTGCAGTCGCCGCTCTTTTGCGTATGCGACGGCATGGGCGGTCACGCCGCCGGCGAGGTAGCCTCCTCTATCGCTGTCGAGACCATTGCCAAGACAGCTCCTCAGTCTGCCGACGCCGCACGCCTGGCGGCAGCCGTCGAGGCCGCCAACGCCGCCGTAATCGAGGCTGCCTTGAATGGCCTGGGCAAGCCCGGCATGGGCTGCACAGCCACTTGCGCCTATATCGAAAACGACACGCTCGCCATCGCCCACGTGGGTGACTCTCGCGCCTACCTGCTCCACGAGGGCACGCTCATCCGCGTGACCCGCGACCACTCCTACGTGGAGGAGCTCGTGGACGCCGGCGAGATCACGGCAGACGAGGCTCGCGTCCACCCCAACCGTTCGGTCATCACCCGCGCGCTGGGCTCGGACCCCGCTATGTATGCCGACCACTTCACTCTGCATATCGAGGAAGGCGACCGTCTGATCCTGTGCTCCGACGGCCTTTCGAGCATGATTCCCGATAGCGATATCGAGAACATCGCCACGCAGTCCTCAACCGCGCAAATCTGCGTCGACAACCTAGTGGACGCGGCGCTTGCCGCCGGCGGCCACGACAACGTGACCGTAGTAGTCGTTGACCTGGTTGACGATGGCGTCATGCGCGAGGCGCAACGCGTGCGTCGCCGCAACGTTACTATCGCCGCCATCCTGGCCCTCGTCTTTGTGCTGGCAGCTGGCATCTGGGCCTACACGGGTGTCACCGGCTCGTACTACCTGGGTACCTACCAGGGCAATGTCGCCGTCTGGCGCGGCCTGCCCGGCAAGCCACTCGGACTCAAGCTCCACTGGCTCGAAAGCGAAACCAGCATCAAGCTATCCGACCTGCCCGAAGACACGCAAAACCGCCTCAAGGCGGGTATTCCGCAAACAAGTGTCGACGATGCGCAGGACACGATATCCAAGTACCGCCACCAGATCGACGAGGAGCAGACCCGCCAGGTGATCGACGCGCAAACGATTCGCGACAACACCAATCAGGGATCGACCTCCGAATCAGATTCCGAGAAAACCGCCGAACAGTCCGCCGAGGCCGAAGCCTCCGATAAGAATTAGAAAGGGAGTGCCGCTTATGAGTCGCCGCAACACCGAGCTGCTCTTGCTCATCGCCTCGGCGTTCCCCGTCATCCTGCTGTATGCGATGTACGTCCTCACCGCGGGCGCTGCCATCTCCTTTGAGACGCTCGCCGTACCGATCGGCCTCTTTGCCGCCTTTGCCGCGGCCCAAATTGCCGTGCGCATCTTGGCGCCCGGTGCCGACCCCGCCATCCTGCCCATCGTATTTATACTTTCGGGCATCGGCATCACGTTCGTGACGCGTCTCGCCCCCGCCCTCGCCATCTCACAGCTCATCATCCTGTTTGTCTCGGTGGCGCTCATGGTGGGAACGCTTGCACTAGTCAAAAACCTCGACGTGGTCATGCGCTACAAGTACACCTTTGGCATCATCGGCATCATTCTGCTGATGCTGCCTATCTTTATCGGCACCACGATCTCGGGCTCCAAGCTGTGGATTCGCATCGCGGGCTTTACCATCCAGCCCGGCGAGTTCGCCAAGGTCTTTATCGTCCTGTTCCTGGCCGGCTACCTGGCCGAGAACCGCGAGCTGCTCTCCATCTCCAACCGCAAGATCCTGGGCTTTAAGATCCCTCGCCTGCGACTGCTGCTGCCGCTGTTTGCCGTATGGGGCGTGTGCCTGCTCGTCGTCGTCTTCGAACGCGATCTGGGCTCTGCCGTACTGTTCTATACCATCTTCCTGCTGATGCTCTACGTTGCCACGGGGCGCTTTTCGTATGTCGTTATCGGCCTTGCGCTCTTAGCCGTTGGAGCCGTGGGCGCCTACAAGTTCCTGTCGCACGTTCAGGTGCGTTTCCAGGTTTGGGTCGATCCGTTTAAGGACGCCCAGGGCCAGGGCTACCAGATCGTCCAGTCGCTCTTCTCGCTTGCCGATGGCGGTCTGGTCGGTGTTGGCATCGGCAACGGCATGGCCAACAACATCCCTGTCGTCGAGTCCGACTTTATCTTCTCGGCTATCGGCGAGGAGATGGGCCTTTTGGGCGGCGGCGCCGTGCTCATCCTGTTTATGCTCTTTGCCGTGCGTGGCCTCACCACAGCCGCCCGCGCTAAATCCGACCTCGCCGCCTTTAGCGCCACCGGTCTTACGGCAGCCATCAGCTTCCAGGCCTTTTTGATCGTGGGCGGCGTCACCCGCCTGATCCCGCTGACCGGCGTCACCCTGCCCTTTATGAGCCAGGGCGGCTCCTCGCTGCTGGCAAGCTTTATCATCGTCGCGCTCCTGCTACGCGCCGGTGACGAGGCGACCGGACGCGAGGCAGAGCTTACCGGCACCGGCACCATGGCCGCCATCACCGATGATCAGGTCGCATCGGCCGCCGCCCCGACGGGCACACGCTTTGCCACCTCGTCTTCCTACGGCAGCGGTAGCCATTCCGTCGGCTCGCGCATGCGCCGTCGCCTGCTCGACACGCCTGAATCCGGTGTGCTCGGCCGCGTTGCGCTTGCCAACCGTCTAACCCGCGCGGTGCTCGCCTTTACGGCGCTGTTCGCCATCCTTATCGGCAACCTCACCTATGTCCAGGTCATCAAGGCCAAGGACTATCAGGACATGCCGACCAACAACCACACCATCGCCCGCTCCAAGTACATCCAGCGCGGTTCCATCATCACGTCCGACGGCGTGACGCTGGCCGAGTCGCTGCAGCAGGAGGACGGCACCTACGTACGCTCCTACCCCAACGGTAACCTAGCAGCGCACGTGGTTGGCTACGTGAGCCAGCAGTATGGCACCACCGCCATCGAGAGCGTCATGAACGACACGCTCACCGGCTCTAAGGATTACTCCAGCTGGAACAACGCCATCGCGTCGCTCGCGGGCCAGACCCAGCCGGGCAACACCGCCAAGCTCACCATCGACTCGCGTATCCAGACGGCTGCTGAGCAGGCGCTCAAGGGCTTTAAGGGCGCTGTAGTGGTCATCGACCCGCGTACCGGCGCGGTGCTCGCATGTGCCAGCTCGCCCACCTACGACAACACCAACATCGATGCCCTGCTGCAGACGGGCGGCGGCGAGGACGGCTCCATGTACAATCGCGCCATGGACGCGCTGTACACGCCGGGCTCAACGTTTAAGGTCGTTACGCTTTCCGCGGCACTCGAGACCGGTACCGCCAGCCTTACCAGCACCTACCAGGCGCCCGGCTCCATGGACATCGGCAACGCACCGGTCACCAACTCTGCCAACGAGAGCTACGGCACCATCAGCCTGCAGCAGGCCTTTGCCGTGTCCTCCAACGTCGTCTTTGGCCAGGTGGCAAACGAAGTTGGCGCAAACACGCTCGTACAGTTTGCCAACGCCTTTGGCTACGGCCAAAAGCTCGGCCAAGACCTGACCTCCGCGGCCTCCATCATGGCCGACCCGTCACTCATGACCGAGTGGGAGACCGCCTGGGCCGGCGCCGGCCAGCCTGTCGGCATGGACCACACGCCCGGCCCGCAGACCACCGTCATGCAAAACGCCGTGATTGCCGCCGCCATCGCTAACAGCGGCGTGGTCATGGACCCGTACTTTGTAGCCCAGGTACTCGCCCCGGACGGAACCGTGGTCAAGACCACGCAGTCCCGCTCGCTTGGTCAGGCCGTCAGCTCCGCCACGGCCGACCAGGTCAAGCAGGCCATGCTTGCCGTCGTCCAGTCCGGCACCGGCACCGATGCCCAAATCCCCGGCGTCAAGGTCGCCGGCAAGACCGGCTCGGCCGAGACTGGCGGCACCAACGTCAACTCGATGTTCGTTGGCTTTGCACCTTACGATTCACCCACAGTCGCCATCTCGGTGGCCTTAGAGGATTACGACAAGCATGACGTCAAGGCCGCCAAGATTGCCGGCATCGTCCTGACCGCGGCGCTCGCCGCACAGGGAGCGTGATGCCCGTGATCAAAGCGGATACTTGGGGCGCGCCGCGGCCGATGAGCTAGCGGCAACGCGCCACACGGCCCCAGCGGCCACACATTTGGTACTACACACATCGTTGAGCGAATAGTTATGTTAGGAGCAGGAATGGAACAGAGGGTCCTCGGGGGAAGATACCTCCTCAAGGATAAGGTGGGAACGGGCGGCATGGCGACCGTCTTCCGTGCACAGGATCAGGTCCTCGACCGCACGGTTGCCGTCAAGATCATGCTGCCGCAGTATGCCGGCGACGCCACCTTCGCCGCCCGCTTTAAGCAGGAGGCCCAGGCAGCTGCCGGCCTGTCCTCCCCCTATATCGTGGGCGTCTACGACTGGGGCAAGGACGGCGACACCTATTACATCGTCATGGAGTACCTGCGCGGTACCGACCTTAAGAGCGGCATCAAGAGCCACGGCGCCCTCGATCCCAAGAAGGTCGCGCAGATCGGCTCGCAGATCAGCTCCGCGCTTTCGGTCGCACACAAGCACGAGATCATCCACCGCGACATTAAGCCGCAAAACATCATGGTGCTGCCTGACGGCAACATCAAGGTAATGGATTTTGGCATCGCACGCGCCAAGAACAGCCACCTCACGCAGGATAACAACGTGCTGGGCACCGCCCACTATGTAAGCCCCGAGCAGACCCGCGGCCAGGACCTCGGCCCCACCTCGGATATCTACTCGCTGGGTGTCGTCATGTACGAGTGTGCCACCGGCCGCGTACCCTTTGACGGCGACGACGCCATCTCGGTCGCGCTCAAGCAGGTCAACGAGCTCCCCATCCCGCCGAGCCAGATCAACTCCGGCGTCGATGCCGACCTGGAGCGCATCATCCTCAAGTGCATGGAGAAGGACCCGGCAAACCGCTTCCAGACGGCCGACGAGCTGCGCCAGGTGCTCAACAGCTACCTGTCCGGCCGTGCCGTCAACGTCTCGGAGCCCACGCGCATCATCGGTGCCGCCGGCGACCTGGGTGCCACCAAGACCCGCGAGCTTTCCGACTCAACGCGCGCTATGGTTCGTCCCGTCTCGGGCGTGAGCGGTCAGAATACCGCCCGTAGCGCTGTCTCGGGCTCCACGGGCTCCTACGAGGTCGAGAAGCCTAAGTCCAACAAGAACAAGATCATCGCCGCCGTGATTGCCGCCGTCGCCGTGATTGGCGTGGTGGTGGCCTTTGCCACGGGCATGTTCAGTGGCGAACAGGTCACGGTGCCCGACGTGCTGGGCAAGGACCAGGAGACCGCTATTGAGCTGATCAAGGAAGCCGGCCTTGAGGTTGGCACCGTCGACCAGAGCTACAACGACGATGTCGACGAGGGAAAGGTCGCCGAGCAGACCCCCAACGGCAACACCAAGAAGGCCAAGGGCACAAGGGTGAACCTGGTAATCTCCAAGGGCCCTAAGCCCTCCGAGAAGGTTGAGGTTCCGCAGCTCCTCGGCCTGACCAAGGACCAGGCCGAGGCCGCACTGGCAAGCGTGGGCCTGAAGGGCAGCGCTTCGGAGGAAGCCAATGAGGCCGAAGAGGGCCAGGTCTTTGAGCAGAGCACTGCTGCCGGCAAAGAGGTCGAGAAGGGCACGACCATCTCGTACAAGGTCTCTGGCGGCCCGGACACCACCTCGGTGCCCGATCTGACCGACATGACCGAGGCCCAGGCGCGCAACGCTCTCGACATGGCTGGCTTTGGCGTCGATGTGAGCTACCAGGAAAACGACTCGGTTACCGAGGGCACCGTAATTAGCTGGAACCCCAGCGGCAAGCAGAAGCCCGGCGCCACGATCACCGTCGTCATCGCCAAGAAGTCCGGCAAGGCCAGCGTCCCGGGCAACCTGTACGGCAAGAGCATCTCCGCCGCCGTCACCGCGCTCAACAACGCCGGTTTCTACAACATCGCATTCTGCGATCAGAACGGCAACCCCGTGAGCGGCAACGAGAATGCCACCGTTACGGGCGTCTCCCCCACCGGCAAGCAGTCCACCGACAGCACGATCACGCTGACGGTTTCGCTTTCTGGCTCTGCCTCGGGTGACGATTCCGACACGACGACTAACTAGTCGACAACCCATCACCTGCAGCGGCTATGGCCGCAAACATATTCGCTCAACGGCGCCCGCTTGCTCCCCAGCAAGCGGGCGCGTTATTTATCGACAGGCCAGGGCTCCATAGCAACGCAAAGAGGCCCGCAAAAGCGAGCCTCTCAGGTAACAACAGATATGTGATGCAGTAATTACTAGCCGCAGAACTTCACCATGGTCTCGACCATGGACTCTTGCCTATAGACAAAATGTCCAGAAGCAAAGAGATGAAAGAGTAAGGACAACGCCCTCTAAAAGAAGGCCGTATATGAAGATTGCATATCCCTTTTGCCTTCATATACTCAAGAAGCACCCCTCGAAGCGCTCCTGAGAGGCCCCCTTGGATGCAACCCAGGGGATCCAGATTCTGGTAGACATCGGCACAGCAAAATCCTGCCGCGCAGGCACGAACGGACATCTTGACTCCCAACGCAATGCGGGGCGCCCCAAGACACCCCGCCACGACAAAAAACTAGTTCTCGTAGACCAGCGGGTGGCCCCAACTGCCCTCGATCTTGCAGGTCTGCGCCGCAAAACCGGCAGCGAAGTCCAAGCTCTCGCGAATTGCGGCCTCGCCGCACTCGCCGGCCTTCTTCTTGGAAAGATAGGTGACCAAAAACGCCGTCAGCAGTGAATCGCCGGCCGCCATAGCGTCTTTGAGCTCCTCGGGCGCCACGGGCTTGATGCCCTGCTCGTAGAAGTTTTCGCCGTCATAGGCGACGGAACCCTTGCTCCCGCGCGACGCGCATACGATTTGAGGGCCAAGGGCCTTCACCCACTCGAGCTTCGCCTTGATATCCTCCAGGGAAGCGTCGCCCATGGACATAAAGGCGTACGTCACAAATGGCGCAATCTGCTCGAAGTACTCGTCGGTGGAGTCATCGGAGAAGTCGAAGCTGATAGGCACACCGGCAGCCTTGATCTTGGGGAGCTCGCGCTCGGTGAAGCAGTAGTTGCCGCTGTGCACCAAATCGAAGCCGCTGACGTACTCGGCGGCGAAGCGGTCTATCACGTAGCGCATGTCGCCACGTATGCCGCCTTCATTGGAGCCCAGGAAGATACGGTCCCCGGTCTTGTCAACGGTCACGCGAGCGGCGCCGTTGACGCCCAGGACCTGCTGGCAGCGAAGAAGCTCGACGCCCTCGTCCTCAAGCGATGCTATAACGTGCTCGGCCTCCTCATCTGATCCGAAGATTCCCATGTAGGCGCTGCGATCGACACCGAGCTTCTTGGCGAAGACGGCGAAGTTGACTGCGTTGCCGCCGGGATACATAGTCTTGATATGCTCGTACTTATCGACAACGTTGTCTCCAAAGCCGAGCACGCTTATAGGATAGGCTGCCATGGTTATCTCCATTCAGGTAAACCGCCGTGGCTACGGCGAGCAGAAGAGGCGCGAGGATTCGCACGTCTCAACGCGCTTCGCGCCCCGTTCTAAAATCGCTAGTACTTCTCGATGCCCATGTAACGACGCACGTCCGGGTGATGGTCGAACACCTTGCCGCGAGCGGAGCGCAGCTCACAGTTCATCGCGTAGAACAGGATTGGATCAAGGAACGCGCGAACGCTTGCCGGTACTTGGTCCATGCCGTACTCCATGGCGTCGAGCACCATAAGAGTGTCGGTATGGGTCTCGAGGAATGCGAGGGCGCGCTCATCCATGGCTCGGCACTCACTGGAAGACATCTGCAGGAAGTAGAAGACTCCGGGCTCGGTCACCTCGAAGGGGCCGTGGAAGTACTCGCCGGAGTGGATATAGGCGCAGCTCTGCCACTGCATCTCCATAAGCGAGCAGATAGCGAAGCCATAGGTCTGGCTAAACACGGGACCGGATCCCAAGATATACAGGAACTTGTGGTCCTGGCACAGGGCAGCGAAACGGTCGCAAAGTTCGGCGTTGACCTTCTCGCGAGCCGCAGGCAGGATCCGGTCCATCTTGGCGATGCCTTCGTACATATCGGCAAGGTCAGCATAACCTTCCTGCTGATCCAAGAGCTCGGCAGCGAGAGCCAAAGAGATGCCGGCGGGTACCTCCGCCTGCGGAACTCCCTCGCCCCACGGATATACCCAGCACGTCCACTCACCGTTATCGATGCCGGAGCCGGCGTTGTCGGTCTGTGCGATAACGGTTGCGCCCGCCGCCTTGGCGATCGAGCACGCATCGATTACCTCGGGAGTGTTGCCGGAGTGGCTGCAAGCGATAACAAGGGACTTTTCGCCCAGGCGCTTGGGACGCATGATATCGAACTCGCGGGCGGTATACGCCTCACTGGCAAACGTAGTCGCCTCGCGCTTAAGCAGCTCATGGGCGGGCAGCAGGTCGATGAGGGAGCCGCCGCAGGCAACCCAGAAGACGCTATCGAAACCGCCCTTTTCGGCGATTGCGTCGGCGATGAGATCATATGCGTTCATTGTTATTCTTCCTTTCGATACGGCGGACGAATCCGCCAACGTTTACTGCAAGTCTTCTCGTCAAGCGTGTTGACTGCCCCACGCGAATGGGGGCTACGCGCTAGTCGACAAAATACCTCTCGAAGGCGTCCATGTTGCGCCGGTCCGCTGCTGCGGGATCATCGAAATACCTTCCATCGGTGATCTCCTGGCCAAGATAGCCCTCGAACCCATGCGCGTTGAGGACACGCACGAAATCGTCCATGCTGTGCTTTCCATCGCCCCAAACCAGATGGCCGTATGGGTCGCCATCAATGAAGTGCATGTTCCTTATGGCACCATCGCCAAACTCGGCAAACCACTCTTCAAGGCTCTCGCCGGCGACTCCCATAGCAGTAGTGTCCACCATTGGAGTAAGGTGCGGGTTGGCTACTTGGTCAAGCATGCGCCTGGCATCCGCGAGTGTAACCACCAAGTTGCTCTCTTCCGGCCTCAGGCTCTCCATGCAGAGGGTCACGCCGTGCTCGCCGGCATAGTCCGCAAGAATCGCCAAGTGCTCGGCAGAGCGCTTCCAAGCTTCCTCGCGGTCCTCGTCCCAATCGCCCCAACCGGAGTTGATGGACATATACGGGGCGCCGAGCACCTCGGCGAGCTCGATGCCGTGCTTGAAGTAAGCGAGGCTCCGCTGCGCGTGGAGGGGCTTTCTGGCAGCGTACTGCCACGGATACACCACGTTCTCCGGGCACAGGGAGCTCCCGGAGAGTCCGCGGGACTCGATCTTGCGGCGAAGCTTGTCGGCCTCGAAATACCCCGTGTGGTCCAGCGTCACGTGCGGCTCGGCCGCCCAAAGCTCGATGGTTTTGAAGCCAAGGCGCTGCTGAACATCAAGGAAATAATCGAGCGACCACATGATGTAGTGAATGTTCATGCCGGCGACCTGCTCGCGACGCAGGCGGGGCGCGGAAGCGTTTAAATCCATGCTGGGCATCTCCTCTCCTAGCAATCTTCGTACACGACCCGACCATCGCTCAGCGTGAGCGAGACCTGGATGTCTCTGGCATCTTTGGGGTCCACCGCAAACACATCGCGGTCCAAAACGCAGATGTCCGCGAGCTTGCCCGCCTCGAGGGTGCCGAAATCGTTCTCGCGAACCAGATCGTAGGAACCCCCGGCAGTCCATGCCCGCAGCAGCTCGGCAACGCTAACGGTATTCTGCGGGTTGACGTCCAAACCGTCGGCGAAGTACCCTCCGCAGGCGCTGTAGATCGAATCTCCTAGATGCGGGATAAGGAGGGGAAGATCGGTTCCGCAGCACAGCACACATCCGCCATCCACCATGGCGCGACGGTTCCAGCTGCGGGAGAGCCTCTTCTCTCCTATCTGGCGACGCATGGTCGAAAGGCAATCCTCGCGCTTATCAAGAGTAAGGATCTGGGGATAGACCTCGCAGATACCGCCGATGGCGCCCATGCGCGCCAGGTCAGCTGGATCGGAGTTCTCAAGGTCCGTAATCGAATGCCTGCGAGCGAGCCTTCCCGACTCATCACGCGGTAGCCGCTCATACAGGTCGATCGTCTTGCGAACGGCCCCATCCCCCTGGCAATGCAGGGAGTAGCGGAATCCCTGGGCATCGATCTCGGACAGCTCGCGAGAGATGAGGTCCCATTCGGGCTCCTCGACCACGGTCTTTCCGCCGGCACCCGCATCGGCCCCCTCCTCGTAGGGATCGATCATCTCGGCCAGGCCGCACCACACGCCGCGATCGGTCATGCGATTGAAGCCGGAGAACCTGACGAAGTCTCCTTGGAAGCGGTCGCGCGCCGAGCAGGCGTAATCAAGGTCGGCTCCATGCCCGACGGGCTGGCTCATCATGTCGACCCTAACCGTAAGTTCGCCTTCCTGCTCGCGGCGATACATCTCGTCCGCAAATCCGTAATAATCGTCAAAGCACATCTCCTTGATGGCGGTGACGCCACGGGAGTTAAGCATGGTCATGTAGTCGCCATACGCATCGCGGACTTCCTGAAGAGGTAGATAATCGCGCATAAGGTGCCAAATCATCTCGGCATAGCAAGCCTCGGACGTAAAACCATAGCGCGCAGATGCGGCGGAGTTGAGCACGCAGGTCTCCGCGCCGGCAGTAAAGGCGACGGCAGGCGTGGATGAGAACTTCTCGTCCAACATATCAACCAAGTCGTCACCCATAAGGGTCTCCGGAAGGTTCATGCCCAACGCCATAGGGGCCTGGGGCCGCTCCTCCTTCCAATTCGACATCGCGGTGAAAACATCATCTGCCGAGGTCGCATCGATAAGATCGGCGCCGATGCGACGGAGCACCCAGCCGGTAAAGAACGTGTGCACGTCGACAAGGCCTGCCATGACGGTTCTGGAGCCAAGGTCGCGAACCTCGTCCGCATGCGCAGTATATTCGGCAGCCCGATCAGAGGCGCCCACGGATTCGATGCGATTACCGCGAATCGAAACATATCCGTCGATCGGTTCATCGGAAAGGCCGGTAAAGATGCTGCGGGACAGCAATACTAGCGAACGATCAAACACCGGGCACCTCCTACATCGGCAGTAGGCCGGAGATCGTAGTCGCGACCAATCCGAACAGGACCATGAAGATAAAGAACTTCCAGATGGTCTTCCACCATTGCCCGAAGGAGATCTTCGCTACGGCGAGACCCGCGACGGTCATGCCCGCAACGGGGCTGATGGTGTTGATGGTCTGGTTCGCGAACTGCAGAGCGGTGACGGCAGCCTCGGGATTGAGACCCATAAGCTCGGTCAGCGGGCCCATGACTGGCATGGTGAGTGCAGCGAGGCCGGAGCTGGAAGGAACCAGCAGCGAAAGCAGGCCGAGGACGATGTACATGAAGGTGGTATAGATGAAGGACGGAGCGCCCGCAAGGAGTCCGACGAGCCAGTTAAGAATAGAGTCGATGATCATTCCGCCCTCTGCAACGACCAGGATGCCGCGGGCGATACCGATGATGCAGGCTGCGTAGGCGAAGTCGGCGATTCCGCGGACGAACTCCTCCGCAATGGTCTTCTCGTCCAAGCCGCCGAGTATGCCGGCAAGAAGGCCCATGGCCAGGAACACCATAGAGATCTCGTCCATATACCAGCCCTGGGTAACGAGGCCCCACACGATAACGCCCATGCCGACCGCGAAATCAATGAGGACGAGCTCGTGGCGAAGCGTGAACTCCTCTTCGATAGAGGCGTCGGTGACAGAGAACTCGATGCGCTTCTGCTTATCGTCCTCATAGGTGATGGAGGACTTGGGATCGAGCTTGACGCGGCGCGCGTAGCGCATGGCCCAGAAAATGCCCGCGGCGGTGAAGATGGCCCACAGGATGGCGCGGAGCCAAAGCTGGGGATTTCCCTCGATGCCGATAACGCCCTGGGCGATCAGCACGTTGAAAGGATCGATAGTGGATGCGCAGTAACCAAGGTTGGGGCCGAGGAAGCAGATGATGAATGCAGTCATGGAGTCATACCCGATGCTCAGCATGATGGGGATGAAGATCGCGTAGAACGGCAGCGCCTCCTCGGACATGCCGAACGTGGTGCCGCAGATCGAGAGCAGGACCATGGAGATGGGGATGATCAAGATGTCCTTGTTCTTCAACTTCTTGATCACGCGGCTCATACCGGCGTTTAGGGCGTTGGTCTTGGTGACGATGGCGAACGATCCGCCGATCAGCAGGACGAACGCGACGACATCGGCCGCAGCCTGGATGCCCTTGGCGGGAGCCTGCAGGACGGCATCGATGCCCTGTCGCAGATCGACGGTCTCCCCCGTCTCCGAATCGGTGTAGACCTTGTCGACTTCTTGGTACGTTCCGGCTACGGCGACTTCTCGCTCGCCCGCGGCCGTCTGAATGGTCTGACGGTCGAACTGACCCGATGGGACGATCCATGTGAGCACCGCGAAGAACACAATCAGCATGAACGCGATGGTGTACACATGGGGAAGCTGGAGATGGAATCTGCGCTTGGGCTTCTCCTGTTTGGCATCCGACATTCTTAACCTCCTGTCAGAGCAACGATGCTTGCCAAAAAACCCTCACGTATAAGCAAACATCTTAGGTTGTCCTATGTATAACCTGCATGAAGGTGCCGGTCAAGAAACATATTAGGTTGTTCTATAAGTGGTAACTTTTACGCGCTAAACGGACCTGTTGCGGCGATGGCGAGAACAGCGCTGCGCGAGACAGAGCCGCTAGATATCGAAGCTGTAGCGCGAACCCACGTAGTACTGCCTGCCATAGCAGAAGCGCTCTCCGTTGGAATCGAGAAAGCCCGCGTTCATGAAGAATAGCGGCTCCCCTACTGGGACCTTGAGCTCGCGGGCGGTATCAATTCCCGCACGGGCGATCTCTAGCCTGCAGGGATCGGATGAACAGGGATACCTACCCGTACGCTCCCCCACGGCCTCGAATATCGAGCAATTGGAGAGACCGATATCTTTGAGAAATTCGAATCCGTCAACAGGATAGTAGTTGTTCTCGAACAGGACCGGCACGCCGTCTGCGGTACGCACGCGTGAGACCAAGATGAGGTCAGAGCCTTCATCCAAGCCAAAGAAAGAAGCGAGGTCGCGATCGGCGGCAACGGTCTTGCGGGCAACGACGCGAGCGCCCGCCTTCATGCCGTTTTCAGCGCATGCTTGGGTAAAACTCTGAACATCGTCCTTCTGATGCACCTTGCGAATTATCTTTGTCGCGGTCACAAACGTACCACGCCCCTGCCGCTTGGTGAGATACCCCTCGCCCACAAGCTCCTCTATTGCGCGACGAACCGTGACCCTTCCCACGCCGTACATCTTAGAAAGCTCAAGTTCCGTTGGAATCTGCGAGTCAACGGGATATGTCCCCTGTTCGATATCGCTCTTGAGCAAATCGAGCACCTGTTGATACAGCGGGGCGGAAGAGTCCCCATCCAGATGCGTATCCACAAAAACTCTCCCTTTAAGGCGTTCGCGATCTCAACTACTCCATTCTACCGCACACGGAAAAATGAGGTTAAACACATAGGGGCCCTGCATGTTTGAGCAGATCGGGAATCTGGTCGATGATTTCGTCCGCATTTGCTTGCGAAAAACCAAAACGCTCCTCGCGCTTGGCGAACACGGTGAGACCCGCCGTCTTGCCCGCGGCGATGCCCGACATCGTGCCTAGCAGCGCCGAACGCATGCAGTCCGGCTACACCCGCGGCGGCAGGCCCCAAGCTGACAGGCCCCAGCAATTAGACATCCCGTTCTCCGACGTGCTCTCGGTCGAGATCGCGGGGCGTTCCGCATAGCGGTGCTGCCGAGCACACCTACGGCGTGGTGGGGTCGCTGTGCGAGAACAACGACAAGCTCGCTATCGACCGGCGCCCGCCCGAAGTGGAGGAGGGCGACTTGCTCGTCATCCACGATGCGGGCGCGCACGGGTTCTCGGTGGGCTACAACTACAACGGCCGGCTCAAGCGTGCCGAGGTGCTGATGCGTCCGGACGGGTCGGGCCAGCTCATCCGCTGCGCCGAGGAGCCGCGCGACTACTTTGCCACCTTTGACTGCTTCCCGGCCGACGAGCGGCTCGCCGTTCGCTCCAGTATCCGCTGGGTTGCCACTATGCCGTGTAGCAGGCGGTTGTCGATACATGCGGCGATGATGCTCATGTGATGTTGGCTTCCTTCCTTTGCTTGCGAGGCGCGTCACTCGTCCTGCTGGGCCGCGGGCCCATCGTTCAGCGTGGCCTGCCTGCGCGGGGTATGCCGGGAATTGATGTAGTCGTATGCGTAGGCGATCTCCGTGACGGGGACCTCCACGTGGTAATGGGCGGAAATGTC